>NZ_VYKC01000017.1:0-313797 GCF_032424305.1 Pseudomonas sp. JV414 | reverse complement strand
GCCCATTGTCCAATATTCCCCACTGCTGCCTCCCGTAGGAGTCTGGACCGTGTCTCAGTTCCAGTGTGACTGATCATCCTCTCAGACCAGTTACGGATCGTCGCCTTGGTGAGCCATTACCTCACCAACTAGCTAATCCGACCTAGGCTCATCTGATAGCGCAAGGCCCGAAGGTCCCCTGCTTTCTCCCGTAGGACGTATGCGGTATTAGCGTCCGTTTCCGAGCGTTATCCCCCACTACCAGGCAGATTCCTAGGCATTACTCACCCGTCCGCCGCTCTCAAGAGGTGCAAGCACCTCTCTACCGCTCGACTTGCATGTGTTAGGCCTGCCGCCAGCGTTCAATCTGAGCCATGATCAAACTCTTCAGTTCAAACATCTTTGGGTTTTTAAGAAACCCTAAACTTGGCTCAGCAATCGTTGGTTACATCTTTGATTTCTCGCGGAGTAACTTGTGATGCTGATAATCTTGTTGACTATCAGTCTGACTCCACAAGCACCCACACGAATTGCTTGATTCAGTTGTTAAAGAGCGGTTGGTTAAGATCTTTCGTCTCAACCGAGGCGCGCATTCTACAGCAGCCTCTGTTGCTGTCAAGCGGTTATTTTCAGAAGTTTTCAAAGTTTCGCTTGGAAATC
Organism: Pseudomonas sp. JV414; assembly: GCF_032424305.1. Taxonomy (NCBI): domain Bacteria; kingdom Pseudomonadati; phylum Pseudomonadota; class Gammaproteobacteria; order Pseudomonadales; family Pseudomonadaceae; genus Pseudomonas; species Pseudomonas sp. JV414. The sequence goes on along the minus strand of NZ_VYKC01000017.1, from coordinate 313,158 downwards.
TTTAACAACTTCAACCACTTGCGCTTCCGATCTCTCGTTAGCGGGAGGCGAATTCTACAGCGTTACACGCTGCTGTCAACACCTCTTTTTTTCCGCTTTCGACCGAGAAGATCGAACCGTCAATAAGGCGAAAACACACTGCCTTACCAACTCCTTCTGGCTTCGATGAACTGAAGCGTAACCGCTGCCGAAAACTGCGTAACTCTTTGTTTACCAAGGAGTTTTCCGTTTCGACTGCGCCGGAAGTGGGGCGAATTATAGACTTCCAGAATCTGCCGTCAACCTCTAATTACGCCTTTCTTGCAGAAGGTGCCTTTTTGGCTGTTAAACGAGGAATCCGGCGGGTTACAGGCGGCAATCTCAACACCAACAACAACGCACCTATAGAAGCATAGATCGCCCACTCCTTCAGATCGGCACGCACGATCCACAACATATGCAGCAATCCAAGCCCGAGAACCACATAGACCAACCGATGCAGTTTCTTCCAGCGAGACCCCAAACGCCGTTGACTGTAGCGATTGGAGGTAACCGCCAATGCCAGCAAACAGAGAAACCCCAGGACTCCGACAATAATGTACGGACGCTTGCGCAACTCGATACCCAGCTGCGACCAATCAAAGCCAAGAATAAACGCCGTGTAACCGCTCAAATGCAGAACCACATAAGCGAAGCACCACAACCCCAACTGCCGCCGAACCGCTATCCACCCCGGCCAACCGGTGAGTTTCTGCAAAGGCGTCATGCTTAATGTAATCAGCAGCAGGACAAGTGCCCCCAGCCCTAGACGGTCGACCAGTACCTTGCCCGGATCTGGCCCCAACACATCCCCCAAGGCCTGATACAACCAAAGCAGCGGCCAAATCGCTGCTGCGATGAAGACGCCAATACGCCAGAACGGATATCGCATCAGTAATTCTTCCGCAGATCGAGCCCTGTATATAGAGAAGCGACTTCATCCGAGTAGCCATTGAACATTTGCGTGTCCCGCACATTGGGCTTGAACAGGCCGCTCGGCAAACGCCTTTCCCGTGCCTGAGTCCAGCGCGGGTGATCGACTGTCGGGTTCACGTTCGCATAGAAGCCATACTCATCCGAGGCGATACTCTGCCAGGTGGTTTTCGGCTGCTCGCTGACCAAGCTGATCCGCACGATGGATTTAATGCTCTTGAAGCCGTACTTCCAAGGCACCACCAGACGCAGCGGCGCACCGTTCTGATTCGGCAACTCACGCCCGTACATGCCCACAGCAAGAATCGCCAACGGATTCATCGCCTCATCCAGACGCAGCCCTTCTACATAAGGCCAGTCGATCAGGGCAAAACCGGAACGCTGCCCGGGCATACTCTTGGGATCCTGCAAGGTTTCGAAGCGAATGAACTTGGCTTTGGACGTCGGCTCGACCTCCTTGAGCAACGCCGAAACAGGAAAACCGATCCACGGAATGACCATCGACCAGGCTTCCACACAGCGAAGACGATAGATGCGCTCTTCCAGTTGATAAGGCTTCATGAAGTCTTCCAGCGCATACCGCCCCGGCTTACCCACCTCCCCGTCCACTACCACGCTCCACGGTTCGGTTTTCAGCGCACCGGCGTTGGCCGCGGGATCACCTTTATCGGTACCGAACTCATAGAAATTGTTGTAGTGGGTCGCATCCTTGAAAGGTGTGATCGCCTCGTCTTTGACGTTGACCGCCCCCCATTTGGTAGAAGGAAGCTTTTCGGCAAACCAGGAGGGCGCCTTGCCAGGCTCTACATCAGCATAACGCGCAACATCGTCAGCACTCGCCCAACGCGGCAGACTGCTCACCGCCAAACCGGCAACGGCGGCACCTAATACACTGCGACGAGAAAGGTAGAGGGATTCAGGCGTGACGTCCGACTCATGACAGTCAGACGCTTTGGGGACTTTGATCAGCATGACAACTCCGCAGCTTTGGAGGACAGATGCACCCATAGACTGCGGAGTATGAGGGAAATTACATCACTCGGCTTTTTTGTGCCGGCGAAGGCGCAGCAGGTACTGCACCGGCCCGGAAGCCGCATAGGCAAGGAAAACCAGCAGAAGGATGCGTGGCGGATCACTGAACACAACGGCGAATACCAATACCACTGCGAGGATCGCGACAAAAGGAACGCGCCCTTTCAAGTCCAGCTCCTTGAAGCTGTTGTACTTGATGTTACTGACCATCAGCATGCCAGCGGCGGCAACCATCAGTGCAACCAGGAACGACATCTTGGAACCCTGAATGCCGTAGTCGCTGAATGCCCAGACAATGCCCGCAACCACACCGGCGGCAGCCGGGCTGGCCAGACCGATGAAGTAACGTTTGTCTGCAGTGCCGACCTGAGTGTTGAAACGCGCCAGACGTAATGCCGCACCCGCTACATAGATGAAGGCGACCATCCAGCCGACCTTGCCCATGTCACCCAGGGCCCAACCGAATGCCAGCAATGCCGGCGCCACACCAAAGGCAACCATGTCCGACAGCGAGTCGTACTCGGCACCGAAAGCGCTTTGAGTATTGGTCATACGGGCAACGCGACCATCGAGGCCGTCAAGCACCATGGCGACGAAAATCGCGATCGCGGCAAACGCAAAATATTTGCTCGCGCCGATCGCATCACCAGCACTCAAGGCACTCTGGGCGCTCATCGAGTTGATGATGGAATAGAACCCTGCGAAGAGGTTCGCAGTGGTGAACAGATTCGGCAGAAGATAGATACCACGATGCCGGACTTTACGGCCTTCAGCGTCATGCCCTTCTTCGATGTGTTCATCGATAGGCAGAAGGCTTTCGGCGTCAGAAGCCTGCTTTGGCTCTTCGGGACGTTCGCTCATGGACATTTACCTTGCAACGGGGTGGAAAGTTTCGACAGGTGTCTGGGACGACGGTTCGGCCACAAACAATGCAGCTTTATACCAGAACCGGCGGATCCAAACGAAAAAACGCGGCCTAGGCCGCGTTTTCCGTACAAGCTCGGGACTTAGTTCTTGGCTTTGTCGACGATCTTGTTGGCACCGATCCAAGGCATCATGGAGCGCAGTTGCTCACCGATGATTTCGATACCGTGAGCGGCGTTGTTACGACGCTTGGCGGTCATCGAAGGATAGCCGGTGGCGCCTTCGCTGATGAACATCTTGGCGTATTCGCCGTCCTGAATACGTTTCAGGGCGTTGCGCATGGCCTGACGGGATTCGGCGTTGATCACTTCCGGACCGGTCACGTACTCGCCGTACTCAGCGTTGTTGGAGATCGAGTAGTTCATGTTGGCGATACCGCCTTCGTACATGAGGTCAACGATCAGCTTCAGTTCGTGCAGGCATTCGAAGTAGGCCATTTCCGGCGCGTAGCCAGCTTCAACCAGGGTTTCGAAACCGGCTTTTACCAGCTCAACGGTACCGCCGCACAGTACGGCTTGTTCGCCGAACAGGTCGGTTTCGGTCTCGTCCTTGAAGGTGGTTTCGATGATGCCGGTACGACCGCCACCAACGCCAGCGGCGTAGGACAGTGCAACGTTTTTGGCGTTGCCCGAAGCATCCTGGTAGATAGCGATCAGGTCAGGGATACCGCCGCCTTTGACGAACTCGGAACGCACGGTGTGGCCCGGAGCTTTCGGCGCGATCATGATCACGTCGAGGTCAGCACGTGGCACAACCTGGTTGTAGTGAATCGCGAAACCGTGGGAGAAGGCCAGGGTGGCGCCTTTCTTGATGTTCGGCTCGATTTCGTTCTTGTACAGGGCAGACTGGAACTCGTCCGGGGTCAGGATCATGACCAGGTCGGCAGCCGCTACGGCGGAAGCAACGTCAGTCACTTTCAGGCCGTGGGCTTCGGCTTTGGCAACAGTAGCCGAACCTTTACGCAGACCAACAGTAACGTCAACGCCGGAGTCTTTCAGGTTGCACGCTTGAGCGTGGCCTTGGGAACCGTAACCGATGATGGCAACTTTCTTGCCCTGGATGATCGACAGGTCGCAGTCTTTTTCGTAATAAACTTTCATGAAATTCCTCTCTATATCCTGGCCGTTCAGGCCATTCGCTAATTTGGTTTAGATGCTCAGTACTTTGTCGCCGCGGGCAATCCCGGTGACGCCACTGCGTACGGTTTCCAGAATCGAGGCAGTCCCGATCGATTGAATGAAGCTGTCGAGCTTGTCGCTGGTACCGGTCAATTGAACGGTATACACGCTAGCGCTGACATCAACGATCTGCCCACGATAAATATCGGTGGTGCGCTTGATCTCGGCGCGCTGGGCGCCGGTGGCCTTGACCTTGACCAGCATCAGTTCACGCTCGATGTGAGCACTCTCCGACAGGTCGACCAGTTTTACCACTTCGATCAGCTTGTTCAGGTTCTTGGTGATCTGTTCGATGACTTCATCATGGCCGACAGTGGTCAGCGTCAGACGCGACAGAGTCGGGTCTTCGGTGGGTGCCACGGTCAGGCTTTCGATGTTGTAGTTGCGCTGCGAGAACAGGCCGACTACACGAGACAGAGCGCCCGGTTCGTTTTCTAGAAGCAAGGAAATAATGTGCCGCATGATTAAGTACGCTCCGTCTTGCTCAGCCACATATCGCGCATGGAGCCGTCTTTGATCTGCATCGGGTAGACGTGCTCGCTGGTGTCGACCGAAATATCGATAACCACCAGGCGATCTTTCATGGCGAACGCCTCTTCCATCTTCGACTTCAAATCTTTCGATTCGGTGATGCGCACGCCAACGTGACCATAGGCCTCGGCCAGCTTGACGAAGTCAGGCAACGATTCCATGTAGGAGTGCGAGTGGCGGCTGCCATAACTCATGTCCTGCCACTGGCGAACCATACCCAGTACACCGTTATTCAGAATGACGATCTTCACCGGCAAACCGTATTGCAGGCAGGTCGACAGTTCCTGAATGTTCATCTGGATGCTGCCCTCGCCCGTTACGCAGGCGACGTCATCATCCGGGAAGCTCAGCTTGATGCCCATGGCCGCCGGAAAACCGAAGCCCATGGTGCCCAGGCCACCGGAGTTGATCCAGCGGTTCGGCTTGTTGAACGTGTAGTACTGCGCGGCGAACATTTGGTGCTGGCCCACGTCGGAGGTCACAAAGGCGTCGCCCTTGGTCACTTCGCACAGGGTTTCGATCACGGTCTGCGGCTTGATTACGCTGCCGTCACCCTTGTCGTAAGGGAACAGACCACGGTCACCGCGCCACTCATCGACTTGCTTCCACCAGCTGGCAACGGACTCCTTGTTCGGGGTCTCGCCGATTTCCTTGAGGATCGCGACCATTTCGGTCAGGACACTCTCGACCGGACCGACGATAGGTACGTCTGCCTTGATGGTCTTGGAGATCGAAGCCGGGTCGATGTCGATGTGAATGATCTTGGCATTCGGACAGAACTTGGCTGGGCCGTTGATCACGCGGTCATCGAAGCGCGCGCCGACTGCAAGGATCACATCGGCATGGTGCATCGCCAGGTTGGCGGTGTAGCTACCGTGCATGCCGAGCATGCCAATGAACTGACGGTCGGTGCCAGGGTAGGCACCCAGGCCCATCAGGGTATTGGTCACTGGCAGGTTGAGCATCTTCGCCAGTTCGGTCAGCGGCGCGGAGCCACCACCGAGAATCACGCCGCCGCCTGCATAAAGCACAGGACGCTTGGCCGCCAGGAGCATTTCAGCTGCCTTGCGGATTTGCCCGGAGTGACCGCGAACGGCCGGGCTGTAGGAACGCAGCTTGGCTTTTTTGGGGAAGATGTATTCGAACTTCTCGGCCGGGTTGGTCATGTCTTTCGGGATATCGACAACGACCGGACCAGGACGACCGGATTGCGCCAGGTAGAACGCTTTCTTCATGACTTCCGGGATTTCCGACGCATGCTTGATCATGAAGCTGTGCTTCACGATCGGCCGGGAGATACCGATCATGTCGGTTTCCTGGAATGCATCGGTACCTACCATGGTGCTAGGCACCTGGCCGGAAATGATCACCATCGGAATGGAGTCCATGTAGGCCGTGGCAATACCGGTGATGGCGTTGGTTGCACCCGGGCCGGAGGTTACCAGTACCACACCGGCTTTACCGGTGGCACGGGCATAGCCGTCAGCCATATGGGTCGCAGCCTGCTCGTGACGAACCAGGATGTGGGTCACTTCCGGTTCTTTGAACAGGGCATCATAGACATGAAGAAGAGCACCACCCGGGTACCCGTAGATATATTTGACGCCTTCGTCACGCAAAAAGCGGACGAGCATCTCACCGCCAGATAAAAGCTCCACGTTGTTCACCTCTAAAACGCCAGAATACCGCCCACATACAAAGAGGACGGGTCTTAATAGGTTTACTTCTCGGCAGAGCATGAGCGACGGTGGTCGCCGACTACGTCAGCACTGACTGAGCAAGTATTGGGATCGTCCCAAGTGTTGCGGGCCTTTCCCACCCAGCGCGAGGTAACGCGTTGCGGGTGTAACAGGTCGGCGCGGATGTGCGCCTCATGATCTACCGAGTGGGTCTGCTTCTGGCAGTCCCTCTACAGCGGACTTTGGATTCTTCTGTTTCGCCCATCGCAAGTCAAGCCGTCAATGTGCTTTATTCGAACTAAGCGCATGAGAACGCAAGAAAAAACCTTTAAACCGCAACTGTGTTAGCTTCGATTGCGCACCCATGACAAGGAAATGGCATGCGAACGTTCTTCTTCACCGCCAGCTTGCTGATCAGCCTGAGCCCTTTGTGCATGGCGGGTCAGATCTATAAATGGGTCGATGCCCAGGGCGTTACCCATTTCGATGCGCAACCGCCCCCAGGCCAGGAGCCCACCCTCGTGGTGACGCCCGCCCCGCCCGTCGGCAAGCCGAGTACGCCAACGCGCAGCAACGTCATAGGCGATCAAAAGGCCATCGATAACAAAGTAAAAAAGCAGGTCGCCGAGCAGCAAGCCCAGCTAAAAGTATTCTGCGAACAGGCCCGAACGAACCTGGCTCAACTGCAGAATAATCCACGACTACGGGAGGATGTCGAAGGTGAGATGCGCCGCCTGACCGACCAACAACGTCAGGAGCGCATCACCGAAGCACAGAAACAGATTGCGAAAAACTGCATGTAGGAGCTGTCGAGTGAAACGAGGCTGCGATCTTTTGATTTTGACTTTTAAAGACAAGATCAAAAGATCGCAGCCTCGTTTCACTCGACAGCTCCTACGGCTCCTACAACGGATCGGAGTTAGCGAGAGGCGGTGATCAACAGGTCGAACTCTTTGAGCAAAACCTGAAGCTGCCGATCCTTGCCCTGGACGTTGCGGGCGGCGAAGACCATTTCGGCCATCTCCTGAATCCCCGACGCGTTAGGTAATGGCAGGTCTTGTTCCAGGATCGACTTCATTCTTGGCAGGAAGACCCATTGCAGCCATTGCTCGAAATCCAGCGTATCCACCGAAAATGGCTCGACACTGGAAAGCGCTTCAGCGGACGGCGAGACTTCGTCCCACCAGCCCTGGACGCGCAGTTCGCGCTCGATCAACAGCAACTGTTCGGCAATCTTCGGGAAGCGCGCATCCATCACAGCGAGACCTTGGCCTTCTGACGAGCCAACGCCGCACCGGCGGAGTCACCCTGCTTCTCACGAGCCTGGGCGATCAATTCCCACAGGCTGGCCTGAAGGGCCGGACGACCATTGGCGAGCGTCAGACCACGACGAGCGAATTGCTCGGCCTGTGCCGCATCGCCTTGGGCCATACGCACCTGGGCCAGGCGATAAAGCACTTGCGGCTCACGCGGCGCGACACGCTGGGCGCGCTCGAGACTGGAGGACGCGCCATTAAGGTCGCCGCTGGCCTGTTGCTGCTGGGCAGTGGTCAACAACGCCAGGACCGGACCGTCCAGTTGCTCATCGGCAGACAAGCCACCGGAGCTCGCCGAAGGAATCCCGCTCGGCGTCGATGGCATGCTGTAGCTGCCCTGATTGATCGGTGCCGACTGGACCGGCGAGGTATCGATCGGCCCCGGAGTGATCGGGCCCGGAGTAATTGGCGAAGTGCTGATCGGTGCCGAGGAAACGGCGCCACCACCCGGCACCATCACCACAACACCAGTGTCACCTTGCGGGATTGCCTGAGTCTGGCCTTGCACAGGACGTTTTACCGTCGTTTGACGGTAACCGCCATTCGCCGAAATCCGCTCGCTGTTGGAGACGGCGGTGCCCGAATCCACAACCGGGATCGAACCACGCTGTACGGTGGAGCAGCCGCTGAGCAAAGCCACGGCAGTCACCGCTGGAATCAACCACTTGTTCACTTGAAACCCTCTTTGCTTAATTCATCCATCCTTTGACCCAATCCATCACCGACTCAGCAGGGTTTTCACCACCGCAAGCGGCGCCAGGAGGCGGTTCGCTGCCGCGAATATACGGCATCTGCACCGCGCCAGGGCAACTGCCTTCAGAACCTTGCCCGGTGCGCGAATCGACCCAGGCCTGAACAATGTTGTCCGGCTGTGGCATGTCCAGCGGCAGCGGATCGGCCTTGCGCATGAAACTGGTCCAGACCTGCAACGCACCGGTGGCACCGGTGAACGGTGTCTTGCCGTTATCATCGCGCCCCAACCAGACCACTGCCAGCAGATCCTGACTGAAACCGGCGAACCAGCTGTCCCGCGAATCGTTACTGGTACCAGTCTTGCCGGCCAGGGTCAGGGTTTTCGGCAACACGTTATAAACCGAGCTGCCCGTACCTTCACGCATGACTCGTTGCATGGCGCTCTGAACCAGGTAAATGGACGCCGGATCGAACTGCTGCTGAATCTGGAACGGATAACGCTTGAGCGGCTCGCCCTCGGCAGTCAGCACGCTGCGAATCCCGCGCATCGGCGTATTGAATCCGCCGTTGGCTAGTGTCTGGTACATGGTCGCCACTTCGATCGGGGTCAAGCCACCGGCACCCAGCAACATCGACGGGAACGCCGGGAACTCGCGACTCACCCCCAGACGTGCCAGGGTCTTCAAGACATTCGGTACGCCCACCGCCAACCCGAGACGCGCGGTCGACAGGTTGTAGGAGTGCGCCAACCCTTGATAAAGGAACACCGTACCGTGGGAACGGCGATCATAATTCTGCGGTTTCCAGACCTGACCGTCCGCGCCTTTGACCGAAAAGGATTCGTCCGACAGCCAACTGGTCAGCGTGTACTGGCTTGGCTTCTCAAGAGCTGTCAGATAAACCGCCGGCTTGATCAACGAGCCGATCGGTCGTACCGCGTCCAGTGCCCGGTTGAAACCGGCAAAACCCGCCTGACGGCTGCCAATCATCGCCTGGACTTCGCCGGTTTCCGGGTTGGTTACGACCATGGCCGCCTCAACCTCATCGGAACCCTTGCGCCCGGCCAGACGCTTGAACGTGTCATTGACCGAGGCTTCAGCTTTCATCTGCAGGATCGGGTCGAAGCTGGTGAAAATCCGCAGCCCCTCTTCGGTCAAGTCTTCGTCGCGGTAGTCTTCGCGCAACTGACGTTTAACCAGGTCGAGGAAGCCCGGGAACGAGCTGTCGGCCAACTTGCCGCGAGTGGTTACACCCAGTGGCATTTTCTTCGCTGCCTCAACCTGCTCGGCGGTGGCAACGCCTTGCTCCCCCAGAACATCGAGCACCAGATTGCGCCGCTCCAGCGCCCGCTCAGGGTTGCGACGCGGGTTGTAATAGGACGGCCCCTTGACCATGCCCACCAACATAGCGACTTGATGCAGTTTCAGCTCGGACAATGGCTGCCCGAAGAAGAACTGGCTGGCCAGGCCGAAACCATGCACCGCACGCTGACCATCCTGGCCGACGAACACTTCATTGAGGTAAGCCTCAAGAATTTCGGGCTTGTCGTAATGCAGTTCAAGCAACATCGCCATCATGGCTTCGGTGAGCTTACGGGTCAGGCTGCGTTCGCTGGTGAGGTAGAAGTTCTTGACCAACTGTTGCGTCAGGGTACTGCCGCCCTGGGTCATCTTGCCGCCCGAAGTGTTGACGTAAACGGCTCGGGCAATCGACTTCGGCGATACGCCCCAGTGACTGTAGAAATCCCGGTCTTCCACGGCAATCAGGGTTTCAAGCAGATATGGCGGAACCTGATCGATCTTGATCAGGATGCGGTCTTCAAGGTTTTTCGGGTAAATCCCGCCGATCAGCAGCGGCTCCAGACGTACGACCGAAAGCTTCGAACCGTTGGTCGCCGACAGCTCGGCCACGTAGTCGCCGGAGAAGCGCACACGCACGGGCTGAGCCTGTTCCATGCCCTCATAGAACTGGAAGCCCCGGGTATTCAAGTCGATGGTATTGCCATTGATTGCCGCCGCGCCGGGGCCGTTGCTGACGGCTTCGCGTCGGTACCCCAAGGCATCGAGTTCGGTAAGGAAGTCATCCTTGCTGAGTTTTTGCCCGACGAACAGCTCGAGCGGACGCGCATATACCTTGGCCGGGATGGTCCAGCGCTTGCCGGAGAACTTCTCCTGGACCACAGCGTCAAGGTAAACCGCGAACCCGGCGAGCACCACAAGGCCGACCAGGCTGAGTTTAAGGGCCCAGCCCAGCCAGGGGCGCATGCCCCTGGAAGGTGGTTTTTTGGGGGTGCGGGGGGATCGAGTACGAGTCATGGCGGCGGATTATACGCACTTTATTCATACTCAACAGAAGCCCGCTGAGGTTTGCGTCGGGCGGACTTGCGGCCATAATGGCGGCCTTGAATTTTCCCCAGACTCTGAAGGATCGCCTGTGAGCCAGTCCCTGATCGCTGCCCTGCAAAACCCGGCCCTCTACCCGCATCCCGTAGAAGGGTTTCAGGTCATCGAAACCCATATTTCCTGGGTGCTGCTCACCGGCCCCTACGCTTATAAAGTGAAGAAGCCGGTGAATTTCGGCTTCCTCGATTTCACCAGCCTCGAGGCTCGCGAACATTTCTGCGCTGAAGAGTTGCGTCTGAACCAGCGCCTTACCCATGATTTGTATCTTGAAGTGTTGCCAGTCACCGGCAGCGCCGAAGCCCCGCAACTGGGCGGCGACGGCCCGGCCATCGAATACGTACTGAAAATGCGCCAGTTCCCGCAGAACGGTCTGCTCAGCACCTTGCAAGCCAACGGCGAATTGACCACCACGCACATCGACGAGATGGCCGCACAGATCGCTCAATTCCACCTCAGCGCGCCGAAAGTGCCTGCCGAACACGAAGCCGGCACACCGGACAGCGTCATGGCGCCAGTACGTCAGAACTTCGAACAGATCCGTCCGTTCCTCAGTGACAAGGCCGATCTGCTGCAACTGGATGCACTGCAAGCCTGGGCCGAAAGCAGCTTCGAACGCCTCAAGCCGCTGCTCGCCCAGCGCAAGGCCGACGGTTTCATTCGTGAATGCCACGGCGACATTCACTTGGGCAACGCCACCGTGATCGACGGCAACGTGGTGATCTTCGACTGCATCGAGTTCAACGAACCGTTCCGCTTCACCGACGTTTACGCCGACACCGGCTTCCTGGCCATGGACCTGGAAGACCGTGGCCTGAAGAGTCTGGCGCGCCGTTTCATCAGCCAATACCTGGAACTGACCGGCGACTATCAGGGCCTTGAGCTGCTGAACTTCTATAAAGCCTACCGCGCACTGGTTCGTGCCAAGGTCAGCCTGTTCAGCATGCCGGCCGAGGCCGATCCGGTGCAGCGCGCCACTACGCTGCGTCAGTACCGCAACTACGCCAACCTGGCGGAAAGCTACAGCACCATTCCTTCGCGCTTCCTGGCGATTACCCACGGTGTTTCCGCTGTTGGTAAAAGCCACGTGGCCATGCGCCTGGTAGAAGCGCTGGGCGCCATTCGTCTGCGTTCCGATGTCGAGCGCAAGCGTATGTTCGGCGAGCAAAACGTACCGAACGACCTGCAGGCCGGCATTTATAGTGCCGATGCCAACACCGCTACTTACAGCCGTCTGCATGAAATTGCCGGTGTAATTCTGCATGCCGGTTTCCCGGTAGTGGTCGATGCCACGTACCTCAAGCGCGACCAACGTGACGGCGCGGCAAAAATCGCCGAAGCCACTGGTGCGCCGTTCCTGATCCTCGACTGCGACGCTCCGCAAGCGGTGATCGAGAGCTGGTTGAAGCAACGCCAGGCCGACAATAACGATCCATCCGACGCCAACTTGAACGTTATCGCCGCCCAGCAAGCCAGCCGCGAGGCTCTGACGCCAGCAGAAATTCTTTGCAGCAAACGCGTCCAGACCAATGAAAGTGGCACGCTCGATACCGTCGTTGCGCAGATTCGCCAACGCCTGCCAGGCCTGTAAAAAACTATTTCAACCGTGAAGCCTTCACCGGCTTCACGGCTGTCAAATAGTGGCACTATACTGGCGTCATAAAACCATCAGGTGATGCGACATGAGCCAGCCGAAACTTCTCGACACCCCGCTTTATGCCTTGCTGCACAAAGACGACATCACAGGCTTTAACAACGAACGCCCGAAAGATGGACCTATCGACATGGTCGGTGGCGACTTTCGTGGTCTCGATCTGCGTGAACTGAACGCCGACGGCGTCGACTTCACAGATGCCTATTTCCGCTCTGCCGACTTGCGCGGCATCGACTTTCGCAACTCATCCCTGGAAGGCGCGAGCCTGGCCCACGCGCAGATTTCCGGCGCCTACTTCCCGCCAGAGCTGAGTGCCGATGAGATTCTGATGTCGATGAATTTCGGTACGCGACTGCGTTATCGCACCCGCTAAAAGCGACGTTCTACCAGGTCCGGCGCCCCTGCTTTGCGCTGGACCCTGTACTTTTTTCACCCTGAAACTTTAGGCCTAACGCCCGTCTTCCGACTGCACTCGCAGCCTTTTCACGCCGTTTCTTGAGCCCTCTTCTTAGAAGCTTTTGCGTCGAAACCGACCAAACAATCACGCTTTTCCTACTGATGGCTACACTGCTGAGAGGCTCGCCCACGCACCGTTCGGCTGTCGCAAGGAGGCTTGATGAATGATGAACTGCAACACCTGAAAAATCTTGGCAAGACATCGGCGCAATGGCTGCATGCCGTGGGTATCCACAGTGCCTCGGACTTGCGTCGGCTGGGAGCTGTGGATGCTTATCGGGCCGTGCGCACGCGCGGTTTTCGGGCTTCCAAGGTGTTGTTGTATGCGATCGAAGGCGCACTGATGGATGTTCACTGGAACGACATTCCCGCCGAACGCAAGGAAGCCTTGAACAAACAACTGGACGCTATCTCGTCACGCCACAAGATTTGAATGGGTAATTGCGCTTACGCACACAGCCTGAAGACCAATGATTGCAGGGCCTTCACTAAGGGAACTGGTGAGATCCACAGAAATTGAAAATCAGCGGTTGACTTGGTAATGAGAATCGCTATGATTATCACAACTGGTCGCGAGACTGGTCGATATTCTGAAAAGCCCTTGGTTCGGACTCTCAGATTATCTCCTCATCAGGCTAATCACGGTTATTTGACCCGGCTCTTGCCGGGTCTTTTTTTGCCTGTGGAAAACTCGCCAGATTGTACCGCCCTGACTACTTGCCGAACTGTTTACGCATTTGCGCGCAGTAATCCTGCGGTGGCGTGGCGGGCGTATACCAGACGTAATCGGCCATGGCCGCTGTGACCTCAGCGCCCTGCTCCGCCAGCATCAATACCGTTGGCGCTTCAGGCTCATCCAGATCCAGCACATGGATCGGCACCCCGACATCTTTACGCGCGTGGTACGCACCAGCAAACAGTAGTGAAGGCGTCGGTGCGGCCAGTAATCGCCCAGCCATCCGCCGGTCACGTTGCTGCTGGACGGCCAGCATCGCGGGCATTTGCGATGTGGGCAGCAAGCCGCAGTGGGAATCGCTGATCTGTGCCAGCAACTCATCCTTGACCATCGGGGCGTTAGAACGCGAACCGCTCAATGTCGGCGGCTTGGCATAGACAGTACGGACTTCAAGCGTATCCAGATTGGCCGCCAGCAACGGGTATGGCTGAGTCAGGACAAAACCAACGATCGGCCCGTACAGATTCCAGTCCCAACCCGATTGCCAGGCCAATGCATTGGGCAAGTCAGCGGGTAGCGGTGACGCATGCCTGACGTGATCGACGCGCGCTTGCTGATCCGGCGTGAGCATTTCCAGCAGCAAACTGCCTTGGGGCCGCCGCTCACCCAGTGCCTGTAATAACCACAATTGCAGTTGATGGTGATCACGATTGTCATGCTGTTCGCCGACGATCAACCGCGAAGGCTTGGCTAACCGTGCAAGCAGTTCCTGTGCTGTCAGTGTTTGACCGCTGCGCAGGTCCCGGATCTCGCCGCTGACGGGCGGCGGCACCACCGGCACATGCTGACAGGCACTCAGTAACAGCACAGCCAGGATCACCATCACACGCATGTTCTCACCTCGATGAAATGCTCAGCGGGCGATGATCAGCGGATGCCCACGCTCCGGGTGCGGCTGCACCAGTACTTCCAACCCGAACACGGCCCTGAGCGGTTCCGGGCGCAGCACCTGCTCCGGTGTATCCAGCGCCACGGGGCGCCCACCTTCGAGCAGTAATAGTCGATCACAATAACGTGCCGCCAGATTCAGATCATGCAAGATCACCAGCACCGCGGCGCCACGATCGGCGAACTCGCGCACCGCTTGCAGAGTAGTGTGTTGGTGCAGCGGGTCGAGCATCGATGTCGGTTCGTCGAGCAACAACGTTTGCCCCGCCTCCCCCGGCCAGAGCTGCGCCAGCACACGTGCCAGATGCACCCGCTGACGTTCGCCGCCAGACAACGCCAGATAGCTGCGTCCACTCAGGTGCCGCGCATCGGCCGCGAGCAGCGCGGCGGCGACGATCTCGTCATCCCGGACCCGGCCGCTTTGATAAGGCAAACGCCCCATACCGACCACTTCTTCGACGCGAAAGGCAAAGTCCAGGGTCGACACCTGCGGCAACACCGCCAAACGCTGGGCTCGCTGCGCCCCGGCCCAATGACTCAGCTCGCGCTCATCGAGCCAGACACTGCCGTGGTCCGCATGCAATTCGCCACATAGGGCGCCAAGCAATGTGCTTTTGCTGGCACCATTGGGGCCCAGCACGCCGAGGACTTCACCCGGTTTGAGTTCAAGGGTGATGTCCGTGAGAACAATCTTTCGACCGCGCCGGATTTGCAGATTCTGCGTTCGCAACATCAGTCACGCCCTCTGAGCAGTAGATACAGAAAGAACGGTGCGCCGATGAAGGCTGTGACAATCCCGATCGGCAGCTCGGCCGGCGCCAAGGCCAGTCGCGCCACCAGATCGGCAAATAATAAGAGACTGGCCCCCGCCAATACCGACGCCGGCAACAGCACACGATGATCGGGGCCAGCCAGCAACCGCACCAGATGCGGCACCACCAAGCCGACAAACCCGATCATCCCCGCTGCCGCTACCGCCGCACCGACGCCCAATGCCGTGCAGAACACCAGTTCGCGCTTGAGGCCTTCGACGTCGATGCCCAAGTGACCGGCCTCCGACTCCCCCAGCAACAATGCATTCAAGGCCTTGGCCCTACGCGGCAACCACAGCGCCACACCGGTGCTCACCAGCAGCAACGGCCAAAGTCGCGAATAACTGGCGCCGTTAAGGCTGCCCAGGTTCCAGAACGTCAGGGTGCGCAAGGTCGCGTCATCCGCCAGATAGGTGAATAACCCTACCGCAGAGCCGGCCAGGGCAGTCAATGCAATACCGGCCAGCAGCATGGTGGCGACGTTGGTCTGGCCGTTGCGCCGCCCCAGTCGATAGACCAGCGCCGTTACACCCAGCCCCCCGAGAAACGCACACACCGACAACAGATAAGGCCCGAAGGATTCGGGCAAACCGCCGAACACCGAACCACCGACAATCGCGATGGCAGCGCCCAATGCCGCGCCACTGGAGACCCCCACCAATCCCGGATCGGCCAGAGGATTGCGAAACAAGCCCTGCATTGCCACGCCGGACAGCGCCAGCACGCCGCCCACAGCCAAGCCGAGCAAGGTTCGCGGCAAGCGAATCTGCCCGAGGATCAGTTCGGCCTGCTCCAACCCGTCGGGCGCGATTGGCAAACCAATCAGCCGCAACGCCGCGCGCAACGTGTCGAACAACGGCAGACTCACCGGCCCCAACGCCAGCGACAACCAGATCGCTAGCAAACACAGCAGGCTCAGACTGATAAATAGCGCACGGGGTTTAACGAGGATCATTGGCCGGTCGTACCTGGATAGAAACCGTCAGCCAGGCTTTTCAGACTTTCCGGCAACCGTGGCCCCAGTCCCCCCACCAACAACGTCGGGTCCAGTTCCATGACTCGCCCGTCCTTGGCCGCGCGGGTGGACGAGAGGATCGGATTTTCCTTGAACAACGCCGCGCGCGCCGCATCGCCCGTCAGCGCACGGTCGGCAAACACCAGCACTTCGGGATTGAGACTGGCCAGGGACTCTACGGAAAACGGCTTGTAGCCAGTGTGGGTTGCCAGATTGTGGCCACCGGCCTGTTGCAGCAACCAATCGGCGGCGGTGTCTTTACCGGCAATTAACGGTTTACCGCCCGCATACCCCAACAGCAGCAATACACCCGGTGCTTTGTGTTTGAGTTGCACCTGACTGACCCGGGCTTGTTGCTGATCGAGCTGCTGTTGATAAGTCTGGAATACTTGCGAAGCCCGATCTTCAGCCCCCAGCAATTTGCCCAGATGCTGCAGGTTGCCCTGCAATGTCGGCAAATCTGGCTGGGCCGAGAACAGTTCGACCTGAACGCCCGCGCTGCGAATCTGTGAAAGCACCGATGGCGGCCCCATTTCTTCGGTGCCCACCAGGATCTGCGGGCGCAGACTCAGAACGCCTTCTGCCGAGAGTTGCCGTTGATAGCCGACGCTCGGCAGTGTCTTCAGCGACTCAGGATGCTGACTGGTGGTATCGACGCCCACCAGTTTCGACTCACCGCCCAATGCGCTGACCCATTCCGACAAGGCACCACCGGCGCTGACCCAACGTTGCGGCAACTCGGCTGCCATGGCCTGGTGACTGACGAGCAGTCCGACACAGAGCGCAGCGACGCGGGTACTCAGGCGCATAAACAGCTTCCTTTAAAGGTTTTCCCGGGCATCGAGAGGACAGGCCAAGTATCCTCGGCATCCGGCAATCGCCCTGTGGGTGAGCGGCCATTTGATAATTGTTTGCATTTGAACGTCAAGCTCGGACATATCTGGTCACGAGCTGCGGGACTTGAGGATAGACATGAAGCTTCTTTGCACAGGCGCCGAATTGGCTGACGCCAGCAGTCGCGGTTTCGACGTTGACGGTCAGAAGCTTCTGGCCGTGCGCCGGGACGGCCGGGTGTATGTGTATGAAAATCGCTGCCCGCACCGGGGTGTCGGACTGGAATGGAAACCCGATCAGTTTCTCGACCCCAGTAACAGCCTGATCCAGTGCGCCACCCACGGCGCACTGTTTTTGATCGAAGACGGCGAATGCGTCGCCGGCCCGTGCGCCGGGCAATCCCTGACCACTATCCCCTGCCACGAAGACGATCAAGGGATCTGGGTCACGCTCTAACCGTTTAACAGCACTTCCAGACGCCGATCGACCACCATCTCTTCGTGGGTCAAGTGCACGCCATACGCCAGCACTTCGACCCCACACGCCACCGCTTCGCGTAACGCCGCCGCGTAGGCCGAATCGATTTCTTCAGCAGGACGCACGGAGTCAATGCCGGTCAGGTTCACGCAATACAACTGCACGGCACGAATCCCGTCCCGCGCCAAATGCGCCAACTCCCGCAAATGCTTGGCCCCACGCTGGGTCACCGCATCGGGAAACGCCGCCACCAACGAGCCATCGAAGCCCAGGGTGACGCTTTTGACTTCCACATACGCGGGCCCGCTCGGGTAATCGAGACGGAAATCGATGCGGCTGCTTTCCTGACCGTAGGCCACTTCGCGCTTCAGTTCGGTAAAGCCGTTCAGCTCGGTGATGACATTGGCCCGCAACGCCTCCTCAATCAAACCGTTGGCGCGCCCGGTGTTTACGCAGAACAGTCGCCCCTGTGGGGTTTCGCCGACTTCCCAGGTGCCGGGCAACTTGCGTTTGGGGTCGTTGGAACGGCTGAACCAGACCTGCCCGCCTTCGACTTGGCAATTAAGCATCGAACCGGTGTTAGGGCAGTGAATGGTCAGCAACTCGCCATCAACGGTTTCGATATCGGCAAGAAAACGTTTGTAGCGACGAATCAAGCGACCTTCTTCGAGGGGAGGATGAAAGCGCATCAGCCTTGCCAGCTCTTCAAACCGCGAGCGATCCGCTCAACCGCTTCCTGCAAGCGTGGAAGACTTTGGGTGTAGGCAAACCGCACATGATGCCCGGCCTGATAGCGCCCGAAGTCCAGGCCTGGGGTGATCGCAACGTGCTCGGTTTCGAGAAAATGCCGGCAGAACGCGAAGGCATCGCCGCCGAACTTGCTGATATCAGCGTACAAATAGAACGCGCCTTCCGGCTCTACAGCGATACCGAAACCCAACTCCCGCAGGGCGGGCAACAGGAAATCACGACGCCGGCCGAACTCGGCTCGGCGCTCCTCGAAAATTTGGATAGTGGCGGGTTCGAAGCAAGCCAATGCGGCGTGCTGGGCCATGCTCGGCGCGCTGATGTAGAGGTTCTGCGCGAGTTTTTCCAGCTCACCGACCGCCGCTTCTGGCGCTACCAGCCAACCGAGGCGCCAGCCGGTCATGCCGAAATACTTGGAAAAACTATTGAGGACGAAGGCGCTGTCATCAACTTCCAGTACGCTGGCCGCATCCGTGCCGTAAGTCAGGCCATGGTAGATCTCGTCGACCACCAAATGGCCGTGGCGGGCCTTGATCGCTGCAGAGAGCCCGGCCAACTCGTCGCGGGTCAGGATGGTTCCGGTCGGGTTGGCCGGCGATGCCACCAGGGCGCCGACGCTGTCGTGATCCCAGTGACGCGCGACCAGATCCGGGGTCAGTTGATAACGCACATCCGAACCTACAGGAACAAGCTGCGCCGCGCCTTCCACCAGCCGCAGAAAGTGCCGGTTGCACGGGTAACCCGGGTCTGCCAGCAGCCAATGCTTGCCTGGGTCCACCAGCAAGGCACTGGCCAACAGCAACGCGCCTGAACCGCCGGGCGTGATGAGGATGCGTTGCGGATCGATGTTCAGCCCGTAACGCTGCTGATAAAACCCCGAAATGGCCTCGCGCAGCTCGGGAATGCCGCGAGCGGCGGTGTAACGGGTCTTCCCCGCCGTCAGCGCGGCTTGGCCGGCCTGGATGATCGGCTCGGCGGTGGTGAAGTCCGGCTCGCCGATTTCCAGGTGAATCAC
Source organism: Pseudomonas sp. JV414 (assembly GCF_032424305.1). NCBI lineage: Bacteria > Pseudomonadati > Pseudomonadota > Gammaproteobacteria > Pseudomonadales > Pseudomonadaceae > Pseudomonas > Pseudomonas sp. JV414. Next base: position 293,821 of record NZ_VYKC01000017.1, on the reverse strand, counting down.
GTCGTGGCCGGCTGCTTGCAGCTCGTTGGCCCGCGCCAGCAGGGCCATGACGTGAAACGGTTCGATAGCGCGACTGCGCGCACTGTAGGACAGAGCCATTAGCCTTCCTTACAACGGGGAAAAGAATCGATTCTACCCAAGCGCAGGAACGAGCGAGAACCTAAAGCGGTCAGAGCCCATATAACGCTGGTCTCAAACGGTTCAAGCGTATGCTCCAGGTTTGACTAAAATCAATAATTGATCAGGTCTCCAGAGCCACCAGGCAAGGCTTTGCAATTTTTTGCAAGGCCCACGGGCCGCGGGCTCGACATCCGGGAGTAGCGCGGTCCGATTTGATCTGGTAAGTTCGCCCGCTTGCAGCCGCAGGGCCGGCAGGTGTCGGTGATGGAGCAATCCTGCGCAATGGATTACAAGAGTAGAGGCGGTCCATTTCATGCCCACCCAAGCAAAGCAGCAAAATCAGTCGATCAGCGGCTTCGAACCCTACAAAGAAGTGAAGGGCGAAGAGTACATGGGCAAGCCCATGCGCGCTCACTTCACCAAGATCCTGAACAAGTGGAAACAGGACTTGATGCAGGAAGTCGACCGTACTGTTGATCACATGAAAGACGAAGCGGCCAACTTCCCGGACCCGGCAGATCGTGCCAGTCAGGAAGAGGAATTCAGCCTCGAATTGCGCGCCCGCGACCGCGAGCGCAAACTGATCAAGAAAATCGACAAAACCCTGCAATTGATCGAAGACGAAGAATACGGCTGGTGCGAGTCCTGCGGCGTCGAAATCGGCGTCAAGCGACTGGAAGCCCGCCCTACCGCCGACATGTGCGTTGACTGCAAGACCCTGGCGGAAATCAAGGAAAAGCAAGTCGGCAAGTAATCTTGGCGACTTGAACGAAGAACGGAGCGTGCGAACGCTCCGTTTTTTGTTTCTGACATTTGCTGATTTGTTGCGTCTTCAAAATCGCCTTCGCGAGCAAGCTTCGCTCCTACAACGGCTAGCGCAATTTCCTGTAGGAGCTGAGCTTGCTCGCGAAGGCGGCTTCAAGCCATGCTCAAACGATTGAACAGCCTGACATCGCCCTAATGACCACCATCGCCTCCCCCGCCTACATTGGGCGTTTCGCCCCTACGCCCAGTGGACACTTGCACTTCGGTTCGCTGGTCGCAGCACTGGCCTCCTACCTCGACGCCCGTTCGGTCGGCGGCCGCTGGCTGGTGCGCATGGAAGATCTCGATCCGCCGCGCGAAGAGCCCGGCGCTCAGGCCGCGATTCTCAAAGCATTGGAAAGCTACGGGTTCGAGTGGGATGGCGACATGGTCCGACAGAGCGAGCGGCACGCGGCCTATGACGAAGTCATCAATCGCCTGTTCAATCAGGGCCTGGCCTACGCCTGTACCTGTTCGCGCAAACAATTGGAGCCGTATCACGGCATCTATCCCGGGTTCTGCCGCAACGCGGGGCACGGCACCGAGAACGCGGCGATTCGCCTGCGTGTACCGGAACTGGAATACCACTTCATCGACCGGGTGCAGGGCGAATTCCGTCAACACTTGGGTCGAGAGGTTGGTGATTTCGTGATCCGCCGTCGCGACGGGCTCTACGCCTATCAATTGGCGGTGGTGCTGGACGATGCCTGGCAAGGCATCACCGATATCGTGCGAGGCGCCGATTTGCTGGACTCCACGCCACGCCAGCTCTATCTGCAAGAACTGCTGGGCCTGCCGCAACCCCGCTACCTGCACATCCCGCTGATTACCCAGCCGGACGGCCACAAACTCGGCAAATCCTATCGCTCGCCGCCGCTGACCGAAGATCAGGCCACACCGCTGTTACTGCGCGCATTGCGGGCGCTGGGGCACAAGCCTGTAACCGAACTGAATGACGCCACGCCACGGGAAGTGCTGAACTGGGGCGTTGCCCACTGGGATGCATCGCTGATCCCGCGCACACTGACGTTACCCGAAGCGCAACTGCAGTGATGCCACTTGCAGTGGCGCGCCCATCCGTTACCATCGCCGCACGTTTTCGGGCACGCGCATAAAAAAGAGAGGCCGGGATGTACATCTATCGCTTGGTCCTGCTCCTGGTAGTGGGGATTTATCTGTTCTCCCCGGCCATCATGGATTGGTGGATCGACGCCACGGGCGCCTGGTATCGCCCTTATTTGCTCTGGCTGATTCTGATTGTCGTGACCTTCATTCTGCAGAGCCAAAAAGATGCCGATGAGCTTTAGCCTGACCCAGATGATCCTGATCAGCGCCGCGTACCTGGCGGTGCTGTTCGGCGTGGCCTGGATCAGCGAACGGGGCATGATCCCCCGGGCGATCATTCGCCACCCGCTGACGTACACCCTGTCGCTGGGCGTTTACGCCAGTGCCTGGGCGTTTTACGGCACGGTGGGCCTGGCCTATCAGTACGGCTACGGTTTTCTGTCCAGCTACCTCGGGGTTTCCGGGGCCTTTCTGCTGGCACCGGTGCTTTTGTACCCGATCCTGAAAATCACCCGCACTTATCAGCTCTCGTCCCTGGCCGACTTGTTTGCGTTTCGTTTCCGCAGCACCTGGGCCGGCGCACTGACGACAATTTTCATGTTGATCGGCGTGCTGCCGTTGCTGGCGTTGCAGATTCAGGCAGTGGCCGACTCCATCAGCATCCTCACCCGCGAGCCGGTGCAGCATCGCGTGGCCCTGAGCTTCTGCGCACTGATTACGCTGTTCACGATTTTCTTCGGCTCACGCCACATCGCTACCCGCGAGAAACATGAAGGCCTGGTGTTCGCGATTGCCTTCGAGTCGGTGATCAAACTGATCGCGATTGGCGGCGTCGGACTGTATGCGCTGTATGGCGTGTTCGATGGCCCGCAACAGCTGGAACTGTGGCTGCTGCAAAACCAGACCGCCCTCGCCGCCCTGCACACGCCATTGCAGGAAGGCCCGTGGCGCACGCTGTTGCTGGTGTTCTTCGCCTCGGCGATCGTGATGCCGCACATGTATCACATGACCTTTACCGAAAACCTCAACCCGCGCTCGCTGGTCAGTGCGAGCTGGGGTCTGCCGCTGTTTCTACTGTTGATGAGCCTCGCGGTGCCGCTGATTCTCTGGGCCGGGCTGAAACTCGGCGCCACGACCAATCCGGAATATTTCACCCTGGGCATCGGCATCGCCGCCAACAACAAAGCCCTGGCACTATTGGCGTATATCGGCGGATTGTCGGCGGCCAGCGGCCTGATCATCGTCACCACGCTGGCGCTGTCCGGGATGGCGCTGAACCATCTGGTGCTGCCGCTCTATCAGCCGCCGGCCGAAGGCAATATCTACCGTTGGCTGAAATGGACCCGCCGGGCGCTGATCGTCGCGATCATCATGGCCGGTTACGGTTTCTACCTGATGCTGGGTGCCGAGCAGGACCTGGCTAACCTCGGCATCGTCGCCTTCGTCGCCACATTGCAGTTCCTGCCGGGGGTGTTGTCGGTACTGTACTGGCCGACCGCCAACCGTCGCGGCTTCATCGCCGGCTTGCTGGCGGGGATTCTGGTGTGGCTGGTGACCATGCTGCTGCCGCTGGTCGGCAATCTGCAAGGCTTCTACATTCCACTGTTGAACATGATTTACGTGCTGGACGACACCAGCTGGCACATGGCAGCGATTGCCTCGCTGGCCGCCAACGTGCTGATGTTCACGCTGATCTCGTTGTTCACCAACGCCAGCCCCGAAGAGGCCAGCGCCGCCGAAGCCTGCGCCGTGGACAACGTTCGCCGCCCGCAACGCCGCGAACTGCATGCCGCCTCGCCTCAGGAATTTGCCACGCAACTGGCCAAGCCGCTGGGCGCCAAGGCTGCACAGAAAGAAGTCGAACAGGCGCTGCGTGACCTCTATCTGCCGTTCGATGAACGTCGACCGTACGCTTTGCGCCGTCTGCGTGATCGTATCGAAGCGAACCTTTCCGGCCTGATGGGGCCGAGCGTCGCGCAGGACATGGTCGAAACCTTCCTGCCCTACAAGGCTGGCGGCGAAAACTATGTCACCGAAGACATCCACTTCATCGAAAGCCGTCTTGAGGACTACCACTCGCGCCTCACCGGTCTTGCCGCCGAACTCGATGCGTTGCGCCGCTACCACCGCCAGACCTTGCAAGAGTTGCCGATGGGCGTGTGCTCGCTGGCCAAGGATCAGGAAATCCTCATGTGGAACAAAGCCATGGAGGAGCTGACCGGGATTGCCGCGCAGCGTGTGGTCGGTTCGCGCCTGAGCACCATTGCCGATCCGTGGAAAGAACTGCTGCAAGGCTTCATCAATCTGCCGGACGAGCATTTGCACAAACAGCACCTGGCCCTCGACGGTCAGACTCGCTGGCTGAACCTGCACAAAGCGGCGATCGATGAACCGCTGGCGCCGGGTAACAGCGGCCTGGTACTGCTGGTGGAAGACCTGACCGAAACCCAGATGCTCGAAGATAAACTGGTGCACTCCGAGCGCCTGGCCAGCATCGGTCGACTGGCGGCCGGCGTGGCCCATGAAATCGGCAACCCGATCACCGGCATTGCCTGCCTCGCGCAAAACTTGCGCGAAGAGCGTGAGGACGACGCCGAACTCACGGAAATCAGCGGGCAGATCCTCGAGCAGACCAAACGCGTGTCACGCATCGTTCAGTCGCTGATGAGCTTCGCCCATGCCGGCAGTTATCAGCACAGTGACGAGCCCGTCTGTCTGGCGGAAGTGGCCCAGGATGCCATCGGCCTGCTGGCCTTGAACCGGCGCAATTTCGAAGTACAGTTCTACAACCTGTGCGACCCCGATCACTGGGTCGAAGGCGACCCGCAGCGGCTCGCCCAAGTATTGATCAACCTGCTCTCAAACGCCCGCGACGCCTCGCCTCCGGGCAGTGCAGTGCGAGTTAAAAGCGAAGCCGGCGAACACACGGTCGATCTGATCGTCGAAGACGAAGGCAGTGGTATTCCCTCGAGCATCATGGACCGACTGTTCGAACCTTTCTTCACCACCAAGGATCCTGGCGAAGGCACCGGTCTGGGCCTTGCACTGGTCTATTCCATCGTTGAAGAGCATTATGGACAAATCACCATCGACAGCCCGGCTGATGTTCAAAGCCAACGCGGCACCCGTATCCGGGTGACTTTGCCGCGTCATGTCGAAGCGACGTCCGCTGTGAACTGAGACCGTCGAGAGTATCGAATCAATGCCGCACATTTTGATCGTCGAAGACGAAACAATTATCCGCTCCGCCTTGCGCCGTCTGCTGGAACGTAACCAGTACCAGGTCAGCGAAGCCGGATCCGTGCAGGAAGCACAAGAGCGTTTCAGCATCCCCACATTTGACCTGATCGTCAGCGACCTGCGTCTGCCAGGCGCGCCTGGTACCGAGTTGATCAAACTTGGCCAGGGCACTCCGGTGCTGATCATGACCAGTTACGCCAGCCTGCGTTCGGCCGTCGACTCCATGAAGATGGGCGCGGTGGATTACATCGCCAAGCCTTTCGATCACGACGAAATGCTCCAGGCCGTCGCGCGAATCCTGCGTGATCGGCAATCGGCGCAAGCCAGCGGTGAACCGGTCGTCGGCAAAACGAGCAATGGCGCCGCGAAAAATGGTGTCGACAACAGCAACGGCGAAATCGGCATTATCGGCTCATGTCCGCCGATGCAGGACCTTTACAGCAAGATCCGCAAAGTCGCGCCAACCGATTCCAACGTCCTGATCCAGGGTGAATCGGGTACCGGTAAAGAACTGGTAGCACGCGCTCTGCATAATCTGTCCAAGCGCGCCAAGGCGCCGATGATCTCGGTGAACTGCGCGGCCATTCCGGAAAGCCTGATCGAGTCCGAGCTATTCGGCCACGAAAAAGGCGCGTTTACCGGCGCCAGCGCCGGGCGTGCCGGGTTGGTGGAAGCGGCGGACGGCGGCACCTTGTTCCTCGATGAAATCGGTGAACTGCCACTGGAAGCTCAGGCTCGCCTGCTGCGTGTGTTGCAGGAAGGCGAAATCCGCCGGGTCGGTTCGGTGCAGTCGCAGAAGGTTGATGTACGCCTGATTGCCGCGACCCACCGGGACCTCAAGAGCCTGGCGAAAATTGGCCAGTTCCGTGAAGACTTGTATTACCGTCTTCACGTGATCGCCTTGAAGCTGCCGGCCCTGCGCGAGCGCGGCGCGGACGTCAATGAAATTGCCACTGCATTCCTCGCACGGCAGAGCGCGCGGGTCAACCGCACCGATCTGAAATTCGCCCTGGATGCCGAACAGGCGATTCGGCATTACTCCTGGCCGGGTAACGTTCGCGAGCTGGAAAATGCGGTCGAACGCGCCGTGATCCTATGCGAAAGCCCGGAGATTTCCGCCGAGCTGCTGGGCATCGACATCGAACTGAGCGATCTGGATGACGACGACTTCATCGGCCTGGCGCCCCAGCAGGGCAATAGCGGCGGTAACACCAGCCACGAACCGACCGAAGATTTGTCCCTGGAAGACTACTTCCAGCATTTCGTTCTCGAGCATCAGGACCACATGACCGAAACCGAGCTGGCCCGCAAACTCGGGGTCAGTCGCAAATGCCTGTGGGAACGCCGTCAGCGCCTGGGCATTCCGCGGCGCAAGACCGGGGTGGCCAGCGAGAGCTGAACCGCACCTGTCGGATGTGCGGGTAACACATGACATTGTGAAAAAACTGTTACCTCAGCTTTTTCGCGTAACAGAAGCCGGGGCTTACGGTAACGAAGCCCCGGTTTTTTTGGGCCTCGAAAAACACCATTAGCCCGCCTAACCCCTTGTTTTACTGGACCTCATAAAAGTTGGCACGCACCCTGCTATATGTTTAGTACAAGAACAATAACAAGCAATGTACAAGACAATAAAAATAAGACGTATCGACTCACGCACAATAAAAACAAGACGGCGAGAGGCGTAGCTAACTGATTCTTTTGGAGAGGCGTTGCATTTGGGGCTTGCCCCACGACCAGGCCGAGAACAATAAAAAACTGTCCCAAGACAGTGCCTGAACTGGTTGGATCGAACGATCACAGCAACACAGCGACCAAAGCAATCCGTTTGCTCTTGGCTCCCGATTGGGAGGGCCGTGAAGGAAAACTTCATGGCGAGGGCGCTCAACAAAAACAAGAAGCCCGAAACCAATAATAAAAATAGAGCATGCAACTACTTCTTGGGGAGCTTCGGCTCCCCTTGTGGTTTCTGGCGTTTAGCCTGTGGCGAGGGGGCTCGCCCCCGTTGGGTTGCGAAGCAGCCCCAAGCTCTTGAGCGTTTCCGAAATCATGCCAGTGCTGCGCACTGGAACGGGGGCAAGCCCCCTCGCCACACGGCAGTTGCTACAAAACCCCATGCCAGACATCCCCTCCAAGCACTTGCGCAGCTTCCTACACCATCCCCCGACTAAATGCTAGAATCCCCGCCCATCATGCGGTCATTCTTCGTTATGGCCGAACATTCCTTCAAACAGTGCATCCCATGCTGAAGAAGTTGTTCCAGTCATTCCGTTCTCCCAAGCGTCATACGCAACACATTCGCAGTACGCCTGAAGTGCTCAACAGCGGCCAACATTCGCTGCAAAAGGCACAGTTCAGCCGTTACGCGGTGAATATCGTCGAACGCCTGCAGAACGCCGGTTACCAGGCTTACCTGGTCGGCGGCTGTGTGCGTGACATGCTGCTCGGCATCACGCCGAAAGATTTCGACGTCGCCACCAGTGCCACGCCTGAGCAGGTACGCGCCGAGTTCCGCAATGCGCGGATCATCGGTCGGCGTTTCAAACTGGTGCATATCCACTTTGGCCGCGAAATCATTGAAGTCGCGACCTTCCGCGCCAATCACCCGCAAAACGACGAAGACGAAGACAGCAACCAATCGTCTCGTAATGAAAGCGGGCGAATTCTGCGTGACAACGTCTATGGCACCCTGGAAGAAGACGCGCAACGCCGCGACTTCACCATCAACGCCTTGTATTACGATCCGGTCAGTGAACGCATTCTCGACTACGCCAACGGCGTACACGATATCCGCAATCATCTGATCCGCCTGATCGGCGATCCGAAGCAACGCTACCAGGAAGACCCGGTGCGGATGCTGCGGGCCGTGCGTTTCGCCGCCAAGCTGAATTTCGGCATCGAAAAACACAGCGCCACGCCGATCCGCGAACTGGCGCCGTTGCTGCGCGAGATCCCGTCGGCTCGTCTGTTCGAAGAAGTGCTCAAGCTGTTCCTCTCCGGCTATGCCGCGGACACCTTCGAAATGCTGGTCGACCTGCAGCTGTTCGATCCGCTGTTCCCGGCCAGTGCGGCAGCGTTGGAGTACAACCCGACCTACACCCACACGCTGATCAGTGAAGCGCTGATCAACACAGACCTGCGGATCAAGCAGAACAAACCGGTCACCCCGGCGTTCCTGTTTGCCGCCCTGCTCTGGCCTGCCCTGCCGGCCCGTGTGTTGCGTCTGCAAGAGCGCGGCATGCCGCCGATTCCGGCGATGCAGGAAGCCGCTCACGAGTTGATCGCCGAACAGTGCCAGCGCATCGCCATTCCGAAACGCTTCACCATGCCGATCCGCGAGATCTGGGACATGCAGGAGCGTCTGCCACGGCGCAGCGGCAAACGCGCCGACCTGTTGCTGGACAACCCACGGTTCCGCGCCGGTTACGACTTCCTGCTGCTGCGCGAAAGCGCCGGTGAGCAGACCGATGGCCTGGGCGAGTGGTGGACCGACTATCAGGACGCCAACGACAGCGAACGCCGGGACATGATCCGCGACCTCAGCGGCAAGGACGACGGTACTGGCGCTCCGCGCAAACGTCGCCGCAGCGGCGGCGCCAAGCGCAAGCGCGCTGCCGGCGCACCGAGCGCTACAGGCGAATAAGCCATGGAACGCATCTACATCGGCATGGGCAGCAATCTGGCTGACCCCGCCGAACAGTTGCGCAGCGCTGTCGAAGCGCTGGCGCAATTGCCGCAGACCGAACTGGTCGGGGTTTCCGGGTTTTATCAAAGCGACTCGCTGCTGCCCGGCCAACCGCGTTACACCAACGCGGTCGCCGCGCTCGACAGCAACCTCGCGCCACTGGACCTGCTGGATGCGCTGCAAGCCATCGAGAATGGCCAAGGCCGCGAGCGCCTTGAACGCTGGGGCCCGCGCACGCTGGATCTGGACATCGTGCTGTTCGGCGATCGACTGATTGACGAACCGCGCCTCAAAGTCCCCCACTACCACCTGCAGGAACGGGCCTTTGTGCTCTATCCGCTAGCCGAACTGGCACCGGCTGATCTGCGCCTGGCCGATGACCGCACCCTCACAGAATTACTCACTGCCTGCCCGTTCGTCGGGTTGGAACGCCTCTCCCCGAATTGACAAAAAACCCTGTGGGAGCGGGCTTGCTCGCGAAAGCGGTAGCACATTCAACATTGATGTGACTGATACACCGCCTTCGCGAGCAAGCCCGCTCCCACATTGACTTGTGTCGCGCTCACAAAACCTGCTGAATCGCATCAGTAACGCCGGTAACACCCCACACGTAACAATGCGGTAACACACACAATTGACTTCCCGGGTTCTCCTCACGACTATAGGCGTCCCGCTGCCGCCAACGCGGCGCCAAAGGGCGCAATCCAGGCCTTACAAGCACCACGAAAGAAGGTGCGCCTGTATAAATGACGAATCACGCGCGTTACTCGCAGTAGTTTCCATAGCGCCTGTAATGAGGATTTTTTTCATGCCAGCCATCACCCTGACCACGCTCCAGAGCCTCAAGCAGAAAGGTGAAAAGATCACCATGCTGACCTGCTATGACGCGACCTTCGCCCATGCCTGCAATGAGGCCGGGGTTGAAGTGCTGCTGGTGGGCGACTCCCTCGGCATGGTCTTGCAAGGTCACGACAGCACCCTGCCGGTGACCACCGCTGAAATGGCCTACCACGTGGCGGCCGTCAAACGCGGCAACGCCGATGCCCTGATCCTCGCCGACCTGCCCTTCATGGCCTACGCCACCATTGAACAAACCATGACCAACAGCGCCCTGTTGATGCAGGCCGGTGCGCACATGGTCAAGGTTGAAGGGGCATTGTGGCTCGCAGACTCGATCCGTCTGCTAGCCGAACGTGGCATCCCGGTGTGCGCGCACATGGGGCTGACACCGCAATCGGTCAACATCCTCGGCGGCTATAAAGTCCAGGGCCGCAACGAGAACCAGGCGCGGCAGATGCGTGCCGACGCGATTGCCCTGGAACAGGCCGGTGCGGCCATGCTGCTGCTCGAATGCGTACCCAGCGAACTGGCCGAAGAAATCACCCAGGCGGTGGGTATCCCGGTGATCGGCATCGGCGCCGGCAGCGGCACCGACGGCCAGGTGCTGGTCCTGCACGACATGCTTGGCCTGTCTATTACCGGCCGCGTACCAAAATTCGTGAAGAACTTCATGACTGGCCAAACCAGCATTCAAGCTGCCTTGAGCGCTTACGTCACTGAAGTCAAAGCGGCGACTTTCCCTGGCATCGAACACGGATTTTCTGCATGAACACCGTAAAAACCGTACGCGAACTGCGGGCCGCCGTGGCCCGTGCCCGTAGCGAAGGCAAGCGCATCGGCTTCGTGCCGACCATGGGCAACCTGCACAGCGGGCATATCGCGCTGATTACCAAAGCCACCCAACGGGTGGATTTCGTGGTCGCGAGCATTTTCGTCAACCCGCTGCAGTTCGGTGCCGGTGAAGACCTCGACAAGTACCCGCGGACCCTGGCCGCCGATCAGGAGAAACTGCTCCAGGCCGGCTGCCATCTGCTGTTCGCACCAACCGTCGAAGAAATGTACCCCGACGGCATGGCCGGCCAGACCCGCGTCAGCGTTCCGCAACTGTCTGAAGGCCTCTGCGGCGCCAGCCGTCCGGGGCATTTCGAAGGGGTGGCGACCGTAGTCAGCAAGCTGTTCAACATGGTCCAGCCGGACCTGGCGATTTTCGGCCAGAAAGACTTCCAGCAACTGGCGGTGATTCGCGCCCTGGTGCATGACCTGAACATGCCGATCCAGATCATCGGTGAGCCTACCGTACGTGCCGCCGATGGCTTGGCGCTGTCGTCGCGCAATGGTTTCCTCAGCGAAGAACAACGTGCCGTCGCGCCAGTGGTCTATCGCACCCTGACCCATATTGCCGATGCAATTAAACAGGGTGAGCGCGATTACCCGACGTTGATCAACGAACAGATCAAACAGCTTGAAGCCGCCGGCCTGCGTGCGGACTATCTGGAAATTCGCCATGCACTGACCTTGCGTCCGGCGACGGCGGAAGATCGGGATCTGGTGATTCTAGTGGCGGCGTTCCTCGGCACGACGCGGTTGATCGACAATCTGCATCTGAACCTTGACGCTGCGGTTTAAACGGCAAGATCAAACAGCAACATCAAACAAAACGGCGAGATCAAAAGATCGCAGCCTGCGGCAGCTCCTACGCGCCTGTGGGCGCTCCCGCCGTTCGATTCCGACCTGGGGAAACACTCATGCACGCCATCATGCTCAAGGCCAAGCTGCATCGCGCCGAAGTCACCCATGCTGTACTCGATTATGAAGGCTCTTGCGCCATCGACGGCGAATGGCTGGACCTGTCCGGCATCCGTGAGTACGAACAGATCCAGATCTACAACATCGACAACGGCGAACGCTTCACCACCTACGCGATTCGTGGCGAAGAAGGTTCGCGCATGATTTCGGTCAACGGTGCCGCGGCGCACAAGGCCAAGGTCGGCGACCGCGTGATCATCTGTGCTTACGCCCACTACAGCGAAGCCGAACTGCTCAACTTCAAGCCGCGCATGCTCTACATGGCGCCGGGTAACGAGCTGAGCCACACCAGTAATGCCATTCCGGTTCAGGTCGCCTGATCGAGCCGCGTCCCCTGTCAGCCTTCCGTTTGTCGGACCGCTCCCGGTTTAAATGTTAAAAAAGTACCGGGAGCAGGTCAGACAAAGTCAAGACAGATTGCAGCGCGAGGTTTACTGTATTCGCCCTGCGCCATGAAATCGTGTCGACGCAGTTGACCGGACGCCCACCCGCAGCGCTCCGGGATTTTAGTGTTCAAAAGGCCGTTCAAGTAAAAGGAAAACCGCAGCGATGGCGTATTACCGCACTCCTCACGACGTTACCGCTCTGCCCGCCTGGCAAGCGTTGAATGACCACCGCCAAGCCATGCAGGATTTCAGCATGCGCGAAGCCTTTAATGCCGATCCGCAGCGTTTTACTCAATTCACCCTCAGCAGTTGCGGCCTGTTTCTCGACTACTCGAAAAACCTGATCAACGCCGAGACCCGCAACCTGCTGGTGGGCCTGGCCAACGAAGTCGACCTCAAAGGCGCGATCAAAGCGCTGTTCGATGGCGAAATCGTCAACTCTTCCGAAGGCCGCCCCGCGCTGCACACCGCACTGCGCCGCCCGGTGGGCGACAAGCTGTCGGTCAACGGCGTCAACGTGATGCCCGATGTACACAAGGTGCTGAACCAGATCACCGACCTCGTAGGTCGCATCCACGATGGGTTGTGGCGCGGTTACACCGAGAAGCCGATCACTGACGTGGTGAATATCGGCATCGGTGGCTCGTTCCTCGGCCCTGAGTTGGTATCCGAAGCGCTGCTGTCCTACGCCCAGAAAGGCGTGCGCTGCCATTACCTGGCGAACATCGACGGCAGTGAATTCCACGAACTGACCATGAAGCTGCGCGCCGAGACCACGCTGTTCATCGTCTCGTCGAAATCCTTCAACACCCTCGAAACCCTGAAAAACGCCCAGGCCGCACGCGCCTGGTACCTGGCTCAGGGTGGTTCGGAAGCCGAGCTGTACCGTCACTTCATCGCCGTTTCCAGCAACAATGCGGCGGCGGTAGCGTTCGGTATTCGCGAAGAAAACATCTTCCCGATGTGGGACTGGGTTGGCGGGCGTTACTCGTTGTGGTCGGCTATCGGTCTGCCGATTGCACTGGCCATCGGCATGTCGAACTTCAAGGAGTTGCTGTCCGGTGCCTACACCATGGACCAGCACTTCCAGAGCGCGCCATTCGAACAGAACATGCCGGTGCTGCTGGCGTTGCTCGGCGTCTGGTACGGCAACTTCTGGGGCGCGCAAAGCCACGCGATCCTGCCGTACGACCACTACCTGCGCAACATCACCAAACACTTGCAACAGCTGGATATGGAATCCAACGGCAAGAGCGTGCGCCAGGACGGCACGCCAGTGTCCACCGATACCGGCCCGGTGATCTGGGGCGGCGTCGGTTGCAACGGTCAGCACGCTTACCACCAGTTGCTGCACCAGGGCACCCAGCTGATTCCGGCCGACTTTATCGTGCCGATCGTCAGCTTCAACCCGGTGTCCGACCACCACCAGTGGCTGTACGCCAACTGCCTGTCGCAAAGCCAGGCACTGATGCTCGGCAAGACCCGCGCCGAGGCCGAAGCCGAGTTGCGTGACAAGGGCATGAGCGAGGACGAAGTACAGAAGCTGGCGGCACACAAGGTGATCCCGGGCAACCGTCCGAGCAACACCTTGGTGGTCGAACGCATCAGCCCGCGTCGTCTTGGCGCACTGGTGGCGCTGTACGAACACAAAGTCTTCGTGCAAAGCGTGGTCTGGGGCATCAATGCCTTCGATCAGTGGGGCGTGGAGCTGGGCAAGGAGCTGGGCAAAGGCGTCTACAACCGCCTGGTCGGCAGCGAAGAAACCCCGGCCGACGATGCCTCCACCCAAGGCTTGATCAACTACTTCCGCGGTCGTCACCGCGGGTGATAGGCTGAAGGGGCGGTCTACCCGCCCCTTCACTTGTAGCAACGACAGTTCCACGGCACCGCGTTTACCGCAAAATCGGTGGCGTGCGCTATCACTGTAGGAGCTGCCGAAGGCTGCGATCTTTTGATCTTGATTGTAAAAAACAAGATCAAAAGATCGCAGCCTTCGGCAGCTCCTACGAGGGTCGCGCAGCTCCCCTCTTGTCGCAAAACAAGAATAAGGAACCGTCATGTTCGATATCAGCACGTTCCCCAAAGCCGATGCCGTCCGCCGGGCTGCACAGTTAAGTCAAGACGACTACCAACGCCTGTACCGCCAATCCATCGAGCATCCCAGCACCTTCTGGGCCGAACAGGCCACACGCTTTCTCGACTGGAGCGCGCCGTGGCAAACCGTCCAGCGTTACGACCTGAAAACCGGTGAGGCAAGCTGGTTCGCTGGCGCAACGTTAAACGTCAGTTACAACTGCATCGACCGTCACCTGGAAAAGCGCGGCGATCAAATCGCGATCATCTGGGAAGGTGATGACCCCGCCGAATCCGCCCAGATCACCTACAAAAAACTCCATCACAACGTCTGTCGACTGGCCAACGTGCTCAAAAGCCGTGGCGTGAAGAAAGGCGACCGCGTGTGCATCTACATGCCGATGATCCCCGAAGCCGCCTATGCCATGCTCGCCTGCGCGCGCATCGGCGCGATTCATTCGGTGGTGTTCGGCGGCTTCTCCCCGGACTCGCTGCGTGACCGGATTCTCGACGCCGATTGCCGCACCGTGATCACTGCCGACGAAGGCGTGCGCGGCGGTAAATTCGTGCCGCTCAAACAGAACGTCGACACCGCGCTGCAAAGCTGCCCCGACGTGAACACCGTGATCGTGGTCGAACGCACCCAAGGCCAGGTTAACTGGGTCGACGATCGGGACATCTGGTACCACCAGGCTTTGCGCGACGTCAGCGATGACTGCCCGCCAGAGCCGATGGAGGCCGAAGACCCGCTGTTCATCCTCTACACCTCCGGCAGCACCGGTAAGCCCAAAGGCGTGCTGCACACCACCGGCGGCTACTTGCTGCAAGTCGCCATGACCTTCAAGTACGTGCTCGACTATCGCGATGGTGAAGTTTTCTGGTGCACCGCCGATGTCGGCTGGGTCACCGGCCACAGCTACATCGTCTACGGGCCGCTGGCCAACGGGGCGACCACGCTGATCTTCGAAGGTGTGCCGAGCTACCCCAGCACTTCGCGCTTCTGGCAGGTGATCGACAAGCACCACGTGAACATCTTCTACACCGCTCCGACCGCGTTGCGCGCGTTGATGCGTGAAGGCCCCGAGCCGCTGAAGGAAACGTCCCGCGAGAGCCTGCGGTTACTCGGTACCGTCGGTGAGCCGATCAACCCGGAAGCCTGGGAATGGTATTTCAATACGGTCGGCGAGCAGCGCTGCCCGATTGTCGATACCTGGTGGCAGACCGAAACCGGCGGCATCATGCTCAGCCCGCTGGTCAGCACCCAACGGATCAAACCTGGTTGCGCCACCCAACCGATGTTCGGCGTGCAACCGGTATTGCTCGACGAACACGGTAAGGAAATCAAAGGCGCCGGCAGCGGCATACTGGCCATCAAGTCCAGCTGGCCGGCGCAGATCCGCAGCGTCTACGGCGACCCGAAACGGATGATCGAAACCTACTTCAAGCCCTACCCCGGCTATTACTTCACCGGCGATGGTGCTCGCCGTGACGAGGACGGCGACTACTGGATCACCGGGCGCATCGACGACGTGATCAACGTCTCCGGGCACCGCATCGGCACGGCCGAAGTAGAAAGCGCACTGGTGCTGCACGACAGCATCGCCGAGGCCGCCGTAGTCGGTTACCCCCATGACGTCAAAGGCCAGGGCATCTATGCCTTCGTCACGCCCATGAATGGCACCGAACCCAACGACGAACTGAAGAAACAATTGCTGGCGCATGTCAGCAAGGAAATCGGCAGCTTCGCCAAACCGGACTTGATCCAATGGGCTCCGGCCTTGCCGAAAACCCGTTCGGGCAAGATCATGCGACGAATCCTGCGCAAGATCGCCTGCAACGAACTGGACAGCCTGGGCGACACCTCGACCCTCGCCGACCCGAGCGTGGTGCAAGGGCTGATTGATCAACGTCTGAACCAATGAGCCCTTGTTGTGTACTGGCCGTCGAACGCTAATCACATCCCTGTGGGAGCGAGGCTTGCCCGCGAAGAACGATAACTCGGTACAACAGATAAACCGCGTCATCGTTCTTCGCGGGCAAGCCTCGCTCCTACAGGTTCAGGTTCAGGTTCTTCATCGCCCAAGCTGTTAAACTCCCGCGCCCCCAATTCCCTCCTGCAAGGCGCCCAGCATGTCTTCCTTGAATCAGGCGCTGTGCGCCGCCCTCGATCGTCGCCAGGACCTGCTCGCCGAGCTGCATCAGCAAGGCACCGATTGCTATCGCCTGTTCCACGGCAGCCAGGAAGGCGCCGGCGGCCTGACTATCGATCGCTACGGCCCGCAACTGTTGGTGCAGAGTTTTCATCAGGCACTGGAGCGTGACGCCCTGCTGCAACTGCACGAGATCGTCAATCAACAGCTGGGCCTCGACACCCTGCTGGTCTACAACGACCGTTCCCGTGGCAACTCGCGCATCGACCGCGAAGACACCGTCTACCGCGCCGACGAAGCCGCCCTGCAAGATTTGATCGGCCACGAATGGGGACTGAACTACCGGGTTCGCGGGCGCCACGCTGGCCAGGACCCGTTGCTGTTTCTCGACCTGCGCAACGCTCGCGGCTGGGTCAAGGCGCACAGCAAAAACAAAAGTGTGTTGAACCTGTTTGCCTACACCTGTGGCGTTGGCCTCAGCGCTGCGGCGGGTGGGGCGAGCGAGGTGTGTAACCTGGACTTTGCCGAAGGCAATCTGGCGGTCGGCCGCGAGAACGGTCTGCTCAACCCGCAATTGCCAACGATGGAATTCATTCAGTCCGATTACTTCCCGGCGATTCGTCAACTGGCCGGCCTGCCGATCAGCCAGCGTCGCGGCCAGAAACTGCCGAGCTATCAACGTCTGGACCCACGTCAGTACGATCTGGTGCTGCTTGATCCTCCGGCCTGGGCCAAGAGTGCCTTCGGCACAGTCGACCTGTTGCGTGACTACCAGAGCCTGCTCAAACCGGCGCTGCTGACCACCGCTGACGATGGCGTGCTGATCTGCTGCAACAATCTGGCGAAGGTCAGCATGGACGATTGGCGCGAACAGGTTCTGCGCTGCGCAGAGAAGGCCGGTCGCCCGGTACGTGAGTGGACAGCGCTGACACCGGGCAGCGATTTCCCGTCGATGGACCAGCAGCCGCCGCTGAAAACGCTGATCCTGCAGCTCTGAAAATCCACGCCGATAATCAGATAAATCCTATAAAGCCTGGTTGCTTCGGAACCGCAAACGCATGCCATACTCCAAGGCACTCCGATTCCGACAAATGAAGCCGCACATGCCCAAAGGATTGATTCGCGCTATCGGCGCCTTGTTGACTGCCCTGGCTCTTTATAGCCTGCTGGGGTTTCTGATTTTGCCGGGCATCGCGTTGCGAATCGCCAACCAACAATTGGCCAACTACGCCACGACGCCCGCGACGATTTCACGGATCGAACTCAACCCATTCAGCCTCGAAGTCACCCTCTGGGGTCTGGTCATCGGCGAGCCGGGCAAGGAGCAAGTGGGCTTCGAACGTCTATACGCCAACTTGCAGATCGACAGCCTCTGGACCAAGGCGCTGCACCTGTCCGATATCGAACTGGACAAACCCAAGACCGAAATCCTCTTCAGCAAGGACGGCAAACTCAACCTGCTCGGCCTGTTCAAAATCCCCGCCAGCGAACCGACCCCGGTCGATCCGCAAGCCAAGCCATTCCCGCTGCGCGTGGAACGGATCAAACTGGTCAGCGGCTCCGTCCATTTCGAGGATGCACGCCCCAGCGAACCCATCGAATTCCTCTACGACAAACTCGATTTCGAACTGAAAAACCTCAGCACCTTGCCCGAAGACAGCGCCGACATGACGTTGGTGGCCATCGGCCCGGCAGGTGGACAGATCGACTGGACCGGTAACTTCAGCCTGATCCCGATCGCCTCCGAAGGTAAGCTGAAAATCACCGACGGCAAGATGAAATCCTTTTGGCCCTATGTGCGCGATGCTGTGCCGCTCGCACTCGAAGATGGCGTGGTCAGCCTCAGCACCGACTACAAACTCAACCTGGCCAAGGAAACCGAACTGCTGCTGAGCAACGTTGCCGTCAGCGTCGCGCCATTCGCCATCAAGACTGCGGACGGTCGACCGCTGGCGAAGCTCGAGCGGCTGGACATCAGCGAAACCACCGTGGACCTGGCCAAACAGCAAGTGGTGGTCGGCAAGATCCGCAGCCAGAAACTGGAAACCTGGGCCGCCCTCGAAGCCGATGGGCAACTCGATTGGCAAAAACTGTTCGCCAGCCAGCCGTCCAAAGCGGCCAACAAAGCCAATGCCGAGCCAGCCAGCGCGCCGGCAGTAGCCGATTCGCCGAAGCCTGAACCGACCGCGCCGAGCAAGCCTTGGCAGGTTCTGCTCAAAGACGTGCAGCTACGTGATTATCAGGTGCACCTTGCCGACCGCAAGGCCCAACCGGAGGTGGCGCTGGAGCTGGGCCCGCTGAACCTGGACCTGCAAAATTTCGACAGCCTCAATGGCTCACCTTTCAACCTCAAGCTCGACACCGGCGTGGGCAAGCAAGGCAAGATAACAGCAGATGGCGTGGTCAATCTGGCCCCGATCAGCGCCAAACTGAACGTGCAGACCAAGGACATCGATCTGCGCGTCGCCCAGTCCTACATCAACCCGTTCATTCGTCTCGAACTGCGCAGCGGCATGCTGGGCAGTGATCTGGCGGTCGACCTGAAAAGCACCGAACCGTTGGCGTTCAGCGTCACAGGTAAAGCCCAGGTCGATCAACTGCATACCCTCGACACCCTGAAGACCCGCGACTTCCTCAAGTGGCAACAGTTGGTGCTCGAAGGTCTGAACTATCAGCATGGCGACAGCCTGTCGATCGACAAGGTCAACCTGTTCCAGCCCTATGCGCGCTTCATGATCAACGATGATCGCACCACCAACATTGATGACCTGCTGATCCCGCAACCGGCCGATTCCGGCACCACAGCCGCCGCGGCCAAACCGGCAGCCGGAAAAGAAAAACCGCTGGGCATCCACATTGGCGGCATAGCCATCAATGATGGTTCGGCAAACTTCGCCGACTTCAGCCTGACCCCGAACTTCGCCACTGCTGTTCAACAGCTCAACGGGAAGATCGGCACCATCGACAGCCGCCAGGCAAAACCGGCCAGTGTCGACGTCAAAGGCAAGGTCGACCGCTATGCGCCGGTGACCATCAAGGGTTCGGTCAACCCGTTCGACCCGATGGCCAGCCTGGACATCGCCACCAGTTTCAAACGGATGGAACTGACCACCTTGACGCCCTACTCCGGCAAGTTCGCCGGTTACCGTATCCGCAAGGGCCGACTCAATCTCGACCTGCATTACAAGATCACCAACGGTCAGCTCCTGGCCGAAAACAAAGTGGTGGTCGAGCAGTTGCAACTGGGTGAAAAGGTCGACAGCCCGGACGCAGTGAGCCTGCCGCTGAAATTGGCGATTGCCTTGCTCAAGGATGTCGACGGCAAGATTTCCATCGAGCTGCCGGTGAGCGGCGACCTGAACAATCCACAGTTCAGTGTCATGCCTATTATCTGGCAGACCCTGCGCAACCTGATCGTGAAAGCGGCCGCAGCGCCATTCAAAATGATTGGCGGACTGGTCAGCGGTGGTGGTTCGGAAAACTTGGGCACCGTGGCATTCGCACCGGGTTCAAGCGACCTGAGCAAAGACGCTGAAGCGGCGCTGGTCAAACTGTCTCAGGCGCTCAAGGAGCGTCCGGCCCTGCGCCTGGAAATCGAAGGCACCGCCGCCAAGAGCAGCGATGGCCCGCTGATTGCCGAGCAACGTCTGGAGCGGGAATACCAGTACAACTACTACAAAATGCTCCAGCGCCGCGGTGACAAAGTACCGGCCCAGGCCTCGTTGCTGGAAGTGCCGGACAACGAGAAAGGCCCGCTGCTTGAAGGGATCTACCGCACACGCCTCAAGACTCAGCCGCCTGCCGAATGGAAGGACTTGGGCAAGGAAGAGCGCAGTAAAAAAATGCGTGAAGGCGTGATCGCGTTCTGGAGCTCCAGCGAGGTGCTGTTGCGTCAACTCGGGCAAGAACGAGCCAGCAGCATCAAGGATTATCTGGTGGACAAGGGTCAGTTGGCCGATGACCGCGTGTACTTCATCGACGCCAGCCTCGGCGAAGCAGAAAGCGATGGCCGGGTTATCACGCCTTTGCACCTGGATGCCGAGTGATGGGCACTCGCTGGCTTTTGAGCCTGGCTCTGATGCTGATTGCCGGCCAGGCAGCGGCGGCCGACACCTTGCGCTGCGGTAGTCAATTGATCAGCGTCGGGGACAGGGCCGACGAAGTGCTGCAAAAATGCGGAGAGCCTGTTGCCCGCGACGTGTTGGGCTACAAGCGCAGCGCCAATCGGCGGGAAGAGTTTCAGGTCGAGGAATGGACCTACGGGCCCAACAGCGGGATGTACCAGTACCTGCGCTTTGAAGGAAACCGGCTGGTTCGAATCACCAGCAAGCGTGGCAACTGAACAGATCAAAAGATCGCAGCCTTCGGCAGCTCCTACAGGTGTACTCATTCCCATGTAGGAGCTGCCGAAGGCTGCGATCTTTTGATCTTTCTTTTGATCTTTGTTCCCCAAAATAGAACAGGCCCCGACACGGATGCCGGGGCCTGTAATGGCCACGTCCTTGTGGCCTTCGCATGAACTCTCAAGTAGCGGCAGACGTATGACTCGGCCCGTCTACCGCACCTTCTCCCGGTCCAGGCGAGAAGCCTTGTCTTACTCGGATTTCAGGCCGTCAGCGGATACCGCTTTGACACCTTTGATGTTCTTGGCGATAGCCACGGCGGTTGTTTTCTGAGCGTCTGTCAGAACAGTCATGGAAGACAGGGAAACAACGCCTTTGTTGGTTTCGACTTTGATGTCGGTGCCTGGGATGCCTTTTTCGGTTACCAGGTCTGCTTTGACTTTGGTCGTGATCCAGGTATCGGAAACATCCTCTTTCGCTTCAGTAACTTCACCGGCGGCCAGCATCATGGGTGCCTGAGTCGCTTGGGTGGTCTGTGCAAATGCAGCGTTGGCCATGGTCAGGGTCAACGCGGTAGCAGTAGCGGCAGCGATAGCGAACTTCTTCATACGAGTAACTCCTGTATTTCTGGAAAGTCTGCTGCGTGTCTTGTCAGCAGGGTTACAGGAGATAGTGCGAACGCTGTGCCAACGACTCGATAAAAAATAAATACTTGCAAATCAACAGCTTATAAAAATAGGTGACTTTCGAAATCATGCAAATTGCATGACTACGAAATTATCTACATGCAACTTGCGGGTTTTAACGCAGGCCTAAGGCCATGAATTGTCGGGATTTTCTTGATTATCTAAATCGCCCTTAAATGCCGAGCAAAAAAATGCCCCGCGTCGTGGCGCGGGGCCTTTGAAGGATGAAAATGGATCAGGCGCCAGTGCAGCCTTTAGGCGCGTATTCCTGTTCAGCCGTGGTGGCACATGTCCAGCCACCGGTGAGTGTACGTGTAAGCGTAATGGTTTTGCTGAGCACCGGCCCTGGAGCGTTGAGAATCGTGCAGCCAATAGTGCCTGCACCGTCAGCGGCGGTACCCGATGCCGTAATCGTGCAATTACCGGTGGTCACCGTACCGCCGATCAGTGCGAGGGTGGGGTTAGTGCCCTGGTTGATGATGTCTTCGAAAGGCACTTTCAGTGCCGAAATTTCTGCAAGGGCAGCGGTTACTTTCGCCCGCGCCTGGTACTTCGAATACTGCGGCAATGCGAACGTTGCCAGAATCCCGATGATCGCCACCACGATCAGCAGTTCAATCAGGGTAAAACCATTTTGATTTTTCATAGACAGGCTCCATGCATGAGTCGAAATCTCATGATCTGAACAAGGCACAGCACAGGTCATGCCAAGCCGCGCGCGCCCCTGCCTGCGGGGCGCGAGATCACGCTAAAGACCTTTCCTACCCCAAGGATCCGCACTATCTGACACTTTTTGTCACCTCACCCCGGCTGGTTTGGTTCCACTGCTTGACTAGGCTATAAGACATTAACCGCCTGCGTCCGGAATCCCAATGAATGACATCGCCCTTAGCGGTCTGGCCAAGCAATTGGTGCTGGCCGAACTGATCACTGACCAAAGTGCGCAACAGGCGTATCAGCAGGCCCAACGCAATCGAATTTCGCTGGTCAGCTATCTGGTGCAAAACAAGCTGCTGAAAAGCTGGCAGGTCGCCGAGGTGGCCTCGGAACATTTCGGCATGGCCCTGCTGGACCTCAACTGCCTGGACAAGGACACCCAACCCCGAGGGCTGGTCAGCGAGAAGCTGATCCGTCAGCACCACGCCCTGCCCCTCTGGCGGCGTGGTAACAAGCTGTTCGTGGGGATTTCCGACCCGACCAATCATCAAGCCATCAACGACATCCAGTTCAGCACCGGGCTGAGTACCGAAGCCATTCTGGTGGAGGAAGACAAGCTCAGCGACGCCATCGAAAAATTCTTCGACAACCACTCCACTGGCCTGGAAGACATGGCCGATATCGACCTCGACGGGCTGGACATCGAGTCGGTCGATGAGCAGAAACAGGACCCCATTGCAGGGCAAGATACTGATGACGCGCCCGTGGTGCGATTCGTCCACAAGATGCTGCTCGATGCGATCAAGAGCGGCTCTTCCGACCTGCATTTCGAGCCCTATGAAAAAATCTACCGCGTGCGGATGCGCACCGATGGCATGCTGCGGGAGGTCGCCAGGCCGCCGACACAACTGGCCAACCGAATTGCGTCCCGGCTGAAGATCATGGCCAGCCTCGACATCTCCGAGCGACGCAAACCCCAGGACGGGCGAATCAAGATGCACCTGTCCAAAAGCAAGTCCATCGACTTTCGGGTCAACACTCTGCCGACCTTATGGGGCGAGAAAGTGGTGATACGGATCCTCGACCCGTCCAGTGCCCAAATGGGCATCGATGCCCTCGGCTACGAACCCGACCAGAAAGACCTGTACATGGCCGCCCTCAAGCAGCCACAGGGGATGATCCTGGTGACCGGCCCCACCGGCTCGGGCAAGACCGTGTCGCTCTATACCGGGCTGAACATCCTCAACACCGTCGACATCAATATTTCCACCGCCGAAGACCCGGTAGAAATCAACATTGAAGGCATCAACCAGGTCAACGTCAATCCGAGGCAGGGACTGGATTTCGCCCAGGCGTTGCGCTCGTTTCTGCGTCAGGACCCGGATGTGATCATGGTCGGCGAAATCCGCGACCTCGAAACCGCCGAAATCGCCATCAAGGCTGCCCAGACCGGGCACATGGTGCTTTCCACCCTGCACACCAACAGCGCCGCGCAAACCCTGACCCGCCTGCACAACATGGGGATTCAGGGGTTCAACATCGCGACCTCGGTCAGCCTGATCATCGCCCAGCGCCTGGCGCGCAAACTGTGCAGTCATTGCAAAAAGCCCATCGAGATTCCCCGCGAGGCATTGCTCAAAGAAGGCTTTCCCGAGGAACGCATCGGCTCGTTCACGATCTATGAACCGGTCGGTTGCGATCAGTGCAACAACGGTTACAAAGGGCGAGTAGGGATTTATGAAGTGGTAAAGAACACCCCAGACCTGCAGCGGCTGATCATGGCCGAAGGCAATTCACTGGAAATCGACATCCAGATGCGTAAGGACGGCTTCAACGACCTGCGTACTTCGGGCCTGCTCAAGGCCATGCAAGGCATCACCAGCCTTGAAGAAATCAACCGGGTCACGAAGGACTGAACATGGCGGTCAAAGCAGCGAAAATAAGCGTATATGCCTGGGAAGGCACAGACAAAAAAGGCACAAGAATGACCGGCGAATTGACCGGCCAGAATCCCGCGCTGATCAAGGCTCAGTTACGCAAGCAAGGGATCAACCCGGGCAAGGTGCGGAAAAAAACCGCGTCCATTTTCAGTGCCGGCAAACGCATCAAGGCCCTGGACATTGCCCTGTTTACCCGGCAGATGGCGACCATGATGAAAGCCGGCGTACCGCTGCTGCAATCGTTCGACATTATCGGCGAGGGCTTCGACAACCCGAACATGCGCAAGCTGGTGGACGAGGTGAAACAGGAAGTCGCGGCCGGTAACAGTTTCGCCGCCGCCCTGCGCAAAAAGCCCCAGTATTTCGATGAGCTGTACTGCAACCTGGTGGATGCCGGCGAACAGGCCGGCGCCCTGGATACCTTGCTGGAACGGGTGGCGACCTACAAGGAAAAGAGCGAAAGCCTCAAGGCCAAGATCAAGAAAGCCATGACCTACCCGCTGGCGGTGGTGTTCGTCGCGATCATTGTGACCGGTATTCTGCTGGTCAAGGTTGTGCCGCAGTTCGAGTCGGTGTTCTCGGGGTTTGGCGCCGAGCTGCCAGGGTTCACCGTGATGGTCATCGGCTTGTCGGAGTTCCTGCAGGCCTGGTGGTGGATGGTGCTCGGCATGCTGGGCGCGCTGGTCTTCGGCGTCCGCCATGCCTTTAAAAAGTCCCCGGGCTTTCGGGACCGGATGGACACCTGGCTGCTGAAACTGCCGTTGGTTGGCGCGCTCATGTACAAGTCCGCCGTGGCCCGTTACGCCCGCACCTTGTCGACGACATTTGCCGCCGGGGTGCCACTGGTCGAAGCCCTGGATTCAGTGGCAGGCGCGACCGGCAACATCGTGTTCAAGCGAGCGGTGTTACGCATCAAGCAGGATGTTTCCACCGGCATGCAGCTGAATTTTGCCATGCGCACCTCCGGCATCTTTCCGAACATGGCGATCCAGATGACGGCCATCGGCGAAGAGTCCGGCGCACTGGACGACATGCTCGACAAAGTCGCGAGTTTCTATGAGGACGAAGTGGATAACATGGTCGACAACCTGACCAGTCTGATGGAGCCTTTCATCATGGTGGTGCTGGGGGTTATCGTCGGCGGCCTGGTGGTTGCGATGTACCTGCCCATCTTCCAACTCGGCTCAGCGATCTGATATGTCCGTGAACGAATTTTTGAGTCTCGACCCGCTGGCCTTTACGATCACCGCATTGGTGATCGGCTTGCTGATCGGCAGTTTCCTCAACGTGGTGGTTTGGCGCCTGCCGAAAATGCTTGAGCGTGAATGGCGCTTGCAAGCCCATGACGTCCTGGATTTGCCACCCGAAGCCCCCGGCCCGGCTTACAACCTGATACTGCCTCACTCCGAGTGCCCCGACTGCGGCCATCGGATTCGAGCGTGGGAAAACATTCCCGTACTCAGTTATCTGTTTTTACGTGGGCGATGCTCGAACTGCGCGACGCCGATCAGCAAACGTTACCCGCTGACCGAACTGGCCTGCGGCGTACTGTCGGCGTTCGTCGCCTGGCATTTCGGTTTCGGCTGGCAGGCCTGCATGGTGCTGGTCCTGAGCTGGGGCCTGTTGGCGATGAGCCTGATCGACGCCGAACACCAGCTGTTGCCGGACGTGCTGGTGCTGCCGTTGATATGGCTGGGGTTGATCGTCAACAGCTTCGGGCTCTTCGTGTCTCTGCATGACGCGCTCTGGGGCGCGGTGGCCGGCTACATGGCGCTGTGGACGGTGTTCTGGCTGTTCAAGCTGATCACCGGCAAGGACGGCATGGGCTACGGTGACTTCAAGCTCTTGGCGATGCTTGGCGCTTGGGGCGGCTGGCAGATCTTGCCGCTGACCATCCTGCTGTCATCGTTGCTGGGCGCCATCATCGGGGTGATTTTGCTGCGCCTGCGGGATGCGAAAACCTCGACGCCGCTGCCCTTTGGCCCCTATCTGGCCATTTCCGGCTGGATTGCCTTGCTCTGGGGTGGTCAAATAACCGGCTTCTATTGGCAGTTTGTCGGTTTGAAATGAATACCCCTGTGGAAAAACCCTGGATTCTCGGCCTTACCGGCGGCATCGGCAGCGGCAAAAGCGCGGCCGCCCAACACTTTATCGACCTGGGTGTGCACGTGGTCGACGCTGATCATGCGGCTCGCTGGGTGGTCGAACCCGGTCGCCCGGCACTGGCGAAGATCGCCGAGCACTTTGGCCCCGGCGTGCTGCAAGCCGACGGCCAACTGGATCGCGCGGCGCTGCGCAAGCTGATCTTCGAAGTGCCGGATGAACGCCGCTGGCTCGAAGCACTGCTGCATCCGCTGATCGCCGAAGAAATCACCCACCATCTGTCCAAGGCACAATCGTCTTACGCGATTCTGGTTTCGCCGCTGCTGATCGAGTCCGGGCAGTACGCCATGACCCAACGGGTTTTGGTGATCGATGCTCCGGAACAGTTACAGATCGAACGCACGCTGCAGCGTGACCAGACCAGCGAACAGCAGGTCCAGGCGATCCTCAAGGCCCAGTCCAGCCGACAGGACCGCGTGAGCCATGCCGACGATGTGGTGGTCAACGACCGCGACCTCGCCTGGCTGCACAGCGAGGTCGAACGCCTGCATCACTTTTACCTTACTTTGCGTGGAGGCCAGTCATGAGCCAAACCCCAACCGTCGATTGCCCAACCTGTGGCGCCCCTGTCGAATGGAGCCCCGAGAACACATTCCGGCCGTTCTGCTCGGACCGCTGCAAACTGATCGACCTGGGCGCCTGGGCGTCGGAAGAACACAAGATCCCGGTGGGCCCGGATGCCGAGGACGAAATGTTCAGCGAAGACTTCGACCCGCGTCACTGATCACGCCCCTCAGGGCCGCATAAAGCCATAGTCCTGGCCCTCGTCGAGGTTCTCGGCGAGAAACCGCAACTCATCGGCCAGGTCTTCGATATTGCGTACCGCCTTGCTCTGCTGCACCACCGCACTGAGCAAGGCGCGCAGGCTCAATCCCGGATCGAAGCCCACCTCTTGCGCCACATCCAGACTCTGACGCAACTCCTGCCGGGCCCACTCATACACACTCATGCCATTGCTCCTGAAGGTTTTCCAGAGCATGGATTCGGCAACGTTTTTTGGATTTGATGTGGATCAAGATTTGGGATCGTCGTCCTTCCAGGGCGCCGAAAGGTAGCGCGTGCGATTGAACGTCTCCAGCCATTCGGGGCAGAACACCACCAATGCGCTGACCACCATGCCGTTGATAAATGCTTCGGGAAAAATCAGCAGCCATAGATAACCGACAAAATCTTCCAGCCAATAGGGCATGGCGAAACGTTCGTCGTACCACAGCAATGTGAGCGCCAGAATCAAACACAACAGGGCCGACAACGCAGCGGCAAAAAAACCGGAACAGAAGATGTACACAAAAGGATTACGCGGCTGCGCGCGCTCGACCAGAATCGCGCAGCACTCGGTAATCAGCACCGGCAGCAGAATCAGCAACGCGCCATTGACCCCCATGGCCGCCATGTCCTGCCGACCGAGCAGCACCAATCCCGCTTGCGCGACCAACCCGCCGACAATCGCCAACGGCCAATCCAGCAGTAATGTCACCGCCGTCATGCCGATGAAGTGATAGGACACGCCCGTGTCGAAGTCCCGTCGCACCAGCCAGAGCATGAACAGCGCGAACACCGTGCCGAACAACAGATGCTGACGGCGGCTGTCGCTGAACAGTTCGACCCAAGGGGCTCGCGCAATAGCCCAGATCAGCACCGGTACATAGATCAACCACCCCACCGTCAGGGTTTCGGAGGACAGTAACTCGGCACCGATCATGGCTGGGCACACTCCCTTGTCTGCCGAAAGAGAACAGGGCTTCAGTCTACACCGCCCTTTGTACGCCCTTCGACTTTGCTCCGTAGGGTCGTTTTACGATTGGGGCATATCCGTTACCGAAGAAACGGATATCTACACAATCAAAAAGAGGCCGCGATTGTTACGTTTCCTGCAAGGCTGAATCAGACCCAGGCCCCTTTATCGATTGCGGGCAAAGACTAAAATCCAAGCATCGGAATCGACACGGAGCACAGAAAAATGAAAACCTTGATCAGCCTGTTTCTGACCCTCGCCGCCACCTCGGCCCTGGCCGCCGGCAACGAGCCAGCCGCCACCTCGTACAACCCGGCGCAGCCGATGGACATCGCCAAGGTGGTTTCAGTGACGAACACCGCAACCGCCTGCGGGGTTGTGCCTGCGACCATGGAGTATGTCGATCATCAGGGCCAGACCCATCGCGTGACGTACGAAGTCATGGGTGACTGCACCACTGATCTGTGATCGCCCTGGTTCATAACAGCTTCCAGGTGTAACTGAGGATCAGGCGGTTTTCGTCGATATCGCTGCGGTAGTTGGAGCGCGCCATGACGTTGCGAACACGGATCCCGAGGCCTTTGAGACTGCCGCTCTGCAGCACATAGCCGATATCCAGATCGCGCTCGCGGTCCTTGCCTTCAAAGCCTTTGCCGGTATCGACATTGTTGCCGGTGATGTAGCGCACGGTGCTGGTCAGCCCCGGCACGCCGAGGGCCGCGAAATCGTAGTCGTAACGTGCCTGCCAGGAGCGTTCATCGGTGAAGGCAAACTCGTAGGTCGGCACTTCATTGCCCAGTGGCGAGATGTTGGCAAAAACTCGCGGGAAGGCGCTGTCGCCGAACATGCCCTGATAGCCGACATAAAACGTGTGGCCGCCGCGCTTGGCCGACAGCAAGGAGAAGAACGCCTGGTTGTCGATATTGCCCAGCAACTTTTTGCCGTCTTCACGCGAATCGTAATAGCCAAGGTTGGCGCCCAGGGTCCAGTCGCCCATCGGCTCGCTGTGCTTGAGGCCGAGAAAGCGCTGGTTGTAGATATCTTCCAGTTGCCCGAACCAGGCGCTGACCGAGCTGCGTTTGTCATTGAAGGCGTAATCGGCGCCAGCAAAGTTGAAACCATCGCTGCTGACCTGACGCTGCGGTACATGACCGAGCATGGCTTGCATCTTTTCGTCGCCGGCCTCGTTGCGCAGGCTGGTCGAATTCAAGTGGCCACCTTGCAAGGTCAGCCCATCAATCTCATTGGAGCTGATGCTCGCGCCCTGATAGCTGGGCGGCAGCAACCGGATATCGCTGAAGGCCAGCACCGGCACGTTGGGTTGCAACTCACCCACTTTCAGCTCGGTCTTGGAGTAACGCATCTTCAGCGCACCTTCCAGACGGCTGTACTCATTCGCTGCGCGCCCGTTATCGCGCACCGGCAGCAAACCGGTGTTGACCCGGTCCGGACTGCTGTCGAGCTTGAGGCCGAGCAGGCCAATGACATCCACACCAAAACCGACCGGGCCCTGGGTATAACCGGATTTGACGTTGAGGATGAAGCCTTGCGCCCACTCTTCGGCCTTCGACTGTTGATTGGCCCCGACGATGTCCGAGAAGTCCCGGCTGAAGTAATAGTTACGCGCCTGCAAGGTGGCCGTGGTGTCTTCGATGAAGCCTCCCTCGGCAGCCATCACGCCACTGGAAAAAATCGAGACGAACGCCAGGGACAACACTGAACCGGTTGTTGGAAGAATCTGTTTCATCGTTTTTTCTCTTATTTTTATTGATCGACAGGTTGAAGTACTTCAGTCGCAGCGGTTTCGCTGCGTGGGACGGGACGCCCCGCGCTCAACAGCACGTGCGTGACCATGCCGAAAATCAATCCCCAGAAAGCGGCGGACAGACCAAACAGCGACATGCCCGAGGCGGTGGTGAGAAAGGTCACCAACGCGGCTTCGCGATCGCTCGGTACCGCCATTGCGCCGGCCAACGCCCCGGCTATCGCCGCGAACAGCGCCAGCCCGGCCAGGGCCGCGATCAGTTCCTTGGGGAACGCCGAAAACAACGAAACCAGCGTGGCACCGAAGATCCCCAGCACCAGGTAACACAGCCCGCCCACGACCCCGGCCACATAGCGTTTACGCGGATTTTCATGGGCCTCGCGACCGGTACAAATGGCCGCGGTAATCGCCGCCAGATTCAACCCGTGACAACCAAACGGCGCTAACAGCGCAGTGCCCAACGCGCTACTGGCGATGATCGGGCCCGCCGGCGTTGTGTAGCCGCTGGCACGCAGCACCGCCATGCCGGGAACAAACTGGCCGGTCAGCGCCACCATCACCAGCGGCAACGCGACATTCAGGGTCGCGCTCAGGCTGAACACGGGGGTGATCCATACCGGCGTGGCCAAACCGATCACCAGCGCTTCGCGGTGCAAATCACCTGCGAGATACGCGATGGAACAGCCCACCAGCAGCACCATCAACACCGCATAGCGCGGCATCACCCGCTTGCAGATCAGGTACGTGGCAAACATCGCCAGCACCAGCAGCGGCTTGCCTTGTAGCGAGACGAACAACCCCGTACCGAAGCTGAACAGAATCCCCGCCAGCATCGCCGCCGCAATCGCCGCGGGCAGTTTGCCGATGATCCGGTCAAAAGCCCCCGACACCCCGACCAGAAAGACAATCAGGCTGCTGACCAGATAAGCACCCACCGCCTCCGGCATGGAGATTCCCGGCAACAATGCCACCAGCAATGCCGAACCCGGTGCCGACCACGCGATGATTACCGGGACGCGGTAACGCAGGCTCAAACCGATGCCGAGCACGGCGCTGCCGATGGAAATCGCCCAGATCCAGGACGACAACACTTCCCGCGAGAGATGTGCCGTTTCAGCTGCCTGAAAGATGATCACCAACGGGCCTGCGTAGGAAATCACCGTGGCGATAAATCCGGCGACGGCGGCTGACAGGGAAAAGTCCCGCAATAGAGCTTTCATGACTCAAGCGCCGGTCGATGACAGCACTTGGCTGACACCAGAAGCGCTGCGCTGACTGCTAATGGCGAACACAGTCATGGCGACGGCGGCCACCGCACCGGGCAAGGCAAACGCCATGAAGTTCAGTTGCAGCGGCAGGCTGATCCCCAGTAAGGCACCGCCCAACAGTGGACCGACGATGGCACCGTTGCGGCCGATACCCGACGCCCAACCCAAACCGGTGGAGCGAATGGTCATGGAGTAGAACTGTGCGGCGCAGGCGTACAACAGAATCTGCGAGCCGATAGTGGTGGCGCCGGCAAGGGCGATCAGCAGGTACAACACCGGCATCGGACTGTTGAAGCCCAGCAAACTGATCGATACCGCAGCTACAACGAAGAACACCGCCAACACGCGCGGCAGATTGAGCTTGTCACCCAGCACCCCGCCGCCGACCGCGCCGAATATGGCCCCGAAGTTGAGCACCAGCAGGAACGACAGACTCGAGCCCAGGCTGTAACCGGCGTTGGCCATCAGTTTCGGCAGCCAGGAACTCAAGGCGTAAACCATCAGCAAGCAGCAGAAGAACGCCAGCCACAGCATCAGCGTGCGCAACGCACGGCCCTCACGGAACAGTTGCAACACCGGGGTGCCAGTGCCCTTCACTTCGCTCATGTGCAACTGATCGCTGGCGAGTGCAACGTAAGCCGGGTCAACCCGCTCCAGAACGTTGCGCGCCTCGTCATTGCGCCCCTGACGCAGCATGAAACCCACCGATTCGGGCAGGAAGTACATGATCAGCGGCAATAACAGCAACGGCAGCACCGCCACGTAAAACACTGACTGCCAGCCGAAACTCGGGATCAGCACGATGCCGAGCCCCGCCGAGAGCATGCCGCCCACCGAGTAGCCGCTGAACATGATCGCCACCAGCGTGCTGCGAATTTTCTTCGGCGCGTACTCGTTCATCAGCGCCACAACGTTGGGCATCACCCCGCCGATGCCCAGCCCGGCAATGAACCGGCAGAGGCCAAACTCGGTGGGGTTACGGGCAAAACCATTGAGCACGGTAAAACCGCTGAAGAGCACCACGCAGATCGTGATGGCTTTCTTGCGGCCGATCTTGTCCGACAGCGGACCGAAAAACAGCGCGCCGAACATCATCCCGAACAAGGCATAGCTGCCCAATGCGCCGGCTTGCAGGGGACTGAGCCCCCACTCTTTCATCAGCATCGGCAACACCACGCCGTAGATCACCAAATCGTATCCGTCGAAGATGATGATCAGGGCGCACCAGAACAGCACCATCCAGTGAAAGCGGTTGAATCGAGCGTTGTCGATAACCTCATGTACGTCGATCTTGCGCATGGCATCTATCTCTTGTTGTTGTTTTTTTAAGAGTCGGTAACGCGGCTAACGTCCGTACAGCCGAGGGTAGAGACGCCGGGCACGGGGCAATAGCCGCTTTGCGCAGATCGCTATCCGTTTAGTGCAATGTTTCAAGGAGCCTGCAGTAACCCTGTAGAGGGTTGAACCATGGACTAGACTCACGCGGTTGGTATGGAGTTAAACGTCAAGAGCAGAGGGCCGTCTACGACGCCAGTTTTGCTCGAAGCAATACGACTGGCATAGGTGAGGCTTGGGTCATGGCAAAGGACAAGAAGAAAACCCCTGTTAAAAGTAACGCCGCTGAACCTTTGAAACTGAAGAACAAAGACTACCTTGAGCAGTTACGCCGACTTCATGTCGAAATGGTCAAGTTGCAGGAGTGGGTAAAAGCCAAGGGCATCAAGATCTGTATCGTCTTCGAGGGACGCGACGGCGCCGGCAAGGGTGGGACGATCAAGGCGCTCACCGAGAGGGTGAGCCCGCGCGTCTTTCGGGTGGTGGCGCTACCTGCACCGACCGATCGCGAGAAGAGCCAGATGTACATGCAGCGCTACATGGCGCACATGCCAGCGGCTGGCGAAGTGGTGATCTTCGATCGCAGTTGGTACAACCGCGCAGGGGTCGAGCGTGTGATGGGATTTTGTACCGATGAGCAGGTCACCCGTTTCCTGAGCCTGACCCCCCTCATGGAACGCATGATGGTCGACTCGGGCGTAATCCTGTTCAAGTACTGGCTGGAAGTCAGCGAAGAGGAGCAGACCCGCCGGCTCGAGGCGCGGATCAAGGATGGCCGCAAAACCTGGAAACTGACGCCAATGGATCTCAAGTCATACAGCCGCTGGTATGACTACTCACGCGCACGTGACGACATGTTCAAGGCGACCGACACCGAACATGCTCCGTGGCTTGTGGCCAACTCAAACGACAAGAAGCGGGCCCGCCTCAACATCATCTCTGATTTGCTCAGCCGCATTCCGTACAAGAATGTACCGCGCGAGAAGGTGATTTTGCCCAAACGGCAGAAATCAGGCGGCTATCGTGAACCGAATTATCCGCTGCGGCGAATTCCGGAAAAATTCTGACCGGCACGTTCAAGCGGATCTGCGCTGTACACCAAAGGGCCACAGTCCTATGAGCCATTCGGATGCTTCGCCTCCCGTCCCGGAACCCGGCCGGATTGCCCATCGAGATACCGGCGGCGACAAGGCCGGTTGGGATCGCTGGCTACCGGGACTGCGCACGCTACGCGGATACAAAATAGCCTGGTTGAGGCACGACCTTGTGGCCGGTTTGGTACTGACCACGATGCTGGTGCCTGTCGGCATCGCCTACGCGGTGGCATCGGGCGTACCCGGCATCTATGGCCTTTACGCGACCATCGTTCCGCTGCTCGCGTATGCGCTGTTCGGGCCCAGCCGGATTCTAGTGTTGGGGCCGGATTCATCGCTGGCTGCCGTCATCCTCGCCGTCGTCCTGCCACTGTCCGGCGGTGATCCGCATCGTGCAATCGCCCTTGCGGGCATGATGGCGATCGTGTCGGGGGCGGTGTGCATCCTCGCCGGCATCGCGCGCCTGGGTTTTGTCACGGAGCTTCTTTCCAAACCGATCCGCTACGGGTACATGAACGGGATCGCGCTGACGGTTTTGATCAGCCAACTGCCCAAGTTTTTTGGTTTTTCGATTGAATCCGACGGCCCGCTGAGAAACCTGTGGGCGATCGCTACAGCGATAATGGAGGGAAAAACCAACTGGACCGCGTTCATGGTCGGCGCAGGCACCTTGGCCGTGATTCTGCTGCTCAAGGGCAACAAGCGCATACCGGGCATTCTGATCGCCGTGGCAGGAGCGACCGTCGCCGTGGGTGTGCTGGACCTTGCCACGCGTGCAGGAATATCGGTCCTCGGTTCTCTTCCACAAGGCTTGCCTGCGTTCGCCATCCCCTGGATCACTCGCGCTGATATTGTCCCCGTCCTGATCGGCGGTTGCGCCGTTGCCCTGGTTTCGTTCGCCGATACCAGCGTGCTCTCGCGTGTCTATGCGGCGCGAACCCGTACCTATGTGGACCCGAACCAGGAAATGGTGGGGCTCGGCGTTGCCAACCTGGCCGCCGGTTTTTTTCAGGGTTTTCCAATCAGCAGCAGTTCGTCACGGACGCCCGTGGCCGAGGCTGCAGGCGCCAAAACCCAGCTGACCGGAGTCATCGGCGCGCTGGCTGTTGCCTTACTGCTGGTGGTGGCACCGGATCTGTTGAAGGATTTACCCACCAGCGCACTGGCTGCTGTGGTGATCGCCTCCGCCATCGGCCTGATCGAGGTCACCGACCTGCGACGCATTTATCGAATCCAGCGTTGGGAGTTCTGGCTGTCAATCGTCTGCACCGTCGGCGTGGCCGTGCTGGGTGCGATTGAGGGCATCGGCCTGGCCATCGTGATCGCCGTCATCGAATTTCTGTGGGATGGCTGGCGCCCTTACTCTGCCGTTCTGGGACGCGCGGAAGGCGTCAAGGGTTATCACGACATCAAACGCTATCCCGACGCGCGCCTTGTACCCGGCCTCGTACTGTTTCGCTGGGATGCGCCGTTGTTTTTCGCCAACGCCGAGTTGTTCCATGACCGAGTGCTCGACGCCGTCGCGGCATCGCCTACGCCAGTGCGCTGGTTGGTCGTTGCGGCGGAACCCGTCACCAGCGTGGACGTGACCTCCGCCGACATGTTGGCGGAACTGGACGAAACCTTGCACGCGGCGGGTATCAAGTTGTGCGTGGCCGAGATGAAGGACCCGGTCAAGGACAAGCTGAAGCGATTCGGGCTTTTCGCGCGGCTTGGTGAAACGGCGTTCTTTCCAACAATAGGTACTGCAGTCGACAGCTATCTGATGATTCATCCGGTGGATTGGCAGGACCAGGATCACTGAGTGGCAGCGGAGACACCCGCAGCCAGCGCGTAGATTGCCAGCGCGTCTATGCTGGACTTACCGATCGCATGTCTTTGCCACTCTCTACAGGAGGTAATCAATGGTTCCCACGCCCATGCTCGAAAAGATTTTTTCCCGGGATCTGCTCGATGTGCTGATTCGTGCCGGAGTGATTGCCGTTCTGGTGATGTTCTGCTTTCAGATATTCAGCCCGTTCCTCGACCTGATGCTGTGGTCGGTGATCCTGGCAATCACCCTCTACCCCTTGCAAGTCAGGTTCAAAGGCAAGCTGGGGAACAAAGACGGGCTCACCGCGACGCTGATCGTATTAATCGCCATCAGTATTCTTATGGTGCCTGTTTATTTGTTGGGAGCCTCGCTTGCGGAATCCGTGGAGAAGGTCATGACCATGGTCAAAACCGACAGTTTCCATATTCCGCCACCGTCCGATACGGTAGCCAGCTGGCCGCTCGTGGGAAAACCTCTTTATAACTTGTGGGCGCAAGCCACCACTGACCTGCCCGATCTGGCACAGAAGTTCATACCGCAGATCAAAGGTGTCAGCCTCTCCCTGCTGAGCAAGCTTGCGGGTGTCAGCATGGGGCTCCTTTTATTCATCGTCGCACTGATTATTGCCGGTATTTTTTTAGCGTATGGAGAAGGCGGCCACCGCAGCGCGGTGCGAATCGTTTCGCGCTTCAGCGGTCCGATCAACGGGCCAAAAATCGCCGATCTGTGCACCGCCACCATCCGGGCAGTGGCGTTGGGGGTGGTCGGTATCGCGTTCATCCAGATGCTGTTGGTGGGTATCGGTTTTGTGTTCATGGGCGTCCCCGGCGCCGGTCTTCTCGCCTTGGCGGTGCTGCTTCTTGGCATCATGCAGTTACCGGCGAGCCTGATTACCCTTCCGGTGATCGTCTTTGTTTTCATGAGCGAAGGTGCCAGTACGGCGACCATCATATTTGCCATCTATGTCTTCATCGCGGGATTGGTCGATAACGTCCTCAAACCACTGTTGCTAGGTCGTGGTGTCGATGTACCGATGCCTGTGGTGCTGATCGGTGCCTTGGGCGGCATGGTCACGGGCGGTATCCTCGGCCTGTTTATCGGTCCTGTGATACTCGCGGTCGGCTATCAGCTGTTCTGGGAATGGGTGGATCAAGCGCAAGAACCCGGACCAGACAACCAGGGACAGACCTGATACGGCGGCAGAGGAAATTCCCATGCTGTTGAATCTATTGGCCGGCCTTCCCGTGATGTTGTTCTGCCTGCTAATGCAAGCCGTTTTCATAACTGTATGCCTGCGTTATTACGTTCATTTCAGGCATGCCCAATCCGCTCATGAATCGCAATGGCTGAATATCCTGTTGTTGTCGATGGTCATGCTGCTGATGTCGCTCAGTAATTTCGTGCAGATCGCCATCTGGGCCACGCTGTTCATGCTGCTCGACGAATTCGACGAGTTCCTCACCGCGCTGTATCACTCGGCGGTCAATTTCGCCACGCTGGGCTACGGCGACATCGTCATGTCCTCACGCTGGCGTCTGCTTGGGCCATTGGAGGCAGCCAACGGCATCCTGATGTTTGGTGTCTCCACCTCGGTGATGACCGCTGCGGTGATGGATGTCATAAAGCACAGCATGGACAGGCTAAAGCAGCGTGAACACCCATAGGCATGCCAGAAAAAACGGGCAAGACTCTGTCTGAAGAAATCGAGACAGACTTTTTTCTTTTGCGACAGACTTATTATTCAGATCACATTTGAACGCTAAGCTTGGGCCTATGGATGACTCAGATTATTTACGCCTGCTGACCATTGCGGCCGAGCAAGCCAACACGTTCCTCTCCAATGCCCGCAAATGGGAGCGTGAGCGTTGGGTTTGCCAGCGCCTGCTGCAAGGCTTGAACATTCCGTATCGCGCCGACGAATTTTCCCCCGCAGGGGAGCCGCCGGACGTGTTGTTCCGTGACGCGAATTTCGAGGTATTTTTCGTGCTCGACGAGGGCCGACGCCTCAACGACGAATGGCGCGACGAGCTGCAACGTCGACGCAGCGCGTTTTCCCTGAGCCAGTTGGTGCGCCGCGAGGCCAAGCCCCGGCGCATCCCGGCCAATGAATTTCTGCTGAGACTGGCGCCGACCTTGCGTAAAAAAGCCCACAACTACCAAGAGCGGGGCATGGATTTGGGGGAGTTGGACATCATCGCCTTCGCCAGCCTCAAGCGCGAAGTACTGGACCTCAACAGCCACTTTCCACCGCCCACCGAATACCTGCGTCAGGGCTGGCGTTCGTTGTCGCTGGTCGGCCCGACCTTCGCCAGAGTGCTGTTTGCCCACCCGGATGCCCCGGATTTTCTGCGTAGCAACCTGGGTCGCAGCATCGTCTTCGACGTCGGGATCAGCCTGTGATTCCGTTGCGGGAGTTGGTCGCCGAGTGTTACAAAGTGGAATCAATCGCCTGGACAATACGGTGAGCGTCGAGCCATTCCAGCCATCGGCTAAGCTCCGTTCAACGCAGGATCCCCACGCTGTAGCTTCTACACATTCAGCAACGTCTACCTGACGAGGCCCAATATGACCAGCCGCCTGAACCCGGACGACCAGAAGCATGTCGAAGAGTACCTGCACTTGTCCCAGCACCAAGTCGAGCGCCGGCCTTTCCGGCCGTGGATGCTCCTGGTGCTGGTGTTGGCAGTGACCATTGGTCTAGGCCTGTTGAGCCGACTTATCAGTTACCTGACGCTATGAGCAGCATCGCGCTCGCTCGGGTAACTGCACCGATTTCTTTTAGCCTTGCGAGATATCCCCATGACTCATCGTATTGTCATCGTTGGCGGCGGCGCCGGCGGTCTGGAGTTGGCTACCCGTCTGGGTAAGACTCTGGGCAAGCGCGGCACGGCCAGTGTGATGCTGGTCGACGCGAACCTGACCCACATCTGGAAACCGCTGTTGCACGAAGTGGCGGCAGGTTCCCTGAACTCTTCCGAAGACGAACTCAACTATGTTGCCCAGGCAAAATGGAACCACTTCGAGTTCCAGCTGGGGCGCATGAGCGGGCTCGATCGCGCACAGAAGAAAATCCAGCTGGCCGCCACCTACGACGAAGCCGGTCTGGAACTGGTGCCAGCGCGTGAAGTGCCTTACGACTCGCTGGTGATTGCCGTCGGCAGCACCACCAACGATTTCGGCACGCAGGGCGCGGCGCAACACTGCCTGTTCCTCGACACCCGCAAACAGGCCGAGCGCTTCCATCAGCAACTGCTCAATCATTACCTGCGCGCCCATGCCGGGCAAACTGACACGGTGCAACAGATCAGCGTGGCCATCGTCGGCGCTGGCGCAACCGGCGTCGAACTGGCAGCGGAACTGCACAACGCAGCCCATGAACTCGCGGCCTACGGGCTGGACCGGATCAAACCGGAAAACATGCACATCACTCTGATCGAAGCCGGGCCGCGAGTGCTGCCAGCCCTGCCGGAACGAATCGGCGGGCCTGTGCATAAAACCCTGGAGAAACTCGGGGTCAACGTGATGACCAATGCTGCAGTCAGCGAAGTGACGGCAGACAGCCTGATAACCGCCGATGGCAAAGTGATCAGCGCAAGCCTCAAAGTCTGGGCCGCCGGGATTCGTGCGCCGGGTTTCCTCAAGGACATCGATGGCCTGGAAACCAACCGCATCAATCAGCTGCAAGTGTTGCCGACCCTGCAAACCACCCGCGATGAGAACATCTTCGCCTTCGGTGACTGTGCGGCCTGCCCACAACCGGGCACCGACCGCAATGTGCCGCCGCGCGCCCAGGCTGCGCA
Source organism: Pseudomonas sp. JV414 (assembly GCF_032424305.1). NCBI lineage: Bacteria > Pseudomonadati > Pseudomonadota > Gammaproteobacteria > Pseudomonadales > Pseudomonadaceae > Pseudomonas > Pseudomonas sp. JV414. Next base: position 255,056 of record NZ_VYKC01000017.1, on the reverse strand, counting down.
CCAGCAAGCTTCGTTGCTGGCCAAATCGCTGAAACTGCGGATCGAAGGCAAAGCCCTGCCGGAGTACAAGTACACCGACTACGGCTCGCTGATTTCGCTGTCGCGTTTTTCGGCTGTGGGTAACTTGATGGGCAACCTGACCGGCAGCGTGATGCTCGAGGGCTGGCTGGCACGGATGTTTTACGTGTCGCTGTATCGCATGCACCAGATGGCGCTGTATGGCGCATTTCGTACGGCGATGTTGATGCTGGGTAGCAAGATTGGTCGCGGGACTGAGCCGCGGCTGAAGCTGCATTAACACACATCCATTGTGGGAGCGGGCTTGCTCGCGAAGAGGCCATAACATTCAACATTAATGTTGCCTGTTACACCGCCTTCGCGAGCAAGCCCGCTCCCACATTTGTTCTTCATCAGCCGTAAATCTGTGTCTTACTGTATCCCTTCCCCCGATTCAGCCCTTCGCTTACAAAGCCCCCCTTGCGCGACACAGTAGCGATACACCACGCCCGCTAAATGGCCACACCCGAGCAAGGCACCGCCTGCTTCGGCCATCGCCGCATTCACGTGGCGTCCTTTATCGAGCGGTTGTGTCGTGCAACCCAGGAGATTTGTAATGTCCCGTACTCTCAGCAAAAACACCGTTGGCCTGCTCGGCGCTGTCCTGGCCGGTGGCATGATGTTGTCCGGTTCCGTATTCGCTTCGCAGCCGTTGACTCAAGGCTACCTGCTGGCATCGACGGAACAGGTCGTGAAGACGCCGGAAGGTAAATGTGGCGAAGGCAAGTGCGGCGATGCCTCGATGGCCAAGACCGACACCGACGACGATGGCAAGGTATCCCGCGCGGAATTCCTGAAAGTGGCACCCAAGGCTGACTTCGACAAGATCGACACCAACCATGATGGCCAAATCGATGAACAAGAGGCTTTTGATAACGTGAAAACCAACTACGAAGCCAATGGCAAAAAAATGCCGAAGGGCTTGTTCGAGCACTTGAAAGACAATAGTTAAGCCTCTGAAGGCCCAAGCCCTGCCTCTCCATCGAGAAGCGGGGCTTTTTTGCATTTGCAGCAGACAAAAAAAATCCCCGTATCTTTCGATACGAGGATTTTTAATATGGTCGGGGTAAGGGGATTCGAACTCCTGACATCCTGCTCCCAAAGCAGGCGCGCTACCGGACTGCGCTATACCCCGGTAAAAAAAAGGCACCTTTTAAAGGCGCCTTCTTCGATCAGCGCTTTTGGCCTCTGATCTTAAGATTCGATTCCAGCGCTAACTGGTTTCAAAAATGGTGGGTCGTGTGGGATTCGAACCTACGACCAATTGGTTAAAAGCCAACTGCTCTACCAACTGAGCTAACGACCCAAAAATGGTCGGGGTAAGGGGATTCGAACTCCTGACATCCTGCTCCCAAAGCAGGCGCGCTACCGGACTGCGCTATACCCCGGTTTGAAATTGGCTCCGTGACCAGGACTCGAACCTGGGACCCAATGATTAACAGTCATTTGCTCTACCGACTGAGCTATCACGGAACTACATATTTCAATTTACAACAGTGAAGCTTTACTGCGTTCTCTTCGACCCGTTCGCATCGCTGCGTTCGTGTGTCTGAGGCGCGCTATTCTACAATCTTAAGCACCTCTGTCAACCCCCTAAATTGCTTTCAAGTTAATGATTTGCAACTTATTTCAGATTCCTGCTTGGGGAGCAAAAACCCTTCAGGGCGACTTACTGCGGGGCGCACTTTACAAGCCTTTTCCTTTGAGTTCAACAGCCTGGCGAAAAAAAGGCCTCGCGATGCGAGGCCTTCTTTTATTGCACTGCCGCCGAGCGTCAGACGAAAACGATTTCGTCGTTTTCCACGACACCTTTGGCGGTATCGCCGGGCATGAAGCGACCCGACAGAATCAGCTGCGCCAGCGGGTTCTCGATCCAGCGCTGGATTGCTCGTTTGAGCGGCCGTGCGCCATAGACCGGGTCGTAACCGACAGCGATCAGCTTATCCATCGCTTCCGGACTCAGCTCAAGCTTCAGCTCGCGCTCCGTCAGGCGGCTACGCAGGCGTCCCAACTGGATCTCGGTAATGCCGGCGATCTGATCCCGAGCCAGCGGTTCGAAAATCACCACTTCGTCCACCCGGTTGATGAACTCCGGCCGGAAGTGCGTGGAAATCGCATCCATCACCGCCGCGCGCTGCGCTTCACGATCCCCTACCAGTTCCTGAATCTGCACCGATCCAAGGTTGGAGGTCATGACGATCACGGTATTTTTGAAATCCACCGTGCGGCCATGGCTGTCGGTCAAACGGCCATCTTCAAGCACTTGCAGCAAAATGTTGAATACATCCGGGTGGGCCTTCTCGACCTCGTCCAGGAGGATCACCGAATAAGGCTTGCGACGCACCGCCTCGGTCAGGTAACCGCCCTCTTCATAGCCCACGTAGCCCGGTGGCGCGCCGATCAGTCGAGCCACGGAATGTTTCTCCATGAACTCGGACATGTCGATCCGCACCATCGCCTCTTCGGTATCGAACAGGAACTCGGCCAGCGCCTTGCACAGCTCGGTTTTACCGACACCGGTCGGGCCGAGGAACATGAACGAGCCGCTCGGGCGATTCGGGTCGGACAACCCGGCACGGGAACGCCGCACCGCGTTGGAGACAGCGATCACCGCTTCGTCCTGACCGATCACACGTTGGTGCAACAGGCTTTCCATCTTCATCAGTTTTTCGCGCTCGCCCTCGAGCATTTTCGACACCGGAATGCCGGTCCACTTCGACACGACTTCGGCGATCTCTTCTTCAGTCACCTTGCTGCGCAGCAACTGGTTTTCGCTTTTACCGTGCTGATCGACCATTTGCAGGCTGCGCTCTAGGTCCGGGATCACCCCGTATTGCAACTCGGCCATGCGGTTCAAGTCGCCCTTACGGCGCGCGGCTTCCAGTTCCTGACGGGACTGTTCGATCTTCTGCTGGATCTGCGCCGAACCCTGGACTTCGGCTTTTTCCGAGTTCCAGATTTCTTCGAGATCCGAGTATTCACGCTCGTGACGAACGATTTCTTCCTGCAGTTTTTCCAGACGTTTCTTCGCCGCGTCGTCGCTTTCTTTCTTCAGCGCCTGGGATTCCACCTTCAACTGAATCAAGCGACGTTCCAGACGGTCCAGCACTTCCGGCTTGGAGTCGATCTCCATACGGATGCGGCTGGCGGCTTCGTCGATCAGGTCAATGGCTTTGTCCGGCAGCTGACGGTCGGTGATGTAGCGATGACTGAGCTTGGCCGCGGCGATGATCGCGCCGTCGGTGATCGCCACCTTGTGGTGAACCTCGTAACGCTCTTTCAAGCCACGCAGGATGGCGATGGTGTCTTCTTCGCTCGGCTCATCCACCAATACTTTCTGGAAGCGCCGCTCGAGAGCCGCGTCCTTCTCTATATATTGGCGATACTCGTTGAGCGTGGTCGCGCCCACGCAATGCAGTTCACCACGGGCCAACGCAGGCTTGAGCATGTTGCCGGCATCCATCGAGCCTTCGCCCTTGCCAGCGCCAACCATGGTGTGCAGTTCGTCGATGAACAGTATGATCTGCCCTTCCTGCTTCGATAGTTCGTTGAGCAGGGATTTAAGGCGTTCTTCGAACTCGCCGCGGTATTTGGCACCGGCAATCAAAGCCCCCATGTCCAGAGACAACAGACGCTTGCCTCTCAGGCCATCCGGCACTTCGCCGTTGATGATGCGCTGGGCCAGGCCTTCGGCGATGGCGGTTTTACCCACGCCAGGCTCACCGATCAGCACCGGGTTGTTCTTGGTGCGGCGTTGCAGGACCTGAATGGTGCGACGAATTTCGTCGTCACGGCCAATTACCGGATCGAGCTTGCCTTCTTCAGCACGCTTGGTCAGGTCGATGGTGTATTTATCGAGCGCCTGACGGGATTCTTCGTGGTTGGCATCATTGACTGCCTCACCGCCGCGCAGGTTGTTTATCGCGTTTTCCAGGGCTTTCTTGCTCACGCCCTGGCCCAGCAACAATTTGCCGAGCTTGCTGTTCTCGTCCATGGCGGCGAGCAACACCAGTTCGCTGGAGATGAACTGGTCGCCCTTCTGCTGGGCCAGACGATCGGCCTGGTTGAGCAGGCGCGCCAAATCCTGCGACATGTTCACGTCGCCGGTCGGGTTCTGGATTTTCGGCAGCTGATCGAGGGCTTTGGTCAGCTCTTTACGCAGGCTGTTGACGTCAAAACCCACCTGCATCAGCAGGGGTTTGATCGAACCACCCTGCTGCTCAAGCATGGCCTGCATCAAATGCGCCGGCTCAATGGCCGGATGATCGAGGCCGACGGCCAGGGATTGGGCGTCGGACAAGGCTAACTGCAACTTGCTGGTTAAACGGTCTATACGCATGGGTCACCTTCCTTTTGAGCAGGCCGGACCTATAAACATCCTGAATGAAGAAACCTGCCAGATACCGCTATAGATGCGGTCGATTCTGGGAGATTCAAGCGTCGTACAGTTGATGTAGATCAGAGAAGTCTAGCGTTCAAGCCAGACTAAAGAGGCAAACCGACCGGTGCGTGGGCTACGGCGGTAAGAAAAGAAACGTGGATCGGTCACGGTGCAGAAACCGCCACCATAAACAGCGGTAACGCCGCGAGCGGCCAGACGCAAACGCGCCAGCTCATAGATGTCGGCCATGAACTTGCCGGCATTCTGGCTCGGCACAAAGGCTTTGGCGGCTTCAGGCAATTGCTGGACGAAGGTTTCGCGCACTTCAGGGCCGACTTCAAAAGCTTGTGGGCCAATGGCCGGGCCAAGCCAGACCAGCACGTCTTCAGGCGGCACGGCCAGACTGTCGAGGGTCGCTTCCAGCACACCCGCCGCCAACCCGCGCCAACCGGCATGGGCGGCAGCGACGCGGGTGCCGGCACGGTCGCAAAACAGTGCCGGAAGGCAGTCGGCGGTCATCGCGGTGCAGGCGATACCGGGTGTTGCCGTCCAGCTGGCGTCGGCAGTAACTACCAGGCTTGGGTCCGCTTGGGCCACGACAATGCCGTGAACCTGCTTTAACCAGGCCGGTTGAATAGAGAAATGATCGGTGAGACGACGGCGGTTTTCGGCGACAGCTTCGGGGCTGTCGTCGACATGATCGCCCAGGTTGAGGCTGTCGAACGGCGCCAGACTGACGCCGCCCGCACGGGTGGTGACGCAGGCTTTCACCCCGGCAGGCGCAGGCCAGTCGGGAATCAGCCAGTCACTCATCCGATGAACGCCTCACGATCTTGCTTGAGCAGCGTCAGCAACCAGACAAAGTCATCCGGCAGTGGCGATTCCCAGCTCATGCGTTTACCGGTGGTCGGATGATCCAGCTCCAGGAAGCGCGCATGCAGCGCCTGACGCGGGAAATTCTTCAAGGATTCGACCATGGTCACACTGGCGGCCGGCGGAATTCGGAAACGACCGCCATAGGCAGGGTCTCCGACCAACGGGTAGTTGATGTGCGCCATGTGCACGCGAATCTGGTGCGTACGACCGGTTTCCAGCTTCACCCGCACGTGAGTGTGGGAGCGGAAACGCTCGAGCACGCGATAATGGCTGACGGCTTGCTTGCCACCTTCCATCACGGCCATGCGCTGGCGTTGCTGGCCATGACGACCGATCGGCGCGTTGATCTTGCCGCCGGCTGTCACCACACCGATCACGATGCACTCGTAGATCCGGCTTACGCTGCGGCTCTGCAATTGCGTGACAAGCTGTGTCTGGGCCTGAATGGTCTTGGCCACCACCATCAGACCGGTGGTGTCCTTGTCCAGGCGATGCACGATACCGGCGCGGGGCACATTGATAATGTCCGGCACGTGGTGCAGCAAGGCGTTGAGCAAGGTGCCGTCAGCGTGACCGGCAGCCGGATGCACCACCAGGCCCGCAGGCTTGTTGATGACCAGGATGTCGTCGTCTTCATAGACGATGTCCAGCTCGATGTCTTGAGCGATCCATTCGCCCTGAGCTTCCTGCTCGGCAGTCAGCTCAAGAATGGCGCCACCGTGAACGATGTCTCGCGGGCGGATAACCGCCCCATCCACAGTCAGGCGGCCGTCTTTGATCCAGGCGGAAAGGCGCGAGCGCGAGTGCTCAGCGAATAATTGTGCGGCGACTTGATCGAGGCGTTGGCCGCCCAATTCGGACGGCACCTCTGCGCGAAGTTCAATTTTATCGGACATGCTCAGACTAGGCGTCGGCACAGCCTTTGGTTTCGGCTGCGCGCTTGTGGTTAAATACGGCGTCTTTTGCCCCGAGGCTTTTCAACGGGGCACTCATCATAACAGGACGGCCCCGCCCAAGACAGCGGCCGTCATAGGGACGCAAGCCGCCATGCAAGTGAAACACCTGCTGCTGATCGCCATCCTCGCATTGACCGCTGCTTGCTCATCGAAGGAAGTCGTAGACGAAAACCTGAGCGAAGTCGAGCTGTACCAGCAGGCTCAGCACGATCTGGACAACAATAGCTACACCGCCGCCACAGCCAAGCTGAAGGCGCTGGAGTCGCGTTATCCGTTCGGTCGCTACGCCGATCAGGCTCAACTCGAGCTCATCTACGCCAACTACAAGAATGCCGAGCCTGAGGCTGCGAAGTCCGCCGCCGAGCGTTTCATTCGTCTGCACCCGCAGCACCCGAACGTGGATTACGCCTACTACCTCAAGGGCCTGACCTCTTTCGACCAGGACGTCGGCCTGCTGGCGCGCTTCCTGCCGCTGGACATGACCAAGCGTGACCCGGGCGCTGCTCGCGACTCCTACAACGAGTTCGCGCAACTGACCAGCCGCTTCCCGAACAGCCGCTACTCGCCGGACGCCAAGCAGCGCATGATCTACCTGCGTAACCTGCTGGCTTCCTACGAGATTCACGTTGCCGACTATTACCTGACCCGTCAGGCCTATGTCGCCGCCGCGAACCGTGGTCGTTATGTGGTGGAAAACTTCCAGGAAACCCCTTCGGTCGGTGACGGCCTGGCGGTGATGACTGAAGCCTACCAGCGTCTGCACCTGGACGAACTGGCCGCGACCAGCCTCGAAACCCTGAAGCTCAACTACCCGAACCACCCAAGCCTGGTGGACGGTCAGTTCGTGCCCTCAAAGGACGAAGCCGACAACCGTTCGTGGCTGAGCAAGGCCACCTTGGGCCTGATCGAATCCCGTCCGCCGCTGCCGCCGGGTGAAACCCGCGCCAACCAGGACGTGCAGAGGCAGTTCCAGGATGCCAAGGACTCGATTCCGAACGAGCTCAAGCCTAAAGATGAAAACGGCGATGTGATCGAAGAAGAGGAACACGAGTCCGAAGCCAACAACGCCGATCGCTCGTGGTTCAGCTACATGACCTTCGGCGTGTTCGACTGACGCTGGGGTGTTGTGCCAAGAAGGCGCCTTTTGAGGCGCCTTTTTTATTACTGCATTTCAGGGGTGAGCGTATTGCGCTGTGCGCCTGCTCCGTCCTTGGCTAAACTGCCAATTCATTAGTCAAAAAGCAGCTCACCATGCTTCGTTTATTGTTCTGGATCGCCCTGATTGCCGCTGCGGTATGGCTCTGGCGCAAGTTCAAGGCCCCGGCTTCGGGCGCCAACACACCGCGAGAGCAAGATGCTCCCCCCATGGTCCGCTGTGCCCATTGCGGCGTACACCTGCCCCGCGACCGCGCGCTGAAACTCGAACAACAGTGGTATTGCAGCCAGGCTCACCTTGAGCAAGGCCCGGGCTCCAGTGATCGCTGAGACGTCCAGTCCCGGCAACAAACAGGCCCAGCGACTGCTGCGCCTCTATCACCTCTACCGTTTAAGCATCGGCATCACCTTGGTGCTGTTGATCTCCAGCAACATGGACAACCAGTTGCTGACGTTCGCCAATGACGACTTGCTGCGTAACGGCAGCTGGTTGTACCTGGTGCTGAATATCCTGCTGGTGGTCTTTCAGGGAAACACCCGGCGCCCGGCGCAGTTGTTCAGCCTGGCGCTGGTCGATGTCCTGCTGCTATGCGGCCTGTTCTATGCCGCTGGCGGCATGCCCAGCGCCATCGGCAACCTGTTGATCGTGTCGGTGGTCATCAGCAATACCCTGCTGCGCGGGCGCATCGGACTGCTGATTGCGGCAGTTGGCGCCCTCGGCATCGTGGGTTTGAGCTTCCTTCTGAGCTTCAGCCACCCCACCAGCCCCAACGATTACCTGCAAATCGGCACTCTCGGCGCCCTGTGTTTTGCCGCAGCATTGCTGGTGCAAGGCTTGATCCGAAGGCTGGAAGTCAGCGAAACCCTGGCCGAGCAGCGGGCCAGCGAAGTGCTCAGCCTCGAAGCCCTCAACGCACTGATCCTGCAACGCATGCGCACGGGCATTCTGGTGCTCGACGACCAACGGCGTGTGCAACTGGCCAATCACAGCGCCTTGACCTTGCTGGGGCAGGAAAAGCTGGGTGGCCAGTTGATCGACGACTATTCGATGCCATTGGTCGAGCGGCTCCAACTGTGGTTCAACAATCCGACTTTGCGCCCGCAAAGCCTGAAAATCGCCAGCAATGGCCTAGAGCTGCAACCGAGCTTCATTGCCCTGGACCAAAGCCCGCACCACCAGACGCTGGTTTTTCTCGAAGACCTTGCCCAAATCGCCCAACAGGCCCAGCAACTGAAACTCGCCGCTCTTGGCCGCCTGACTGCCGGTATTGCTCATGAGATCCGCAATCCACTAGGCGCCATTAGTCATGCCGCGCAGTTACTGCAGGAATCCGAGGAACTGAACGGCGCGGATCGGCGTCTGACGCAGATTATTCAAGACCACTCTCAACGAATGAATCGGGTAATTGAAAACGTCCTGCAACTGTCCCGTCGCCAGCAAACCGTGCCGCAACGGCTTGATTTGAAGCCGTGGCTGGAGCATTTCGTCGCCGAAACCCGCGAAGGGGCGACCGAGCATCAGCAGATTCACCTGCGCATCGGCTCGGGAAACTTCAAAACCCTGATGGATCCGAATCAGCTGACCCAGATTCTCGACAATCTGCTGCGCAATGCCTGGCGCCATAGCGCCCTGAACCACGATCAGGCGCAGGTCTGGCTCGAACTGTTTGTCGACCCGGACAGCCATTTGCCGACCCTTGAAGTCCTGGACGATGGCCCCGGCGTGGCGCCGGACCAGCGCTCGCACTTGTTCGAACCGTTTTTCACCACCAGCAGCCAGGGTACTGGCCTGGGGCTTTATCTGTCCCGTGAGCTGTGCGAAAGCAATCAGGCCCGCCTAGACTTCAAACCACGCCAAGGCGGCGGCTGCTTTCGCATCACCTTTGCTCACGGACGGAAACAAAGTTGAACATGAGCCCACGGCAAAAAATCCTGATCGTCGACGATGAGCCGGATATCCGCGAACTCCTGGAAATAACCCTGGGACGGATGAAACTCGACACCTTCAGTGCCCGCAACCTTGCAGAAGCACAGGCGCTGCTGGCACGGGAGACGTTCGACCTGTGCCTGACCGACATGCGCCTGCCCGACGGCACCGGCCTGGCGCTGGTGCAGCACATCCAGCAGCGCTATGCGCAAGTGCCAGTGGCGATGATTACCGCGTACGGCAGCCTGGAAACGGCAATCAACGCCCTCAAGGCTGGCGCCTTCGATTTTCTGACCAAACCGGTCGACCTCACCCGCCTGCGCGAACTGGTCACCAGCGCCTTGAGTCTGCCGGCACCAGGCGGTGCCATCAGCGCCATCGACCGTCGGCTACTGGGCGACTCCCTGCCGATGCGCAGCCTGCGCAAACAAATCGACAAACTGGCGCGCAGCCAGGCCCCGGTGTACATCAGCGGCGAGTCCGGCAGCGGCAAGGAGCTGGTCGCCCGACTGATCCACGATCAAGGCCCCCGCGCCAGCCGACCGTTCGTCCCGGTGAACTGCGGGGCTATCCCGTCAGAATTGATGGAAAGCGAGTTTTTCGGCCATCGCAAAGGCAGTTTCAGCGGCGCCATCGAAGACAAACCCGGGCTGTTCCAGGCCGCCCAGGGCGGCACTTTGTTCCTCGATGAGGTGGCAGACCTGCCGCTGGCGATGCAGGTCAAACTTTTGCGGGCCATTCAAGAGAAAGCCGTGCGCAGCATCGGTGGGCAGCAGGAAACCGTGGTCGATGTGCGCATACTCTGCGCCACCCACAAAGACCTCGATACCGAAGTCGCCGCCGAACGCTTTCGCCAGGACTTGTACTACCGTCTGAACGTGATCGAGCTGCGGGTGCCGCCCTTGCGCGAACGCCGCGACGACATTGAGCTTTTGGCCAACAATATGCTCAAACGACTGGCGACCGGCACTGGCCAACCCGCTGCAAAACTCCACCCGCAAGCCCTCGACGCACTGAAAAGCTATCGTTTTCCAGGAAACGTGCGGGAATTGGAGAACATGCTTGAGCGGGCGCACACCTTGTGCGAGAACAAACAGATCGAAGCCAGCGACCTGCGCTTGGCCGAAGGCAACTGCAACCCGGACGGTGGCGTGCCGGACCTGACACAGATCGACAACCTGGAAGCCTATCTGGAAAACGTCGAACGCAAACTCATCCTCCAGGCCCTGGAAGAAACCCGCTGGAACCGCACGGCAGCGGCTCAGCGGTTGAATCTATCATTTCGGTCGATGCGTTACAGGCTCAAGAAATTGGGGTTGGATTGAGGGCCTCTTCGCGGGCAAGCCTCGCTCCTACAGATTGAAGTTGTTCAAAATTTATTGATCGACTCAAATCCGTAGGAGCTAGGCTTGCCCGCGAAGGCGATCTAACCGGCAACAAAGATCGTTCGGTCAGATCCGCCCGGCCGGCACATACGGCGCAGGATCGATAATCGGCGCCCGTCCCAGCATCACATCCGCAAACAACTGACACGACGCCGGCGCCAGCACCAATCCATTGCGGTAATGCCCGCAGTTGAGCCAGAGCCCGTCAAATCCCGGCACCCGGCCAATATAGGGAATCCCTTCCGGCGACCCCGGCCGCAACCCGGCCCAATGCCCCACCACCTCGGCATCCGCCAGCTCCGGAATCAATTCCACCGCCGAGGCCTTCAGGCTTTCCAGCGCCGTGTCGGTTGGCGTTTTGTCGAAGCCTTGATGCTCCAGCGTACTGCCGATCAGAATGTGCCCGTCGCGCCGAGGAATGGCATAACGCCCCTTGGCCAGGACCATGCTCGGAAGGAAGTCCGCCGCGCACTTGTAGAGAATCATCTGGCCTTTGACCGGCTCGACCGGCAGCTCCAGGCCCAGGCTTTTCAGCAAGTCACCGCTCCAGGCCCCGGCCGTCAAAACCACCTGATCACCCGCAATGGCCCCCATCGAAGTCTGTACCCCGACCACCGCAGCGCCTTCACGGATAAACCCGCTGACCTCGCACTGCTCATGAATCGTCACGTTCGGCAGCGCCAGCAAGGCGGCCTTGAGGGACTTCACCAATCGTGGATTGCGCACATTGGCCACATTGGCCATGTAGATCGCCCGCGAAAAACCGGTGCCCAACACCGGCACCGCATCATGTGCCGCCGAGATATCCACAGCCCGCAACGGACGATTTTCCCGTTTGGCCCAGGCGAGCGCTTCGGCTTCGTCATCCAGGTCCAGCCAGTACAACCCGGTGGTGTGAACTTCAGGATCGACACCCGTGGCGGCGAACAAACGTTCCGCCAGCTGTGGATAAAAATCCTGGGACCAATGAGCCAGCGCAGTGACCGCCGGGCTGTAACGCCACGGGTAGAGGGGCGAGACGATCCCGCCACCGGCCCAGGACGACTCCTGGCCGACATTCGAGCGGTCCAGCAGCACGACGCTCTGTACTTCGGACGCGAGATTGAACGCCGTCAGCAGGCCAATCACCCCGCCGCCGACAATCACCACTTGCTGTTGCCTGCTCATGTTCTGATCCAACCGTTCAATAGACAGAGGGCGTAAAGGGCGCCCGAAAAATAAACTCAGCGACCCCAGCAACTCTTGGTGGTCTGGCCGGCCGTCGCATTGACCATGCTTCTGACGCCCGTGTTGGTGAGCGTGAAATCACCACACTTGTCGCTCGCCATGCTCGATCCGGCCTTGCGTGTTGCCGTCAGCAGAAAGGTCTGATCAGTCAGGGTCGGGGTGATCGTGTAGAAATCATTGCCGGCGCTCAGACCGATGGCATTGGTGTAGACATTATTCTTCGAATAAAAACGCTCGAGTATCTGTGCCTGCTCGGAAAGCAGCCCGGCCACTTCAGTGCGGCGACCCTTTTTTACGTACTCGGTGAGGCTCGGGTAGCCAATGGTGATGACGATCCCGATGATCGCAATCACGATCATGATTTCGATCAGGGTAAAACCTCGGTTGGATCTGCGCATGCCTCACTCTCACTTACTGTATTTGTCGCCACATGATGCGACGGCCGCTGCCGCCGCCAGATTTTTCCACCAGAGTGGTCACGCCACCACCGGAGTCGTTCACAATCTTGCGGGTTGCGTCATTGACGACCGCGTTCAGGGTCGGGATACCACCAGTGAAGATCACCCCGCTGGAAATCGTGTCAGTGCTGTCGACCACCCCATCGGCATTGGTGTCGAGCACCGCGTAATTGAGCATCTTACCGCTGAACGCATCGAGTTCGACCAGTTTGCCGGTGCCGAAGCTGGCGCAAGGGTCAGTGGTATCCACACTGGCCGTGGTAAACACGATTCGCCCCGACACCAGATTGGCCTGATTGATCACCCGCTCACCCGTCAGCACGTTGTTGTACACCAAGGGCAAGTACCAGCCTTTCTTTGCCGGGTAGGTCACCTCGTTCTGGCTAGTGGTGATGAATTGCCCGGTGCTGCCCGAAAACACGCCGGTCAACGCCTGCGCCTGCAAGCTGGACACCGTGATTTGACCCGCGCCTCCTTCTGCATCCCATACTGCGTAGAACGCTTGGAGATCCTTGTTGGTCTTGTCGGCAGCCTCATTTAATTTGCCGGTACCGAACAACACTTGCTTACCTCCCGATGCGTGATCGGCGAGCAGCGGCTGCACAGTGATCGGTTGGGTTGCACCGCCTGCTGTGGTGAACAACGGCTTGCCGGAAAACGCTACGCCCCAGGTGTCCGTGGTCGTGCCACTCAAATCGAACTTCCACAACCGCCCTTTCAGATCGCCCCCATAGGCGGCCTGCACCACATTCTGCGAGTCGACCCTGAGCTTCACCGACGACAAACCGTTGGTGGTTACCGTACTGTCGGCCACGATTTTCTTGATCAGCGAGCCATCGCGGATATCCACCACATACAGCGCTGCCACTCCGGAGTGACTGCCATAACCGTTGGAAATGAACGCCGCCCAGCGACCATCGGCCAAGCGTGCCACTTCGGGACGCGCATAGGCATAACCCAGATCATTGAAAACGTTCGCCGCATCGGCCGTGGCCGGCGCACTGATTTCCCATAACGCCCTGGTCACGTTACCGGCCGATGCGTCGAACAATTGCAGCGCATAGAACGTTTTGCCGCCCGCCCCTGTTCCGCCAATCGCCAGGGTTTTCCAGGCGCTATCAAGTTGAGCATCGAACACACCGACCTGACCGTCGACCAAAAACTTGTGGCTTACACCGTTGATGTAAGTGGGGTCAGCGATGTAGTGCAATGATGGCAGCACATTGGAGGGCATATAGCCGTAGCGTCTGACACCGTTGGTCGAGTTGATGACGTTTACAAAACCGTCGTTGGCGTTCACCACCAGGCTGGCATTCATGTTGGCGGCTTTGGTGGCCAGGTAGGTGCTGTAGCTGGTGTCGCCCACCAGATCGGAGGCGGTTTGGTCCGTAGGTGCGGCCAGAACCAGGGGCGAATTGATGATGTCGCCGAGCAAGACACTGCGCGCTTTCAACCCGGTTTTGTTGGTGCCCTTGCTCCACTCCACCAGATCGCTGCCGGTGATGCCGGTGGGCAGGCTCTGGCTGAGGGAGGTCTGCTGGGCCGGGGAAAAATTGCTGTAAGCCAGGGTGACAGCAGCGTTGGTCAGGGTATTCCAGGACTGGTAGGTCGGCGCGGTAGCACCGGGCACGATCGTGGTATCGGTCGTCCATAGCACTGCGGCCGTGTTAACCGCGCCCGCCGCTGTGAAGCCAAAGGACTTGATGGTGCCCCGCCAGTCCTTGGGGTCGTAGGTGGTCTGGAAGTAGGCTGAGTTGCTGGTCAGGGTCGTGCCGCTGGCAACGCCGCTGCCACCTGATCCGGCCTTGGAGGTGATGTCGCTCAAAGCCGCAGACAGTGCACTGTTCAGTCCCGTGCCATCAATCGCCTGGTAGTACCTTCCCTGTCCGTAGATCGCAGCGTCCGCCAACATCTGGTTCGCTGCAGTGAAACCCACGGTGTAGGTATTCATGTTTTGTCTGGGAAAATCCAGGGCATTCCAGCTTTTGCCCCCGGCATCGGTCCCCGTGGAGCGCATGTCGATGTCAAAGGAAAACTTGGCGATGTCATCCAGAAACAGGGTATCGCCCTCATCGTCGCCGAAGCGGTTGGCGCCATCGTTACTGCTGATACCGTCCCAGTTCGGTAACGCACTGCCACCCAGCGGATCGTCGGTCGGAAAGGTTGCGTCGTAGGTCGGCAAACCTCCAGTGATTACCACCCCGTAATTTCTCTGGCAACGATACTGAATCGGACTGGTGTAGGTGGTGGGCGTCGAGTTGTTGTAAGGCGTCATCCCCCGGAAATAGCGGGTGATCTCATAATAGGCTTCAGCCAGCGGTGTATTGGCCTCGGCGCTCAATTCATCGATTCCGGCGATCAATTCGTTGTAATGGGTATCAGCCTGAGCCTGAGTCACGCTGCCGCTGACTGCCGACAAATCACTGACTGAACGGACGATGTAACCGCCGTCATTCTTATGATTGCCGACGGCCAGATTGAATGTCGCAAGGCCGATACGTAGCGAACGGTTGCTGGTCACTAACGTCTTGGAGACGTTGCGCACCACATTCATCCGGTAATCATTGGGAATCGAACCATCAGTGAAATCCCGGTCGGAATTATTGGCCTGGCTTATCAGATAAGACAGGTAATTCGCGGTGTAGAGAGTGTTCTCGCGGCCCACCGGATCGGGAAGCTTGAGGCAAAGCGAATCCTGATCGGAAACGCTGTTCTTATAAAAACCGTACCATCCGTCTCTATCGCATGTTCCTCGCGTCAAACTCGACAACGCAATATTGGTATCGGTCATGTCAAGCTCGCGGCCTTTCTTGCACGTACCGTTGGAAAGGCAAATAGTCACGGGAGTGCGTGCAACCGTCGGGTCAAATCCTGCCGCCCAGATAATGCTGTTCATGCTTTTCGAGTCATCGAGTAACAGCATCACATTGGGGGCCACGGCGGCGGCGTTCAACAGCGGCGAGTCCGAGGGCGTGAAGGCGTAAGCCGGCGCTGCCAGATAAAGGCTCAACGCCGCGCCGCAGAACAACTGCAACAACCCACGACGCCAGCCTGTGCGGGT
Source organism: Pseudomonas sp. JV414 (assembly GCF_032424305.1). Classification (NCBI taxonomy): domain Bacteria; kingdom Pseudomonadati; phylum Pseudomonadota; class Gammaproteobacteria; order Pseudomonadales; family Pseudomonadaceae; genus Pseudomonas; species Pseudomonas sp. JV414. The sequence goes on along the minus strand of NZ_VYKC01000017.1, from coordinate 239,573 downwards.
CTCAGTACTTCGCATAGATACTCTCCACCACACTGCGCGAATTGCCCGCGATGCCCACGGCGGTCACCCGGTAAAGCGTTGCCGACGTGTTGCTCGGTACGTTCACGGCCGTCAGGGTGGTGCCGATGTTCTGCACCCCGTAAAAGCCGCTGCCGGAGGCGATCCATGTCACCCCCGAGGTGGAATTGAACCCGGCGGCGGTAATGACCGACGCTTCGGCCGGCGGCGCACATTGGTTGGTACCGCTGCAAACCGGTAATGAATAGGTGTTCAGTTGCACCGCGCTTTCGCCGACACGCAACGCCGCTTCTGCGCCCTGGAACGACTGGTTGCGCAGGATCACGCTGCCGGCCATTTTTTCCTGCAACGTCGCGCTCTGCATCGACGAAAGGCCGATCAAGGTCAGCACCAGAAGAAACACCAGGCTGACCAACAGCGCCATGCCGCGCTGGGCGCGAGGGGTCACGGGAGCAATACTCATCGGCCCTCCCCTCATGGCAACCGGTTGCGCAAGGCGGCAACCACGTTGAAGGTTTGTTCGCGTACCCGGTTGTTCGGGTCGGTCAGCGTCAGCGTCAGTCGCACACTGCGGATTCGTGCCGGGTCAGATGGGTTGCTGCTGTAGCTGGAGGCGGCCGTATCTGTGGCCGAACTGGCGAGGCCGAAGCTCACATTGAAGGCACTGACATTGTTCACCAGCACCTGCTGCGTCGGCGTGCCGGCACCGGAGCCCATCAGCAGCTGATTGTTGCTGAAGCTGTAGATCAATCGCCGGATCGGAAATGCCAATTGCCCAGACGTCGGCGTTCGTAGTCCGGTGTAGGCCGTGGCGTCGTTGCGGCAGTCCGAAACTACGGTCCAGGTTGGCGCACCGCCACTGCCGCCGACATCGGCAGTAACAAGCGTTAATTTGAGGTTGGCATTGTCCCAACTGATCGGCGTGAGCTGACTGGCATTGAAACTCCCTGCCGAGCTTTCGTCGGTAATCGTGCCCAGGCAACCGAACATGCCGACCATGCGGATTTCCTGAATCATTTTGCTCAGAACAAACCGTGCATCTTCTTGCATGCCGGCGGCAGTGCTCTGGCTGATATAGGTGTTTTTAGCAGCGATGAAAATCTGCGCCACGCCCAGAATCACTACCAGACTCAAGGCCAGAGCGATCAGCAACTCGATCAGGCCGAAACCTCTGTTGGCTTTGATCATGGTGTCGTCGCCGGGTCAACGGTGGCGCGACTGGTGAGGACGAAACTGCGGCGCGAGTCGGCGGTATTGGCGGCTCGTGAGTCGTCCCAGGTAATGGTGATGGTGTACACCCGCTGGTTGCGGGTGATGCTGCCAGTTGCCGTAGCGCCGCCGAAATTGACGATGTTGCTGGTGAAGTCGTAAAGGTCCTGATCCCGGGCCACGCTCAGGTTCCCCGAGGACGGCGGCGTAACGGTGTAATCGGCGCCGGAGTTGGCGCGTATGCGGTCCATCATGTCGTAGGCGATAAAACTCGCCTGACTGGTCATCCGCGAGCTATCGGTGTACTTCAGCGCATTGAGCTGAATCGCCGCCGCGCCCAACAACCCCACAGCCAGAACCAACAACGCGACCAGTACCTCGATCAGCGTCATGCCCTCCTGTGCGCGCTTGCTCCAACCCCTCATCCGCAACTTCCACCCAATAGAATTCGTCCGTTCAAACACACATTCAGCGTCCGGCTCTGCGCCCCCAGTACATAACTGATCACGACTGCCGTGGACGGTGCCGACAAGCCGCCCAGATTGTTGAAATCAATAGCGGTCACTCCTGAGGTTAGCGTCAGAGTTGCACCACTGCTCATCGCTGGAACAACCCGCAATACATTGGCCGGGTTGCCGGTACCGTCATAAACGGTCAGATCGCCGGTCCAGACACTCCCGCCTGCTGTCGGGCGAACCCGGGTGGTAATGCCCCGGTCGATCGCCTCAAGCCGCGCATAGTTGAGCGCACGTTGCAGGTCGCCGATCTCGGTGTCGGCTTTAGTGTTCTGCACCGAGCGGGTAAACGCCGGAACGGCCAAGGTGATCAGGATCAGAAACACGGCGAGCGCGATCAGCAGCTCAATCAGCGTGAAACCTTTTGTACGATGATCCATCGGTGCCCTCCGTTGCCGTCGGCTATACCTGCTTCTACACGCTAGAACATTCGACCGGCGGATGTACGGTTGTTTTGCCATTACTCGCGCAGGATCGTGCGGGCCGCAGCATTCCAGGGAAGGAAATGACATGCATCAGCAAGGTTTCAGCCTGATCGAACTGCTCATGGGACTGACAATTGTCGGGATTGTTCTGCAACTGGTCAGCCCGGCGTTCGCTGCATTCACAGAATCGAACCATCGGAAGCAGGCGGCGCAGGCGATTGTCAGTGGTATGCGCAATGCCAGAACCGCTGCTATCACACGCAATCAGAGTGTTGTGATACACGGCATCAACGGCGACTGGGGTCAGGGCTGGCGGATCATTCTGGATATCAGCGGCAAGGGCCCGGAGGACAGCAGCAATCCGCTGCTGGTTGAGCACGCGAGCAACACCCGGTTGCCGATTGTCGGCAATTGGGCGGTCAGGCGTTTCGTGCGTTTCAGCAGTCTGGGCGAACCACTGATGCCCGGACGGGCCTTTCAAGCGGGAACATTGCACATTTGCGCAAGCCGCGAGCCGGTGAGTCAGCTCCAGGTGGTGCTGGCCCGGACCGGCCGCGTCAGCCTGCGCAGCCATCAGGCCGAGCAGACGCTGTGTCCAGGGGAAAAACGTTAAAGCAAGGAGCGCACGCGCAGCTCTTTAGGCATGGAGAAGGTGATGTTCTCCTCGCGGCCGGCCAGTTCATCGGCCCCGGTGGCGCCCCAAGCCTGCAATTGCTGGATTACGCCACGAACCAGTACTTCCGGAGCGGAGGCACCGGCAGTGATGCCAATTCGCTCGACACCGTCGAACCAGCTCTTTTGCAGGTCTTCGGCGCCGTCGATCAGATAGGCCGGGGTGGCCATGCGTTCAGCCAGTTCACGCAGGCGATTGGAGTTGGAGCTGTTCGGGCTGCCGACCACCAACACCACATCGCATTCGTCTGCCAGTTGCTTGACGGCATCCTGACGGTTTTGCGTGGCGTAGCAGATGTCGTCCTTGCGCGGACCGCCGATCGCTGGGAATCGAGTACGCAGGGCATCGATCACGCGACTGGTATCGTCCATGGACAGGGTGGTCTGGGTGACGAAGGCCAGTCTTTCAGGGTTATTCACCTGCAACGCGGCGACGTCTTTCTCGTCCTCGACCAGATAGATCGCGCCACCATTACTGCCATCGTACTGGCCCATGGTGCCTTCGACTTCCGGGTGACCGGCGTGGCCGATGAGGATGCATTCACGGCCGTCGCGGCTGTAACGCGCGACTTCGATGTGCACCTTGGTCACCAGCGGGCAGGTCGCGTCGAACACCTTCAGGCCACGGCCAGCGGCTTCAGTACGCACGGCCTGGGAAACGCCATGGGCGCTGAAGATCACGATCACGTCGTCCGGCACCTGATCCAGCTCTTCGACGAAGATCGCCCCACGGGCGCGCAGGTCTTCGACGACGAATTTATTGTGGACCACTTCGTGGCGCACGTAGATCGGCGGCCCGAAGACTTCCAGGGCGCGGTTGACGATTTCGATCGCCCGGTCCACACCGGCGCAGAAGCCACGGGGGTTGGCGAGTTTGATTTGCATGCTGTGCCTCGTGTCTTGCGCGCAGGGAAGTTAGATCATTGCAATCCCTGTAGGAGCAGAGCTTGCTCGCGAAGGCGGTGTGCCAGTCAACATTGATGCTGAATGTGATGACGTCTTCGCGAGCAAGCTCTGCTCCTACAGTATTACAGCGCTTTGACGTTGAAGATCTCGACGTCAAAGGTCAAGGTTTTACCGGCCAGCGGGTGATTGAAGTCGATGGTCACCTCAGCGTCATCGAATTCTTTCACCACACCGGGCAGCTCAGTATTGGCCGCATCGTTGAAGATCACCAGCAAGCCAGGCGACAGTTCCATATCCTTGAACTGCGAACGCGGGATGATCTGCACGTTTTGCGGGTTCGGCTGACCAAAGGCGTTTTCCGGCTCGATGGTCAGGGTGCGTTTGTCGCCGGCCTTGAAGCCGAACAGCGCTGCTTCGAAACCTGGCAACAGGCTGCCGTCGCCAACCTTGAAGGTCGCCGGGGCTTTGTCGAAGGTACTGTCGACGGTGTCGCCGTTCTCCAGACGCAATGCAAAGTGCAAGGTGACTTCCGTGTTCTGGCCGATGCGTTGCTCAGCCAATACCTGTTCAGTCATGAACGGTTTCTCCGGTCTTTTTACTTTTGAACATATCCAGTGCAAGCATCACGGCACCGACAGAAATTGCGCTGTCGGCAAAGTTGAACGCCGGGAAATACCAGCGATTCTGCCAATGCACCAGAATGAAATCGATCACATGGCCCAGGGCAATGCGGTCGTACAGGTTACCCAACGCGCCACCCAGCACCAGCGCCAAGGCGACTGCCAGCCAGGTTTCGTTGCGCCCCAGGCGCTTGAGCCAGATCACCAGCACCGCACTGACCACCACTGCGATCAGGGCGAACAGCCAGCGCTGCCAGCCCGAGCTGTCAGCCAGGAAACTGAACGCCGCGCCGGTGTTGTAGGCCAGGGTCCAGCTGAAGTAATCGGGGATCACCACGATTTGCTGGTACATGCTCAGCGAGCCTTCGAAGTAGAACTTGCTGGCCTGGTCGATGACCAGGACCAGCAAACTCAACCAGAGCCAGCTCAGCCGTCCGAAACGGCCAACGGCGTTAGGCATAGTGACGAACCTCGCCAGCGCCGCTGATGTTGTCTACGCAACGACCGCAGATTTCCGGATGCTCCGGGTTCACGCCGACGTCTTCACGACAGTGCCAGCAACGGGCGCACTTGGCATGGCTCGACTTGACCACTTGCAGTTTCAAACCGCCAACTTCGGTGACTACGGCATCGCCCGGCGCCTGAACGAACGGCGCAACGGTGGCAGTCGAGGTGATCAACACGAAGCGCAGTTCGTTGCTCAGCTTGGCCAGGTCGGCGCTCAGCGCGTCTTCGGCGAACAGCGTCACTTCGGCTTGCAGGTTGCCACCGACGGCCTTCGCCGCGCGCTGGATCTCCATTTCCTTGTTGACCGCCACCTTCACCGCCATGATCCGCTCCCAGTAGGCGCGGTCCAGCTCGAAGCCTTCCGGCAATTCGGTCAGGCCTTCGTACCAGGTGTTGAGCATCACAGACTCGTTACGCTCGCCCGGCAGGTACTGCCACAGCTCGTCGGCGGTGAACGCCAGGATCGGCGCGATCCAGCGCACCAGCGCTTCGCTGATGTGGTACAGCGCGGTTTGCGCCGAACGACGGGCCTTGCTGTTGGCGCCAGTGGTGTACTGACGGTCCTTGATGATGTCGAGGTAGAAACCGCCCAGCTCCTGCACGCAGAAGTTGTGGATCTTGGAGTAGACGTTCCAGAAGCGGTATTCACCGTAGTGCTCTTGCAGCTCGCGTTGCAGCAGCAGGGTGCGGTCCACGGCCCAACGGTCCAGCGCCAGCATTTCTTCGGCCGGCAGGATGTCGGTGGCCGGGTTGAAGCCGGTCAGGTTGGAGAGCAGGAAGCGCGCGGTGTTACGGATCCGCCGGTAGGCGTCCGCACTGCGTTGCAGGATCTGCTCAGAAACCGCCATTTCACCCGAGTAGTCGGTAGAGGCGACCCACAGACGCATGATATCTGCGCCCAGGGTGTCGTTGACCTTCTGCGGCGCGATGACATTGCCCAAAGACTTGGACATTTTGCGACCGGACTCGTCAACGGTGAAACCGTGGGTCAGCAGCTCGCGGTACGGGGCGTGGTCGTCGATGGCGCAACCGGTCAGCAACGACGAGTGGAACCAGCCGCGGTGTTGGTCCGAACCTTCCAGGTACAGGTCGGCGCGTGGACCGGTCTCGTGGCCCATAGAGTGCGAGCCGCGCAGGACGTGCCAATGCGTGGTGCCCGAGTCGAACCAGACGTCCAGGGTGTCGCTGATCTTGTCGTACAGCGGCGCTTCTTCACCGAGCAACTCGGCAGCGTCCATCTTGAACCAGGCTTCGATGCCTTCGACTTCGACGCGCTGGGCGACGATTTCCATCAGCTCGACGGTGCGTGGGTGCAGCTCGCCGCTTTCCTTGTTCAGGAAGAACGGGATCGGCACGCCCCAGTTGCGCTGACGGGAGATGCACCAGTCCGGACGGTTGGCGATCATCGAGTGCAGACGCGCCTGGCCCCAGGCCGGAACGAACTTGGTCTCTTCGATGGCTTTGATCGCCCGCTTGCGCAGGGTTTCGCCAGTCGCAGGCTCTTTGTCCATGCCGATGAACCACTGCGCGGTGGCGCGGTAGATCAGCGGAGTCTTGTGACGCCAGCAATGCATGTAGCTGTGTTCAATGGTTTCGGTGTGCAGCAGCGCGCCGACTTCCGACAGTTTGTCGACGATGGCCGGGTTGGCCTTCCAGATAAACTGGCCGCCGAAGAATTCCAGCGACGTCGCGTACACGCCGTTGCTTTGCACCGGATTGAGGATGTCGTCGTTGACCATGCCATAGGCTTTGCAGGTCACGAAGTCGTCTACGCCGTAGGCTGGCGAGGAGTGAACCACGCCGGTGCCCGCGCCCAGTTCGACGTATTCAGCCAGGTAAACCGGCGACAGTCGATCGTAGAACGGGTGACGGAAGTTGATCAGTTCCAGTTCTTTACCGGTGGTGGTCGCAATGACCGAGCCTTCCAGGCTGTAACGGGCAAGGCACGACTCGACCAGCTCTTCAGCCAGCACCAGCAGTTTGTCGCCGACGTCGACCAGTGCGTAGTTGAATTCCGGGTGAACGTTCAACGCCTGGTTGGCCGGGATGGTCCACGGGGTGGTGGTCCAGATCACGATCGAGGCAGGTTTGCCCAGCGACGGCAGACCGAACGCGGCAGCCAGTTTGGCTTCGTCAGCGATCGGGAACGCCACGTCGATGGTCGCGGATTTTTTGTTCTCGTACTCGACTTCCGCTTCAGCCAGGGCCGAACCACAGTCAAAGCACCAGTTCACAGGCTTCAGGCCCTTGAACACGAAGCCACCCTTGACGATTTCCGCCAGGGCGCGGATTTCACCGGCCTCGTTTTTGAAGTCCATTGTCTTGTACGGGTTGGCGAAGTCGCCCAACACGCCCAGACGGATGAATTCGGACTTCTGGCCTTCGATTTGCTCTGTCGCGTAGGCACGGCACAGTTCGCGGGTCTTGTCCGCGCCCAGGTTCTTGCCGTGGGTCACTTCGACTTTGTGCTCGATCGGCAGGCCGTGGCAGTCCCAGCCCGGAACATAAGGCGCGTCGAAACCCGACAGGGTTTTCGAGCGGATGATCATGTCCTTGAGAATCTTGTTCAGCGCATGACCGATGTGAATCGTGCCGTTGGCGTACGGAGGACCGTCGTGAAGTACGAACTTCGGACGATCCTTGCCAATCTCGCGCAACTTACCGTACAGGCCAATGCTGTCCCAGCGCTGCAGAATCTGCGGTTCGCGCTGAGGCAGGCCGGCCTTCATTGGGAAGGCGGTGTCCGGAAGGTTTAGCGTGGCTTTATAGTCGGTCATTTAAGGCTCTTCATTAGCGATTGGCGCTAGGTGCGACAGGGCACGGGCGGCGGCGACATCCGCATTGATCGCCGTCTTAAGCGCCTCCAGAGAGGCGAAACGCTGCTCTTCACGCAGCTTGTGGTGGAAAACCACCGTCAAACGCCGGTCATACAGATCGCCGGCAAAATCTAAAAGATGTACTTCGAGGTGGGCTTTGCCATCACCTTGGACCGTTGGCCGCACGCCGATATTGGCGACGCCTGGCCAGGTCTTGCCGTCGATGTCGACGTTGACCAGAAAAACCCCGGACAGCGGCACACGACGACGCTTGAGTTGTATGTTGGCGGTCGGCGTACCGAGCTGGCGCGCCAGCTTCTGGCCATGCAGGACTCGCCCGGCAATCCGGTACGGACGACCGAGCAGCCGCTCGGCCAAGGCAAAATCCGCAGCCGCCAAGGCGTTACGCACCTGAGTGCTGCTGACACGAATGCCGTCCAGCTCGACGGTCTGCGCCGCTTCGACGGTAAACCCCTGAAGGACGCCAGCCTGTTGCAGGAAATCGAAATCCCCTAGCCGGTCACAACCGAAACGGAAATCGTCGCCGACTTCCAGATGCTGCACGCCGAGGCCATCCACCAGAATGGTATCGACGAATTCGCTGGCGCTGAGCTTGCTCAGGCGCTGATTGAAAGCCAGGCACAGCACCCGGTCGACACCTTCCACGGCCAGCAACTGCAGTTTGTCCCGCAGGCGGGCCAGACGGGCCGGGGCGGTGTCCGGGGCGAAAAATTCTCGCGGCTGCGGCTCAAAAATCACCACGCAGCTGGGCACGCCCAACTCGAGCGCACGCTCACGCAGCCGGGCCAGGATAGCCTGGTGACCACGGTGAACACCGTCAAAGTTGCCAATAGTGGCGACACAGCCCCGATGCTGGGGGCGCAGGTTGTGGAGGCCTCGAACCAGCTGCATAACGCGCTTCTTGCTCATAAAGTGGTCGATTATAACCACACCCGGCGGCCGACGACAGGCAACACCGTAACCCAAAGTGATCGAGCCGACAAAACCGCCGGCTCGCCCGTGTTTATCGAGACAAAAGCCTCAGCTCAACGCTTTGCGATTGAAGTCGCGCAAACGGAAGCCCATCAACAGCAACATGCCGAAATAGACCACAACGCCGGCGATTACCAATGCGCCCAGACGCAGCAAACGCTCCAGCATATGCCCTTCCACCCAGGCCGGCATGAAGTGCATTGCGCCCAGCAATACCGCGGACATCACCGCCACCGCCACCAGCAGTTTGAGCCCGAACTTTGCCCAGCCCGGTTGCGGCTGATACATCTGCTGCTTGCGCAGCTGATAAAACAGCAGCCCGGCATTGATGCAGGCGCCCGCGCTGATGGCCAGGGCCAGACCGGCATGAGCCAACGGACCGATCAGCACCAGGTTGAACAGCTGGGTGACGATCAGGGTGAAAATCGCGATTTTTACCGGGGTGCGGATGTTTTGTTGCGCATAAAAGCCTGGCGCCAGCACTTTGATCACGATAATCCCCAGCAAGCCGACGGAATAAGCAATCAGCGCGCGCTGGGTCATGGCGGCATCGAAAGCGCTGAACTGACCGTACTGGAACAGCGAAACCGTCAACGGCTCAGCCAGAATCCCCAGCGCCAGGGCGCACGGCAATACCAGCATGAAGCACAGACGCAGCCCCCAATCGAGGATCCGCGAGTATTCGTGGCGATCCTGGCTGGCATAAGTCCTGGCCAGCGTCGGCAGCAGAATCGTGCCCAGAGCCACACCCAGCACACCGGATGGCAATTCCATCAGGCGATCGGCGTAATACATCCAGGAAACGGAACCCGCCACCAGAAACGACGCAAATATGGTGTTGATGATCAGCGAAATCTGACTCACCGAAACGCCGATGATCGCTGGCAGCATCTGTTTCATGACCCGCCAGACGCCGCTATCGCGCAGATTCAGGCGCGGCAGCACCAGCATGCCGATTTTCTTCAGGTGCGGCAGCTGAAACAGCAATTGCGCCAGGCCACCCACCAGAACGGCCCAGCCCAGCGCCATTACCGGCGGATCGAAATACGGTGTCAGGAACACCGCAAAGATGATCATGCTGACATTGAGCAGGGTCGGCACGAAGGCCGGGACCGAGAAACGGTTCCAGGTATTGAGGATCGCTCCAGCCAATGAAGACAGGGAGATCAGCAATATATAAGGAAAAGTGACCCGCAGCAGATCGGTGGTCAGCTCGAATTTTTCCGGGGTAGTGACGAAACCCGGTGCCGTGGCCCAGATGACCCAAGGCGCGGCGAGCATGCCCAGCGCAGTGACCAGCGCCAGAACCAGCGTCAGCAGGCCCGAGACATAAGCAATGAAGGTTCGCGTCGCCTCCTCGCCCTGCTGGCTTTTGTATTCGGCGAGAATCGGCACGAAAGCTTGCGAAAATGCTCCCTCGGCGAAGATCCGCCTCAGCAGATTGGGCAGTTTGAAGGCGATAAAGAAGGCGTCGGTCGCCATTCCCGCCCCAAATGCGCGAGCGATAAGGGTGTCGCGAACAAACCCCAAAACCCGGGAGAGCATCGTGATAGAGCTGACAGCGGCCAACGATTTGAGCAGATTCATTGAAAGAGTTTTTGCCTGTCGATAAACAGCAGGCGAACAACGCGCCCACTTATGCGATACTCCGCGCCGCAACAGCACAGAGCCAAAGCTCGCGAGTTTACAGGTCGCACGCCGGAAAGAAATATCCCGACGTTCTATACCTGCCACTTAGCGGATCGTCTCAACCGCCCTTGACAAGACATCAACTCATCGGCATGATTCGCGGCCTATTTTGTTTGCTATTTCCTAAAAAGTCTTTCGAGGAGCTCGACGGTGGCCAACACACCTTCCGCCAAAAAACGTGCAAAACAGGCTGAGAAGCGTCGCAGCCACAACGCCAGCCTGCGTTCCATGGTTCGTACCTACATCAAGAATGTAGTTAAAGCCATTGACGCAAAAGACGCTGAAAAAGCTCAAGCTGCTTACGTTCTGGCTGTGCCAGTTATCGACCGTATGGCCGATAAAGGCATCATCCACAAGAACAAAGCTGCTCGTCATAAGAGCCGCCTGAATGGCCACGTAAAGGCCCTGAACGTTGCCGCTGCTGCCTAAGCGACACGCTCATTAAAAAACCGACCTCAGGGTCGGTTTTTTATTGCCTGCGATTTGGCAAATACACCGCAAAAAAAATGTGGGAGCGGGCTTGCTCGCGAAGGCGGCGTAACAGTCAACATAGATGCTGAATATCACTCAGTCTTCGCGAGCAAGCCCGCTCCCACACCTGGATCTTCGCTAGCTTATTGAGCGTGCGTCCACGGCAGAATCGGAATCGCCGTCACCGCATTCTGCGGGCTGCCCTCAATCAAACGATCGCTATAAACCAGATACACCAGCGTATTGCGCTTCTTGTCGAGGAATCGCACCACCTGCATGGTCTTGAACACCAGGGACGTGCGCTCCTTGAACACCTCCTCGCCATCCTTGAGTTCACCCTTGAAGTTGATCGGCCCCACCTGACGACACGCTATAGACGCTTCAGCGCGATCCTCGGCCAGACCTAACCCACCCTTTACGCCGCCGGTCTTGGCGCGCGAGAGGTAGCAAGTCACGCCATCCACTTTCGGATCATCAAACGCCTCGACAACAATACGGTCGTTCGGGCCGACGAACTTGAACACCGTCGACACCTGACCAACCTCCTCTGCCGAGGCCAGCAGCGGCATCGCCAACAACAAGCCCAATAATCCTTTTGCCACACGCATTCAGGTATTCCTTCAGACCAGAATCAGGTTATCGCGGTGAACCAGTTCCGGCTCCGCCATGTAACCCAGCAGACCGACAATCGCCTCAGACGACTGACCGATGATTTTTTGTGCCTCCAGAGCACTGTAGTTAGCCAGGCCACGGGCGATTTCACGACCGTCCGGCGCCACACAGACCACCATTTCGCCACGACGGAAACTGCCCTGGACCAGTTTGACACCCACCGGCAGCAAACTTTTGTTGCCTTGGGACAACGCCGTCACCGCACCCGCATCCAGCACCAACGTGCCGCGGGTTTGCAGATGCCCGGCCAGCCACTGCTTGCGCGCCGCCAGCATGCCGCGCTCAGGTGACAACAAGGTGCCGATGCGCTCGCCAGCCTTGAGACGATCCAGCACTCGCTCAATGCGCCCACCGACAATGATGGTGTGCGCACCAGAACGCGCCGCCAGACGCGCAGCGCGCAATTTGGTCTGCATACCGCCACGACCCAGCGCACCGCCTGTGCTGCCAGCCACCGCATCCAGCGCCGGATCATCGGCACGCGCCTCGTAAATCAGCTTGGCGTCGGGATTGTTGCGCGGATCGGCGTCGAACATACCGTCGCGATCGGTGAGGATCACCAGCAAATCAGCTTCGACCAGGTTCGCCACCAGCGCCGCCAACGTGTCGTTGTCGCCGAAACGGATTTCGTCAGTGACCACGGTGTCGTTCTCGTTGATCACCGGGATCACCTTGAGCTCGACCAGCGCGCGCAGCGTACTGCGAGCGTTCAGGTAGCGCTTGCGGTCGGACAAATCGTCGTGAGTCAGGAGAATCTGCGCGGTATGCCGGCCATGCTCGGCAAAGCTCGACTCCCAGGCCTGCACCAACCCCATTTGACCGATGGCGGCAGCGGCCTGCAACTCGTGCATTGCACTGGGTCGTACAGTCCAACCCAGACGGCTCATACCCGCCGCCACTGCCCCGGAGGACACCAGCACCAGCTCAACACCCGCCTCGTGCAGGGCAACCATCTGCTCAACCCAGACACCCATTGCCGCGCGATCCAGGCCCTTGCCGTCCGCCGTCAGCAAAGCGCTGCCGATCTTCACGACCCAACGCTGCGCACCTGTCACCTTGCTCCGCATCATCTTCAACCTTAGCTTGAGGACAGCACGACCCAGCGCTGCCCGTAACGTTATTCGTGACTACCGATTTCCAGATACTAAAACGCCGCTCCAGTGAGCGGCGTTTAAGTTTATCGCAACGAATCAGTCACGCACGTAAATGATTTCCGGACCGTCTTCGTCATCCACATCTTCTTCATCCCAATCGTCGTCACCGATGTCATGGACCGACTTCACGCCACTGCGACGCAGAGCACGCTGATCGTCCAGCGCCTGCAACTGGGCGCGCGCTTCATCTTCGATGCGCTGATCGAGCTCGGCCAGCTCTTCCTTGTAGGCCGGGTCGTTAGCCAGACGATCGGCACGATCTTCCAGGTAACGCATGATGTCATGGCAAAGACGCTCGGTGCCTTGCTTGGCGATTGCGGAGATCACGTAGACCGGACCGGTCCACTCCAGACGATCAACGATCTCCTTGACGCGAGCGTCGTGCTCTTCCTCAAGGATCTGGTCGCACTTGTTCAGCACCAGCCAGCGATCACGCTCAGCCAGGGACGGGCTGAACTTGGTCAGTTCGCTGACGATCACTTCAGCGGCATCCGGAGCACTGGTGTCATCCAGCGGCGCCATGTCGACGAGGTGCAACAGCAGACGGGTACGCGACAAGTGCTTGAGGAAGCGAATCCCCAGGCCCGCGCCGTCGGAAGCACCTTCGATCAGGCCCGGAATGTCCGCCACCACGAAGCTCTTCCAGCGATCGACACTAACCACACCCAGGTTCGGCACCAGAGTGGTGAACGGGTAGTCGGCGACTTTCGGCTTGGCGGCCGATACCGAGCGAATGAAGGTACTTTTGCCAGCGTTCGGCAAACCAAGCAGACCGACGTCCGCCAACACCTTCATCTCCAGCTTCAGGTCGCGCTGCTCACCCGGCTTGCCCGGCGTGGTCTGGCGCGGCGCCCGGTTGGTACTGGATTTGAAACGGGTGTTACCCAAACCGTGCCAGCCACCGTGAGCCACCAGCAGACGCTGGCCGGCCTTGGTCAGGTCGCCGATCACTTCCTGAGTCGCGGAATCGATGACGGTAGTGCCGACCGGAACGCGCAGCACCAGCTCCTCACCTTTCTTGCCGGTGCAGTCGGTGCTGCCGCCGTTGGAACCGCGCTCGGCATCGAAGTGCCGGGTATAACGGTAGTCCACCAGGGTGTTCAGGTTTTCGTCGGCGATCATGTAGACCGAGCCGCCATCACCACCGTCACCGCCGTTCGGGCCGCCGTTTTCAATGAATTTTTCGCGACGGAAGCTCATGCAACCGTTGCCGCCGTCGCCGGCCTTTACTCGAATCGATACTTCATCAACAAACTTCATAACAAAACGCCTCTCGCCATACGGACGAGCCGAAAAAACCTAGACATAAGACTCTTGCAAAAATGAGCGCAGCGACCTCAATCAACGACCGCCAATACAGCGCTGGAGCCCATCACAAACAGCTTTGCAAGAGACTCACCCCACAAACGAAAAAGCCCCGTCGCAAGACAGGGCTTTTCCAGCAACTACGTAATTATGCCGCGACGACGTCAGTCTTCGGGACAATGCTTACGTAACGACGACCGAAGGCGCCTTTTACTTCGAACTTGATCACGCCGTCGATTTTAGCGAACAGAGTGTGATCTTTGCCCATGCCAACGCCGTAGCCAGCGTGGAATTGGGTGCCGCGCTGACGCACGATGATGTTGCCCGGAATGATAACCTGGCCGCCATACATCTTCACGCCAAGGCGTTTGGCTTCTGAGTCGCGACCGTTACGGGTACTACCACCAGCTTTTTTGTGTGCCATGAGTTCAATTCTCCTAGTGAGGAATTAGGCTGAAATTAAGCCTGAATACCGGTGATTTTGATCTCGGTGTACCACTGGCGGTGGCCCATACGCTTCATGTGGTGCTTACGGCGACGGAACTTGATGATGCGGACTTTATCGTGACGACCTTGGGAGATCACTTCAGCCACAACGGTAGCGCCAGGAACAACTGGAGCGCCGATATTCACGTCGTCGCCATTGGCAACCAACAGAACGCGATCAAAAGTAACGGATTCGCCGGTAGCGATTTCCAGTTTTTCGATCTTCAGGTATTCACCTGGAGCAACTTTGTACTGCTTGCCACCAGTAACGATTACTGCATAAGACATGGTATTTCTCCGATAATCCTGCTCACCCAGCTCTTTATAAGAAGAGGTATTGGCTGGCATGGCTGCATAAGGCTGGAAGGCCTGTTTGCAATTGCGTAAGGCAGGTGCTGCCCAGGAAGTTCAGGGTGCGCGATTGTACGCAAGCTGCCGGGGCGATGCAAGAGGCTGTCCATCGTGCCTTGACAGGCCCGGACGTGGGTCCTAGCATGCCGCGCAACCCTTCTGGAGCAACTGTCGCTGATGCAACCCCAAGCTTTCTACCGCGCGGTGGCGGACGATTTTAGCGCCGTCGACGGCATCATCAAGAAACAGCTGACTTCCCGAGTGCCGCTGGTATCGAAAATCGGCGACTACATTACCTCGGCTGGCGGTAAACGCCTGCGCCCGTTGCTCGTGCTGCTGTGCGGCAAGGCACTGGGCCGCGAAGGCGATGACCTGCGCCTGTTGGCCGCGACCATCGAGTTCCTGCACACCGCCACCCTGCTGCACGACGACGTCGTCGATATGTCCGGCATGCGCCGAGGCCGCTCGACCGCCAACGCCATGTGGGGCAACGCACCGAGCGTGCTGGTGGGCGACTTCCTGTATTCGCGTTCTTTCGAAATGATGGTCGAACTGGGCTCCATGCCGGTGATGAAAATCCTTTCGCAAGCCACGCGCATCATCGCTGAAGGCGAAGTGTTGCAGCTGTCGAAGGTCCGCGACGCCAGCACCACCGAAGAAACCTACATGGAAGTCATCCGCGGCAAAACCGCGATGCTCTTCGAGGCCTCGACCCACAGTGCCGCGGCCCTGGCCGGCGCCTCGCCGGAACAGAGCGAAGCACTGCGCACCTTTGGCGACCACCTGGGGGTGGCCTTCCAATTGGTCGACGACCTGCTGGATTACCGTGGCGACGCCGAAACCCTGGGCAAGAACGTCGGCGACGATCTGGCCGAAGGCAAACCGACGCTGCCGCTGATCTACACCATGCGCGAAGGCACTCCGGAGCAGGCCGCACTGGTTCGTCAGGCGATTCAGAAAGGTGGCATCGAAGATCTGGAAAGGATTCGCGAAGCTGTTGAAGCTTCCGGTTCGCTGGATTACACCGCACAACTGGCCCGCGATTACGTGGCCCGTGCGATCAAGTGCCTCGACGCCCTGCCCGCCAGCGAATACCGCGATGCATTGGTGGAATTGAGCGAGTTTGCGGTCGCCCGTACGCATTGACACCCTCTTGCAAGGACCGGCTCCTGTGGGAGCTGGCTTGCCTGCGATGGCATCACTGCGGTGCGCCTGAAACACCGGGGCGCCTGCATCGCGGGCAAGCCCGACTCCCACAGGGTAGTGTTGTCCCCCTCCCCGCATAAAACCCTATATAATGTGCGCTTTTTAGCCATCCTGAATCCAAGGAGCTTTAGTGAGCACGTTGCCACCCTGCCCGAAATGCAATTCCGAATACACCTATGAAGACGGCGCACAGCTGATCTGCCCGGAGTGCGCCCACGAGTGGTCCGCCAGTGGCGAAGCCGAAGTGGCCTCCGATGACACCGTGAAAAAGGATTCGGTCGGCAATGTCCTGCAGGACGGCGATACCATCACCGTAATCAAGGACCTCAAGGTCAAAGGCACGTCGCTGGTGGTCAAGGTCGGCACCAAGGTCAAGAACATCCGCCTATGCGATGGCGACCACGACATCGACTGCAAGATCGATGGCATCGGTCCGATGAAACTCAAATCCGAGTTCGTCAGAAAAGTCTGAATCTGCTGTATTCCATCCCGCGCCCGGCGTGGGATGGTGCTTCGCCCTTCCCCGTATCACCCAGCATTCCCGCGCAATAGCCAAACGCCAGTCGTTTTGATGCTCAGCAATTTCCCCGCAGAAAAAGACACAAACCGCCAATAGGCTCTTGCTATTTGATGAATAAGAATTATTCTCATTGAAACCCATCAATGGAGATGAGACCCATGACTTATTTGATCGATGCCTGGCTGGACCGCCCACACCCTTACCTCAGAATCCTGCATCGGGAAACGGGGGAAGTCTGTGCGGTGCTTGAAGAAGAAGCCTTGAACGAGCTACAGGATCAGGGTGATCTAGACGTCAACGGCCTGAGTTCCAGCGAGCCGGTGGTGCTCAAGGAACTGGTACGCAATCTGTTTCTGTTCTGCTATGCCCGGGCGTTGCGCCCGACGAATGAGCTGCATCACAAGATCGAACTATGAGTAACACTGAAAGCCTCTGTAGGAGCGAAGCTTGCTCGCGAAGCAGGCGACTCGGTTTGAACTTGAAACCGAGTTGATGCTTTCGCGGGCAAGCCTCGCTCCTACAGGATCAAAGGCTTACCGGATTACAGAACGTCGAGCAGCTCGACGTCGAATACCAGTACGCTGTGCGGCGGAATGCTGCCAACGCCTTGAGCGCCGTAAGCCAGTTCGCTCGGCACGTACAGACGCCATTTGCTGCCGGCGTTCATCAGTTGCAGGGCTTCGGTCCAGCCAGCGATAACGCCGCCTACCGGGAATTCTGCAGGCTGACCACGATCGTAGGAGCTGTCGAACACAGTGCCGTCGATCAGGGTGCCGTGGTAGTGAGTGCGCACTTGATCTTCACGGGTTGGCTTGGCGCCTTCACCTTGAGTCAGCACTTCGAATTGCAGGCCGGAAGCCAGAGTGGTGATGCCTTCGCGCTTGGCGTTTTCAGCCAGGAAAGCCAGGCCTTCGCCAGCAGCGGCTTCAGCCTTGGCTGCAGCTTCGGCTTGCATGATTTCGCGGATCACCTTGAAGCTGGCGGACATTTCTTCCTGGCCTACACGGCTTTCCTTGCCGGCGAACGCATCGGTCAGGCCAGCCAGGATCGCGTCCAGGCTAACGCCCGGTGGCGGGTTGTCACGCAGCTGATCACCCAACTGACGGCCAATGCCGTAGCTGACGCGGGTTTCGTCGGTGGACAGATTTACTTCGGACATGACACTGCTCCGCTGTGCGGACGGCCCTGGAACTTGCCGTGCGTGCACAGCGCGTCCCGGAACGCGCCCGGAATCAAAAGGGCGAGCAGACTAGCACAGATGCCGCCACGTTTGAGCGGCGTCAGCGCTGTCACGCGGAACGGAAGGTGATCGGTACTTTCAGGCTTTCCTCGGTGCTGGCACCGCACATTTCGTCATGAACCGAGGCATGCACAACGTTGAACGACAGCTTGGGAAAGGCATGAAGCAGGTCACGCGCATGCTCGACCGAGCGCAGATGCAATATCTCGCCGTGGGCCTCGCGCAATGGGTAGGCCGCGCCATGCATCCGAGCCTCCAGCACGTAGCTCACGCCGTCCACCGAGATCAGGTTCAGCTCATCGACCTTTCCGGCGATGGCATACGCATTCAACTCTTGCAGGTTCATGAACGCACCTCACGCAGTGGCGAGCCAGGATCTCTACATGGATAGGCCTCGACGGGCCAAAGTACAAGCTACAAGCGACACCGCCCGTCTGTTTCACACCTCTGTGGGAGCGGGCTTGCTCGCGAAAACGGCAGCATAGTCAACATTGAAGTCGTCTGACACACCGCTTTCGCGAGCAAGCCCGCTCCCACATGGACTGTGCAGATCAGTGCTTGGTCAGCTTGTCCAGATAGCCCATGGCAAATGCCGACACCACGAAAGTCATGTGAATGACCACGTACCACTTCAAATGCTCGGGATCGACGTTCTTGGCGTCCATGAAGATCCGCAGCAGGTGGATGGACGAAATCGCTACGATGGACGCCGCGACCTTCATCTTCAACGAAGACGAATCCATGGTACCCAGCCAGTTGAGCTTTTCCTTGCTGTCGTCGATATCCAGCTGAGAAACGAAGTTCTCGTAGCCGGAGATCATCACCATCACCAGGAGGCCGCCCACCAGCGCCATGTCGATCAGCGACAGCAGCACCAGAATCAGATCCGACTCGGCCATCGAGAACACGTTAGGGATGACGTGGAAGACTTCCTGGAAGAATTTCAGTGCCAACGCCAGCAAACCCAGGGACAAACCGAAATAGATCGGCGCCAGTAACCAGCGGGAGGCGTACATTGCATTTTCGATAAAGCGTTCCATTGAATCTCACACAAGGGGCTGGAAATGGCGGCGAGTATAACAGCCACCTGTTACACCCAGAAACCGCCGGAAAATCCGCAACCTGCGTGTGTGTGACAAAGTTTTTCTGCTAGTGTCCAGATGATTGACAGGTCAGCGACGTCGGACAGGAAAACTGGAAATGGATGTGCGATTGCCTTTAACGAGTGCCGGACTTTGCCTCACGTTGCTGCTCGGTGGTTGTTCACCCAGTGATGAGAAACGTCAGGTCAGCCTCGAAGAAAAGATCGCACAGTTCGAACAATCCCTGGAGACGATCGAGGATCCCAAACTCAAGGATGCCGTGGCCGAGCTCGGCGGCTCACTACTGTTGCTCGAACGCGCGCAACTCAAGCTCGACACCAAACCAGTGGTCACCGAATACGGCGAAGACGCCCTCGCTGTGCTCAAGCACTACCCCACGCCCCAGGCGCTGGTCGACACCTACATCAACGGTCTGTTCGTGCTGCACAAGGAGTCCAGCTCGGATTACCTGACCGATCTGCAGCCGGTATCCCCCTTCAACTTCAACATTCCCGGCGCGTTCCTTTTTCCTCATGGCCTGGAATGGCAATCGGTGACCCTGAGCGACAAGCGCGTCATCGCGTTTCAGCCGGAATGGTCGGAAACCGATCCCGGCATTCAGCTGAGCCCGTCGAGCTCCAACCTGACCAACCCGGATGATTTGACGGTGACCTACCCCTTCATCGAAGGCCTGGATGTGGATAAGAAGAGCCAACCACAACCGGTGAGCCTGCAAGGCAAGGTGGAAGTCATCGCCCCACGCCGGCTCTACAGCTTCGACCTGACGAAAAAGGATGTCGGCCAGACTCGCACCAACGACAATCTCAGTGTCACCTTATTGAAACTGACCAGTAACTACGCCGAGATCGAATTCAGCAACAGCGCGCCGTTGGCCCCCGAGATACGTGACACATCATTCAATCCACTGATCGTTCAGGCCAGGGACGCCACCGGGCAATTCCTCTCGCGCTCAGGTGCGATCAATGAAACCGCCGCGCAAATTGCGTTTTATCAAAAACAACTGGCGCAAATACAACAGCAGAAGGCCTGGAGCGAGGCGTTCGAAAAACAGCTCGATGACGAGCAGCACGCGTTTGAAAAGCAACAAACCCGGCATTACACCAAGGTCTACTTCAACGGGCCGATCGACACCGTCGAAGTCAGCCTGCTGGACTTCTCGGCGGTCACGGTGACCCACAAGGACCTGAACCTGCCGATACGCCGCTTCGACCCGCACACCACGGAAAAAGCCATCCAGCCACTGACCTTGCCGGTGGTGGTGTATGACGACCAGGCCGCTACCTGGCTCAAGGGCGCAACGCTGGGCGAGGAACAACTGAAAAAAAGCATCAGCATCAGTCAGTCGGTGGATGACCCGAGTGCCGCGCGCATCGAATTCGACCACCCCAGAAGCTTCAATGATGAACTGCTGGGCACCTCATTCAATCCCGGCGAAAGCCCGGTGACGTTCTTTACCCAAGACCGTAATGGCCAGCGCGATGGGCCGATCGAGCTGCCGCCAGAGGCGTATCAGGTCGACCCGATACGCGGCGACATCACCTATGATCTGAACCTGTTTCCGGAAACGCCGGCCTACGCCGTGGGCTCCATGCCGCAGTACCTGGCGACTGTCGACCAGCAAACGTACGACGCCCGCCAATTGCCCAAAGGCCTTGAGCTCAAAGGAAATGCGTTGGTGGTGGATTTGAAGCTGTTTCCAGCCCAGGACTGGCGTTTTTTCGCCAAGGACGACAGTGGCAACTATCTGAAGGAGATTCTTTCGGTCAGTCACGACGCGAGCGCGCAAGGCCCGGCGTTATTCGCAGTGCATTACTTCTATGGCCAGCCCACACGTCTGGAAACTTATCAGCGAACCAACCTCACCACCGTGCAATATGGATTTGAGGTCAAACTCGACAAGGCCGAGCCAGGCAGCCTTGATCAATAGTCTGTTCAGTGCTCAGGCCGAAACTCGGGTCCGCTAAGGTTGCGGTAACGACCACCATTGATCTCTCGCAACTGGGCTTGCAGATGCAGGCACCAGATTTGCGGGTCATCGGCCAGCTCATAGCCATGCAAGGTCAGACTTTCAACGATGGTATCGAGGATCGATTCAGCCACGACCGGCCCACGGAACGGGCCTTGGGCCTTGATGGCAGAAGGCTGCTCGCCGGCCATTCCGGCGGCGAAGAGCAAGGTCCACATGCCCGTATCTCCCGCCAGCGGGCGGATAGCACATTCGATACGGGTCACGAGACCCAGGCATTGACGGGTAAGGCAGAGGTTGCGCGACATGGCGGCGACCCTCGGTAGATCCGGTATTCAGCCTCCACGGGAAGGCTGTCTCGATCCAGTGATTACTGTCGATATCCTTGAGCAGATAATAGAAGAAAAGTCTGGTTCGCACGCGAACCAAGACCAGAAGGTGCCGAGT
Source organism: Pseudomonas sp. JV414 (assembly GCF_032424305.1). Classification (NCBI taxonomy): domain Bacteria; kingdom Pseudomonadati; phylum Pseudomonadota; class Gammaproteobacteria; order Pseudomonadales; family Pseudomonadaceae; genus Pseudomonas; species Pseudomonas sp. JV414. The sequence continues at coordinate 218,282 of NZ_VYKC01000017.1, read as the reverse complement.
GGTCACTGTGTGAATATTGACGCCATTTTGACGGCGCTTTTAATTTTGCATTGAACACAAAACCCTGTGGGAGCGGGCTTGCTCGCGAAGGCGGCATAACAGTCGACATTAATGTTGAATGTTCGTCAGTCTTCGCGAGCAAGCCCGCTCCCACATGGAGGGTTGCGTCAGGCCGGTTTGATTTCCAGCATTGCTTCCTGCGCCAACTCTTTTTCGGCTTCCTTGAGGTCTTCCTCGCTGATCATTTCCGCGATCACCCGCAAGCGTTCCACTACCCGCGCATTGATGCTGCCTTCAGGGAATTCGCCATTCTCATCCGGCGCACCGGCCGGCTCGCCGACCAACAGGCTCAGGGCCTCGTCGGCCTGGCGCACTGCGTAGACATGGAACTGCCCCGCCCGCACCGCCACCAGCACCTTCTCGTCGAGCATTAGCGTGGCGACGTTGGCCTGAGGAATGATCGCCCCTTGCTCCCCCGTCAAACCACGGGCTTCGCAGAGCCGGAAGAAACCTTCGATTTTCTCGTTGACCCCACCCACCGCCTGCACTTCACCGAACTGGTTGATCGAACCGGTAATCGCAAAGCACTGCTTGAGCGGGGTTTTCGACAAGGCCGAGATCAGCGTGCACGCTTCGCCCAGAGACGCGCTGTCACCGTCGACATAACCGTAGGACTGCTCCAGGGCGATGCTCGCGGAAATCGCCAGCGGGAATTCCTGGGCATAACGGCTGCCCAGATACCCGGTGAGGATCATCACGCCTTTGGAGTGGATCGGCTGGCCGAGGTTGACCTCGCGCTCGATGTCAACAATGCCGCTACCGCCCGGATAAACCGTGGCGGAAATCCGCGCTGGTACCCCGAAAGCCGAATCGCCGACCTCCAATACCGTCAGCCCGTTGCACTTGCCGACAGCCGCGCCATCGGTGTCGATCAGAATGATCCCGGCCAGCATGTCATCGAGAATCCGCGCCGAAACGCGCCCGGTACGGGTGGCCTTGGCCTTGAGCGCACGCTCGATGTGCCCGGCGTCGGTCATGTCGTCACCCGCCAGGTCGCGAATGAAATCCGCCTCGCTGACCAGCTGGAACAGATCGCCGATCCGCGCCGACAAACGCCCCTGGTGTTCGGCCAGACGCGCGCTGTAAGTCGCCAGACGCGCCACCGCATCGGCGGTCAGCGGCGCCATGCCTTCTTCTGAGGTACGGGTTTTGAGCAACTGGGCGAACTGCTCCAGGCTCTCGTCGACCATCGGGATGTCTTCGTCGAAATCCACCAGGACACGGAACATTTCCTGGAAGTCCGGATCGAGGTCCTGCAACGTGTAGTAGAGCTGCCGGGCGCCAATGATGACGACTTTGACCTGCAACGGAATATGTTGCGGAGTAAGGGTCACAGTGGCGAAACGGCCCATCTCGCCCAGCGGCGATTCCATTTTCAGCTTGCGCGATTGCAGGGCGCGTTTGAGCGCATCCCACACGAACGGCTCGCTGAGCATTTTTTCCGCTTCAAGAATCAAGAAGCCGCCGTTGGCGCGGTGCAGCGCCCCCGGACGCAACTGTCGATAAGTGGTGTAGAGCGCGCCCTGATCGGTGGTGTACTCGATGCGGCCGAACAGGTTTTCGTAAGTCGGGTGCGGCTCAAAGACCACTGGCGCACCGCCGCTGAACGGATGACCGACCACCAGGCTCGGAGCGTATTGCTCTTCAAGCATTTTACGGGCGATGGCGTCGGTCTTGCTGTCGTCCACCAGTTGCTCGACCACCGTCTTGAGCAGGTACACCTGCATCGCTTGCAGGTAACCGCAAACGCCTGCGTTTTCCGCGTACTTTTCCGACAGCGGCGCGAGCAATGGCTGCAAAGCCAGGGTGATGGTTTCTTCGTTGAGCTGACGCAGTTGATTGCTCGACTCGCGCTTCCATTGCGGCAAGCTGGCGAGTTCTTCGTTCAATCGCTCTTCCAGCCCGGAAATGTCCTCGTGAAAGCGTTCGCGCTCGGCTTCCGGCAACTGGGCGAACTCAGCCTCATCCAGGGCCTTGCCTTCGCTCATCGGCGTGAAAGCGATGTTGCTGCTGTCGCGGTAGAGCGCGACCTCTTTCTCCAGCGCCAGACGCTCGATCACATCCAGTGCACGGTCATAACGCTGGTTGAAAGCGCGGTCGATGGCGCTTTTCTTCTGCTGATAGGACGGGTGCTCGAACACGGCCGGAAAGGTCGCCAGCAGGTTGTCGATCAAGCCGTTGATGTCACCGATGAAGGCACCGGCGGTGCCCGACGGCAATTCCAGGGTGCGAGGCTCGCGCGGTTCATCGAAATTATTGACGTAGACCCAGTCCGCCGGGGTCTGCAGGCGTTTACCTTCGGCCTTGAGGTAGCGTTTGACGAACGAAAACCGGCCGGTGCCGGGCTCGCCCATGACGAATACGTTGTAACCGGGGCGTGGCATGGCCACACCAAACTGCAAGGCTTCGACCGCGCGTTCCTGGCCAAGCACACCGCGGAAGGGCTCCAGATCATTGGTGGTAGAGAAGCTGAACTGTTCAGCGGAAAACGGACGGGTCAGCGCTTCAGGCGCTAGACGCAAGCTGGCAGCAACAGGATCAGGCATCGGGCTTCCTTACATCAGGCGGGGCAGATAGCGGCATTCTGGCGCTGCCCGTACCTCACTGGCAAGGCGCGCCTCAAGCCAAAGTTTAGACAAAGCGTCAGCCCCGGGCCGAGCAGGTCAAAATCAGTGTTTTCAAGGAATGTTTCGCAAAAGATTACGGAACCCCCGGAACATGCCTAAACTCCATGCTGCGCGGCTGGAACTAATAACCGGCCCACTGGCACCATTAGGGGCCAGCACCCTGTCCATTGGTATGCACACAAAGAGAACATAGCTATGAAACGGATTCTTCTTGGTACTCTCTTCACCGCTGTATCCATCAACGCCATGGCTCAGGCGCCAGGCGGTCCAGACTGTGGTTGGGGCAACCTGCTGTTCGAAGGTCAGCGTGGCACCCCGGCACACTTCCTGGCATCCACCACTAACGGCACTTCCGGTAATGCAACGTTCGGTATGACCTCCGGTACCAACGGTTGCTCGACCAACGCGTCGCTGACCTATGGCGGCAAATCCTGGATTGCCATGAATGGCATGATGAACGAGCTGTCCGAAGACATGGCCAAAGGTCAGGGCGAAGCGCTGACCACTTACGCCGTGGTACTGGGCGTGGCGCCGGAAGACCGTGCGCACTTCGCCGCTGTGACTCATCAGCACTTCCAGCAGATCTTCAGCAAAGCTGACGTGACCGCTGATGACGTGCATACCAACACCCTGGCCGTGCTGAAAAGCGACCCTCGTCTGGCCAAGTACGCTACTCAAGCTTAAGCTCGACCGGCCCGCTCTCTTTGGGGAGCGGGTTTTATTTTTTGAACCTGGCCCTTTTGGCCTGCCCCTTCGGGTCTTTGTTTCTTTCGGCTTAAGTTGCTCACTATGCTCAAACGCCTTGCCTGGCTGGCGCTCTGTGTCTGCGCCCCGCTGTCCGCCGCGCCACACATCGACAATCAACGTTTGCAGCAACTGGCCAACGACCCCTTCTGGATTTCCCTGGGGCATTACGAAACCGCCAAGCTCGGTGGCTGGCGCAGCTATGTCAGCGACAAGAAATTCTTTCTCGCCCCCGATGGCAACGAACACCCCGACCGCGAACTGGCGGCGACCGTGCAGGCACTGTATGCCCCGGCCAGTGCCGGCGAGCAGCATGCCCAATGCGTCTATCCGGCCCGCACCCGCTGGCTCAAGGCGCAACTTGAGCTGAGCGATCTGCCGACACCGGACTGTGCTGAGTTCAAGCAATGGTTCAAGGATGTTTCGCCCCACAGCGCGGTGATGATTTTCCCGGCGGCTTACCTGAACAGCCCATCGTCGATGTTTGGTCACACCTTGCTGCGCATCGATCAGGCCAATGTGCAGAGCGACAAGACGTCACTGCTCAGTTACGCGATCAACTTCGGCGCCTACATCGAAGGTTCGGACAACAGCATTCTTTACGCCTGGAAAGGCTTGATGGGCGGCTATCCCGGGCTGTTCGCGCTGGTGCCGTATCAGGAAAAACTCTCGGAATATCGCAGCCTAGAGAACCGCGACCTGTGGGAATACCGCCTGAACCTGACGCAGCAGGAAACCGAACGCATGGTCGAGCACGTCTGGGAACTCAAGCAAATCCAGTTCGACTACTTCTTCTTCGATGAAAACTGCTCCTACCGCCTGCTTGAGTTGCTGCAAGTAGCGCGGCCGAGCCTGCAGTTGACCGAGCAATTCCCGTTGACCGCTATCCCCACCGACACAGTCAAAGCGGTGAAAGAAGCCGGGCTGGTGGAGTCGATCGAGTATCGCCCGTCCCGTGAGCGCGAACTGCTAAGCCGTGCCGAGCCATTAACCTCCGATGAGCAGGAGTGGGTGCTGAAAGTCAGCGCCGATCAGAAGCAATTGCAGGATTCGGCGTTCAAGGCTCTACCTCGCGACCGTCAGGCGTTGATCATCGATGCGGCTTATCGTCTGGAGCGTTATCGCGCCAACGGTCAGGAGCGTGACCCACAACGGGCTCAACGCAGTTTCGAATTGCTGCGCGCAATCAATCAAAACCCGCCCCCGGAGCTGAAAATTCCGCAACCTGGCTTGCCCGAGGACGGTCACGAATCCCGCACCTGGCAAGCCGGCATCGGCACCCGGGGCGACAAGGCCTTCGGCGAATATGGCTTGCGCATGGCCTATCACGATCTGAATGACAACATGGAAAGCTTCCCCCTCGGTGCGCAAATCGAAATCCTGCAAATGAAGCTGCGCCAATACGAAGGCAATGACTGGCAGTTACAGCAACTGGACCTGGCGACCATCCGCTCGCTGACGCCTCGCAATGAGTTGTTGCAGCCGCTGTCATGGCAAGTCACCGGCGGCCTGGAGCGCGTACCGGGCAAGCATGACGACGAAACCCTGGTCAGCCATGTCAACGGCGGTGGCGGCGGGACCTGGCAACTGGGTGACGACATGCTCGGGTTCGCCTTGGGCACCGTGCGTGTGGAGCATAACAACGACTTCGCGGGCTTCATCGCTCCGGCGGCGGGCTTCAACAGCGGCCTGCTGTGGAAAAACCCGCTGGGCAATTTCAGCCTGGAAGCCAAGGGCGATTACTTCACCAATGGCGAAGTGCGCCGAAGTGTGAGTCTGAATCAGCAGTGGGAACTGTCGCGCAATCTGGGTGTGCGCCTGAGTGCCCAGCGTGAATTCAGCCACCTGGCTTCGCCCGAAAACGAAGTGATGCTTGAGGTGAAGTGGTATCACTATTGATCGTTGTTTAACCGCAAAAGATCGCAGCCTGCGGCAGCTCCTACAGGACCGCATGTAACCGCGCTTTTGTAGGAGCTGCCGCAGGCTGCGATCTTTTGACCTTTCTTTTACTCCCACCCGACAAATCCACTTCTAGACTTCCCTTATAGGCCATTGAACGGTCCAGGAATCCGAGATGTGGCATTGCGATCGCTCGCAATAAGTCGTTTACAGACATTCGTCGAAACTTAAAGCCTGCGACCATGGCCCAAACCCTATAACGGGAGAACAGCATGAGTCGCGCCTTCGTCAATGAAGATAACGCCGCCGCGCAAGCCGATCAGCCAGTCGAACGGCAGGTCAGCGCGCAGCCCAATTACGTCACGCCAGTGGGCCTGGCGCAGCTTCAGGCGAAAGTCGCCGAGCTGCAAAGCCTGCTTGATCAGGAAAGCGCCAAAGGCGAACTGGCCGACAAGCAGCGCCAGGCCGACCTCGATCGCGACTGGCGCTACTTCAAGCAGCGCCTGCAAAGCGCCCAGGTGGTCGCACAGGCCTCCTCGGCCGATAAAGTGCAGATCGGCAACTGGGTGACCTTTGCCGACGAGCACGATCATCAGCAGCGCGTGCAATTGGTCGGAGAAGACCAGGCGGATGCCGCCCATGGCTTGATCAATTGGAGCTCGCCGCTGGGGCGGGCGTTGCTCGGGGCGCAAGTGGGCGATGAGGTGCTGTGGAAACGGCCGGCGGGGGATTTGGTGATTGAGGTGTTGGCCATAGAAATGGGGTGAATTCGATGACGCCGCAATCTCTAAGAACAAAAAAACGGAGCCCTGAAGGCTAATGCCGGTCAGTTAAGCGAATGAACCGCTTTTCGTAGGAGCCAGGCTTGCCGGCGAAGGCGCTCTTAAGGACGCCTTCGCCGGCAAGCCTGGCTCCTACAGGTCCGATTTACCCTTAACTGACTGGCATTAGCCCTGAAGGCTCCGTTTTTTCTATGCGACCAACCTGAAATCAGGCCAGTTTTTTGTGCCGTACGCGGTGCGGTTGGGAAGCCGCTTCGCCGAGGCGTTTCTTGCGATCGGCTTCGTACTCGGTGTAGTTGCCTTCGAAAAACACCGCTTGCGAGTCGTCTTCGTACGCCAGGATGTGAGTCGCGACGCGGTCAAGGAACCACCGATCGTGAGAGATCACAATGGCGGCGCCCGGGAAGTCCAGCAGGGCTTCTTCCAGGGAACGCAGGGTTTCAACGTCGAGGTCGTTGGACGGTTCGTCGAGCAGCAGGACGTTGCCACCCTCTTTCAGGGTCAGGGCCAGGTGCAAGCGACCGCGCTCACCACCGGACAGGTCCTTGACGAACTTCTGCTGATCGCCGCCCTTGAAGTTGAAGCGACCCACGTAGGTGCGCGACGGGATTTCGTAGTTGCCGATGCGAATCTGGTCGGAACCGTCGGAGATCTGCTGGAACACAGTCTTACTGCCGTCCAGGTCTTCACGGGTCTGATCGACGCACGCCAGTTGCACGGTTTCACCGACTTCGATAGAGCCCGAATCCGGTGTTTCCTTGCCCATCAGCATACGGAACAGGGTCGATTTACCGGCACCGTTACCGCCGATCACGCCAACGATGGCGCCTTTAGGCATGGAGAACGACAGGTTGTCGATCAACACGCGATCGCCGTAGCCCTTGCTGACATTCTTGAACTCGATGACCTTGTCGCCCAGGCGCGGACCGGCCGGGATGTAGATCTCGTTGGTTTCGCTGCGCTTCTGGAATTCCTGCGATTGCATTTCTTCGAAGCGTTGCAGACGAGCCTTGGATTTGGACTGGCGGGCCTTGGCGCCTTTGCGCACCCACTCCAGCTCTTCCTTCATGGCCTTTTCGTGAGCCGATTGCTGCTTGGATTCGGCCGCCAGACGATCGGACTTGGCTTCGAGCCAACCCGAATAGTTGCCCTCGTACGGGATACCGGCGCCGCGGTCGAGCTCGAGGATCCAGCCGGCGACGTTGTCCAGGAAGTAACGGTCGTGCGTGATCGCAACCACGGTGCCCGGGAAATCGTGCAGAAAGTGCTCAAGCCAGGCGACGGAATCGGCGTCCAGGTGGTTGGTCGGTTCGTCGAGCAGCAGCATGTCTGGTGCGGACAGCAGCAGGCGGCACAGGGCCACACGACGTTTTTCACCACCGGACAGGAATTCGACCTTGGCATCCCACGCTGGCAGACGCAGCGCATCGGCGGCGACTTCCAGTTGGCGATCCAGGTTGTGACCGTCGCTGGCTTGCAGGATGGCTTCAAGCTTGGCCTGTTCGGCGGCCAGTTTGTCGAAGTCGGCATCTTCGTCAGCGTAAGCCGCGTAGACCTCGTCCAGGCGCGCCTGGGCGTTCTTGATCACGCTGACCGCTTCCTCGACCACTTCACGTACAGTCTTGGTCGGGTCCAGGATCGGTTCTTGCGGCAGGTAGCCGATGTTCAGGTCCGGCATCGGACGGGCTTCGCCGTCGAACTCGGTATCGACGCCAGCCATGATTTTCAGCAGCGTGGACTTACCCGAACCGTTGAGACCGAGTACGCCGATCTTGGCGCCAGGGAAGAACGACAGCGAAATGTTTTTCAGGATTTCCCGCTTCGGTGGAACAACTTTGCCCAGCCGATGCATGGTGAAGACGTATTGAGCCATGGAGAACCTAGGGTCAGTGACTGATGAATTAAAGCGCGGGCGAAGCCCGGGCCAGGCCATGCGCAGTGCAAGCGATTGATTAATCTCAATACCGGCGCGCGGAAAAAGCCTGAGTTTAGGAGCTGGAACGCTCCCGCGTAACCGGCAAAGCTACCTGATTGACGGAAGGCAGTCCAGCCGAGCAGGGCTGGCACTTCGCCACAACTCAAGGCATGCTAGCCGCGCTTCGGGCGCCCGGCTTATAGTGCACGTCGCGCCAGTCCAGCCAAACCGCAGGATTACAGTTTGTCTAATGTCTCTCCGCCATCGTCCGTGAGCGCACTCAATCCTGCGACCGGCTCGCCCCTGCGCGGCACCTTGAAGGGCGCGCTGGCGACCCTCGTCCTGTTACTGCTCGCACTGCTGTTCTGGCAGCTACTGGACCAGCTTCGCGAAACCCAGAAAAACCAGCGCCAGTACACCATCGACTACTCGGCCGACCTGGCTTCGCAAGTCAGCCTCAACATGGCACTCAATGCCCAGATCGCCCTTAATCTGCTACCGATCATCGAACAACCACAAAGCCCCGACGAACAGCAGGCGTTGCTGCGCAAACTGCAGCAATCGCTGCCCGACCTGCGCAGCCTGGCGCTGCTCAGTCCCTCCGGAAAAATCCTCAGCGACAGTGCCGCCGACAGCCCGGACGCCCATTACCTGAGCGAACTGGTTCAGCGCAGCCGCGCCCAGGCCCACTATTTCAGCAATGCAGATGACGGTTCGGTGGTGCACCTGCTCCTGCATCAGGCCAGCGGCAGCAGCCGCGGTTATTGGGTCCTGCGCCTGACGCCAACGTTTTTCTCCTCGCTGACCAAACAGGCCGACGTCGGCATCCGCCCCCAGTGGCTGGTGGAAAACCGCATCAATCATCAAATCATCAGCCGCGATGACGCCCAGCCCTCGGCCAAACCGGCCGTGCTGACAGCCGACGAACTGGCCAACAGCGTGCTGACAATCCCCTTGAGCAGCAGCGATTGGCAACTGCGCGGGCTATTCGACCGGCAACGGGTGATCGAACAACTGCTGCCGGCGTTCATCGGCAAATGCCTGCTGGGCCTGGCCCTCTCCTTGTTGCCGTTCATCGCGCTGCTGAACATTCGTCGCCGTCAACGCCAACTGCATGAAGGCCGTCGACGCTATCAGGACATTTTCGAAGGCACCGGCGTTGCGCTGTGCGTGCTCGACCTGTCCGGGCTCAAAAGTATCTTCGACAGGGCCCAACTCAACAGCAGCGAGCAGTTGAAGGCCTGGCTCGAAACACCGGAGCAACGCCAGCAACTGCTGCAGGAACTGCGCATCACCGAGGTCAATCAGGTCGCCCTGCAACTGCTCAATGTCAATTCCTGCGATCAAGCCTGGAAACTGCTGATCGACGGCTGCCCATTGGATTGCACGGCCATCGGCAATCAAGTGCTCGAAGCGGTGCTGCACCAACAGAAACAGCTTGAGCTGGAAATCAAACTCCAGGACGCCAATGGCCGCGACCAGCATTTGTGGCTGGTGCTGCGCCTGCCGGAAAATCAGGCCGACTACAAAGCAGTGATCCTGAGCATCAGCGATATCACCAGTCGCAAGCTCATCGAATTGTCGCTGCTTGAGCGTGAAGGGTTCTGGTCCGACGTAGTGCGCACCGTCCCGGATCACCTGTATGTGCAGGATGTGATCAGCCAGCGGATGATCTTCAGCAACCATCATCTGGGGCAAACGCTGGGTTACAACCGCACCGAACTGCACCAGATGGGCGAGTATTTCTGGGAAATCCTGTTGCACCCCGAGGATGCCGACTACTACCACCGGTCACGCCAGTCCCAACGTCACGCGGGTTACACCCAACTGATGCAATGCCAACTGCGTTTCCGCCATCGCGATGGCAAATGGCGGCGTTTCGATATTCGCGAACAGGCCCTGGCGCGGGACAAACACGATCAGGTCACGCGCATCATTGGCGTGGCCAAGGACATCACCGAGCAGATCGAAGCCAGCGAGTCCTTGCGCGACAGCGAGCAACGCTACCGGATGCTCGCCGAAAGCATCAGCGACGTGATTTTCTCCACCGACAGCAAGATGTCGCTCAATTACGTCAGCCCCTCGGTGCAAGCCGTGCTGGGCTTCGACGCCGACTGGATATTCCAGAACGGCTGGCAATCGACCATCGCCAACCCGCAACAACTGACCGGCATCTACAGCCTGATGGACCGGGTCAGCAAAGCGCTGGATAAACCCGAACAACTGGCGCTGCTGCGCAGTCAGGTGCAGACCCAGCTGTTTCTGTTCGACTGCCTGCGGGCCGACGGACGCAAGATCCCTATCGAGTTGCGTCTGGTGCTGGTCTGGGACGAACACGGCGCCTTCGAAGGTGTGCTCGGGGTCGGTCGCGACATCAGCCAGCAACGTCGGGCCGAAAAAGACTTGCGCATGGCGGCCACGGTATTCGAGCACTCGACCTCGGCGATTCTGATCACTGACCCGGCCGGCTACATCGTCCAGGCCAACGAAGCTTTCAGTCGCGTCAGCGGCTATGCGGTGTCCCAGGTCCTCGACCAGTTGCCGAACATGCTCACCGTCGATGAGCAGCAGGAAGCCCATCTGCGCTATGTGCTCAAACAATTGCATCAGCACAGCACCTGGGAAGGCGAAGTCTGGCTTAAACGACGCAATGGCGAGCATTACCCGGCCTGGGTCGGGATTACGGCGGTACTCGACGATGAAGGCGATCTGGCCAGCTACGTGTGTTTCTTCAGCGACATCAGCGAGCGCAAGGCCAGTGAGCAACGGATTCACCGCCTGGCCTATTACGACGCCTTGACCCACCTGCCCAACCGCACGCTGTTCCAGGATCGCCTGCACACCGCGCTGCAATCGGCTGAACGGCAGAAGTCCTGGGTGGTGCTGATGTTCCTCGACCTCGACCGCTTCAAACCAATCAACGACTCCCTGGGCCACGCCGCCGGCGACCGTATGCTCAAGGAAATGGCCACGCGCCTGCTCGGTTGCGTCGACGATGACGACACCGTGGCGCGCATGGGCGGCGATGAGTTCACGTTGCTGCTGCAACCGCGGGTCAACCGGGCGATCGCACTGAACCGGGCGATTCATGTGGCCGAGCAGATCCTCGCCAGCCTGGTGAAACCGTTCGTGCTGGAAGGCCGCGAGTTCTTTGTCACCGCCAGTATCGGCATCGCCCTGAGCCCTCAGGACGGCAGCGAACTCAGTCAGCTGATGAAGAACGCCGACACCGCGATGTACCACGCCAAGGAGCGCGGCAAGAACAACTTCCAGTTCTATCAGGCTGACATGAACGCCAGCGCCCTGGAGCGTCTGGAGCTGGAAAGCGACTTGCGTCATGCCCTGGAACAAAACGAATTCGTGCTGTACTACCAGCCGCAATTCAGCGGCGACGGCAAACGCCTGACCGGCGCCGAAGCCCTGCTGCGCTGGCGCCACCCACGACGCGGTCTGGTGCCGCCGGGGGATTTCATTCCGGTGCTCGAGGAGCTCGGGTTGGTGGTGGATGTCGGCGACTGGGTGATCAGCGAAGCCTGCCGTCAGCTCAAGGCCTGGCACCAGGCCAAGGTACGGGTGCCGAAGGTCTCGGTGAATATCTCGGCCCGGCAGTTCTCCGACGGGCAGCTCGGTACGCGGATCGCCACCATCCTCAAGGAAACCGGCCTGCCGCCGGCGTGCCTGGAGCTGGAATTGACCGAAAGTATCCTGATGCGCGAAGTCAGCGAGGCGATGCAGATTCTCGCCGGGTTGAAAAACCTCGGCCTGAGCATCGCGGTCGATGACTTCGGCACAGGTTATTCATCGCTCAACTACCTCAAGCAATTCCCGATCGACGTGCTGAAAATCGACCGCACCTTCGTCGATGGCCTGCCCTCGGGGGAACAGGATGCACAAATTGCCCGGGCGATCATCGCCATGGCCCACAGCCTCAATCTGGCGGTAATCGCCGAAGGCGTGGAAACCCACGAGCAGCTCGACTTCCTGCGTGAGCATGGTTGCGATGAGGTTCAGGGGTATCTGTTTGGCCGGCCAATGCCGGCGAGCCGGTTTGAGGCGCAGTTCAGCAATGATGCGTTGTTCATGCTGGACTGAAGCTTTCGGGTGTAGCTGATAGCCTCTTCGCGAGCAAGCCCGCTCCCACATTTGGAATGCGTTCCCCTGTGGGAGCGGGCTTGCTCGCGAAGAGGCCCACTCAGACACCGCAAATCCCGCGCATGAACACCACTTGTCTGCGACATGATGTCCTTTCATATGCCATCTAAAACCCATTGAGTTAGAATGCCCCCTTTTCTGCCCCGATCCTTGAGGACCGCCATGTTCAGCCGTGATTTGACTATTGCCAAGTACGACGCCGACCTTTTTGCCGCCATGGAGCAAGAAGCTCAGCGCCAGGAAGAACACATTGAGCTGATCGCTTCGGAAAACTACACCAGCCCTGCGGTGATGGAAGCTCAAGGCTCGGTACTGACCAACAAGTACGCCGAAGGTTACCCGGGCAAGCGCTACTACGGTGGTTGCGAGTTCGTCGACGTGGTTGAGCAGCTTGCAATTGATCGAGCAAAACAACTGTTCGGCGCCGATTACGCCAACGTTCAGCCACACGCCGGTTCCCAAGCCAACAGCGCCGTTTACCTGGCCCTGCTGCAAGCGGGCGACACCATCCTGGGCATGAGCCTGGCCCACGGCGGTCACCTGACCCACGGTGCCAGCGTTTCTTCCTCCGGCAAGCTGTACAACGCTGTTCAGTACGGCATCGACGCCAACGGCCTGATCGACTACGACGAAGTCGAGCGTCTGGCGGTTGAGCACAAGCCAAAAATGATCGTGGCCGGTTTCTCTGCCTACTCGCAGATCCTCGACTTCCCGCGCTTTCGCGCTATCGCTGACAAAGTCGGCGCTTATCTTTTTGTTGATATGGCTCACGTTGCGGGGCTGGTCGCCGCTGGCGTCTACCCGAACCCGGTTCCTTTCGCTGACGTCGTGACCACCACCACCCACAAGACCCTGCGCGGTCCACGTGGCGGCCTGATCCTGGCTCGCGCCAACGCCGACATCGAGAAGAAGCTGAACTCCGCGGTATTCCCGGGCGCCCAAGGTGGCCCGCTGGAGCACGTGATCGCTGCCAAGGCGATCTGCTTCAAGGAAGCGCTGCAGCCTGAGTTCAAGACCTACCAGCAACAAGTGGTGAAAAACGCCCAGGCCATGGCCGGCGTGTTCATCGAGCGCGGTTTCGACGTGGTGTCGGGCGGTACTCAGAACCACCTGTTCCTGCTGTCGCTGATCAAGCAGGAAATCTCCGGTAAAGACGCCGACGCCGCACTGGGCAAAGCGTTCATCACCGTGAACAAGAACTCGGTACCGAACGATCCACGCTCCCCGTTCGTCACCTCCGGTCTGCGTTTCGGTACTCCGGCTGTGACCACTCGCGGCTTCAAGGAAGCTGAGTGCAAAGAGCTGGCCGGCTGGATCTGCGACATCCTGGCTGATCTTTCCAACGAAGCGGTGATCGACGCCGTTCGTGAGAAGGTCAAGGCCATCTGCAAGAAGCTGCCGGTATACGGCGCTTAATCAGCCCGCTAAACCGCAGCAATGAAAAACCGGCCAGTGATGGCCGGTTTTTTTTCGTCCGCAATTTTTTCAAACCGCGAAAAGGCTCAAGGTCGGGGCATTGCGCCCAACTGGTAAGACCGGTCATGCCAATTCTTCAAAATATACTTGCGATCACCCAAAAACAGCGCCTAGACTGCGCCTGCACTGGACATACCGGTAAGACCACAATAATTAAGTCCTGAATCTGATGCGCCTCGCGCACGGCAGCCAGGACACCGACCAGGATTCCTCCCATGCTCAGATGGTGCTCGCGTTCAATCTTCCTTCAAGTGGTTCTCGGACTGGTGCTCGGCATCGTCTGCGGGCTGGCCCTTCCTGAATACTCCGCGCAACTCAAACCCCTCGGCGACGGTTTCATTAAACTGATCAAGATGCTCATTGGCTTGATCGTGTTCTGCGTAGTGGTCAGCGGCATCAGCGGTGCCGGCGACTTGAAGAAGGTCGGACGCATCGGCCTGAAATCGGTGATCTACTTCGAAATCCTGACCACCATCGCCTTGGTGATCGGCCTGGTGTTCGCCTTCACGACCGGAATCGGTAGCGGCGCGAACATTCATCTGGACCAGCTCTCCGCCGCCGACATCGGCGACATCGCCCAGCGCGGTCAGCACATGCACACCACCACCCAGTTCCTGATGAACCTGATCCCGACTTCGGTGATCGGCGCCTTCGCGGAAAACAACATTCTGCAAGTCCTGTTGTTTTCGGTGCTGTTCGGCAGCGCGTTGAACCTGGTGGGCGAAGCAGCGTCGGGTATTTCCCGGTTGATCAATGAACTGAGCCACGTGATCTTCCGCATCATGGGCATGATCGTGCGTCTGGCGCCAATCGGCGTGTTCGGCGCCATCGCCTTCACCACCAGCAAATATGGCCTGGACTCGTTGCAACACCTGGGCAATCTGGTCGGCCTGTTTTATCTGACCTGTGTGGCCTTCGTGACATTGATTCTCGGCCTGGTGATGCGCCTTTCGGGCCTGAAGATGTGGCCGTTGCTCAAGTACCTGCGCGAAGAACTGATGATCGTCATGGGCACCGCCTCCTCCGACGCTGTGCTGCCACAAATCATGCGCAAGCTTGAACACCTGGGCATCGGTAGCTCCACGGTCGGGCTGGTGATTCCAACCGGGTACTCGTTCAACCTTGATGGTTTTTCGATCTACCTGACCCTGGCCATCGTCTTCATCGCCAATGCCACCGGTACGCCGCTGGCCATGACCGATCTGCTGACGATTCTGCTGGTGTCGCTGATCACCTCCAAAGGTGCCCACGGGATTCCCGGTTCAGCGCTGGTGATTCTCGCGGCGACACTGACGGCGATCCCAGCGATTCCGGTAGTCGGCCTGGTGCTTGTATTAGCAGTGGACTGGTTCATGGGCATCGGCCGTGCGCTGACCAACCTGATCGGTAACTGCGTCGCCACCGTGGCCATCGCCCGCTGGGAAAAAGATATCGATATCCAACGGGCAAACAAGGTGCTGTCCGGTCAACAGGGTTATACCTTCCAGCCGAGGAAGCCGGTTGCCCCGGCGCATCAGCAGGAATTCTGAATAATCGCCGTGCCTGCCTGCGGGCAGGCACGGCCATCAATCGTTATGGATGCTCATGGAGCGAACAGTGATTACCTCGTCAACCGTTGTAAATTCAGTCGTAGAAAAACTTCGGGCCGCGCTGGCCCGCGGTCAGTGGCGATCCGGCGAAATGTTGCCAGGCCAGCGTGAACTGGCCGAACAACTGGGCATCAGCCGTCCGAGCCTGCGCGAAGCAGTCATCGTGCTGGAAACCCTCGGGCTGGTGCGATCCATGCCAGGCAAAGGCGTGGTGGTGCTGGAAGCCAATCTCAGCGACAGTCAAAGCCACGAGAGCGCGGTAGCCGGGGCCAGCCTGGAAGACGTGCTGCAACTGCGCTACACCCTCGAACCGTTCATCGTCGGCCTGGTGGCGCAGTCCATCAGCAGCAAGGAAGTCGGGCAACTGCGCCTGACCCTGATGGACATGCGCGAAGCCCTTGAGGCCAACGACAGCGAGGCTGGCGTGAATGCCTACATCGCATTCCACGAGGAACTGTTCGCCCTGACCTCGAACCCGATTTTCCAGAGCGTGGTGCAGCAGACCAGCAACGCCCTCAAGCAAAGCGCCGACGTGCTGCGCAATTCACCGGAGCATTTGGCTGAACGCCTTGAAGAAAACGAAGCCGTCGTACGAGCTATTCGCAGCAAGAACAGCGCCCAGGCCAGCGCCGAGATGCGTCGGCACATCCTTCGGGAAGGTCAGCGGATGGGCATCGAATTGAACATCCCGGACGACCATCTCGGCAGTTGAACCCCTCGTCGAACTGGAGACAGGCCATGAACAGCTTCGCCTCACCACAGATATTCACTGCCCTGCCCTTCTCCCGAACGGACAGCGAGAAGCCATCGGTGGATGATGTCTATCCGCGGATCTTCGACGCCATCCTTGAGCAACGCATCAGCCCTTCCAGCCGTTTCACCGAAGAAAGCCTGGGGCATATGTTCGGGGTCAGCCGAAGCACCGTGCGCCAGGTTCTGTCGCGTCTGTCCCATCAGCAGGTCATCATCTTGAGACCTAATCACCGCCCGCGAGTCGCCGCGCCCGCCCCCGAACAAACCCGCCAGGTACTCCATGCCCGTCGCCTGGCCGAAAGCACGCTGGTTCAGCTCGCCTGTCAACGGCGCCATTCCAGCATGCTGGTCAAGTTACGTGAATTGACCGAAGAGCAACGTCAGTGCATGGAGCGAGGCCAGCACGGTACGGCTATCCGTCTGTCCGGCGAATTCCATCTGCAACTTGCCAACATGGCCGATAACGCCCCGTTGGCGCACTTCCTCGAAAGCCTCGTACCTCTGACGTCGCTGGCGATTGCACAACAATATAAGGGACAAACTGGTAGCGCTTGCACCTGGCAGACGCACGTCCGCCTTATGGATGCCCTGGAGCGAACCGACGTCAGTGCAGCAGTGCGCTTGATGACACAATATCTGGATGATCTTGAACAGAGGCTGCTGGGCGAACATCCATAAACATCAACGACAGGACATTCGGCAACGTCGGCTCTACCGCACACAACAACGCCTGACCCACCCCTGTGAGTCCCAGCATCATCCCGAGAACAGGTACGCTGTTTTGCGTCATGAAGTCTTCATTGAAGAAGTTGTCTGCGACCTCGGAGAACGCCTGCTGACTCCTCGCAATTCCCTGATTGTTTCCCGTGCTGCGATACAGCTCCAGCAAACACACCAGATTACCGAAGTCACCATGGCAAAGGCTGTAGCCGGACCCAAGTCCGTGGTGCCAGAGATTGTGCTCGCACTGACTGATATCGTTGTCGACGATCGCCCCCAGCTCCACACTGAATACACCTTTGAGCGCTTTCTTGAGTTGCAACCTGGAGATCAGGATCCCGGCATCGCCGTGACACCACTTGGTCATGTGGGACGACTTCGAGGCATCACGCAGATCCAGCCAGAATCCCTGGGCTTTCAGGCGGTTTTCGTCCTTCAACAAGGCCTCGATCAGCGGGACGAGCGCCGCATTCCCCGTCACCTCATAAGCTTTGCCGAGCGCCTGGAGAATGCCTGAAATCCCGTGGGAGAATCCGGTGAGCAAAGGCGTTCGACAGGACTTGCGCACAAATCTCCCCTCTTCGTTCAGCAGTTCGGCTTGAATGGCTGCCGAGAATTTTTCGATGAGTGGGATCAAACTGTCTCGCTTTTCCAGCTGATACAGATTCACCAGTATCGTGACCGTCCCGCACCATCCATTAAGGAAGTCAAACTCGTCGTCCTGACGCGGAAAGTCGGCGAGCTTGAGCAATAAGTCATCAATGGTCGCGCGATGGATATCCCGCCCCATGACCTGTTGATGGTTGACCAGGACATAAAGGTAAGACGCCAGGCCGAAATAGGCGCTGACCGCAATGTCGCTGTCAAAATGCTCGTGGGATCTGGCCATCGAGTCGACAATTCGGTCGGCCATGCTCAAGTGTTCTGGCTGACCGCTGACTCGAAACAGGCTCATGTAAAAAACAGCCAACCCACCCATGCCGCTATACAGGCTGTTACTCATGGGCGAGAGGTAGTTGCGTCGAGTTGTCGGATGGGTATTGAGGAAAGACCACGCTACATCTCCGTCTTCGCCCTCAATGCTCAACCGTTCGATCACTGCCGCAACTCTCAGCGCCCCTGCAAGATAGTCCGACATCCGCATACCCGGCACACCTTTCTGGCGATGCTGCCTATTCAAGGGCATGGCCCCATTGTCCGAAGGGAACAGGCACTCGCGCAGGATGAGTGTCTGAAAAGCTTTGTCCTTGGCGGACAGATCGCTCAGCTTTCGTCGGCAACTTTCAAGTGGGCTCTCGATGTCGAGTTCAGCCACGAACCCGCCATGACCGCTGAACAATCGATTGGAGCCGATAGGCATGCTGAAACTTGGGATATTTGCCCGCTCCAGATCGACCGACTCGTGACCAGGAACATGCTTGCCAATAAGCGTTTCGCTCAACTCCGACCACAACGTGGCCAACAGCAACTGGCGCTGGAGCATGCATTGCATAAAGCGCGGATGCAGCGTCAATTCGATGAAGTCCACATAACGCTGGGTATTCTTGATTAATACCCGTGTTTTCAACTCACTGGCATGCTGACGGATCAACGCCAGTATCGCGCTCCGATGCTTCATCACCTCATCGTAGGCCAACTCAAATCCTTCAAAAATGTCTTCCTGATAGTCTTCCAGCGAACGTGGCAGGCCATCGAGAACCGGAAGGTGTCGGATAATCGGCGTCTTTTCGATGCTGACCCGCTTCAAGTGATAGAAACCTTGCTCACGAACCAGACGCAGTACATTTGAGGTGAAGTGCTTTTGTCGGGTCAGGCCGCTGAAGTCGTTTTCAGAGCCAGGTGAATAGGGAACAAAACCCGTCGCGAATATCGACTGACCGTTCAGTTTCAAGGTTTTGAACAACGCGCTGGTACCGGGAAGGTCGCCCTTGAGGTCAATCATTGAGGCTGTAAACAGACACTCAAGGTCGATCATGACCGGACTGCTCCCGCACGCGATGATGTTTTCGTAGTGAAAATCCATGCCATTCAAGGCATGGGCGATCGCAATCTGCGCTCCCGTTCTTCGGTAGTACAACGCCACATCACCTACCGTCTCACAGGCTCGATTCTCTACCTTTTCGATCCAGCAATGGTCGTCTCTGCAGATCAACGATGGGGTATGCGCAGAGAAACACTCGTCACGGTTGTTCTCGTGCAACAGCCTCATCAACGCGCCATAGAACTCCGCTTCGCGGTTGCTTCTTGGTTTGTAGACCAACGAAGTGGTAGCGATCTGAACAGCACAGACCGTTTCGCCGTTGGCATGGGGATCGCCCCATCCGAGGTCGATAGAATCGATTCGTCGCCCTCGCAGTGCGAATAGCTGAGCCAGCGCATCGGCGTCCTTGGCAAAATGGGAGATGACTTTGTACAGGTAGGCGGATGTGCTTTCCATTTGCTGGATCAGCAGGTCAGTCAGTACCGGATAGGACGCCAGGAGCGGGCCTATCGATTGGGTACCAAGAAACTGCTCGAAGGTGTTCAGGTCCGTATCGACGCCTTGTGATATTCGCGTATTAAGACAATGGACAAGGGACTTTTGCGACAAACGCTTAAGACAGGCTATTACATAAGGCTGGACACTGGCCAGCAACGATTCGGCATTGAAATACTGACAACTTTCGACATATCTTTTATCGCACCCAAACACTTGCTTAAAGTAACAATAAAAAACCCTATAAAAGCCTTCAAATGCCTCCTGACTCGTACTGCTTGGCTGATCACCATGGCTCAACGCAACGATCAATTGAATTTTATTGTGCAAAACTTCTATCGAGGCGTGCTGTAAAGACTCACAATACTCGGTGCCATTCTCGAGCCGCCCAACCAACTCACTCCTATTCATGCCGAAATATTTTATAACGGCGTCATCATCCTTATGCAGCATCTCCATGGTCTTGCGCAGTAAGTCGATATCGACTCCATTTCCCGCGCCCAATGTTTCACGCTCTTGGAACGTCAGAATATCAGCCAACATGCTTGCCATCCTTGACCAAAATGGCAGGTCATCGACCTGCCATATATTACTGACGATTTAGCAGAAAACCGTGCAACCCAGGCTCTCGCAGGTAATCGCGGTGGTGGACATGACTTCAACGCCCGCCATCTTGTTGATACCGCCTTTCACATAGGCTTCAAACTCACTGTCGAAATCGCCAGACATTTCCAGGATTTGCTCTTTCATATAACGCTCCAATATTAACCTAATAGGTGCCTTCATTGGCACCCAAGAAAGTTAACATCAACGGAACACCAAAGCCCGCTACAAACTCTAACTTAATGTAACCACCCAACTCATCACAAACACTAACAACTTAGTCTATTGCAACTTTTGCGAACCCTTCACGAATTTTTTCTTCGGGCAACTCATCAGCAATAAACACAATGACACTTTCCCGCACTTCATCATCGGCCCACTCGGTATCCCAGTCGAATCCGTACAGCTTCAAGACCCCCTGAAACACCATGCGCCGCGGTTCGCCAAGGATGTTCAAAACACCTTTGTATCGCAGCAATTGCTTGCCATGGTCTTCCAGCAGTTCGTTCATGAACTCACTGAGTTTATCGATATCCAGCGGCTTGTCGGTGCGTAACACCAGGCTGGAGATACGGTCGATGGACGGCGCCTTGCTCACTGGACGCAGACTCACGCCACCGCCGAGATCGGCGTTGAGGTTGAAACCGCGCACGTCGAGCAGTTCTGCCAGGTCGATCTTGCCGTGCTCGACCAAGCGAATCGGCGCGCGGCGGTTGATGCGGGTCAGGCGCTCGCTGAGGGCAGTGAAGGTCGGTTCGTCCACCAGATCCCGTTTGCTCACCAGCAAGCGGTCGGCAAAGCCGATCTGTGCCTGGGCAATGGTCTGGGTCAGGTGCAGGTCGGCGTGGGCCGCGTCCACCAGGGTGATGATGCCGTCGAGGATGTAGCGCTCACGCAGTTCTTCGTCGATGAAGAAGGTTTGCGCCACCGGGGCCGGGTCGGCCAGACCGGTGCATTCGATGACCAGACGATCGAAGGCTATTTCGCCGCTGTCCAGACGTTCGAGCAGCAGGTACAGCGCCTTGGTCAAATCGGTGTGGATGGTGCAGCAGACGCAGCCGTTGGACAGCGTCATCACTTGCACCGGCTCGTCGCCCAACAGTTGGGTGTCGATACCGGCGTCACTGAATTCGTTTTCGATCACGGCGATTTTCAGGCCGTGCTCGGCTTTGAGCAGATAGCGCAGCAGCGTGGTTTTTCCCGCGCCGAGAAAGCCACTGAGGATTGTTACTGGAATGGGAGAGGACAAACGGGTTCTCCTGTTTCACAAAGTTAAGAAACAACACAAAACAAATGTGGGAGCGGGCTTGCTCGCGAAGAGATCGTGTCAGTCGACATGAATGTTGAATGACACACCGCTTTCGCGAGCAAGCCCGCTCCCACAGGGATTGCATCAGCCAGGCTGTTGCATCAACAGCACTTCGGCCCACCCTTGCCACCGTAACGGGCTTCCTGACGTTCGCGAAAGAACATCTCGTAGCTCATCACCGGTTTGTCCGGGTGCTTGGTTTGCATATGCTCGACGTAGTTGTCGTAGTCGGGCATGCCGACCATCAGGCGCGCAGCCTGACCGAGGTATTTACCGAGGCGACTCAGGTCATTGAACATGGTGCAATCCTCGATTACGCATCCGGCTGAGCCTGGAACGGCGATTCTTTATCCGTACGTTCTTTGGTACCCCAGGCGGCAATACCGACCTTGAGCGCATAGAACAGGATGCTGAACACCACGAACAGGAACAGCGCGGTCAGCGTTGCATTGGTGTAGGCGTTATAGATTACATGCTGCATCTGCTCGATGCTCTTGGCCGGGGCCAGAATCTGCCCGTTGGCCAACGCATCGCTGTATTTCTTCGCCAACGACAGGAAGCCGATTGCCGGGTTGGCGTCGAACAGCTTGATGAAGCCTGCGGTGGTGGTGCAGATCAGCAGCCACACCGCTGGCAGCATGGTGACCCAGATGTAGCGTTGGCGTTTCATTTTGATCAGGACAACGGTTGCCAGCATCAGCGCGATTCCGGCCAGCATCTGGTTGGAGATACCGAACAGCGGCCACAAGGTGTTGATGCCACCCAGCGGGTCAATCACGCCTTGGTACAGCAGATACCCCCACATCGCCACGCAACCGGCGGTTGCGATCAGGTTGGCAGTCCAGGACTCGGTGCGTTTGAGCGCCGGCACAAAGGAGCCGAGCAAATCCTGCAACATGAAGCGTCCGGCACGGGTGCCGGCGTCGACCGCGGTCAGGATAAACAGCGCTTCGAACAGGATTGCGAAGTGGTACCAGAACGCCATGGTGTTTTCACCCGGCAACACACTGTGCAGGATCTGCGCGATACCGACCGCCAGGGTCGGTGCACCGCCGGCACGGGCCAGGATGGTGGTTTCACCGATGTCCTTGGCCACCGCCTGCAGCGCTTCCGGCGTAATTGCGAAACCCCAGCCACTGACAGCTTGTGCAACAGCCACCACGTCACCGCCGACGACCGCCGCCGGGCTGTTCATGGCGAAGTACACGCCCGGCTCGATCACCGATGCAGCCACCATTGCCATGATGGCGACGAAGGATTCCATCAGCATGCCGCCGTAACCGATGTAACGGGCGTTAACCTCGTTATCCAGCAACTTCGGCGTGGTGCCGGAGGAGATCAGTGCGTGGAAACCGGACACCGCGCCACAGGCAATGGTGATGAACAGGAACGGGAACAGACCGCCCTTCCACACCGGTCCGGTGCCGTCGATGAACTGGGTCAATGCCGGCATTTTCAGCTCAGGCATGGTGATCAGGATGCCGATCGCCAGCGCGACGATGGTGCCGATCTTGAGGAAGGTGGACAGGTAGTCACGCGGCGCCAGAATCAGCCACACCGGCAATACCGCCGCGACAAAACCATAGCCGATCAGCATCCAGGTGATCTGGACCCCGGTAAAGCTGAACGCCTTGGCCCACACCGGATCAGCGGCAATCTGCCCGCCCAGCCAGATCGAACCCAGCAGCAACGCCACGCCGATCACCGAGATTTCACCGATGCGACCCGGGCGGATGTAGCGCATGTAAATGCCCATGAACATCGCGATCGGGATGGTCGCCATCACCGTGAAAATGCCCCAAGGGCTTTCGGCCAGGGCCTTGACCACGATCAGCGCCAGCACCGCGAGGATGATGATCATGATCAGGAAGCAGCCAAACAGCGCGATGGTCCCCGGGATGCGGCCCATTTCTTCACGGACCATATCGCCCAAAGAACGACCGTTGCGGCGGGTGGACATGAACAGGACCATGAAGTCCTGAACCGCACCGGCCAGCACCACGCCGGCAATCAGCCACAGCGTACCGGGCAGGTAGCCCATCTGCGCCGCCAATACCGGCCCGACCAGCGGCCCCGCGCCAGCGATGGCCGCGAAGTGGTGACCGAAAAGGATGTGTTTGTTGGTCGGCACATAGTCCAGACCGTCATTGTTGAGTACCGCTGGTGTAGCCCGACGCGGATCGAGTTGCATCACATTGTTAGCGATGAACAGGCTGTAGTAGCGGTACGCGACCAGATAAATGGCCACGGCGGCGACCACAATCCACAAGGCGTTGATCGCCTCGCCTCGGCGCAATGCCACTACGCCCAGGGCGCACGCTCCCAGGATTGCCAGCAGCAGCCAGGGTAGGTGGCGTAGCAGGCTATTATTATTTTTCATTTTATGATTCCAGCCAGAGTGGACAAGAAAGACAGCCATCCGGAGTTTAGCGCTACTGACGGCAAAGGCCATACCCCGACATTGATCCAGAGCCTGTCTTTGCTGGCAGGCTTTAACCATGCGGGTCTATAGTCAGCGGACATTCAGAGGATTGCGCCATGAGTGACCACCCTGCTGATCGCCGCCGCTTCAAACGTATTGCGTTCGATGCCCGAACCGAGCTGAGCCAAGGGGAATTCATCTGGCCGGTGAAGTTGATCGACCTGTCGCTCAAGGGGCTGCTTATCGAGAAGCCCGAGCCGTGGCTGGGTAATCCAGACTGGCATTTCCTGGTTGATATTCATCTTAACGAAGACGTCGAGATCAAGATGGATGTGATGTTGACCCACGATGACCATGGTCAACTCGGGTTTGTCTGCAAACACATCAGCCTGGAATCGATTGAACGGCTGCGGCGGTTGATCGAGTTCAACCTGGGCGATCCTCAGGAATTGGAGCGGGAGCTGGGCGCGTTGATCGAAATCTGAAAACACGACGCAATACCCTGTGGGAGCCGGGCTTGCCCGCGATGGCGATTTCAGTCCCACCAAAAATGTCGACTGACAAACCGCTATCGCGGGCAAGCCCGGCTCCCACAGGATGTGTGTTGCTTGCAGCTATTCGAACAATGCGTCGAGCGCCTGTTCGAGACGCGTCACGGCAATAATCTGCAATCCCGGCGGCGCCTCTTTCGGCGCGTTGCCCTTGGGCACGATGGCTCGCTTGAAGCCGTGCTTGGCCGCCTCTTTCAAGCGTTCCTGGCCACTCGGCACCGGGCGTACTTCACCCGACAAGCCGACTTCGCCGAACACCAGCAGATCATGGGGCAGCGGCCGGTTGCGCAAACTGGACATGACCGCCGCCATCAGCGCCAAGTCAGATGCTGTTTCCAGCACCTTCACCCCGCCGACCACGTTGAGGAACACGTCCTGATCGTGGGTCGGAATGCCGCCATGGCGGTGCAAAACCGCCAACAGCATGGCCAAGCGATTCTGATCCAGACCAAGCGTCACCCGGCGCGGGTTGGCCAGATGACTGTCGTCCACCAATGCCTGAACTTCCACCAGCATCGGCCGGGTGCCTTCCCACGTGGCCATGACCACACTGCCCGGGACTTCTTCCTGGGCACGGGTCAGAAAAATCGCCGAGGGGTTGGAGACTTCTTTCAGGCCCTTGTCGGTCATGCCGAACACGCCCAATTCATTCACCGCGCCGAAACGGTTTTTCACCGCTCGCAGCAGGCGCAGGCGCCCATCGGATTCGCCTTCGAAATACAGAACGGTGTCGACCATATGTTCCAGTACTCGAGGACCAGCCAGCGCGCCTTCTTTGGTGACATGGCCCACGAGGAAAATCGCCGTGCCGCTTTGTTTGGCATAACGCACCAGCAACGCCGCACTTTCGCGAACCTGGGAAACGCCCCCCGGAGCCGATTGCAGTTGCTCGGTAAAAATCGTCTGGATCGAGTCGATCACCATCACCTTGGGCTTTTCCTGCCGGGCGGTGGCGATGATGGTTTCAATGCAGGTTTCGGTCATCACCCGCAACTGATCCTGAGGCAAGCCCAAGCGCCGGGCGCGCATGGCCACTTGTTGCTGGGACTCTTCGCCGGTGACATACAGCGCCGGCATGCTCTTGGCGAGGTTGCACAAGGTTTGCAACAAAATGGTCGACTTACCGATGCCAGGATCACCACCGATCAACACTACCGAGCCATCCACCAAGCCGCCGCCCAGAACGCGATCCAGCTCGCTGGACGCCGTGGAGAAACGCGGAATCTCTTCAACACTGACTTCGGCCAGGGTTTTGATCTGTGCCTGCTGGCCGGTCCAACCGGTGCGCCCGCTGGGGGCTGCGGCGCCGCCGCTCTCGACCATGGTTTCGGTCAGCGTGTTCCAGGCCCCGCATTCGCCGCACTGGCCGGCCCACTTCGGGAAGGTTGAGCCACACTCGGTGCAGCCGTACATGCGCTTGGCCTTGGCCATCTGAACTCCCGGCAAAAACCGCGATGATAGCTCAGCTGGCGCGGATCAGCGCGGCGCGGCGGTGCGGATTTCACCGCTGGCCAGACGCGTGGCACTGTTGCCCAGCGGATCTTCGGCGTTCATGTCCGCGCCTTTGGCCTTGAGTGCGTCGAGCAGCTCGACGCGCTTGAACAATCCGGCGTACATCGCCGCGGTCTGTCCCGCGCCGTTGCGTTGGTCGGGGCTGCAATTGGCCGCAAGCAGGGTTCGAGCGATCTGCACTTCGCCTTTGAAAATTGCGCCCATCAACGCCGTGTTGCCGCGTTGATCCTGCGCGCAGGCGTCCGCTCCGGCAGCGAGTAAACGCTCCACTGCGGCACCCTGGCCGTGATAGGCGGCCAGAATCAGCGCGGTGTAACCCTTGCCGTCGCGGGTATCGAGGAAATAGCCGGCCTCGATGAAGGTCTCGAGCATCGGCACATCACCGCGTCGAGCGGCATCGAAATAGTAATCCTGTAACTGGGCTTTCAGCGCCGCAGGGTCTTGCGAGGCTTGCGAGGCTTGCGCGTCAGACCCGGCGAGCACATTGAACGACACGAACGCCAGAAACACAGACAGATAAAAACGCATGACGGAACTCCTTGATCAGACGGGACCTCGCATGAGGTCCCGCTTCAGGCAGATGGATCAGTCGACCAGTTTGGCCGCCAGCGCCTTGACCCGAGCCAGATCACCCTTGGCTACTTTGGCCACTCCGGTCCCGTACTCCGGATCGGCTTTGTAAAGGAAGGACAGGATGATGTGCTTGCTCTCGTCATCGGTGGTGGCCAGGGAGCCACCGAAGCTGTCGATCAGGTCCTGACGTTCCTTCTGGTTGAACGAGCGATACAGATCGCCGGCCTGCTTGAAGTTCTGCTCACGCTGAATCTTCGCCTGCTGCGTGCTGCCCGACAGGGCCGACTGGCTGTAACGCGCGGTTTGCGGCTCTTCACGGGGCAGCAAGCGACTTGGCTGGTAATTCACGCCCGTGCTGCTGGCGCCGAGGTTCATTGCACCATCCTGGTTACCGTTGTTCACGGCGATTTTGGGTGCGTTGATCGGCAACTGCAGAGCGTTGGCCCCCAGACGATACAGTTGGGTATCGGCATATGAGAACACTCGCCCTTGCAGTAAGCGATCTTCCGAAGGTTCGATACCCGGAACCAAATTGGCGGGGGCCATGGCCACTTGTTCGGTTTCCTGGAAAACATTCGCTGGATTACGGTTCAACACCATTTGTCCAACTTTTCGTTCAGGAACACCGGGCCAGATCTTGGTCGCGTCCAGCGGATCGAAATCAAACTTGGACAAGTCTTGTGGATTTAGAACCTGGATGTACAAGTCCCACTTAGGGAAGTCACCCTTGTTAATATGTGACACCAAGTCGTTAGTCATATGACTGTAGTCTTGACCTTGAACACCCGTCACTTCTTTAGGGTCGAGGTTTTTTATCCCCTGCAAACTTTTCCAGTGAAACTTTACATAGTGCACATCGCCTTTGGTGTTAACTAACTTGTAGGCATGTACACCGTTACCGTCCATTTCCCGATAACTGGCCGGCGTGCCGGAGTTGGAATACAACTCGGTCAAGGTGCGAGTGGCTTCCGGAACATGGGAGAAAAAGTCGAAACGACGGGAATCGTCGTCAAGGTTGGTGCGCGGGTCTGGCTTGAAGGCGTGGACCATGTCTGGAAACTTGATCGCATCACGGATGAAGAAGGTCGGAAAATTGTTGCCGACCAGGTCCCAGTTACCGTCTGCGGTGTAGAACTTGGTGGCGAACCCCCGCGGATCACGCAAGGTTTCCGGTGAATGGTTGCCATGGACCACCGCGGAGAAACGCACAAATACCGGCGTGCTCTGACCGCCGGCGAACACCTTGGCCTTGGTCAGGTCACTGAGATCGTCGGTCACGGTGAACGTGCCATGGGCGCCAGTGCCACGGGCATGCACCACGCGTTCGGGAATGCGTTCACGGTCGAAACGCTGGAGTTTCTGGATCAGTTGCACGTCTTGCAACAGCACCGGCCCGGTCGCGCCAGCGGTTTGCGAGTTCTGGTTGTCGCCGACGGCGGCACCGTTATCGCGGGTCAACGTCGCTGCGTTGACGGAGAAGGACAACAGGCTAGCGGTCAGGACGCCAAGGGTACGACGGAGTGGAAAAGCCCCGAGGCCAAGGGGAGTCGTCATGGAAGTTTCCTCTGATTTTATAAGGCGCATCCAGGTGCGCCCCACAGAGGCTAGTGACCCAAAGGCCAAAACATAAATAGAAATCCCGCACCGAGTCGATAGCGAAAAGGTTCTGGAAAGCCCGTTCTAGAGCGGGTAATCGCGCGCGACTGGTGGCACTTTGCAAACTAATTGCCGGAAGATGTGTCGATAAGAGCGAGCATTGTAAGACGGTGTTTCGAGCACGAGCCGTTTTGCTGAATTACACTGCGTTCACCAACCTCATCTGTAACAAGGAAATAACCTATGGGCGTGATAAGTGAGTTCAAGGCCTTCGCGGTCAAAGGTAATGTGGTCGACATGGCCGTGGGTATCATCATTGGCGCGGCCTTCGGCAAAATCGTTTCATCGTTTGTCGGCGACGTGGTGATGCCGCCAATCGGCCTGCTGATCGGTGGGGTGGACTTCAGTGACCTGGCCATTACGCTCAAGGCTGCCAACGGTGATGTCCCCGCGGTGATGCTGGCCTACGGTAAGTTCATCCAGAGCTTGATCGACTTCATCATCGTCGCTTTCGCGATTTTCATGGGCGTCAAGGCCATCAACCGTCTGAAACGCGAAGAGGCCGTTGCACCAACCCTGCCGCCGGTTCCGACCAAGGAAGAAGAGCTGCTGGAAGAGATTCGCGATCTGCTCAAGGCTCAGAACAATCAGCCCTGATAACTGATTGCCCCAACAAACGGCGCCTTTGGCGCCGTTTGTTTACCAGTAGTTTTCCACTGCCACCTGGCCGGGTCGTCGACTGAGGCTCAGGTGCATGTCCCGTTGTTTGAGCAACTTGCGCGTGTCATCGATCATCTGTGGATTACCGCAGAGCATTACCCGCGAATGCTCGGCTGTCAGCGCTACACCGGCCGTCCGCTCTAGCTCGCCACTGTCCATGAGTGTCGTGATCCGCCCATTCAGGGCCCCCGGATGCTGCTCGCGGGTAACGGTGGCGATGAACTGCAGCTTGTGCGCGTATTCGGCCAGATAATCGCGCTGGGACAGCCCTGCAATCAGCTCTTGGTACGCCAGCTCCCGCGCTTCGCGCACGCTGTAGACCAGGATGATTCGTTCGAATTTTTCCCAAACCTCGAAGTCCTGCAGGATCGACAGAAAGGGCGCCAGCCCGGTGCCTGTGGATAACAACCAGAGGTCACGGCCATCGACGAAGCGATCCAGCGTCAGATAGCCAAAGGACTGGCGGTCGACCAGCAGCGTATCGCCGACTTCCAGCCGACTCAATTCACTGGTGAACTCCCCTCCCGGTACGACAATGGAGAAGAACTCCAGGAACTCGTCATAGGGTGACGAGACCATGGAATAAGCCCGCCACACCGTACTGCCGTCCACCTTCGTCACACCCAGCCGGGCGAATTGCCCTGCGCGAAAACGAAAGCCCGGATCCCGGGTGGTCCGCAGGGTAAACAGGTTTGGAGTCAACGTCTGGACGTCAAGCAGCGTCTGGCGCGTGAATTTCTCTGCACTGGCAGTCATGGGTCGCTCCATTCAACAGGTGACTCCAGTGTCCCGCAAAGCAGGCGGCGTAAACACCGGTGATTTGTAATGTCTTTTAGGCACATAACTAAACAGTACAAAATTACAAAACGATAACAGTTGGCATGAAGTCTGTTTGTCCGCTGTAACAGAACCTAAGAACAGGTTATGCAGTTGCAAGCTTTTTCAAGAGCAAAAAAATCCAGCACGCAAATAAGAATTCTCCTACACTCGTGGCGTGCCGGATCTTGGATCCAATCAGCACCAACGCAAGTAAGTCCGCATGGAGTTACCCAATGAAAGTGTGGAAGGAATCACAGTTAGCGCAGCTTTCTTACGCTCAGAAAATGGAGACCGCGTACGAGATTTCTCTTAATCTCGTTAAGAATCTTGGCTTTAATTTCTGTGCATTTTCAATAACCTCCCAAACAAGGGGGATACACCGCCATACGATCAATCTGAATAATTATCCCATCGAATGGAACACGAAATATGAACAAGAGCACTTCAGTGAAGTCGACCCGATACTAGCCCATTGCAATCATTCCGAATTACCGATTCTTTGGCAGGAAGAGGTCTTCTCCAAGACACCGATATTGTGGCAAGCACAAAAACAGCAAGGTTTGCGCTATGGCTGGTCCCAATCCGTTCATGATCAGAATGGTCTTTGCAGCATGCTGAGCCTGGCCAGAAGCCACTGCCCGGTTACTACGCACGATCTGTATAAAAATCTGGGCTACGCGTTGTTCATTAGCCGTCATCTGCACGGGCTTGTCGCGAAGGATCTGCCTGCGCCCTCGAAACCGGGCACCGTGCATTTATCATCCCGAGAAGTCGAGGTATTGAAATATTCAGCCGACGGCAAGACCGCAGGCGAGATCGCGATCATCCTCAGCCTGAGCGAAAGCACGGTACAGTTCCATATACGGGGCGCCATCCACAAATTCGGCGCCAACAACAAAATGTCCGCAGTGATCAAAGCAGCGAGAGCGGGCATTATCTGAAACTGCTCGAATCAGGTAATCCCTGCGAGTAATCCAGACCAAAAAAACGTACCATCTGCGATCCATCCTGAGTGATGCCGTGTGAAGTTCCACGACGCAGTTCGCTCGGATGGTTCCGCCCGCTACAACGCCCCTGAGCGCCGGGCCACTCGTTGTTCATCTTCCGTTGACTACCCAGAGCCCCCGCCTCATGCCTCTGCTCGAAACCCCCTTCGCTCAACTCGATCTGATCCGCCAGCCAGAACAGCAGAACGAACCATTACAAGCGTTTGATGCCGCAGACGAATACCTGCTCACTCATCTGGCCGAGCAACAACCGGCAGCCGATACCCGAGTGCTGGTGCTCAATGACAGCTTCGGTGCTTTGGCCGCCAGCCTGGTGGGCAAGGTTCGGGTGACCAGCAGCGGCGATTCGTTTCTGGCTTTTCAGGGGCTGGAAAAAAACCTGATACGCAACGGCCAGGCGTTTGATGCAGTGCCGAAGGTGCCTGCCAGCGAAGCGTTCATCGGGCCGTTCGACCGGGTATTGATCCGGGTACCGAAAACCCTGGCCCTGCTGGAAGAGCAACTGATCCGGCTACAAGGGCAACTGGCTCCCGGCGCTCAAGTGATTGCGGCCGCGATGGTGAAGCATTTGCCACGCGCTGCGGGCGATCTGCTGGAGCGTTACATCGGCCCGGTGCAAGCCTCGCTGGCAGTGAAAAAGGCTCGACTGCTGATCGCCACAGCCGAAGCCAAAGCCCCTGCTGTCTCCCCCTACCCGACCCGCTATCGACTCGACGCCCCTGCGATCGAACTGCTCAATCACGCCAATGTGTTCTGCCGCGAAGGGCTGGATATCGGTACGCGGGCCTTTTTGCCGCACTTGCCGAAGAACCTCGGCGCAGCGCGAGTTGCCGACCTCGGATGTGGCAACGGCGTGCTGGCAATTGCCAGTGCCCTGCAAAACCCTGAGGCCCACTACACGCTGGTGGACGAATCGTTCATGGCGGTGCAATCGGCCGCTGAAAACTGGCGCGCGGCGCTGGGCGATCGTGACGTGATCGTGCGGGCAGGCGATGGTTTGGCAGAGCAGGAACCTCAATCCCTGGACGTGGTGCTGTGTAATCCGCCGTTTCACCAACAGCAAGTGGTCGGCGATTTCCTGGCCTGGCGGATGTTCCAGCAGGCGCGTGAATCGTTGGTGGTGGGCGGCGCGCTGTACATCGTCGGCAACCGTCATCTGGGTTATCACAGCAAGCTGGCGCGGTTGTTCCGCGGCGTCGAGCAAGTAGCAGCCACCCCCAAGTTCGTCATTCTCAAAGCACGTAAATAAAAGCGAAAAAAAACCCTCCATCAGGAGGGTTATAAATCCGTGCCGCAAGGCAACGGGATGGGAATTTCAGTGGGTGCTCAAACCGGCGGCATTCATGAACATGCGCATCAGCGAGGCCACAATGAACAGTGCCACGACGCTGCCGGTCCAGATCATCGCCAGCCAGCCGAGTCGCTGCCAGAGCGGCTTTTTCTCGGCAGCTTCAATTTCCTGCAACGTAGGTTTGCCCGCCATCATCGCTTTCTCCTCTGGAATGGCGCCGGTATCAATCCTGCGCCGTAGTCGCTAGTGGTAGCCATCTTCGTGGGTGACCTTGCCGCGGAACACGTAGTAGCTCCAGAAGGTGTAACCCAGGATGAACGGGATGATGAACAGCGTGCCCACCAGCATGAAGCCCTGGCTTTGCGGCGGTGCGGCGGCGTCCCAGATCGAAATCGACGGTGGCACGATGTTCGGCCACAGGCTGATACCCAGACCACTGTAGCCGAGGAAGATCAACACCAGGGTCAGCAGGAATGGCGTGTAATGCGCATTGCGCGCCACCGCGCGAATCAGACCGTACAGGGTCACCAGTACCAGAATCGGCACCGGCAAGAACCAGAACAGGTTCGGCAGAGAGAACCAGCGTGCAGCAATATCAGCGTGGGCCAACGGCGTCCAGATACTGACGATGCCAATCACCGCCAGTAACACGAAGGCCAATGGCCGCGCCAGGTCATGCATCTGTTCCTGCAATTTGCCTTCGGTCTTCATGATCAACCAGGTGCAACCGAGCAGCGCGTAAGCCACCACCAGCGCCGCACCGCAGAACATCGTGAACGGTGTCAGCCAGTCAAGTGAACCGCCGGCAAACTGACGATTGACTACCGGTAGCCCATCGATGAACGCACCCAATGCCACGCCCTGGAAGAAGGTAGCGGCGATCGAGCCACCGATGAATGCCTTGTCCCAGAGGTGACGCTTGTCGTCCTTGGCCTTGAAGCGGAACTCGAAGGCCACACCGCGGAAAATCAACCCGATCAGCATAAAAATCAGCGGCAGGTACAGCGCCGAGAGCACCACCGAATAGGCCAGCGGGAAGGCGCCGAACAATGCTGCGCCGCCCAATACCAGCCAGGTTTCGTTGCCGTCCCAGACCGGGGCGACGGTGTTCATCATAACGTCACGATCGCTCTTGCCCTTGATGAACGGGAAGAGAATCCCGATTCCCAGGTCGAAGCCGTCCATGACCACGTACATCATGATGCCGAAGATGATGATCACGGCCCAGATCAGCGGAAGATCAATACCCATGAGTCAAATCTCCTTGGTCAGGCTGGGGCTGTTATCAGCTTCGCTGCCATCGTCATCGGCTGCGGACAGCGGACGGGCCGGTGTGCGTTTCTGGCCAGGACCGCCTTCGTTGGTTTCCTTGCCTTCGTCGATCTTCGGCCCTTTGCGCACCAGACGCATCATGTAGCCAAGACCTGCACCGAACAGCGCGAAATACACCACAACGAACATGACCAAGGTAATGCTCATCTGCACGAAGCTGTGCCCGGAGGATGCGTCTGCCGTGCGCATCAAGCCGTAGATCACCCACGGCTGACGGCCGATTTCAGTGGTGAACCAGCCGGCGAGAATCGCGACCAGGCCGGATGGACCCATCCACAGCGCCAGGTACAGGAATGGACGTGAGGTATAAAGCCTGTCACGTTTGCGCAGCCACAGACTCCACAAACCAGTGAAGATCATCAGCACGCCCAGGCCGACCATGATCCGGAATGACCAGAAGACGATGGTCGAATTCGGCCGGTCTTCAGGCGCGAACTCCTTGAGTGCCGGTACTTGCTTGTCCAGGGTGTGGGTCAGAATCAGGCTGCCGAGGTACGGAATTTCTACCGCGAATTTGGTTTTCTCGGCTTTCATGTCCGGCCAGCCGAACAGGATCAGCGGGGTCGGTTCATCGCCGACGTTTTCCCAGTGGCCTTCGATCGCAGCGATTTTCGCCGGTTGATGCTTAAGCGTATTAACGCCGTGGAAGTCACCGATAACCGCCTGAATCGGAGCAACGATCAGTGCCATCCACATCGCCATCGAGAGCATGGTACGGATTGCCGGGTTGTCCTTGCCGCGCAGCAAGTGCCAGGCCGCCGACGAACCGACGAAGAAGGCGGTCGCCACAAACGCCGCCGTGGACATGTGCAACAGCCGGTAGGGGAACGACGGGTTGAAAATAATCGCCAGCCAGTCCACCGGAATGACTTGGCCATTGACGATTTCGTAACCTTGCGGGGTCTGCATCCAGCTGTTGGAGGCCAGAATCCAGAAGGTCGAAATAAGGGTGCCGATGGCTACCATGACCGTCGAGAAAAAGTGCAGCTTGCGCCCGACCTTGTTCCAGCCGAACAGCATGACGCCGAGGAAACCGGCCTCAAGGAAGAAGGCAGTGAGCACTTCATAGGTCAGCAATGGCCCGGTCACCGAACCGGCGAAGTCCGAGAAACGGCTCCAGTTGGTGCCGAACTGATAGGCCATGACCAAGCCGGAAACCACGCCCATGCCGAAGTTGACGGCAAAGATCTTCGACCAGAAATGGTACAGATCGCGGTAAGTGTCGTTGTGCGTCTTCAGCCACAGGCCTTCGAGCACCGCCAGGTAACTCGCCAGGCCAATGGTGATAGCCGGGAACAGGATGTGGAACGAAATGGTAAATGCGAACTGAATCCGGGCGAGATCAAGTGCCTCCAAACCGAACATAAGTCTTCCTCTGTCAGGTAATACCGGCTGAAGGCTTGCGGCCTACACCCACTGCCCCCACGGATATGGAGTGTGGCGAATTCGAATTCGTTCTTTTTGTACCATCATCACAAACGTAGGGAGTCTGGCCATCTGGCCACCGGATCAATTCCACGAAGGGTCTTGATCTGGATCAAGCAACGTTGAAAGAGTAGTCGCATTTTTGCCGATGGACGGTGTGGTCTTTTGCCGCGTGACAGGTTGCCTCATAGGTTTGGTCATAGGCTGCAATACATTTTTATGGGTGGACTAACTGTGGCGAGGGGGCTTGCCCCCGTTCGGCTGCGCAGCAGTCGTAAATCCGGTTACTGCGGTGTACTTGGCAGAAATGAGTTGCCTAGGTCTGGGGCCGCTTCGCAGCCCAACGGGGGCAAGCCCCCTCGCCACAGGGATTTCGTATGTTCCATAGATCGGTGTCTAGCTAACTAAATTTCCCAGCCTTGCAACTTCTAGTTACAGGTTGGTGATAATCTCGCCCTTCCCTTGCCCAGACCTGCCTTCAGATGCCCAGCCAAGCGCCCCTGCTGTTACGTCATCACCGCCCGTTTATCGCGTTCTGGCTGGCGCGGGTGTTTACCGCCAGCGGTTTTCAGATGCTCACGGTGGCCATCGGCTGGAATCTGTATCAACTGACCGGCAATGTGCTCGATCTAGGCTTGGTAGGTTTGGTGGAATTTGTTCCCCGTGTGTTGTTCATGCTGCACACCGGGCATGTCGCGGACCGCTATGACCGGCGCAAGGTCGCGGCGATTTGTCAGTCCCTGCAAGCGCTGATCGCCCTGTCACTGGCCATTGGCAGCGCGACCGACCAGGTCACCCGGGAGATGATCTTCATCCTCGCCTTCCTGCTCGGTGCTGCCCGCTCCTTCGAAATGCCGACGACCCAGGCATTGCTGCCGAGCATTGTGCCCAGCGCGTTATTCCCCCGTGCCGTTGCCGCCGCGCAATCTGCGCAACAATCAGCAACCATCGTCGCTCCGGCGCTGGGCGGTTTGCTCTACGCCTTCGGCAGCGTTTGGGTGTATGGCCCGACGGTGATCCTTTATCTCATCGCCTGTGCGCTGATGCTCAACCTCCCGGCCCGGCAGACACCGCTGAACAAGGGCAAGGCCACTTTGGATTCGCTGCTGGCGGGCATCCGCTTCATTCGCAGCCGCCCGGATATTCTCGGGGCGATTTCCCTGGATCTGTTTGCGGTTCTGCTGGGTGGCGCGACCGCGCTGCTGCCGGTGTTCGCCAAAGATATTCTGCTGACCGGCCCGTGGGGTCTGGGTCTGCTACGTTCGGCCCCTGCAGTCGGTGCGCTGTTGATGTCGCTGTTTCTGGCGCGATTTGCCGTGGAGCGCAACGTCGGACGAGTGATGTTTACCGCGGTGGGTATATTCGGCGTGGCGACCATCGCTTTCGGCCTGTCGACTTCGTTCTGGTTTTCTCTCGCGGTACTGGTGGTGTTGGGCGCAGCGGACATGATCAGCATGGTGATCCGCGCCTCATTCGTGCAACTGGAAACCCCCGACGAAATGCGCGGCCGGGTCAGCGCGGTGAATGGCTTGTTCATCGGCGCTTCGAATCAGCTCGGCGAGTTCGAATCAGGCCTGACGGCCCACTGGTTCGGCACCGTGCCGGCAGTGGTCATGGGCGGCATCGGCACGCTGATGGTGACCGGGACCTGGATCAAACTGTTCCCGACCCTGGCCAACCGCGACCGCATGCATGTGCCGGTGGAAGAGGTCAGGGCCTGACGTAACTCAGGATACGGAGGTCCCGTACCTGCTTCCAAAAGACCGGAAATCAGCACAAAGCATAAATTCTCCGACCAAGTGCAATACATAGATAGTGCATCAAGTGTAATGTATCGCCTTACACTTCGAGCATGATCAAATCCTTTCAGCACAAAGGCCTTCGTGGCTTCTACGAAACCGGTTCGACTCGTGGGATTCGAGCAGATCATGCGAAACGTCTGGCTCGCATGCTGCAGTTCATGGATCGTGCAGTGGCGCCCGACGACCTCGACCTTCCGGGATGGCGGTTACATCCGCTCAAGGGCGAGCTGACCGAATATTGGTCACTCAGCGTTTCGGGGAACTGGCGGGTGATTTTTCGTTTTATTGGTTCGGATATCGAACTGGTCGACTATCTGGATTACCACTGACAGGAGGCAGGACCATGCCCATGCACAACCCGCCACACCCTGGTGAAACACTCTTGATGGATGTATTGCCCGAGCTTGGTATCAGCGTCACCGAATTGGCCAGGCACCTTGGATTCGCCCGCCCGCATCTTTCGCGAGTGCTGCACGGCCATGCGCCCATCAGTCCGGACTTGGCGGTACGTCTGGAGCGGGCTGGAATCGGTAAGGCCCGGATGTGGTTAGGGGTTCAGACCGACTACGATCTCTGGCAAGCGGAGCAGCGTGAGCAACCCTTTATCGAACCGATTGCTATCCACGCCTGACATTCACTAGACCACCAATTCCCCCGACACCGTCGACCGCGTGGCTTTGCCGCAGAGTTGCTCCACCAGCGTCAGCGCAAACTCCAACGCGGCGCCTGAGCCCTGAGCAGTGATGCAGTTGCCATCGACCACCACCGGTTGATCGACGAAGTTGCAGCCCGACAGTTGATTGCTGACCGTAGGCAGGCAAGTCATGCGCCGCTGACGCAAAACACCAAAGGTTTGCAGCGCCAGTGCCGGAGATTCGGCGATACCGGCGAACAGGCGCCCGGCGGCGGACTGGTCCTTGATCAATTGTTGCAGGGGTTGGTGAGCCGCCAAATGTTGCGCCCCCACGGCACCGCCAGGCAGCACGATCAGGTCGAAGGGTTGGGCCAGCAAATCCACCAACATCGCATCGGCGGTCAAGCGGGTGCCGCGAGCGCAAGTGAGCATGCGCCGTGCCTCGATGCTGGCCACCACCACTTCAACCTTGGCGCGGCGCAGCACATCGATCAGGGTCACGGTTTGCAGATCGTCGATGCCCTCGGCGAGGGTAATCAGGGCTCTAAAGGTCATGGGTGCTGTCCACAGGATAATCTTTAAAGCGTAGTCAGCTTTCCTGACCCTTGTTCGAGCCCAGCCATTACTTGATGTAAAGCTGCGTCGACATCGTATTGCCCGGTGCGTTGATCGAGGTGTTGCTGAACGTGAAGGTGCCGTCCTGCTTGCCCGCCAGGTTGAAGATGTACAGATAGCCGACGGTTTTTTTCCCGGCGGAGCACTCGGTCAGGTTGCCGGTATCAAAAGCACAGACAGGGGTTCGGGTGCCGTTCAACTCGAAACCGTCCAGTGCGACATGGGCTGCACGGCCGTAGCCGACTTCCAGCACGTACACCTTGATGTTTGGCCCTTTGTGGTCGCAACTGGTTTGCGCTTGGCCATCCGCGATATTTTCAAAGCCACAGCCTGGCGATTCGACCTTGAGCACCTTCACCTGGCTCAACGGTTGAGCCATGGCCGCAGAGGCTGTTTGCACGCCGATGAAACAGGTGAGCAGCAACCCGAATGCCGCAATCACACGCTTACTAATGCAATACATATCTACCCCCTCCCTCCCCCAAAAAAACAGCGCGCAGTATGGCGCAGTTCCCTTTTGTGCAAAACATCGACGACGATCGCAGCCATAAGCAGCCATAGCCCCACGCTGCTGGTATGATGCGCGGCTTTTTCCGACCCCACAGAAAATACCCAGGCGCCTGCAGCGGTCTGTGCTTTGCTGTTGAGGTCGATACATTCACGGCGCCGGGCGCGCCACGAGGAGCAGACATGCTGGAAAGGCTGTTTCAACTCAAGGCACACAACACCAACGTGCGGACCGAGATTCTGGCGGGCGTCACGACCTTTTTGGCCATGGCCTACATTCTGTTCGTCAACCCGAGCATCCTCGGCGAGACCGGCATGGACAAGGGCGCGGTGTTCGTCGCCACCTGTCTGGCAGCCGCCATCGGCTCGGCGACCATGGGCCTGATCGCCAACTACCCGATCGCCCTCGCACCGGGCATGGGCCTGAACGCCTTCTTCACTTACACCGTGGTCCTGCACATGGGCCACACCTGGCAAGTGGCGCTGGGCGCCGTGTTCATCTCGGCGGTGATGTTTTTCCTGTTGTCGATCTTCCGCATCCGTGAATGGATCATCAACAGCATTCCGCTGGCGCTACGCTCGGCGATTGCCGCCGGTATCGGCTTGTTCCTGGCATTGATCGCCCTGCACAACGCCGGCATCGTGGTCAGCAACCCGGCGACCATGGTCGGTCTCGGCGACTTGAAGCAACCGGCGCCGATTCTCGCGACCCTCGGTTTTGCCCTGATTGTCGCCCTGGAGGCCCTGAAAGTACGCGGTGCGGTGCTGATCGGTATTCTCGCGGTGACCATCGCTTCGATCGTGATGGGCTTCACCCCGTTCGGTGGCGTGATGTCGATGCCGCCGTCGCTGGCACCGACCTTCCTGCAACTGGACATCAAAGGCGCACTGGACATCGGTCTGGTCAGCGTGATCTTCGCTTTCCTGTTCGTCGACCTGTTCGACAACTCCGGCACCCTGATCGGCGTCGCCAAGCGCGCCGGCCTGATGGGCAAGGACGGCCACATGCCGAAAATGGGCCGCGCCCTGATCGCCGACAGCACCGCGGCCATGGCCGGTTCCTTGCTGGGTACGTCGACCACCACCAGCTACATCGAATCCGCAGCTGGCGTGAGTGCCGGTGGCCGCACCGGTCTGACCGCCATTGTGGTGGCGATTCTGTTCCTGTTGGCGCTGTTCTTCTCGCCATTGGCGGCCAGCGTTCCAGCCTTCGCCACTGCGCCTGCCTTGCTGTTCGTCGCCGTACTGATGACATCCGGCCTGGCCGAAATAGACTGGGACGACATCACCGTCGCCGCGCCGGTCGTGGTCACTGCCCTGGCCATGCCGTTCACATATTCCATCGCCAACGGCATCGCCTTCGGCTTCATCTCCTGGACTGCCATCAAGTTGTTGTCCGGTCGCGGCCGTGAGTTGAATTCGGCGCTGGTGATTCTGTCGATTCTGTTCGTGATCAAATTGGGTTGGTTCAACGCATGACTTTTGACTCCCAGGCCTACGCCGTTCAGCTCGAAGAAAAGGTCACGCGCCTGCGTGACCTGCTGGCCCCGTTCAATGCACCCGAACCCGTAGTGTTCGATTCGCCGCTGAAAAACTTCCGCCTGCGTGCCGAGTTCCGCCTGTGGCGCGAAGCCGGCGAGCGCCACTACGCGATGTTTTCCCAGGAAGACAAACGCACGCCGATCCTGATCGAAGAGTTCCCGATCGCAAGCAGGCGCATCAACCAGTTGATGCCGCAACTCAAGGCGGCGTGGCAAGCGAGTGCGGCCCTGAGCCACAAGCTGTTTCAGGTGGAGTTCCTCACCACCCTGGCCGGCGATGCGATGATCACCCTGTGCTATCACCGCCCGCTGGACGAGCACTGGCACGCAGCGGCGTCGAAACTGGCAGCCGACCTGAACGTCAGCATCATTGGTCGCTCGAAGGGCAAACGCGAAGTGATCGGTCACGATTACGTGGTCGAGAAACTCGAAGTTGGCGGCCGCACTTTCAGCTATCGCCAGCCGGAAGGCGCGTTCACCCAACCCAACGGCACGGTGAACCAGAAAATGCTCAACTGGGCGTACGACGCCCTCGGCGATCGCTCCGACGATTTGCTGGAGCTTTATTGCGGCAACGGCAACTTCACCCTGCCGCTCGCGACCCGCGTGCGCAAAGCGCTGGCCACCGAAATCAGCAAGACCTCGGTCAACGCAGCACTCAGCAACCTGAGTGAAAACGCGGTGGATAACGTCACGCTGGTGCGTTTGTCTGCCGAAGAACTGACCGAAGCCCTGAACGAAGTTCGCCCGTTCCGCCGCCTGCACGGCATCGACCTCAAGAGCTACGAGTTCGGTAGCGTGTTCGTCGACCCGCCCCGCGCCGGCATGGACCCGGACACTTGCGAACTGACCCGACGCTTCGACAACATCCTCTACATTTCCTGCAACCCGGAAACCCTCGCGGCCAACATCGCCCAACTGCACGACACCCACCGCATTACTCAATGCGCGATGTTCGACCAGTTTCCGTGGACCCATCACATGGAGTCCGGGGTGTTGTTGACCCGTCGTTGATTGCAGCCTCCACCTACAAATCGGCCGTCCACTGGACGGCTTTTTTGTGGGCGATTGAAACGCCCTGTATTTGTACGTCCTGATTTGATAAATACAGCCACTGGTACTTCATTTGATTCCCGGTGTAATCAATCATGCAGCGACATTTCGACGATCTTCAGCTGGGCAGCATCGAACTGTTTTGTCTGGCCGCAGAGGCTGGCAGCTTTACTG
Source organism: Pseudomonas sp. JV414 (assembly GCF_032424305.1). Lineage (NCBI taxonomy): Bacteria > Pseudomonadati > Pseudomonadota > Gammaproteobacteria > Pseudomonadales > Pseudomonadaceae > Pseudomonas > Pseudomonas sp. JV414. Next base: position 177,603 of record NZ_VYKC01000017.1, on the reverse strand, counting down.
CCGCGGCTCTGGTGGCAGGCGTGACCCCGGCCGCCGTCAGCCGCTCGGTGTCGCGCATGGAAGAACGTTTGGGTGTGCGGTTGTTTGCGCGTACCACCCGTAGCGTCAAGCTGACCGACAGTGGCCGGCGTTATTTCGAGGAGTGTCGTGAGGCTCTCGCACAATTGGTCGAGGCCCAGCGCGAGGTGATGGGACAGCAGCAAGAACCTTCCGGCACTCTGCGCATCAGCATTCCGACGACCTACGCCCATCATCGAATCCTGCCCTTGCTGCCTGCGTTTCGGGCGCACTTTCCCGCCGTGAAAGTCGAGGCGCACATCAGCAATCGCAACATCGATTTCGTCGGCGAAGGCTATGACATGGCAATCCGCGTGCGGGCTATTCCCGACTCCGGGCTGATTGCCCGGCCGCTGGAGGACGCCGCGCTGGTGATGATTGCCAGTCCTGATTACCTGAAGCGTGCCGGCACTCCGCAAACCCTGGATGACTTGGCTAAGCACGAATGCATCCAGTACGAACTGCCCAGCAGCGGCAGACGGATTGCCTGGCTGTTCAACGACAACGGTGTGCCGCTGGAGATTCTTGCCGAGGGCAACTACTGCTGCTCCGATGACGTATTAGGCGGCGTGACATTGGCGAAACACGGCGCAGGGTTGTTTCAAACCTATCGCTTCATTGTCGAAGACGAACTGGCGGACGGTTCGCTGGTGGAGGTGCTCAAGCCTTATGGCGGACGCTCCCGCCCTTTCACTTTGCTGTATCCGCAAAGCCGCCATGTGCCGTTGCGGCTGAGAGCGTTTATCGATTTTCTGGTTGAACATCTGCCTCGCTGAAAAGATCGCGGCCTTCGGCAGCTCCTACGTTGGAATGCGTTCTCCTGTAGGAGCTGCCGAAGGCTGCGATCTTTTGCATCTGTCCGATCACCGCACAAATAATCCGAACCTGACGCCCTCTTCAATTGACCTTATTAACCAGTTAGTACAATTTCTCCTCACAGGCTGAAACCCTCGGCCAATGCCAAAAATAATATGTGGAGAGACCCCATGTCCCCTATCGTTCTGGTGCTCAACGGCCCGAACCTGAACCTGCTGGGCACCCGTGAACCGGCGACTTACGGCCATGAAACCCTGGCAGACATTTCAGCGCTGTGCGGTCGCGCTGCCGAAGAGTTCGGCCTGACAGTGGAATTTCGCCAGACCAACCATGAAGGCGAACTGCTCGACTGGATTCACGCCGCCCGTGGCCGCTGCGCCGGGATCGTCATCAACCCGGCCGCGTGGACTCACACCTCGGTTGCCATTCGCGATGCCTTGGTCGCCAGCGAATTGCCGGTGATCGAAGTACACTTGTCCAACGTCCATGCCCGCGAACCCTTCCGGCATCACTCCTTTGTTTCGTCCATCGCCACCGCGGTCATGTGCGGTTTCGGCAGCCACGGCTATCGTTTGGCGCTGGAGCATTTCAGCCAACGTTTGGAAGGTTAAGCGTCATGACACAGAACACCGTGATATTGGCCGGGCTGATCGGTGCCGGCATTCAGGCTTCCCGCACCCCGGCGCTGCACGAGCATGAAGGCGATGCGCAGGGTTTGCGTTACCTGTATCGGTTGATCGATCTGGATCAGTTGAAACTCGACAGCAGCGCCCTGCCCGACCTGCTGATGGCCGCCGAACGGATGAATTTCACCGGGCTGAACATCACCTTCCCGTGCAAGCAGACGATCATCCCGTTGCTCGACGAATTGTCGCCGGAGGCACGCGGTATTGGCGCGGTGAATACGGTGGTGCTGAAGGACGGTAAACGCATCGGCCACAACACCGATTGCCTGGGTTTTGCCGAAGGCTTTCGCCGTGGTTTGAAGGACGTTGCCCGTGATCGTGTGGTGCAAATGGGTGCCGGTGGCGCAGGCGCGGCAGTGGCCCACGCGCTATTGAGCGAAGGCGTACAGCTGCTGAGCATTTTCGATGTGGATCAAAGTCGCGCTCAGTCGTTGGCGAACAACCTCAATCAGCATTTCGGTTTCGGCCGCGCCGTGGCCGGGCATGATTTGCCAGGCACGCTGGGTCAGGCTGACGGCTTGGTGAATACCACGCCGATGGGCATGAAAAAGCTGCCGGGCATGCCCGTGCCAGTAGAGCTGCTTCGGGCGCAGTTGTGGGTTGCGGAGATCGTTTACTTCCCACTGGAAACCGAACTGCTGCGCAACGCTCGCGCGCTGGGTTGCCGAACCCTGGATGGCGGCAACATGGCGGTGTTTCAGGCGGTGAAAGCGTTTGAACTGTTCAGCGGCGTGGTGCCGGATGCTCAGCGGATGCTGGCGCATTTTCAGAGCATGAATGGTTGAAGATCAAAAGATCGCAGCCTTCGGCAGCTCCTACAGGGTAATCGGCGTTTAACCGATCCTGTAGGAGTTGCCGCAGGCTGCGATCTTTTAAGGCACCTACAAATCAGGCCTGCAGGTATCGCAAAACCGACTCGCAAATCATCTCCCGATGACGCTGCTTGATGTTTTCGTCCGGCAAATCGATCTGAAAGATCTCACCGAAGGTATGACGGTTCGATACGCGATAGAAGCAAAACGAGCTGATCAGCAGATGCACATCCAATGGATCGAGGTCAGTGCGGAATACACCTTCTTCGGAGCCACGACGCAAAATCTCGCCCAGTGAATCGAGGATGGTGTTGTTCATCGCCTTGATCGCATCGGAGCGCTTCACGTACTCGGCGTTGTGAATGTTCTCGATGCTGACGATACGCACGAAATCGACGTTGCGATCATGGTGATCGAAGGTGAATTCCACCAATCGCCGAATCGCTTCCACCGGCGCCAGTTCGGCCAGGTGCAGACGGTTTTCGGTGCTGCGGATATCCCCGTAGAGTTTCTCCAGCACCTCGACGTAGAGCTGCTCCTTACTGCCGAAGTAGTAATAGATCATGCGTTTGGAGGTGTGGATGCGGTCGGCGATCGCATCGACGCGCGCACCGGAAAGCCCCTGCTGAACGAACTCGACAATGGCCTCTTGAAGGATGTTCTCGCGGGTCTTTTCCGGATTGTTCTTGCGACTCTTGCGAGGCTCGGCAATTGGCATTTCGGGCGCTACGGAGAGTTCTGAAATTATTGTCATTGCGGGCTCACGGCCATCACTGCACAAGCAGGCGATTATGGGCCGCTGCGCGCGGTGAAGGAAGCCGCGAGGCAGCGGTTTTGTACCCGTGTTTACGATTTTCCTACAACTTTGCCTGACGTACGCCACCACTTCGCGATTTAGCCATGGCCGCCAGTCGCACTGCCACGTTGGCCGCGCCGTAACCCGCGTAGCCGTTTTTGCGCTGGATGATTTCAAAGAAGAACCGCCCTTCGAACGGCTCGGTGTAGACATGAAACAGCTCGCCGCCCTGGGCATCGCGGTCATAGAGCACGTTGAAATAGGCCAGTTCGCTGAGGAACTCATCGTCGAAATCGAACCGCGCCGCGAGGTCATCGTAGTAGTTGAGCGGGATATCCAGCAGCGGCACGCCCGCTTCCTTGGCGCGGCTGACCTCGGCAAAAATGTCGTCGCAATCGAAAGCGATGTGATGCACGCCGGAACCGCGATAACTCGACAGCGCGTGAGAGATGGCGGTGTTGCGGTTCTCGGAAATGTTCAGCGGCAAGCGGATCGAACTGCATCGGCTGCGCAATGCGCGGCTCTTCACCAAACCATACGGGTCGGGCAGCACCACTTCATCGTCGGCTTCGAAATCCATCAGGCTTTTATAGAACAGCACCCAACTGTCGAGGCTGTCGGCGGGCAGTGCCATCGCCATATGGTCGATACGCTTGAGGCCACCGCTGGCCACGGCCGTCGGTTGCAGATTGAAGTCGGTGCCGTAGACATCGTCGCCCTGGTCCACCAGGTAAATCAGGCTGCCATCCGGCGCACGCACCGCTGCCAGTTCGAGCTCATTGGGACCAACGAGTCCGCGATAGGGCTGGCCTTTGTAAGCCACGGCACGGGCCAGCGCACTGGCGCTGTCCTTGACCCGCACGGCGGTGGCGCACAGCGATGGGCCGTGTGCCTCGAAAAAACTGTGGGCGAAGGAATAAGGTTCAGAGTTGAGGATCAGGTTGATATCGCCCTGACGCAACAGGCTGACACTCTTGGAACGGTGCTGCCCGGCCTTTACGAAACCCAGCCGCTCCAGCCAATGGGACAGCTTGGCACCGAGGCTTTCGTCCACCGCGAATTCAAGAAACTCGATGCCGTTGTATTCGCTGGCGCTTGGGGTGTCGAACAGAATGTCGCGATTGGTTGCGGGCGTGGCTTCCTGTTCCAGACGTTGGCGGGTTTTCTCTTCCAGATACAGCAACGAACGCAAACCGTCGGCGGCGTTGGCCCGTGGCGGTGCGGCGCGAAAGCCGTCGTTGAAGATCTCCAGCGACAGCGGCCCGGTGTAGCCACTCTTGATGATGGGCGCGAGGAAGCCCGGTAGATCGAATTCGCCCTGGCCCGGGAAACAGCGGAAATGCCGGCTCCACTCCAGCACATCCATGGCCAGGATCGGCGCGTCGGCCATTTGCACGAAGAAAATCTTGTCGCCGGGAATATCGGCGATGGCGCTCGGGTCGCCCTTGAGCGACAGCGTATGAAAACTGTCCAGCAATACACCGAGGCTTGGATGATCGGCCTGGCGAACGATATTCCACACCTGTTGATATGTGTTCACATGCCGGCCCCAGGCCAGCGCTTCATAGCCAATCCGCAGGCTACGAATGCTGGCCCGCTCTGCGAGCTGGTGCAAATCATCAATCAGGATTTGCTCTTCACCTATGGAGTCGGCCGAGGCGTTGCTGCACACCAGCACCAGGTCGGTGCCCAGTTCCTGCATCAAATCGAACTTGCGCTCGGCCCGCTCCAGATTGCGTGGCAGGCGATCGCGGCGGCAACCTTCGAAATCCCGAAAGGGTTGAAACAGCGTGATGGCGATCCCGAGATCGGCGCACATCTGTCTGATTTCCCGTGGGCTGCCGTCGTAGTAGAGAAGGTCATTCTCAAAAATCTCCACCCCGTCAAAACCGGCGGCGGCGATGGCTTCGAGTTTTTCCGGCAGGGTGCCGCTCAAGGAAACGGTGGCAATGGAACGCTGCATGTGTCGACTCCCGGTGGTAGGGAAATTTCTTGTCAGGGCGTAGGAGCTGCCGAAGGCTGCGATCTTTTGACTTTGCCTTCAGCAATAGGTCAGGCGTCAGAATCAAGATCAAAAGATCGCAGCCTTCGGCAGCTCCTACGGGGGTAGCGTTTGTCTTGGGCAAATTATTGGCTTGACGAATCCACACAGCAATTCAAAGTGTACTACCCGGTTAGTTTTGCGGGCGATTATCGAACACAATGGCAGTTGGCGAATTGACGATTTTTCGTCCACTGCGCAACATCGACACCACATTGAGTCCGGTCACAACCCCATGGACTCGGTTACCAAAGACCCTGAACACCACATAAAAATTTCAAAAAACGGGTACACGCTCATGCGCTCATTCAACGCCTTGTTTGCTTGCTCCACCGCCCTCACGCCGTACCTGGCATCCATCCGAACCTTGCGCCCTCTCGGCCGAACCGTGCCGCTCGCTGAATAACGCGTTGTCGTCGGTCCGACGAAAACACCTCAGCCGATCAATCACACCCGCGCCTTGCACCGTCGATTGATCACGCGCCCTTGAAGTCCCGACAAGCCTCGCTTGTCAGTCATTGAACGGATGGCACCTACATGTTTCCTTCTCAAAGCTCTCGCGTGGCTCCGGCCATGGGCGTCGCCACCGGCGGTATCGGCGACAAAATCCGCGGCGCCATGGCAGTCGGCAAAACCCGCTGGGGAATGCTGGCGCTGGTGTTTTTCGCCACCACTCTGAACTACATCGACCGCGCCGCCCTGGGCGTCATGCAGCCGATCCTGGCCAAGGAAATGAGCTGGACGGCGATGGACTACGCCAACATCAACTTCTGGTTTCAGGTCGGCTACGCCATCGGCTTTGTGCTGCAGGGCCGGTTGATCGACCGGGTCGGCGTTAAACGCGTGTTCTTCTGCGCGGTGCTGCTCTGGAGCCTGGCCACCGGCGCCCATGGTCTAGCCACTTCGGCGGTGGGCTTCATGGTCTGCCGGTTCATTCTCGGCTTGACTGAAGCAGCGAATTACCCGGCCTGCGTGAAAACCACCCGCTTGTGGTTCCCCGCCGGTGAGCGTGCCGTGGCCACCGGCATCTTCAACGCCGGGACCAACGTCGGCGCGATGTTCACGCCAATGCTGCTGCCGCTGATCCTCCACGCCTGGGGCTGGCAAGCCGCGTTCCTGTGCATGGCGGCACTGGGCGGCATCTGGTTGCTGTTCTGGGGCCTGAAGTACTTCAACCCGGAAGATCACCCGAGCGTCAAACAATCGGAACTGGACTACATCCAGAAGGAAGTCGAGCCGGAACAATCCCGCGTACCGTTCTCGCGAATCCTGCGCATGCGTGGCACCTGGGCCTTCGCCCTCGCCTACTCGATCACCGCGCCGGTGTTTTGGTTCTACCTGTACTGGCTGCCGCCGTTTCTCAATCAGCAATACAACCTGGGAATCAACGTGACCCAGATGGGTATCCCGCTGATCATCATCTACCTCACCGCTGACTTCGGCAGTGTCGGCGGCGGGATTCTGTCCTCGTTCCTGATCGGTCGCGGGGTCAATCCGATCAAGGCACGACTGATGTCCATGTTCCTGTTCGCCTGCTGCATCATCGGCGTGGTCATGGCCGCCGGCTCAAGCAGCCTGTGGCTCGCAGTGTTTGCCATCTCCCTGGCCATCGGTGCGCACCAGGCCTGGACCGCGAACATCTGGAGCCTGGTGATGGACTACACGCCCAAGCACATGATGAGTACGGTGTTCGGCTTCGGCGGGATGTGCGCGGCCATCGGCGGGATGTTCATGACCCAGTTGGTCGGCCACATTCTGACGATCACCAACAACAACTACACCGTGCTGTTCACCATGATTCCGGCGATGTACTTCATCGCACTGATCTGGATGTACTTCATGGCACCGCGCAAGATTCCTACCGTCACCGAGTAAACTCCCTTCCTCCGGCAGGCCTGATTCCAGGCCTGCCCTCTCCTACTGCCTACGTTGTTGCCACGCCGCCGCCAACCCGCTGCAGCAAATCACCGCGATCCCGACCACGGTGGTCAGAGTCGGCGTGTGAGAAAACAGCAACCAGCCCAGCAAACCGGCAAAGACAATCTGGCAATAGCCGAACGGCGCCAACAACGCGGGCGCGGCGTGACGGAAGGCCTGAGTCAGAAACAGATGCGCCGTCATCCCGCACGCCCCCAGCGCCACCATCAAAAACCCATGACCCAGGCTGGGCACTTGCCAGAAGAACGGCACCAGCGCGCTCATCACCAACGTATTGCAGAGCCCGGCGAAAAAATTGCTGGTGGTCGGGCTGTCGATTTCGCTGAGCTTGCGGGTGAGCAGCTGATAGAAACAGAAAAACAGCGCCGAGCAGAACGGCAGCAACACCGCAGGCGTGAACAGTTCGCCGCCGGGATGGACGATGATCAACACCCCGATAAATCCACACACCACCGCCAGCCATTGGCCGCGCGTCACCTGTTCACCGAGCAGTGGCACCGACAGCGCCGTCACCAATACCGGTGCGAGAAAATTCACCGCCGTGGCTTCGGCCAACGGGATGAACAACAGCGCACTGGTAAATAGCAGGCTGGTTCCCAATAAGCACAACGCCCGCATCAACTGCAGCAATGGCCGCTTGGTGCGCAGGACGCGCAACCCGGATTGCGGCAGAAAAATCCCGGCCATCAACAAGGTGTGAATCACATAGCGAGCCCAGACCACCATGACGACCGGATAGAACCCGCAGAGGTATTTCGACAAGGCGTCATGGCTGGAAAACAGAAAGGTCGCGACCACTACCAGCAGGATGCCTTTGAAAGGATGATTGACGCCGGAGAGCGGGGTACTGATAGGCGACGTCAAGGCGAGGCTCTCTTCTGGCGGGATAATTCCAATAATTTAGAACCAGGTTCCATTTTCTTAAAGTCGCATCGCCTGAAAGTGTGCGAACAACGCACGGTTTTTTAATCGACTTCCAAATCGATGGGTGCAAGCGCTATCAGCTAAAGAGTTCCGACGCCTGACTCGCTGCCGAAAGCTCTTGGGCAAACGCCAACAACGTCGGTGCCAGTTCATGCAGTCGCGCCCCCGGCATCCGCGCGCTCGGTCCGGCAATGCTGAGCACACCGATCACTCGCCCCTGCAATGGATGACGGATAACCGCAGCAATCGCCGACGTGCCTACCGCCGAACTTTCCTCAACCCAGGCATAGCCCTGCTCGCGCGCCAGGCGCAGCCGCTCCAGCAGTTCGATGTTGGAGCGTGGCGCATTGGGTCCCAGGCCCTCGGGCTTCTCGACTGCCTGGCGCTCAACCAGCGACAACGCTTCGGCATCGCTCATGCAGGCCAGCCACGCATGCCCCGAAGCGGTATAGAACAGCGGCGCATCGCGCCCCATGTCCGGGTCGTAACGCAGGCCGGAACGGGCTCCCTGGGATTTGGCGATCCAGGTCTGGCGCTCGCCTTCGATCACCCCAAGACGCACCAGCTCACCGGTCTCCCGGGCCAGCCGATCCAACACTGGCTGCACAATATCCGCACCACTGCCGGACAAATAACGAAAGCCCATGGCGACCAGTTTGGTCGATAAGTGATAACGCAGGTTTTCCGGATTCTGCCGCACATACCCCAGACGAATCAGTTCGGCGAGTAGACGGTGGGTTGCACTCTTGGGAATGTCCAATTGCTCGGCCAGGGTCTGCATCGGTAAACCTTGGGGTTCACCGGTAAGGCTTTCCAGCACGCTGAAAACACGTTCGATCTGACTGCCTGCCATGGGAGATTCCGAATGAAGTTTGGCTGATTCTAAAAGACAACTCTAGGTAAGCAAAATCTGGAACCTGCCCGGCAGTAGTCTTGATCGATCTGCAGTACCCGTCCGTCCATGAAACCGCTAATGTCGCCACTTCTGAGAACCCATGTCGCCAAGGGCTGTCAGACGACCGGACTGGCGCCATACCTACTCACCGGCAACACTCATCACCATGCGCCTTCATCAGGTAAAAAAGAGGATCCCCCATGCTTTGGAAAAAAGGCCGACGCAGCGACAACGTGGTCGATGCACGTGGCGATGGTGGGGGCGGTGGGATGCGCTTCGGTGGAGGCAAGGGCCTGAGCCTGACGGCGATCCTGTTGATCGTCGGGATCGGCTGGATCACCGGCCAGGACCCGCTGCAGATCCTCGGCCAACTGACCGGGCAAATGAGCGAACAGTCAGCCCCGGCCCCCACACAAACCCGCAAGGCGCCACCGGCCAATGATGAAGGGGCCGAATTCGTGCGCTCGATCCTCGGCGATACCGAAGACACCTGGCGCCAGATTTTCCAGCAGGCCGATCGGCAATATAAAGATCCGACCCTGGTGCTGTTCAGCAACCGCGTCAACTCGGCCTGCGGCCTGGCGACTTCAGCAACCGGTCCCTTCTATTGCCCGGCTGACCAGAAGGTCTACCTGGACATGAGTTTCTTCCAAGAGATGTCTCAACGCTTTTCCGCCGCGGGCGACTTCGCCCAGGCCTACGTGATCGCTCACGAAATCGGGCACCACGTGCAGACCTTGCTCGGCGTTTCAGCGAAGATTCAAACCGCTCGCCAACAGGGCCGGCAGATGGAAGGCGACAACGGTTTGCTGGTGCGCCAGGAACTGCAGGCCGATTGCCTGGCCGGCGTCTGGGCCAACAATGCGCAAAAACGTCTGAACTGGCTGGAACCCGGTGACATCGAAGAAGCCTTGAACGCCGCCAACGCCATCGGCGACGACCGCTTGCAACAGCAAGGTCAGGGCCGCGTGGTGCCGGACTCCTTCACCCACGGCACTTCGGCCCAGCGAGTGCGCTGGTTCAAGGCCGGGTTCGCACAAGGCCAAGTTGGCGAGTGCGATACCTTTGCCGCGAAGAATCTGTGATGCGTAAGTGGCTGCTAACTCTGTTAATTACCTGCGCAAGCACCCAGGCTGCCGAGCAAGGGGTCAAGGCGATCAGTTCCGGGCGCTTGTTGCTGAGCGCCGGGGAAATCGCGGTGAGCATTGGCCCGACACCGGCGAAAATCGAACGCGTACTGATCATCGTCCATGGTCGATTACGCAATGCTGAAACCTATCGCCAAAGCGCCGAACGCGCAGCCGAGCAGGCCGGACAAAGCGCCAACACGTTGGTGCTCGCCCCGCAGTTTCTCAACGAAGCCGACATTGCGAGCCATACGGTGCCTGACAGCGTTTTACGCTGGCAAGGTAATGACTGGATGGCCGGCGGCTTATCCACCGCGCCGTTTACGCTGAGTTCCTATGCGGCGCTCGACGAAATCATCGCTCGACTGGGCGATCGGCGACAGTTTCCGGACGTGAAGCAAATCGTCATTGCCGGTCACTCCGGCGGCGCTCAGGTGGTTCAGCGTTATGCCTTGCTGGGTCACCCTCAGCCAGCCCTCGAGACGGAGGGAGTGAAAGTGCGCTATGTGATCGCCAACCCTTCCTCATATGCCTACTTCAATGAGCAACGGCCGGTGGCGTTCAGTCATGCGAAGTGTCCGAATTTCAATCGATGGAAGTACGGGCTGGCGGAGCTGCCCGCTTATGCCGATGGGCAAACACCTGCGCAACTTGAAGAAAACTACGTCAAACGTGACATCGTTTATTTACTCGGGCAGCAGGACATCGACCCGAATCATCCGGCGCTGGATAAAAGTTGTGAAGCCAAAGCCCAAGGTGCTTCTCGACTGATTCGTGGGCGCAATTATTTCAATTATCTGAAGCGACGCCATTCTCAAGGGTTGAGTCAGCAACTGATCGAAGTGCCCGGGGTCGGGCATGATGGTGATGGGATGTTTACATCGCCAGAGGGGCAGAAGGTGTTGTTTGGTCAGTGAGTTTTTTTGGCGTCTGATCTGACGCCTTCGCGAGCAAGCCCCCTCCCACAGGTAATGTCGCGTTCCTTGCTCCCACCGCCATTCTGTAGGAGCGAGGCTTGCCCGCGAAGAGGCCCTCAAGCCAAAAGCATCTGCCGCAACGCCACGCAATCGGCAGCATGCCAATCAGTCAACTCCGGCCACGGATTATCCGGCAGATTCACCAACACCGTCCGCGTCCCCGCCGCACGCCCGCAATCCAGATCGAAGCGGTAATCACCAACCATCACCATTTCGCTCGCCTGCACTTTCCAGGCTTCGGCCAGCTTCAGCAACCCACCAGGATGCGGCTTGGGCGGTGCTTCATCGCGGCCCAGTACATCCTCTGCCGCAAAGCAGTCCGCCAGGCCAATCGCCTCCAGCGTGACATGCGCCAGCTCGCGAGCATTGCGCGTGAGAATGCCCAGACGATAACCGCGCCCGGCCAACTCACGCACCAGTTCCACCGCGCCCGGCGCCGGCTTCGAACCCAACGCCAGATCCCGCTCGTGCTCCAGCAGCCACGCGTGTTTGGCCGCGGCTTCATCGGCCGGCAGTGCCGCGAGGTGGGTGAGGATGTCGTCTTCGGCGGGAATCGCCAACGCCATGCGAATCGCCGCGAAGTCATGCACCGCCACCGTCAGGGTGCCGTCCATGTCGAACACCCAGTGCCGCACCTCAGCCAGGCTCATGCCCAATCCTTGCGATGACGAATCAGGCCTTCCTGAGTGACCGAAGCCACCAGTTGCCCGGCACGGTTGAACACGCTACCGCGGGAGAATCCGCGCGAATTGCCGGCCCACGGGCTGTCCATGGCATACAGCAACCAGTCATCGGCGCGCAGGTCGGCGTGGAACCACAAGGCGTGATCAAGGCTGGCGACCTGCATGTCTTTCTGCCAGACCGATTTGCCGTGGGGCAGCATCGAGGTGGTCAGCAGGCCGAAGTCCGACGCGTAGGCCAGCAGGTATTTGTGCAGCGCCGGGGTGTCGGCCAAGGCACCGTCGGCGCGGAACCAGACGTATTTGACTGGGTCGGCAGGTTGAGGGTTGTAGGGGTCTTTTTCGGTCACCGGCCGGACTTCGATCGGTTTCGGGCACAACAGTTTTTCACGCATGTGCTCAGGGATCAGGTGCGCGCGCTGCTGAGTGAGTTCCAGCTCCGACGGCAGGTTTTCCGGGCCGACCACTTGCGGCATCTCAGTCTGGTGCTCGAAGCCTTCTTCGTCGTACTGGAACGAGGCGCTGCAGGTGAAAATCGGATTGCCCTTCTGGATCGCCGTCACCCGGCGCGTACTGAAACTTCCGCCATCGCGCACCCGATCGACCTGATACACCACCGGCAACTTGGCATCGCCCGGGCGCAGGAAATAACCGTGCATCGAATGCACATGGCGCGCCGGCTCGACGGTCTGACTGGCCGCCGACAGGGACTGGCCAAGTACCTGGCCACCGAACAGCTGACGAAAACCCAGGTCTTGGCTGCGGCCACGGAACAGGTTTTCTTCGATCGGTTCCAGGGTCAGCAGGTCTACCAGATCTTCCAACACTTGGCTCATTCAGACTCTCCTCACACAACGCAATGCCGCGCAGTCTTGGCTGCGGCGGTCGATTCAGTTTATGGCCCGGTTCAACATGAGGGCCATTGTAAACGTCCGCGCCTGCTTATCCATGCAAGGTTTGCAGCCATTGCTCACGGGTGATGCGGTACAACACGTGCGGGCGCAGCGGATGATCGGCTGCAAGCCGCGGGTGCTCGAAGTCATCGGCAGGGGCATGGTGCATGCCGATTGCTTGCATGACTTTCTCGGATGGCAGATTGGTCTTGGTGGTGAATGCGACGACCTCTTGCAGCGCCAACCGATCAAACCCGCAGCGCAGAGCGGTCCACGCCGCCTCACTGGCATAACCCAAGCCCCAGTGCTCGCGTGCCAGGCGCCAGCCGATTTCGATGGCCGGCGTGAATGGCGCATCGAAGCCGACCACGCCGAGGCCGGTAAAGCCGATGAATGCCCCGGTGTCTTTGCGCTCCAGTGCCCAGAGGCCGAAACCATGCTCGGCAAAATGCCCGCGAATCCGCCCGATCAACGAGGCACTTTCCAGTCGACTCAAGGGTGCCGGAAAATAACGCATCACCTGTGGATCGGCGCACATCGCCGCAAACGCCGGTAAATCCTCGTCACGCCACTGCCGCAACAACAGTCGTGCGCTTTCGAGTTCCAGTATCGGCTCCATCTCATCCCCCTTTCCTATCCCGCAAGTCTACATCGCTGGTAGGCACTGCACGAAAACTGCCTGCGCGACGATCATGCTGCGTTAAAAACAGGCTCGGAATGCTCATTTAGGTCCCCTAAACTCCGCGTCCTCGCCTGTTTTTGCCTTGCCTGATCGCCGCTCGGCGAGTTTTCATACAGCCCCTAGGATCCTTCACTCATTCCTACATGCCTTCCTGTATAAATCAGCCATGCCCCTGCCATTGATCTACCACGAAGACTACAGCCCCGAATTCCCGGCGGATCACCGCTTCCCCATGGACAAGTTTCGCCTGCTGCGCGATCACCTGGTGGACAGTGGCCTGACCCGCGACACCGACTTGCTGCGCCCGGACCTCTGCCCGCCAGAGATTCTCGCCCTCGCCCATGACCCTGCGTATATCGAACGCTACATGGGCGGCGAATTGTCCCGCGAAGACCAGCGACGCCTCGGCTTGCCCTGGAGCGAAGCGCTGGCCCGGCGCACGGTGCGGGCGGTCGGTGGCTCGCTGCTGGCGGCCGAACAGGCACTGGAGCATGGTTTGGCTTGTCACCTGGCTGGTGGCACTCACCACGCGCATTACGATCATCCCGCCGGGTTCTGCATCTTCAATGACTTGGCGGTGATCAGCCATTACCTGCTGGAAAGTGGCCGAGTAAATCGCGTGCTGATCTTCGATTGCGATGTGCATCAGGGCGACGGGACTGCACGGATTCTGCACAACACCCCGGAGGCAGTGACCGTTTCCCTGCACTGCGAAAAGAATTTTCCTGCACGCAAAGCCGAAAGTGACTGGGACATTCCGTTGCCGATGGGCATGGGCGATGCCGATTACCTGAAAGTGGTGGACGACGCGCTCAACTATTTGCTGCCGCTCTACCAACCGGACCTGGTGCTGTACGACGCCGGCGTCGACGTGCATAAGGACGACGCCTTGGGTTATCTGAAGCTGACAGACGAAGGCGTCGCCGCTCGCGATGAAAGCGTGATGCGTCATTGCCTGGGCCGGGATATTCCGGTGGTCGGCGTGATCGGCGGCGGCTACAGCAAGGACCGCAAGGCCCTGGCGCGCCGCCATGGAATCCTCCATCACAGCGCCCAACGGGTCTGGCAGTCATCAGGTTGTCATTGATCTATGGGTCTTTACCCACAATGCCTGTGGAACCGCCTGTGGATAACCTGAGTGAAAGGGGCTGCAGGCCATGCGGGGTGTAGGCTTCAGAACGGTGGTTGTTTTTTAACCAGCCTTTTGAGAACACCGAAGATCAAATGTGGGAGCGGGCTTGCTCGCGAAGGCGATTTAACAATCAACATTGATATCGACTGACCCACCGCTTTCGCGAGCAAGCCCGCTCCCACATTGATCGGGGCTGATAGAATGCCCGGCTTCATTCCGCCAAACCGCAGCGCATTCCATGACCCAGCCCTCCACTTCCCTCCCCCCTCGCGTCGCCATCATCGGCGGCGGCCCTGCCGGTTTGATGGCGGCTGAAGTGCTGAGCCAGGCCGGGATCAAAGTCGACCTGTACGACGGCATGCCTTCAGTGGGGCGAAAATTCCTCCTCGCCGGCGTCGGCGGCATGAACATCACCCATTCCGAAACCTACCCGGCGTTTCTCTCACGCTATGCCAAACGGGCGCCGCAGATTGCACCGCTGTTACGGTCCTTCGGCGCCGACGCCTTGTGCCAATGGATTCATGATCTGGGCATCGAAACCTTTGTCGGCAGCTCCGGCCGGGTGTTTCCCACAGACATGAAAGCCGCGCCCCTGTTACGTGCCTGGCTCAAACGCCTGCGCGATGCCGGCGTAGTTATCCACACCCGCCATCGCTGGCTCGGTTGGGATGACAACGGTGACTTGCGCATCGACAGTCCCGAAGGCGAAAAACACGTTCAAGTGGATGCGACCTTACTGGCCCTCGGCGGCGGCAGTTGGTCGCGTCTCGGTTCGGACGGTGCCTGGATGCTGCCGCTGGAACAGCGCGGTGTAGGACTGGCGCCATTGCAACCGAGCAATTGCGGCTTCGAGGTGCAGGCTTGGAGCGAACTGATGGTCAGCAAATTCGCAGGTGCCCCGCTGAAAAACATCGCCATTGGCCTCAATGACGACGTGCCGCGACTCGGAGAATGCGTGATCACTGCCACGGGAATTGAAGGCAGTTTGATCTACGCCTTGTCGGCACCGATCCGCGAAGCGATCAATCAACATGGCTCGGCAACCATTCATCTCGATCTGTTGCCGGGCAAGCCTGTGGATAAAATTCAAACTGCGCTGAGTAAACCGCGTGGCTCTCGTTCCATGTCCAAACACCTGCACAGTCAGCTGGGGCTTGATGGCGTGAAAGCGGCGTTGCTGCGCGAACTGACACCGGCCGACTACTTTACCGATCCGGCATTGCTGGCCAAAGCGATCAAGGCATTGCCGCTGACGCTGGTGAAAACCCGGCCATTGGACGAGGCCATCAGCAGCGCGGGGGGCGTGATGTTCGAGTCGATGGATGAACGTTTGATGCTCAAGCAACTGCCCGGCGTGTTCTGCGCGGGTGAAATGCTCGATTGGGAAGCGCCGACCGGCGGCTATCTGCTGACCGCGTGTTTCGCCAGTGGTCGAGCGGCTGGGTTGGGGATGGTGGAGTGGCTCAAGACCAGCGACAAGCTATAAGCTGCAAGACGGGCGCATTTCAGCTTACCGCTTGTAGCTGACAGCTTGACGCTGCTTCTTCATTGATCGTTCCCACGCTCTGCGTGGGAATGCAGCCCGGGACGCTCCGCGTCCCTACCGAAGCGGACGCAGAGCGTCCATTGAGGCATTCCCACGCAGAGCGTGGGAACGATCTTCAGAGGATCAAGGCTTACGCTTACGCGGCCCGGTATTAAACACTGGCACTTTACGCACAGGCTTGATCGAAGGCTCCGGCGCCGAAGCATCCCCGCTCTCAACCCACTTGCCCAAATTGCGCTTGCCGCCACTCGAAGTTTTTGGCTTCTTCGGTTTTTTCGGCTTCTTGACAACCTGACCGCTGGCATCAGTATCCGGCACGCGGTGCTCAGGCTCGAAGTCCTGTTCCATCTGGCGAGTCAACGTCTGACGGGTCAACATCTCGATGGCTGACAGCTGATTCACCTCATCGGCGCACACCAGCGAAATAGCCTGCCCGGTTGCGCCCGCACGACCGGTGCGACCGATACGGTGGATGTAGTCCTCTGCCACGATCGGCAGGTCGAAATTGACCACCAATGGCAAATCTTCGATATCCAGACCACGCGCTGCCACGTCGGTGGCTACAAGGATCTGCACTTCGCTGGCCTTGAAACGATCCAGTGCCCGCTGACGGGTCGCCTGAGGTTTGTCGCCGTGAATGCCGTCGGCATTGATGCCCAGGCCCTGGAGTTTTTCCACCAGTGCATCTACGCCGTTACGGGTCTTGGCAAACACCAGCACCTGCTTCCACTTGCCCTTGCGCATCAAGTGAACGAACAGCTCCGACTTGCGTTTCTTGTCCACCGTCACCACCCATTGCTTGACGGTGTTGGCGGCCACGTTGCGCGGGCTGACTTCGATACTCAGCGGGTCGTTGAGCATTTGCCCGGCCAGCGTGCGGATGGCGTCGGAGAAGGTCGCGGAGAACAACAGCGTCTGACGTTTCTTCGGCAGCGCTTTGTAGATGTTCCCCAGCTCTTCGGAAAAGCCCAGATCGAGCATACGATCGGCTTCGTCCAGTACCAGGGTTTGCAACTGGTTGAACTTGAGCGCGTTCTGGCGGAACAGGTCGAGCAAGCGGCCCGGAGTCGCCACCAACAGGTCGACGCCTTTGCGCAGCTTCATCATTTGTGGGTTGATGCTGACGCCGCCGTACACCGCGTACGTGCTCAACGGCAGGTTCGCGGCGTACTGACGCACGCTTTCGTGAACCTGCTCGGCCAGTTCGCGGGTCGGCACCAGGATCAGTGCGCGCACGGAGTTGGCGCTGACTTTCGGCCCTTCCATGGCCAGCAATTGCAGCAGCGGCAAGGCGAAACCGGCGGTCTTGCCGGTGCCGGTCTGGGCTGCTGCCATCAGGTCACGACCGGCCAGCACCGCCGGAATCGCTTGTGTCTGCACCGGCGTAGGGGTCTGGTAGCCGAGCGTCTCGAGAGCGCGCAGCAAAGGTTCGATCAGGCCAAGGGTGGCGAAAGTCATGGGAGTACCGTAGGAAAATTCAGCGCGATTGTGCAAAGAGTGTGCAATGGCGCGCAGTTTACCCTAATTCGCGCGGGATTCTGTCGGCACCACTACCGCAGGCCGATTGGCACCTCGGCGCCACTGCGGCAACCCGATCAACACCACGGCACTGATGATCACTGTCATGGCCAGCGCTTCTTCGATACCGATGGTCTCGCCAACAAATACGATACCCAGCAACACCGCCACCGCCGGGTTGACGTAGGCATAACTGGTGGCCGCCGCCGGACGCACGTGTTTCAGCAGGTACATGTAGGCGTTGAAGGCAATGATCGAACCGAAGAACGTCAGATAGGCCAATGCGGCCCAACCTTCGATCGGCGGCATGGCCTCCAGATGCTCGCCACTCACCGCGCTGCCGATCAACAACACCACGCCGCCCACCAGCATTTCCACGGCACTTGCCATCGCGCCCTGCGGCAACGGCAAGTGTTTGCTCCACACCGAACCGAAAGCCCAGGACGCCGCCGCGAACACCAGCAACGCCGCGCCCAATGGGCTCGATTGCAGGTTGGAACCGAGGTTGAGCATGGCGATGCCGATCAGCCCGAGCACAATCCCGGCCCATTCGAGACGGGTATTACGCGCGCCCCAGAAATATCCACACAGCAAGGTAAACAGCGGCACCGTCGCCACCGCCAACGCCGCAACGCCGGAGGCCACGCCCGTATGCTCGGCGACACTCACCGCACCGTTACCGAAGGTCAGCAGTAAAATCCCGATGATCCCCGCCGCTTTCCATTGCGCCCACGTCGGTGCAGGTGCCCCGCGCCAACGCAGGAACGCGTACATCAACGTCCCGGCGATCACGAAGCGGATACCGGCGAGCAACAACGGCGGCCAGTACTGCACGCCGATGCGAATCACCAGGTAGGTCGATCCCCAAATCACGTACAGCGCGAAAAAAGCAGCGATCAGCGGTAAGGAAAAACGGCGTATGCCAGGCATGGGCAGCTCGAGAACAAGACAAAGAGAGCAGCTATTCTAGAAAGGCCAACGGCAGAAAATAAGTTACAAAACCTGTTTATAGCGCCAGTACACTTTTCAAAACACGGAGTTCAGCGCTATAAACCGTGCTTTCGAAAGTCAGCCTTTTTTCAGGAATGCCATGATGGACAAATACGACCGCATGCTCCTCAGCGCCCTGTTGGAAAACGGTCGTGCGTCCTACGCCGAGCTGGCGCGCAAGGTGAACCTGTCCGCTCCGGCGGTGGCCGAGCGCGTGGCCAAACTTGAGACCTGCGGGGTGATCACCGGCTACCAGGCGAAAGTCGACATGGCCAAACTCGGCCTACCGATCCAGTGCGTCATCGAACTGCGCCTGAATCAGCACGGCAACCAGAAAACCTACGACGAACTGATCAAAATCCCACAACTCACCGAATGCCATCGCGTCACCGGCGACCCCTGCGTGATCATGCAAGCGGCGGTGGGCTCGATGCCGGAGCTGGAAGAGTTGATCAACCGGATCGCCACGTTCGGGTTCAGCAAGACCTCGATCGTGCTGTCCAGCGCCATTGAAAAGCGTGTGCCGTTGGGGCAGTTGGAAGGGAATGGCAAATAGTTCTCTTGTAGGAGCTGTCGAGTGAAACGAGGCTGCGATCTTTTGATCTTGATCTTAAAAGTCAAAAGATCGCAGCCTCGTTTCACTCGACAGCTCCTACAGGGGTTCAGTGGTGTTTCTGTCAGAACCCACGATGCCGCTTCAAATGCTCATTGATCTTCGCCGCCGGCACTTTCTGCAAACTGACGAGCAGATCATGGGACAACTCCCGCAACCCATGCTTGCGCCGCAACTCTTCAGCCAAGTGCGCCGTCAGGTTGGCCGCCATTTCGGCATCGGCCATGGCCCGGTGAGCCTTGCCGGTATTGGGCAGGCTGGCGAACGTGGTGAGGGTGCCGAGTTTGTGGTCCGGCGCGGCGGGCATCAGGCGGCGGGCGAGTAACAGTGAGCAGGCAAAGTTCTGCAAGCGTGTGCGCTTGATTCGTCCGAGCTCGTAGTCCCAGAACTTCTGGTCGAACGCAGCGTTGTGCGCCAGCAGCGGTGTGATGCCGACGAATTCATTGACCTCGTTCATCACCTGCTCGGCCGAGGGCGCGGTGCGCAGCATGGCGTTGCTGATGCCGGTGAGTTGCTCGATAAAGGCCGGCACTCGCACGCCGGCGTTCATCAGGCTTTGATAACGCTCGACGATGCGCCCCTGTTCAAGAATCACCACGGCAATTTCCGTGGCCCGGCAGCTGCTGCTCGGGGAGAGTCCGGTGGTTTCAAAGTCGATGACTGCTATGCGTTCCAAACCTGTTTCAACTCCGTAAAAATCAATTCTTGAGCAGCAGCGCGCCTTCGATCGGCACGTAACGGCTGGCGGCGCGGATCAGCGAATTGGCCGTGAGACCGGGCACGCCATAGGCCACCGCTTGCACGCCGTGCTTGCTGATGATGCGTTCCAGCAGCATGTCGAAATCACCATCACCGGAGGCCAGCACCACTTCGTCGACATGGTCGGCGGCATCCATGATGTCGAGGGTGATGCCCACGTCCCAGTCGCCTTTGGCCGAACCGTCGCTGCGCTGGATGTAGGGTTTGAGCTTCACGATGAAGCCGAGATTGCGCAGGATCTGCTGAAACTGCTGCTGCTTGCTGTCGCCACGATCGATCGCATAGGCATAGGCCTCGACGATCTGCCCTTCTTTACTGACGTCAGCCCACAGCGCGGCGTAGTTGAAGTGGCAACCATAAGCCTGACGCACGGTGTAATAGAGGTTCTGGACATCGGCGAACACTGCGATTTTTTTCACCGTACATCCTCATTAGCGTGCCGAAGCGCGGGCAGGTTCAGGCACCAGGGCCTGAAAAGTTGCCCAGTATGCCAGCCCAAAGGATTGTTCCGCGAATAATCGGCCATGTGGCGAGGGAGCTTGCTCCCTCGCCACAGATGTATCAGACGAAGGAGTCGTCATCGCCACCGAAGAACGATGAGCTGTCATCGTTGTAATCAGCGTCGGCGAATCCGCCTTCGTCGCTGGAGTTGTCAGCCACGCGCTGATCATTGCCGCTGTCGCTCTGATCGTTGACCTGAGCCGGTTGTTCCTTGATGACTTCAACCACTTCCGGCTGCTGATTGTGTTGGAACAGGCTGCTGATGCCTTGCGCCAGCATCACGCCACCGGCCACACCCGCTGCAGTTTTCAACGCGCCGCCGAGGAAACCACTGCCGACCGGTTGTTGCGGGGCGTAGTTCTGTTGAGGCGGCGCACCGAAGGTTTGCTGTGGCGGCTGCGAGTTGAACGACGGCCGCCCCGGTTCACGCCAGCCGCCATTCGACGGAGCTGCGCTTTGAGTCGGCGCAGGCTGCGGATCACGGGAGCTACCACCGAAGATGCTCGACAAAAAGCCACCGCCGCTCGGCGCCGGGGCCGCCGTCTGAGCCTTGGCCGATTGCAGTTCAGCCTGCAATTGCTGGACTTGTTGGGTGAGTTGTTTGTTCTGTTCGTCGAGGCTCTTGATGGCTGCCTCTTGCACCAGAATCGCCTGGGTCATGAAATAGCCCGCCGCTGGCTGGCGAGTCAGGTGCTCCTTGATCCGCGCTTCGGCCTGGGCGTCGCGCGGGGCTGAATCCGTTTCGGCCTGTTGCAGCCGGGAAAACAGTCCATCGATCAGGGTTTGTTCTTCGCTGTTCATGGCGACCTCATAGATTGCCGGGAAAATCGTCGCCCTCATCCACGGTGGATAAGGTGCTCACCAGTAATGGGGCTGATACAGAATGTTTCAATGACCTTTACCGAACGTTTACGTTTGCGTCCCAAAGGGGTTCATCGGTTAAAGTGAGGCACTGCTTTCAACCTGCGATACCGACTGATGAATCCGTTCGAAGTACTGCGTGACTCTTTGTATTTCTTCAAGCGCAATCTGCGCCAGATCGTGCAGCTGTGCCTGCCGCTGGTGATTTTCGAGGCGCTGCTGCAACAAGTGGTCGACCACTCCACCGAGCCTGACGGCTTCCCCGGCATCAGTGTATTGGTCGGCCTGCTGGTGTATCCGCTGTACACCGCCGCGCTGATCCTGTTTCTCGATGCCCGCAGCCGTGGCGAATCGCCGCGCACCCGCGATTTGCTGGCGACCTCCGCGACCCTGTGGCCGCGTTTCGCCCTGCTGACCGCCCTCAATACACTGCTGATCCTGATCGGCCTGTCGCTGTATTTCCTGCCGGGCATCTGGTTGATGGTGACGCTGGCGTTCGGCGAATACCTGCTGGTGCTGCGCGGCCTGGCACCGCTGGCGGCGATGAAGGAAAGCCTGCGCCTGACCCGCGGAAACTTCCTGCGGATTCTGGTGTGCATTTTGTGCGTGATGGCCCCGCTGTGGGTACTCAAGGGGGCGACGCTGGCGGTTTACCCTGATCCGCAGAACCCGGTGATCTCGCTGCTGATCGACAGCGCCCACAGCTTTCTGCAGCTGTTCACCAGCGTGGTGGTGTTCCGTTTGTTCATGCTGATCGCCGATGCACCCGAGAAAGCTGACGGAGCGCTCTGAGCGCTCTACCCTTGGGCCTGGGCGATGCTCTCGGTTATGCTCGGGGTCAATTTTGTAACGCTATAAGCCGAGCCATGACCCGTCTACTGCGCTACACCCTGCTGTGCTTGCTGATTGCCATTGGCCTGATTGCATTGCTGATCTACAACCTGACCTGGCGCCCCCAAGCCAAGGAAGTGCTGTCAATCAGTTGCAACGCCCAGGCGCCGACGCTGGTGCCCGGCCAGGCACTGAAGGTGATGACCTGGAACGTCCAGTATCTGGCAGGCAAGCGCTACGTGTTCTGGAACGACCTGGCCGCGGGGAACGACGAGCGTCCTACACCTGAAGACATGGCCTTCAGCCTCGACGAAGTGGCGCGGGTGATTCGCGACGAGCAACCGGACATCGTGCTGTTGCAGGAGCTCGATGACGACGCCAAGGCCAGTGACTACCAGAACCAGTTCAAATTGCTTCAGGATCGAGTCACCGACCTGTATCCGTGCAGCGCTCAAACCTTCGACTGGAAAGCCGACTTCGTGCCTGAACCGCACATCTACGGAAGCGTTGGCCGGCAATTGGCAACCCTGAGCCGCTACCAGATCGAACACGCCGAACGCCTGCAATTACCGGTCGCACCGACCCATTTCATCAGCCGTCAGTTCGAGCCGAAAAACGCCTTGCTGGTCACTCACCTGCCATTGAGCAACGGCGGCCAAATGGCCGTGTTCAACACCCATCTGGAACGTGCCACCACCGCGCTCGACGAAACCTTGCAACGCCAGGTGACGGCCGTGGCCAAGGTCCTCGACAAGTATGAAAGCCGCGGCACGCCGTGGCTGATCGGTGGCGACTTCAACCTGTTGCCGCTGGGCCAGTATCGACGCCTGCCCGCTGAACAACGCACGCCCTACTCCGCCGACAGCGCGCTGCATGTGCTGTGGGACAAATACCCGATGATCCCCACCAACAACGAAGCCAGCGGTATCGACCGGGCGCAATGGCTGACGCATTACCCGAATGATCCAGGCTTGAATGGCCCGGACCGGACCGTCGATTACCTGTTTTACAGCCCGCACCTCAAACGGGTCGAAGCGCGGGTGCGGCAGGACGATACGTTACGGATTTCCGATCACTTGCCGGTGATTGCACGGTTTCTGTTGCCGGCCGCGCCTTAGATTT
Organism: Pseudomonas sp. JV414; assembly: GCF_032424305.1. Taxonomy (NCBI): domain Bacteria; kingdom Pseudomonadati; phylum Pseudomonadota; class Gammaproteobacteria; order Pseudomonadales; family Pseudomonadaceae; genus Pseudomonas; species Pseudomonas sp. JV414. The sequence goes on along the minus strand of NZ_VYKC01000017.1, from coordinate 154,406 downwards.
GCGGCGTTAGTGAAAAAAATCGCAGCCTTCGGCAGTTCCTACAAGGGATCGCATTCCAATGTAGGAGCTGCCGAAGGCTGCGATCTTTTGATCTTCAGCTTTTACGAGGCTTGATCCGCGCCGTCGCCTCGGCCACCAGCGGATCATCCGGCCAGTAGTGCTTCGGATACCGACCCTTCAAATCCTTCTTCACCTCGGCATACGTACTGCGCCAGAAGTTCGCCAGGTCCTGAGTCACCTGCACCGGTCGCCGCGCCGGAGACAGCAGATGCAGTTTCACCACTTGCCGGCCACCGGCAATGCGCGGCGTCTCGGCCAAGCCGAACAGTTCTTGCAACCGCACCGCCAGAATCGGCGGCTGCTCGCTGTAATCCAAACGGATCGATGAACCCGAAGGCACGCTCAGGTGATGCGGCGCCAGTTCGTCGAGCCGTTGCGGCAGCGGCCACGGCAACAAGTTGTGAACAATGCTCGACAAGTCCAGGTTAGCGAAGTGACTGAGGCGCGAGACTTTCCCCAGATAGGGCATCAACCAGTGTTCGAGACTTTTGAGCAGAGCGGTGTCGCTGACATCCGGCCACTCACTCTCACCCTTGCTGCCAAGGTCCAACTGCCGCAATAACGCAACTCGTGCCTGCCACTGACGCAGTTCCGGAGTCCACGGCAACAGCTCCAGACCTTTGCGCCGCACCAGGTTCACCAGCGCCTGACTGCGGGCGCTTTCTTCGAGCCCGGTCAGCGGCTCACGGCTAAGAATCAATTCGCCAACCTTGCGCTGACGCTCGGCCCGCAGCACGCCTTCGCGCTCATCCCAATCCAGTTGATCGACGCAACGCACCTGCTCGGCCAGCACCGAATCGAACAACGCCGGATCGAAATCCGTCGCCAGATAAATCCGTTCCTCACGCTGGCCCTGACGACTGCCCAGATCGGCGATCACCAGCCACGGTTGCTTCATCAAGCTGTCCGCTTCGGCAAACAGTGCCGCACGACCATTAGCCAATCGATATTCCGCCCCACCGGCCCGCCGCTGTTGGGCGACCCGATCGGGATAAGCCAACGCCAGCAACGCGCCAAGCCAGCGCGGATGCTCAGGATCGCTGACCGGCTCCGACGCTTTGCCCCGCAGATAACCGCGATACTGCCGCGCCAGTTGCCGGGCCCGTTGAACACCCCCCTGAGCGCCGCGTGCGGCCCGTTCTTCGCCGGACAACAGCACCAGTCGGCTGTGCAGATCCGCCCCGGCGCCACGCAAAATATCTCGCTCGCCGAGCAGTGCCGCGACATCGCAGGCCATGTCGGCCAAGCCGAGCGCCTGACCGCGCAACAGCAAATGCGCGATCCGTGGGTGAGCCGGCAGTTCGGCCATGGCCTGACCGTGTCGGGTCAGCGCGTCCCCCTCCAGCGCACCCAAACGTTCAAGCAGATCCTGAGCCTGTGCATAAGCCGCTGCGGGCGGGATATCCAGCCAAACCAACTGACCCGGTGTCACGCCCCAACGACCCAGTTGCAAGGCCAGCCCGGCAAGGTCCGCCGAGAGGATTTCCGCACTGGCGTAGGCAGCCAGTTGCTCGTGCTGATCCTGCGACCACAACCGATAACACACGCCCGGTTCCAATCGCCCTGCCCGGCCCGCGCGCTGCGTGGCGCTGGCTTTGGAAATACGCTGAGTATCGAGGCGGGCCATGCCGCTGCCCGGATCGAAACGCGGCACACGCGCCAACCCCGCATCGATCACCACGCGCACACCGTTGATGGTCAGGCTGGTCTCGGCGATGTTGGTGGCCAGCACCACTTTGCGTTTGCCGGCGGGGGCCGGATCGATCGCCGCGCGTTGCGCCGCCAAGTCCAGTTCACCGTGCAACGGGCAAAGCAAAACCTGTGTGCTATCGCCCAGTGCATCGGCAAGCTGCTGATGCACCCGACGGATTTCCGCCTGCCCCGGCAGGAACACCAGAAGGCTACCGGTCTCGTCGTTCAGCGCGTCGAGGATGGTCTGCACCACCCTGGGCTCGATAAATTCACCCGGTTGAAACGGCCGGCCCCAACGCATTGCCACCGGATACATGCGACCTTCGCTGCGCAGGATCGGCGCATCATCAAGCAACCCGGCCAGGCGTTCACCTTCCAGCGTTGCCGACATCAACAGAATTTTCAGCGGCTGATCGTCACGAAACAGCTCCCGGCCATTCAGGCTCAGGGCCAACGCCAGGTCGGCGTCGAGACTGCGTTCGTGGAATTCGTCAAAGATCAGCAAGCCCACGCCATCCAGCGCCGGGTCATCCTGCAAGCGCCGGGTGAGGATGCCTTCGGTAACCACTTCGATCCGAGTGTTGGGGCCTACTTTGCTGTCGAGACGAATGCGGTAACCAACGGTTTCACCGACCTTCTCGCCCAGTTCACTGGCCAACCGCTCCGCCGCCGCCCGCGCGGCCAACCGGCGCGGTTCGAGCATCAGAATGGTCTGCCCGGCCAGCCACGACTCATTGAGCAAGGCCAAAGGCACACGGGTAGTTTTACCGGCGCCGGGCGGTGCTTCAAGCACGGCTTCGTGGCGTGTAGCGAGGGCTTCACGCAGGGCGGGTAAAACTTCATCAATCGGCAAAGAAATCATGCTGGCTCCAAAACAGAGCCACGAGTATAACGGCGAACTGCTCGGTGTTTGTCGCGGTCCTAATTCATACAGACGCCCCTTCGTTTCCAGATAACTCAGGAGATTTCACATGCGTGCTCCCTTTCGCTTGATTGGCGGTGTACTGGTCGCGACCTTGCTGACCCAAATGACTGCCTGCGGCACGATCTTCTACCCCGATCGTCGAGGTCAGATCGACGGCAAGATCGACCCGGCCATCGCCGCGCTGGATGCTGTGGGTCTGCTGTTCTACATCATCCCGGGCCTGATCGCCTTTGCGGTGGACTTCGCCACGGGCGCCATTTACTTCGAGCCCAGCCGGACCGCTCAGGTGGCTCCGGAAAAACTCAAGGAAGCCATCGGTGCCGACGGCAAGGTCGATAACCACAAGTTGCAGACTATTCTCGAAACTGAGTTGGGCCGCAGCTTCCCGCTGGACGATCCACGCCTGATCCAGCACAAGGGCAGCACCCAGCAACTGGCCATGTTCGGCCTGCAACCCGCCGCGTAATCTGCGCACTAAAAGGAAAAGCCGCACCTATGACCACCAGTACCGAACACGCCCGCCTGCTGCGGCTGGCGACGCGCGCCTCGGTGGCGGTGGCGTGCATATTGATCGTCGCCAAAGCCATCGCCTGGTGGCTGAGTGGTTCGGTGAGCATGCTCGCCGGGCTGACCGACTCGGCACTCGATGGCGTCAGCTCGCTGCTCAATCTTTTGGCCGTGCATTACGCCTTGCGCCCGGCCGACGACGATCATCGTTACGGGCATGGCAAGGCCGAATCATTGGCAGGCATGGCTCAGGCGCTGTTCATTGGCGGCAGTGCGGTGCTGATTGCCTTGCAGGCGATCGAGCGGTTGAAGCATCCAGAGCCGGTAGGCGCAGCGTGGCTCAGCATCGGGGTGATTGTGTTCTCCCTCGCCCTGACCGTGGCCCTGCTGATGTTGCAGCATCGGGTAATCAAGGCAACCGGTTCCAACGCCGTGAGCGCCGACTCCTTGCATTACCGCTCAGACCTGCTGCTCAACGGCAGCATTTTGGTGGCGCTGGTGCTGGCCGGTTTTGGCTGGCATCAAGTCGACCCTTGGTTCGGATTGGGGATTGCCGCCTACATCCTCTGGAGCGCCATTCATATCGCCCGGGAAAGTTTTGCGGTGCTGATGGATGAAGAGCTGCCGCCGGATGTCAGCCAGCACATGCTTGAACTGGCCTGCAGCGTACCGGGAGTTTTAGGCGCCCATGACCTGCGCACACGAATTTCCGGTAACCAGTGGTTCGTGCAGTTGCACCTGGAATTGCCGGGGGAGCTGACGCTGTCAGTCGCCCACGGCATCAGCGATCAAGCCGCCGATGCGATTCACACCGCCTACCCGCGAGCCGAAGTGCTGGTGCACGCCGACCCGCAGGAAGTGGTGAAAGCCGCCAGGGCTCAGTAACTCACCTGATAACCGCGACTGCTCAGGCAGTTGCCCTGGGCCTGTCGGTAAACTTGCACCACCGACGGGGCCGGTTGATAGGTGACGGCACGCGGATCGAAGCCGCTCTGTTCCACGGCCCAGCGATAGCACTCGTAACCGTCCCGACTGACCTCCTCTGGCGACTGGCCGTTGGCCGGATACGCCACCACGTCATAACCACTGCTCACCGGTTGCGGCTGCACGGGGGGTTCGACCACGACGTACTCCTGCGTGCTCGCCTGGTAGGCGTAATACGCGCCGGCCGCCAGGAACAACAGTGCCCCGCCGATCCACACTTCACGGGCGTAATCGGGCAAGTAGCGGACACGAATCCCGCGAGGCGGTTGAACCACCACATAACGGGGGCCTTGCGGGCGATACCAGTAACCGCCGGAATAGAAATAATCCTGGCCACGATACGGCACGCGGTAATTGCGCTCCGGGAAGCGATCGATCACGTACCCCGGACGATACTGCGGACCGGGGCCCCAGCCATTGCCGCGCCCATCCGGGCGACCGGGCCAGCGACGATCATCATGACGTGAGCCCTGACCGCCAGTCTGCCAATTCCGGTTGTCATTGTTGCGCCGCGGTTCGTCCTGATAGTAGCCACGCCGGGGTTCCTGGGTCTGGCGCACGGTGTCGGGCCGGCCCTGGATCGGCAGATTGTTACTGGGTTGTTGCGGCGGTCGGCCCTGAACATTGGGATCGTGCGACGGACGGTTCTGCCGCTCGCCGCCCTGATTCTGGTCGTGGAGCTCGAACTGGCGGCTGTTGTCGCCACGAATGATTTCGTTGTTCTGCCGGCGTGGCTGATTGTTACCGTCATGACCCTGGCCGCGCCCCTGATGATCCGGCCCACGTTGCCCATCATCAGGCCCACGCATTTGCGGCTCGTCGGCAAGCGATTGCGCAGTGACACTCACACACAGCAAACCAACACCGGCCAAACGCCAGATGCGCGACTTCATGCTTTTCCTCACTGCGGGTTAGGGCCTGTACGTAAGACTGGGAAAGCGCAGGCCGGTTCTGCAACAGGTTATCAGTCACGCAACTTATTTATTGAGGGTCGCCCACAAATTCCGGGCAATAAAAAAGGGAGACCCGTCGGCCTCCCCTTGAGAACTTCGTCCGTGCTCGACGCTTATGACGTCGGCTCACCTCACGCCGTCTTCTGGACAGTGTGTAGCTCGGGGGCCGACACATCCCCGGTGGGGGTGGCGACCGCAGCTGGCCTGATTGGGCGAGCCGCACTGGACTGTTTGTCCGAGCAGTGATTCTGGTGATAAGAATAGGCCCGGGGCGACGACAGAGGATTGCGAAGATTGCTCAAATAAACATCACTTGCGCAATTTTTACCTCAAGATAGATAATCCGCCGCAATAGTTATGACAAAGGCCTGATTGATGAGCAAACTCGACCGATACGACCTGAGCATTTTGGCTGAATTACAGCGCGACGCGCGTATTTCCAATCAGGAGCTGGCCGAACGCATCGGCCTGTCGCCTTCGCCTTGCTCGCGGCGGGTCAAGCAACTGGAAGACGACGGTTACATCACCCGTCAGGTCGCCCTGTTGGACCGCAAGATGCTCGGCCTGAGCCTGACCGCCTACGTGCTGATCGGCATGGACCGCCATACTCCCGAGCGTTTCGAGAACTTCGAAGCCGCCATTCGCACCTTGCCGCAGGTACTGGAATGCAGCCTAGTGACGGGGATGGATGCGGATTATCAGCTCAAGGTAGTGGTGCCGGACATGGATCACTATCAGAAACTGCTGCTGGGGCATCTCACCCGGATTGAAGGGGTGACCAGCGTGCGGTCGAGTTTTGTGTTGAATCAGGTGCTCAACAGCACTGAATTGCCTCTAACCCATCTACGCAGCTGAGACGCGCTTCTGTAGGAGCTATGTAGGAGCTGTCGAGTGAAACGAGGCTGCGATCTTTTGATCTTGTTTTTAAAAAGCAAAATCAAAAGATCGCAGCCTCGTTTCACTCGACAGCTCCTACAAGAGTGCGCTGGGCGACGAATAGCCGCGACACACTGCCGCAGGTCAATGATCCGTCAATCTCCCTTGCCGTATACTCCCCCCGCCCTTTTTAGCCCCACCCACGCTGGAGATGTTCAATGGATCCTGCAGTACTCGAAGAGTGGATGATGACTGGTCTGGTCAGCATCCTGATCATTTTCATGGGTTTCATCGTCTGGGATCTGGCGAAAAAATCCAAGGCCGGGCGCTTCGGCTCGTTCATTCTGTTCTTCGTACTGGGGCTGGGTGTGGCCGCATTCGTGATCAAAGGCGTGGTGATCGGCATGATCGAATCCGGCACTCTATAAGCGCGCCGGCACTTCCTTCCACTGGCCCTGATCGAGCCCTTCGATCGACCAGTCACCGATTCTGACCCGCACCAGACGCAACGTCGGCAAGCCGACCGCCGCGGTCATGCGCCGTACCTGACGGTTGCGGCCTTCGCGAATCACCAGCTCCAGCCAACGGGTCGGCACGCTTTTACGAAAGCGCACTGGCGGGTTGCGCGGCCACAGTTCAGGCTCATCCAATTGTCGCGCTTCGGCCGGCAACGTCATGCCGTCGTTCAGCTCGACGCCATCACGCAAGCGCTGCAACTGCTCAGCGGTTGGCTCACCTTCAACTTGTACCCAATAAGTCTTGGCCAATTTATGTTTCGGGTCGGCAATTCGCGCCTGAAGCTGACCGTCATTGGTCAGCAACAGCAAGCCTTCGCTGTCGCGGTCCAGCCGCCCTGCCGGGTAGATTCCCGGAATCTCGATGAAATCCTTGAGCGTCGCCCGCCCTTCGCCGTCGCTGAATTGCGTCAGCACATCGAAAGGTTTGTTGAACAGAATCAGTTTCGGCTCGGCCGGCGGCGCTTTGGCGACACGGCGCGGGGCGGAAGAGGATGGCACAGGCTTCACGCCAGGGCGACGGGAAACGGGACGTGGGGGACGAGACATGGGAAATGGAATCTAACGGTCAGGGCTGCTAATGCTAGTGCCCTGACCGCTAAATGACCATGAGAACAATCAGCGGAACGGCGGTTCGTCGAAGCTGCGCAGTTTGCGCGAGTGCAGCGAGTTGAGTTCGGTGCGCAACAGATCCACCGCTTCGATGCCGATCTTCAAGTGCTGGCTGACCGCGCGTTCATAGAAGGCGTTGGCCGAACCCGGCAGTTTGATTTCGCTGTGCAACGGTTTGTCCGATACGCAGAGCAACGTGCCGTACGGCACCCGCAAGCGGTAACCCTGCGCGGCGATGGTGCCGCTTTCCATGTCCACCGCCACGGCGCGGGACAGGTTGATCAGCGGACGCTCCTGCGCCCAGCGCAGTTCCCAGTTACGGTCATCGTAGGTCAACACGGTGCCGGTGCGCAGACGCTTCTTCAGCTCGTCGCCCTTCTCACCGGTGATGTTGGCCGCCGCTTGCTGCAACGCCATCTGCACCTCGGCCAAGGCCGGAATCGGAATGTTCGGCGGCACAACCCGGTCGAGAATCCCGTCGCGGCGCATATAAGCGTGGGCCAGCACGTAGTCGCCAATGGTCTGCGACTGACGCAAGCCGCCACAGTGGCCAATCATCAGCCAGCAATGCGGACGCAGCACGGCCAGGTGGTCGGTGATGTTCTTGGCGTTGGACGGGCCGACGCCAATGTTCACCAGGGTCACGCCATGGCCGTCGCTGGCGATCAGGTGATAGGCCGGCATCTGGTAACGATGCCAGACCACGCCTGCGGCAATCGCTGACGCCTCGCCGTGGTCCATGCCCTTTTCGATGATCACGTTGCCCGGCAACACCATGCGCACAAAACGCGGATCGTTGCGCAGTTGCTCAAGACCATGAACGATGAACTGGTCGACGTAGCGGTGGTAGTTGGTCAGCAGAATCCATGGCTGCACATGGCGCCAGTCGCTGCCGGTGTAGTGCACCAGTCGGCGCAGGGAGAAGTCCACCCGCGCGGCGTCGAACAGGGCCAGCGGCAGCGGGTCGGTGTTTTCCCAATCGTACAAGCCATCGGCGATGCCATCGGTCGCGGCCGACAAATCCGTACTCGGGAACACTCGAGCCAGCACCGCCGCCGTGACGCCAGAGCCGGCCAGTTCATCGCCCTGCTCGACCACGTACGGATAAGGAATGTTCTGCTGACTGACGCCGACTTCCACGGTCACGGTGAAGTCGTGCATCAACGGAACAAGTTGCTCCAGCAGGTATTTGCGGAAAGCGCGGGGATGGGTGACGGTGACGCTGTAAGTTCCCGGTAACTGGACCTTGGCATAGGCGCGAGTGGTCTGTGGGACTTCGCCCTGGCAAAGGTAGGTCAGACGCAACTCGGGGTAACGAAACAGAGCACGCTGCTCCGCGTCCGGCTCGACGCGATCCTTGAGATAACGCTTGAGCGCCTGATTCAGCGCTGTGGTTGCACGCTCGTGCAAGGCAGCAAGCCGATCCACGGCTTGCTCGGCGGTTTGAACGACAATAAACGCTTCGGTCACGATCAGCTTCCTGTGTTCTGACTTGCAGACCTTCATCTTGCCTGCATCGTCGCTTCACGGGAACAGTGGCGTGTTGGCTGCACATCAATTCCGGACACAGACAAACCCTGTGGGAGCGGGCTTGCCCGCGATAGCGGTGTGGTCAGACAGCATCAATGTTGAATGTTGAACCGCTATCGCGGGCAAGCCCGCTCCCACAGGTTTCAGTGCTGTTGATCAAATTGTGGTCAAAACCCTTGCGGAGTCGACCGGGCCACAATCGCTTCCACATCCAGTCCGCGCGGCAACGTTCCATACACCCGACCGGCCGAACCCAGGCGACTGGCGATGAAAGCATCACTAACCGCCGCATTCCCCGCCTCCAGCAACAGCTTGGCCTGAAGCCCCAAAGCAATGTCTTCGGTAAGCTGGCGGGCGCGGTATTGAATGTCGGCGGTATCCTTGAACGCTGCCTGCAACTGGCTGATGTGCGCGGCCAGGCGTTTGTCGCCATGACCGTCACCCAACTCGCTGAACAACACATCAAGCACGCCCGGCTCTTTCGACAGCGCGCGCAACACGTCGAGGCATTGCACGTTGCCAGAACCTTCCCACGTCGAGTTGACCGGGGCCTCACGGTACAGACGCGGCAGGATGCTTTCTTCGACATAACCGGCGCCGCCCATGCATTCGGCAGCCTCATTGATCATCGCGGGCGCGCGTTTGCAGATCCAGTACTTGCCCACCGCCGTCACCAGCCGGGCGAATTTCGCTTCGCGGTCGTCATCCAGATGATCCAGCGCCCGGCCCATGCGCAAACTCAAGGCCAACGCCGCCTCGCTTTCCAGGGCCAGGTCGGCCAGTACGTTTTGCATCAAGGGTTGCTCGCTGAGCAACTTGCCTCCGACCTTGCGATGGGCGCAGTGATGGCTGGCCTGGGTCAGCGCCTGGCGCATCAGCGCACTGGAGCCGACCATGCAATCGAAGCGGGTCATGGCAACCATTTCGATGATGGTCGGAACGCCCCGGCCCTCTTCGCCGACCATCCAGGCCAGGGCGCCACGGAACTCCACTTCGCTGGAGGCATTGGACCAGTTGCCGAGTTTGTTCTTCAGCCGCTGTATGTAGAACTGATTGCGCGTGTCGTCCGGTCGATGACGCGGCAGCAGGAAGCAGGTCAAGCCTTTGTCGGTCTGGGCCAAGGTCAGAAAGGCGTCGCACATCGGCGCCGAGCAGAACCACTTGTGGCCCACCAGTTCATACGCCTGACCGGGACCACTGGCGCCGACCGGATAAGCCTTGGTGGTGTTGGCCCGCACGTCGGTGCCGCCCTGTTTCTCGGTCATGGCCATGCCGATGGTGACCCCGGCCTTGTGGGCCATGCCGACGTTGCGTGAGTCGTATTCGGTGGCGAGGATTTTCGGCAACCATTGGTCGGCCAGATTCGGTTGCAGGCGCATCGCCGGGACGCTGGCGAAGGTCATGGTCAGCGGGCAACCGCTGCCGGCTTCAGCCTGACTGTGCAAATAGGTCATGGACGCGCGGGCAACGTGGGCGCCCGGTTGTGGGTCGGTCCAGGGCAAGCCTGTCAGGCCATGCTCCACCGCCGTGCGCATCAACTCGTGGTAGGCCGGGTGAAATTCCACCAGATCGATGCGATGGCCGTAACGGTCATGGCTGACGAACACCGGTTTGTTCTGATTGGCCGCAAACCCCGCCTCCATCAGCGACCCGCCGGCCAATGCGCCGTAAGCGTCAATCCGCGACTCGGCCCAACCGGCATCGAAACGCCGCGACCACTCCTGCAAAGGCAGGTCGATGCGATAGAGGTTGGTACCGTCCAGCGACGGTGGCTGGTTGGTGACTTCGTGGGTTTCGGCGAACTGATGCAGGTTCATGACAGGGCTCCTTTGGTCAGCCAAGGGACTTTCAGTTAAGCACCGCCCCGAGGTTGAACAAAGTGGCATATCTGCCTAACTGTCGGCGCTTTCGCCTTGCCCTGGACAGAGCACCCGCCGATAGAGCGCCGCCTGCAAGTCCTCGAATTTCACCGGCTTGCTCAAGTAGTCGACCAAGGTGTCGCTCGGGCAATAGGCCCGGTCCGCACTCAGGGCAATCATGAACACGGGTAATTCGGCACAACCTGGCAAGGCGCGGATCCGACAGCAGATCGAGGCGCCGTCCAGAGGCGGCAGCTGACAGTCGAGCAGCACCGCGTCAACGGCTTCACGCTGCAAGTGATCGAGCGCGGCGACGTCGCTGTCAGCGGTGCGCACGCGGAACCCAAGCTTGAGCAACATGCCACGCATCACCAATTGATTGATGCTGTTGTCGTCGACCAGCAACACCGTGCAGTCCTGAGGCAAACGCAGGTGGGAGGTTTGCCGGATAATCGAAGGCGCAGATTCCACCACCGGCAGCTCAAATTCAACGTCCAGTTGAAAGCGACTACCACGCCCCGGTTCCGAGCGGTGGCTCAGGCGCCCGCCGAGCAATTCGACCAGTTGCCGACAAATGGCCAGGCCAACGCCCAGGCCACCGTATTCACGGGTCATCGAGCCGTCGAGCTGGAAGAAGCGCTGATACAGCGTTGCCGCCCCCAAATCGGTAAAGCCAATGCCGGTGTCGATCACCGCAAAGGACAGCGCCAGCCGATCGGACTCCACCGGTTTGCCCGTCACCCGTAACGCCAGCCCGCCGACCCGGGTGAATTTGATCGCGTTATCCAGCAGGCATTCCAGGCATTGCGTCAACTTGTCACTGTCGCCGTGCAAGCGGTCCGGGAGCCCCGGTGCAACCTCGACCTTGAAGTCCAGCGACTTGCTCGACGCATTGCCATCGAACTGCAGGCGCAAGGCCTCGACCACACTGCGCAAACTGAACACGTCCGGATAGGCCTTGAGCTTGCCGGCCTGCAATTCGGTCAGGGTGAGGATGCCATTGACCATGCGCATCATGTCCCGTGCCGAACCTGCAGCCGTCTGCTGATATTGCTCCAGCTCCGGGTCCATCTCGACGGTCTGCATCAACTCCAGCGAACCGATCACACCATTCATGGGCGTGCGCAGTTCGTGGGTCAGGGTGGCGAGGAATTCGTCCTTGAGCTTGTTACTGTGAGCCAGTTGCTGGTTCAGTACTTCTAGCTTCTGGCCGGCATCGAACAACGTCTGGGCCTGTTGCTCGCGCATGGCGTTGATGCGATCGGCCAGGGCCAGGGACAGCAGCGCCACTTCGATCGCCGAGCCGATCTGGCTGGCGTACATGGTCAGGAATACGTTGGGTAAATAACCCAGCACCATCAGGGTATTGACGACGCCACCGAGCAGGAACGCCGACCAGGCGATGATGAAATACCGTGCGACCCGCAGGCCACGCCACCAGGCGAAAATCCCGGCGGCGAAAATCACTACGGTAAAGACCAATGCCAGCAGCGTTGCCAGACGCAGGGCCAGGGCGTAACTGGTCATCAATGACAACCCGACCACCAGCGCACTGAACGCAATCAACGCCAGCAGCAAACGGTCGAGCCAGCGACTGAGGGTGGCCGTCTGCAAAAAGCTGCGGGCGAACTGGCTGCCGAACAATCCTGAACAGCCGATGAAGAACGGCGTCGCGGCGTTGGCCCACCACGGATTGTTCGGCCAGAAATACTCCACGGCCGCGCCATTCACCGACAGCTGATACAAGCCGAACGAGGCGATATAGACGATGTAATAGAGGTAGCTGGTGTCGCGCACGCTGAGGAAGATGAACAGGTTGTAGACCAGCATCCCCAGCAACACACCGTAAATCAGCCCCAGCACATAGAGGCGGACCGGCTGCTGTTCGAGGTAAGCGGTGCTCGACCACAAGGTGACAGGTGCCTGAACCGACCCTTGGCTTTGCAGGCGCAGGTACACGGTTTGCGCCTGCCCAGGCGCAAAGTTCAGATCGAACAGATAGTTGTTCTGGCGGATCTCGCGAGTGGCGAACGGCAACGCATCGCCGGTCTGTCGGACCAACTGATAGTCACCGCCAGCATCGGCCAAGTACAGATCAAGGTGATCGAGGGGCGGATAGGCCAACTCCAGCAACCAGGTCCGTTGCGCCGACGGGTTGGTCGGGCGGTACTGCAAGTCGATTTTCAGCCAGAACGCCGAACGCGAATAACCGGCGTTCAGGGTGGCTTTATCGTGGGATTTGAAGCGCCCGGCCGCCACTTGCGCACGGACATCGGCGATGGTCGCCTGACCGCCCGCGTCTTCATAAACCTGCATCGTTCGGCCCAGGGGAAGGCTCTGGGTGAACTCGTCGAATTCGACGGCGCTCGCCAGGAGGGGCAAGCACAACAGCAACATCAGCAAATAGCGCATTTAAGCCCCAGCGTGGCCTGTCCGGTTGTGTCAGGAAGCCCCCCATTCCTTTTGAGTAGACGTAAAACCGGTATTACCTGTTATTGGTTTGGATCCACTCTAGCATAGCCGTTGATGGCCATTGAACACCATTGAAATTTTTCCCACAATGGCTCTAGCACGGGCGTTCCAGCGCTACACATTGAGTTAGAGCTGTTGGCTTGGTCAGGTTGTGACAATGCCTCAGCGCGTAGCGATTACTTGTGGCTAGGGGGCAAGCCCCCTCACCACGATGTATCGGCCGCGATGCCTGCCACAACACCCGAAAAAACATGTTTGGTGGTAAGCTCGCGCACCATGAATATCTACAGCTCTCGCCCCGTTGTCCTCTGTCTCTCCGGCCACGACCCTAGTGGTGGCGCCGGCTTGCAGGCAGATATCGAAGCCCTGCTCGCTCAGGGTTGTCATGCGGCTCCGGCCGTCACCGCCCTGACCGTGCAAGACACCGTCAACGTCACTGACTTCCGCGTTCTCGATCGCGAGTGGGTGTTGGCCCAGGCCAACGCCGTGCTCAACGACTCCGAAGTCGCCGCCGTCAAACTGGGCATGCTCGGCTCCCTGGAAATGGTCGACACCGTGGTTGAACTGCTTTCAGCGCACCCGCATTTGCCGGTGGTCTGCGACCCGGTGCTGCGCGCCGGTGGCGGCGGACGACTGGGCAAGGACGAAGTCGGCTACGCCATGCGCGAACGCCTGCTGCCGCTTTCGATCATTGCCACCCCCAACCTTCCCGAAGCCCGCATCCTCGCCGAACTGCCCGAAGGCACCGCGGACGAGTGCGCTGAAAAACTCCTGCCGTTCGTCAAACACCTGCTGATCACCGGCGGTCATGGCGACGAACACGAAATACACAATCGCCTGTACAGCCGCGACGGTCGCCGCGAAACCTTTACCTGCCAGCGCTTGCCCGGCAGCTATCACGGTTCCGGTTGCACGCTGGCCAGCGCCCTTGCCGGTCGCCTGGCCCAGGGCGAACATCTCGCCAGTGCCGTAAAGAGCGCGCTTGACTACACTTGGCGCACCTTGCGTGATGCGGAGCAGCTGGGCAAAGGCCAGTTCGTGCCGCGCCGCTTGCCACTGGACTTCTGTTCGTAACTTTTTATTAGTATTGCGGTGAGGCTTGTCCGATGAAACTACGTGGCCTGTACGCCATTACCGACAGCCAGTTACTGGCCGGGAAATTTCTTTCGTACGTGGAGGCGGCGCTTGAGGGCGGCGTCACCCTGCTGCAATACCGCGACAAGAGCAGCGACGAGGCCCGCCGCCTGCGCGAGGCCGAAGCCCTGCGCGACCTGTGCGAACGCTACAAGACCCACCTGATCATCAACGACGACGCCGAACTGGCTGCGCGCTTGAATGTCGGTGTGCACCTGGGCCAGACCGATGGCCCGCTGATGCCGGTTCGGGCACTGCTCGGTCGTCAGGCAATCATTGGTTCGACCTGCCATGCGCAACTCGAACTCGCCGAACAAGCCGCCAAAGAAGGCGCCAGCTACGTCGCCTTTGGCCGCTTCTTCAATTCCAACACCAAGCCCGGCGCACCGGCCTGCAGCCTCGAACTGCTTGATCAGGCCCGCAGCAAATTGCATCTGCCGATCTGCGCGATCGGCGGCATAACCCTGGATAACGCAGCACCACTGGTGGCCCACGGGGTCGATCTGCTGGCGGTGGTGCATGGTCTGTTTGGCGCCGAGAGCACGGCTGAAGTGACGCGCCGCGCCCGCGCCTTTAATGAATTATTCAAATCCTGATTTTCTGAGAGCCCGATCATGTCTCGTTCCGAAACCCTGTTTGCCAATGCCCAGAAACACATTCCCGGAGGCGTGAACTCGCCTGTTCGCGCGTTCAAGAGCGTTGGCGGCACGCCGTTGTTCTTCAAACACGCCGAAGGCGCCTACGTCACCGACGAAGACGACAAGCGTTATGTGGATTACGTCGGTTCCTGGGGGCCGATGATTCTCGGCCACAGCCATCCGGACGTGCTGGACGCGGTGCGCAAACAGTTGGAACACGGCCTGTCCTACGGCGCCCCGACCGCGATGGAAACCGAAATGGCCGATCTGGTCTGCTCGATCGTGCCGTCGATGGAGATGGTGCGCATGGTCAGCTCCGGCACCGAAGCAACCATGAGTGCTATCCGTCTGGCCCGTGGCTTTACCGGCCGTGACAGCATCATCAAATTCGAAGGTTGCTACCACGGTCACTCCGACAGCCTGCTGGTCAAGGCCGGTTCCGGCGCCTTGACCCAAGGCGTGCCGAGCTCGGCCGGTGTACCGGCGGCGTTCGCCAAACACACCCTGACGCTGCCGTTCAACGACATCGACGCGGTAGAAACCATGCTCGCCGAAGTCGGCCAGGACGTGGCCTGCATCATCGTCGAACCAGTGGCCGGCAACATGAACTGCGTACCACCAGCACCGGGCTTCCTCGAAGGCCTGCGGACCCTGTGCGACAAGCACGGCGTGGTGCTGATTTTCGACGAAGTGATGACCGGTTTCCGCGTCGCCCTCGGTGGTGCCCAAGCCCATTACGGCGTCACGCCGGACCTGAGCACCTTCGGCAAGATCATCGGTGGCGGCATGCCGGTTGGCTGCTTTGGTGGCAAACGCAAGATCATGGAGCAGATCGCACCACTGGGGCCGGTCTACCAGGCCGGCACGTTGTCGGGTAATCCGCTGGCGATGGCGGCTGGCCTGACCACTCTGCGCCTGATCAGTCGTCCTGGTTTCCACGCCGAGTTGAGCGACTACACCAGCCGCCTGCTCGATGGCCTGCAACAGCGCGCCGATGCCGCCGGCATTCCGTTCGTGACCACTCAGGCGGGCGGCATGTTCGGTCTGTACTTCAGCGGCGCCGACGACATTGTGACCTTCGATGATGTGATGGCCAGTGATGCCGGCCTGTTCGGGCGTTTCTTCCACCTGATGCTCGAAGGTGGGGTGTACCTGGCGCCAAGCGCCTTCGAAGCCGGCTTCACCTCGATCGCCCACGGCGAAACAGAGTTGAAACTGACGCTGGACGCCGCCGAGCGTGCATTCGCCGCACTGAAATAAAGCAGCGACGCTGACGTTGGCTATTGCCAGCGTCAGCTTTCACCTACATTCGCGTCCTTTTTCTTACTCATCTGCCAATAATTCCCCGCAAATTGGGCGATATATTCCCCGCGCAGCAGAAAAACGAGTAAAGACTTTGTAAGGTTGGCCCCGCTTATTTCATAATGCGCGCTTATTGGATCCCTCGATGGGTCCACGCGCCCCTCAGAGGTAAGTCGATTCCCATGAACCGCACCGGCCGCACCCTTGCATTGGGCTGCCTGTTGCTCCTTCAGCCCCTGCTCGCGCTCGCACAAGCAGGCGGCAACTCGTTGTTGATCCCGGCGATGGGTCGCTGCACCCTCA
The DNA here is from genome assembly GCF_032424305.1 of Pseudomonas sp. JV414. Classification (NCBI taxonomy): domain Bacteria; kingdom Pseudomonadati; phylum Pseudomonadota; class Gammaproteobacteria; order Pseudomonadales; family Pseudomonadaceae; genus Pseudomonas; species Pseudomonas sp. JV414. The sequence goes on along the minus strand of NZ_VYKC01000017.1, from coordinate 138,044 downwards.
ATACTCAGCCGCAAGACCTGACACAAGCGCTCGCCGCCTGTCAGAAAGCGTCGGATGAAGGGGATGCGCAAGCGCAATACGAGTTGGGTGAGTTCTACTACGACGGCAAAAACGCGCCGCGCGACCTCAATCAAGCCCTGAGCTACTTCGAAAAGGCCTCGCTGCAAGGCCACGCCCAGGCGCAATTCAAACTCGGCACCATGTTCTTCCACGGCGAAGGCGTACCGGCCAATAACGTTCAGGCGTATATCGTGCTGAAAATGGCCGCGGTCAACGGTGCCGAAGAGGCACTGGACACCGCCGACGAAGTCGCCGAGAAAATGCCCCGCGAAGATCTGGAAGTCGCGACCCAGGTGCTGGGGCAAATTTTCCGTAAATACCTGATGGAATTGCAAAGCGCCGATGGGCGTACGCCGTTTTCGCCACTGCCTTAAATTCTGCGTTGGTCTTTCTGGCCTCTTCGCGGGCAAGCCTCGCTCCTACAAGGGCAGCGCTGGCCTGTAGGAGCGAGGCTTGCCCGCGAAGGGAGCCACCCGGTCTCGAAGACTACTTCTCAGGCATCGGCATCGGAAACGGCATGACATTGCCGACCGCGCCACGGGCTTCGCTGATTTTCGGGGTGCCGAGGCGCTCGACCTCGTCGATGCGCACAATCGAATGCATCGGCACAAAACTGCGCACAACGCCTTCGAACTGAGCCTTGAGCTTCTCTTCGCTCGGATCGACGACCACTTGCGTGCGCTCGCCAAAGACGAACTCTTCCACTTCCAGGAAGCCCCACAGATCACTTTGATAGATCTGCTTGGCATACATTTCGTACACCTGGCCTTGGTTGAGGAAAATCACCTTGTAGATTGGAGCTTCACGTTTGGTCATGGTGGGCGGGTAACACATCGGGGATAAAAATGAGGGCGCGAACTATAGCATAGCCGCCGGACGCGCAACGGTAGGAACCTTGGTGCATGTTCCCTATAATGCGCGGTTCTTTGAATCACGTGATGACTCTGTCCATGGCCAAGAAGCTTTACATCGAAACCCACGGTTGCCAGATGAACGAGTACGACAGCTCGCGCATGGTCGATCTGCTGGGTGAACATCAGGCCCTGGAAGTCACCGCTCGCGCAGAAGACGCCGACGTGATCCTGCTCAACACGTGCTCGATCCGCGAACGCGCCCAGGACCGGGTGTATTCCCAGCTGGGCCGCTGGCGCGAATTGAAGCTGGCTAATCCTGACATGGTCATCGCCGTCGGCGGTTGCGTGGCCAGCCAGGAAGGCGCGGCCATCCGTGATCGCGCTCCGTACGTGGACGTGGTATTCGGCCCGCAGACCCTGCACCGCCTGCCGGAAATGATCGACGCAGCGCGCCTGACCAAACTGCCGCAAGTCGACGTCTCGTTCCCGGAAATCGAAAAATTCGACCACTTGCCCGAGCCACGCATCGACGGGCCGAGCGCTTACGTGTCGGTCATGGAAGGCTGCAGCAAGTACTGCACCTTCTGCGTAGTGCCATATACGCGCGGTGAAGAAGTCAGCCGACCGTTCGACGACGTGATTGCCGAGATCATTCACCTGGCCGAAAACGGCGTGCGCGAAGTGACCTTGCTGGGGCAGAACGTCAACGGTTATCGCGGGACTACCCACGATGGTCGGCTGGCCGATCTGGCGGAATTGATCCGCGTAGTGGCCGCTGTCGATGGCATCGATCGCATTCGCTACACCACCTCGCACCCGCTGGAATTCTCCGACAGCCTGATCCAGGCCCACGCCGACGTGCCGGAGCTGGTGAAACACCTGCATTTGCCGGTGCAATCGGGTTCCGACCGGATCCTCGCGGCGATGAAACGCAACCACACCGCGCTGGAGTACAAATCCAAACTGCGCAAGTTGCGGGCCGCCGTGCCGGGGATCTGCATCAGTTCTGACTTTATCGTCGGTTTCCCGGGTGAGACCGAGAAAGACTTCGAACAAACCATGAAGCTGATCGAAGACGTCGGTTTCGACTTTTCCTACTCGTTCGTCTATAGCCAGCGCCCGGGCACGCCGGCCGCCGATCTGGCCGACGAAACGCCGGAGGAACTGAAAAAAGAACGCCTGAACGCCCTGCAACATCGCCTGAACCAGCAAGGTTTCGAGATCAGCCGACAAATGGTGGGCTCCATTCAGCGGATTCTGGTAACCGATTATTCGAAAAAAGACCCCGGCGAACTGCAAGGCCGGACCGAGAATAACCGTATCGTCAACTTCCGCTGCGACAATCCGACCCTGATCGGCCAGTTCGCCGACGTGCATATCGATGCCGCGCAACCGCACTCGCTGCGGGGCTCGCTGATCCAATAACACCGCAAAACCTGTAGGAGCGAGGCTTGCCCGCGAAGGCAGACTGACATTCAACATATGAGTCGTCTGTAATGCCGCCTTCGCGAGCAAGCTTCGCTCCTACGGGACGGTGTTCAACATTGGTCCGTATAAGAGCTTTCGTACCCAGGCGACTGGCGCTATCCTTTATTCATCATAATTGCCCCAGGGCGGCTAAATACGACCTTGAACGCACCCATAGAACCACATCGTTTCATCCTCGAGCCTTTTGAAGCTCGCCGCTTCGCCAATCTGTGCGGGCAATTCGACGAGCATCTGCGCTTGATCGAACAGCGCCTCGCGATCGAGATCCGCAACCGTGGAAACCAGTTCGAACTGATCGGCGAGCCCAAGCACACCACCTCCGCGGAAAACCTGCTGCGCCGCTTGTACCGGGAAACCAAAGGTACCGAACTGTCGCCAGACATGGTTCACCTGTTCCTGCAGGAATCGGCCGTCGAGGAATTGGACAACCACTCCCCCGCCGAACCGTCCGTCGCCTTGCGCACCAAGAAAGGCATGATTCGCCCTCGCGGCTTGAATCAGCTGCGCTACGTGAAGGAAATCCTTGGTAACGATATCAACTTCGGCATCGGCCCGGCCGGTACCGGCAAGACCTATCTGGCCGTTGCCTGCGCGGTAGACGCGCTGGAACGCGAGCAGATCCGCCGCATTCTGCTGGTACGTCCGGCGGTTGAAGCGGGCGAAAAGCTCGGCTTCCTGCCCGGCGACCTGTCCCAGAAAATCGACCCGTACCTGCGCCCGCTCTATGACGCGCTCTACGAAATGCTCGGTTTCGAATACGTCGCCAAGCTGATCGAGCGTCAAGTTATCGAAGTTGCGCCGCTGGCCTACATGCGCGGTCGTACGCTGAACAATAGCTTCATCATCCTCGACGAAAGCCAGAACACCACCGTTGAGCAGATGAAAATGTTCCTGACCCGGATCGGCTTTGGCTCCACTGCGGTCATCACCGGTGACATCACCCAGGTCGACCTGCCGAAAGGCACCAAGTCCGGGCTGCATCATGTGATCGAGGTGCTGAAAGACGTACCGGGTATCAGCTTCACCCATTTCATGCCCAAGGACGTGGTGCGCCATCCGCTGGTGCAGCGCATCGTCGAAGCCTATGAGCGCTTCGAAAATCGCGCGGCCGACGAACCGGCGAAGTTATCTTCCAAGGACACTCGCCCCGATGCTTGAGCTTGATCTGCAACTGGCTACCGAAGCGTCTGCCCCAAGCGAAGCCGAATTCCGTCAATGGTGCGAACTGGCCCTGCGCCAGCGTACTGCCGACTCCGAAATGACCATCCGTTTGGTCGACGAAGAGGAAGCCCGCGAACTGAACTTCACCTGGCGGCAGAAAGACTATGCCACCAACGTTTTGTCATTCCCGGCCGATGTCCCGGATGAGTTTCTCGACATTCCCCTGCTCGGCGATCTGGTGATCTGCGTAGCAGTGGTCGAGCGCGAAGCGGCGGAACAAGGCAAGGAATTAAAGGCCCACTGGGCGCATCTGGTCATTCACGGCTGCTTGCATCTGCTTGGTTACGACCATATAGATGATGACGAAGCCGAAGAAATGGAAGCACTGGAACGAACGTTGCTTGCAGAGTTGGGTCACCCTGACCCTTATGCGGACGACGAAACCGATACATCCCCTACCGTAACAACAAAGGATTCAGAGTAATCGCTATGAGCGAAGATCGATCGAGCAACGGGCAGAAGTCATGGCTGGGTAAGCTCACCCAGGCTTTTGCCCACGAGCCGAAGAACCGCCAGGAGCTGCTGGAGCTGCTGCGCGATGCACATCAAAACAAGTTGCTGGACAGCGAAGCGCTGGCCATCGTCGAAGGCGCCATCCAGGTTGCTGACCTGCAAGTACGGGACATCATGGTCCCGCGCTCGCAGATGATCAGCATCAAGGCGACCCAGACACCCCGCGAGTTCCTGCCGGCCGTGGTCGACTCGGCCCACTCCCGCTACCCGGTGATCGGTGAAAGCCACGATGACGTGATGGGCGTGTTGCTGGCCAAGGACTTGCTGCCGTTGATCCTCAAGGAGAACGGCGACAGCTTCAACATCAAGGACCTGCTGCGCCCGGCCACGTTCGTGCCCGAGTCCAAGCGCCTGAATGTGCTGCTGCGCGAGTTTCGCGCCAACCATAACCACATGGCCATCGTCATTGACGAATACGGCGGCGTGGCCGGTCTGGTGACCATCGAAGACGTGCTGGAACAGATCGTCGGCGACATCGAAGACGAGCACGACGTCGAAGAAGACAGCTACATCAAGCCGCTGCCCAGCGGTGACTTCCTGATCAAGGCCCTGACGCCGATCGATAACTTCAACGAGTTCTTCGACAGCGAATTCTCCGACGATGAGTTCGACACCGTCGGCGGTTTGGTGATGAGCGCGTTCGGGCACTTGCCAAAACGCAATGAAATCACTGAAATCGGCGCCTATCGCTTCCGCATCCTGAACGCCGACAGCCGTCGGATTCATTTGCTGCGTTTGACACCTATCGCCCGGTAATTCTAAGGACTGAAATGCTCCGTATCACCCGCCCCGGCTGGCCCGGTAACCTGCTGGCCGTGGCGGCCGGTGCACTCACCACCCTGGCCCTGGCGCCATTCGATATCTGGCCGCTGGCATTGCTGGCGGTCGGTTTCTTTTATGCCGGTTTGCGTGAACTGAACCCCCGTCAGGCCCTGGGCCGTGGCTGGTGTTTCGGTTTTGGCTTGTTTGCCGCAGGCACCAGCTGGATCTACTACAGCATTCACAACTTTGGCGGCGCCTCTGTGTTGCTGGCCGGGTTCTTGATGCTGCTCTTCACCGCGGCGATTGCCTGGTTCTTCGCCCTGCCCGCCTGGATTTGGGCGCGCTGGCTGCGCCGTAATGAAGCGCCGCTGGCCGATGCCTTGGCATTTGCGGCGTTGTGGGTGGGTCAGGAAGCCTTTCGCGGCTGGTTCCTTACCGGTTTCCCATGGCTCTATTCGGGCTATAGCCAACTCGATGGCCCACTGGTCGGGCTCGCGCCGGTCGGCGGAATGTGGCTGATTTCCTTCACCCTGGCCCTGACGGCTGCGCTGATCTACAACGCTATGCGACTGGTGCGCACTGGCCGTAAAGGCTTCATCGCCGCGGGCGTGTTGCTGCTGGCCGGCCCTTGGGTGGCTGGCATGGCGCTTAAGGAGCATGCCTGGACCAGCCCTTCGGGCGCGCCGCTGAGCGTCGCGGCGATTCAAGGCAACATCGAACAAAGCATGAAGTGGGATCCGTCGCAGCTCAATGCGCAACTGGCGCTGTACCGCGACATGAGTTTCAGCTCCAAACGCGTCGACCTGCTGATCTGGCCGGAAACGGCGGTCCCGGTGCTCAAGGAGTCCGCCGAGGGCTACCTGAACATGATGGGAAGCTTCGCCGCCGAGCGTAAATCCGCGCTGATTACCGGCGTGCCGATTCGCCAGGAAGTCCATCACGAGAAGCGCTTCTTCAACGGTATTACCGTTGTTGGTGAAGGCGATGGCACTTACCTGAAGCAGAAACTGGTGCCGTTCGGCGAATACGTTCCATTGCAGGAAGTCTTGCGCGGCCTGATCGCTTTCTTCGACCTGCCGATGTCCGACTTTGCCCGTGGCCCGGCCGATCAAGCGCTGCTGCAGGCCAAGGGTTATCAGATTGCGCCATTCATCTGCTACGAAGTGGTCTACCCGGAATTCGCCGCGAGCCTCGCTGCCCGTAGCGATTTGCTGCTGACCATCAGCAACGACACTTGGTTCGGTACTTCGATCGGCCCGCTGCAACATTTGCAGATGGCACAGATGCGCGCACTTGAGGCTGGTCGCTGGATGATCCGCGCCACCAATAACGGCGTGACCGGCCTGATCAACCCGTTTGGCCAGATCACTGCACAGATCCCGCAGTTCGAACAAGGCATCCTGTATGGCGAAGTGGTGCCGATGCACAACCTGACGCCGTACCTGGAATGGCGTTCGTGGCCGTTGATCATTGTTTGCGTGTTGTTGTTTGGCTGGGCGTTAGTGGCCAACCGGATGGCGAAAACCGTTTGAGTATCGCGCCGCCTGCAAAAAGATCGCAGCCTTCGGCAGCTCCTACATGGGAATGTGTACACCCTGTAGGAGCTGCCGAAGGCTGCGATCTTTTGCTTTTTCAGCGATAAAACAACGAATACCCGATCTGCCCCACCGCCTCATTCATCAACTGCCCGCTCTGCCAGATCGATTTGAATTCCGGCATCCAGCCGCCCAGCGGCCGGGCATTGTCCACGCCCAGAAACCCCACTGGTGCGGGCACAACCTCAAATCCTGCCTGCTGAAAACTCCAGACTGCCCGCGGCATGTGCCAGGCCTGAGTCACGACCACCACCCGCTTGATCCCTTCCGGCAACAACACTTGGGCGCTGAGTTGCGCATTTTCCCAGGTCGTGCGGCTGCGCCCTTCCTGCCAGCGCACCGTCACGCCGAAATCATCGAGCAACGAGTCCGCCATCAGCTTCGCTTCGGTCGGTGGCGTGCCGTAATGCAGCCCGCCACTGGTCAGAATCGGCAAACCGGACGCCTTGGCCAGGCGCGCGGCATAACGCTCGCGCCCCAGGCCTACGCCGGTCGGCTGGTCGGCGCCCCAAGCCGGGTCGCCACGCTCACGCCCTGAACCCAGTACCACGATCGCATCGGCGCGCCGCCCCAAGGTTGCCCATTCCTCGCGCGCCAGCGGCGGCTCGCGCTCCAAGGCCTTGGCACTCCACTCCACCACCACCGGCAGGCTCATCAGCCAGAAGCCGCCCACGCCCAGGATGAAACACAACCCCGCCAGCCTCGGTCTTGAGCGGCGCCACCACCAGGCAAGTACCAGCAACAGTAATAAAATGCCGGGGGGCAGTAGAAGTTGTTTAATGAAATAACGAAAAGGCATCGGGCATCTCCATAGATGCCCGAAGCCTAGGTGGGTTGACGCAATGCGACAACAAATGTGGAAGGACTTTGCTTCAAAAAACCATATTCCATGGCTTCAAGTGCCCTTACTTGAATTGCAAAGACCGGACCTTTACCGCGCCTTTGCCAGGTGCCTTATCCTTGAGCCAGATGATCTTGGCCGAACGTGGTGCCTCGAGTTGCTTCATTGCTGCTGACAAGCATCCGTGCGTTTCACGCTCACTACGATCCAGATAGGCCTTGACCAGTTCAAACTCTGCGGGACTCAAACCACGCAGCTCCAGCTCCAGGGGACGCTCATCGCGAAGCCGACCGCCGGTTTTGGCCACATCCAGGGCCATTGCGAGACGGTCTATCAGTCTTTCGTACAGCTCCGGTTTTGTAGCTTTTTGCTGTGACTCAACCATCCATCACCTCATTGAAGATAAGACTCACTCCCCTTTTAGAGCTTAGCCTCGCTGAAAAAACCGGCTGAGTGCCGCGACCAACGGCCCTCGGAGCGGGTATTGGCCACGTCCTTGCGTGTAATCAGGGTTTCCCTCGGTAGAGTGCGGTCATGTATGCTACGGCGCTTCCTGTAACTCCACTTCCAGCTCGCCTGGGCACCGAAACGTCGATTTGGCGTTATCACCGCCCAGCGTTGCATTGAAGAGGATTAGGCCACCCCTATTCAGTTCAAAAGTAGCCATGCACGAACAATATCAGCCCCGTGAAATCGAAGCCGCCGCCCAGTCGTTCTGGGACGAGCAAAAGTCCTTTGAAGTCAGTGAACAGCCAGGCAAGGAGACGTTCTACTGCCTGTCGATGTTCCCTTACCCCAGCGGCAAGCTACACATGGGGCACGTGCGCAACTACACCATCGGCGACGTGATCTCCCGCTATCAGCGCATGCAAGGCAAGAACGTCCTGCAACCCATGGGTTGGGACGCCTTCGGCATGCCGGCAGAAAACGCCGCGATGAAGAACAACGTAGCGCCCGCCAAGTGGACCTACGAAAACATCGCCTACATGAAAAACCAGCTGCGCAGCCTGGGCCTGGCGGTGGACTGGTCGCGTGAAGTGACCACCTGCAAGCCCGATTACTACCGCTGGGAACAATGGCTGTTCACTCGCCTGTTCGAAAAAGGCGTGATTTACAAGAAAAGCGGCACCGTGAACTGGGACCCGGTCGACCAGACCGTTCTGGCCAACGAGCAAGTGATCGACGGTCGCGGCTGGCGTTCCGGCGCGCTGATCGAAAAGCGCGAAATCCCGATGTACTACTTCAAGATCACCGCCTACGCGGATGAGCTGCTGGAAAGCCTCGACGAACTGACAGGCTGGCCTGAGCAGGTCAAGACCATGCAGCGCAACTGGATCGGCAAATCCCGCGGCATGGAAGTGCAGTTCCCGTACGACGTCGCTTCCATCGGCGAAACCGGCGCGCTGAAAGTATTCACCACCCGTCCAGACACCCTGATGGGCGCGACCTACGTTGCCGTGGCCGCCGAACACCATTTGGCTGCCCTGGCCGCACAGAACAACCCTGAGCTGCAAACGTTCATCGCTGAATGCAAGGGCGGCAGCGTCGCCGAAGCCGACGTCGCCACTCAAGAGAAAAAAGGTCTGCCAACCTCGCTGTTCGTCGAGCATCCGCTGACCGGTGAGAAACTCCCGGTATGGGTCGCCAACTACGTACTGATGCATTACGGCGATGGCGCGGTAATGGCTGTACCGGCTCACGACGAACGTGATTTCGAGTTCGCCACCAAGTACAACCTGCCGATCAAATCCGTGGTGCGCACCAGCTCCGGCGAGACCAACCCGGCCCCGTGGCAAGACGCCTACGGCGAGCATGGCACGCTGATCAACTCCGGTGAATTCGACGGTCTGGACTTCGCCGGCGCGTTCGACGCCATCGAAGTTGCGCTGATCAAGAAGAGCCTTGGCGCCTCGCGCACCCAGTTCCGTCTGCGCGACTGGGGCATCAGCCGCCAGCGCTACTGGGGCTGCCCGATCCCGATCATTCACTGCACCACCTGCGGTGATGTGCCGGTGCCGGAAGATCAACTGCCAGTCGTGCTGCCGGAAGACGTCGTACCGGACGGCGCCGGTTCACCACTGGCGCGCATGCCCGAGTTCTACGAGTGCAGCTGCCCGAAATGTGGTCAGCCTGCCAAGCGTGAAACCGACACCATGGACACCTTCGTCGAGTCCTCTTGGTACTATGCCCGCTACGCCTCGCCACACTATGAAGGCGGCCTGGTGGAAAAAGCGGCGGCCGACCATTGGTTGCCGGTGGATCAGTACATCGGCGGTATCGAGCACGCGATTCTTCACCTGCTTTATGCGCGTTTCTTCCACAAGCTGATGCGCGACGAAGGCCTGGTGAGTTCCAACGAGCCGTTCAAGAACCTGCTGACCCAGGGCATGGTAATCGCCGAGACTTACTATCGTCGCGAAGCCAATGGTGCTTACACCTGGTTCAACCCGGCGGACGTGGAGCTTGAGCGTGACAGCAAGGCCAAGGTTATTAGCGCCAAGCTGATCGCAGACGGCCTGCCGGTGGAAATCGGTGGCACCGAGAAGATGGCCAAGTCAAAAAACAACGGCGTCGACCCACAGTCGATGATTGACCAGTTTGGCGCAGACACCTGCCGCCTGTTCATGATGTTCGCCTCGCCACCAGACATGAGCGCGGAATGGTCCGACTCCGGCGTAGAGGGCTCGCACCGCTTCCTCAAACGCGTCTGGCGTCTGGCTCAAGCGCACGTCACTCAGGGCCTGCCGGGCAAACTGGACGTCGCCAGCCTCAATGACGAGCAGAAAGCCATTCGCCGTTCGATCCACCAGGCCATCAAGCAGGCCAGCCACGACGTCGGCCAGAACCACAAATTCAACACCGCCATCGCCCAAGTGATGACGCTGATGAACGTGCTGGAAAAAGCCGCGCAAGGCACCGAACAGGATCGCGCACTGATTCACGAAGGTCTGGAAACCGTAGTCCTGCTGCTGGCGCCGATCACCCCGCACATCAGCCACGAACTGTGGCATCGACTGGGCCATGCTGACCCGGTAATCGATGCCGGTTGGCCAGTACTGGATGAAAACGCCCTGGTGCAGGACAGCCTGCAGCTTGTCATTCAAGTGAATGGCAAATTGCGCGGCCACATCGAAATGCCGGCCAGCGCCAGCCGCGAAGAAGTCGAAGCTGCCGCACGGGCCAACGAAAACGTCCTGCGCTTCGTCGATGGCCTGACTATTCGCAAAGTGATCGTAGTGCCCGGGAAACTGGTCAATATCGTCGCCAGCTAAATTGGATCGGGCGCCAGGTCATGCCTGGCGCCGAGTAAAACCTTTCGGGCCGCTTGACCGGCCCACATGGTTTCAAGGGGAGCAACAAGATGATCAAACGCAATTTGCTGGTGATGGGCCTTGCAGTCCTGCTGAGCGCCTGCGGTTTCCAGCTGCGCGGCACCGGCACCACTGAACTGGCGATCAAGGAACTCGATCTGAGTGCCCGCAATGCCTACGGCGAAACCGTGACGCAACTGCGTCAGGTGCTGGAAAGCAGTGGTGTCAAGGTTTACAGCGGCGCGCCTTACAAGCTGTTTCTGGCCGATGAGCAGGAAAGCCAGCGCATCCTCAGTTACGCGGGCGCCGGTCGTACTGGCGAGTACCAGATGAGCACGGTGCTGAGCTACGACATCCGGGGTCAAGGCAACCTGCAACTGCTGAGCGACAAGCTCGAAGTACAGAAAGTCTTCATCCATGACGGCAACAACCTGGTGGGTTCTGACCAGGAAGCCAACGATGCCCGCAAGGAAATGCGTCGTGAACTGGTTCAACGCATGATGCTGCGCCTGCAACAGCTGACCCCGACTCAGCTGGAACATCTGCAACAGACCGCAGACGCCAGGGCCAAGGCTGAAGCCGACGCACTGGAAGCGGCGCAGAAGGCTGAAGCGGAAACTCCGCGTCAGTCGCCTGTCGAACTGCCGCAGCAATAAGCCTTACGGGGCGCTCAGGCGCCCCGTTCGCCTCTTCTTATGAAACTCGCCCCCGCCCAACTCGGTAAACACCTGCAAGGCGCCCTCGCGCCGGTCTACGTCATCAGTGGCGATGACCCGCTGCTGTGTCAGGAAGCCGCCGATGCCATCCGCGCGGCTGCCCGCCAACAAGGTTTCGATGAACGCCAGGTCTTCGCCGCCGACGCCAGTTTCGACTGGGGTACGCTGCTACAGGCCGGCGCCAGCATGTCGCTGTTCGCTGAAAAACGTCTTCTGGAACTGCGTCTGCCTTCTGGCAAACCCGGTGACAAAGGCGCCGCGGCATTCATCGAGTATTGCTCGCGCCCGGCTGAAGACACGGTGCTATTGATCAGCCTGCCCAAGCTTGACGGCAGCGCGCAAAAGACCAAGTGGGGCAAGGCACTGATCGAAGGTCCGCAAACCCAGTTCGTGCAGATCTGGCCAGTGGACACCAACCAGTTGCCGAGCTGGATCCGCCAACGCCTGTCCCAGGCCGGGCTTTCCGCCAGTCAGGACGCCGTCGAACTGATCGCCGCTCGGGTCGAGGGCAACTTGCTGGCTGCCGCTCAGGAAATCGAAAAGCTCAAGCTGATGGCCGAGGGTGGCCAGATCACCGTCGAAACCGTGCAAGCGGCAGTGGCCGACAGTGCGCGTTTCGACGTCTTCGGCCTGACCGATGCGATTCTTAATGGCGAGGCTGCTCACGCCCTGCGCATGCTCGAAGGGTTGCGCGGCGAAGGCGTCGAACCGCCGGTGATTCTCTGGGCGCTGGCCCGGGAGCTGCGTCTGCTGGCCAACCTCTCGCTGCAATACAGCCAGGGCGTGCCGCTGGACAAAGCCTTCAGCCAGGCTCGACCGCCAATCTGGGACAAACGCAAACCGCTGATGAGCAAGGCGCTGCAACGCTACTCGGCGCAACGCTGGGCGCACTTGTTGCTCGAAGCGCAGCGAATTGATGCGCAGATCAAGGGCCAGGCGGCAGGTTCGCCGTGGATGAGCCTTAGTCGGTTGACGCTGTTGATGGCCGGTCAGAGATTGTCGTTGCCTGCCGAATAAAATCAAAAGAAAAATCAAAAGATCGCAGCCTTCGGCAGCTCCTACGCGCCCGTTGGGCGCTGCCGAAGGCTGCGATCTTTTGATCTTGCTTTCCTACAAACACACCTGCATTTGCCCTATAGACAGAATCCCTGCTTCGGCAGATTATTCCCCCCGCAACACCCACTCACTTGCGAGAGATCATCATGAGCAAAAAGCCATCTAGAAATGGCCCCAACAAGGCCAAATCCATCATCGCCCAGCCACTGTTCCGCAGCCGTCAGGAACGAGCCGGCAAGGGCAAAGGCAGCTACCGCCGCGAAGCCTTCCAGTCTAAAAGCTGGGAGGCTTCTTGCTTTCTGGCCGCTTGAAATGAACGTCAGTTGACCGCTTGATCAGCCTCCAGATAGGCGAATGTAGTGCTTTCTTCAAGCGTTCTAGGCATGGTGACTTTGATGATCGGGATCGCAACCCCAGTCAACACCTTGAATCGACGCTGATCGACCTGAACGTCCGCCAATCCGGATTTGCCATCCCGAACATAATAAAAAAACGCTTCAATCGGTAATGTCTTCGCCAGACCCGCCTGCCACGTCTTAAGCTTTACGTCGTTTGGAATATTAAAGGTTATAGGCGAAATCGCACGCCCTCCTATCATCCCTTGATAGAAGTTCGGCCCGGAGAGATTGTTAGCCGCATCTCTCACATCAAAACTGCATACCGCGCGAAAGTGGTGCCCCGTAGACGCATATTTGCGATAGTTCGCAGCCCATTGCTCACCCGTGCGAATATTTTGCGAATTGCAAGCAATGCTACTTGGATAGCCTGGAACTTCACCACAACCATTATTGGTGCGCGAATCTGATGTACCATCCACCGGAAAGAAACACAGCACTTCGATATTTGCCTTGCCCGCGGGCGTGCTCAGTATCGGAAAAAAGATAAGACCCTTGTTATAAGTAAACGCCAGACGCTTCATTTTGTAGTCGGATCTGACATAAGAAAAAGATGTACCTCCAGTCCTGATCGCCGTCGGACTTGGATCCCATACATCAAATCCCGCAGCGAGTGCTGTGCCCCGTAATAAAATGCCTGAACATAAAAAAGCCGGCATCGATTCCTTTCCACAATTAATTCGGGTGTCTCGATAGCGCCGAGTCAACTCCGCGGCCACTTGCGGCCCCGTCGAACTGGCATCGATAGACTCTGTAGCACTGGCAACTACAGCTCCATCCGACAGCAGGCTCGTATCCGAATGATGCTGTGACGAACAGCCAGCCAACAACCCAATTATCAACATCCACAGTACACATTTCATTTCAGCGCCCTCATGGGTACGTGCTTAATAAGAGCGGAGCCAACACTTGCAAGCCCGCCCAATAAGTCGTCACACTCATTAAATACGCCAAACCATAGCCCGGATAGCTGTCATAAATGACAGTTGATTTCACTAGAACAATGGCGCTATTTTGGCAAGCCGGCTGATCAGCGCCCTCAAAATCCATTCCTGTGTAGCCCGATTCATTCCACAGGCATGTTAAGGTCTGCACCTGATTCGTATCCTCTGGACCTGTGCATGCCCCTTTGTCTTTCCCGTCGTTGGCACCTTCGCCAACTGATAGCTGCCTCCAGCCTCGTTCTGCTTGTCGCCTGTGCGGAAAAACCCACCGCCGCCGACGCCCAACCGCTTCAGACCCGCACCGTTGCGACGGCCCCCGCGATCATTCCGCCGGTGGTGCCAACCGGTGAGAATCTCGACATCCAGCCTACCCAGACCTTTGCCGAATGGCAGGCGGGTTTTCGCAAAGACGCCCTCGCCGCCGGGATTCGCGCCGACCTGTTCGACCGTGCGTTTGCCAATGTCAGCGTGGACGACAGTGTGATCCGTGCCGACCGTAGCCAACCGGAATTTACTCGCCCGGTGTGGGAGTACCTCGACGGGGCGCTGTCGCCGCTACGGGTGCGCAAAGGTCAGGCGCTGGTCAGCCAGTACGCCGACATCCTGCAAAGCATCGAGCAGCGCTACGGCGTCGACCGCCAGGCATTGGTCGCGGTGTGGGGCATGGAAAGTAACTTCGGTCAGTTCCAGGGCAGCAAGTCGGTGATCAACTCCCTGGCGACCCTGGCTTATGAAGGTCGACGTCCGGGCTTTGCTCATGCGCAACTGATCGCTGCCCTGCAAATCCTGCAGCAGGGTGATATCGAACCAGAGAACATGCTCGGTTCCTGGGCCGGCGCCATGGGTCAGACCCAGTTCATTCCGACCACCTACAATACCCACGCTGTGGACTTCGACGGCGATGGCCGCCGCGACATCTGGAACAGCTCCGCTGATGCATTGGCCTCGACTGCGCACTACCTGCAAAGCTCCGGCTGGCAGAAAGGCCAGCCCTGGGGCTTCGAAGCGCAATTGCCGAGCGGCTTCAATTACGCCCTGGCCGATGGCACGATTCGCAAGAGCGTTACCGAGTGGCAGCAACTGGGGGTGACCCTGCCCAATGGCGGCCAGGTTCCAGCAGGTTCCGAACACCTGTCGGCCGCCCTGCTGCTGCCTGCCGGCTATCGCGGCCCGGCGTTCCTGGTTCTCGATAACTTCCGCGCGATTCTCAAGTACAACAACTCTTCGTCCTATGCCTTGGCCGTGAGCCTGCTGTCCGAACGTTTCAATGGCGGCGGCTTGATCAGCGGTCTATGGCCGAAAGATGACTTGCCGCTGAGCCGTACCGAGCGAATCGAGCTGCAAAACCTGCTGAGCGCCCAGAACTACGACGCAGGGACCGCCGACGGGATTATCGGCGCCAATACCCGCAAAGCGATCCGCAGCGCCCAGCAGTCGTTTGGCTGGCCAGCAGATGGTTATCCGACGCACAAGTTGCTGGAAGGGTTGCGTAACCGCTAAAAGCTTCGCGGGCAAGCCTCGCTCCTACAGAGATTGCGTGATCAACGTTCCCCTGTAGGAGCGAGGCTTGCCCGCGAAGACTGACTAACAGACGCTAACGAACTACCGCTCGATCACCACATCCTGCTCCAACACCAACACCTTGTTCCCCGCATCCAGCCTGACCAGCGCGCCCATCGGCAGCGTCAAATTCGGATCACAATGCCCGCTACGCCATCCGGCCAGCACGGGTATGCGCAAAGGAGCAAAGGTCTGCTTGAGCAACCTCTCCAGCGCAATCGCATCAACCCCCGCCACATCCCCCACCAGAACCCCACGCAGCTTGTGCAGCGTGCCGGCCAGACGCAAATGAGTCAGCAGCCGATCGATGCGATACAGCGGTTCGTTGATGTCCTCGATGAACAGGATGACGCCTTCGGCATCGATCTCGTAAGGCGTGCCCATGGTCGCGGCGATCATCGACAGATTGCCCCCCAGCAAACGCCCATGAGCGATGCCGGGCTCGATTGTGGTCAACGGCCAGGCCACCGGGTGAGAAAGCACACTGCCCGCCTTCACCTGCCCGCGCAGCATGTTGAAAAACGAGAACTCGGTGGGTTGTTGCTTGTCACCCAGCAGGTCAGCGTTGAGCATCGGGCCATGGAAGGTCACGAACCCTGCATAACGACTGATGGCCGAGTGCAGTGCAGTGACGTCGCTGTAGCCGACGAACGGCTTGGCGTTGTTGCGCAGTAATTCGAAATCGATGCGATCGAGCAAACGTGGCGTACCGTAACCGCCACGCAGACAGATGATCGCGTCGACCTCGCTGTCAGCGAATGCCGCGTGCAAGTCATTGAGCCGCACCTCGTCGCTGCCGGCCAGATAGCCATCTGTCTGGTAAACGCCGGGAAACACCCGCAATGAATAGCCGCGAGCGCGCATCCAGGCAATGGCTTTGTCGGTATCCAGTGCTGCGGGGCCGGCGGGCGCGATCACGCCGATCAGCCCTTGCGACGATAAGGCCGGAACGGGGGCGTGAGGACAAAGGGTGTGGGTCGGTCGAGCGGTCATCCATGAATCTCCCTGTGTAAAAGCTTCAACACACAGTAGTCAGGAACGGGGACAAACAGAAGAGGGTCCGTCGCCCCGCAGGTTGCAGGAAAAGTCTGTAATTGCCGTGAGCAAGGCAAAAAAACGCCCGCAAGGCTGAAAACCTTGCGGGCGTTTTTTCATTTTTCACAGCAGATCAGGACGACATCAGCTCGGCCTTGACCAGCTTCGCCTGCTCGTCGGCGTGGTACGAGGAACGTACCAACGGGCCGGAAGCGACGTTCTTGAAGCCCATCTTGTAACCTTCCTCGGCAAACCAGGCGAAAGTGTCCGGGTGCACGAAGCGCTGGACCGGCAAGTGGCTGCGGGACGGTTGCAGGTACTGGCCCAGGGTCAGCATGTCGATGTCGTGTTCGCGCATGCGCTTCATGACTTCGATGACTTCTTCGTCGGTTTCGCCCAGGCCCAGCATCAAACCGGACTTGGTCGGAATGTGCGGCATCATCTGCTTGAAGCGTTGCAGCAGAGTCAGCGACCACTGGTAATCCGAACCCGGACGCGCAGCCTTGTACAGGCGCGGTACGGTTTCCAGGTTGTGGTTGAACACATCCGGCGGCTCGGCGGCGGTGATTTCCAGCGCGACGTCCATGCGACCACGGTAGTCCGGGACCAGGGTTTCGAGCTGCACGTTCGGCGACAGTTTGCGGATTTCGCGGATGCAGTCGGCAAAGTGCTGGGCACCGCCGTCACGCAGGTCGTCGCGGTCTACCGAAGTGATGACGACGTACTTGAGTTTCAGGTCGGCGATGGCAATGGCCAGGCTTTCCGGCTCGTTGACGTCCAGTGGCTTCGGACGACCATGGCCAACGTCGCAGAACGGGCAGCGACGGGTGCAGATGTCACCCATGATCATGAAGGTCGCTGTGCCGCCGGAGAAGCACTCGCCCAGGTTCGGGCAGGACGCCTCTTCGCACACGCTGTGCAGCTTGTGTTTACGCAGCAGGGCCTTGATGCGATCGACTTCCGGGGAAACCGGGATGCGCACGCGAATCCAGTCGGGTTTCTTCGGCAGTTCAGTGGTCGGGATGATCTTCACCGGGATGCGTGCAACCTTCTCGGCGCCGCGCAGCTTGACGCCGGCTTCAACCTTGGCACGCGGGGCCGGACGCTCGGTGACATCGAGCGTCGGGATCATGGTTTGCACTGCATCAGTAGTCATATCAGTCGATTCCGCCCGTTAGGGTCGTCTGCTCAGCATAGTCGAGGTGTTTGACGAGCTGCGCGCGCAGCCGGGCACTTACCTCGGCAAATTCAATCGATCCTGCGTGATCGCTCAGCTGGGTCATCGCCAGCCCGGCGTAGCCGCAGGGATTAATCCGTCGAAACGGTTCCAGGTTCATATCCACGTTCAAGGCCAGGCCATGAAAGGAGCAACCGTGGCGGATCCGCAGACCCAGAGAAGCGATTTTCGCGCCATCGACATAGACACCCGGCGCATCCGGCTTGGCCACCGCGGTCACGCCGTAGCTGGCCAGCAGCTCGATCAGGCATTGCTCCATGCGGCTGACCAGGTCGCGCACGCCGAACCCCAGTTTGCGCACGTCCAGCAACAGGTAGGCCACCAATTGGCCGGGACCGTGATAAGTCACCTGACCACCGCGGTCGACCTTAACCACCGGAATATCCCCGGGCAGCAACAGGTGTTCAGCCTTGCCGGCCTGGCCCTGGGTGAACACCGGCGGGTGTTCCACCAGCCAGACTTCGTCGGCGGCATCGCTGCCGCGCTCGTTGGTGAAGCGCTGCATGGCATGCCAGACCGGCTCGTAAGCCATCTGACCGAGCTCGCGAAAGCCCAGCGTGCCAGACATCACAGCACCATGTGCACGAAACCGGTAGCCCGCAACTCGCTGTTGATGTCGTACAGCTGTTCCTGGCCGGTGGCGATGATGTGCAACTGGATGGTCGTGTACTTGCCGTTGGTACTCTGCCGTTCGGCAAAGGTTTTGTGGTCAACGGTCGCGTGTTTCTCAAGGATCGCGATGATCTTGTCCTTGAAACCCACGCCTGTGTCGCCAATTACCTTGATCGGGTAATCCGCGCAGGGGAATTCGATTTTTGGCGCCTTTACTTCAGTGTCTGTCATGGCGTAACGGCCTCGTAAGCCGTGGCAACGGACATGGCCCCGCTCCGGATTGGAACGAGGCCATGCAGGTCCACACTAATTCAGTTGAACAAGCCGTAGAAGAATAGACGGATGCTATCCCACATGCGGCGGAAGATACCACCCTCGTCGACCGCGTCCAGAGCGATCAGGTCGGCGCTGTGCACCACCTTGTCGTCCAGTTTCACTTCGACTTTACCGATCACATCGCCCTTGGCGATTGGCGCGACCAGTTGTGGGGTCATGGTCATGCTGGCAGCGAGCTTTTTCAGCTGGCCTTTTGGCAGGGTCATGGTCAGGTCTTGAGCCAGACCGGCCTTGACTTGATTGGTCGTGCCTTTCCAGACAGGTGCCTGAGCCAGCTCGGCGCCCTTCTGATAGAAGGTCTGGGTTTCGAAGAAGCGGAAACCATAGGTCAGCAGCTTCTGGGTTTCGGCAGCACGGGCCACTTCGCTGTTGGTGCCGAACACCACGGCGATCAGGCGCATGCCATCGCGTACAGCCGAAGACACCATGCAGTAGCCGGCTTCGTCGGTGTGACCGGTTTTCAGACCGTCGACGGTCTTGTCACGCCACAGCAGCAGGTTGCGGTTAGGCTGCTTGATGCCGTTCCAGAAGAACTCTTTCTGCGAGTAGATCGCGTAGTGAGCCGGGTCTTCGTGAATGATCGCGCGAGCCAGCACGGCCATGTCGTGAGCCGACGAGTAGTGCTCCGGGTTCGGCAGGCCGGTCGGGTTCATGAAGTGGCTGTTGGTCATGCCCAGATCGCCAACGGTTTTGTTCATCATGTCGGCGAATGCGTCTTCGCTGCCGGCGATGTGCTCGGCGAGCGCAACACTGGCGTCGTTGCCCGACTGAATGATGATGCCGTGCAGCAGGTCGCTGACAGTCACTTGCGTGCCGACCTTGATGAACATCCGCGAACCGCCGGTACGCCAGGCGTTCTCGCTGACGGTCACTGGATCGTTTTCACCAATCTGGCCACGACGGATTTCCAGGGTCGCGATGTAGGCGGTCATCAGCTTGGTCAGGCTGGCCGGTGGCAGACGCTGGTCACCGTTGTTCTCTACCAGCACGTTGCCGCTGCTGGCGTCCATGAGTACGTAGGCTTTGGCGGCCAGTTGCGGTGGCGACGGCATCATCTCGACCGCGAATGCGGCAGGCGAGAGGAGCAGCGGGACTAGCAGGCACAGGCGTTTGGCAAAGGTGGTGATGTTCATCCGTCTCTCGAAATCGCTAATGGAAACTGCCCTAGGGCAAAACTAATCAGACAACTCTCTAAAAAGTTGTCGCGTGTTCAGTTGCTCACTCTGCAACCCTTGCCGGGCTTTTGTTCTTCAACGAGCCAACAACCCGGTTCCCCCCCCAAACCGCAAGCGAACCGTCAAACAAGAACCAGGTATTACTCGGCGCTGACCAGGCTCGGCGAACCGAGATTGGCCAGCCGCACGCTGTTCTGCACTTGCTGAATTTCACCCGGCGAGCCGATCGGCCCCAGGCGCACTCGATGCAATGTCTGCTGGTTACGCACGATCGAGCTGATGAACACCGGAGCGCTCACCATCCCGCTGAGCTTCGATCTCAGGAGTTCTGCAGCGTCCGGGTTGGCGAACGCGCCCACCTGCAGATACTGGCCAGAGGCTGGTACAGAAGCGTTTTTTTTTGCATCGATTTGCACGGGCACTACGGCCGCGGCGTGTTGCTGCGGCGGTGGCGTCCATTGTTCGACGGTGCCGGCCGACGCCGTAATCACCGGGGCGCTATTTTGCGCGACTTTCGGCTCATTAAGCATCAAGGGCGCCGGACGGCCTTTGGCTGCCCACCATTGCTGCGGGTCGATGCCTTCGACCTTGACCCGCGCCGTGCCGGTTTCGGCATAGCCGAGCTTTTTGGCGGCAGCATAGGACAAGTCGATGATGCGGTCAGAGTAGAACGGCCCACGGTCGTTGACCCGCAGGATCACGGTTTTGTTGTTGTCCAGGTTAGTCACCCGAACGTAACTGGGCAGTGGCAAGGTCTTGTGCGCGGCACTCATGCCGTACAGGTCGTACACCTCGCCATTGGCGGTGTTCTGGCCGTGGAACTTGGTGCCGTACCAGGACGCCGTGCCCGACGCGACGTAGGTCTTGGATTCCTGCTGCGGGAAATAAGTCTTGCCCAGCACGGTGTACGGGTTGGCTTTGTAAGGACCACTGTGCAGGGTCGGCGTGGCATCCGGGATACGCGATACGTCGACGTCCCACCAGGGTGCGCCATCCTTGTGAGCCCGGTTGATATCCAGGCCAGGTGCCGAACGAACGGCGGTCGGAGACTTCTGAGCCGGCGCGCGGCTGGTCGAACAACTGGCGACCAGGACCGTCAACGCGGCGAACGCCATGAGCTTCAGGGGTTTATTCATAGGCAATGCCCGCATTACTTGACGCCCCGTGCTTGGACCAGCTGTTCAGACAGTTGATGTACGGCCATGGCGTACATCACGCTGCGGTTATAACGCGTGATCGCGTAAAAATTCGTCAGGCCCATCCAGTATTCAGGGCCATTGTCACCTTCCAGACGGAAAGCCGTGACTGGCATATCATCGCGCAGCGCATCATGACTCGACCAGCCCAGCGCCCGCAACTCCCCGACGGTTTTCGTCGGCTCGATGCCGGCGGTCAAACCCTCGTCTACCTGATCGCCACGCACATCGGCGCGGCTGACCACAGGTTCGCCGGCAACCCAGCCGTGACGCTTGAAATAACTGGCGACGCTGCCGATGGCATCATCCGGGTTGGTCCAGATATTAATGTGACCGTCACCGTCGAAATCCACCGCATAAGCGCGAAAACTGCTCGGCATGAACTGCGGCAAACCCATGGCTCCGGCGTAGGAGCCTTTGAGGGTCAACGGGTCGACCTGCTCCTCGCGGGCCAGCAGCAGGAATTCACGCAATTCCTTGCGGAAGAATTCGGCACGGGGAGGATAGTCGAAACCCAGGGTCGACAAGGCATCGATTACCCGGAAATTGCCGGTATTTCGACCAAAAAAGGTCTCGACGCCGATGATCGAGACGATCACCTGCGCCGGCACGCCGTATTCCTGCTCGGCGCGAGCCAGGACCGCTTCGTGCTGACGCCAGAAGTCCACACCACGAGCGATGCGCGCGTCGGTGATGAACATCGGGCGATATTCTTTCCACTGTTTAACCCGTTCGGCGGGCTTGGAGATCGCGTCCAGAATCGACTGTTTGCGCTCGGCTTCGCGGAACACGCCCATCAGCTGTTCGCCGGCAAAGCCATAGTCGCGGGTCATTTCACCGACGAACTCGGCCACCTGGGGTGAGCCTTCGTAATCGCCGGCCCACGCTTGCTGCGCGGTACCAAGGATGCTTACCAGGCCGACCCACGGTGCGTATCGAGTCGCCCAGCCACGCATTACTTGCATTGAAATCTTCACCTTATTCAAACCTGTGCGATCCACTTACGATGGGTATGGATCGACATCAAAACCCCAAACGCTGACAGTAGCGTCACCAGCGAAGTTCCTCCGTAGCTAATGAACGGCAACGGCACTCCCACAACCGGCAACAGGCCACTGACCATACCGATGTTGACGAAAACGTAAACAAAAAACGTCATGGTCAGGCTGCCCGCGAGCAATTTGCCGAACAATGTCTGCGCCTGGGCGGTAATCACCAGTCCGCGACCGATCAACAGCAGGTAAATCAGCAACAGTGCGCAGATGCCCACCAGGCCGAATTCTTCGCCCAGCACCGCAATAATGAAGTCGGTGTGGCTTTCCGGCAGGAAGTCCAGGTGCGACTGAGTGCCAAGCAACCAGCCTTTGCCGAACACGCCACCGGAACCGATGGCGGCTTTCGACTGAATGATGTTCCAGCCGGTACCCAGCGGATCGCTCTCCGGGTCGAGGAACGTCAGGACGCGCTGCTTTTGGTAATCGTGCATCACGAAGTACCACATGGCCACAGACACCGGCACGGCGGCAGCAATTACGCTGAGAATCCAGCGCCAGCGCAGGCCGCCCATGAACAGCACGAACGCGCCACCGGCGAGAATAAGCAGTGAAGTGCCGAGGTCGGGCTGGCGCACGATCAAGATGAATGGCAACCCGATCAGAAACAGACTGACGCCCACATGCTTGAGCTGTGGCGGCAAGGAGCGCTTGGCCAGGTACCAGGCGATAGTTGCCGGCATCAGGATCTTCATGAACTCCGAGGGCTGGAAGCGGATCACCCCGGGAATGTTGATCCAGCGCGTGGCACCCATGGCGTTGTGGCCCATGACGTCCACCACCACCAGCAACAGCACGCCGATCACATAACCGACGGGCACCCAGCGGGCCATGAAGCGCGGCTCGAACTGGGCGATGACGATCATCGACACCAGGCCGATGCCAAAGGAAGTCGCTTGCTTGGCCAGCAAATCCCAGCTTTTGCCGCTGGCCGAATACAGCACGAACAGGCTGCCGGCCGCGAGGGTCAGCAGCAGGATCAGCAACGGGCCGTCGATATGCATGCGTTGCAACAGCGTCGCACGGCGACGCATCACATCCTCGCTGGAGAGGATGCGATCGAAATTACTCTTCACGGGCCGTAGCCTCCGCACTGATAGGGCTGGCGTATTCGGCTTTCAGTCGGCCGTCCTGGTCCAGGAGCCAGGCGTCCATGACTTGACGCACCACAGGCGCGGCGACACCGGAGCCGGACTCACCGTTCTCGACCATCACCGACACTACGATTTTCGGGTTTTCGGCCGGCGCGAAGCCAACGAACAAGGCGTGGTCGCGATGGCGCTCCTGAACCTTGGAGCGGTCGTATTTCTCGCCCTGCTTGATCGCGACCACCTGAGCCGTACCACTTTTGCCGGCGATCCGGTATTGCGAACCGATCGCGGCCTTGCGCGCGGTACCGCGGGCACCGTGCATCACCTGCTGCATGCCGTGGTTGACCTTGGCCCAGTCCGACGGGTCGCGCAGGATAATGTCCGGCATCGGATTTTCGTCCACCGGCTTCGCGCCTTCGAGGGTCTTGGCCAAATGCGGACGATTCCAGACCCCCTTGTTGGCCACCAGCGCCGTGGCCTGCGCCAACTGCAACGGAGTGGACTGCATATAGCCCTGACCGATCCCGAGAATCAGCGTTTCGCCCGGGTACCAGGCCTGACGACGGGTCGCGCGCTTCCATTCCCGGGTCGGCATCAACCCCGGCGACTCTTCGAACATGTCGAGGGAGACCTTCTGGCCAATGCCGAATTTGCTCATGTAGGCCGACAACCGATCGATCCCCAGCTTATGCGCCAGGTCATAGAAGTAGGTGTCATTGGAGCGCATGATCGCCGTGTCCAGATCCACGTAACCGTCGCCGGTACGGTTCCAGTTACGGTATTTGTGATCGTAGTTGGGCAGTTGGTAGTAACCGGGATCGTAGACCCGGGTCGACGCCGTAACCACGCCCGCATCCAGACCGGCAATCGCCACCGCTGGTTTAATCGTCGAGCCCGGCGGGTACAGACCACGCAACACGCGGTTGAACAGTGGCCGGTCGATGGAATCGCGCAACTCGGAATAGGCTTTGAAGCTGATGCCGGTGACGAACAGGTTCGGGTCGAAACTCGGCTGACTGACCATCGCCAGCACTTCGCCGGTTTTCGGGTCCAGCGCCACCACCGCGCCACGGCGACCGCCAAGCGCGGCTTCGGCGGCCTCCTGCAATTTGATGTCCAGGCTCAGGACGATGTCCTTGCCGGAAATCGGTTCGGTACGTTTGAGTACCCGCAGCACGCGGCCGCGGGCGTTGGTCTCAACTTCTTCGTAACCCACCTGACCGTGCAGCTCGGGCTCGTAGAACCGCTCGATGCCGGTTTTACCAATTTGATGGGTGCCGCTGTAACCCACCGGATCCAGAGTCTTCAGCTCTTTCTCGTTGATCCGCCCCATGTAACCCACCGAGTGCGCAAAGTGCGCGCCCTGCGGGTAATGCCGCACCAGTTGCGCGACCACTTCCACGCCAGGCAGGCGGAACTGGTTCACCGCGATGCGGGCGATCTGCTCTTCGGTCAGCTCGAACAGGATTGGCACCGGCTCAAACGGTCGGCGCCCCTGACGCATGCGCTTTTCGAAGATCACCCGGTCCTCGGGCGTCAGCTCCAGCACTTCAACGATCACGTCGAGCACTTGCTGCCAGTCACCGGAGCGTTCGCGGGTCATGCTCAGGCTGAAGCTCGGCCGGTTGTCGGCCACCACCACGCCATTGCGGTCGAAGATCAACCCGCGTGTCGGCGGAATCGGCTGCACATGGACGCGGTTGTTTTCCGAGAGGGTCGAGTGGTACTCGTACTGGATCACCTGAAGGAAATACAGCCGAGCGATCAGCACGCCAATCAGCGCCACCACTGCAATTGCCCCGAACACGACGCGGCCACGCACCAGACGGGCGTCTTTTTCGTGGTCCTTGATACGGATCGGCTGGGGCATGAGGGCAGAACTACTTGTGGTAAGGGTGGCCGGACAACACTGTCCAGGCACGATACAGCTGTTCGCCGATCAGAATCCGCACCAGCGGGTGCGGCAACGTCAACGGTGACAACGACCAGCGTTGATCCGCCCGGGCACAGACTTCCGGCGCCAGCCCCTCGGGGCCGCCGACCATGAAATTCACCGTGCGCGAGTCCAGCCGCCAACGATCGAGTTCGACCGCCAGTTGCTCGGTGCTCCAGGGCTTGCCGTGGACTTCGAGGGTGACAATGCGCTCGTTCGGCCCGACCTTGGCCAGCATGGCTTCGCCTTCCTGACGGATAAAGCGCGCCACGTCGGCGTTCTTGCCGCGAGTGTTGAGCGGAATTTCCACCAGTTCCAGCGCCAGCTCGGACGGAAGACGCTTGGCATATTCATGCCAGCCTTCTTCCACCCATTTGGGCATGCGTGAACCGACGGCGATCAGTCGCAGTCGCACAGCGTTCCCTTATTGCTGGTCTTTGTTGAGCTTGATGAAATGCTCATGGGTGTTTTCCGGGCTGTGGTGCGCGGCGCTGCCGGCACGGCTCTGCTCAGCACCCTGCCACAAACGCTCCAGGTCATAGAACTGGCGAGCGCTGGCAGTCATCATGTGCACGATGACATCGTCCATATCCAGCAACACCCAGTCGCTGTCGCCCTTGCCCTCTTCACCCAACGGCTTGACGCCCTGGGCCTTGACCGCCTCGCGGACCTTGTCCAGCATCGCGCCGATCTGGCGGTTGGAAGTACCGGTAGCAATGATCATGAAGTCAGTGATGCTCTGCTTTTCACGAACGTCGATCACCAGAACATCCTGGGCCTTGACGTCTTCCAGGGCTGCAACGGCAACCTTGACCAGCTCTTCGCCGCGCAGTTCCGGGCCGGTATTGGCCACTACTGGCAGCGGAGCGCTCTTGAACGTGCCCTTGCGCTTTACTTTGTTTACGTCTTTGTCAGTCATATAAAACTCGTTTTGCTCGTGTGTTCGGGCGCTTCGATACACGCATTCACGTGCCTTGAAGCGCGCCCTTTTTCAGTTCGACGCACGGTAAAGCCCGTGCGCATCGATGTAGGCCAGGACCGCGTCGGGCACCAGGAAACGTACCGACTTACCGCTGGCCAGCAGTTGACGGATCTGGGTGGCGGATACCGCGAGCGGCGTCTGCCAGACGAATGCAATCTGTCCGCTCGGCCCTTTGAGGGCCAGCGGGTCGCTCACCGAGCGCGCTGCCAGCAGGTTGCGCAAGGCATCCGGCGGTTCGCTGTCGGCATCCGGGCGTTGCAGCACCAGGATGTGGCAATGCTGGAGCAACTCTTCCCAGCGGTGCCAAGTGGGCAGGCCGCAAAATGCGTCCCAGCCCAAAAGTAGAAAAACCTGGTCTGGGGCGGCCAATTCGGCGCGCATCAGTTCCAGGGTGTCGATGGTGTAGGACGGTTTGTCCCGCTGCAATTCGCGGGCGTCCACCACCAACGGAGGCACACCGGCCACCGCGCACTTGACCATCGCCAGACGGTCCTTCGCCGACACTTGCGGCGTACCGCGATGAGGCGGCCTGGCACTGGGTGTCAGACGCAACTCATCGAGCGCCAGCGATTCGGCGACTTCCAGCGCACCGCGCAAATGGCCGATGTGCACCGGGTCGAAGGTCCCGCCCAGTACGCCAATGCGTCGAGGCAGAGGCTCGCTGGCGGTCACTTGGATTGACGGGTCGAAGTCGCCCAAGTCAGACCGACTCCTGGCCGCGCAACTGACCGTCACCGATCACGATGTACTTCTCGCAGGTCAGACCTTCGAGGCCCACCGGGCCGCGGGCGTGCAGCTTATCAGTAGAAATGCCAATCTCGGCACCCAATCCGTATTCGAAGCCATCGGCGAAGCACGTCGGGGTGTTGATCATGACCGAAGACGAATCGACTTCAGCCACGAAACGCCGGGTGTCTGCCAGGTTTTCGCTGACGATCGAATCGGTGTGATGGGAGCCGTACTTATTAATGTGCTCGATGGCCTGATCCAGACCGTCGACCACGCGGATCGAGAGGATCGGCGCCAGGTATTCGGTGTGCCAGTCTTCTTCAGTCGCTGCAATGGCCTCGATGATCGCCTGGGTACGCTCGCAACCGCGCAGTTCGACGCCTTTTTCGCGGAACTGGGCAGCCATCGATGGCAGGAAATCCTTGGCGACTGCCTGATCGACCAGCAAGGTTTCCATGGCGCCACAGATGCCATAACGGTAAGTCTTGGCGTTGAACGCGATGCGCTGGGCTTTCGGCAGATCGGCATGAGCGCTGACATAGACGTGACAGATGCCGTCCAGGTGCTTGATGACGGGCACGCGGGCATCGCGACTGACCCGTTCGATCAGGCCACGGCCACCACGGGGCACGATGACATCAACGTATTCGGGCATGGTGATCAGCGCGCCGACGGCCGCACGGTCGGTGGTTTCGACCACTTGCACCACGGCGGCAGGCAGATCGGCCTCGGCCAGGCCGCGCTGGATGCAGGCAGCAATAGCACGGTTGGAATGAATCGCCTCGGAGCCGCCACGCAGGATGGTCGCGTTGCCGGACTTCAGGCACAGGCTGGCGGCATCGATGGTCACGTTCGGCCGTGATTCGTAGATGATCCCGATCACGCCCAATGGCACACGCATCTTGCCGACCTGGATGCCGGACGGGCGATAACTCATGTCGCGGATCGCACCCACCGGGTCCGGCAGTGCCGCGACCTGACGCAAACCGACGATCATGCCGTCGATGCGCTCCGGGGTCAGTGCCAAGCGTTCCAGCAGAGCAGGCTCCAGACCATTGGCGCGACCGGCGGCCAAATCCAGCTCATTGGCAGCCGTCAGTTCGGCGCGTGCAGCGTCCAGCGCATTGGCAGCCGCCTGCAGCGCACGGTTTTTCTGCGCGGTGCTGGCACGGCCGATCACGCGGGAAGCTTCGCGGGCGGCGCGACCCAAACGGGTCATGTAGTCAAGAACGGACTCAGTCATGGTCTGCAATGGTCTTTGCTAAGGTCTTGGTAAAGAGTAAAGCGGCAGATTATAGCTGTCGCGTCCCGGGACTAACAGCGGTGACAGGCGGATGGTCGAAATGGAGGGCAATTTGCCGACGTTCAGCCGGGATTAAGCTGCATATTGTTATCATCACGACTCAATCAGCCCTGATAAACGCTGTTCATCATGACTAACCTGCCTGTTTCTGCATCCACTACGCGCCAGCCCAAGGGGCTGCCGGATGCATTTTTCGACCGCGATGCCCAAACGCTGGCCCGGGATTTACTGGGCAAAATCATCCGTCATCGGGTCGGCGACCTGTGGCTCAGTGCCCGGATTATCGAGACCGAAGCCTATTACTGCGAAGAAAAAGGCAGCCACGCCTCTCTTGGCTACACAGAAAAGCGTAAGGCTTTGTTTCTGGATGGCGGCCACATCTATATGTATTACGCCCGCGGCGGCGATTCGTTGAACTTCAGCGCTCAGGGCCCCGGCAATGCGGTGTTGATCAAGTCCGCCTATCCATGGGTCGACGAACTGAGCGGGCCGGCGAGCCTGGCGCAGATGCTATTGAACAATCCCGATGCCCGGGGCCGCCCTCGCCCCTCACAAAAATTGTGTGCTGGACAAACGCTGCTCTGCAGAGCGCTGGGGCTGAAGGTGCCAGTCTGGGACGCCAAACGCTTCGACCATGAAGTGCTGCTGGTGGAAGATGTCGGGCCAGCGCCCGGCCACATCATCCAGACCACACGCCTGGGCATTCCCCACGGGCGCGACGAACACTTGATGTACCGTTTTGTTGATGCGGCTTACGCACTTTACTGCACGCGCAACCCGCTGCGCCGGGGGCAAGTCGAAGGTCGCGATTATTTTTTGTTGTCCTGATACCTGCTGAATCTTGATGCAAAGGAGATCCCTGTGGGAGCGGGCTTGCCCGCAAAGAGGCCATCACATCCAGCATAAATGCTGAATGACAGATCGCTTTCGCGAGCAAGCCCGCTCCCACAGGGAAATCTGTGGCGTAGTGAAGATTGCGCTCGTCCTTTGGGACCGATTGATTATTCGATGGAGTTGTTTTTATGGGCCCATGGCTCGATAGCGTGACCGGTTGGCTGACGGTCAATCCGCAATGGCTGGCCGCGGCAGTGTTCATAGTGGCTTGTATGGAATGCCTGGCGATTGTCGGACTGATCGTGCCTGGCACGGTGTTGCTGTTTGCCGTAACGGTACTGGCTGGCAGTGGCGCGTTGCCATTGGGTGAAACGCTGCTGCTGGGCTTTCTCGGCGGTGTGCTGGGCGACATCGTTTCGTACTTTTTAGGGCGACATTTCCACCAGAACATCCGTCGCCTGCCGGGGTTGCGCCATCATCCGGAATGGATGGCCGGGGCCGAGGCTTATTTCCAGCGTTATGGCATCGCCAGCCTGTTGGTCGGACGCTTTATCGGCCCGCTGCGGCCAATGCTGCCAATGGTCGCCGGGATGTTCGACATGCCATTCCCGCGCTTCGCCGTCGTCAGCCTGTTGGCTGCCGCGGGCTGGAGCCTCGCCTATCTCCTGCCGGGCTGGGCCACCGGGGCGGCGATTCGCTTGCCATTGCCGGAAGGTTTCTGGCCTGAAGCCGGGATTGTCGCCGGCAGCATTGCAGTGATGGTCGGTCTGAGCGCAAACAGCAGCCTGCGCCGCCATCGCCGGGCGACCCTCTGGATCAGCAGCATGAGCCTGTTGATCCTGATCGGCCTGTTCATCGGCTATCCGCACCTGACCGCCCTTGACCAAGGACTGATGACCCTGATACAGGAACACCGTAGCCCGGTGCTTGATGAAGTGGCTGTGGTGTTCACGCTGATCGGTGAGTTCCGCAACATGTTCATGTTCAGCGCGCTGCTGAC
Organism: Pseudomonas sp. JV414; assembly: GCF_032424305.1. Lineage (NCBI taxonomy): Bacteria > Pseudomonadati > Pseudomonadota > Gammaproteobacteria > Pseudomonadales > Pseudomonadaceae > Pseudomonas > Pseudomonas sp. JV414. Next base: position 108,213 of record NZ_VYKC01000017.1, on the reverse strand, counting down.
AGTCTTGCTATTGCTGACACGACAATGGCGACACGCACTCTTCGCCGGCGGCACCCTGCTGTTCACCGCACTGGGCAACACCGCGACCAAGCACTTTTTCGCCCGTGTGCGCCCGGAAGTGCTGAGCGATCCACTGACCAGCTACAGCATGCCCAGCGGCCATGCCTCGGGCTCTTTCGCGCTGTTCTTGACGCTCGCTGTGCTGGCGGGTCGCGGGCAACCGCCGCGCATGCGCCTGACCTGGTTATTGGTGGGCTGCTTGCCGGCGCTGATGATTGCCTTCTCGCGGGTGTACCTGGGCGCGCACTGGCCGACCGATGTACTGGCCGGCGCGATGCTGGCGGCGTGCGTGTGTGCAGTGAGTCTTTGGCTGACTCAACGCCAGACTTCGCTCAACGCCATGCCGCCGAAAATCTGGTGGCTGGTATTGCCGTCGTTGGTGGCGTTGTTCGGTTTCTTTGTGTTGAGACACATGCCGCATGCGATGTTGCGGTATGCGTACTGAAAAAATCAAAAGATCGCAGCCTTCGGCAGCTCCTACAGGGTGTACGCCAATTTAATGTAGGAGCTGCCGGAGGCTGCGATCTTCTAGCGGACGTCAGGCAAACAACTCACCCTGCAACTCATCCAGCAACGCCTGAATCGCATCCAGCCGCTGCTGCGGATCATCAAGTTGCAGCAGGTCTATCTTGTCCACCTCGGCAAACGGCAACAGGTAGGCCAACTGATTGGCCAGCGACTGTTGCCCCGTCGCTTCGGTGCCCATGCTCAACGCTTCGACCATCGGGTGCTCCGCCAAAGCCTTGAGCAGCGCGACAAGGTCGGCGTCGTCATCCTGTAGCGGTTGCTCAGGCTCATCTTTGAGCCACTCGACTTCGGCGACGATCAACTGGTCGCGCTGCACCTCAGTGCGCACTACATGGAAACGCCGCCCGCCCTTCACCCGAATGCCCAGCAGGCCATTGTCCTGCTGGTGGAAGTCGGTGATCAGCGCCTCGCACCCCACTCGTGCGTAGCCTTCGGGGGCGATGCCGACTTCTTCACCGTCGAGGATGCACACCACACCGAAGCCGCCGCCCTGTTTCATGCAGCGACCGATCATGTCCAGGTAGCGCGCCTCGAAGATCTGCAAGTCGAGGATGCAATCCGGAAACAACACCGTGTTCAGCGGAAAAAGCGGCAAGCTCATAGACATTTCCTTACACCACCATCGACACCGCCAACGGCAGGAACACCGCCGTGGCCACGCCCATCAGACTCATCGCCAGTGCCGCAAAGGCACCGCACTCTTCACTTTCCTGCAAGGCCACCGAAGTGCCGACGGCGTGGGCGGTCATGCCCAGGGCCATGCCGCGGGCCTCTGGGCTGTGGACACCGAGGCGGGTCAGAAGACTCGGCCCGAAGATCGCCCCGATCACTCCGGTAATCAACACGAACACCGCGGCCAACGCCGCGACGCCACCAATCTGCTCCGCCACCAGCATGGCAATCGGCGAGGTCACCGATTTGGGTGCCATGGTCATCAGGATCATGTGTTCGGCGCCGAACCACCAGCCCAGCAGTACACCCATGCCCGTGGCGACTACACCACCTATCACCAGCGTAGTAAATATCGGCCAGAACAACTGCCGGATCCGTCGCAGGTTGAGGTACAGCGGCACCGCCAGCGCAACAGTCGCCGGCCCGAGCAAGATGCTGAGGATCTCGGTGCTCTTGCGGTATTCGGCGTAACTCAGACCGCAACCGACCAGTACAGCGATGACCAGCAACATGGAGACCAGCACCGGTTGCAGAAAAACCCAGCGGGTTTTCTCAAAGGCTGCCAGCACCAACTGATACGCCCCCAGCGTAATGCCAATACCGAACAATGGATGATGAATCACCGACGCCCAGGCGCCGTGCCAATCGAAAATCATTGGCCGTCCTCGCGATGAGCGTGAGGCTTGACCATGCGCTGCATCAGCACGCCGGCGAAGGCCATCGACAACAGCAGTGACAGCACCAGCGCACCGGTGATCGCCCAGAAATCCGCGGCAATGTCGGCGGCGTAAACCATCACGCCTACGGCCGGGGGAACCAGCAGCAACGGCAGGTAACGCAACAAACTGCTGGCCGCGAGGTTCAGGGGTTCACCGACTTGACCGCGGATAATCAGATATCCCAGCAGCAGCAATAGGCCAATGATCGGCCCCGGCAGTACCGGCAAAAACAGATGATTGAGGGCGGTGCCGAGCAATTGAAAAAGCACCAGCCAGGTCAGGCCACGTAACAACATCCATCATCTCCCACGCGCTCTCCCCACAAAGAAGGGGCCCGACATTATAAGCACGCCGACGCTATGAATCGGCATTCGCCAAAAGCATGGTTAGTTGACCGGAACAATTTGTCATGTTGATCTAAAGTGGTTCGCAAGGGAGGTCATCCCCCCGCTCGAAAAACCAAAAACCGATGAACCCAAGGAGAGTCTCAATGCCCTATGTTCCAGTTGCGGAGCTCAAAGATTATGTCGGCAAGGAACTCGGATGTTCCCAGTGGCTCACCATCGATCAGGAACGCATCAACCTGTTCGCAGAAGCCACAGGCGATTATCAGTTCATCCATGTCGATCCGGTCAAAGCTGCGCAAACACCTTTTGGCAGCACCATTGCCCATGGCTTCCTGTCGTTGTCGCTGATCCCCAAACTGATGGAAGACATCCTCATCCTGCCCGAAGGCGCGAAGATGGTGGTCAACTACGGTCTGGACAGCGTTCGTTTCATCCAGCCTGTGAAGGTCAATTCCAGGGTGCGACTCAAGGTCGATATGAACGAGGTCATCGAGAAGAAACCCGGCCAATGGCTGCTCAAGGCCACCGCCACGCTTGAAATCGAAGGGTCGGACAAACCGGCGTATATCGCCGAGCCACTGTCCCTCTGCTTCGTGTAAAGCATCCCGGATGCGAAGCAGCTCACGCTGTTTCGCGCCGTGTCTGTGCTGTGTCCCTATAAATGCGACACATAGCTGCGGCATACTCGGTCGCCTAATTGCCCGGATCCCGCTATGCGCTCACTTGCACTCCTTGCTCTGACCCTGTTGCTCACCGCTTGCGGCGATGGCGAATCGCTGTTGCCCCCCGATGCCCGCCTGCCGGACGGCGGACGCTATCGCGGTGATCTGGTCAACGGCTTGCTGCAAGGTGAAGGCCGCATCGATTACCCGAACGGCAGTTGGTACGCCGGCCAGTTCGACAAAGGCCAATGGCATGGCCAGGGCGAATGGCATGGCAGCAACGGCGAGGTCTATCGCGGGCAATTCCAGCAAGGGCTGTTTGACGGCCAAGGCACGCTGACCACCACTGGCAGCAGCTATACCGGCGGTTTCAAGGCGGGCCGACGCGACGGTGAAGGTACCCTCAAAGAAAACGCCATGACCTACCGCGGCGAATTCAAGGCCGATCAATATTCAGGGCTCGGTCGTCTGGAACTCGCAGACGGCAGCCAATACCAGGGGCAATTCGCCCACGGCAAACCCAACGGCGAAGGCCAGCGCAGCGATGCCAGCGGCAATCAGTTCACCGGGCATTTCGCCAACGGCCAGCTGGAAGGCAATGGCACCTTCAACAGCGCCGATGGCGATATCTATGTCGGCGGTTTCAAGAACAATCAACTGCATGGCAAGGGCCGCTACGAAAACGCCGATGGCGATGTCTGGCTCGGTCAGTTCAAGGAAGGCGCGCTCAGCGGCAAGGGCGAGTTGATCGGCGCCGACGGCAGTCACTACATCGGTCAGTTCAGCGACTGGCGTTTCACCGGTCAGGGTCGCTTGAACCTGGCCGATGGCAGCTTCTATATCGGCCAGTTCGACGGCGACAACTATCAGGGCAAAGGTACTTTGGTGCTGACCGATGGCACGGTGCAGAGCGGCACCTGGGTCAATAGTCAGCGCGTGCGCGACGTCGACGGCAAGCTGCTGCCCGACCCCCTCGAACTCGGCTTGCTGGCCCAGGGTCGCTTGCTCGATGATGCAATGGCCAACGTGCCCGCCTCGACCCCGGCGGTCGAACTGTACACCTTGACCTTGGGCGGCGATGGCAAGCAGAGCGTGTTCCTGCGCGAGTCCGACTACGTCGCCAACATGCTCGCCAGCCGTTTCGGCGCCTTCGGTCAGATCCGCCTGGTCAACCATCGCGATCACCTCGGCGACCGGCCGATGGCCACCCGGGAGAACCTGCGCCGCGCCGCCCAAACCCTGGCCGAACGCAGCGGCCCGGAAGACTTGCTGTTCATTTACCTGACTAGCCACGGCACCAGCGAACACGAACTGGTGCTCGACCAGCCACGCATGGAACTGGCCGATTTGCCGGCCGACGAACTCGCCGCCGTCCTCGCGCCCCTGAAGAAGCGCGACAAGATCATTGTGATTTCGTCTTGCTATTCCGGCGGCTTCATCCCCGCCCTCAAGGACGAACGCACCCTGATCATGACCGCCTCGCGCGCCGATCGAGTGTCCTTTGGGTGCTCCGAAGAAGCCAACTTCACTTATTTCGGCGACGCGCTGTTCGCCCAGGCGCTGAACCAGACCGACGATCTGGAGCAAGCCTTCAAACTGGCCAGCGCCACCGTGGCCGAGCGTGAACTGGCCGACAGCTTCGAAGCTTCCGAGCCACAGATCTGGGCGCCGAAAACCGTTCTCAGCCACTGGCAACTGTTGCGCAAACAACAGGCACGAAAGGCACTGCAAAGTGTCTCTATCAGCAAGGATGAAAAGAGCAACTAAGCTGAATAGTATCAAGGGGGAATGACTATGTACTTGACGCCTCAGCATGTATTGCTTGCCGGAGCTACCGGGTTAACCGGTGAACATTTGCTTGACCGTCTACTCAACGAGCCAACGATTACACGGGTATTAGCCCCCTCACGTCGGCCACTGGCAGAGCATCCTCACCTGGAAAACCCGGTCGGCGACCCGGCAGTGTTTTTGCCGCAATTGAACGGTCGCGTCGACATTGCCTACTGCTGCCTGGGCACCACGATCAAGCAGGCCGGCTCCGAGGAAGCGTTTCGCGCGGTGGACCTGGACATGGTCGTGGCCTTCGCCAAACGTGCACGGGAAATGGGTGCACGGCACTTGATCGTGATCAGCGCTCTGGGTGCCGATCGGCGATCCTCGATTTTCTACAACCGGGTTAAAGGGGAGATGGAACACGCATTGCGCGCGCAGAATTGGCCGCAGCTGACCATTTGCCGGCCTTCGCTGTTGCTGGGCGATCGCGTCGAGCCACGACTGGGCGAGAAAGTCGCCGGTCCGTTGTCCCGATTGATTCCGGGCAAATACCACGGCATCGAAGCCTGCCAACTGGCCCGCGCCATGTGGCGCCTGGCGCTGGAAGAGCAGGATGGGGTGCGGATTGTCGAGTCGGATGAGTTGCGTAAGTTAGGCAAGTAAGATCAAAAGATCGCAGCCTTCGGCAGCTCCTACATAGGTATGTGTACACCAGTAGGAGCTGCCGAAGGCTGCGATCTTTTGCTTTTTACAATCCGCCAGTCGCTTGAAAACTTACGCCAATCACCGTCAACAACGACAGCGGCAACAGCAGCGTGTCGAGCAAGGCACTGGCCGGCAGGTCAACACCCGGATAACTCGGCGCTTCTGCGCCGAACCTATCCATGGCGCAGCACCCGCCGTTCATCGCATACCAATCCAGACGTGTTCCCGAATACACCACCGGAGCTCCAGGCTTGGCGGCATCGAGCGTGCGCGCCGTGGCGCAGCCCGCCAACTGCAAAGCCAGCAGGATGATCAGCAGCTTATTCATCGCTGCTCAAATGGTGTTCGCCCCAGCGCGGCAGCATGTCTTGCGGGATGTTCAAACAGTTGAGAATTCGCGCCACGACGAAGTCGATCAAGTCATCGATGGTTTGCGGCTGGTGATAGAAGCCCGGTGACGCCGGCAGAATGGTCACGCCCATGTTCGACAACTTGAGCATGTTCTCCAGATGAATGCTCGAATACGGCGCCTCGCGCGGCACCAGAATCAGCTGGCGGCGCTCCTTCAAGGTCACGTCGGCAGCCCGTTCGATCAAGTTGTTGCAGGCGCCGGTCGCGATAGCCGACAAAGTCCCGGTGGAACACGGCACCACCACCATCGCCGCTGGCGAGCCAGACCCCGAAGCCACCGGCGACATCCAGTCTTCCTTGCCATACACCCGAATCTGCCCGGCGGCGGCGCCGGTGTATTCAGTGAGGAAGGCTTGCATCATCTGCGGTTTCGACGGCAGCGAGACATCGGTCTCGGTGGCCATCACCAGTTGCGCGGCCTTGGAGATCAGGAAGTGCACCTCGCGGTCTTCACGCACCAGGCAATCGAGCAGGCGCAAGCCGTACTGGGCGCCCGAAGCGCCGGTCATCGCCAGCGTGATGCGTTCCGGGCCGTTGTTCATTGCAGCGCCTCGGCCAATTTGCCGTGCAGGCCGCCGAAGCCGCCGTTGCTCATGATCACCACATGCGTGCCGGGCTGGGCCTGGCTCTTCACGCGCTCGATGATGCCTTCCAGCGAATCGCTGACGATCGACGGGACGGTGCACAACGCAGCGGTGCCGCCAAGATCCCAACCGAGGTTGGCCGGCGAATACCAGATCACCTGATCAGCATCGACCACACTTTCCGGCAAGCCATCGCGGTGAGCGCCGAGCTTCATGGAATTGGAGCGCGGTTCGATGATCGCGATCAACGGCGCGTCGCCAATGCGTTTACGCAGGCCGTCGAGGGTGGTGGCGATGGCCGTCGGGTGGTGAGCGAAGTCGTCGTAAATGGTGATGCCACGCACTTCCGCGACTTTTTCCATCCGGCGCTTCACGCTTTTGAACGCGCTCAATGCAGCAATGCCCATCGACGGTACAACGCCGACGTGACGTGCAGCGGCCAAGGTGGCCAAGGCGTTGGCGACGTTGTGCTGACCGGTCATGTCCCACTCGACCATGCCTTGAACGGCGCCTTCGAACATCACTTCGAATTTCGATCCGTCTTCGCTGAGCAGTTTGACCTGCCACTGACCGCCGGCACCGGTGGTTTGCACCGGGGTCCAGCAGCCCATTTCGATCACGCGCAGCAATGCCGGCTCGGTGGTCGGATGGATCACCAGGCCTTCGCTCGGGATGGTCCGCACCAAGTGGTGGAACTGACGCTCGATGGCCGGAAGATCGGGGAAGATGTCGGCATGATCGAACTCAAGATTGTTCAGAATCGCCGTGCGCGGACGGTAGTGAACGAACTTGGAGCGCTTGTCGAAGAATGCACTGTCGTATTCGTCGGCTTCGATCACGAAGAACGGCGTATCACCCAGACGCGCCGACACCGAGAAATTCTGCGGCACGCCGCCGATCAGGAAACCCGGGCTCATACCGGCATGTTCCAGGACCCAGGCGAGCATGCTGCTAGTGGTGGTTTTGCCGTGAGTGCCGGCAACCGCCAGCACCCAGCGACCTTGCAGTACGTGATCGGCCAGCCATTGCGGGCCGGAGACGTATGGCAGGCCTTTGTTCAACACATATTCGACGGCCGGGTTGCCGCGCGACATCGCATTGCCGATCACCACCAGGTCCGGGGCCGGATCGAGCTGCGCCGGGTCGTAACCTTGGGTCAACTCAATGCCCTGGGCTTGCAGCTGAGTGCTCATTGGCGGATAGACGTTGGCATCGGAGCCCGTCACGTGATGGCCCAGCTCTTTGGCCAGAACCGCCATCGAACCCATGAAAGTGCCGCAGATACCAAGAATATGAATGTGCATAGTCGACCTCGTAAAACATGGCCGCAGGTTAGCGTAGGGAGGGGAAAATCGCACTCTTTAGCTGAGATTGGCCGCGACCTCTGTGGCGAGGGGGCTTGCCCCCGTTCGGCTGCGCAGCAGTCGTAGATCCTGAGCTTGCGATGCATCTGACACACCAAAATTGCAGGTTTTGGGGCCGCTTCGCAGCCCAACGGGGGCAAGCCCCCTCGCCACAAAAGCGGTTTACCGGGCGATCCCATGCTTACGCAGCTTTCTGTAGAGGGTATTGCGGCTGACGCCCAGCTGCTCAGCCGTGTGCGTCATGTGCCAGCGCTGCTGTTCGAGCACCGTCAGCAAGGCCAGCCGTTCGGCATCATCCAGCGGATACTCGGACGGTTCTTCAACCGCCGACGCCGTCACCGGCCGGGCCTGGCGAATCATCGCCGGCAAATCCTCCAGCCCGATCCGACCGCCGTCACATAGCGCCGCCAAAGTCCTCAGCACATTGCGCAACTGCCGCACATTCCCCGGCCAGGCAAAATCCAGCAAGGCCTGCCGCGCCGGCCCGTCGATCAATACCGTCTCCCCACCCGCCTCTTCGGCCAGCAAAAAGTCGAGTAACTGTGATTTGTCAGCGCGCTCACGCAGCGCCGGCAATGCGACCTCCAGCCCATTGAGCCGGTAATACAAATCCTCGCGGAAACTGCCGTCCTGCACCCGCTCAAGCAAATTGCGGTGGGTGGCGCTGATGATCCGCACATTGACCGATTCCGGCTCACCGCCAATCGGCACCACCTGACGGTCTTCCAGCACCCTTAAGAGACGGGTCTGCATGCTCAGCGGCATGTCACCGATTTCATCGAGGAACAACGTCCCGCCATCGGCCTGTTGCAACTTGCCGCGCATGCCTTCCTTGCGGGCACCGGTGAAGCTGCCGCCGCGATAGCCGAACAGTTCGCTTTCGATCAGGCTTTCGGGAATCGCCGCGCAATTGAGAGCAACGAAAGATTTTGCTGCCCGTTGACTGGCCTGATGCACGGCTTTGGCGAAGGCTTCCTTGCCGGAACCGGTTTCGCCGTTGATCAGCAACGGCACATCCCGTTCAAACACGCGCAAGGCCTTGCGGAAATCCTCCTGCAACGCGGCATCGCCCAGGCAAATGCCCGACAAGCGCGGACGCTCGGCAACCATCGGGCTTTGCACCACTGGCACCGGAATACTGCGCGGCTGCCCGCGCAACACGGCAAACAGCCGCCGTCCGTCACGGGTGCGCAATGGCCAACTGGCGCTGGCACTAGAGCTCGCGCGGCCGAGCAATTCATCCAGCGAGCAGTCGAAAAACGCCTCCACCGGTTTACCCAATAGTCCGCCACGAATATGCCCCAGCAAATTCAGCGCACTCTGGTTCACCGCACAGATCCGCCCTTCCCCGTCGAACGCCAGCAACCCTTCGCTGAACAGCCCGACAGATTCGGCCTGCAGGTGAAAACGCAGCAACCATTGATTGTCGAAGTAACGCAGGAAATAGCAGCTCTCGATCATCTTCGCCGACAGATTGACCAGGGCCATGGTGTGGAATTGGCTCTGCCGCGAAACCTCGTGACGCGCCGAAGACACGTCGAGCACCGCCAGCAGCTCGCCGTGCGGATCGAACACCGGGCTCGCCGAGCAGGTCAGGCCGGTGTGACGGCCACGAAAATGTTCGTCTTGATGGATGGTCAGGGACTGACGCTCCACCAGGCAGGTGCCGATGCCATTAGTGCCTTCGCAGGCTTCGCTCCAGTCGGCGCCCAGCCAAAGACCGGCGCGCTCGAAAATCTTCCGTTCGGTGGGCGCAGTGACGCAGTTGAGGATCACCCCGCGGGCGTCGGTCAGCAGCACCGCGTGGCCGGCGCCGGAAAGTTGCTGGTGGAGGCTGGTCATTTCGTTGCCGGCGATCTGCAGCACTTGCTGCAAGCGTTCGCGGCTTTCCAGCACGCGGCCATGTTCCAGCACCGTCGGCGCCATGGTCAGGGCCGGGTCGAGGTGATAGTCCTCAAGACAACGCAGCCAGGAACGGGCAATGGACGGATCGCTGCCGGGACCGTGCAGGTGGGATTTACCTTGGGTCACGGTCAGCACTTGCTGGGCATGGCGACTCAAATGGTTGTCGTGCATTTCTTATTATTCTCCCCGAGCGGTTTACATCCCCCTGTAGGAGCGAGGCTTGCCCGCGAAGAACGATAACGCGGTGCATCAGGCAAACCGCATCATGGCCTTCGCGGGCAAGCCTCGCTCCTACAGGGAGGGAGGTTCGAGCATCCTCCAGCCTGGCCTGCATTGCAATGCTGGCAAGACCCGCCAGTCACACGTTGTGCCACAAACGGTACAAAGTGTCACGGCGGCTGTACCGCAAGCGTCACAAACGCCACCCATCCGTCCGACAAAAAACACGCAAGGCCTTGATTTACCTGACCTGCAAGGCGCTGGCCCGACCTTTGCTCTACGCTTAATGCAGCGCTTTAGCGCGTCCTCCCTTATAAGCACAAAAGCCAAGGAGAAACCCATCATGCGTTACGCTCACCCCGGTACTGAAGGCGCTATCGTTTCGTTCAAGAGCAAATACGGTAACTACATCGGCGGCGAGTTCGTCGCGCCTGTCAAAGGTCAGTACTTCACCAATACGTCGCCGGTCAACGGCCAACCTATTGCCGAATTCCCGCGTTCCACCGCCGAAGACATCGAAAAGGCCCTGGACGCTGCCCATGCCGCCGCCGATGCCTGGGGCGCCACGTCCGCCCAGGCTCGCTCGCTGGTCCTGCTGAAAATCGCCGATCGCATCGAACAGAACCTGGAAGTGCTGGCGATCACCGAATCCTGGGACAACGGCAAGGCCGTTCGCGAAACCCTCAACGCCGACATCCCGCTGGCCGCCGACCATTTCCGCTACTTCGCCGGTTGCATCCGCGCTCAGGAAGGCAGCGCCGCCGAGATCGACGGCAACACCGTGGCGTATCACATCCATGAACCGCTGGGCGTGGTCGGGCAGATCATTCCGTGGAACTTCCCGATTCTGATGGCCGCCTGGAAACTCGCCCCGGCCCTGGCCGCCGGTAACTGCGTGGTCCTCAAACCGGCCGAGCAAACCCCGCTGGGCATCACCGTGCTGATGGAACTGATCGGCGACCTGTTGCCACCCGGCGTACTCAATGTGGTGCAAGGCTTCGGCAAAGAAGCCGGGGAAGCCCTGGCCACCAGCAAGCGCATCGCCAAGATCGCCTTCACCGGCTCGACCCCGGTCGGCTCGCACATCATGAAATGCGCCGCCGAGAACATCATTCCGTCCACCGTGGAGCTGGGTGGCAAGTCGCCAAACATCTTCTTCGCCGACATCATGCAAGCCGAAGAAACCTTCATCGAAAAAGCCGCCGAAGGCCTGGTGCTGGCGTTCTTCAACCAGGGCGAAGTCTGCACCTGCCCATCCCGTGCATTGGTGCAAGAGTCGATCTACGACGACTTCATGAAAGTCGTGATGAAGAAAGTGCTGTCGATCAAACGTGGCGACCCGCTGGACACTGACACCATGGTCGGCGCCCAGGCGTCCGAGCAGCAATTCGACAAAATCCTCTCGTACCTGGAAATCGCCAAGGGCGAAGGCGCCGAGCTGCTGACCGGTGGCAAGGTGGAAAAACTCGAGGGCAGCCTGGCGACCGGGTATTACATCCAGCCGACCCTGCTCAAGGGCACCAACAAAATGCGCGTGTTCCAGGAAGAAATCTTTGGCCCGGTGGTGAGCATCACCACCTTCAAGGACGAAGCCGAAGCCCTGGCCATCGCCAACGACACCGAGTTCGGCCTGGGCGCCGGTCTCTGGACCCGCGATATCAACCGCGCCTACCGCATGGGCCGCGCCATCAAGGCCGGTCGCGTGTGGACCAACTGCTACCACCTGTACCCGGCGCACGCCGCGTTCGGTGGTTACAAGAAGTCCGGCGTCGGTCGTGAAACCCACAAAATGATGCTCGACCACTATCAGCAGACCAAAAACCTGCTGGTGAGCTACGACATCAATCCATTGGGCTTCTTCTAAACGCCTGTCGCGAGCAAGCCACTTCCCCTGTGGGAACGGGCTTGCTCGCGAAGCGGTTGAACATTCAGCAGAAATATCTAGCGCCACCCCGGCAAAAACGCCGACTAAAAAACAATAAGAACAGGTGAACCCTATGCCTAGCGATCAAGCCAGCGCGCAGCCGGCTATCTCCTCGGTCGACTTCGAAAAAGTCGGCTCCGATTATTTCCAACAACGTGAACTGAAAAAAGGTGCGGCGGGCTGGGTCCTGCTGGTGGGCCTGGGTGTGGCTTATGTCATCTCAGGTGACTACGCCGGCTGGAACTTCGGTTTGGCCCAAGGCGGATGGGGCGGCATGTTTCTCGCCACGTTGCTGATGGCCACCATGTACTTGTGCATGTGCTTCTCCCTGGCCGAATTGTCTTCGATGATCCCGACCGCCGGCGGGGGCTACGGATTTGCCCGTAGCGCATTCGGGCCGTGGGGCGGGTTCCTCACCGGAACCGCGATCCTGATCGAGTACGCCATCGCCCCAGCGGCGATCGCAGTGTTTATCGGGGCGTATTGTGAGTCGCTGTTCGGCATTGGCGGCTGGATGATTTACCTGGCGTTCTACATCATCTTTATCGCCATTCACATTTTCGGTGTCGGCGAAGCCCTGAAGTTGATGTTCGTCATCACCGCCGTCGCGGCCTTGGCATTGGCAGTATTTCTGATCGCGATGGTGCCGCACTTCAATGTCGCCAATTTGCTGGACATCCCGGTGACCGAGGCCAAGGGCGCCAGCAGCTTCCTGCCCTTCGGCTATGTCGGCGTCTGGGCAGCCATTCCTTACGCAATCTGGTTCTTCCTGGCCGTCGAAGGTGTGCCACTGGCGGCGGAAGAGACCAAAAACCCGAAACGCGACCTGCCCCGCGGGCTGATCGGCGCCATGCTGGTACTGGTGAGCTTTGCCTTGCTGATTCTGGTCATCGGCCCTGGTGGTGCTGGCTCCAACGCCCTGCTGACCTCCGGTAACCCATTGGTCGAAGCGCTGACCAAAGCCTATGGCGGCTCGACCTGGATGGGCAGCTTCGTCAACCTTGTGGGCCTGGCCGGGCTGATCGCCAGTTTCTTCTCGATCATCTATGCCTATTCGCGGCAGATCTTTGCCTTGTCCCGTGCCGGCTATCTGCCGCGTAAACTGTCCGAAACCAACAAGAGCAAGGCGCCGGTACTGGCGTTGATCATTCCCGGCATCATCGGCTTCGGTCTGTCACTGACCGGCCAGGGCGACCTGCTGATTCTGGTGGCGGTGTTCGGCGCGACCATCTCCTATGTGCTGATGATGGCCGCACACATCACCTTGCGTATCCGTCGCCCCAAAATGGATCGGCCGTACCGCACGCCGGGCGGTATCTTCACCTCAGGCGTGGCACTGGTGTTGGCTTGCATCGCCGTGGTGGCGGGTTTTCTGGTGGATCCGCGGGTGGTGATTGGCGCCGCGATCATCTATGGAGTGTTAATTGCTTACTTTGCTTTCTACAGTCGGCATCACTTGGTAGCAGGCACGCCCGAAGAAGAGTTCGCGGCCATTCAGAAAGCTGAAGAAGCCTTGCACTAACGGCCGCAAATCCCGGCGCAGGCCTTGTCTGCGCCGTCACGGAGAATCTGTATGGCGAGTTTTGCTCACACGGTCGGCGCCCACACCTACCGCTTCGACAGCCTCAAGGACGTCATGGCCAAAGCCAGCCCGGCGCGCTCCGGGGACTTTCTGGCCGGCGTTGCCGCCCTCAATGATGGCGAGCGCGTGGCCGCGCAGATGGCCCTGGCAGACATACCGCTGACTCACTTCCTGCAGGAAGTACTGATTCCTTACGAGGCCGATGAGGTCACCCGGCTGATCATCGACACTCACGATAAACAGGCTTTTAAAGCAGTCAGCCACCTCACTGTCGGCGGCTTTCGCGATTGGCTGCTCAGCGACGCCGCCGACGAACAGAGCCTGCGCGCCCTCGCTCCGGGCCTGACCCCGGAAATGGCCGCCGCTGTGTCGAAGATCATGCGCGTGCAGGACTTGGTGTTGGTGGCGCAGAAAATCCGCGTGGTCACCAAATTCCGCGGCACTCTGGGCCTGCGCGGACGGCTCTCGACACGCCTGCAACCCAATCACCCCACCGACGAACCGGCCGGCATCGCCGCGAGCATCCTCGACGGTCTGCTGTACGGCAACGGTGATGCAATGATCGGCATCAACCCGGCCACCGACAGCATCGCTTCGATCTGCGCCATGCTGGAAATGCTCGATGCGATCATCCAGCGCTATGAAATTCCTACACAGGCCTGCGTGCTGACCCACGTCACCACCTCCATCGAGGCGGTGAATCGCGGCGTTCCGCTTGACCTGGTGTTCCAGTCGATCGCTGGTACGGAAGCGGCCAATGCCAGTTTCGGCATCAACCTCAACGTCTTGCAGGAAGGCTATGACGCGGGCTTGAGCCTGAATCGCGGCACGTTGGGCCAGAATCTGATGTACTTCGAGACCGGCCAGGGCAGCGCCCTGTCGGCCAACGCCCACCACGGCATCGATCAACAAACCTGCGAAACCCGCGCCTACGCCGTGGCACGCCATTTCAAACCGTTTCTGGTGAACACCGTCGTAGGCTTCATCGGCCCGGAATACCTCTACAACGGCAAACAGATCATCCGTGCCGGGCTCGAAGACCACTTCTGCGGCAAGCTGCTGGGTGTGCCCATGGGTTGCGACATCTGTTACACCAATCACGCCGAAGCCGATCAGGACGACATGGATACCCTGCTGACCCTGCTGGGCGTGGCCGGGATCAACTTCATCATGGGCATTCCCGGTTCTGACGACATCATGCTCAACTACCAGACCACGTCGTTCCACGATGCTCTCTACGCCCGGAAAACCTTGGGCCTGAAACCGGCGCCGGAGTTTGAACAGTGGCTGGCGAACATGGGCATCTTCACCCAGGCAGACGGCAAAATTCACTTCGGCGACAACCTGCCGCCGGCCTTCCGTCAGGCCATGGCGCAACTGGGATGAGTATTGAGATGGATAAACCACCTGTCGACCCGCAAAACCCGTTGCTGGAGCTGCGCCGCCTGACCCCGGCACGTATTGCCCTCGGTCGCACCGGCACCAGTATGCCGACCAGCGCGCAGCTGGATTTTCAGTACGCCCATGCACAGGCCCGGGATGCGGTGCACCTGCCGTTCGACCACATGGGGCTCAGTTCGCAACTGGCCGAGCGCGGACGTGAAAGTTTGCTGCTGCACAGCGCCGCCACGGACCGGAACAGCTATCTGCAGCGCCCTGATTTGGGGCGAAAGTTGAGTGATGAGTCGGCGCAGACCCTGCGCGACTACGCGCTGAGCCATCCTGGTGGGATCGATTTGGCCGTTGTGGTGGCTGATGGCCTCTCGGCATTGGCCGTTCATCGCCATACCTTACCGTTTCTGGCGCGCATAGAAGAGCAGACAGCCGCTGAGGGTTGGTCCCTGTCACCGGTGATCCTTGTGGAACAGGGCCGAGTCGCGGTGGCCGACGAGATTGGCGAGCTGCTCGGCGCCAAAATGGTCGTCATATTGATCGGCGAACGCCCCGGCTTGAGCTCGCCAGACAGCCTGGGGCTGTATTTCACCTATAATCCCAAGGTCGGACTAACGGACGCCTATCGCAACTGCATCTCGAATATCCGGCTCGAAGGCTTGAGTTACGGCATGGCGGCACACCGTTTGCTGTATTTGATGCGCGAAGCTTGTCGGCGGCAGTTATCGGGGGTCAGTCTGAAGGACGAAGCCCAGGTTCAGACGCTGGAGTCGGATAATGGTGCAGACATGAAAGGTAATTTCCTACTGAGCCCGTCGGCTACCTGAACCGTTTCCGCATTGCGTTTCTATTCAGGTTTCAGGCAGGATCGATGCACGGCCGCCAGGGTTTCCCGTCGCCGTCACCACGTAAGACAGCCACTTGAAGACGAGACCTACCATGCGGATTATTCAAGCGACCCTCGAACACCTCGACCTGCTGACCCCGTTGTTCGTCAAATATCGTGAATTTTACGGTTCCTTGCCGTATCCAGACTCGTCCCGGGCATTCCTCGAGAAACGCCTGCGGCGCAAGGAATCGGTGATCTACCTGGCCCTGGCCGATGACGACAACAACAAACTGATGGGTTTTTGTCAGTTGTACCCCAGTTTTTCGTCTCTTTCGCTTAAACGCGTATGGATCCTCAACGACATCTACGTCGCCGAAGACGCCCGCCGCCAGTTGGTGGCCGACAACCTGATCCGCACCGCGAAAAAAATGGCCAAAGAAACCAATGCCGTGCGCATGCGCGTTTCCACCAGCAGCAATAACGATGTTGCGCAAAAAACCTATGAATCCATCGGGTTCAAGGAAGACACCGAGTTCAAGAACTACGTGTTGCCGATCAGTGACGGGATTTAAGCACCTTGGCAGCGAGGCAGACTTCTGTGGCGAGGGGGCTTGCCCCCGTTCGGCTGCGCAGCCGTCGTAAATCACGCCGGTCGGATCAGGAGCGCTTCGCACTCCAACGGGAGCAAGCCCCCTCACCACAGTGGATTGTGCAAAGCCAACAGACCTATGGTCGACCCATCGACATCCCCCGCTACAAACTCGACGCGTTTTTCACTTGTCACCCCGTATAATGCCCATTCTTCCGGCTCGTAAGAAAAATCACACTTAGCTGTAGTCTTACGCGAAGCCATCCGCACAGGCCTGCAGAGTCGGGCCATCACCACAGGTGCTTTCCATGGATTTCAACCCTATCGACCTTATCCTGCATCTCGATGTTTACCTCGACATGCTGGTGACTAACTACGGGGCATGGATTTACGCCATTCTGTTTCTGGTGATCTTCTGCGAAACCGGTCTGGTGGTGATGCCATTCCTGCCGGGCGATTCTCTGCTGTTCATCGCGGGCGCCGTGGCGGCCGGTGGCGGCATGGACCCGGTGCTGCTGGGCGGCCTGCTGATGCTGGCGGCGATTCTCGGTGACAGCACCAACTATGTAATCGGCCGCACCGCTGGCGAACGGCTGTTCAGCAACCCGAACTCGAAAATCTTTCGCCGCGACTACCTGCAACAAACCCACGACTTCTACGACAAGCACGGCGGCAAAACCGTGACCCTGGCGCGCTTCCTGCCAATCATTCGCACCTTTGCCCCGTTCGTCGCCGGCGTTGGCAAAATGCCTTACCCACGTTTCTTTGCCTTCAGCGTCCTCGGCACCATCCTCTGGGTGGGTGGCTTGGTCACCCTCGGTTATTTCTTCGGTAACGTACCGTTCATCAAGAAAAACCTGTCGCTGCTGGTGGTGGGCATCATCCTGCTGTCTCTGCTACCGATGATCATCAGCGTGATCCGCAGCCGCCTCGGTCATGCCGCGTCCAAAGCCGAACCCCGCTGACTCACGATGTGGTCCCTTAGCGCCTGGCGACGCCAGCGCACCCTGACCAGGCATCCGATTGCCGACGACATGTGGCAACGGGTGCGCCATCACCTGAGCTTTCTCGATGGTCTCAGCGCAGCCGAAGACCAATGGCTGCGTGAAGCCTGCGTGCTGTTCCTGCAAGACAAACACTTGACCGCCCTGCCCGGCGTAGAACTTCACCAGGAACAACGCCTGCTGCTCGCCGCCCAGGCCCAATTGCCGCTGCTGCATCTGGGCGATCTGAACTGGTATCAGGGCTTTCACGAAATCATCCTCTACCCCGACGATTTCCTCAGCCCCCAGCGCCATCGCGATGCCAGTGGCGTCGAACACGAATGGGACGGCGAACACAGTGGCGAAGCCTGGCCACAAGGCCCGATCATCCTCGCCTGGCCGGGCGTGATGGCCAGCGGTGGCTGGGAAGGCTATAACCTGGTCATCCACGAACTCGCGCACAAACTCGACATGCTCAACGGCGACGCCAATGGCCTGCCCCCGCTGCATGCCGATATGCGCGTCAGCGACTGGGCCAAAGTCATGCAAGAAGCCTATGACGACCTCGATCGGCAACTGGACCGCAACCCTGACGCGCAAACCGCCATCGACCCGTACGCAGCGGAAAACCCCGCCGAGTTCTTCGCGGTCACCAGCGAATACTTCTTCAGCGCCCCGGATTTGCTGCACGAGGCTTATCCACAGGTCTATGAGCAGCTGAAGCTGTTTTATCGGCAGGATCCATTGGCCCGACTGCGGCAACTTCTGGCAGAGAACCCTGTCTATCAGGCACACGACTAAGGTCTACACGACCTCTGGCACATAGCAACGGTGGCGGAATATGCCTATAATCGCCGCCACTTTTTGGTCAATCCGGCCAAGTGTTTTTGGTCAACTAACGGGGGCACCGCCCAATGAGCTACAGCAAGATTCCGGCTGGCAAAGACCTGCCGAACGACATCTACGTCGCGATCGAGATCCCGGCCAACCACGCGCCGATCAAATACGAAATCGACAAAGACAGCGACTGCCTGTTCGTTGACCGTTTCATGGCCACCCCGATGTTCTACCCGGCCAACTACGGTTACATCCCGAACACCCTGGCCGACGACGGTGATCCCCTCGACGTGCTGGTCGTGACCCCTTACCCGGTTGCTCCAGGTTCGGTAATCCGCGCGCGTCCAGTCGGCATCCTGAACATGACCGACGACGGCGGCGGCGATGCCAAAGTGATCGCGGTTCCACACGACAAGCTGTCCCAGCTGTACGTCGACGTGAAGGAATACACCGATCTGCCACCTCTGCTGATCCAGCAGATCGAGCACTTCTTCGCGAACTACAAAGATCTCGAAAAAGGCAAATGGGTGAAGATCGAAGGCTGGGCCGGCGCAGATGCCGCCCGCGACGCGATCACCAAGTCGGTTGCTGCCTATAAAGGCTGAGAAGCTGCGGTAAGCTTCTAGCTGCGACGGTTGAAGAAGAACCCCGGTTGATCCGGGGTTTTTTGTGGGCGCTCCGCCCAGATACTGACCTTTAACGGTACGTGGAACGCTTCTTGGCTTTGGTGTTTTCCTGTTTAAATTCCACTAAAAGCGCCTTACATCCAGTCTTAAATTTCCCTCGAAATTTGAACGGATCGTTTATTCAAACCCCCATCCTGCGCCAGTAAACTCGTGTTTATGAAAAAGAACACTAGCGGCCCACGGTTTAAAGCGCTCCTTGAAGCAGCGAAAATCACAACCACAGGATTTGCCGTTTTCTTCGACACGGAAGCGCAAAATATCCACAACTGGTACACCCGAGGTGTGCCCGCCTACCGCATGGAAGAGGTCGCCAGACTACTGTCTGTAAACAGCGACTGGCTGAAAACCGGCGAAGGCCCGAAAGAGTCCTCACGCCTGCGCGTGCTCGACGAGGCCGGCAATACCTTCGATGCCCAGGCCATCCGTGGCATTTACACGGTGATCGAACCCATCGACGTAGAGCTGCCCTTCTACAAAGAAACAGCCACCGCCCCGGGCTCCAACAAAACTCACGTCGTCAAAGACCCCAGCCAATCCATCCGCCTGCCACGCGGCCACCTGGACTCCCTGGAAATAAACCACGCCGACGCTATTTGTACCCACATGATCGGCAACAGCATGGGCGAAAAGATAGAAGACGGTTCGACGCTTGCGATCGACCGCGGGCTGACTCAGGTTATTGATGGGGAGATTTATGCGATCGAGCATGACGGGATGTTGCGGATCAAATACCTGCATCGGATGCCAGGGAATGCGCTGCGGTTGCGCAGCTATAACAAAGCCGAATATCCAGACGAAATCTTCAATGCCGAGCAGATCGACAAGCAGAACATCAGGGTATTGGGATGGGTATTCTGGTGGTCGACGCTCAATAAACGCCGGCCGTCTGTGCCCTTTCTGTAATCAACCATGGCGAGGGGGCAAACCCCTGTAGGAGCGAGGCTTGCCCGCGAAGGGAACGCCGCGGTCCGCCAGGCAGACCGCGTCATCGTTCTTCGCGGGCAAGCCTCGCTCCTACAGGGGCTTGCCTCGTCAGCTGCTACACCTCAGCGCAATCCCTCTATCCCGCATACCAAGCTGGGAATTTCTCAAAAAAATCAGTATGCTGCGCCCCACATTTGCGCATCGACTCTTCTTCAGGCTCAGATCGCACCGACAAGGCAGATGACTTTCTCGCCAAGTCCCACAGCCGGACGCAAGATCCGGGTGTACGTTTTGAAGGCTGGCGCGGTTTACCAAAAATAAACCAAGCCAGTCCCCGAGAAGCCGGCCACAAGCCGGCTTTTTTAATGCCTGAAAGATATGCTTTGACCTGCAGCCCATTGCAAATGGGTAGAGTCCAGACCGCGATATTGCGCGATTCAGTCGCACCCGGACGTGGGGCGACACCTGTCGATGGCTGGCCGGTGAGCCGAACAGACGTCATATTCGGCTCACTATATGAGCCGAATAGCATTTTTAATCGGCTCATCCCAGTTCTAC
This sequence comes from Pseudomonas sp. JV414, assembly GCF_032424305.1. Classification (NCBI taxonomy): domain Bacteria; kingdom Pseudomonadati; phylum Pseudomonadota; class Gammaproteobacteria; order Pseudomonadales; family Pseudomonadaceae; genus Pseudomonas; species Pseudomonas sp. JV414. The sequence continues at coordinate 87,960 of NZ_VYKC01000017.1, read as the reverse complement.
TATCCCGATTACTCAACACATTAATCATGATCGACACAGCCCCCTCGCCACGGAAGTCACATTCACCCCCAAAACTCGTTGGCCGAAACACCCCGCTCATTTGCCCATAACCCCTATGTCTGCTAGTGTCGCGCCGGTTTAACGTCAACCGGAAATAGCCGCCATGGCCCGCAAAAAAGCTGCACTGGATTTCGAACAATCTCTCGCTGACCTGCAAACGTTGGTGGAGCGTCTGGAGAACGGCGAATTGTCGCTGGAAGACTCGCTGACCGCTTTCGAGCAGGGCATCGGTCTGACCCGCGATTGCCAGGCGGCGCTGGCTCAGGCCGAGCAGAAGGTTCAAGTGCTGCTCGAGCGTGATGGTGAGCTGGCCGAGGAACCCTTCGACGCGGATCAGCCAGAATGATTGCGGCGTATTCGGCGACCAGCCAGGCTCGCGTCAATGCTGCACTGGAAACCCTGTTCAACGCGCCAGGGCCTGAGCTTGCCCGTCTCTACGAAGCCATGCGCTACAGCGTGATGAATGGCGGCAAGCGTGTGCGCCCGCTGCTGGCTTACGCCGCGTGTGAAGCGCTGGGCGGCAAGGCCGAGCAAGCCAACGGCGCGGCCTGTGCGGTGGAGCTGATCCATGCCTATTCGCTAGTGCACGATGATTTGCCGGCCATGGACGACGACGATCTGCGTCGCGGCCAGCCGACTACGCATAAGAAATTCGACGAAGCTTGCGCGATTCTCGCTGGTGACGGTTTGCAGAGCCTGGCCTTCAGCGCCCTGCTCGACCCGCGCCTGAGCAGTTGCGACGCCGAAACCCGTCTGCAGATGGTCAGCGCCTTGGCGTTGGCGGCGGGCCCGGCGGGCATGGTCGGCGGGCAAGCCATCGACCTCGGCTCGGTGGGCCTGAAGCTCGATCAAAAAGCCCTTGAGTACATGCATCGGCACAAGACCGGCGCGTTGATTGAAGTCAGCGTCAAGCTAGGTGCCCTGGCCAGCGGTCATGCCGCGAAGGACGAACTGAAGTCCCTGCAGAGTTATGCACAGGCCATTGGCTTGGCATTTCAGGTCCAGGACGACATTCTTGACGTCGAAAGTGACACCGAAACCCTCGGCAAACGCCAAGGCGCCGACATCGCCCGGGACAAGCCGACCTACCCGGCCCTGCTCGGTCTCGACGCGGCCAAGGCTTACGCCCTGGAACTGCGCGACCAGGCCCTGCACGCGCTGCGACCGTTTGACGCGGCGGCCGAGCCATTGCGCGATCTGGCCCGGTACATCGTCGATCGCCGCAGCTGACGGCGTATCTGCCAAAAAAAACCAACGCGTGGGCAGGGGGCGATGCATCAGGTAAACTGCCGCATCTTTTATACCTATAACGATTCGCCTGATGCCCACGACGTTTCATGAGATTCCCCGCAAGCGCCCGACCACGCCCCTGCTCGACCGTGCCAACACGCCGGACGGCCTGCGCCGGTTAGGCGAAGCCGAGCTGGAAACCCTGGCTGATGAGTTGCGCCTGGAATTGCTCTACACGGTCGGTCAGACCGGTGGGCATTTCGGTGCCGGCCTGGGCGTCATCGAGCTGACCATCGCGTTGCATTACGTCTTCGACACCCCGGATGACCGGCTGGTGTGGGACGTGGGTCATCAGGCCTATCCGCACAAAATCCTCACCGGCCGTCGCGAGCGCATGGGCACCCTGCGCCAGAAGGACGGCGTTGCCGCCTTCCCGCGTCGTTCCGAGAGCGAGTACGACACCTTTGGCGTCGGCCACTCCAGCACCTCGATCAGCGCAGCGCTGGGCATGGCGATTGCCGCCCGCCTGCAACACAGTGATCGCAAGGCGATTGCAGTGATCGGCGACGGCGCACTGACCGCCGGCATGGCTTTCGAGGCGCTGAACCACGCGCCGGAAGTGGACGCCAACATGCTGGTGATCCTCAACGACAACGACATGTCGATCTCGCGCAACGTTGGCGGGCTGTCGAACTATCTGGCGAAAATCCTTTCCAGCCGCACTTACGCGAGCATGCGCGAAGGCAGCAAAAAGGTCCTGTCGCGTCTGCCCGGCGCCTGGGAAATCGCCCGTCGCACCGAAGAATACGCCAAAGGCATGCTGGTTCCCGGCACGCTGTTCGAAGAGCTGGGCTGGAACTACATCGGCCCGATCGATGGCCACGACCTGCCGACTCTGGTTGCCACCCTGCGCAATATGCGTGATCTGAAAGGCCCGCAATTCCTGCACGTGGTCACCAAGAAAGGCAAAGGTTTCGCTCCGGCGGAAGTCGACCCGATTGGTTACCACGCCATCACCAAACTCGAACCTGTGGATGCTCCAGCCGCGGCGCCGAAGAAAGCCGGCGGGCCGAAGTATTCCGGTGTGTTCGGTGAATGGCTGTGCGACATGGCCGCTGCCGATCCGCGCCTGGTCGGGATTACCCCGGCGATGAAGGAAGGCTCCGATCTGGTGGCGTTCAGCGAGCGCTTCCCGGAGCGTTATTTCGACGTGGCGATTGCCGAGCAACACGCCGTGACCCTCGCCGCCGGCATGGCCTGCGAAGGCGCCAAACCGGTGGTGGCGATCTATTCGACCTTCCTGCAACGCGCTTACGACCAGCTTGTGCATGATGTGGCGGTGCAAAACCTCGACGTGCTGTTCGCCATCGACCGCGCGGGCCTGGTGGGCGAAGACGGCCCGACGCACGCGGGTAGCTTCGACCTGTCGTTCCTGCGTTGCATCCCCGGCATGCTGGTGATGACCCCGAGCGACGAAAACGAACTGCGCAAAATGCTCAGCACCGGCCATCTGTACAACGGCCCGGCGGCGGTGCGTTATCCGCGCGGCACCGGCCCCAATGCGCCGATCGCGAAAGACCTCGAACCGATTGAAATCGGCAAGGGTGTCGTCCGCCGTCAGGGCAGCAAAGTCGCCCTGCTGGTGTTCGGCGTGCAATTGGCCGAGGCACTGAAAGTCGCCGAGAAGCTGGATGCGACCGTGGTCGACATGCGTTTCGTCAAACCGCTCGACGAAGCACTGGTTCGCGAAATCGCCGGCAGCCACGAGTTGTTGGTGACCGTCGAAGAGAACGCAATCATGGGCGGTGCCGGTGGCGCGGTCAGCGAGTTTCTCGCCCGCGAAAACATCCTTAAGTCGGTGCTGCACCTGGGCTTGCCGGATGCCTATGTGGAGCACGCCAAGCCTGCGCAAATGCTGGCTGAGTGTGGGCTGGATGAAAGCGGGATCGAAGAAGCGGTGCGTCAGCGCCTGCAGCTGCTCAACTTGTAAACCCGATCCTCTGTAGGAGCTGCCGAAGGCTGCGATCTTTTGATCCTGATCTTTGGCGGCTCCAAACCTGAAAAAACAGAATCAAAAGATCGCAGCCTTCGGCAGCTCCTACGGGGGGTTGTGTCGTATCTGAATTCGCCTCGGATAATCCATGAAACTCTCCCCTTTTGCCCTGACGCTGACGCTTCTGCCGGCCGGCCAACTCTTGGCCGACACCTTCGAACGCGACCAGGCCCTGAAACTGCCCGACGTGTTGATCAGCGCTAACCGTCAAGTCGAAGCGCGCAACGACAGCAGCGCTGCCAACACGGTGTTCACCCGCGAAGACATCGACCGTCTGCAACCGAGCAGTGTCACGGATCTGCTACGCCGGGTACCGGGCGTGCAGGTCGGGCAAACCGGTGGGCGTGGCAGTCTGCCGGGGGTCTACATTCGTGGTACCAAGTCGGCGCAAAGTCTGGTGCTGGTCGACGGCCAGCGCATCGGCAACTCGACCTCCGGCGACAGCAATCTGCAACACATCAACATCGAACAGGTCGAGCGCGTGGAAGTGCTGCGTGGTTCGCGTTCAGTGATTTACGGCAGCGATGCGATTGGCGGGGTGATCCAGATCTTCACTCGCCGTGGCGACGAACAAGGCCTGCAACCACGCATGCATGTGGGAGTGGGCAGCAATCAGACCTGGGAGCGCAGCCTCGGATTGTCCGGCGGCGACGCGCAGACCCGCTTCAATCTCGGTGCCAGCCTTGATGAAACGTCAGGCATCAATCGCACGCACGAGTCTTATCCCAGTGATGGCGACCACGACGAATACCGCAATAAATCGGTCAGCTTAAGCCTGAGTCACACCCTCAACGACGACATCGAAATTGGCGCCAACCTGCTGGATAACCAGGGCAAAAGCGCATTCGACAACCCGTTCGGCCGCTTCGACATGAACACCTTCGAATCGGTCCAGCAGCAGCCCTACAGCGAGTTCTCTGTGAGCAGCGTCAGCAGTTATGTCGATGCGCGGATCAATGACCAATGGAAGACCCGCGTCGAGTTCGGCCACAGCGAAAACCGCGAGAAGACGCTCGACAAGCTCAGCGACGAGCGCAGCGTGTTCAACACTTACCGCGATTCGGTGAACTGGCAAAACGACCTGACCCTGGATGAACGCAACAGCCTGATCCTCGGCGGCGACTGGTACGAAGACCGAATCAACAGCAGCACAGCGTTCGACGAAGACAGCCGCTGGAACCGTGCAGCGTTTATCCAGCATCGCTATCAGACCGACAGTTTCTCTACCGAACTGGGCCTGCGTCGCGACCAGAACCAGCAGTTCGGCAGCCAGAACAGCTGGAGCGGCACGTTCACCCTGCCGCTGAACCCGGACAACGATGTGCTGCTGACCTACAGCGAAGGCTTCCGCGCACCGACCTTCAATGACCTGTACTACCCGGACTTCAGCAACCCTGACTTGAAGCCCGAAACCTCGAAAAGTTATGAGCTGCAATGGCGCAGTCAGCTGACGCAGAACAGTCGCCTGGAAGCCTCGCTGTACCGCACCGATCTGGAAGACGCGATTATTTTCGGCAGCAACAACCGCCCGGCTAACGTCGCTTCGGCGCGAATCAATGGTTTTGAAGCGGTCTTGAAGCAGGAGCTGTTCGGCTGGCAGAGCAACCTCGGCGTGGCGATCATCGACCCGCGGGATCGCGACAGCGGCCACACCCTCGCCCGTCGTGCACGACGGACTTTGAGCCTGGATCTGGATCGGCAATTTGATCGGCTCGGCTTCGGTGCCAGTTGGCAAGCGGTGAGCAGCAGTTATGACGACGAAAACAACCAGCAGCCATTGGGCGGGTATGCGTTGTTGGGGTTGCGTAGCAGTTGGGCGCTGAATCGCGAGATCAAGCTGGAGTTGAAGGTCGATAACCTGCTGGACAAGAGCTACAGCCGGGCGTTGTACAGCCATGATGGCAGTCAGTATGGGTATCGCGAGGAAGGCCGGGCGTGGATGTTCGGGGTGACCTGGACGCCGGGGTTTTGACCGTGTTTGAGCCGGCCTCATCGCGGGCAAGCCCGCTCCCACAAGGATCACACTGAACCTGTGGGAGCGGGCTTGCCCGCGATGAATGCGCCTCGGTCTTAATGGTCGGGCGCGATCAACTGGCACAGCTTGGCAGTCGCTTCGATCATCTGCCCGCTCGGCCGCTCCAGGCCTTTGTCCGTCACCAGCAGCAATTGCCCCTGCGCCACCGCCGTCACCTGAGGCCAGCTCTTCCATGCGTCGAGTTGCGCCTGATCACTGGCCAGAATCACCTCGGGATTGCGCTGCAACACTGCCTCCACACTGACCTGCGGAGCAGGCTGCGTCAGGTCGGAAAACACATTACGCGCCCCACAAACCTGCAGCGCATCACTGATGATCTGCCCGCCGCCCACGGTGTACAGCGGCCGATCCCAGACTTGATAAAACACCCGTAACGGCTCATCCCTTCGATAGCGTTGGCGCAGGGAATCGAGTCGTTGACGCAGATTTTCGGCCACTGAAATGCCACGCTCCGCTCTGCCGAGTTGTGCAGCGATCACTTCAATCTGGGCGGTAAGTTGTTCGAGGTTGTGAGGTTCGGCGACAAAGGTGGGAATGTTCAGCCGTTTGAGCTGCTCACGCTGAGCCGGCCCCACACTGCCCGGCCAGAGCAGCAGCAAATCGGGCTTGAGGCTGAGCAGTCGTTCCATGTCCAACTGGCCGTAGCTGCCAACGGAAGGAATGTCTTTGAGTTCAGCGGGACGTTCACCGGCATCCAGCACACCGACCAGCAGGTCAGCCGAGTTCAGCTCAACGACGATTTCAGAAAGCGACGGTGCCAGACTGACAACCCGCTCGACCGCAGTCGCCGAACCGCTGACGGCCAGCAGCAACACCGCCAGCCAGACGCTGCGCATCAGCCGAGTTGACGCGGGATACGGTAGAGGTAGAACAGCACCGCGGTCGACAGCGCCAGCAGCACCAGCGGCACAGCTTCAAGCCCGACGAATACCGCCACTGCACCGGTCCAGGCAGGCAGGCCGGCGACCAGAAACGCGGCACGGCGTTTTGCGGCCAAGGCGATCCAGGCGGCGGGTTCTTCAGGGGTATCGAGGGCTTTCTGGGTGGCGATCAGGGCGTGCTTGTAGCCACCAAAGAACTTCAGGCTGACAAACATCGAGGCCACACCGGCGATGAACAATGGCATCGCCAGCACCGGCAGAATCGCCTCGCTTTGGCCGAATACCCCGTTGATCACGAACAGCGGCACCAAGGCCAGCGCCAGGTATTGCCACCAGTTGACGGACAGTCGCCGCCGTACCTGACCGCGGGTCACGCCCGGTCAACCTCGCCCTGATGCTCGTTGCCCATCATATGGTCGAGCTTGCTCGCCTTGGTCGCCAGGTAGAGTTTGTTATGCGGGTTGTGCCCAGTGTGCAGCGGTACGCGCTCGGCAACCACGATGCCCATGTCGGTCAAGGCTTTGACCTTGCGTGGGTTGTTGGTCATCAGACGCAAGGACTTCACGCCCAGGTGCTCCAGCATCGGCAGGCACATGGCGTAGTCGCGCTGATCGGCGGCGAAACCCAGACGCTCATTGGCTTCAACGGTATCGGCACCGCCGTCCTGCAATTCATAGGCGCGGATCTTGTTCAACAGGCCAATGCCGCGACCTTCCTGACGCAAGTAGAGCAACACGCCACGGCCTTCACGGGCGATTGCCTGCAAGGCTGCCTCGAGTTGCGAACCGCAGTCGCAGCGCTGGCTGAACAAGGCATCGCCTGTCAGGCATTCGGAGTGCAACCGGCCGAGTACCGGAGCACCGTCAGCGAACTCACCCAGGCTCAGCACCACGTGCTCGCGCCCGTTCTCTTCATCGAGAAAGCCATGCATGGTGAATTGCGCAAAAGGCGTTGGCAGCTTGGAAGCGGCGACAAAAACGACAGGCACCGGTGTGCTCCTGATCTATATGTACTGAAGATTCGCAGAGGCGGCATTGTAACAGCACGTTCCTGCAGACGCTTAGGCTGAATTATGGGGCATAACGATCAAAATGTTTGATCAAGAGGCCTAGCCAACGACCCTGTGGGAGCGGGCTATGTTCAGTTTGTGCCAAACGGGTACGGCTGCTTCCACTTTGCGAAGATCGGTTTCAACTGGCCGTTTTTTACCAGCACTTCCATGCGCTGATCGAACAACACCATCAATTTGCGGGCATTCGGTGTGTCGGCAAAGCACAGATAAAGCGGCAAATCCACGATGTGCGTGCGGCGAAATTGCGATGGGGCCTTGGCTCGGTTGACGATGGAGTTAACCTCGTCCAGCGCGTCGATGTAGTAATCGATGCGGTTGTGAATCAGCATCGAAAGAATCCCGGTACGCCGCACGATTTCGTTGTAGCTCTGCACATTGGGTAAATAATCCTGGAATTTGTAGCCACGCACCCAAGCCAATCGATAGTTGCCCAGGGTTTGCAGGGTCGGCTCCGGATTGCTGGCCAGACCCAGTGCATAGATCGGATCGGTATCGAAATGCCAGCGCGGATAGAGCACGTCGCTGACTTCATCCCGATAGGCACCGACACAAGCATCCACTTCGCCGCGCTGTGCCAGGCCCGTGGCGCGCGTGTAGGGTTCGGTTCGAATATCCAGTTTGACGCCCGCCGGCTCAAACACTTCGCGCAGCACATCCCACCCCAAACCACGACCATCGGCGTTGGTGAAGTCTTCCCAGGCTTCGCTGGCCAGATGAATCACGGACGGCGTCGTCGGTGCATCCCCCGCCTGGGCGAACGAGCAAAATAGCGCGAAAACAATCAGCAGCAACCCGCGTCGCGCCATCCCCGGTTCTCTCACTTGACGCCTCAGACGAAAAACCACACCAGCCCTTGCATCGCCAACCACGCAAATACGCCTGCCAGCACGTCGTCGAGCATGATCCCGACACCACCGTGCACATTCCGGTCGATCCAGTGAATCGGCCAGGGCTTGAGGATGTCGAAGAAACGGAACATCAGGAACCCCGCCAGCAACCAATACCAGCCTTCCGGTACCAGCCACAGGGTGATCCACATCCCGACCATTTCGTCCCAGACGATGCCTTCGTGGTCGTGCACGCGCAAATCATCGGCGACCTTGCCGCACAGCCAGAAGCCGAACAGCATGGTGATGCCGAGCATCAGCCAATAACCCCAATCGGGCAGCATCTGCCACAACGGAATGAAGGGTAACGCCACTAACGAACCCCAGGTGCCCGGCGCTTTTGGCAGGGTGCCCGAGCCGAAGCCGAACGCCAGGAAATGCCATGGATTGCGCCAGACCGACGGCGGTACGAACTCCGCCGGGACCTGTTTGGGATGATCTGTCACGGTGTCTCCCGAAAATGTTGATAACCCCGGATTGGCGGGGTGATGTCGTGTCCGTCGACATCCAGCAGCGTCACGCCCTGCCCTGCTACGACCCGCCCAAGCACATGGATCGGCCAGCCGTCCGCCAGCAACGATGGCAACTCGGCGGGCGGCAAGGTGAAGGCCAGCACGTAATCGTCACCGCCGCTCAGGGCAGCTTGCTCAGCGCCAGACTGACCGAGGAAGGCCAGCAGCGCCTTCGACAACGGCAGCTTACTGCGCTCTACCTGAACCCCGACTTTCGACGCCAGGGCAATATGACCGCAGTCGGCGAGCAGGCCGTCGGAGATGTCCAGCGCCGCAGTGGCTTTGCCGCGCAACGCCATGCCCAGACCCAGCTGCGGTTGCGGCGACCAGTAATGGGCACGCAACGGATCAGCGATGGCCGCTTCAGCCATCCGCTGGCCGAGCACCAGCGGCAATGCGCCCGCGCCGTTACCCAGCTCACCGCCCACGCAGAGCAAATCGCCCGGCTGTGCGCCGCTGCGGGTCAACGCCAGACCGGCCGGCACCCGACCGAACACGGTCATGGTCAGGCTCAACGGCCCGCGAGTGGTATCGCCACCCACCAGCGCTACACCACAATTTTGCGCCATGAGGTTCAAACCACGGGCGAAGGCTCCCAGCCAATCGGTGGTCACCGTCGGCAAGGTCAGGGCAAGGGTAAAGGCAATGGGAGCGGCGCCCATGGCGGCCAGATCACTGACAGCCACAGCCAGCGAGCGCTGACCGAGCAGAAACGGGTCGCAAGGGTCTGCGAAATGCACACCGGCCACGAGCGTGTCGGTGGAAATCGCCAACTGCTCCCCGGGGGGAACAGCCAGCAAGGCGCAGTCGTCGCCGATCCCGAGGGCAACGCCTTCGCCGCCTTGCGCACAAGGCGCGGCGGCGAAGAAATTGCGGATCAGCTCAAACTCGCCCATCGCAAACTCAAGCGCTGGTTAGCGCTTGAACGCCTTCACTTCAGCTTCACGCAGACGCGGGGCCAGCTTGTCGAGCACACCGTTGACGAACTTGTGGCCGTCGGTGGAACCGAAGACCTTGGCCAGTTCGATACCTTCGTTGATCACAACGCGGTACGGCACATCAACGCGCTCGAGCAGCTCCCAGGTGGACAGGCGCAGAACCGCCAGTTCAACCGGGTCCAGCTCTTCGATGGTGATGTCCAGGCATGGCGCCAGTGCGGCGTCGATCCGGTCCTTCTGAGCCGGAACCCCATGCAGGATTTCACGGAAGTAGGCGCCGTCGACATCACTGAAATCGTTATCGACCCGAAACTGCGCTTCGATCTCGTTCAGCGACTGCTTGGCCATATGCCATTGGTACAGCGCCTGAGTCGCGAGCTGACGGGCTTCGCGACGCTTGACGCTTTTCGATGGCTTGCCGGCATCCGCAGGCTTTGGATCGCGCGGGTTGAAACGATCGCTATCGTCGCTAATCACTTGGCCTCCAACTGCGCCAGCAGGCTGACCATTTCCAGGGCGGACAGGGCAGCTTCAGCACCTTTGTTACCGGCCTTGGTGCCGGAACGTTCGATGGCTTGTTCGATGGAATCAACGGTCAGTACGCCGAAAGCGACCGGCACGCCGAATTCCATGGACACCTGGGCCAGGCCCTTGGTGCATTCGCCAGCCACGTATTCGAAGTGCGGAGTACCGCCACGAATGACTGCGCCCAGGGCGATGATTGCCGCGAACTCGCCCTTCTGAGCGACTTTTTGCGCAACCAGCGGGATTTCGAAGGCGCCAGGCGCACGGATGATGGTGATGTCGCTTTCGCTCACGCCATGGCGAACCAGGGCATCAACTGCACCGCTGACCAGGCTTTCAACGACGAAGCTGTTGAAGCGGCCCACTACCAAAGCGTAGCGGCCTTTAGGGGCGATGAAGGTACCTTCGATGGTCTTCAGGGTCATTCGTTAGATCTCTTAAAGAGCCGGGACGCGTTTTCTACGCGTCCCTCAGTGATGTGTTAACCGCGAATACAGGCCCGCAAATTGCCGGTCATTATTCGGAGGGCACGTATTCTACAACTTCCAGATCGAAACCGGATATCGCATTAAATTTCATCGGCGCACTCATCAGGCGCATTTTGCGCACGCCCAGGTCCCGAAGGATCTGCGAACCGGCACCGACGATGCTGTAGGTGGTCGGTTTTTTCACGGCGCTGTGATCCGCGGTTTCGCGGATATGCGCCAGCAACACGTCGCCATCGAGCGGGTGACCGAGCAACAGCACCACGCCACTGCCAGCCTCGGCAACCGCAGCCATGGCGGCGCGCAGGCTCCAGCGGCCCGGTTGCTTGACCATCAACAGGTCACGCAGCGGGTCCATGTTGTGTACCCGAACCAGCGTCGGCTCTTCGGCGCACACGGTGCCCAGGGTCAGTGCCATATGCACGTCGCCTTCCACCGAATCACGGTAGGTCACCAGGTTGAACTGGCCCAGTTCGCTGTCCAGCGGCTGCTCGGCAATCCGCTGAACGGTACGTTCGTGGATCATCCGGTAGTGAATCAGGTCGGCGATGGTGCCGATCTTGATGTTGTGTTCGGCGGCAAACGCTTCGAGTTCGGCGCGACGGGACATGGTGCCGTCGTCGTTCATCACTTCGCAGATCACACCGCTCGGCTCGAAACCGGCCATGCGCGCCAGGTCGCAGGCAGCTTCGGTGTGGCCGGCGCGGGCCAGCGTACCGCCGGCCTGGGCCATCAGCGGGAAGATGTGGCCGGGGCTGACAATGTCTTCAGCCTTGGCGTCTTTGGCGGCAGCGGCTTGCACCGTGCGCGCACGGTCGGCCGCGGAGATACCGGTGGTCACACCTTCGGCGGCTTCGATGGACACAGTGAACTTGGTGCCGAAACCGGAACCGTTGCGTGGCGCCATCAACGGCAGCTTGAGCAGTTCGCAGCGCTCGCGGCTCATCGGCATGCAGATCAGGCCACGGGCGTGCTTGGCCATGAAGTTGATGTGTTCAGGCTTGCAGCACTCGGCGGCCATGATCAGGTCGCCTTCGTTCTCGCGGTCTTCGTCATCCATGAGGATGACCATCTTGCCTTGGCGGATGTCTTCAACCAGTTCTTCGATGCTATTGAGCGCCACAAGGCACCCCCCTTCTTTCGAAATTTGAGCTTCAGGATTTGAGGTAGCCGTTTTGGGCCAGAAAGCTTTCAGTAATGGTGCTGCCGGAGGTCGGCTCTGCGGCCTTATCGCCCAACAACAGGCGCTCCAGATAACGTGCCAGCAAGTCGACTTCCAGGTTCACCCGGCGACCAGGCTGGTACGACGCCATGATGGTTTCGCTCAGGGTGTGCGGAATGATGGTCAGCAAGAACTCGGCGCCATCGACCGCGTTCACGGTCAAGCTGGTGCCGTCGACGGTGATCGAGCCTTTATGGGCAATGTACTTGGCCAGGTCTTTCGGGGCACGGATGCGAAATTCCACGGCGCGGGCATTTTCGGTGCGGGCAACCACTTCGCCCACGCCATCGACGTGGCCGCTGACTAGATGCCCGCCGAGGCGAGTGGTCGGGGTCAGGGCTTTTTCCAGATTGACCGGGCTGCCACTTTTCAAGTCATTCATTGCGGTGCAGTCGAGGGTTTCGCGACTGACGTCCGCCGCAAAGCCATTGCCCGGCAATTCAACCGCGGTCAAGCACACGCCATTGACGGCAATGCTGTCGCCCAGCTTTACGTCGCTCAGGTCGAGCTTGCCGGTTTCTACGTAAACCCGCACATCTCCGCCTTTTGGGGTCAATGCACGAATACTGCCGATGGATTCGATGATGCCGGTAAACATGGAGTCCTCCTCGAGAACAGAGCCAGCGCTAGAGCAATGGCCGGGAATTATACGCTCGCCGATGGCGCAGGGATGGCAGTGACTCGCCAGTCATCGCCAACCGCACGGATTTCGGTGATTTTGAGCTCGGGCGCGTCTTTCATCTGCGCCAGTGGCCAGTCCAGTAAGGGGCGGGCCGAGGAGCCGAGAAACTTGCCGGCGATGAAGATCTGGAATTCGTCCACCAACCCGAGCTGGGCAAACGCGCCAGCCAGTCGCGGGCCGGCTTCGACTAGCACGTCATTGACGCCACGGTTAGCGAGTTCGACCAGTAACTGATGCAGATCGACCTGGCCATCGTCGCCCGGCACGATCAGGCATTCCGGGCCGTTGGCGTACTGTTCTTCCACCGCGACACACGTGGCGACCAGTGCGGGACCGGCCTTGAAGAACGGTGCATTCAGCGGCACCCGCAGACGACCGTCGATCAGCACGCGAAGCGGCGGGCGGCTCATGGCCAAGGCTGTTTGTTCAGCATCCAGACCTAACTCGTCGGCACGTACGGTCAAGCGCGCATTGTCCGCCAGTACCGTGTCGGCGCCGGTCAGCACCACGCTGGCCTCGGCGCGCAAACGCTGTACCGCCGAACGCGCCGCTGTACCTGTGATCCACTGGCTCTCGCCGCTTTCCATCGCCGTGCGACCGTCGAGGCTCATCGCCAACTTGACCCGCACGAACGGCAAGCCGTGTTCCATGCGTTTGAGGAAGCCTTGATTGAGCTTGCGCGCCTCGCCTTCCAGCACGCCGCTTTCAGTGGCGATACCGGCCTGGGCCAGGCGCTGCAGACCGCGACCGGCGACTTCCGGGTTCGGGTCCTGCATCGCCGCAACGACACGCGCCACACCGGCATTCACCAGCGCATCGGCGCAAGGCGGCGTACGGCCGTGGTGACTGCAAGGTTCGAGGGTCACGTAAGCCGTGGCACCCCGCGCCTTGTCGCCAGCGGCGCGCAGGGCGTGGACTTCGGCGTGCGGTTCGCCGGTGCGCACATGCCAGCCTTCGCCGACAATCTGCCCGTCACGCACCACCACGCAGCCAACACGAGGGTTGGGATGCGTCGTGTAATGACCTTTGCGCGCCAGTTCCAGGGCCCGGGCCATGTAATGCGCGTCGAGGATGGCTTGTTCGGGAGGTGTGGTCATTCTTTCACCGGCTCACGGGCGAGGCGATCGATCTCTTCGCGGAACTCGTTGAGGTCCTGGAAGCGTCGGTACACCGAAGCGAAGCGAATATAGGCGACTTCATCAAGCTTCTTCAGCTCGGCCATCACCAGTTCGCCAACCACGAGGGATTTGACCTCACGTTCGCCGGTGGCGCGCAGCTTGTGTTTGATATGCACCAGCGACGATTCGAGGCGCTCGACACTCACCGGGCGCTTCTCCAGCGCCCGCTGCATACCGGCACGGAGTTTTTCTTCGTCGAACGGCTGGCGACTGCCGTCGGTTTTGATCAGGCGCGGCAACACCAGTTCAGCGGTTTCGAACGTCGTGAAACGTTCGCCGCAGGCCAGGCATTCACGCCGGCGGCGCACCTGTTCGCCCTCGGCGACCAGACGCGAGTCGATGACCTTGGTGTCGTTGGCACCGCAGAAGGGACAGTGCATGGTGGCAGGCAACAAAAAATGGGAGGGCCATGGTAGCGCATCCCCGTGGCAAGACAAGCCATAGGGTTTGCGGTATACAGACTGGCTGTATATGGATTTCGCTTGCTGGAGCCGCCAATGTCTTTACGACCACTCATTTTGCTCAGTCTTTTCAGCCTGTTGGTGGCCTGTGGCAGCGATGCGCCCAAGCCCCAGCCGCCAACGCCCGGCCCTGCACCGCAACAGGCGCAGAAGAAAGCCAGGGCGTCGGCCGAGCTCGGCCCCCTGCCGGCATATCAACGTGAATTGAGCGGCACCCTGCAGGGCGTGCCGGCCGGTGCCGAAGTCGAACTGGCGTTGCTGGTGATCGACGAAAAGGATCGTCCGCAACTACTGCTCGCCAGTTCCAACCTGATCGGCACCAATCAAGTGTTGCCGTTTCGTCTGCGTTTCAACCCCGAGTCCTTTCCGGTCGGTGCCCGCGTTGAGCTTCGTGGCCGCGCCAGCCAGTCCGGGCAGTTGATTCTGCATCTGCCAGCGCAAATGATCACACAGCCAACCACCCAGGCATTGGGTCAGCTGCAATTCGTCAAAGCGCCATGATTGCACCGCTCGACCTGCAACAGGCGTTAAGTGAACTGCTCGGCGATGCACAGCTTGTAGCCTGTGAGTTACCAGACACCGAGCTGAAACTCTGGCTGATCGACGGCGACAACATGGACCGTGCCTTCAGCCCGGAAGAAACCCGACGGATTCTCCACGAGCCGCCGTACTGGAGTTTCTGCTGGGCCAGTGGGCTGGCCGTGGCGCGTTATCTCGCCGAGCACCCGCAATGGGTCGAAGGTAAGCGGGTGCTGGATTTCGGCGCCGGCTCTGGGGTCGCCGGGATTGCGGCGGTGAAAGCCGGGGCACTGGAAGTGGTGGCCTGTGACCTGGACCCGCTGGCGATTGCCGCGTGTCGGGCGAATGCCGAACTCAATGGCGTGCAACTCAGTTACTCGACGGACTTTTTCGCCGAGGCCGATCGGTTCGATCTGATTCTGGTGGCCGATGTGTTGTACGACCGGGCGAATCTGCCGTTGCTCGATGAATTTCTTAGCCGTGGCCGGGAAGCGTTGGTGGCGGATTCGCGGGTGAGGGATTTTCGCCATCCGTTGTATCAGCGCATTGAAATGCTGGAAGCGATGACGTTGCCGGATCTGGCCGAGCCCGAAGAGTTTCGGTATGTGAGCCTCTACCACGCCACCCGAGCTTGATCGTTCCCACGCTCTGCGTGGGAATGCAGCCCGGGACGCTCCGCGTCCCAAAGCGGACGCAGAGCGTCCATTGAGGCATTCCCACGCAGAGCGTGGGAACGATCAACGTTACGACTTTCAGCTGCCCCCCGCCAAGCCTTATAGTGACCACATCCACGCTTTTACGAGATCCCCCATGAGTCAGGAAACGCCGTACATTTTCGACGCCACGACTGCCGATTTCGACCAGTCGGTGATCGAGAACTCTTTTCACAAACCGGTGCTGGTGGATTTCTGGGCCGAATGGTGTGCGCCATGCAAGGCCTTGATGCCGATGCTGCAAACCATCGCCGAGAGCTATCAGGGCGAGTTGCTGCTGGCCAAGGTCAACTGCGACATCGAGCAGGACATTGTTGCGCGCTTCGGCATTCGCAGCCTGCCGACGGTGGTGCTGTTCAAGGACGGTCAGCCGGTGGACGGTTTTGCCGGTGCGCAACCGGAATCGGCTGTGCGCACGATGCTCGAACCCCACGTGCAAATGCCGCCGCCCGCTGCGGCCGACCCGTTCGAACAGGCTCAGGCGCTGTTCGATGACGGCCGTTACGCCGACGCCGAAGCCACCCTCAAAGTACTGCTGGCTGAAGACAACACCAATGCCAAAGCGCTGATCCTCTACGCCCGCTGCCTGACTGAGCGCGGCGAGCTGGGTGAAGCGCAAATCGTGCTCGACGCGGTCAAGACCGATGAGCACAAGGCTGCGTTGGCCGGCGCCAAGGCGCAGATCCAGTTCCTCGGTCAGGCCAGGGATTTGCCGGACGCGGCAGACCTGAAAGCACGTCTGGCGAAAAATCCGCAGGACGATGAGGCGGTCTATCAACTGGCGATCCAGCAATTGGCCCGTCAGCAATACGACGCTGCGCTGGATGCCTTGCTGAAACTGTTCATCCGCAATCGCAGCTACAGCGAAGGCTTACCGCACAAGACCTTGCTGCAAGTGTTCGAATTGCTGGGCAACGATCACCCGCTGGTGACCACGTACCGTCGCAAGTTGTTTGCTGCGCTTTATTAAAATCAAAAGATCGCAGCCTTCGGCAGCTCCTACAGGGGAAATACAAATCCCGCGTAGGAGCTGCCGCAGGCTGCGATCTTTTTTGCGGCTTACTCGATCCAGCCGTGTGAACCCGATTCCTACGCTGGCTTGCGCCAGCTGTACAGCGGCGTATCCCCGCCGCTCACCACTTTGACGTTTGCGCAGTGGCGCAAGCGCACCAACAAGCGCTTGCCCGCCGCTGCGCTGCCGGTCAGCCCTTCCAGCTGCTCCAGCAGATCCGGCCCGCTCAATTGCCCGGCCTTGCGCAGCAACTCTTGGGCTATCTGCCACAGCGCATCGTCCTGATTCACCGGTTTGGCGGGCGCCGCACTCGCCTCGGGTTTTGCTGCCTGCAACTGCGCACCAAGCTGCGCCCAGTCGCCCTCATCCAGTTCCAGGGTCAAATCCACCGGCCAGTCGCCGATGCTTCCGCGTATTCGCAACATAAGTCTGCTCCTGCACATACCTGACTCGCATGCTCCCATGGGTCTTGCGCTACGCCAAGCAGACGGTCAAACTCTCCGCACTTTCGTTATAAGATCACATAACAATTTTTACATTTTACTTTTCGGAGACCCGTCATGCGCCGTCTGCTGCTCGCTTTGCCGTTTGCCTTGTTGCCGCTGGCTGTCGCCCATGCGGCGGTCGAGCATGATCACGATCATGATGAACATGGCAGCCTCAGCGCCCACGAACACGGCGTCGGTCGCCTGAACGCGGCGTTGGATGGCCAGACTCTGGAGCTGGAGCTGGAAAGCCCGGCGATGAACCTGGTGGGCTTCGAACACGCCGCCACCACCGACGCCGACAAGGCCAAAGTCGCCGCCGTCCGCGCGCAGCTGGAAAAACCACTGGTGCTGTTCAACCTGCCGAAAGCCGCCGGTTGCGTGGTCGCGACTCAGGAACTGGAAAGCCCGTTGTTCGGTGACGACGAAGATGATCACGAGGCGGCCAAGGACGGTCATGAACATCACCATGACCACAGCGAAATCCACGCCCATTACCAATTGAGCTGCTCGGCCCCGGGCGCGCTGAAGACCCTGGACCTGGCGAATATCTTCAACACATTCCCGGCCACCCAGAAGATTCAGGTACAACTGATCAGCCCGAGCGGGCAGCAAGGGGTTGAAGTGACGGCCAAGGCTGCTGCCCTCAAGTTCTAAACCCACCCCGATCCCCTGTAGGAGCTGTCGAGTGCAACGAGGCTGCGATCTTTTGACTTTAAAGATCAAGATCAAAAGATCGCAGCCTCGTTGCACTCGACAGCTCCTACAGGTCATCAGCACTCATGAAACCGGTTAAATGACCCAAGCACTCATCGAACTGTCCGACCTGGGCTTCAGTTGGCCCGGTCATCCGCCGCTGCTGGACATCCCGGCGTTTCGCCTCATGCCAGGTGAAACCCTGTTCCTCAAAGGCCCCAGCGGCAGCGGCAAGACCACCCTGCTGGGCCTGCTCGGTGGCGTGCAAAAGCCTGATCACGGCAGCATTCGCCTGCTCGGCCAGGAGCTGACCGAGCTCTCTGCCGGCGCCCGCGATCACTTCCGCGTCGATCACACCGGCTATATCTTCCAGCAGTTCAACTTGCTGCCGTTCCTCTCGGTGCGCGAGAACGTTGAGCTGCCCTGCCACTTCTCCAAGCTGCGTGCCGAACGGGCGATCCAGCGCCACGGCAGCGTCGATCAGGCCGCGGCCACCCTGCTCGCCCACTTGGGTCTGAAGGATGAAAACATCCTCAGCCGCCGTGCCGATTCGCTGTCCATCGGCCAGCAGCAACGGGTCGCTGCCGCACGCGCGCTGATCGGCCAACCGGAACTGGTGATCGCCGACGAACCGACCTCGGCGTTGGACTACGACGCCCGCGAGAACTTCATTCGCCTGCTGTTCGCCGAATGCCGCGAAGCCGGGTCGAGTCTGTTGTTTGTCAGCCATGACCAGAGCCTAGCGCCGCTGTTCGATCGCCACCTGTCGCTGGCCGATCTCAATCGCGCCGCCACCCCGTCCGAGGTCTGAGATGTATTTGTTTCGTCTAGCCATGGCCAGTCTGGCTAACCGTCGCTTCACCGCGATCCTCACCGCGTTCGCCATCGCCCTGTCGGTCTGCCTGTTGCTGGCCGTGGAGCGGGTGCGCACCGAAGCCAAGGCCAGTTTCGCCAGCACCATCAGCGGCACCGACCTGATCGTCGGCGCACGTTCCGGCTCGGTGAACCTGCTGTTGTATTCGGTGTTCCGCATCGGCAACGCCACCAACAACATCCGCTGGGACAGCTTTGAACATTTCGCCAACAACCCGAAAGTGAAGTGGGCGATCCCGATGTCCCTCGGCGATTCCCATCGCGGATATCGGGTGATGGGCACCACCGAGGCGTACTTCGAGCACTACCAGTACGGCCATCAACAGCACCTCGAACTGGCCGACGGCCGCGCCTTCGCCAGCGATCCGTTCGAAGTGGTGCTCGGCGCCGAAGTGGCCGATGCGTTGCATTACAAGCTCGGCGACAAACTGGTGCTGGCCCATGGCGTGGCGGTGATCAGCCTGGTCAAGCACGATGACAAACCGTTCACCGTGGTCGGCATCCTCAAACGCACCGGCACCCCGGTGGACCGCACGCTGCACATCAGCCTTGGCGGGATGGAAGCCATCCACGTCGACTGGCACAACGGCGTGCCGGCACGCGGTAACGGCCGGATCAGTGCCGATCAGGCGCGCAACATGGACCTGACGCCGCAAGCGATCACTGCGTTCATGCTCGGCCTCAACAGCAAGATTTCGACGTTTGCGCTGCAACGGGAGATCAACGAATTCCGTGGCGAACCGATGCTGGCGATCCTGCCGGGTGTGGCATTGCAAGAGCTGTGGAGTTTGATGAGCACGGCGGAAAAAGCCTTGTTCGTCGTCTCGCTGTTCGTGGTCCTGACCGGGTTGATCGGCATGCTCACGGCGATCCTCACCAGCCTCAATGAGCGGCGCCGCGAGATGGCGATTCTGCGTTCGGTCGGCGCTCGGCCGTGGCACATCGCGACCTTGTTAGTGCTGGAAGCCTTTGCCCTGGCGTTGTCCGGAGTGATTGCCGGCGTCGCGCTGCTGTATGTGTGCATCGCCCTGGCACAAGGTTACGTGCAGGCGAATTACGGCTTGTACTTGCCCCTGGCCTGGCCGAGCGAATATGAATGGACGCTGCTCGGTGGCATCCTGATCGCCGCGCTGCTGATGGGCAGCGTGCCGGCCTGGCGCGCTTATCGCCAATCCTTGGCCGATGGCCTGTCGATCCGACTATGAGGACATTAATGATGCCCCGCGCTGTGCTTGCGCTATTGATGCTGGTTGCCCTTCCGCTGTGGGCGGCCGAGCCGAAAGACCTGACCTGGTCGGAAATGATCCCGCCGGATGCTGCGCCAGAAGTGCCGAACATGACGCCGCTGCATGACCTGTCGAAGATGAGCGACGCGTTGTCCGCGGAGTCAGCCCCGGCCGTCAAGCAGGACATGCCGAACGCGCCAGTGGTGAAGAGCCTCGACGGCAAGAATATTCGTTTGCCGGGGTACATCGTGCCGCTGGAAGTCAGTGAAGAAGGCCGCACCACGGAGTTTCTGCTGGTACCGTATTTCGGCGCCTGCATCCACGTTCCGCCTCCTCCGTCGAACCAGATCGTGCATGTCAAAAGCGAAGTCGGCGTGAAGCTTGATGAGCTGTACCAGCCTTACTGGATCGAAGGTGCGTTGCAGGTCAAGGCATCCACCAGCGAGTTGGCGGATGCCGGGTATCAGATGGAGGCGGACAAGATTTATGTGTATGAATTGCCGGAGTGATCCGGGAGTTCTGTGTTGTCTGTTCAATCGCCATCGCGGGCAAGCCCGCTCCCACAGTGTTCTCTGTTATTCACAAATATTGCATTCACAGAAGATCCCTGTGGGAGCGGGCTTGCCCGCGATGAGGCCATCAAAGACTCCACCAAAAAACCGCCTATCACTGTTTCATTGAGCTGAATCAAAAGACCGTATCAGTTGGATCCCTACCATTGGACATCGAACATTTTTAACGTCCTTTGGAGCCCCCCATGCACAAGTCCTTGCTCTGCGCTTCGCTGTTCGCCCTCGCGCTCGCAGCCCCGCTCGCCCATGCTCACACCGCCGGTGACATCATCGTTCGGGCCGGTGCGATCACCGTCAACCCGGATGCCGACAGCTCCAGCGTCAAGGTCGATCAAGGCCCGCTGAAGGGCGCCGACCTGGGTGGCAAGGCCACCATGAGCAGCGACACGCAACTGGGCCTGAACTTCGCCTACATGATCACCAATAACCTGGGGATCGAATTGCTCGCGGCCTCGCCGTTCGAGCATGACGTGAAGCTCAAAGGCACCGCCCTCGGCGCGGCCAATGGCAAACTCGGTACGCTGAAACACCTGCCGCCAACCCTGAGCCTGGTCTACTACCCGCTGGACGCCAAGTCCGCGTTCCAGCCGTACATCGGCGGCGGTATCAACTACACCTGGATCTACGACGAGCACGTCGGCAGCGAAGCCGCCGCTAACGGCTTCAGCAACTTCAAGGCAGAAAACTCCTGGGGTCTGGCCTGGCAGATCGGTGCCGACTACATGCTGACCGACAACGTAATGATCAACGCCCAAGTACGTTACATCGACATCGACACCACCGCGACCGTGGAAAACAACGCCGTCGCACCGGGCACCCGGGCCAAGGTCGACGTTGATGTGGACCCGTTCATTTACATGGTTGGTTTGGGTTACAAGTTTTAAGCAATCCACCGCTGTAATGGCGAAAGCGATTCCTGTGGCGAGGGGGCTTGCCCCCGTTGGGTTGCGAAGTAACCCCCAAATCTACGAGCGCATTTCGCCTGACATACCTCATTGTCCGGATAGCGCCTGCTGCGCAGTCGAACGGGGGCAAGCCCCCTCGCCACAGGGGTCTGCATTGGCCCTGAAAGTGATATCCGACCCACAAAAAAGGCGCCTTCAAAGGCGCCTTTTTCATGGCCGTACAAAATGTCAGCGTCCCAGCAATCGCGCCAGACCAACACTCATCGGTGTCTGCTCCGGGTAGGTAAACCGCTCCAGCAAACGCCGGTTGTTCGCGCGTGAATGGCGGATGTCACCGGAGCGTGCCGGGCCGTAGCTCACGGGCGGCAGCTTGCCGACCACCGCTTCAAGGGCTGCAAGCATTTGCTTGAGGGTCGTCGCCTGATTCCAGCCAACATTCACCGCACCGACTTCGACCTGCGGTTTCTCGATGGCTTGCACCAACACGTCCACCAGGTCCTCGACGTAGACAAAATCCCGAGTCTGCTCGCCATCGCCGAACACGGTGATCGGCAAGCCTTTCTGTGCACGCTCGCTGAAAATGCTGATCACCCCGGAATACGGCGAGGACGGATCCTGGCGCGGGCCGAAGATGTTGAAGAAACGAAAAACCACCGGCTCCAGAGCATGCTGGCGACGATAGAAATCGAAGTAATGTTCGCTCGCCAACTTGTCTGCCGCGTACGGCGTCAACGGTGCCTTGGGCGTGTCTTCGTCGATCGACTCGCCTTCGCCATTGTTGCCATAGACCGCTGCGCTGGACGCGTACAGCACCCGTTTGACGCCAGTCTGACGCATGGCTTCGCAGACATTCAGCGAGCCGATGAAATTGCTCTGATGGGTCTTCACCGGGTCATCCACCGAGGCCTGCACCGAAGCCACCGCAGCCAGATGCGCTACCGCGCTGCAACCGGCCATCGCACGCGCCACCAGTGCGGCATCGGCGACGTCGCCCACGATCAGTTCGATGAGGGGATTGTCCAGCGGCAGGTTGCTGCGTTTGCCGGTGGAGAGGTCATCGAGAATGCGCACCGAGTGCCCCTTGGCGAGCAAGGCGTCGGTCAGGTGCGAGCCGATGAAACCGGCGCCGCCGGTGATTAAAACAGGGCCGTCAGCCATGGCGATAAAACCTATCCAGTAAGCCCGGGAGTGCCGCGCGCCAGGCGCGGGGCTTGATCCCGAAAGTGTGCAGAATTTTCTTGCAGGCCAGCACTGCGTGTTGCGGTTCTTCGGCGGCGTCGGGCCGCGCGGCGTGAGCCTGGGCGGTCGGCGCTTCGATGGCCAACGGGTGCAGGGCGCGTGCTTCGGTAAGGATAGCCTGCCCCAGTGCCAGCGGCGTGGTCGCCTCATGCCCGGCGTAGTGGTAAGTGCCCCATAGCGGCGCGGAGCAATCGAGTTGCTTGAGCACCGAAATGATCACCCGGGCAGCATCGTCCACCGGCGTCGGATTGCCGCGACGATCATCGGCCATCAGCAGTTCTTCAGCTTTCTCGGCCCGGTTCAGGAATCGCCCGAGGGTGCCGTCGGGGCTGTCATCGAGCAGCCAGCCGAAACGCAGCAGCACGTGCTGCGGACAGGTGGCGCGTACGCTTTGCTCGATTCGCCACAAGGCCTGACCGCGCAGGCCCAGCGGTACCGGTTCGTCTTTTTCGCTGTAAGCGGTCGCCCGGGAGCCATCGAACACGCGATAACTCGACGGTTGCAGCAGCACAATGTTGTGATGCTGGCACAACTCGGCCAGCCGCTCGATGGCTCGCTCCTGCCCGGCCAGACGCTGTTCGCTGACGGTTTCCGCCTGGAACCAGTCAAAGTAATAGGCGAGATTGATCAACGCATCCGGACGGGTATCGTCGAGCAGTTGCGTCAGGCTCGCGGCGTCCCAGCCGTCTTGCGGTGGGCGGGGGGCGAGGAAACCGATGTCTTCCTCCGCACCGAGGCGAATCAGCGCCTGCCCAAGGGCATTTCCGCCGCCCAGTAACATAAGGCGCATTCGCATAGAGTCAGCAGGCCCAGTCTGATTGGAACGATGGCTTTATCGACAGCGCCCGCAGGCGATGTCCTCAATAATTGCCGGAATCGTTGCATTTTGCGGGTTTAGTGCGCAACCGTCATCCGTAAAGTGTAGATCCCCGGGATTTGTGGTGCTGCTACTGGCCTCTTCGCGGGCAAGCCTCGCTCCCACAGGGATCTTCTGTGAATGCAATATTTGTGAACAACAGAGAACTCTGTGGGAGCGGGCTTGCCCGCGATAGGGCCCTAAAGGCCGGCAAAGGTCGTGAGCGGTACTTGCATCTTCCCCGACTCGCCCGCATAAATCAGGACATGAATCTGCCCATCCCCACGAACGCTGCACTGGCAGGCTTTCACCCCGCCGTCAGCGCCTGGTTCAGCAACACCTTCCCAGCGGCCACCGCCGCCCAGGCCCGGGCGTGGCCGTTGATCCGCCAGCGCCGTTCGACCCTGATCGCCGCGCCCACCGGTTCCGGCAAGACCCTCACCGCGTTTCTGGCGGTGCTCGACGATCTGGTCCATCGTGGCCTGGAGAGCCCGGATGGCCTGCCGGACGAAACCCTGGTGGTCTACGTTTCGCCGCTCAAGGCGCTGTCCAACGACATCCAGATCAACCTGCAAAACCCGCTGGCCGGCATCACCGAACAGTTGCGGGTGATGGGCCTGCCCGATGTGCCAATCAGCACTGCCGTGCGCACCGGTGATACGCCGCAAAAAGAGCGTTCGGCCATGCGCAAAACCGCGCCGCACATTCTGGTGACCACCCCGGAATCCCTATACGTGCTGCTCGGCTCCGATTCCGGCAGGCAAATGCTCGGCACCACCCACACGGTGATCGTCGACGAAATCCACGCCATTGCCGCCAGCAAACGCGGTAGCCACCTGGCCCTGAGCCTGGAGCGCTTGCAGGCACTCTGCTCCCAACCGCTGGTGCGTATCGGCCTGTCCGCCACGCAGAAACCCATTGAAGCGGTCTCGCGCTTTCTGGTCGGCCGTGATCGCGACTGCGAAATCATCGACATCGGCCACGCCCGTCCACGGGATCTCGATATAGAGGTGCCGCCCGTGCCGTTGTCGGCGGTAATGGCCAACGACGTCTGGGAACTGGTCTATGACCGACTCGCCGCCCTCGCCCGTGAACACCGGACCACGCTGATTTTCGTCAACACCCGGCGCCTGGCCGAACGCCTGAGTCGGCACTTGAGCGAACGCCTCGGCAAGGATGCGGTAGCGGCCCACCATGGCAGCCTGGCCAAAGAGTTTCGCCTGGATGCAGAACAACGGCTCAAGCGCGGCGAGCTGCAAGTGCTGATCGCCACTGCTTCGCTGGAATTGGGGATCGATATCGGCGACGTCGACCTGGTGTGCCAGATCGCTTCACCACGCTCGATTGCCGGGTTTCTGCAACGGGTTGGCCGCTCCGGGCACCAGGTCGGCGGCACGCCCAAGGGCCGGTTATTCGCCACCACCCGCGACGACCTGATCGAATGCGCCGCCCTGCTCGATTGCGTCCGCCGTGGCGAACTCGACACGTTGCTGATCCCCGAAGCGCCGCTGGACGTGCTGGCCCAGCAGATCGTCGCCGAGGTCAGCTGCCAGGAATGGCAGGAACAGGCGCTGCTGGAAATGCTGCGCAACGCCTCGCCGTACGCCACGCTCGACGAAAAGCACTATCAGGCACTGCTGCAAATGCTCGCCGAGGGTTACAGCGGTCGCCTGGGTATTCGTAGCGCTTACCTGCACCGGGACGCCGTAAGCCACACTCTGCGCGGCCGTCGAGGCGCCAAGCTGACCGCCGTGACCAGCGGCGGGACGATTCCCGACAACGCCGACTACAGCGTTCTGCTGGAGCCTCAAGGGCTGAACATCGGCAGCGTCAACGAAGACTTCGCGGTGGAAAGCATTGCCGGGGATATCTTTCAGCTGGGCAATACGTCGTATCGAATCCTGCGGGTCGAAACCGGCAAGGTCCGGGTCGAAGACGCTCAGGGTCAACCGCCGACCATTCCGTTCTGGCTCGGTGAAGCACCC
Organism: Pseudomonas sp. JV414; assembly: GCF_032424305.1. Lineage (NCBI taxonomy): Bacteria > Pseudomonadati > Pseudomonadota > Gammaproteobacteria > Pseudomonadales > Pseudomonadaceae > Pseudomonas > Pseudomonas sp. JV414. The sequence goes on along the minus strand of NZ_VYKC01000017.1, from coordinate 62,658 downwards.
GGGCGCAGTGATGAGCTGTCGTTCGCCGTGGCCCGCCTGCAAGCGCAACTCGATGAGCGGCTCGGTGCCACACCCGGCAACTTGCAGCCAGCCGTCGACTGGCTGACCGACACCCTCGGCCTGAACCTCGCCAGCGCCGAGCAACTGGTGGATTACCTGGCCCGGGCACGCCAGACCCTCGGCGCCTTGCCATCGCAAGACACGCTGCTGATGGAGCGGTTTTTCGACGAGTCCGGCGGTACGCAGCTGATCATCCATTCGCCGTTCGGCAGCCGCATCAACCGCGCCTGGGGCCTGGCCCTGCGCAAGCGTTTCTGCCGCACGTTCAACTTTGAATTGCAGGCCGCCGCCAGCGAGGACGCCATCGTGCTGTCGCTGTCCACCGGTCATAGCTTCGAGCTGGACGAGGTCTGGCGTCATCTGCACAGCAACAGTGCCGAACATATTCTGATTCAAGCAGTGCTCGAGGCGCCGCTGTTCGGCGTGCGCTGGCGCTGGAACGCCGGGGTCGCCCTGGCGCTGCCGCGTTACAGCGGCGGACGCAAAGTACCACCGCAGATTCAGCGGATGAAAAGCGAAGACCTGATCGCCAGCGTATTTCCCGATCAAATCGCCTGTGTGGAAAACCTCGCCGGCGAGCGCGAGATTCCCGACCATCCGCTGGTGGAACAAACCCTCGACGATTGCCTGCACGAAGCGATGGACAGCGAAGGCTGGCTGGCGTTGTTGCGGCGCATGGAACAGGGCGACATCCGCCTGATCAGCCGCGATTTGCCGGCGCCCTCGCCACTGGCGGCGGAGATTCTCAGCGCCCGCCCCTACACCTTTCTCGACGATGCGCCGCTGGAAGAGCGGCGCACTCAGGCAGTGCTCAGCCGCCGCTGGAGCGATCCGCAATCCACCGATGATCTCGGTGCGCTGGACGCCGAGGCGATTGCCGCGGTGCGTGATGAAGCCTGGCCAACGCCAACCGGCATTGATGAAATGCATGAAGCGCTGATGAGCCTGGCGTGCATCGCCGACGCCGAGGCCCAGGCCAACCCGAATTGGCTCGATTGGCTGAATGCCTTGGCCGACAGTGGCCGGGCCAGCCGTTTGCAGATCAACGCCGAGCAATCGCTGTGGTTGGCGCTGGAACGACTGACCTGCCTGCGAGCGATTTATCCACAAGCCATATTGGTTCCACCGTTGGAGGCATTGCCCGGTTTCGATGAAACCTGGGAGCCGGACGAAGCAGTGCTGGAACTGATTCGTGCACGGCTCAGCGCGTTTGGTCCGTTGCTGCTAAAGGCGATTGCCGAGCCGCTTGGATTACCGGCGATTCAAGTCACTCAGGCTTTGGCGCAACTGGAGCGCGAAGGCTATGTACTGCGCGGGCAATTCACCCCAGGCGCCCCTGATGAAGAATGGTGTGAACGGCATCTGCTGGCGCGGATTCATCGGTATACGGTCAAGCGTCTGCGACGGGAAATCGAGCCGGTGGCGTTGCAGGATTTCATGCGATTCCTGTTCGACTGGCAGCATCTTTCCACCGCGAGCCAAGGCCAGGGCCGCGCGGTGTTACCGGCGATCATCAGCCAGTTCGAAGGCTACCCCGCCGCCGCGTCAGCGTGGGACAGCGACATTCTGCCGGCGCGTCTCAAAGACTATTCGGCGAGTTGGCTGGATGAGTTGTGCCGCAGCGGCAAACTGGTCTGGACCCGTCTGACCGCGCGCAACAAGAGCGCCAGCACGGCATTGCGCAGCACGCCGATTCTATTGCTGCCGCGCAGTCAGGTCGGGTTGTGGAGCGGCTTGACCGAGCAGACGCCAGTCAGCGAACTGTCGCCCAAAACACAAAAAGTCCATGAAGCGCTCAGTCAGCACGGCGCACTGTTTTTCGATGAGCTGATTCATGAAGCCCATCTGCTGCGCTCGGAACTGGAAATCGCCTTGCAGGAACTGGTCGGTGCCGGGCTGGTTAACGCCGACAGCTTCGCCGGCTTGCGCGCGCTGATTACCCCGGCCAGCAAACGCCAGAATCGCAGCAGCCGACGTGGGCGCGGAGCGTTTGTCGGCGGCATGGACGATGCCGGACGCTGGGCGTTGCTGCGCCGCGGTGCTGCCGCCCCAGTTGTGGATAAGCAACGACCGGCGCCCACACCCAGCGAATCCCTGGAACACATCGCCATGACCTTGCTGCGCCGTTACGGCGTGGTGTTCTGGCGCTTGCTGGAGCGTGAGGCGGACTGGTTGCCGAGTTGGCGGGAATTGCTGCGCACGTTCCATCGGCTCGAGGCCCGGGGCGAGATTCGTGGCGGGCGGTTTGTCAGTGGTCTGGCGGGGGAGCAATTTGCGTTACCCGAGGCGATTCCATTGCTGCGCGAAGTCAGGCGGCGACCGCATGATGGAAGTCTGATCGCGGTGTGCGGGGTGGATCCGCTGAACCTTGCCGGCACCTTGTTGCCAGGCGCGAAAGTGCCGGCGCTGGCGAGCAATCGACTGGTGTATCGCGACGGTTTACCGGCCGCCGCCGAGATCGCCGGCAAGCAGCAGTTCTGGCTGGAGCTGGATCAGCAGGCCAGTACCGAGGTCCGAAACAAACTGATCCGGCATTGATGTGGTCTGGAACGGCCCCATCGCGGGCAAGCCCGCTCCCACAGGGATCTTCTGTGAATGCAATATTTGTGAACAACAAAAAACACTGTGGGAGCGGGCTTGCCCGCGATGGCGGTCTAACCGTCGACATCAATGTTGAATGTTCTGGCCTCATCGCGAGCATGCCCGCACACATTTGATTTGTGGTGTTTTTGAGTTTTACCGTCCGTAGCCCCGTCGAAACTTTCTCGCACGCCCGACAGTCATCAAAAGACAGAGGCTGTCCGAGGGCAACATAGACGGGAGGCGACATGGCGGCGATTCATATTGGTATTTCAGGCTGGCGCTACACGCCTTGGCGGGGGGAGTTCTACCCGAAGGGGCTGACCCAGAAGCGCGAATTGCAATTCGCTTCTCGGGCAGTGAACAGCATCGAAATCAATGGATCGTTTTACGCCCTGCAACGGCCCGAACGTTATGCCCAGTGGTACGACGAAACCCCGGCGGGCTTCGTCTTCAGCGTCAAGGCGCCGCGTTTTATCACCCATATCAAGCGCTTGCGGGACATTCATAAGCCGCTGGCGAATTTCTTTGCCTCCGGGGTGCTGGAGCTCAAGGAAAAACTCGGCCCGATCCTCTGGCAATTTCCGCCCAACTTCAAATTCGACCCGGAATTGTTCGAAAGCTTTCTCGAACAATTACCCCACGACACGGAACAGGCCGCCGCCCTCGCCCGCCAACATGAGCCGCGCTTGAACGGTCACGCCAGCATGAAAGCCTACGGCAAAAAACCGCTGCGCCATGCCGTGGAAATTCGCCACGAAAGCTTTGTCGATCCCGCCTTCGTCCGGCTGCTCAAACGCTACAACACCGCGCTGGTCATCGCTGACACCGCCGGGAAATGGCCGTATCGCGAAGACCTCACCAGTGATTTCGTCTATCTGCGTCTGCACGGTGCCGAAGAGCTCTACGCCAGCGGTTACACCCCACAAGCGCTGCAACGCTGGGGCGACCGGATCGAGGCCTGGTATCACGGACAGCAACCGGCGGATCCGCAATTGATCGCGCCCCGGCAAAAAACCAAGACACGCAAGTCTCGGGAAGTGTTCTGCTATTTCGATAACGACATCAAGGTCCGGGCGCCCTTCGATGCCCGCCGCTTGCTTGAGCGTTTGCATCTCGACAAAGACCTTGCCACCGCCCCCGGTGAGCCAGTTGCCGAAGGAGTGCTGCCATGAGCGTTCCCGAACCGGTCGGCACAACGGATGAACAGCAACCCATTATCAGCGCCGTGAGCCGTTTCACCGTGCTGACGGTCAACACCCACAAGGGTTTCACCGCGCTCAACCGGCGCTTCATCCTGCCCGAGTTGCGTGAGGCGGTGCGCAGTGTGTCCGCCGACGTGGTGTTTCTGCAGGAAGTCCATGGCACCCACGAGCATCACCCCCAGCGCTACAACAATTGGCCAGCGATGCCCCAGTACGAGTTTCTGGCCGATACCCTGTGGCCGCAATTTGCCTATGGGCGCAACGCGGTTTATCCGGCGGGCGATCACGGCAATGCGCTGTTGTCGAAATTCCAGATCATCCGCCACGACAACCTCGACGTTTCCATCCACGGCCATGAGAACCGTGGAATCCTGCATTGCGTGCTGCGCATGCCCGGCGATGGTCGGGAAGTGCATGCCATTTGCGTCCATCTGGGGCTTCGCGAAAGTCACCGGACGGCACAACTCAAGCTGCTGAGCCAACGCATGGAAGAGTTGCCGCAGGATGCCCCGGTGGTGGTCGCCGGCGACTTCAACGACTGGCGCCTGCGCGCCGATGCACTGCTCAAGCCCTGCGGTTTGCGTGAGGTGTTCGCCGAGCTGCATGGCAAACCAGCGCGCAGTTTCCCGGCGCGTCTGCCGGCGTTGCGCCTGGACCGCATCTACGTGCGCAACCTCAAGGCCAGCCATCCGCAAGTACTGGCGGCACGGCCCTGGTCACACCTTTCTGACCATGCACCGCTATCGGTGGAGATCGAGCTATGACCGGCCCATTGATGGAAAAAACCACGATCGAACACGTCTCCGCGCCTCCGCCCGTGCGTGAGCCGGCGGTCGTTAACGTCGAATACGGTTGGCACGGTAACAACCGGGTCCAATTGCTGGAGAACGGTGAGGAATACTTTCCACGGGTGTTTGAAGCGCTGCGCCAGGCCCAGAGTGAAATCCTGCTGGAGACTTTCATTGTGTTCGAGGACAAGGTCGGCAATGAGCTGCAAAAAATCCTGATTGAAGCGGCTCAACGGGGTGTGCGCATCACCGTCAACCTCGACGGTTTTGGCTGTGGCGAATTGAGTACGGAGTTCCTCGCCGCCCTGAGCAATGCCGGTGTGCGCCTGCAAATATTCGACCCCGCCCCGCGTCACTTTGGCATTCGCACCAACTGGTTCCGCCGCCTGCACCGCAAGATTGTGGTGGTCGACGGGACGATTGCGTTCCTCGGCGGAATCAACTTTTCCGCCGACCATTTGGCCGACTTCGGCCCCGAGGCCAAACAGGATTATTCGGTTGAAGTACAAGGCCCGGCGGTGGCCGATATCCATCATTTCGCCTTGCTGCAAAGCGGCCGCCCGGCCCGGGCCAAATATTGGTGGCAACGCCGCAGACAGCGGCGCGCGGAACTGGCGGTCAGCGATCATGATGGTCAGGTCCGGCTGGTGTATCGCGACAATGGCGAACACCCGGGCGATATCGAAGAGGTGTACTTGCAGGTCGTGCGCGGTGCCCGGCATCGCGTGGTGATCGCCAACGCCTACTTCTTTCCAGGCTATCGGCTGCTGCGGGAGATCCGCAACGCGGCGCGTCGAGGGGTCGAGGTGCGCCTGATTCTTCAGGGCCAGCCGGATTTGCGGGTGGCCAGGCTCGCCGCGCGCATGACCTACGATTATCTGCTGCGGGCCGGCGTAGCGATTTACGAATATTGCGACCGGCCCCTGCATGGCAAAGTCGCCCTGGTTGACGAGGACTGGAGCACCGTAGGCTCAAGCAACCTCGACCCGCTGAGCCTGTCGCTGAACCTGGAGGCCAACGTGTTGATCCGCGACCGCGCCTTCAACCGCGATCTGTTCGAGCGTCTCGACGAGTTGAGCAGCAACCACTGCAAGGTCATGTCGGCGGACAAGGCGCCTCGCGGGCGGATCTGGCACATGACTGTCGGCTTTCTGGTGTTTCACTTCCTGCGGCATTTCCCGGCGTGGGCTGGTTGGCTGCCGGCGCATAAACCGCGCCTGAAACCCTTCATCCATCCGACTGGGAGCGATAAGGCATGAGGCATTCTGATGCGCAGCCTGCCCCTCACTCCGACACGCCGCGAAAATCCCACTGGCACCGCTGGAAAAAGCCCCTGACGATGCTGTTTTTTCTGGCGTTGATCGTGCTGTTCACGATGCTTGCCCAGCGCATCGAATGGGGCGAAGTGTTCGATACCCTCGCCGATTTCAAAGTGCGCACACTGATCATCGCGTCCGGACTGACGTTGATGAGTTTTCTGGTGTACGCCTGTTTCGACCTGATCGGTCGCACCTATATCCGACAGGACCTGACCTGGCGGCAGATCCTGCCGGTGGGCATCATCAGCTATGCCTTCAACCTTAACCTGAGCGCCTGGGTCGGCGGAGTCGCGATGCGTTATCGGCTGTATTCACGGCTCGGCGTGAGCAAAAGCAACATCGCGAAGATTCTCGGGCTGAGCCTGGCGACCAACTGGTTCGGCTACATGGTGATTGCCGGCACCGTGTTCAGCAGCGGATTGGTGAGGATGCCGCCAGGCTGGAAACTGAGCAGCGGTGCCCTGCAAGGCGTGGGCGTGTTATTGCTGCTGTTGAGCGCGGGGTATCTGGCGGCCTGTCGGTTTTCCAGGCGGCGGGAATGGTCGATTCGTGGCGTTGAAATCAACCTGCCGTCAATGCACATGGCCGTCCTGCAACTGGCCCTCGGCGCGCTGAACTGGTCGCTGATGGCGGCGGTGATCTTCACTCTGTTGCCGAGCAAGCTGGACTATCCGCTGGTGCTTGGCGTGTTGCTGATCAGCGCCATCGCCGGGGTCATCACCCACATTCCAGCCGGGCTTGGGGTGCTGGAGGCAGTGTTCGTGGCGCTGCTGCAACACGAGGCTTCGCGGGGAAGTCTGGTGGCGGGGTTGCTCGCTTATCGGGCGATCTATTTCCTCCTGCCGCTACTGATTACCGTGGTGATGTACCTGGTGGTGGAAGCCAAGGCCAAGTCGTTGCGGATTTCGAAAAAACCGGGGTGAGTGGTGTTCGCAATGACGCCTTCGCGGGCAAGCCTCGCTCCTACATTTGATCCGCGCTGTCTGGCTGAACGCGGTCTAATGTGGGAGCGGGCTTGCTCGCGAATGATCGCAAGAACACCGCAAATCTCAACTCGACTGAATAATGCTCAACCGCTCGCCCACCACCATTTCCGTGATCCAGCCCACGAGGATCGAGGTGTACGCCTGTTGCGATACTGGCTCGCTCAAGGCGTGATCGGCACCGTCGATAATCCGGTGAGTCAGCGAGTGGGTCTGCTGACACGCCGCGCGGTAACTCATGATGGTCGCGTGGGGCACATAGGCGTCGGTCTCGGACTCCACCAGCAACACATCCCCGGTAAATTGCGAACAGGCATGCAGCGCGCGATTGCTGTCGGCGCTGACCCGCGTGCTGCGGTAATCGCGCAAATCGAGCTTGTCCAGCTCACGCTTGGGTGTGTGCCAAAAGTCGTCGCGATACAACGCCGGCACCCGCAGCGCCAACCAGCGCACCGGGCGCAAGGACGTCAGGATCGCCGCCAGATAACCGCCATAACTGGTGCCGACCACGGCGATCGCCGAGGTGTCGAGCGCCGGATGGGCGAGCAAGCGGTCGTAGGCCGCCAGCAGGTCACGCAGGTTGTCTTCGCGGGTTATCCGGGACAACGGAATACCGGTCCCGCCAGTATGGCCGCGCAAGTCGAATGTCAGGCACACGCAACCCAACCCGGCAATGCCTTTGGCGCGCTCCAGGTCGCGCTCCTGACTACCACCCCAACCGTGGACGAAAAGCACACCCGGGACTTTCGATTTGGGGCTGAGGAAGGTTCCGCTCATCTGTTCATCGTCGATGTCGATCTGAATGGTTTCGCTTCTAGCCGTCATAGGATTTGACCGTTACGTACTTGAGAAGAAAGTCACTGTGTTCCGCTGGCCCGCGGTAGACCTCAATGGCGTTGGCCGGCAGAGGTTGATCGGTATAGGTTTCGATCGACGACACGCGAATCGCGCGCAAGCCGGGGTTGTTGACGAAGCTCTGCAGCGCCGCGACTTCAGCACTGCTGGCACCGCCCAGGCGCCAGGACTGTTCGAGCACGCCGCTGCGTTGTTTGCCATCGCAATCCAGCCCTTGGGCGATGTCGTAGTTGCGCCGCGAGGCGTAGAAACCGGGGTAGGCTTCATCGGCCGCGCTGTCGAATACCTGCGCTTGCTGGATTGCCAGCCTCGTGTCGTCCGGTAGTTCCTGCGCCAGCAGGTCCTCGTAATAGCCCTGCACCACCAACAGGTTGGACCCTCCATAAACCTGCTCGCCCTGACCGTCTTCGGTCAAGTATTGATCACCGCAATAACTCAGCACCTTGTCGCCGATAAAACTCTGACCGACGCTATGGGTGACCACCTCGGTCAAGTCTTGTTCCAGCACCACACCTTCGGTGAACAATGTTTTGGCATCGGGGCGAGCGAGGATGACGTCGAACTGGTCGAGGCTTTTGATCACTTCCTGACCGCGTCCGGCGCAGGCATGAATAGGTTTCATGCGGATCGGACCGCTGTAGAGCAAGTGCTCCGCTGCCGGGCGAGCATCCTCCAGGGAGAACACACTGAGGCCATCGAGCACGACGCTGCGCACCCGTTCGGAAAACAACGACGACCAGCCTTCGGGTGCGAACGCATAGCGGTTCAACAACCCATGGCTGATGGCTTTGGTGCAGATGAAATCGTGGTCGACGTAACCGCCCCACAAATCCTCCGGCCCTTTGACGCCCAGCTGCCGGGCGGCAGCAACGCCCACCAGCGTTTGGGTCGGCAACAGATAAATATCACGGCCGCTATGCAGCTGCGGGTCGTAACTGCCGCCGTATTCGAGCCCTACGACCTGCGCCAGCCAACGGGCCAACGCGCGGTTGGTTTCGACTTCGTGCAGCGAGGCACTGGGCCGCACTGAATGGGCGAGTACCAGTTTGTTACGATGTGTTGGGGTCATGCGTTCCCCTTCAATCTGCGTTTGATAAATGTAGCTGAAGGAGGTGCAGAGATCAGGCCAATGGCGACTGGAAATAAACGGTTTTTAAATCAGCCAATTGCGAAATGCGTGATAGCACAAGGCCTGTTTTATTCTGCACGACGCCTTTCAATACTCCCGGCATTTTGCACGACTCAAAGTCTGGCATAGACCCAATGTGGGAGCGGGCTTGCTCGCGAATGCGGAGGATCAGTTAGCATCAATGTCGACTGATAGATCGCTTTCGCGAGCAAGCCCGCTCCCACATGGGTTCTGCAGTGATGCTCGCTACCGAGCCACGGCCGCGGTCGCAGACACCCCAAACCGCCCCCGATAATCACTCGGCGTCAGCCCGGTAATCTTTTTGAACGTTGCCCGAAACGCACTCGGGTCCTGGTAACCCACGGTCCAGGCAATGTGATCAATGGTGCCGTTGGTGAATTCGAGCATTTCCCGCGCTTTGCCGACCCGCAGGTGCTGGCAGTACTCGGTGGGTTTCAACCCGGTTGCCGCACGAAAACGCCGCAGGAAAGTGCGCTCTTCCAGCCCCGCCCGCTCAGCCATCGCCGCCAACGAGACATCGGTCGCCCCGGTGCTTTGCAGCCAATGCTGGACCTTGAGAATCGACACATCGCCATGGTTGAGAATCGGTGAAAAATTACTGCCGCACTCACTCGCGCTGTCGCTGTGTTCCACCACCAGAAACCGCGCCGTGCCGGTGGCAATGCTCGGCCCGAGCAAGCGGTTCACCAGCCGCAATCCCAACTCTGACCAAGCCATCAACCCGGCAGTGGTGATCAGGTCACCATCGTCGACAATCGGCGTGTCGGCCTTGAGCTTGATTGCCGGGTAACGCTCGGCGAAGGCCTTGGCCGAGGTCCAGTGGGTAGTCGCGCTACGGCCATCGAGCAGGCCGCTTTCGGCCAATAGAATAGAGCCCACGCAGACCCCGCCGAGGGTCGCACCGTTGGCGTGCTGCTGACGAATCCAGCGAATCAGCTCTTGGGGCGCCTGCCGCTCGGAAAAACCTCCGATCGAGGGCGGGATCAACACGGCGACCAATGCGCCGGCCGGGCCAGGATGGGTGTCATAGACCCGCTCGGGCACCTGATCGCCCTCGACCTGCCAATGACTGACCCGCAGCAACGGTAGCTGCGCCGCCTGATGCTCGGCGGCGATCCGGTTGGCCACGCCGAACAGGTCCGTCAGCCCATGCACCGCCGCCATCTGCGCACCGGGATAGATCAGCACCCCCAGTTCGGCGACTGCCCTTTCCACACCCATTGTCAGTTTTCCCCCTGCTATTGTCGGTGCGGCCAATCCTCGAACAGCCCGCTAAACCCAATACTTGATTCCACAACCAACACACACTTCGAGGAAACAGTCATGGCCAAGCAAGCACTCATCGTAGTCGATATCCAGAACGACTACTTCCCCCAGGGCAAGTGGCCTCTGGTGGGCGCCGACGCCGCAGCGGACAACGCCGCACGGATGATTCAGGCGTTTCGCGAGGCCGATGATCCGGTGGTGCACATCCGCCACGAGTTCACCTCCGACGACGCACCGTTCTTCACTCCGGGCTCCGACGGCGCGAAGTTGCACTCTAAAGTCCTCAACCGCGCCGACGAGCCGGTAGTGCTCAAACACTTCGTCAACGCGTTCCGTGAGACCGAACTGGAGTCCATCCTCGACCAGCAAGGCATCGAGCACCTGGTGGTGGTCGGGAGCATGAGCCACATGTGCATCGACGGCATCACCCGTGCCGCCGCCGACCTGGGCTATACCGTTACCGTCGTCCACGATGCCTGCGCCACCCGTGATCTTGAGTTCAACGGCGTCACCGTCCCGGCTGCCCACGTTCACGCAGCCTTCATGTCGGCCCTGGGTTTTGCTTATGCCCACGTGGTGTCCACTGACGACTTTCTGGCTGATTAAGATAAGGACCTGTGGGAGCGGGCTTGCCCGCGATGAGGCCATCACATCCAACATCTTTGTTGACTGTTACATCGCTATCGCGGGCAAGCCCGCTCCCACAGGATTGCGCTTAACTGACTGGCATTGAGTGATAGACCTTCTTTTGTCATACACCTGTGCAACAGTCGAAAAAATCTCACGCGTGAGCTATTGATGGTCGTAAAAATTGCCTGTAGTGTTTCTCACGCGTGAGTTTTTCACAACGGGGTCAGCATCATGAACAGCAGCTCTCCATCAGATCCGCCTACCGGGTCTGTTACCGATTCAGCGAGCCAAAAGGGAGAGCGCTCGAAACCGTCCGCGAAAAAACCATCCAGCTTCTACATGAAGCAGATGCGCGCGGGCCTGGGTGCCGCCGGGTATGTGAAACACGAGACTTGGGTGCTTCCCGAAAACCGAAGCCTGCTCAAGCAGATGGAGAAACAGCTACGCCAACCGATTCTGGCTGGCTCATTCATGTCGGAGAATTACATGAGCGCAGGTAATAACTGGAACATCGATCGCCTCTACAGCGCCCTTCAGGCCCTCGACGAAGTGGTTTCGAACGACATCACCCTCTCCCTCGTTCAAGGCTCCGAGTCCAGCATCAAGCTGGAAATGAACGATTTCGGTGGCTTGCCGATTTACATCGCCGTGGTTGGCGATCAGGTCATCGTGGACACCGTTCTGGTCGATGTCGAGTCCATCAACGACGTACCGGCATTCAATGATGCCGTTCTGCGCAGCCGGGAAATGTTCCCGCTGTCCTCGATCGGTATCGAGTCCATGCCCAACGGGCAGATCGTTTACAACATGTTCGGCGCCCTGAGCTCCGACTCCAGCCTGACCAACGTCGTGACCGAGGTCAAAACCCTCGTCGACAATGTCCAGCGCGCCAGCGAAGCCTTTGAACGTTTCTTCATCTAATTTTTCGGGAACAGGAAATATCCAATGACTCAGTCCATCTGGAGCAAATTGTTCACCGCGCTGCGTGGCGGTGCCAACGAAGTCGGCGAATCGATCGTCGACCAACAGGCCCTGCGCATCCTCGACCAGGAAATTCGTGATGCTGACAGCGCGCTGGCCAACGCCAAGCGTGAACTGGTCACCATCATGGCCAAGCACAAACTGTCGGCTGATCGCGTCAGCGAGTACAACGCCAAGATCAAGGATCTGGAATCCAAGGCCCTGGCCGCGATCCAGGCCAACCGCGAAGACCTGGCACTGGAAGTGGCCGAAGCCATTTCGACCCTGACCAATGAACTGGATGTCGAGCAAAAGCAGGCCACCGAATTCGGCGGTTACGCGGACAACATGCGTAAAGACATCACCAAGGCCGAAAACCGCATCAAAAGCCTGCGTCAGCAAGTGGACATGGCCAAGGCGCGTGAAAGCGTACAGAAAGCCCAGGTCAGCGCTTCGATCGCCAGTGGCGGCGCCAACGGCAAGCTGGAAACCGCCGTCGGTACGCTGAACCGCCTGCAGGCCAAGCAGCAGCAACGCGCCGCTGAACTGGAAGCCCAGGACCAACTGGCCGATGCATCGACCGGCACCGACCTGGAGCGCAAGCTGCGCGAAGCCGGCATCACGCCGAACGAAGGCAGCGCCAATGCGATTCTGGAACGCCTGAAGAAAAAATCGGCTGAGTAAGCAACACCGCAGCAGGAAGGGCATTTAATGCCGAGCTGCGGAACCTGTGGGAGCGGGCTTATGTGGCGAGGGGGCTTGCCCCCGTTGGGGCGCGAAGCGCACCTGAAACCAGTCACCACGATCTTGAATTAGAACGCGGTGGCTGGTTTTACGACTGCTTCGCAGTCGAACGGGGGCAAGCCCCCTCGCCACATAAGCCCGCTCCCACATGGGTTGCGCTTAAGTAACGGGCATTCACTGCCCTTCGAGTCGAGGTCACGGATGGATGCCCTTAAGGGTTTCAAGACAATCGCAGGCGTGGCCCTCTTCATGGTCGCGCTGCAACTGCTCAATGTAGTGACCGGCTACAGCCTTATTGCCTTCGGCCTGGTGCCGAGAACTCTGCACGGACTGGTCGGCATCATCACCTCGCCTTTCTTGCACGGGTCCTTTGCGCACCTGAGCACCAACCTGATTGCCTTTTTGATTCTCGGTACCCTGGTCATCGTCGAAGGGCTCAACCGGTTCATGGCCGTCAGCGCCATCATTATCCTGTTGGGCGGTACGCTGGTCTGGCTGTTCGGTTTTGCAGGTGTACACATCGGTGCCAGCGGATGGGTATTCGGGCTGTGGGCGTACCTCCTGTCGCGCGCCTGGTTCCAGAGGAGCTGGAGCAACCTGATAACAGCCAGTGTCGTGGTTCTGCTCTATGGCGGTTTGATTTTTGGCTTCTTTCCTCGCCAGGGCATGTCCTTCGAAGGGCATATCTTTGGTGCGATCGCCGGATTTATTGCAACCAAGGTACTGTTATCTACGCCGCGCAGCAGGTTTAATGCCGTCCGGTAACCGCACTTGAGCACTCAGACGCCAGAGCGATTACGTCGCCAGGAATGAGCCCCCCATGGAGTCAGGGATGTAATGTCGATTTTCCTTTTATTGCGCACGTACGCCTCGTCCTTCTTCCATCGGTTCGGCTGGGCAGGCCTGGCCATTGCGTTGGGCATACACCTGAGCACGGCCTATATCGGCCTGGTGCTTCTGGGCGAACAACACCTCACCGCCCCCGCCACGTTTACCTACTTCTATCTCACCACCACGCTCACCGTCGGCTATGGCGATCTCGCGCCACAGACATCGGCGGGACGAATTTTCGTGGCTACCTGGGTCATGCTCGGGGGCATTGCGCTGCTGACGGCAGCCATCGGCAAAACCACCAGCAGCGTCATCGATGTTTGGAGAAAAGGCATGAAGGGCAAAGGCGATTTCACCGGCAAGGTCGGCCACACCGTTCTCATCGGCTGGGAAGGCGCGTCCAGCGAGCGGGTCATTGAATTGTTACTGCAGGACGAAACGTCCAATGACAACCTGATTGTCATCTGCGATTGCGACCTCGAAGAAAATCCCATGCCGGGCAAAGCGGACTTTATCAAAGGCGAAAGCCTGTCCTCTGCCGCGCTTTTGCTGCGGGCCGGCGTTCCCGGTGCCGAGCGCGTCCTGGTGCGTACCCATTCAGACGATCTGACCCTGGCCACCGTGCTGGCGATCAATCAACTGAGCCCTGTCGGGCATGTGGTCGCCCACTTCAATGAAAGTGAAATTGCCGCCCTTGCCAGCGCCTACGCGCCCAGCCTGGAATGCACCTCGAGCATGGCCATCGAGATGTTGGTGCGTGCCTCTCAGGATCCGGGCTCGTCAGTGGTCATCAATGAATTGCTGTGCGTGGGTCAAGGCGCCACCCAATACCTGATGAGACTGCCCGAGACTTTTGAAGCAACGTTCGGCGATCTGTACACACAGATGAAAGAGCGCCACAACGCGACCCTGATCGGCTACCGCGCCAAAGGCGCCCGACAGCCTTCGATCAACCCGCCCGGCGCCACTCGCGTTGAGGGCGGCGAACTCTTCTACATCGCCTCCACTCGCCTCAAGGAAATCACCAATGGGATGGTTTAAACAGTTGATGGGGCTTGAGGCCCCGAAAGCGAATACGGAATCGAAATGGACAGCCAACGAAACCCTGCCCGCCACCGGTCCGCTGGGCCTGGCATTGGGCAAGGGCGTGATGTTCGACACGACCCTGAAATTGTTGCTCGACGGCAACACCGCTGTGGTCATTCCTGGCTCCCAGCAGATCTGGAGCTCCGGCACCATCGAGCTCGGGCAGTCGGCCTGGCTGTCGCGCTATTACATGAACGACGAAGACCACTGGCTGCAAGTCCACACCAGCGGCGACATAGCCGGACAAGTCGAATCAGTGATCCTGTTCAATTACCTCAGTTACGTCACCATAAACAGTGAATCGGAGTTGCGTCGGCTGGCCGGTCCTGAAAGCTTGATCGGCCTGCCGACTTACAACCACAACGGTGTCGAATACACCCGCGAATGGGGCACCGAGAGCGGCCAGACAGAACTGGTGGCGCTGAGCGAACACCTGAAAAACCCGGATGAGTCCTACAGCATCGAGCACCGTTCGATGCTGTATGCCCGTGAAACCGGCCTGACCGATCGCCGGGAATTCCTGCTGTTTTCCGTCGAGGAAGACGCCGAAGGCACTATCAGCTTGAGCACTTCGCTGGGCATTTCGCTGTACACCACTGACCTGAACACTTTTTAAAAAGGAAGAAGTCCATGCTTGAAGCGCTCTCCATCTCCCTGAACAAAGCCGCCGTGCTCGGGTTTGTTTTGTACATCCTCGGCGCCGCCGTGCTGTTCGCGCTGTTCCAGTTCATCTACACCCGAATCACCCCGCACAAAGAGTTCGAACTGATCCGCTCGGGCAACGTTGCGGCCGCGATCGCGCTGGGTGGCGCCATGATCGGTTTCGCCATTCCGGCCAGCAATGTGATTGCTTACTCGATCAGCATTCTGGACTTCGTCGTCTGGGCAGTGATTGCCGCTTTCGTACAACTGCTGGCGTTTCTGGTGACCAGCCTGGTGCTTAAAGGCGCCTCTGAACGGATTAAAAAAGGCGAAATCGCTGCGGGTATCTATATCGCGGCAGTGGCCATCAGCGTCGGCATGTTGAACGCCGCGTGCATGACCCCTTCCTCGAACTGATTGCGCCACGGAGATCCCGATGAAACGAAGCAAGTACGTTCAGCTCTCGCTGGCAGCGTCGGTCGCCATGGCGATATCAGGTTGCGGGCAGGAAGAAAAAACCTACCCGGTGCAGAAGAAGTACAACTTCCAGTCTGTTCAGCAGTGCGCCGATGAAAAGCTCCCGGTGGACGTCTGCTCTGACGCCTACATGACCGCCATGGCTGAGCATCGCCGTGTCGCGCCGGTGTACGACAACCAGGCCGATTGCGATGCCGACTTTGTCGCCGACTGGTGCCAACAGGATTCCGCCGGCAAGTTCATCCCCAAGCTGGGTGGTTTCGAACTGACCGCCGATGGCGAGGTGACGCAATCCCAAGTGGACGCGGCCAAGGCTCAATTGCCAGCCTCGGAAGCGAACAGTGGAGGCTCCGGGTTCTCCGGCACCAGCCTGCTGACCGGCCTGCTGATCGGCAATATGCTGAGCAGCAATCGCAACAGCTACTTCTCCGAGCCGGTCTACCGCTACCGCGATGATCGCGGCAACTACGGCTCCTCGACGCTCAACCAGCGGATTTCCAAAGGCTCAACCTTTACCAAGTCCAATCAGGCAAGGTACGGCAGCAGCAGCTACACCGACTCAATCCGTTCGGGCGCCAAGCCGATATCCGTTGCCTCATCCACGTCTCGTGGCGGCTTCGGCAGCAAAGCCAGCGCCCGCAGCGGTTGGGGCGGTTCGAGCAGCGCTGGCCGATCGAGCAGTTAAGGAACGAGCGCCATGAAGAAGATCCTCTGCGCAGAGCGTCATGACTGGAAACAGACGGCCGAAAGTCTTGGCTTTCTGTTCCATACCATCGACGACGAACCCTATTGGGATGAGAGCGCGTATTACCAGTTCACGCTCAAACAGATCGAGAACGATCTCGAAGACCCGACCACCGAGATTCATGAGATGTGTATGGACCTGGTGGCCCGCGTGGTTCAGAGCGAGGAGTTGCTGGAGCGCCTGAGCATTCCAGCGCCATTCTTCGACATGGTTCGCACTTCATGGCTCGAAGGCCACCCGCACCTGTATGGACGCATGGATTTTTCCTACGACGGCAGCGGGCCGGCCAAGTTGCTGGAACTCAACTACGACACGCCGACCAGCCTGTATGAGGCGGCGGCGTTTCAGTGGGGCTGGCTGGAGCAATGCATCGAACGCGGCTTGCTGCCCAAGCATGCCGACCAGTTCAACAGCATCGACACCAAGCTGCATCAGGCCTTTGCCCAGCTGCAGCTCAAACAGCCCTTCTATTTCGCCTCGATGAAAGACTCGGTCGAAGACAAAGGCACCACCGACTACTTGCGCCTGATCGCGGAAAAGGTCGGCATCGAATCGCGGCACATCGACATCGAAGACATCGGCCTCACCCATGAAGGACGTTTCGTCGACTTAGAAGATCGCTGGATTCCTCATCTGTTCAAGCTGCATGCCTGGGAGTTCATCTTCCACGAACCCTTCGGCTCGGCGATTGCCCAGAGTGACACACAGTTTTTCGAGCCCGCCTGGAAATCGATCATTTCCAACAAGGGTATCCTGCCACTGCTGTGGGAGTTCAACAAAGGTCACCCGAACCTGCTCGCCGCGCACCTGGATCCAGACCCAAGCAAAGCAGTGCCCAAAGGCTGGGTGCGCAAGCCGTTCTTCTCCCGGGAAGGTGCCAACATCGAGCTGCAAACCGCTGACGGTCTGATCGTGAAAGAGGACGGGCCCTACACCGACGCGCCGTTTATCCTTCAGGAATTCGCCCCGCTGCCGAAGTTTGGCGACAGCTTTACGCTGGTTGGCTCCTGGGTGATCGGCGATCAGGCGGCCGGTATTGGCGTGCGGGAAGACAACAGTTTGATCACCAAGGATTCAAGCCGTTTCTTGCCGCACCTGATACTCGACTGACCCATCCATCGCCGGTGTGGACATAAATAAGATGCCCGCAAGACTTACGGCTGAAATACCGGATAATGGCGGCCAAATCGTCTAGCCCGTTATTCTGGTAATCCCCCATGGAAATAAAGGTCAACTTTCTCGACAACCTTCGACTTGAAGCCAAGTTCGATGACTTCACGGTGGTGGCCGATCAACCTATCCGCTACAAGGGCGATGGCTCGGCACCTGGCCCATTCGACTACTTCCTGGCTTCGTCGGCGTTGTGTGCGGCTTATTTCGTGAAGTTGTACTGCGACACCCGCAGTATTCCCACGGATAACATCCGCCTGTCGCAGAACAACATTGTTGATCCGGAAAACCGCTACAACCAGATTTTCAAGATCCAGGTCGAGTTGCCGGCGGACATCTCCGACAAGGACCGCCAGGGCATCCTGCGTTCCATCGACCGTTGCACCGTGAAAAAAGTGGTGCAAGCCGGACCTGAGTTTGTGATCGAAGAAGTCGAAAACCTCGACGCCGATGCCCAGGCGTTGCTAATGCCTGCGTCTAGCTCAGAGGCGAGCACTTATATCGCGGGCAAGGATCTGCCTCTGGAGCAAACCATCGCCAATATGTCGGCCATTCTGGCGGACCTTGGGATGAAGATTGAAATCGCCTCGTGGCGCAATATCGTGCCCAATGTGTGGTCGCTGCATATCCGCGATGCGCACTCGCCGATGTGCTTTACCAACGGCAAGGGTGCGACCAAGGAAGGCGCGTTGGCGTCGGCGTTGGGCGAGTTTATCGAGCGACTCAACTGCAACTTCTTCTACAACGACCAGTTCTGGGGCGAAGAGATCGCCAACGCGCCGTTTGTGCATTACCCGGACGAACGCTGGTTCAAGCCTGGCCGTAAAGATGAACTGCCGGCCGAAATCCTCGACGCGTACTGCCTGAAGATTTACAACCGCGACGGCGAGTTGCGTGGCTCCCACCTGATCGACACCAACTCGGGCAATGAAGAGCGCGGCATCTGCTCGCTGCCATACGTGCGCCAGTCGGACGGCGAAGTGGTGTATTTCCCGTCCAACCTGATTGAAAACCTGTTCCTGAGCAACGGCATGAGTGCCGGCAACACGCTGGCCGAAGCCCAGGTGCAATGCCTGTCGGAGATCTTCGAGCGTGCGGTAAAACGCGAAATCATCGAAGGTGAATTTGCACTGCCGGATGTGCCGGCCGATGTGCTGGCGAAGTACCCCGGGATACTGGCCGGTATTCAGGCGCTGGAAGAGCAAGGGTTCCCCGTATTGGTGAAGGATGCATCCCTGGGCGGTGAATTCCCGGTGATGTGCGTCACGTTGATGAACCCGCGTACCGGCGGTGTGTTCGCCTCGTTCGGCGCGCACCCGAGCCTGGAAGTGGCGCTGGAGCGCAGCCTGACCGAATTGCTTCAGGGCCGCAGCTTCGAAGGCCTCAACGACTTGCCCCAGCCGACGTTTGAAGGCCATGCAGTGACCGAGCCGAATAACTTCGTCGAGCACTTTATCGACTCCAGCGGCGTGGTGTCGTGGCGCTTCTTCAGTGCCAAATCGGATTACGAATTCGTGGAGTGGGACTTCTCCGGCCAGGGTGAAAACTCGAATGCCGAGGAAGCCGCGACCTTGTTCGGCATTCTCGAAGGCATGGGCAAAGAAGTGTACATGGCGGTCTACGAGCATATCGGCGCGAAGGCGTGCCGCATCCTGGTACCGAACTATTCGGAAATCTATCCCGCGGACGATCTGATCTGGGATAACACCAACAAAGCACTGTTTTTCCGTGCCGATATCCTGAACCTGCATCGCCTGGACGAAGACGAACTGCAAGCGCTGGTTGAGCGCCTGGTGGAAAGTGAGCTGGACGACTACACCGACATCACCTCCCTGATCGGTATCGAATTTGACGACAATACGGCTTGGGGTCAGCTGACGATCCTGGAGTTGAAGCTGCTGATTTATCTCGCCTTGCAGCAATTTGAAGAGGCGAAAGAGGCAGTGGAAATGTTCCTGCAGTACAACGACAACACGGTTGAGCGTGGTTTGTTCTACCAGGCCGTCAATGTGGTGCTGGAGATGAAGCTGGACGAAGATCTGGAACTGGAAGACTACGAGGCCAATTTCCGCCGGATGTTTGGCAACGAGCGGACAACTGCAGCAATCGGGTCGGTGGACGGCAGCGTGCGTTTCCATGGCTTGACGCCGACCAGCATGAAACTGGAGGGGCTCGACAGGCACCTGCGGTTGATCGAAAGCTACAAGAAACTGCACTCGGCACGGGCCAATGTGGCCACTTTGTTCAGTTAACAGCGCCCACAAAAAAGCGAAGCCAGATTACTGGCTTCGCTTTTTTTTATTACTTACTGGATAGCAGCTTTTTTAGAACGGGATATCGTCATCAAAGCTGTCGAAATCCGGAGCCGGCTGCGGAGCGGCCTGCTGTGGAGCTGGTGCCTGGCGCGACTGTTGCGGTGCCGACTGCTGTGGACGCGGAGCCTGTTGGCGTGGGGCCGGGGCGGACTGCTGGTAGTTATTGCCCCCGCCTTGTTGGTCGCCCTGCTGTGGACGGCCGCCCAGCAGTTGCATGGTGCCTTGCATGTCGACCACGATTTCAGTGGTGTAACGCTTGATACCGTCTTTTTCCCACTCGCGGGTCTGCAGCTTGCCTTCGATGTACACCTGCGAACCTTTACGCAGGTATTCACCGGCAATTTCGGCAACCTTGCCGAACATCGAAACACGGTGCCATTCGGTCTTCTCGACCTTCTGACCGGTTTGCTTGTCGGTCCACTGTTCGCTGGTCGCCAGACTCAGGTTGGTCACGGCGTTACCGTTAGGCAAGTAGCGAACTTCGGGATCCTGGCCGCAAGTGCCGACCAATATGACTTTGTTAACCCCACGGGCCATAACGTTCTCCTAGGCTACGCACGCTGCCCCGGCCGGGTTGTTCACCAGGCGCTCAAGGGTGGTGCGATCCAATAGTTCTGTGTCCAATTTGATGTAAATCGCCGCTTCATCTTCGACGATCACTGCATCTGTTACCCCTACGACGGCCTTCAGGCGCTCGACCAGACCTGCTTCGCGGATCGCCTCGGGCGACAACGGCAAGCGCAGGCTCGTGACGTAAGGTGGTTCGCGCATGGTAACAGCAAAGGCCAGCCAGAGGGCAGCCAGGCCGGCGCATCCGAGGAATACAACCGACAAACCGCCGTGCTGGAACATCCAGCCACCGAGGATCCCGCCCAGCGCCGAACCGAGGAACTGACTGGTGGAATAAACCCCCATTGCCGTGCCCTTGCCGCCCGCCGGTGAAACCTTGCTGATCAGCGATGGCAAGGAGGCTTCCAGCAGATTGAACGCGGTGAAGAACACCACCGTACCAATCACCAGAGCCCGCAAGCTATCGCCAAACTGCCAGAAGAATAGCTCAGTGAACATCAGCGTCACGACGGCGCCGAGCAAAACTCGTTTCATTTTGCGTCTCTTCTCGCCGTAGATGATGAACGGGATCATGGCGAAGAAGGAGATCAGCAGCGCGGTCAGGTAGACCCACCAGTGCTGCTCTTTGGGCAGCCCGGCTTTTTCGACCAGGGCCAGGGGCAATGCAACGAAGCTCGACATCAACATCGCGTGCAACACAAAAATGCCCAGGTCCAGGCGCAGCAGGTCCGGATGCTTGAGCGTCGGTATCAGCGCCTGGCGTGCGACGCCGGACTCGCGGTGCTGCAACGGCCCGGTTGCGCGCGGCACCATGAACATCACAATGACGATGCCGACCAGCGCCATGCCTCCGGTGGCGAAGAACAACCCGGACAGACCGAAGACACGGGTCAGCAATGGTCCTACAACCATGGCGACAGCGAACGACAGACCAATCGTCATGCCGATCATGGCCATGGCTTTGGTCCGATGCTGTTCCCGGGTCAGGTCTGACAGCAACGCCATGACCGCCGCGGAAATCGCTCCGGCGCCTTGCAGGATGCGCCCGGCGATGACGCCCCAGATCGAATCGGCATTGGCCGCCAGCACACTCCCCAGGGCGAAGATGATCAGCCCCAGGTAAATCACCGGACGACGACCGATGCGGTCGGAAATGAAGCCAAAAGGAATCTGAAAGATCGCCTGGGTCAGGCCGTAAGCGCCAATCGCCAACCCGATGAGGGCCGGGGTCGCTCCTGCCAGGTCCATCCCATAGGTCGCCAGAACCGGCAACACCATGAACATGCCAAGCATACGGAAGGCGAACACCAGGGCCAGACCGCTTGCTGCGCGGGTCTCACTGCCACTCATGCGTTCGCTGTGGGGATCGTGCATGGAAAAACCTCATGTGAACCGGCGGCGATTCTACCAGTCCCATCGATTGACGGGGTATATCGCGACGCTATGACGCGCACAGATGACGCAGTCTTCATGCAAGGCTGCGCGCCCCGCATTTGATAGTGTGCATCCATCCAGTATTTGGCCGTATACTCCTACGTTTTCGACGCCCGCCGAGCGAGGCCACTTTGGACAAGATCCTGATTCGTGGGGCCCGAACCCACAACCTGAAGAACATCGACCTGACCCTGCCACGGGACAAACTGATCGTTATCACCGGCCTGTCCGGATCCGGCAAGTCGTCCCTGGCCTTTGACACGCTGTACGCCGAAGGCCAGCGCCGTTATGTCGAGTCGCTGTCGGCCTACGCCCGGCAGTTTCTGTCGATGATGGAAAAACCTGACGTCGACACCATTGAAGGTCTGTCGCCAGCGATCTCCATCGAACAGAAGTCAACCTCGCACAACCCGCGCTCGACGGTTGGCACCATTACCGAAATCTACGACTACCTGCGCCTGCTCTACGCTCGCGTCGGTATTCCGCGCTGCCCGGACCACGACATTCCGCTGGAAGCCCAGACCGTCAGTCAGATGGTCGACCTGGTGCTGGCACAACCGGAGGGTAGCAAACTGATGCTGCTGGCCCCGGTGATCCGCGAGCGTAAGGGCGAGCACCTCTCGGTCTTTGAAGAACTGCGCGCCCAGGGTTTTGTACGTGCCCGCGTCAACGGCAGGCTCTGCGAGCTGGACGAGTTGCCGAAGCTGGATAAACAGAAGAAGCACTCGATCGATGTCGTGGTCGACCGCTTCAAGGTTCGTGCCGATCTGCAACAGCGTTTGGCTGAGTCGTTCGAGACTGCGTTGAAACTGGCGGACGGCATTGCACTGATCGCGCCGATGGACGACGAGCCCGGCGAAGAAATCATCTTCTCCGCGCGCTTCGCCTGCCCGATCTGTGGCCACGCCATCAGCGAGCTGGAACCCAAGCTGTTCTCCTTCAACAACCCGGCCGGCGCCTGCCCGACCTGCGATGGTCTGGGGGTTAAACAGTTCTTCGACACCAAACGACTGGTGAACGGTGAACTGACTCTAGCCGAAGGTGCAATTCGCGGCTGGGACCGGCGCAACGTCTATTACTTCCAGATGCTTGGGTCGCTGGCCTCGCACTACAAGTTCAGCCTCGAAGTGCCGTTCAACGACCTGCCGGCCGATCAGCAGAAATTCATCCTGCATGGCAGTGGCTCGCAGAACGTCGACTTCAAATACCTGAACGACCGTGGCGACATCGTCAAACGTTCGCACCCGTTCGAAGGCATCGTGCCGAACCTGGAACGCCGCTATCGCGAAACCGAATCGGCTTCGGTGCGTGAAGAGCTGGCCAAGTTCCTCAGCACCCAACCCTGCCCGGATTGCCGCGGTACCCGTCTGCGTCGCGAGGCGCGGCACGTATGGGTTGGCGAGAAGACCTTGCCGGCGGTGACCAATCTGCCGATCGGTGATGCCTGTGAATATTTCGGCGTGCTGAAACTGACCGGCCGCCGTGGCGAGATCGCCGACAAGATTCTCAAGGAAATCCGCGAGCGCCTGCAGTTTCTGGTCAACGTTGGCCTAGACTATCTGTCACTGGATCGCAGTGCCGATACGCTGTCCGGCGGCGAAGCCCAGCGAATTCGTCTGGCCAGTCAGATTGGCGCCGGCCTGGTGGGGGTTCTGTACATCCTCGATGAGCCGTCGATTGGTCTGCATCAACGGGACAACGACCGGTTGCTGGGCACCCTCAAGCACCTGCGCGACATCGGCAACACGGTGATCGTGGTCGAGCACGACGAAGACGCGATTCGTTTGGCTGACTATGTAGTGGATATTGGCCCGGGCGCAGGTGTGCACGGTGGACATATCGTCGCCGAAGGTACCCCGGCCGAGGTTATGGCTCACCCTGATTCGCTGACCGGCAAGTACCTTTCGGGTCGGGTAAAGATCGCAGTTCCAGCCAAACGCACGCCGCGTAACAAGAAGCTGTCGTTGGCCCTCAAAGGCGCTCGCGGCAACAATTTGCGCAATGTCGATCTGGAGATTCCGATCGGCCTGTTGACCTGCGTGACTGGTGTATCCGGCTCGGGCAAGTCGACATTGATCAACAACACACTGTTTCCTTTGAGCGCTACTGCACTCAATGGGGCAACGACCCTGGAGGCGGCTGCTCACGAGAGCATCAAAGGTCTGGAGCATCTGGATAAAGTCGTCGACATTGACCAGAGCCCGATCGGTCGCACGCCGCGCTCCAACCCGGCTACCTACACCGGGCTGTTCACGCCGATTCGCGAGTTGTTCGCCGGTGTGCCGGAATCCCGCTCCCGCGGTTACGGGCCGGGGCGTTTCTCCTTCAACGTGAAGGGCGGACGCTGCGAAGCCTGTCAGGGCGATGGCCTGATCAAGGTGGAAATGCACTTCCTGCCGGACATCTATGTCCCGTGCGACGTCTGCAAGAGCAAGCGTTACAACCGCGAGACGCTGGAGATCAAGTACAAGGGCAAGAGCATCCACGAAACACTCGAGATGACCATCGAGGAAGCCCGGGTGTTCTTCGACGCGGTTCCAGCCTTGGCGCGCAAGCTTCAGACGCTGATGGATGTAGGCCTTTCCTACATCAAGCTGGGGCAATCGGCGACCACGCTGTCCGGCGGTGAAGCCCAGCGGGTGAAACTGTCTCGCGAGCTGTCCAAGCGTGATACTGGCAAGACCCTGTACATCCTCGATGAGCCGACCACAGGCCTGCACTTTGCGGATATCCAGCAACTGCTCGACGTGTTGCATCGACTGCGCGACCACGGCAATACCGTGGTGGTGATCGAGCACAACCTGGATGTGATCAAGACTGCCGACTGGTTGGTGGACCTGGGGCCGGAAGGTGGTTCCAAAGGCGGCCAGATCATTGCCGTCGGTACGCCAGAGGAAGTGTCGGAGATGAAGCAGTCTCATACTGGCTTCTATCTCAAACCATTGCTGGCTCGCGACAGAGCCTGAATCAGGGCCACGAAAAAGCCCCTGTCACTTCATTGGTGACAGGGGCTTTTTTGTACGCGCCTACAACAGCATCAGAACTGCGATTGCAGGTAATTTTCCAGGCCAATCAGTTTGATCAGACCCAGCTGCTTCTCGAGCCAGTAGGTGTGGTCTTCTTCGGTATCGGCCAGCTGAATGCGCAGGATCTCGCGGCTGACGTAATCCTTGTGCAGCTCGCAAAGCTCAATGCCCTTGCAGAGAGCTGCGCGAACTTTGTATTCCAGACGCAGGTCAGCGGCGAGCATGTCAGGCACGGTGGTGCCGACATCCAGATCGTCCGGACGCATACGCGGGGTGCCTTCGAGCATGAGGATCCGACGCATCAGGGCGTCAGCGTGTTGCGCCTCTTCTTCCATCTCGTGGTTGATACGTTCGTAGAGCTCGGTGAAACCCCAGTCCTCGTACATCCGCGAATGGATGAAATATTGATCACGGGCTGCCAGTTCGCCTGTCAGCAACGTGTTGAGGTAATCGATTACGTCTGGGTGACCTTGCATCGCCCTACATCTCCCTGCTTTAAAGTCTGTAGTTTGAACCAACCTGACCGGAAGGTCACTCGTTCGACGCTATAAAAGCCAAGATATTCTGAGAAAAGCGGTTTAAATAACGCAAAAACCGCCCAAATGAGGGCGGTTCTGCTTATCGTTTAGACTTAGTTAAGCTGTACGTTGAGCGCCTTTGCGATTGCTTCTCCATACGCGGGGTCGGCTTTGAAGAAATGCTGCAATTGGCGATCAACCACATCGCTGGAAACCCCAGCCATTGCACCGGCAATGTTGTTGATCAGCAGAGTTTTCTGCTCATCGCTCATCAGGCGGAACAGCGCACCAGCGTGGCTGTAGTAGTCGGTATCTTCGCGATGATCGTAACGATCAGCCGCGCCACTCAAGGCCAAAGCAGGTTCAGCGTAACGCGGCGCCTGTTTCGGTGATTCTACGTAGCTGTTCGGCTCGTAGTTCGGTGCTGCACCACCATTGGTACCAAATGCCATGGAGCCATCGCGCTGGTAAGTGTTGACCGGGCTGCGAGGCGCATTCACCGGCAGCTGCTGGTGATTGGTTCCCACACGGTAGCGGTGAGCATCAGCGTAAGCGAACACGCGACCTTGCAGCATGCGGTCAGGCGACAGCCCGACACCCGGGACCATATTGCTCGGACCGAACGCCGCCTGCTCGACTTCAGCGAAGTAGTTCAGCGGATTACGGTTGAGCTCTAACTCACCCACTTCGATCAGCGGAAACTCTTTCTGCGACCAGGTTTTGGTCACATCAAACGGGTTCTCGTAATGAGCCTCGGCTTGGGCCTCGGTCATGATCTGGATATTGACACTCCATTTCGGGAAGTCACCGCGCTCAATGGCGCCGAACAGGTCGCGTTGTGCGTAATCCGGATCGGTACCCGCCAGGCGCGCCGCTTCTGCCGGAGTGAGGTTCTTGATCCCTTGCCTGGTTTTGTAGTGCCACTTCACCCAGTGACGCTCGCCATTGGCGTTGATCAGGCTGTAGGTGTGGCTGCCGAAGCCATGCATGTGGCGATAGCCGTCAGGGATGCCGCGGTCCGAGAACAAAATGGTGACCTGGTGCAACGCCTCAGGCGAGTGCGACCAGAAATCCCACATCATCTGCGCGCTTTTCAGATTGCTTTGCGGCAGGCGTTTCTGGGTGTGAATAAAGTCAGGGAATTTCAGCGGATCACGGATGAAAAACACCGGTGTATTGTTACCGACGATGTCCCAGTTGCCTTCTTCAGTGTAGAACTTCAGGGCAAAACCGCGTGGATCACGCTCGGTGTCCGCAGAACCGCGTTCGCCGCCCACGGTGGAGAATCGCAGAAAGGTCGGGGTTTGTTTGCCGACGGACTCAAACAGCTTGGCACTGGTGTACTGAGTGATATCGCGAGTTACGGTGAACGTACCGTAGGCACCCGAACCTTTGGCGTGTACACGACGCTCAGGGATGTTTTCACGGTTGAAGTGCGCAAGCTTCTCGATCAGGTGGAAATCGTCGAGCAGCAAAGGGCCACGAGGGCCGGCGGAGCGGGAATTCTGGTTGTCGGCGACAGGAGCGCCACTGGCGGTCGTAAGCGTTTTGTTTTGGCTCATGCGATCTCATCCTCTGTCAGTTTTGGAACTGCCGGCTAATCGGCGTGGGAGGGAGTATTGACCATCAAACATGGCACCTACAAATTCATTAATTTGCAGACATCAATAGAAAAATACTACCAACAATCCCGCTCATATACTGAAGGTATGAACCGCAAGGAAGCTTGTACAAACAGCGCGTTTCTTACACGCACAAAAAACCGGGCACTAGGCCCGGTTCTTTGTTTCAGACTGACGTCTTACTCAGCGGATACAGCTTCACCGCCGACAGGACGATCAACCAACTCGACGTACGCCATAGGCGCGTTGTCGCCAGTGCGGAAGCCGCACTTGAGGATGCGCAGGTAGCCACCCTCACGGGTAGCGTAACGCTTGCCCAGGTCGTTGAAGAGCTTACCAACGATAGCTTTCGAACGAGTACGGTCGAAAGCCAGACGGCGGTTAGCCAGGCTGTCTGTCTTGGCCAAAGTGATCAGCGGCTCAGCAACGCGGCGCAGTTCTTTGGCTTTTGGCAGTGTAGTTTTGATCAGCTCGTGCTCGAACAGCGACACCGCCATGTTTTGAAACATGGCCTTGCGGTGCGAGCTGGTGCGGCTCAGGTGACGACCACTTTTACGATGACGCATGGTTCATTCCTTACCAAACACAACGTTCGGTGATTACGACGATCAGGCAGTCGCCTTGTCGTCCTTCTTAAGACTTGCAGGCGGCCAGTTGTCGAGGCGCATGCCGAGGGACAGACCGCGGGAGGCCAGAACGTCCTTGATTTCAGTCAAGGATTTCTTGCCAAGGTTCGGAGTCTTCAACAGCTCTACTTCGGTACGCTGAATCAGGTCACCGATGTAGTAGATGTTTTCCGCCTTAAGGCAGTTAGCCGAACGTACAGTCAGTTCCAGATCGTCAACCGGGCGAAGCAGGATCGGATCGATCTCGTCTTCCTGCTCGACAACCACTGGCTCACTGTCACCTTTGAGATCGACGAACGCAGCCAACTGCTGTTGCAGAATGGTTGCAGCACGGCGGATAGCCTCTTCAGGATCCAGGGTACCGTTGGTTTCCAGATCAATAACCAGCTTGTCCAGGTTAGTACGCTGTTCGACACGGGCGTTTTCCACCACGTATGCGATACGGCGAACCGGGCTGAACGAAGAGTCAAGCTGCAAGCGACCGATGCTGCGGCTTTCGTCTTCATCGCTCTGACGCGAGTCTGCCGGTTCATAACCACGACCACGAGCTACGGTGAGCTTCATGTTCAGGGCGCCGTTAGACGCCAGGTTAGCGATTACGTGATCGGGGTTAACGATCTCGACATCATGATCCAGCTGAATATCGGCAGCGGTAACCACCCCCGAACCCTTCTTCGACAAGGTCAGCGTAACTTCGTCTCGACCGTGCAGCTTGATAGCCAGACCTTTAAGGTTCAACAGGATTTCAATTACGTCTTCCTGTACACCTTCGATGGCGCTGTACTCATGGAGCACACCGTCAATCTCGGCCTCGACTACTGCACAGCCGGGCATTGAGGACAACAGGATGCGGCGCAGCGCGTTGCCCAGGGTGTGGCCGAAACCACGCTCGAGAGGCTCGAGAGTGATCTTGGCGCGGGTTGGACTGACAACCTGCACATCAATATGGCGGGGTGTCAGGAACTCATTTACCGAAATCTGCATGGATGCACCTATTTTCTAGCCCTTACTTGGAGTAGAGCTCGACAATCAGGCTTTCGTTGATGTCGGCGGACAGATCACTGCGAGCTGGAACGTTCTTGAAAACGCCCGACTTCTTCTCAGTGTCTACTTCTACCCATTCTACGCGGCCACGTTGGGCACACAGATCGAGAGCTTGGACAATGCGAAGTTGGTTCTTTGCTTTCTCGCGAACTGCGACCACGTCACCAGCACGAACCTGGTAGGACGGAACGTTTACGGTCTGACCGTTAACGCTGATCGACTTGTGCGATACCAGCTGACGGGATTCGGCACGAGTAGAGCCAAAACCCATACGGTATACAACGTTGTCCAGACGGCATTCGAGCAGCTGCAACAGGTTTTCGCCAGTTGCGCCTTTCTTGCCAGCAGCTTCTTTGTAGTAGCCGCTGAATTGACGCTCGAGAACGCCGTAGATACGACGGACCTTCTGCTTTTCACGCAGTTGGGTGCCGTAATCGGACTGGCGACCGCGGCGTTGGCCGTGGATACCAGGTGCTGCTTCGATGTTGCACTTCGATTCGATCGCGCGCACGCCGCTCTTCAGAAAGAGATCGGTGCCTTCGCGACGAGCGAGTTTGCATTTTGGACCAATGTAACGAGCCATTCTTTACAATCTCCTGGATTACACGCGGCGCTTCTTCGGCGGACGGCACCCGTTGTGCGGGATTGGCGTCACGTCGGTGATGCTGGCGATCTTGTAGCCACAGCCGTTCAAAGCGCGGACTGCGGATTCACGACCTGGGCCTGGACCTTTGACGTTAACGTCGAGGTTTTTCAGGCCGTATTCCAGCGCAGCTTGACCAGCACGTTCAGCAGCTACTTGAGCAGCAAACGGGGTGGACTTGCGGGAACCGCGGAAACCCGAACCACCGGAGGTAGCCCAGGAAAGAGCGTTGCCTTGACGGTCGGTGATGGTCACGATTGTGTTGTTAAAAGAAGCATGGATGTGGGCAATGCCATCAACCACTGTCTTTTTAACTTTTTTACGAGGACGAGCAGCAGGTTTAGCCATGATTAATTTCCTGTCGATTCGCTGGGGCGATTACTTGCGGATCGGCTTACGCGGACCTTTACGGGTACGCGCGTTAGTCTTGGTACGCTGACCGCGCACTGGAAGACCACGACGATGACGCAGACCGCGATAGCAACCGAGGTCCATCAAACGCTTGATTTTCATGTTGATTTCGCGACGCAGGTCACCTTCAGTGGTGAACTTCGCCACTTCGCCACGCAGCTGTTCAATCTGCTCGTCGCTCAGATCTTTGATCTTTGCGGCTGGGTTTACCCCAGTCACTGCACAAATTTTCTGTGCAGTAGTGCGACCAACACCATAGATGTAGGTCAGCGAGATAACAGTATGCTTGTTATCTGGAATGTTAACGCCTGCAATACGGGCCATTCAGTGGGACTCCAATTGACAGCTACCTACGCCCCGGAAGCCAAGAAATAGGGCGCGAGATAATATCGCTGTAATAACAAATAATCAACCCGGCAGCGCACTAGCTGCCGGGCTTGAAGCACAATCACACTCAGCCTTGGCGCTGTTTGTGACGCGGTTCCGCGCTGCAAATTACTCGAACAACACCTTCGCGGCGAATAATCTTGCAGTTACGGCACAGCTTTTTCACCGATGCACGAACTTTCATCACCAACTCCTCGAACCTTATGGGTACTCAGCGCAACATGCCGCTGCCGTAACCCTTCAGGTTGGCTTTCTTCATCAGGGATTCGTACTGGTGCGAAACGAGGTGCGATTGTACTTGAGACATGAAGTCCATCACAACCACGACCACGATCAGCAACGAGGTCCCGCCAAGGTAGAACGGAACGTTTGCTGCAACCACCAGGAACTGGGGCAACAGGCACACGGCCGTCATATATAGAGCACCGAACAGGGTCAAACGAGTCAGAACGCCATCAATGTAGCGCGCAGACTGCTCACCTGGACGGATGCCCGGAATAAAGGCACCGGACTTCTTCAGGTTTTCCGCTACGTCTTTCGGATTGAACATCAACGCCGTATAGAAGAAGCAGAAGAAAATAATCCCTGCACTAAACAGCAGAATATTCAACGGCTGACCAGGAGCGATCGACTGCGAGATATCCTGCAGCCAGCCCATACCTTCAGACTGACCAAACCAGGTACCCAACGAAGCCGGGAACAGCAAAATGCTGCTCGCGAAAATGGCCGGAATAACACCGGCCATGTTCACCTTCAACGGCAAGTGGCTGGTCTGCGCAGCAAAGACCTTACGGCCCTGCTGACGCTTGGCGTAGTGAACAGCAATACGACGCTGACCACGCTCAATGAACACCACAAAACCGATAATCGCTACTGCCAGCAAACCGATGGCAACCAGGGCGAAAATGTTGATATCACCCTGACGCGCAGACTCGAAAGACTGCCCGATCGCTCTCGGAAGACCGGCGACGATACCTGCGAAAATCAACATCGAGATACCGTTGCCAACACCACGCTCAGTAATCTGCTCACCCAGCCACATCATGAACATCGCACCAGCCACAAACGTGGATACCGCGACGAAATGGAAGCCAAAGTCACCAGTGAACGCAACGCCCTGCCCTGCCAGACCAATGGACATGCCAATTGCCTGAACGAGAGCGAGGACGACAGTGCCGTAGCGGGTGTACTGAGCAATCTTGCGACGCCCAGCTTCACCTTCCTTCTTCAACTGCTCCAGCTGCGGACTGACGGCGGTCATCAGCTGCATGATGATCGATGCCGAAATGTACGGCATGATCCCCAGTGCAAAGATACTCATCCGTTCCAGCGCACCACCGGAAAACATGTTGAACAAGCTAAGAATGGTCCCCTCATTCTGTCGAAACAGGTCCGCGAGTCGGTCCGGGTTGATACCTGGAACCGGGATGTGTGCGCCTATTCGGTAGACGATAATCGCCAAGAATAGAAAACGCAGACGAGCCCAGAGTTCAGACATACCGCCTTTGCCGAGCGCAGAGAGAGCACCTTGCTTAGCCATTTATTCCTCGAACTTGCCGCCAGCTGCTTCGATAGCCGCACGCGCACCTTTGGTGGCGCCGATTCCCTTTCCGATGGTAACAGCGCGAGTAACTTCGCCGGACAGCATGATTTTCACACGCTGTACGTTGACGTTGATCACGTTGGCATCTTTCAGGGACTGCACGGTGACGATGTCGCCTTCCACTTTAGCCAGCTCGGACAAACGCACTTCTGCGCGATCCATGGCTTTCAGGGAAACGAAACCGAATTTCGGCAGGCGACGATGCAGCGGCTGTTGACCGCCTTCAAAGCCTGGAGCAATGGTGCCACCGGAGCGGGAGGACTGACCTTTGTGGCCACGACCACCAGTCTTGCCCAAACCACTACCGATACCACGGCCCGGACGATGCTTTTCGCGACGGGAACCCGGCGCTGGACTCAGATCATTGAGTTTCATCGATTAACCCTCGACACGCAGCATGTAGTAAGCCTTGTTGATCATCCCGCGATTCTCGGGAGTATCAAGTACCTCTACAGTGTGACCGATGCGACGCAGACCCAGACCCTTAACGCACAGTTTGTGGTTAGGGATGCGGCCGGTCATGCTTTTGATCAGCGTAACTTTAACGGTAGCCATGATCAGAAGATCTCCTTGACGCTTTTGCCACGCTTGGCGGCAATGGATTCAGGAGACTGCATAGCCTTCAAACCTTTGAAAGTGGCGTGAACCACGTTTACCGGGTTAGTCGAGCCGTAGCACTTGGCCAGAACGTTCTGAACACCAGCAACTTCGAGGACAGCACGCATAGCGCCGCCAGCGATGATACCGGTACCTTCAGAAGCAGGCTGCATGTACACCTTCGAAGCGCCGTGACCGGACTTCATTGCGTACTGCAGAGTGGTGCCGTTCAGATCAACTTGGATCATGTTGCGACGAGCAGCTTCCATTGCCTTCTGGATCGCAGCAGGCACTTCACGTGACTTGCCACGGCCGAAGCCAACACGCCCTTTACCGTCACCAACCACGGTCAACGCGGTGAAAGTGAAGATACGGCCGCCTTTAACGGTTTTGGCTACGCGGTTAACTTGAACCAGCTTCTCGATGTAGCCTTCGTCGCGCTTTTGGTCGTTATTTGACATAACTTAGAACTCCAGCCCAGCTTCACGAGCAGCATCAGCCAGCGCCTTGACGCGGCCGTGATACTTGAAGCCAGAGCGGTCGAAAGCCACCTGCGAGACGCCAGCGGCTTTAGCACGCGTAGCGACCAGCTGGCCAACCTTAGTGGCCGCGTCGATGTTGCCAGTGGCGCCATCACGCAGTTCTTTATCCAAAGTCGAGGCACTTGCCAGGACTTTGTTGCCGTCGGCCGAAATGACCTGGGCGTAGATGTGCTGCGACGAGCGGAACACGCAGAGACGCACGACTTCGAGTTCGTGCATTTTCAGGCGTGCTTTGCGAGCGCGACGCAGTCGAGTAACTTTTTTGTCGGTCATTTGCTATGCCCTACTTCTTCTTGGCTTCTTTACGACGGACGACTTCGTCCGCGTAGCGCACACCTTTGCCTTTGTACGGCTCTGGTGGACGGAAGTCGCGGATCTCGGCGGCCACTTGACCTACCAGCTGCTTATCGATGCCCTTGATCAGGATATCGGTCTGGCTAGGAGTCTCAGCGGTGATGCCTTCCGGCAGTTCATAATCCACTGGGTGCGAGAAGCCAAGAGCCAGGTTCAGCACTGTGCCTTTTGCTTGCGCTTTGTAACCAACACCGACCAGCTGGAGCTTGCGCTCGAAGCCTTGGCTTACGCCTTGGACCATGTTGTTAACCAACGCACGAGTGGTACCAGCCATTGCGCGAGTCTGTTGATCGCCATTGCGAGCAGCAAAACGCAGCTCACCAGCTTCTTCAACAATTTCAACGGACGAATGGATGTTCAGTTCGAGAGTACCCTTGGCACCCTTCACCGAAAGCTGTTGGCCTGCGAATTTGACTTCGACACCGGCTGGCAGCTTAACGGGGTTCTTAGCGACGCGTGACATGCTTATCCCCCCTTAGAACACAGTGCAAAGAACTTCGCCGCCGACACCGGCAGCGCGCGCAGCACGATCCGTCATCACACCTTTGTTGGTGGAGACGATAGACACACCGAGACCGCCACGAACTTTTGGCAGATCATCGACGGACTTGTACTGACGCAGGCCTGGACGGCTAACGCGCTTCACTTCCTCGATGACCGGACGGCCTTCGAAGTACTTCAGCTCGATGGACAGCAGTGGTTTGATTTCGCTGCTGATCTGATAACCCGCAATGTAACCTTCGTCCTTCAGGACTTTGGCAACAGCTACCTTCAAAGTAGAAGATGGCATGCTTACGACGGACTTTTCAGCCATCTGGGCATTACGGATTCGAGTTAGCATGTCCGCTAACGGGTCCTGCATACTCATGGGCTAGACGCTCCTAATACAAAAAAATTAGCCTTGCGGCTACTACTTGTCGCCGAGGACATCCATGCAAAAAAAGCACGGGCTCAGGCGAGCCGGGTATTCTAGACACACCCCACAAATGAATCAAGCCCCAATAGGGGCTTGATTCAAGTTCAAGGTCACCGATGGTCAGGATCTTGCGATCCCGAACACCGAGACTTTGACAGTGCTTACCAGCTGGCTTTAACCAGACCAGGTACGTCACCACGCATTGCAGCTTCACGCAGTTTGTTACGGCCGAGGCCGAACTTGCGGTAAACGCCGTGTGGACGACCGGTCAGGCGGCAGCGGTTACGCATGCGCGAAGCGCTTGCGTCACGTGGCTGCTTCTGCAGAGCTACTGTAGCTTCCCAACGCGCTTCTGGACTTGCGTTCAGATCAACGATGATAGCTTTCAGTGCTGCACGCTTTTTGGCGTACTTGGCAACCGTGAGCTGACGCTTCAGCTCGCGGTTTTTCATGCTCATCTTGGCCATTTTCCTACTCCAATCAGTTGCGGAACGGGAATTTGAAAGCGCGCAGCAGAGCGCGACCTTCATCATCGTTCTTGGCAGTGGTGGTCAGGGTAATGTCCAGACCGCGGAGAGCATCGATCTTGTCGTAGTCGATTTCCGGGAAGATGATCTGCTCTTTAACGCCCATGCTGTAGTTACCACGACCATCGAAGGACTTGGCATTCAGGCCGCGGAAGTCGCGAACCCGAGGCAGGGAGATCGACAGCAGACGATCCAGGAATTCGTACATACGCTCACGGCGCAGAGTCACTTTGACGCCGATCGGCCAACCTTCACGGACTTTAAAGCCAGCGATGGATTTCCGAGCGTAAGTCACAACGACTTTCTGACCGGTGATCTTTTCCAGGTCGGCAACAGCGTGCTCGATGACTTTTTTGTCACCGACCGCTTCGCCCAGACCCATGTTCAGGGTGATTTTGGTAACGCGTGGAACTTCCATCACGTTCGAAAGCTTAAGTTCTTCCTTAAGCTTCGGTGCGATTTCCTTCCAGTAAATCTCTTTTAGTCGTGCCATGGTCTTCTACCTAGCAGTGTTCAAGCATCAACCGCTTTTTGGGTCGACTTGAAGACACGAATTTTCTTGCCGTCTTCTACTTTAAAACCAACGCGGTCAGCCTTGTTGGTTTCGCCGTTGAAAATGGCGACGTTAGAAGCATCCAGCGGAGCTTCTTTTTCGACGATACCGCCCTGCACGCCCGACATCGGGTTAGGCTTGGTATGACGCTTAACCAGGTTCAGACCGCCAATAACCAAACGGTTGTTAGCGAGAACCTTAAGCACCTTACCGCGCTTACCTTTGTCTTTGCCGGCGATCACGATGATCTCGTCGTCACGACGAATCTTTTGCATGTCGGATCTCCTTACAGCACTTCTGGGGCGAGCGAGACGATCTTCATGAACTTCTCAGTACGAAGTTCACGGGTCACTGGCCCAAAGATACGGGTGCCGATCGGCTCTTGCTTGTTGTTCAGAAGAACAGCAGCGTTGCCATCAAAGCGGATAATGGAGCCATCAGCACGACGTACGCCGTGACGAGTGCGGACTACAACAGCAGTCATCACTTGGCCTTTTTTCACTTTACCGCGAGGAATTGCTTCCTTCACGGTAACCTTGATGATGTCACCGATACCAGCGTAACGACGATGGGAGCCACCCAGCACCTTGATGCACATAACACGGCGAGCGCCGCTGTTATCGGCCACATCGAGCATGGATTGAGTCTGAATCATATAATTTCTCCGACCCCTAGTCCTTAGACTTCCACAGCGCGTTCGAGAACATCAACCAGCGCCCAAGACTTGGTCTTGGCCAAAGGACGAGTTTCACGAATAGTGACTTTGTCGCCGATGTGGCACTGATTGGTTTCGTCGTGCGCGTGCA
Source organism: Pseudomonas sp. JV414 (assembly GCF_032424305.1). Taxonomy (NCBI): domain Bacteria; kingdom Pseudomonadati; phylum Pseudomonadota; class Gammaproteobacteria; order Pseudomonadales; family Pseudomonadaceae; genus Pseudomonas; species Pseudomonas sp. JV414. The sequence continues at coordinate 26,673 of NZ_VYKC01000017.1, read as the reverse complement.
GCTTAGTCGAACGCTTAACGTATTTACCGTAGATCGGGTGCTTAACGCGACGCTCGATCAGAACGGTGATGGTTTTGTCCATCTTGTCGCTGACAACACGGCCAGTCAGCGTACGGACAGTTTTTTCGGCTTCAGCCATGATTACTTACCTGCCTGCTGGTTGAGCACAGTCTTCACGCGAGCGATGTCACGCTTAACTTGCGAGAGCAGATGAGACTGCCCCAACTGGCCAGTTGCTTTCTGCATACGCAGATTGAACTGGTCGCGCAGCAAGCCGAGCAGTTGCTCGTTCAGCTGCTGTGCGGATTTTTCACGAAGTTCATTCGCTTTCATCACATCACCGTCCGTTTAACAAAGGCGGTGGCGAGCGGCAGCTTTGCAGCAGCCAGGGCAAAAGCCTCACGCGCCAGCTCTTCAGAAACACCCTCGATTTCATACAGGACTTTGCCTGGCTGAATCTGGGCAACCCAGTACTCCACACTACCCTTACCTTTACCCATCCGAACTTCGAGTGGCTTTTTGGAAATAGGCTTGTCCGGGAATACACGGATCCAGATCTTGCCGCCACGCTTAACGTGACGGGTCAGAGCACGACGCGCTGACTCGATCTGACGAGCGGTGAGACGACCACGAGCTACAGACTTCAGCGCGAACTCGCCGAAGCTGACTTTGCTACCGCGCTGAGCCAGACCACGGTTGTGGCCTGTCATCTGCTTGCGGAACTTCGTACGCTTTGGTTGCAACATTTGGCGTACCCCTTACTTAGCAGCTTTTTTACGAGGCGCTGGTGCTTGTGGTTTCAGTTCTTCTTGGCGACCACCAATTACTTCGCCCTTGAAGATCCAAACCTTTACACCGATCACACCGTAAGTGGTGTGAGCTTCGTAGTTGGCATAGTCGATGTCGGCACGCAGGGTGTGCAGTGGCACACGACCTTCGCGATACCATTCAGTACGTGCGATTTCAGCACCGCCGAGACGACCGCTCACTTGGATTTTGATGCCTTTGGCACCAATGCGCATGGCGTTCTGAACAGCGCGCTTCATAGCGCGACGGAACATTACACGACGCTCCAGCTGCTGAGCTACGCTCTGCGCAACCAGCATACCGTCGAGCTCCGGCTTGCGGATCTCTTCGATATTGATGTGCACAGGCACACCCATTTGCTTGGTCAGGTCCTGACGCAGTTTCTCAACATCTTCACCCTTCTTCCCGATAACGATACCTGGACGAGCGGTGTGGATGGTGATACGTGCAGTCTGAGCCGGACGATGGATATCGATACGGCTTACGGACGCGCTTTTTAGTTTGTCTTGGAGATACTCACGCACCTTCAGATCAGCGAACAAATAGTCCGCATAAGTCCGACCGTCTGCGTACCAGACGGAGGTGTGCTCCTTGACGATTCCCAGGCGAATGCCAATGGGATGTACTTTCTGACCCATCTCTTCGACTCCGTTACTTGTCAGCAACCTTGACAGTGATATGGCAAGACCGCTTGACGATGCGATCAGCACGGCCTTTGGCACGTGGCATGATTCGCTTCAGCGAACGCCCTTCGTTGACGAAAACGGTGCTGACCTTCAGGTCATCAACGTCTGCGCCTTCGTTATGCTCGGCGTTGGCTACGGCCGACTCCAGCACTTTCTTCATGATCTCGGCGGCTTTCTTACTGCTGAAAGCCAACAGGTTGAGCGCTTCGCCCACCTTCTTCCCGCGGATCTGGTCGGCGACCAAGCGGGCTTTCTGGGCGGAGATTCGAGCGCCCGACAACTTAGCGGCTACTTCCATCGTTCCTTACCCCTTAACGCTTGGCTTTCTTGTCTGCCACGTGCCCACGATATGTGCGGGTACCGGCAAACTCGCCCAGTTTGTGGCCGACCATGTCTTCGTTCACGAGAACTGGAACATGTTGACGACCGTTATGCACTGCAATGGTCAGACCGACCATTTGTGGCAGGATCATCGAACGACGCGACCAGGTTTTAACTGGTTTGCGATCGTTCTTTTCCGCCGCCACTTCGATCTTCTTCAGTAGGTGAAGATCAATAAAAGGACCTTTTTTCAGAGAACGTGGCACTGTCGTATCCCTCTATTTACTTGCGACGACGGACGATCATTTTGTCGGTACGCTTATTACCACGAGTCTTCGCGCCCTTAGTCGGGAAGCCCCATGGCGATACCGGATGACGACCACCAGAGGTACGACCTTCACCACCACCATGTGGGTGGTCAACCGGGTTCATGGCAACACCACGAACGGTTGGGCGAACGCCACGCCAGCGTTTGGCACCAGCTTTACCCAGCGAACGCAGGCTGTGCTCGGAGTTCGAGACTTCACCCAGGGTCGCGCGGCATTCAGCCAGCACTTTACGCATCTCACCAGAACGCAGACGCAGGGTCACGTAGACACCTTCACGAGCGATCAGCTGAGCCGAAGCACCAGCGGAACGAGCGATTTGCGCGCCTTTACCTGGCTTCAATTCGATGCCGTGTACGGTGCTACCAACTGGAATGTTACGCAGTTGCAGAGCGTTGCCCGGCTTGATCGGCGCCAAAGCACCTGCGATCAGCTGGTCACCAGCACTCACGCCTTTAGGGGCGATGATGTAGCGACGCTCGCCATCTGCGTACAGCAGCAGAGCGATGTGAGCAGTACGGTTTGGATCGTATTCAATACGCTCGACAGTGGCAGAGATGCCATCTTTGTCGTTGCGACGGAAATCGACCAGACGATAATGCTGCTTATGGCCACCACCGATGTGACGAGTGGTAATACGACCATTGTTGTTACGACCACCAGTCTTCGATTTTTTCTCGAGCAGCGGTGCGTGAGGAGCGCCTTTATGCAGCTCCTGGTTGACCACCTTGACCACAAAACGGCGGCCAGGGGAAGTCGGTTTGCATTTAACGATTGCCATGATGCACCCCTTCCTTACTCAGCACTGCTGCTGAAATCGAGATCTTGGCCTGGCTGAAGGGAGATAACTGCCTTCTTCCAGTCATTACGCTTGCCCAGACCGCGAGCAGTGCGCTTGCTCTTACCCAAAACATTCAGGGTAGTAACACGCTCTACTTTCACGCTGAACAGGCTTTCGACGGCCTTCTTGATTTCCAGCTTGGTTGCGTCAGTTGCAACCTTGAAAACGAACTGGCCTTTCTTGTCAGCCAGAACCGTAGCCTTCTCGGAAACGTGCGGGCCAAGCAGAACTTTAAATACGCGTTCCTGGTTCATCCCAGCAGCTCCTCGAATTTCTTCACGGCCGACACGGTGATCAACACCTTGTCGTATGCGATCAGACTAACTGGATCGGAACCTTGCACGTCACGTACATCAACGTGTGGCAGGTTGCGAGCAGCCAGGTACAGGTTCTGATCAACCACTTCAGACACGATCAAGACGTCAGTCAGGCCCATGCCGGTCAGTTTGTTCAGCAGATCTTTGGTCTTCGGTGCATCAACAGCGAAGTCCTGAACCACAACCAGACGATCAGTACGCACCAGCTCAGCAAGGATGGAACGCATTGCTGCGCGATACATCTTCTTGTTCAGCTTCTGGGTGTGATCCTGAGGACGAGCTGCGAAAGTGGTACCGCCGCCACGCCAGATTGGGCTACGGATAGTACCGGCACGAGCACGGCCAGTACCTTTCTGACGCCATGGGCGCTTACCGCCACCACGAACGTCGGAACGGGTCTTTTGCTGCTTGCTACCTTGACGGCCGCCGGCCATGTAGGCCACGACTGCTTGGTGAACCAGCGTCTCGTTGAATTCGCCGCCAAATGTCAGTTCGGAAACTTCGATCGCTTGAGCGTCATTTACATTTAATTGCATGTCAGCTTCCCCTTAACCGCGAGCCTTGGCTGCTGGACGTACAACCAAGTTGCCGCCAGTAGCGCCAGGAACAGCACCCTTGACCAACAACAGATTGCGTTCAGCGTCCACGCGCACTACTTCGAGGGACTGCACGGTCACGCGCTCAGCGCCCATATGACCGGACATTTTTTTGCCCTTGAATACACGACCAGGAGTCTGGCACTGGCCGATAGAGCCTGGAACGCGGTGGGACACGGAGTTACCGTGGGTATTATCTTGCCCGCGGAAGTTCCAACGCTTGATCGTACCCTGGAAGCCTTTACCTTTGGACTGACCGGTTACATCAACCAGTTGACCAGCAGCGAAGATTTCAGCGTTGATCAGATCGCCGGCCTGGTACTCGCCTTCTTCAAGGCGGAATTCCATTACGGTACGACCAGCGGCAACGTTCGCTTTAGCGAAGTGGCCAGCCTGAGCAGCTGTAACACGCGAAGCACGACGCTCGCCTACAGTGACTTGCACTGCACGATAGCCATCGGTCTCTTCAGTTTTGAACTGGGTGACGCGATTCGGCTCGATCTCAATGACCGTGACCGGAATGGAGACACCTTCTTCGGTGAAAATACGGGTCATACCGCATTTACGACCGACTACACCAATAGTCATGTTGTAAACCTCATGAGTGTACGGGGCTTTCACCCGCTATGGCCGCCCATTTCAGAGCGTTACACGACTAAGACCGAGTCTTAGCCGAGGCTGATCTGCACTTCCACACCGGCCGCAAGATCAAGCTTCATAAGTGCATCAACGGTTTTATCCGTTGGCTGGACGATGTCCAGAACGCGCTTATGAGTACGGATCTCGTACTGGTCACGCGCGTCTTTGTTGACGTGCGGGGAGACCAGAACGGTGAACCGCTCTTTACGGGTAGGCAGTGGAATTGGACCACGCACTTGAGCACCAGTACGTTTCGCGGTTTCCACGATTTCCTGGGTGGATTGGTCGATCAGGCGATGGTCAAAAGCCTTCAACCTGATACGGATTTGCTGATTTTGCATTGGATTTCAGACTCCGGCTGCTATTCCCACCGAGCGCAATACGCCCGTTAAAAGGAGGCGCAATTCTATAGACGCCCCATATAGGTGTCAACCCAATAAAAAAGCCCCCGCTAAGCGGGGGCTTTTTCAACTCATCAAAGCTTACTCAAAAAAGAGCTTACTCGATGATTTTGGCTACGACGCCAGCGCCGACGGTACGACCGCCTTCACGGATAGCGAAACGCAGGCCGTCTTCCATTGCGATGGTCTTGATCAGGGTGACAACCATTTTGATGTTGTCGCCTGGCATTACCATTTCAACGCCTTCCGGCAGTTCGCAGTTACCAGTCACGTCAGTAGTACGGAAGTAGAACTGTGGACGGTAGCCTTTGAAGAACGGAGTGTGACGACCGCCTTCTTCTTTGCTCAGAACGTAGACTTCAGCTTCGAACTTGGTGTGCGGCTTAACCGAACCTGGCTTAACCAGAACCTGGCCACGCTCAACGTCGTCACGCTTGGTACCACGCAGCAGAACGCCGCAGTTCTCGCCAGCACGACCTTCGTCGAGCAGCTTACGGAACATTTCAACACCGGTGCAGGTGGTGACGGTAGTGTCACGCAGACCAACGATTTCCAGTGGATCCTGAACCTTGACGATACCGCGCTCGATACGGCCAGTTACAACAGTACCGCGACCGGAGATCGAGAATACGTCTTCGATTGGCATCAGGAACGGCTTGTCGATAACACGGACTGGATCTGGGATGTAGCTGTCCAGAGTCTCAACCAGTTTACGAACGGCAGTGGTGCCCATTTCGTTGTCGTCTTGGCCGTTCAGAGCCATCAGAGCCGAACCGATGATGATCGGAGTGTCGTCACCTGGGAAGTCGTAAGTGCTCAGCAGATCGCGCACTTCCATCTCAACCAGTTCCAGCAGCTCAGCGTCGTCAACCATGTCAGCCTTGTTCAGGAAGACAACGATGTACGGAACGCCAACCTGACGGGACAGCAGGATGTGCTCACGGGTTTGTGGCATCGGACCATCAGCGGCCGAGCAAACCAGGATAGCGCCGTCCATCTGAGCAGCACCGGTGATCATGTTCTTCACATAGTCAGCGTGACCTGGGCAGTCAACGTGAGCGTAGTGACGGATCAGCGAGTTGTATTCAACGTGCGCGGTGTTGATGGTAATACCACGAGCCTTTTCTTCCGGAGCGCTGTCGATTTTGTCGAAAGCAACAACGGCCGAACCGAAAACTTCGGAGCAGACGCGAGTCAGAGCAGCGGTCAGCGTGGTTTTACCGTGGTCGACGTGACCGATGGTGCCAACGTTGACGTGCGGGAGGGTACGGTCAAATTTTTCTTTAGCCACGACAATTAACTCCTAGCCTAAAGGGGCTGAATCAGCCTTGTTTTTTGGTAACAGTTTCGACGATATGCGACGGAGCTGTATTGTATTTTTTGAATTCCATAGAGTAGCTTGCGCGACCTTGGGACATGGAACGGACGTCGGTCGCATAACCGAACATCTCACCCAGCGGAACTTCGGCGCGAATCACCTTGCCGGAGACCGTGTCTTCCATACCCAGGATCATGCCGCGACGACGGTTAAGGTCGCCCATCACGTCACCCATATAGTCTTCAGGCGTAACAACCTCTACCGCCATGATCGGCTCAAGCAACTCACCACCGCCCTTCTGGGCCAGTTGCTTGGTTGCCATGGAAGCAGCCACTTTAAACGCCATCTCGTTGGAGTCGACGTCGTGGTAGGAACCATCAAACACGGTAGCCTTCAGGCCGATCAGCGGATAGCCGGCAACAACGCCGTTCTTCATCTGCTCTTCGATACCCTTCTGGATAGCCGGGATGTATTCCTTAGGAACCACACCACCCACTACTTCGTTCACGAATTGCAGACCTTCCTGACCTTCATCAGCCGGCGCAAAACGAATCCAGCAGTGACCAAACTGGCCACGACCGCCGGATTGACGAACGAACTTACCTTCGATTTCACAGTTCTTCGTGATGCGCTCACGATAGGAAACCTGAGGCTTACCGATGTTGGCTTCGACGTTGAACTCACGGCGCATCCGGTCAACCAGGATGTCCAGGTGCAACTCGCCCATGCCGGAGATGATCGTTTGACCAGTCTCTTCATCAGTCTTGACGCGGAAAGACGGGTCTTCCTGAGCAAGCTTGCCCAGAGCGATACCCATTTTTTCCTGGTCGTCCTTGGTCTTAGGCTCTACGGCAACCGAAATAACCGGCTCCGGGAAGTCCATGCGAACCAGGATGATTGGCTTGTCAGCGTTGCACAAAGTTTCACCAGTGGTGACGTCCTTCATGCCGATCAAGGCCGCGATGTCACCAGCGCGCACTTCCTTGATTTCTTCACGGGCGTTTGCGTGCATTTGCACCATACGACCCACGCGCTCTTTCTTGCCTTTAACCGAGTTGATCACGCCGTCGCCGGAGGCCAACACGCCCGAGTAAACTCGAACGAAGGTCAAGGTACCCACGAATGGGTCGGTAGCGATCTTGAACGCCAGAGCCGAGAACGGCTCGCTGTCGTCTGCGTGACGCTCCATTTCCTTGGTCTCGTCATCCGGGTCAGTACCCTTGATGGCAGGAATGTCGGTAGGAGCAGGCAGGTAGTCGATAACGGCGTCGAGAACCAGGGGAACACCCTTGTTCTTGAAGGAAGAACCGCAAACAGCCAGAACGATCTCACCAGCGATAGTACGCTGACGCAGAGCGGCCTTGATTTCCGCGTTGGTGAGTTCTTCACCTTCGAGGTACTTGTTCATCAGCTCTTCGCTGGCTTCGGCCGCAGCCTCAACCATATTGCCGCGCCACTCGTCAGCCAGTTCCTGCAGTTCAGCAGGGATAGGCTTGCGAACTGGAACCATGCCTTTGTCAGAGTCATTCCAGTAAACAGCTTCCATGGCCATCAGATCGATCTGACCCTGGAAGTTGTCTTCGGAACCGATGGCCAACTGGATTGGCACCGGAGTGTGACCCAGACGCTGCTTGATCTGACCGATCACGCGCAGGAAGTTGGCACCAGCACGGTCCATCTTGTTTACGTAAACAAGACGTGGAACGCCGTATTTGTTGGCTTGACGCCATACGGTTTCCGACTGAGGCTCAACACCCGAGGTGCCGCAGAACACAACGACCGCGCCGTCGAGAACACGCAGGGAACGCTCAACTTCAATAGTGAAGTCAACGTGGCCCGGGGTGTCGATGACGTTGAAGCGGTACTGGTCCTTGTGCTGCTTCTCGGAACCCTGCCAGAAGGCGGTAATAGCAGCAGAAGTAATGGTAATACCACGCTCCTGCTCCTGCACCATCCAGTCTGTGGTCGCGGCGCCGTCATGCACCTCGCCCATTTTGTGACTTTTGCCAGTGTAAAAAAGGACGCGCTCGGTGGTGGTGGTTTTACCAGCATCCACGTGAGCAACGATACCAATGTTACGGTAGCGGTTAATCGGTGTAGTACGAGCCATAAAGCCCTCGCAAAATTAGTGACGCTAAAATTAGAAGCGGTAGTGCGAGAAAGCCTTGTTGGCTTCAGCCATACGGTGCACGTCTTCACGCTTCTTAACTGCAGCACCTTTGCCTTCGGCAGCGTCCAACAGTTCGCCAGCCAAACGCAGAGCCATAGACTTCTCGCCGCGCTTACGGGCGAAGTCTACCAACCAGCGCATTGCCAGAGCGTTACGACGGGACGGACGAACTTCGACCGGAACCTGGTAAGTAGCACCGCCTACACGGCGCGACTTTACTTCGACCAGCGGAGCGATGGCGTCGAGAGCTTTCTCGAAGATTTCCAGGGGATCGCTGTTCTTGCGTTCTTTAACCTTTTCCAGCGCGCCATAAACGATACGCTCGGCAACGGCTTTCTTGCCGCTTTCCATTACGTGGTTCATGAACTTGGCCAGGATCTGGCTGCCGTATTTTGGATCGTCAAGCACTTCGCGCTTGGCTGCTACGCGTCTTCTTGGCATGGATAAGCCCTCAAACGGTCTTCAGGTTCGCTCGGAATCGGTGCCCTTTCGGGACGCCTCCGACCTTACTCTTATCGACTCAGAAAAATAGAAAATCAGTTTTTACAAAAAGCCACTACTACTTAGGCTTCTTGGTACCGTACTTCGAACGACCCTGGTTACGACCTTTAACGCCGGAAGTATCCAAAGAACCGCGTACGGTGTGGTAACGAACACCTGGCAAGTCTTTTACACGACCGCCGCGGATCAGTACCACGCTGTGCTCTTGCAGGTTGTGGCCTTCACCGCCGATGTACGAGGAAACCTCGAAACCGTTGGTCAGACGCACACGGCATACTTTACGCAGTGCCGAGTTAGGTTTTTTCGGCGTGGTGGTATACACACGGGTGCATACGCCACGACGTTGCGGGCAGTTCTGCAGCGCAGGCACGTCGGATTTCTCGACGATACGCTTACGCGGCTGACGTACCAGCTGGTTGATAGTTGCCATCTACTAGCTCCACTGTTGTCTTGCGACGCTATTGTCTTGCAAGAAAAGCAAAATGGCAGGAACGAATTCCCGCCAAATTTAGGGGTACAAGAGTCTAAAGAGGATCTTGCCCCCAGTCAAGGAAAGGCCCCGACCTCTCCGCTCATCCAACCTCGACAAATTGTCTCGATTCGATGAACGGAACGGCCAGGGCCTTACGCTCATTTACCGCAGAACTCAGTTACCGCTCGAGTTCAGTGCTTCGGTCAGTGCAGCTTCCACTTCACTGGCGCTTACGCGCAACGGTTTGTCAGCTTCACGGCGGCGCTTGCGCTCGCTGTGATAAGCCAGACCGGTACCCGCCGGGATCAAACGACCCACGACTACGTTTTCTTTCAGGCCGCGCAGGTAATCGCGCTTGCCGGTTACCGCCGCTTCGGTCAGCACGCGAGTGGTTTCCTGGAAGGAAGCCGCCGAGATGAACGATTCGGTGGACAACGACGCCTTGGTGATACCCAGCAGTACGCGAGTGAACTTGGAAACGAATTTCTCGTCGCCAGCCAGACGCTCGTTCTCTACCAGAACGTGAGTCAATTCCATCTGGTCGCCCTTGATGAAACTGGAATCGCCGGATTCAGCGATTTCAACTTTACGCAGCATCTGACGCAGGATGGTCTCGATGTGCTTATCGTTGATCTTCACGCCTTGCAGACGGTAAACGTCCTGGATCTCGTTCACGATGTACTTGGCCAGCGCACTCACACCCAGCAGACGCAGGATGTCGTGTGGATCGCTCGGACCGTCGGAGATAACTTCGCCGCGGTTTACCTGTTCGCCTTCGAAGACGTTCAGGTGACGCCACTTCGGAATCAGCTCTTCGTACGGATCGCTACCGTCGTTCGGGGTGATAACCAGACGGCGCTTGCCTTTGGTCTCTTTACCGAACGCGATGGTGCCGCTGACTTCAGCCAGAATCGAGGCTTCTTTCGGACGACGGGCTTCGAACAAGTCGGCAACACGCGGCAGACCACCGGTGATGTCACGAGTCTTCGAAGTCTCTTGCGGAATACGAGCGATAACATCACCGATCGCGATTTTCGCACCGTCCGCTACACCGACCAGGGCGTTAGCAGGCAGGAAGTACTGAGCAATTACGTCTGTACCCGGCAACAAGAGATCCTTGCCGTTGTCATCAACCATCTTCACAGCAGGACGGATATCTTTACCGGCAGCTGGACGGTCTTTGGCGTCGAGTACTTCAATGTTGGTCATACCGGTCAATTCGTCAGTCTGACGCTTGATCGTGATGCCTTCTTCCATGCCCACGTAGGTCACGGTACCTTTCATTTCGGTAACGATTGGGTGAGTGTGCGGATCCCACTTGGCCACGATTGCGCCAGCGTCGACCTTGTCACCTTCTTTAACCGAAATCACAGCACCGTACGGCAGCTTGTAACGCTCGCGCTCACGACCGAAGTCATCAGCGATCGCCAGCTCACCGGAACGGGACACAGCAACCAGGCAACCATCCACTCGCTCAACGTGCTTCAGGTTATGCAGACGGACGGTGCCGCCATTCTTCACCTGAACGCTGTCGGCTGCGGAGGTCCGGCTTGCCGCACCACCGATGTGGAACGTACGCATGGTCAGCTGGGTACCCGGCTCACCGATGGACTGGGCAGCGATAACGCCGACCGCTTCACCGATGTTCACCTGGTGACCACGAGCCAAGTCACGGCCGTAGCACTTGGCGCAAATGCCGTAGCGGGTTTCGCAGCTGATCGGCGAACGCACGATCACTTCGTCGATGCTGTTCAGCTCGATGAACTCGACCCACTTCTCGTCTACCAGCGTGCCGGCAGGAACGATGATTTCCTCGGTACCCGGCTTGAATACGTCACGGGCAATGACACGACCCAATACGCGCTCACCCAACGGCTCAACAACGTCACCGCCTTCAATGTGCGGAGTCATTACCAGGCCATGTTCGGTGCCGCAATCGATCTCGGTCACAACCAGATCCTGCGCCACGTCTACCAGACGACGAGTCAGGTAACCGGAGTTCGCAGTTTTCAACGCGGTATCCGCCAAACCTTTACGAGCACCGTGAGTGGAGATGAAGTACTGAAGTACGCTCAAACCTTCACGGAAGTTCGCGGTAATCGGCGTTTCGATGATGGAACCGTCCGGCTTGGCCATCAGGCCACGCATACCGGCGAGCTGACGGATCTGCGCAGCAGAACCCCGTGCGCCCGAGTCGGCCATCATGTACATCGAGTTGAAAGACTCTTGGTCGACTTCGACGCCATGACGGTCGATGACTTTCTCTTTCGAGAGGTTGGCCATCATCGCCTTGGAAACTTCGTCGTTCGCCTTGGACCAAAGGTCGATTACTTTGTTGTACTTCTCGCCCTGGGTTACCAGGCCGGAGGCGTACTGACTTTCGATCTCTTTCACTTCGTCGGTGGCTGCACCGATGATGCGGGCTTTTTCATCCGGGATAACGAAGTCGTTAACACCGATGGAAACGCCGGAGATGGTCGAATAAGCAAAACCGGTGTACATCAACTGGTCAGCGAAGATCACGGTCTCTTTCAAACCAACCACGCGGTAGCACTGGTTGATCAGCTTGGAGATCGCCTTTTTCTTCATCGGCTGGTTGACGACGTCGTACGACAGTCCAGGTGGAACAACCTGGAACAACAGCGCACGGCCGACAGTGGTGTCGACAATACGGGTGTTCTTGACGCTGCCACCATCACGATCGTTGACGGTTTCGTTGATCCGCACTTTGACCTTGGCGTGCAGTGCGGCTTCGCCGGCACGGAACACACGGTCAACTTCCTGCAGATCCGCGAACACACGACCTTCGCCCTTGGCGTTGATCGCTTCACGAGTCATGTAGTACAGGCCCAATACAACGTCCTGCGACGGAACGATGATTGGCTCACCGTTGGCTGGCGACAGAATGTTGTTGGTCGACATCATCAACGCACGCGCTTCCAACTGGGCTTCCAGTGTCAGCGGTACGTGCACGGCCATTTGGTCGCCGTCGAAGTCGGCGTTGTACGCAGCACAGACCAGAGGGTGCAGCTGGATAGCCTTACCTTCGATCAGTACCGGTTCAAACGCCTGGATACCCAGACGGTGAAGGGTCGGTGCACGGTTGAGGAGAACCGGGTGTTCGCGAATCACTTCAGCGAGAACGTCCCAAACCTCTGGCAGCTCGCGCTCGACCATCTTCTTGGCAGCTTTGATGGTGGTAGCAAGACCACGCATTTCCAGCTTGCCGAAAATGAACGGCTTGAACAGCTCGAGAGCCATCTTCTTCGGCAGACCGCACTGGTGCAGACGCAGGGTCGGGCCAACGGTAATTACCGAACGACCGGAGTAGTCAACACGCTTACCGAGCAAGTTCTGACGGAAACGACCCTGCTTACCCTTGATCATGTCAGCCAGGGATTTCAGAGGACGCTTGTTGGAACCGGTGATAGCGCGGCCACGACGACCGTTGTCGAGCAGTGCGTCGACAGCTTCCTGCAACATACGCTTTTCGTTGCGCACGATGATGTCCGGAGCGGACAGATCGAGCAGACGCTTCAAGCGGTTGTTACGGTTGATCACTCGACGATACAGATCGTTGAGGTCGGAAGTCGCGAAGCGACCGCCATCCAGCGGGACCAGTGGACGCAGATCTGGCGGCAGAACCGGCAGAACGGTCAGCACCATCCACTCTGGCAGGTTGCCGGAACCCTGGAAGGCTTCCATCAACTTCAGACGCTTGGACAGCTTCTTGATCTTGGTTTCGGAGTTGGTTTGCGGAATTTCTTCACGCAGGCGGCCAATCTCGTGCTCCAGGTCGATAGCGTGCAGCAGTTCACGGACAGCTTCGGCACCCATGCGGGCATCGAAATCGTCGCCGAACTCTTCCAGCGCTTCGAAGTACTGCTCGTCGTTGAGCAGCTGACCTTTTTCAAGGGTGGTCATGCCTGGATCGATAACGACATAGCTCTCGAAGTAGAGAACGCGTTCGATATCACGCAGGGTCATGTCCATCAGCAAGCCGATACGGGACGGCAGCGATTTCAGGAACCAGATGTGGGCAACTGGCGAGGCCAGTTCGATGTGCGCCATGCGCTCACGACGAACTTTTGCCAGCGCGACTTCAACGCCGCACTTCTCGCAGATCACACCACGGTGCTTCAAGCGCTTGTACTTACCGCACAGGCACTCGTAATCCTTTACCGGGCCAAAGATCTTGGCGCAGAACAGGCCGTCACGCTCAGGTTTGAACGTACGGTAGTTGATGGTTTCCGGCTTTTTAACTTCACCGAACGACCACGAACGGATCATCTCAGGCGATGCCAATCCAATACGGATGGCGTCGAACTCTTCGACTTGACCCTGGTTTTTCAGCAAATTCAGTAGGTCTTTCAAGGCCTTTCCTCCTGGCGGAGCAGAGAGCGGGCAATCCTGCCCCGCTCTCGATTCGCGTCACGTGTTATTCGGTTTCCAGATCGATATCGATGCCGAGGGAACGAATTTCTTTGATCAACACGTTGAAGGACTCGGGCATGCCCGGCTCCATACGGTGATCGCCGTCCACGATGTTTTTGTACATCTTGGTCCGACCGTTCACATCGTCCGACTTCACTGTGAGCATTTCTTGCAGAGTGTAAGCAGCACCGTATGCTTCCAGTGCCCAGACCTCCATCTCCCCGAAACGCTGACCACCGAACTGTGCCTTACCACCCAGCGGCTGCTGGGTAACCAGGCTGTACGAACCGGTAGAACGAGCGTGCATCTTGTCGTCTACCAAGTGGTTCAGCTTCAGCATGTACATGTAGCCAACAGTAACCGGGCGCTCGAACTTGTTGCCGGTACGGCCGTCGGTCAGCTGCATCTGGCCGCTTTCTGGCAGGTCTGCCAGTTTCAGCATGGCCTTGATTTCGCTTTCCTTGGCGCCGTCGAACACTGGAGTGGCCATTGGTACGCCGCCGCGCAGGTTCTTCGCCAGATCCAGGATTTCCTGGTCGGAGAAGCTATCCAGATCTTCGTTACGACCGCCGATCTGGTTGTAGATCTCGTCCAGGAAGGTGCGAAGTTCGGCAACTTTACGCTGCTCTTCGACCATCCGGTTGATCTTCTCGCCCAGACCTTTGGCCGCGAGGCCCAGGTGGGTTTCAAGGATCTGACCAACGTTCATACGCGAAGGTACGCCCAACGGGTTGAGGACGACGTCGACCGGGGTGCCATTGGCATCGTGCGGCATGTCTTCAACCGGCATGATCACGGAGACCACACCTTTGTTACCGTGACGACCGGCCATCTTGTCGCCCGGCTGGATGCGACGACGGATTGCCAGGTAAACCTTGACGATTTTCAGCACGCCTGGAGCCAGGTCATCGCCCTGCTGCAGTTTGCGCTTCTTGTCTTCGAACTTGTCGTCCAGCAGACGGCGGCGATCAACGATGTAGGCCTGAGCCTTCTCGAGTTGCTCGTTCAGAGCATCTTCAGCCATGCGCAGTTTGAACCACTGACCATGCTCAAGACCGTCGAGAACTTCGTCGGTGATTTCCTGACCTTTCTTCAGACCGGCGCCGCCTTCGGCTTTGTGGCCGACCAGAGCGGAACGCAGACGTTCGAAAGTGGCGCCTTCAACGATACGGAACTCTTCGTTCAGATCCTTGCGGATCTCGTCGAGTTGAGTCTTCTCGATCGACAGTGCACGAGCATCACGCTCAACGCCGTCGCGGGTGAAGACCTGTACGTCGATGACGGTACCCTTGGTGCCGGTAGGCACACGCAGGGAGGTGTCTTTAACGTCGCTGGCTTTTTCACCGAAGATGGCACGCAGCAGTTTTTCTTCCGGAGTCAGTTGGGTCTCGCCTTTCGGAGTGACCTTACCAACCAGGATGTCGCCTGCGCCAACTTCAGCACCTACGTAAACGATACCGGCTTCGTCCAGTTTGTTCAGTGCAGCTTCACCCACGTTCGGGATGTCTGCAGTGATTTCCTCTGGCCCAAGCTTGGTGTCACGCGCCACACAGGTCAGTTCCTGAATGTGGATCGTGGTGAAACGGTCTTCCTGAACAACACGCTCGGACAGGCAGATGGAGTCTTCGAAGTTGAAGCCGTTCCATGCCATGAACGCGATGCGCATGTTCTGACCCAGAGCCAATTCACCCATATCGGTGGACGGACCGTCGGCCATGATGTCGCTGCGCTGAACCCGATCACCCTTGCTCACCAGCGGACGCTGGTTGATGCAGGTGTTCTGGTTGGAGCGGGTGTACTTGGTCAGGTTGTAGATGTCGACACCAGCTTCACCGGTTTCAACTTCATCATCAGCAACACGAACCACAATACGGCTGGCATCAACGGAATCGATCACGCCGCCACGACGAGCCACGACGCAAACGCCGGAGTCACGGGCTACGTTACGCTCCATGCCGGTACCGACCAGCGGCTTGTCAGCGCGCAGGGTTGGTACAGCTTGACGCTGCATGTTCGAACCCATCAACGCACGGTTGGCGTCGTCGTGCTCGAGGAACGGGATCAGCGACGCTGCAACCGAAACTACCTGCTTCGGCGATACGTCCATCAAGGTGACGTCTTCCGGCGCCTTGACGGTGAACTCGTTCAAGTGACGAACAGCTACCAGCTCGTCGATCAGGACTTTCTTGTCGTTCATCGTGGCCGAAGCCTGAGCGATCACGTGATCAGCTTCTTCGATGGCGGACAGGAACACGATCTCGTCGGTGACCAGAGCGTCTTTCACCACACGGTACGGGCTCTCGAGGAAGCCGTACTGGTTGGTGCGCGCATAGGCAGCCAGGGAGTTGATCAGACCGATGTTCGGACCTTCCGGCGTTTCAATCGGGCATACACGACCGTAGTGAGTCGGGTGTACGTCACGCACTTCAAAGCCAGCACGCTCACGAGTCAAACCGCCAGGGCCGAGTGCAGAAACACGACGCTTGTGGGTGATCTCGGACAGCGGGTTGTTCTGGTCCATGAACTGGGAAAGCTGGCTGGAACCGAAGAACTCTTTCACCGCCGCAGCCACTGGCTTGGCGTTGATCAGGTCTTGCGGCATCAGGCCTTCGCTTTCAGCCATCGACAGACGCTCTTTGACCGCACGCTCAACACGTACCAGGCCAACGCGGAACTGGTTCTCGGCCATTTCGCCTACGCAGCGAACACGACGGTTACCCAGGTGGTCGATGTCATCGACGATGCCTTTACCGTTACGGATGTCGACCAGAGTCTTCAGTACCGCGACGATGTCTTCTTTGCACAACACGCCCGAACCTTCGATCTCGGTACGACCGATACGACGGTTGAACTTCATCCGGCCGACCGCAGACAGGTCATAGCGCTCAGGGCTGAAGAACAGGTTGTTGAACAGAGTTTCGGCAGCGTCTTTGGTTGGCGGCTCGCCAGGACGCATCATGCGATAGATCTCGACCAGCGCTTCCAATTGGTTGCTGGTGGAGTCGATCTTCAGAGTGTCGGAGACGAACGGACCGCAGTCGATATCGTTGGTGTACAGAGTTTCGATACGAACAACCTGAGACTTGGCGATTTTGGCCAGGATTTCGGTGTTCAGCTCGGTGTTGCACTCCGCCAGGATTTCGCCGGTTGCCGGATGCACGATGACCTTGGCGGTAGTGCGACCCAGGACGTAGTCCAGAGGCACTTGCAGCTCTTTGATCCCTGCTTTTTCCAGCTGGTTGATGTGGCGAGCGGTGATACGACGACCTTGCTCGACAATAACCTTGCCTTTGTCATCCAGGATATCCAGGACAGCAATTTCACCACGCAGGCGCTGAGGCACCAGTTCCAGGCTGAGGTTTTCACCTTGCACGTGGAAGACGTTGGTGGTGTAGAACGCGTCCAGCACTTCTTCAGTGGTATAGCCCAGCGCGCGCAGCAGTACCGATGCAGGCAGCTTGCGACGACGGTCGATACGCACGAACACGCAGTCTTTCGGGTCGAACTCGAAGTCCAGCCACGAACCGCGGTAAGGAATGATGCGCGCGGAGTACAGCAGTTTGCCGGAGCTGTGCGTCTTGCCACGGTCGTGGTCGAAGAACACGCCCGGGGAACGGTGCAGCTGGGAAACGATTACACGCTCGGTACCGTTGATTACGAAGGTACCGTTTTCAGTCATCAGGGGGATTTCACCCATGTAGACTTCTTGCTCTTTGATGTCCTTGATCGCTTTGTTCGACGATTCTTTGTCGAAAATGATCAGGCGCACTTTTACCCGCAAAGGTACGGCGTAAGTTACACCGCGCAATACGCATTCTTTGACATCAAATGCCGGTTCGCCCAAGCGATAACCGACGTACTCCAGCGCAGCATTGCCGGAGTAGCTGATGATCGGGAAAACGGATTTGAAGGCCGCATGCAGGCCCACGTCGCGGAACTGATCTTTAGTCGCTCCCGCTTGCAAGAATTCACGATACGAATCCAGCTGGATGGCCAGGAGGTACGGCACATCCATGACGTCCGGCAACTTGCTAAAGTCCTTGCGGATACGTTTTTTCTCAGTATATGAGTAAGCCATCAGCGTTCCCCAGCTTGGTCACCTGCTTGTTTGGCCCCTCCCGACGGGAGCAGCCAGAAAATCGTGCAAACCCCATGGTTTGCGCCACCGCATCGGGTGGTTACAGCTCGTTACCAGCACCGACCCAGTCGGCTGCCAATAACGGAAAAAGGCCGGTGGCAAGAGCCACCAGCCATCAGCCTTTCGCTTAACGCTCGGGCTGGAGGTGCAAAGTCGATGCTTACTTCAGCTCGACTTTAGCGCCTGCTTCTTCCAGAGTGGCTTTTGCTTTGTCAGCTGCGTCTTTCGAAACAGCTTCCAGAACGATGCCAGGAGCGCCGTCAACTACAGCCTTGGCTTCTTTCAGGCCCAGACCGGTCAGTTCACGTACTGCCTTGATCACGTTAACTTTCTTCTCGCCAGCTTCGGTCAGCATGACGTTGAATTCAGTTTGTTCTTCAACAACAGCGGCAGCAGCAGCTGGACCAGCCGATGCAGCAGCAGCGGTAACACCGAAGGTTTCTTCCATCGATTTGATCAGCTCAACGATTTCCACTACGGATTTCTGGCCGATTGCTTCGATGATTTGTTCGTTAGTCAGAGACATGACTCAATTCCTGAATTGGGGGACGGCCTACGCGACCATCGAAATAAACAAAAAACGCGAGAAGTTGACGAGCCTTAGGCTGCAGCAGCTTCTTTCTGGTCGCGAATTGCCGCCAGAGTACGAGCCAATTTGCTGGTAGCGCCTTGAATCACGCTCATCAGCTGGGAAATTGCTTCGTCACGGGTCGGCAGAGTTGCCAGTACGTCGATCTGATTAGCTGCGAGGAACTTGCCCTCGAACGCAGCTGCCTTGATCTCGAACTTGTCCTGACCCTTGGCAAACTCTTTGAAGATACGGGCAGCAGCGCCCGGATGTTCGTTCGAGAATGCAATCAGGGTCGGGCCGGTGAACACGTCGTTGAGAACACTGTATTCAGTGTCAGCAACAGCGCGCTTGAGCAGGGTGTTACGTACAACACGTACGTAAACGCCAGCTTCACGAGCCTCTTTACGGAGTCCGGTCATTGCGCCTACTGTTACGCCACGGGCATCAACCACGACAGCGGACAGAGCGACTTTGGCAGCCTCGTTGACTTCAGCGACGATGGCCTTCTTGTCTTCGAGTTTAATTGCCACGGGTTTAACTCCTGCTTGTTACCGTTTCATCCAACCGAAGCCGGATGTCGTTTTGGTGTCTGATTCGGTAAGGAACCGGGAGCACCATCTGCGTAGGCTTGTGGTTTAAGACTTGCGCCGCCTACGGTCTTGGATAGCCCCCGCCAGGCAGGGACCCCAATCTTTCAATTGGCGCAATCGCTTGCACCAACCTGTGTCTTACGCGTCGAGCGAGCCTTGGTCGATGACCAGACCTGGACCCATGGTGGTGCTCAGGGTAACGCGCTTGACGTAAATACCTTTCGAGGAAGCTGGCTTGATACGCTTCAGATCAGCGATCAGGGCTTCAACGTTTTCCTTCAGCTTGACGGCATCGAAGCCGACTTTGCCAACGGAGGTGTGGATGATGCCGTTTTTGTCGGTGCGATAACGAACCTGACCAGCTTTGGCGTTTTTAACCGCGGTAGCTACGTCTGGAGTTACAGTGCCGACTTTAGGGTTAGGCATCAGGCCGCGTGGGCCCAGAATCTGACCCAACTGACCAACAACGCGCATGGCATCCGGGGATGCGATAACTACGTCATAGTTCAGGTCGCCGCCTTTCATTTCGGCAGCCAGGTCGTCCATACCTACACGGTCAGCGCCGGCAGCCAGAGCAGCCTCGGCAGCTGGACCCTGGGTGAACACAGCAACGCGAACAGTCTTGCCAGTGCCGTGCGGCAGCACGGTAGCGCTACGAACGACCTGGTCGGATTTACGCGGATCAACACCCAGGTTCACAGCAACGTCGAACGACTCGCTGAACTTGACAGTCGACAGCTCAGCCAGCAGAGCAGCAGCGTCTACAAAGTTGTAGGACTTGCCTGCTTCGATTTTGCCGGCGATAGCCTTTTGACGCTTGGTCAACTTAGCCATTACACACCCTCCACGTTAAGGCCCATGCTACGAGCAGAACCGGCGATAGTACGCACGGCTGCTTCCATATCAGCTGCAGTCAGATCCGCGTTTTTGGTTTTCGCGATTTCTTCCAGCTGAGCACGGGTCACGGTGCCAACCTTAACGGTGTTCGGACGAGCGGAACCGCTAGTCAGACCAGCAGCCTTCTTCAGCAGAACCGAAGCAGGTGTGGATTTTGTTTCGAAAGTGAAGCTACGGTCGCTGTAGACAGTGATGATCACTGGAGTCGGCAGGCCTGGCTCAATACCCTGAGTACGGGCGTTGAAAGCCTTGCAGAATTCCATGATGTTCACGCCGTGCTGACCCAGAGCAGGACCAACAGGTGGGCTTGGGTTAGCCTGAGCGGCCTTCACTTGCAGCTTGATGTAAGCGGTAATCTTCTTGGCCATGAGGCACTCCAATTACGGGTTCGAACGCCTCGAAAGGCTCCCCGGTTACTTGCGCGTTTATCCCAGTGACGACAAAACCCCACAGCCTGGGGCTGCGGGGTTGGGATGCTTGCTCAGCTAGACCTTTTCGACCTGGCTGAACTCTAGCTCTACCGGAGTAGAGCGACCGAAAATGAGCACTGCCACTTGGATCCGGCTCTTCTCGTAGTTAACTTCTTCAACCGTGCCAGTAAAATCAGCAAACGGTCCATCATTGACACGCACCGACTCGCCTGGCTCGAACAACGTCTTCGGCTTCGGCTTGTCGCTACCATCAGCAACGCGACGCAGAATCGCTTCTGCCTCTTTATCAGTGATCGGCGCAGGCTTATCAGCAGTACCGCCGATGAAACCCATCACCCGAGGAGTATCCTTGACCAAGTGCCAAGTACCCTCGTTCATGTCCATCTGGACCAGCACATAACCTGGGAAGAACTTGCGCTCGCTTTTGCGTTTCTGGCCATTACGCATTTCAACCACTTCTTCAGTGGGAACCAGAATTTCGCCAAAGCCATCTTCCATGCCAGCCAGCTTTACGCGCTCTACCAACGAGCGCATGACATGCTTCTCGTAACCGGAGTAAGCATGCACAACGTACCAACGCTTAGCCACGGGACACCCTTAGCCGACAATCAAGGAAACAAGCCAGCCGAGCAGGGAATCAAGCCCCCACAACAGCAACGCCATAACCAGAACAACAGCCACAACAATCAGCGTGGTCTGCGTGGTTTCTTGGCGAGTTGGCCATACGACTTTACGAATCTCGGTGCGAGCTTCCTTAACCAGTACAAAGAAAGACTTGCCCTTGACTGTCTGCAGGCCTACAAAGGCAGCTACAGCAGCAATGACAAGCAAAGCAAGTACGCGGTACAGGATCGGCGAAGCAGAGTAATACTGATTGCCAACAACGCCAACAACCACCAAAGCGACTACTACTAGCCACTTGAGCAGATCGAAGCGAGAGCCTTGAGCTTCAGCTTTAGGAGTCATCTATGAAGATCCTGTGAAAAGAAAGCCAGACACACCAAGTGAATCTGGCAGGTCAGGAGGGAATCGAACCCCCAACCTACGGTTTTGGAGACCGTCGCTCTGCCAATTGAGCTACTGACCTAAAACAAAATCAGGCCGACCATTATGCCGGCCCGAAAAAGACATTACAACAACTTACTCGATGACTTTTGCTACGACACCAGCGCCGACGGTACGACCGCCCTCACGGATAGCGAAACGCAGACCATCTTCCATCGCGATGGTTTTGATCAGGGTAACGGTCATTTGAACGTTGTCACCTGGCATCACCATTTCAACCCCTTCTGGCAGCTCGCAGTTACCAGTCACGTCAGTTGTACGGAAGTAGAACTGTGGACGGTAACCCTTGAAGAATGGCGTATGACGACCACCCTCTTCCTTGCTCAGAACGTAAACCTCAGCAGTGAACTTGGTATGCGGCTTGACAGTGCCAGGCTTGACCAGAACCTGGCCACGCTCAACATCATCACGCTTGGTACCACGCAGCAGAACGCCGCAGTTCTCACCTGCACGACCTTCGTCGAGCAGCTTGCGGAACATTTCAACACCAGTGCAAGTAGTTTTGACAGTGTCACGAAGACCAACAATCTCGACTTCTTCCTGAATGCGGACAATGCCACGCTCAACACGACCAGTCACAACAGTACCGCGACCAGAGATCGAGAACACATCCTCGATCGGCATCAGGAACGGCTTATCGATAGCACGCTCAGGCTGCGGAATATAGCTATCCAGAGTCTCAACCAACTTCTTGACGGCGGTAGTACCCATCTCGTTGTCGTCTTGACCATTCAGCGCCATCAGCGCCGAACCAATGATGATCGGCGTGTCATCACCTGGGAAATCGTAAGTGCTCAGCAGATCACGCACTTCCATCTCAACCAGTTCCAGCAACTCAGCGTCGTCAACCATGTCAGCCTTGTTCAGGAAGACAACAATGTACGGAACGCCAACCTGACGGGACAACAGGATGTGCTCACGGGTTTGCGGCATCGGACCATCAGCGGCCGAGCAAACCAGAATCGCACCATCCATCTGCGCAGCACCGGTAATCATGTTTTTTACGTAGTCGGCGTGACCTGGACAGTCAACGTGTGCGTAGTGACGCACAGCCGAATCGTACTCAACGTGAGCAGTGTTAATGGTGATACCACGAGCTTTTTCTTCTGGGGCGCTATCGATCTTGTCGAAGTCAACCTTTGCCGAACCGAACACTTCGGAGCAGACACGGGTCAAAGCGGCGGTCAGAGTCGTCTTGCCATGGTCTACGTGACCGATGGTTCCAACGTTGACGTGCGGCTTGTTACGTTCGAACTTTTCCTTAGCCATCGAAATCACCCCTAGCAGAAGAATTAAGCAAGTACTATCAGCCATTAAAACAAAGGCAGATATTTTCATATCTGCCTTGTTATATGGAGCTCTTGAGCGGATTTGAACCGCTGACCTCACCCTTACCAAGGGTGTGCTCTACCAACTGAGCTACAAGAGCGTAACACTTTGCAGGACCTGCAAACTTGGAGCGGGTAGCGGGAATCGAACCCGCATCATCAGCTTGGAAGGCTGAGGTTCTACCACTAAACTATACCCGCGGAGCTTGCAGCTCTCGCTAAAAATGGTGGAGGGGGAAGGATTCGAACCTTCGAAGTCGTAGACGTCAGATTTACAGTCTGATCCCTTTGGCCGCTCGGGAACCCCTCCTAAGCGAGCCGGCATTCTATATCATGCCAGCCTTCTGTCAAGCATTTTCTCATTAAAAACCTGAGGTTAGCTGCGTTGACCTCGCTTCACACTGCTGACCGTTAAAGGTCTTCACTGCGAAGCGGGCGCCATTCTATGCAAACTATTCGACGGGTGCAACCCCTTCGCACGGCATTATTTTATGTTTTAACTCATTGAATTCTTTAGAAAGGTTTTGCAACTGCGAATCACCCAGCAAACGCCGGCTTTCTGGTGCCACACGCACCCAGTAACCATCAGACTCGGCGGGAGCCCTCAGCAAGGTCTCGAACTTGATTTCCATGCCACTCAATCGCCGCTCGACCGCCTGAGCCGCTTCCTGACGAGCAAAACCGCCAAGATAGAGGCATCCATCGCCTGCCTGGGCAGGCTTTCCTTTATCACGAGCCGCGTCAGTCGTTTCACTCAACAAGCGAATGTCCTGCTGCGCCCCCCGATACAAACTCAAAGGGGTTACATCCTTTGCGCGCAGAGGAGCCTCTTGTTGATGCCAGATGTAATAGAACACATTAAGAACAAGCAGCAGCAGAAACAACCAACGCATAAAAACCTCAGGACAAGGGACACGCCATCGCCAAACCTACAAATACCAGGTCTGGAACCACCCTGGCTTCGGGCACAATCTCGGAGACCAGATCAGCATCCCCGCCAGTCAGAAAGACTGCGAAATCATCCCCCCAATAACTGCGCGCCAACTCTAGCTGAGTCAGGACAAATCCTCTCAACATCAGCAAACAACCTCGCTCGACCGCCTCGACGGTTGTGCGCCCAGGAACAAGACTCTCCAAAGCGCGCTCGGCAGCAAGATCTCCATAGCGAATTCTACGGGTATGGGTACGCAGCTGGTTGCGCATCAAAGGCATCCCCGGACAGATAAATCCTCCGAGATGCTCACCATCCCCTGCAATAAAGTCAGCGGTAACAGCCGTACCAAAGTCGAGCACCAGACAAGCACCCGCAGCCAGATGAAAGCCTCCGAGCATTGCAAGCCAGCGATCAAGCCCTAGCCGCTCGAACTCCTCATAGCCATTTCGAACCCCGGACATCTCGCGAGCCGGTGCCGCGCACACTACAGAAACGCCGAAAGCCTCGGCCAACAGAGAAATCAATGCACTGGTTTCTTCGGCGGTTCTGACACTGACTAAGCGACAATGCTTGAGAGCGAGCCCCTTGAGCCCTTTCAAGCTCTCCAGCAAGGCGAGATCCGAATCAACGACCCCTTCGCCAACCACCCGCCGAACATCCTCGCCGAGCACACGCCACTTGATGAAACTATTTCCGCAATCGAGCTCAAGAATCATCACGCAACCTCAGGCTGAGCTCGCCACCACTAAAGACCTTCTCCACACCATTCACCTTCAAGCGCAAGGCACCTTGAACATCGATACCCAGCACCTCTCCATCTATCTGACTCACACCGGCAATCAACGACACCGCCCGCCCCTGCCATAGATGATTTTGCTCCCACTCCGCCTGAATAGCCGGAAATCCGCCGGCCTGGTGGCGATTTAAATAGGTCTGAAGCATCAACCCTAACTCAGCAACCAGATGATTGCGATCAACAGCCTTACCCGACTCGAGACGCATGGACGTCCATTGCTGATCAACCTCATCGGTCATCTGCATGTTCACATTTATTCCGACACCGATCACCACGTGACACACATCAGCAGGATCCCCCACTAATTCGAGCAGTATTCCCGCAATCTTTTGCTGACCCACCAGAACATCATTCGGCCACTTCAAGCCCACACCTGAAATGCCAAGCCCTCGCAAGGCTTGCATTACGGCAAGCCCGACAACAAGACTCAAGCCTTCCAGCTGCCGCATCCCACCATCAATGCGCAGTACCAGACTGTAATAGATGTTTTCCGCGAACGGGCTCACCCATTTGCGTCCACGCCGTCCACGACCAGCCGTCTGCCGCTCAGCGAGCACCAGAAATGGCGCAGACTGACCACGCTCGATAGCGCGCAAGGCTTCAGCGTTGGTAGAGTCAATTGAATTGAAGACTAGAATGGGCCACTCACAAGAAGGCGCCCGCGCGCTTATTTCCGCAGGATCAAGCAGTGTCAACGGCGCAGCCAGTTGATAGCCGCGACCGCGCACTTTATGAATGGATAAACCGAGCTCAGCCTCCAAGTGCTGAAGCTGCTTCCATACAGCGCTACGACTGACGCCCAAGGCAGCACCCAGGGCTTGGCCCGAATGGAATCGACCATCCTTAAGAAGCTTTAACAACGTCAGCATGCAAGTCTCGCCTCACAATGAGGCCCGCATTCTAGCCATGCCCCGGGCTGTTGCATAGAAACCCTACAAGCGAGATTTTCCTGCGGACAAAACAAAACCCCTACCTGCATACGCAGATAGGGGTTTCGGAATTTAATCTTGACGATGACCTACTCTCACATGGGGAAACCCCACACTACCATCGGCGATGCATCGTTTCACTGCTGAGTTCGGGATGGGATCAGGTGGTTCCAATGCTCTATGGTCGTCAAGAAATTCGGTAGCCAGCTCGTTTGCCTTACGGCTCACGCTCCAGCGAATGGGTATGTGATAGATCTGGTGTTTCGTGAGTGTCACAAACTTTCGGTTCGTTTCGTCTTCACACACCGCAATCTGGCGTCCCTTTTTATTTATAAAGAAGGGTCAGCAAATTGCTTGGGTGTTATATGGTCAAGCCTCACGGGCAATTAGTATTGGTTAGCTCAACGCCTCACAGCGCTTACACACCCAACCTATCAACGTCGTAGTCTTCGACGGCCCTTCAGGGGACTCAAGGTCCCAGTGAGATCTCATCTTGAGGCTAGTTTCCCGCTTAGATGCTTTCAGCGGTTATCTATTCCGAACATAGCTACCCGGCAATGCCACTGGCGTGACAACCGGAACACCAGAGGTTCGTCCACTCCGGTCCTCTCGTACTAGGAGCAGCCCCTCTCAAATCTCAAACGTCCACGGCAGATAGGGACCGAACTGTCTCACGACGTTCTAAACCCAGCTCGCGTACCACTTTAAATGGCGAACAGCCATACCCTTGGGACCGGCTTCAGCCCCAGGATGTGATGAGCCGACATCGAGGTGCCAAACACCGCCGTCGATATGAACTCTTGGGCGGTATCAGCCTGTTATCCCCGGAGTACCTTTTATCCGTTGAGCGATGGCCCTTCCATACAGAACCACCGGATCACTAAGACCTACTTTCGTACCTGCTCGACGTGTCTGTCTCGCAGTCAAGCGCGCTTTTGCCTTTATACTCTACGACCGATTTCCGACCGGTCTGAGCGCACCTTCGTACTCCTCCGTTACTCTTTAGGAGGAGACCGCCCCAGTCAAACTACCCACCATACACTGTCCTCGATCCGGATAACGGACCTGAGTTAGAACCTCAAAGTTGCCAGGGTGGTATTTCAAGGTTGGCTCTACGCGAACTGGCGTCCACGCTTCAAAGCCTCCCACCTATCCTACACAAGCA
>NZ_VYKC01000016.1:0-273097 GCF_032424305.1 Pseudomonas sp. JV414 | reverse complement strand
CAGCAATCGTTGGTTACATCTTTGATTTCTCGCGGAGTAACTTGTGATGCTGATAATCTTGTTGACTATCAGTCTGACTCCACAAGCACCCACACGAATTGCTTGATTCAGTTGTTAAAGAGCGGTTGGTTAAGATCTTTCGTCTCAACCGAGGCGCGCATTCTACAGCAGCCTCTGTTGCTGTCAAGCGGTTATTTTCAGAAGTTTTCGAAGAATTCTTCAACAACTTCAACCACTTGCGCTTCCGATCTCTCGTTAGCGGGAGGCGAATTCTACAGCGTTACACGCTGCTGTCAACACCTCTTTTTCTCCGCTTTCGACCGAGATGATCGAACCGTCAATAAGGCGAAAACACACTGCCTTACCAACTCCTTCTGGCTTCGATGAACTGAAGCGTAACCGCTGCCGAAAACTGCGTAACTCTTTGTTTACCAAGGAGTTTTCCGTTTCGACTGCGCCGGAAGTGGGGCGAATTATAGACTTCCAGAATCTGCCGTCAACCCCTGATTTCAGCTTTATTCGGATTTGAGCGTAATACGCGCAAATGCCTTCTTCCCGGCCTGGCAAACATGGGTCGCGCCCAGTACGTATATAAAGGTGCGATCGACAACCTCACCATCTATACGCACACCACCAGAACCCAGAAGGTCGCGCGCCACGGCAGAGTTCTTCACCAGCCCCGCTTTATTAAGGACGGCAGCGATCGGCATGTCCTCGGCGGCGGTCAACTGGATCTCTGGCAGATCATCCGGCAGCTCACCGTCTTTCATACGGTTACCCGCCGCACGGTGAGCGTTGGCCGCAGCCTCTTCACCATGGAAGCGCGCAACGATCTCTTCGGCCAGCTTGATCTTGATGTCACGCGGATTCGCACCCGCCTCGACGTCAGCCCGGAAAGCATTGATCTCTTCCATGGAGCGAAAGCTGAGCAATTCGAAGTAACGCCACATCAGCACATCCGGAATAGAGACCAGCTTGCCGTACATGACACCCGGAGCCTCCTGGATACCGACGTAGTTGCCCAACGACTTGGACATCTTCTTCACGCCATCCAGACCTTCGAGCAATGGCATGGTCAGAATGCATTGAGCCTCCTGACCATAACTACGCTGCAGCTCGCGCCCCATCAGCAGATTGAACTTCTGATCGGTACCACCCAGCTCGACATCCGCGCGCAACGCGACCGAGTCATAACCCTGAACCAGCGGATAGAGGAACTCGTGAATGGCGATGGGTTGATTGGTCGTGTAGCGCTTGTCGAAATCGTCGCGCTCGAGCATGCGAGCCACGGTGTATTGCGAAGTCAGGCGAATGAAGTCGGCCGGCCCCATCTGATCCATCCAGGTGGAGTTAAACGCCACTTCGGTCTTGGCCGGATCAAGAATCTTGAAGACCTGGGTCTTGTAGGTCTCGGCATTCTCGAGAACCTGCTCACGAGTGAGCGGAGGACGTGTCGCGCTCTTGCCGCTTGGATCACCGATCATCCCGGTGAAGTCACCTATAAGGAAGATCACCTGGTGACCCAGCTCCTGGAACTGGCGCAGCTTATTAATAAGCACGGTGTGACCCAGGTGCAAATCCGGCGCGGTCGGATCGAAGCCTGCCTTAATACGCAGCGGCTGGCCACGCTTGAGTTTCCCGATCAGCTCGGACTCGACCAACAGTTCTTCTGCACCACGTTTGATCAGCGCTAGCTGCTCTTCAACCGACTTCATAACAGACCCGCAAGGCTCAGATTCAAAGGGGAACAACCATACAAGATCGCGCACCAAATACAAGTTTTGCCCGGCGCACGGACACCAATCCACGGACAGAGCGTTCGCAGACTTGCTTCAGAGATGATTTGGTTATATTTTATACAGTTATTTCGTCTTCATCATGTCATTCATCTTTTCCAATTCATCTTTTCAAAGTCAAAATTACCTATGACCACAGAACCGTCTAAAGCGCCACCGCTTTACCCGAAGACCCACCTGCTCGCAGCAAGTGGCATCGCCGCCCTTCTCAGCCTGGCGCTTCTGGTATTCCCTTCCAGTGATGTTGAAGCAAAAAAGACGACCCTGAGTCTTGAACTGGAAAGCCCTGCAGAACAACTGACACAAGATCAAGACGCCGCCGACGCTGTCCAAGCCACAAATGAGCCGGCAGCCTCCCCCTTCGCCCAGATCGAAAACAGCGCCGAAGACACCCAGGAAACCGCCCAGGTCGCCCCCGCGCCTGCTCCCGCGCCAGTCGTCGAAGAGAAGAAGGCGCCAGGCCATAAGGAAGTGATCGTTAGCAAAGGCGACACTCTCTCGACGCTGTTCGAGAAAGTCGGCCTTCCGGCGACTTCGGTGCATGAAGTACTGGCCAGCGACAAGCAGGCCAAGCAGTTCAGCCAACTCAAACATGGCCAGAAGCTTGAGTTCGAACTGAGCCCGGATGGCCAGCTGACCAATCTGCACAGCAAAGTCAGCGACACGGAAAGCATCAGCCTGACCAAGAACGACAAGGGTTATACGTTCAATCGCATCACCGCCAAGCCCACCGTTCGCTCCGCCTATGTGCATGGCGTGATCAACAGTTCACTGTCGCAATCTGCCGCCCGAGCCGGTTTGTCCCACAGCCTGACCATGGATATGGCCAGTGTGTTTGGCTATGACGTCGACTTCGCCCAGGATATTCGCCAGGGTGACGAGTTCGATGTGATCTATGAACAGAAGGTCGTCAACGGCAAAGCAATCGGCAACGGCCCGATCCTCTCCGCACGCTTCACCAACCGCGGCAAGACTTACACCGCGGTGCGCTACACCAACAAACAAGGCAACAGCAGCTACTACACGGCTGACGGCAACAGCATGCGCAAGGCGTTTATCCGTACCCCGGTAGACTTCGCCCGCATCAGTTCGAAATTCTCCATGGGCCGCAAGCACCCGATCCTGAACAAGATCCGCGCCCACAAGGGTGTCGATTACGCGGCACCACGCGGTACGCCGATCAAGGCTGCCGGTGACGGCAAAGTATTGTTGGCAGGTCGTCGCGGCGGTTACGGCAACACTGTGATCATCCAGCACGGTAATACCTACCGCACGCTGTACGGCCATATGCAGGGCTTCGCCAAAGGCATCAAGACTGGCGGCAGCGTCAAGCAAGGTCAGGTGATTGGTTACATCGGTACCACCGGTCTCTCCACCGGCCCACACTTGCACTACGAATTCCAGGTCAATGGCGTGCACGTCGATCCGCTGGGCCAGAAAGTAGCGATGGCCGATCCGATCTCCAAAGCTGAACGCTCACGCTTCCTCGCGCAAAGCCAACCGCTGATGGCGCGCATGGATCAAGAGAAAACCACCCAGCTGGCTTCGAGTAAACGCTAAGCCATGGCGCTCTATATAGGTGTGATGTCCGGGACCAGCCTTGATGGCCTGGACATTGCGTTGATCGAGCAAACCCCGGCGATCAAGCTGATCGCCACCCATTACATCCCTATGCCTGACTCCCTGCGCGCCGAGCTGCTTGGCTTGTGCGCCAGCGGCCCGGACGAGATTGCCCGCTCCGCCATTGCCCAGCAGAACTGGGTGAAGCTGGCCGCACAGGGCATTCACACCCTCCTCGACCAACAAAATCTGAAACCCGCCGACATTCGCGCGATTGGCAGCCACGGCCAGACCATTCGCCACGAACCGGCGCGCGGGTTCACGGTGCAAATCGGCAACCCTGCCTTGCTCACCGAGCTGACCGGCATCACCGTGGTCAGCGATTTCCGCAGCCGCGATGTAGCCGCTGGCGGACAAGGCGCGCCACTGGTTCCAGCCTTTCACGAAGCCCTGTTTGAAGAACGGCCTGGCAACCGCGCGGTATTGAACGTCGGTGGGTTCAGCAATCTCAGCCTGATCGAACCCGGCAAGCCTGTTGCCGGGTTTGACTGCGGCCCCGGGAATGTCCTGCTGGATGCCTGGATTCACCAGCAACGCGGCGACAACTTTGATCGTGACGGTCAATGGGCCGCCAGCGGCAAGGTTGAACCGGCTCTGTTGAACGAGCTGCTCAGTGATCCATTCTTTGTGACTCAGGGCCCGAAGAGCACCGGCCGCGAAGTATTCAATCTGCCATGGCTGATGCAGCATCTGTCGCAGCTACCGACCTTCGCTGCCGAAGACGTACAGGCCACGCTGCTTGAGCTGACCGCGCTGACCATTGTCGAGTCTTTGCAATGCGCCCAATCGGATACCCGGGAGCTGCTGGTTTGTGGCGGCGGCGCGCACAACGCCACGCTGATGAAGCGCTTGGCCAGTCTGTTGCCGAATGCGAAAGTCAGCAGCACTGCTGCTTACGGCGTAGACCCGGACTGGGTGGAAGCCATGGCCTTCGCCTGGCTGGCTCATTGCTGCATGGAAGGTATCGCGGCCAACCGCCCGAGTGTCACCGGTGCTCGCGGCCTACGCGTACTCGGCGCCATATACCCCGCCTGAGCCTGAACCCCAGACAGCAAAACGCCGCAGAGTCCTGAGATTCTACGGCGCATGGTAATGCGGTGAGGTGCGATCAGATCGAGAACGAAGAGCCGCAGCCACACGTGGTGGTAGCGTTCGGGTTCTTGATCACGAAACGCGAACCTTCCAGACCTTCCTGGTAATCCACTTCGGCACCTGCCAGGTACTGAAAGCTCATTGGATCGACCACCAGGCTGACGCCTTCGCGCTCGACGATGGTGTCGTCATCGGCCACTTCTTCATCGAAGGTGAAGCCGTATTGAAACCCTGAACAACCGCCGCCCGTAACGAATACGCGCAGCTTCAAGCGATCATTCCCCTCTTCATCGACCAGGCTCTTCACCTTGTGCGCGGCACCGTGGGTGAATTGCAAAGCCGTGGGGGTGAAGGATTCGACGCTCATGCTGACTATCTCCCGGCGTTACGCCGCCATAATGCGTGATGACGCGCATTATCCGCTTCTCCCAGAAAATCGGTCAACTATTGTTACGGTATATCAATCAACCCAATCGCCAGACCAAAATGCAAAAAGGCCCGTTCAACGGGCCTTTTTGCTGAGCGGGATAAAGCCTTACGGCAGCATGCCGGCATGGGACAGGCCCAGGCGCTCATCCAGGCCGAACAGGATATTCAGGTTCTGCACCGCCTGACCGGACGCGCCTTTGACCAGGTTGTCGATCACCGACAATACCACCACCAGATCACCATCCTGCGGACGGTGCACGGCAATACGGCAAACGTTGGCTCCGCGCACGCTGCGGGTTTCCGGATGGCTGCCGGCAGGCATCACATCGACGAACGGTTCGTTGGCATAGCGCTTTTCGAACAACGCTTGCAGATCCACCGAGCGATCCACGACAGTCGCGTAGAGCGTCGAGTGAATGCCGCGAATCATTGGCGTCAGGTGCGGAACGAAGGTCAGCCCCACGTCCTTGCCCGCGGCACGACGCAGGCCCTGGCGGATTTCCGGCAAATGACGGTGCCCTTTGACGGCGTAAGCCTTCATGCTTTCCGACGTCTCGGCGTACAGCGAGCCTACAGAAGCGCCACGACCGGCGCCGCTGACGCCGGATTTGCAGTCTGCGATCAAACGAGTGGTATCTGCCAGACCGGCTTCGAGCAATGGCAGGAAACCCAATTGCGTGGCAGTCGGGTAGCAACCCGGCACAGCAATCAGCCGCGCCTGCTTGATTTGCTCACGATTGACTTCCGGCAAGCCGTAGACCGCCTCCTCCAACAGTTCCGGCGCGCCGTGCGGCTGACCGTACCATTTGGCCCACTCATCGGCGTCTTGCAGACGGAAGTCTGCCGACAGGTCGATGACCTTGGTCCCGGCCGCCAGCAGTTCACCGGCCAGCGCATGCGCAACACCGTGCGGCGTGGCGAAGAACACCACGTCGCAAGCCCCGAGGGTCTTGATGTCCGGAACGCTGAAAGCCAGGCCGTCGTAATGGCCTCGCAGGTTCGGGTACATGTCGGCCACGGCCAGGCCGGCCTCGGATCGGGAAGTGATCACTACCACTTCAGCTTGCGGATGCTGTGCCAACAGACGCAGCAGTTCGACACCGGTGTAACCCGTGCCGCCGACGATACCGACCTTGACCATAAACCTGCCCTCAACGAACCCACTGGAAAGCCGTCGATAATAGGGGCCGCGCGGCCCTGCGACAACCGTCAAGGTGACGTGCGGCGGCTCAAGCCTCTACTATTCCCGCTACCGTGAACCTGGGAATAACTAAAAATGCTTTATCTGTGGCTCAAAGCGCTTCATATCGTCAGCATGGTCTGCTGGTTTGCCGGCCTGTTTTACCTGCCGCGCCTGTTCGTCTATCACGCCCAAAGCGAAGACACCGTCAGCAAGGAACGCTTCAGTATCATGGAGCGCAAGCTGTACCGGGGCATCATGGGCCCGGCGATGATCGCCACCCTGGTGTTCGGCATCTGGCTGATCAGCCTCAACCCAAGCGCCTACTTCACCCAAGGTGCATGGATGCATGCCAAATTGACCCTGGTGGTGATCCTGATCGGCTATCACCACATGTGCGGCGCACAGGTAAAACGTTTTGCCCGTGGCGAAAACACCCGCAGCCATGTCTTTTATCGCTGGTTCAATGAAGTGCCGGTTCTGATATTGCTGGCTATCGTAATTCTGGTCGTCGTTCGACCGTTTTAATCCAACAAGCATCATTCACCCGGGGTACTTCCAATGTCGCTGCCCGCTTTGCTCGAACAACGCTTGCGTCTGCCCGTGGTGGCGGCGCCGATGTTCCTGATCTCCAACCCTGAGCTGGTTCTCGCCTGCTGTCGTAATGGCGTAGTCGGCAGTTTTCCCGCGCTGAACCAGCGTGAGAGCAGCGGTTTCAAGGCTTGGGTGGAAGAAATCGAAGCAGGACTGGCAATACTGGAAAACCCCGCGCCTTACGCGGTGAACCTGATCGTCCACAACAGCAACCCGCGATTGCAGGCGGATCTGGCAATCTGCATCGAGCACAAAGTACCAATCGTGATCACTAGCCTCGGTGCCGTGAAAGAACTGGTCGACGCCGTGCACAGCTATGGAGGCCTGGTGTTTCATGACGTGACGACGCGTCGCCACGCGGAAAAAGCCGCCGAGGCCGGTGTGGACGGTTTGATCGCCGTGGCTGCGGGCGCCGGTGGTCACGCCGGGACCTGGAGCCCGTTTTCGCTGATCGCCGAGATTCGCCAGTTTTTCGACAAGACCCTGCTGCTGGCCGGCTGCCTGAACCATGGCCATGAAATTCTTGCCGCGCAGTTGCTCGGTGCGGATTTGGCCTACTTCGGTACGCGATTTATCGGTACCACTGAAAGTCATGCGCCTGACGCGTATAAGGAGATGCTCCTGACTTCCAGAGCTGCAGACATCGTCCATACTCCAGCGGTGTCGGGAGTACCGGCAAGCTTCATGCGTCGGAGCCTGGAGGCCGCCGGTTTCGACATGGCAGCCCTGCAAGGCAAGGGTGAAGTGAACTTCGGCTCCAAGCTCAAACCGTTGAGCGATGAAGCCAAAGCCTGGAAAACCGTGTGGTCCGCAGGCCAGGGCGTCGGAGAAATCGATGACCTGCCGAGTGTCGATCAACTGGTCGCACGTCTCGATGCCGAATACCGCAAGGCGCTGGAACTGGCGGCGGCGTTGCCCAAACGCTGGCCGCGCTGACAGAAAAACTTGGCCAGCCCAATCCGGCTGGCCCTACACTCCATAATTGCCACACTGTCTATTACGAACCCTCGCGACAAGGATGCCTCGGCCATGAGCGAAAACCGTTTCAAGATCGTCTTCGATGGCGCTCTGCAGCCAGGTGTTGACGCCACCACCGCGAAGCTCAATCTCGCCGATCTGTTCAAAAGCGATGTCGCGGCCATTGAGCGACTGTTCAGCGGCCGGGCGGTTGCACTCAAGCGCGACCTGTCACACGCCGATGCACAGACTTACCTTCAGGCACTGACGAAAACCGGCATCGATGCCCGAATCGAAACAGAACCCTCGATCGAGCTGAACCTGTCCGACGTTCACGAACACGCCCCTGCCAACAACCAACCTCGCACGGCAGATCCCGACTCTCCCTATGCGCCGCCCCGAGCCTCTGTCGGCGAAGCACTGCCGGAGTTTTCTGCACTCAAGGCATTCAGTTTCGTTGGCCGCATCGGTCGCTTGCGCTTTCTGGCCTGGACGATGGCTCTTACGCTGGTGACGCTTGGCGTTGGCTCCGTGCTGGCTATTTTCGGCTTCGCGCTCATCAGCACGGACTCGACTGTTGGCTTGATTCTCGCGGGTCTGCTGGCCTTTATCCTGGTCGTGGTGCTCGCCTTCATCAGCATCCAGTTCAGTGTGCAGCGCCTGCACGATATCGGCTGGTCTGGCTGGCTCTGGCTACTGAACCTTGTACCGGTCGTGGGCAGCGTTTTTCCGTTTGTAATAATGATCGTGCCGGGTAACAACACTGCCAACCGATATGGCGCACCACCACCGCCCAACAGCAACGCGGTCAGAGTGCTGGCTTCGCTGTGGCTGGTGTTTATCGCGATCATGTTCGTCGGCGGGCTGACTGGTGGCCTCACCGCGATCCAGGATGAGTACGAAAGCGCAACCGAGAGCACCTATCAAAGCAGCGCGGTGATCACCGACGAAGTTGAAGTGGAGCCGGCCGAAGAGGCCGAGCAAGCACCAAATTCATTCGATGATGCAGCCGAAGCAGCCGAGCCCCCTGTAGACTCTGCGAAAGAATGAACAGCGCTCCCCGCCCGTGACACCTGCGTCGCCGGCGCGGAGCTGTTGCGATGGAGAACTGCATGACCCGTTACGCTCTGATCACTGGCGCTTCCAGCGGCATCGGCCTGGCGATGGCCGAAGCGCTGGCCCGGCGCGGCCGCAGCCTGATTCTGGTGGCCCGACAGCGTGATCAGCTGGAAAGCATTGCGATCGAACTGACTCAACGTTTTGGTGTGGAGGTGCTGTTTCGCGCCTGTGATCTGGGTGAGCCGCTGAGGCTGTCCGGATTTTTGCTGGAGCTGGAGGAAGGCGATCGGCAAATCGATTTGCTGGTCAACTGTGCCGGCATCGGTACCTGCGGTCCGTTCCTGGCCCAGGACTGGATGACCGAGCAGGACTTGATCGAAGTGAACATCCTGGCCCTCACTCGCTTGTGCCATGCCATCGGCAACAGCATGGCCCTGCAGGGCGGCGGGCAGATTCTGAACGTCGCCTCGATGGCGGCGTTCCATCCCGGCCCCTGGATGAGCACTTACTACGCCAGCAAGGCTTACGTACTGCATTTTTCCGAAGGTTTACGCGTCGAACTGAAGAAATGTGCGGTCAAGGTATCGGTGCTCTGCCCCGGCCCGACCCGCACGGCGTTTTTCCGCACCGCGCAACTGGACACCGACAAACTGGTCGAGAGCAAACTGCTGATGAGTCCGGAAGAAGTCGCGCTCTATACCGTGCGCGCGCTGGCGAAAAATCGCGCCATTATTATTCCCGGCCGCCTGAATCGCTGGTTCGCGTTCCTGCCGCGACTCGGCTCACGCTGGCTGACCCGGACAATCGCGGGCATGGTCAACAAAGCCTATTGCCCGCGCTGATCAATCCTCAAGGCAAAAGACTGGGCTCTGACCTAACCCATGGTTACACTCAGGCCAGCCCAAACAACGGAGAAAACAGCTGTGGATACTCTGTTCACCAAGATCATCAACCGGGAAATCCCGGCGAAGATCATTTACGAGGACGACCAGGTACTGGCCTTCCACGACATCGCGCCACAGGCACCCGTGCATTTCCTGGTAGTCCCGAAGAAACCGGTGCGCACCCTTAACGACCTCACCGAGGACGACAAGGCTTTGGCCGGGCATATTCTGTTCACGGCCCAGCGTCTGGCTCTGGAATTGGGCTGTGAAGAAGGTTTCCGGGTGGTCATGAACTGCAATGAATTGGGCGGGCAGACCGTCTATCACATTCATATGCACGTGCTGGGTCAGCGCCAGATGCACTGGCCGCCGGGCTGATCCATCGCCCTTTCTCTGTAGCGAGGCTTGCCCGCGAAGCTTTTGGCGCACTTGAGGACGCCTTCGCGGGCAAGCCTCGCTCCTACAGATCGTTTTTACCCGGGTCAGATGAATCCATTACCAGCCATGACCCAACGCAAACCCTCCCCGGCCGATTGGGTTAAACTGGCCGCCGAGATTCTTCCCGGAGGTCAGCATGACTACCCAACGTCACTACTCGCCAATTGACCGTCTTCTGCTGCAAGCCGATGCCGCGATGCGTACTTTGCTGCCCTTCAGTGGTCAGCCCTACCGTCCGTCGCCGGCCATCGTGCAGCCGGATACGCAGATGAGCGACGAGGACACCCGACACGTCGCCGGTTTGATGCGCATCAACCATACCGGCGAAGTCTGCGCCCAGGCGCTGTATCAAGGTCAGGCCCTGACCGCCAAGCTGCCGAAAGTGCGCGCCGCCATGGAGCACGCCGCCGAAGAAGAAATCGACCATCTGGTCTGGTGCGAACAACGCATTCATCAGTTGGGTAGCCATACCAGCATCCTCAATCCGCTGTTCTACGGCATGTCGTTCGGGATTGGAGCGGTCGCCGGATTGATCAGCGATAAAGTCAGCCTGGGTTTCGTTGCTGCCACTGAGCATCAGGTCTGCAAACACCTGAACGAACACCTTGAGCAACTGCCTGCCGAGGACGAAAAATCCCGAGCGATCCTGGAGCAGATGCGTATCGATGAAGAGCATCATGCTGAAAGTGCGCTGGATGCGGGTGGATTTCGTTTTCCGGCGCCGGTGAAGTTCGGGATGAGTTTGTTGGCTAAGGTGATGACCAAGAGTACTTATCGGATCTGAGGATCAGGTTGTTACATAAGGCCTCTTCGCGGGCAAGCCACGCTCCCACAAGGGTTCTGTATTCCAACAAATAAAAAGGCGATTACCGCAAGGTAGTCGCCTTTTTTGTACTCTGAAATCTTAGTTTGGTATGTTGCGCGCGTAGTCGATTCAACCGAGCTCGATGATCTCGTAGTCGTGGGTAATCGCCACGCCGGCCGCGCCGAGCATGATCGAGGCCGAGCAATACTTCTCGGCCGACAGCTCGATGGCGCGCTTGACCTGGGCTTCTTTCAGCCCACGGCCCTTGACCACGAAGTGCATGTGGATCTTGGTGAAAACCTTCGGATCCTCGGTCGCACGCTCGGCTTCGAGAAAGGCTTCGCAGCTTTCGACGGCCTGACGGGACTTCTTGAGGATGCTGACCACATCGAAATTGCTGCAACCGCCAACACCCAGCAGGAGCATTTCCATCGGCCGGACACCGAGGTTACGACCGCCGGCTTCGGGCGGGCCGTCCATGACCACGACATGACCGCTGCCGGATTCACCGAGGAACATGGCTTCGCCAGCCCATTGGATGCGTGCCTTCATCGCCAAGACTCCACTGTCTAAAAAAGGGTCGCCAGCTTAGCACAGGGCCCTTGATTGGCAGCGCTTCGCCTTCCTAGGACATAACCATCTATGT
Organism: Pseudomonas sp. JV414; assembly: GCF_032424305.1. Taxonomy (NCBI): domain Bacteria; kingdom Pseudomonadati; phylum Pseudomonadota; class Gammaproteobacteria; order Pseudomonadales; family Pseudomonadaceae; genus Pseudomonas; species Pseudomonas sp. JV414. The sequence continues at coordinate 261,597 of NZ_VYKC01000016.1, read as the reverse complement.
CGTAGGCAAATTCTCGAATCTTGCAGGAATGTGTCTGTTAAGCTGGCGCCAAATCAATGGCGAATAGCCAGCTTTTCAGCGAATAAAAAGGATTGCAGGCTTCGCCAGCGCCTACAAAAAACAAACACACCGTGCAGTCTTTTCGGGATACAACCATGGTTGCTATTACCCCCACACCCAAAATCAAGAACCTCGACAAACTGTTGATGCACTGCCAGCGCCGTCGCTATGCCGCCAAGAGCAACATCATTTGTGCCGGTGACCGCTCGGACACGCTGTTTTTCATCATCAAAGGTTCGGTGACCATCCTGATTGAGGATGACGACGGCCGTGAAATGATCATTGCCTACCTCAACTCCGGCGACTTTTTCGGCGAGCTGGGTCTGTTTGAGCAAGCCGGCCTGGAACAGGAACGCAGCGCTTGGGTGCGCGCCAAGGTCGAATGCGAAGTCGCGGAAATCAGCTACGCAAAATTCCGCGAGCTGTCCCAACAAGATCCAGACATTCTTTACGTGCTCAGCGGACAAATCGCACAGCGCCTGCGCAATACCACGCGCAAGGTCGGCGACCTGGCGTTCTTCGACGTAACCGGTCGCGTTGCGCGCTGCCTGCTGGAGCTGTGCAAGCAACCAGACGCCATGACCCACCCGGACGGCATGCAGATCAAGGTGACCCGTCAGGAAATCGGCCGGATTGTCGGTTGTTCCCGTGAGATGGTCGGCCGCGTGCTCAAGGATCTGGAAGAGCGCAACCTGGTCGACGTCAAAGGCAAGACCATGGTGGTCTTCGGTACGCGCTAAGCTCGAAAACTTAAGCTCGATAACTTAAGTTCCTAAACTTAAGCCCCGAGCATTTCAACCAGCAACTGTCGGTACAGCGCATCGAGCCGTTCCAGTGCCTCAGGAGCGGCAAACTTTTCATGCAGCGCGATGTGGCTTTCAGCGCGAACCCGCTGTTCCAGATCGCAGGCTTCATTGAAGCGATTGACCGCCGCGACCATCGACTCTCGCTCGTCATCGATCAACATCGCCCCGTGCACCAGGCCGACCGGACGCAGACCACCCTTGCTCTGGCGCCAACGCTGGGCGGTGCCCACCATCTTTCGACCATCGAGGTTGACGTTGAAACGACCGTCGCAGAACGCGCCCTCGATTTCACCCAATGACGAAGTGCCGCCCAGCTCATCCAGTAACTGACAGATCGGATCGCACAGACGCCGGTAGCCGGTTTCGATGCGGTTCAGATCGCCTTCGCTGCGCGGAGGGGCATAAACCAGTGCGATGTTGATGGTCGATGCCGATTGCGGCACCGGCTCACCGCCGGTTTCACGCAGCAGCACCGGCCAGCCGGCCGCGGCAGAAACTTCACAGGCATGTTCAAACCCGGGCAGACGATTCAAGCGACGGGGCATGACCAACGCGCGATCAGTGGGTTGCCAGAACAGCAGACCGAATTCCGACTCACCGGTGCACACATGGGCCAACAGGTCCTGCTCGGCGAGCAGGCCGGCTTCGATGGCCAGAGGGGTTGGTGAGGTCATAAGATATTCCATAGGACGGTCAGTCTGTGGTGCATCTTCTGCCGCCTTCGCGAGCAAGCCCGCTCCCACAGTTGACCCGCGTTGTCTGGCTGAACGCGGGCTAATGTGGGAGCGGGCTTGCTCGCGAAGGGAGCGCCCCGATTTTCAATCAGTCGAGCGTCGAACCGCTCACTGGAATACCACGCTCGGGAAAGAACAGGCGCTGCAGTTCGCTACCCGGGCTTTCGGCGCGCATGAACGCTTCGCCGACCAGGAACGCGTACACGTCGCTGATTTCCATCAACTCGACATCGGCCCGGTTCAGAATGCCACTTTCAGTAATCACCAGACGATCGCGCGGAATACGCGGCAACAGGTCGAGGGTGGTTTCCAGATTGACGTCAAAGGTGTGCAGGTTGCGGTTGTTCACGCCCACCAGCGGCGTGTCGAGCGTTTTCAAGGCCCGCTCCAGCTCGTCGCCATCGTGGACTTCCACCAGCACATCAAGACCGACACTTTTGGCCACGGCCGCCAGCTCGGCCATTTTCACGTCGTCCAGTGCGGAGACGATCAACAGCACGCAGTCAGCGCCCAAAGCACGAGACTCGACGATCTGGTAAGGATCGATCATGAAGTCCTTGCGGATCACCGGCAGCTTGCACGCCGCCCGGGCCTGTTGCAGATACGCATCGGCACCCTGGAAGTAATCGATGTCGGTGAGCACCGACAGGCAAGTGGCCCCGCCCTTTTCGTAACTTCTGGCGATGTCGGCGGGAACGAAGTTCTCGCGAATCACGCCTTTGCTTGGCGAAGCCTTCTTGATTTCAGCAATGACCGCCGGCTGTTTTGTCTTGGCCTGATCGATCAATGCCTTGGCAAAACCACGGGGGGCATCGGCCGCCTTGGCCAGATTTTCCAGCTCCGCCAGACTCACACGAGCGCTACGCTCGGCGACTTCCTGAACTTTGCGGGCCAGAATATTTTCCAGAACCGTCGGTAAACTCATCCCTCATTCTCCACTTTGAATACCGCGGTAAATGCACCCAATTCCTCAAGTTTCTCCCGAGCGAGGCCTGTGTGCAGCGCATCGTGCGCCAGGGCAACGCCTTCTTTCAAACTGCTGGCATGGTCGGCGGCGTACAGCGCGGCACCGGCATTAAGCACAATCATCTCGGCTGCTTTCTGACCGTTCTCGGTCTTGCGCTTGCCCAAGGCATCGCGAATCAGCTCAAGGGAGGCCGCCGGGCTTTCCACCGCCAGACCGTGCAGGCTCTGGCTCTTCATCCCCAAGTCTTCGGGTTCGACCCAATACTCGGTGATCTGGTCATTCTTCAATTCCGCCACAAAGGTCGGTGCCGCCAGACTGAACTCGTCCAGGCCATCTTTAGAGTGCACCACCAGCACGTGTTTGCTGCCCAGACGCTGCAAAACTTCGGCCAATGGCCGGCACAACGCCTGACTGAACACACCCACCACCTGATGTTTCACACCGGCCGGATTCGTAAGCGGGCCGAGCATGTTGAACAGCGTGCGCAAGCCCAGCTCGCGGCGCGGGCCGGCGGCGTGCTTCATGGCGCTATGGTGGGTCTGGGCAAACATGAAACCGATGCCAACGTTGTCGATGCAGCGCGCCACCTGAACCGGCGTCAGGTTCAGGTAGATACCCGCGGCTTCCAGCAAGTCGGCGCTGCCGCTTTTGCCCGACACCGCACGGTTACCGTGCTTGGCCACGGTGCAACCGGCCGCGGCGACCACGAACGAGGAAGCGGTGGAGACGTTGAAAATGTTCGCACCGTCGCCGCCGGTACCGACCACATCGACCACGCCGTCGAGGGTGTTGAGTTCAACCTTGTCCGCCAACTCGCGCATCGCCGTCACGGCGCCGACGATCTCATCGATGCTTTCGCTCTTCATGCGCATGGCCATCATGAACGCGCCGATCTGCGCATCCGTGCATTGCCCGGTCATGATTTCGCGCATGACATCGCGCATCTCATCGGTACTGAGGTCGAGATGGCCGACGATACGGCTCAGGGCTGTCTTGATATCCATGGAAAGTCCTTAGCGCATGCCGCCGGTTTGTTTGAGGAAGTTGGCGAACAGCTCGTGGCCCTGTTCAGTGAGGATAGACTCAGGGTGAAATTGCACACCCTCGATGTTCAGCGTCTTGTGACGCAGCCCCATGATCTCGTCGACCGAGCCGTCTTCAAGCTGGGTCCAGGCGGTCAATTCCAGGCAATCGGGCAGGGTTTCGCGCTTGACGATCAGCGAGTGATAGCGGGTGACCGTCAGCGGGCGATTCAGGCCTTCGAATACGCCCTTGTCCTCGTGGAATACCGGGCTGGTTTTGCCGTGCATGACCTGACGGGCACGGACCACATCGCCACCAAAGGCTTGGCCAATGGACTGGTGACCCAGGCAAACACCGAGAATCGGCAGCTTGCCGGCGAAATGCTTGATCGCTTCGATGGAAATACCGGCTTCGGTCGGGGTGCAAGGACCGGGCGACACGACAATGCGCTCAGGCTTGAGAGCTTCGATTTCGGCAATGGTGAGTTCATCGTTGCGCACGACTTTGACCTCGGAGCCCAGCTCGCCAAGGTATTGCACAACGTTGTAAGTAAAAGAGTCGTAGTTATCGATCATCAGCAACATGGCGTTAAGAACCTCTTGAATTTACTGACTTTGAATACAGCCTTCGAATGATTTACCCGCAGCGCCCTGCACTTTGTCAGTCGCTGGAGTCGCGCTGTAAAGCGGTTTGTCTTGCGGGTAAAGAAGGCAAAGCGGTAAAGATCCGGCCGGGCCGGCAGAAGGATTCAGGCGCGCCAACGCCAACGGGCGTGTGCCTTGATGACTTGATCCAGAAGTTTGCTGACGATCAACACGGGGAAGGTCTCATTTATACGTCTTGGCACAGTAACTTAGCTGGGCAGAGCGTGCAATATGGGCCGATCGAAGCGCGTAAAACAATCGACGGGTTCGCGCCGAACGGCAACAGGCTCTATAGTTTTTGGCACTATCGTTTTGCTCATTACAACAATAACAAACGGACTTGCTCATGATCAGACAGACGTTGGCTGTACCGCTTGCCGGCTGCTTGCTCGCTATGGCCTGCACCCAGGCGATTGCGGCGCCCAACCCTTATTCGAATTTCATCGTCTTCGGCGATAGTCTCAACGATGCCGGGCAGTTTACCGACACGGGCGGCCCTCCCGGTTCGACCCTGCGCTTCACCAACCGGACAGGACCGGTTTACCAGAACGGCAGCGGCGAAGTCTATTCCGCCAACTCGACCCAACTGCTGGGTGAAAGGCTCGGGTTTTCGCCGGACCAGACGGCCGCTTCAACCTCGGCAGCGCGTGCGAACCAGGGCCTGCCGGATGGCAATAACTGGGCCGTTGGAGGTTACCGCACCGACCAGATCCTCACCTCGATCACCAGTGTATCCGCCACGGGTGAACGCACGCGTTCGGGCTATCTGCCGACAAACAACTTCAGCGCCGATCCGAATGCGCTGTATTACATTTCCGGGGGTGGTAACGATTTTCTTCAGGGACGTGTACAAAGTGGCGCTCAGGCGAATGCCGCTGCGGATCGCCTCGCCGACAGCGTCCAGGTTTTGCAGGCCGCCGGCGCCCGGTACATCGTGGTATGGCTGCTGCCCGACCTGGGTTTGACGCCCGCCATCAATGGCACGCCCCAGCAGACACCCACCTCACTACTGAGCTCCGCCTTCAACCGGCAACTGGTCACTCGACTGGCAGGGATCGATGCCGAAATCATCCCATTGAACATTCCGTTGCTGCTGCAGGAAACCTTCGCCGACCCGGCGCGATTCGGTTTTGCTACAGGCCAGAACCTGACGGCGACCTGTTTCAGCGGTAACAGCTGCACCGAAAACCCTACGTATGGCATTAACAGTGCCACGCCGGATCCCAGCAAGCTGATTTACAACGATGGAGTCCATCCGACTGAAGCCGGGCAAAAACTGATTTCCGACTACGCCTACTCCCTACTGGCTGCGCCGTGGGAACTGACACTGCTGCCGGAAATGGCCCACGCCACCTTACGCGCGCACCAGGACGAACTGCGTAGCCAGTGGCAATCGGATTGGGAGAGCTGGCAAGCCGTCGGCCAATGGCGCGCGATTGTTGCCGGCGGTGGTCAGCATCTGGATGTCGATAGCCAAAACAGCGGCGCCAGCGCCGACGGCAGCGGCTACAACCTGAATATCGGCGGCAGCTATCGCCTTAATGAAGCTTGGCGCGTCGGTGTGGCAGCAGGCTTCTATCGTCAGGACCTGGAAGCAGGTACTAACGATTCGGACTACAAACTCAATAGCTATCTGGCGACCGCCTTCGCCCAGTTCCAACAGAATCGCTGGTGGGCCGATGCCGCGCTGACCGGTGGCAAGCTGGATTACGACAATCTCGAACGCAAATTCGACTTGGGTGCCAGCGAAGGCGCGGAAAAGGGTGATACCGATGGCCATCTCTGGGCCTTCAGCACTCGCCTTGGCTATGACATTGCCCAACCGAGCAGCGAATGGCACCTGTCACCGTTCATCAGCGCCGATTACGCCAAAGTGGAAGTCGACGGCTACTCGGAAAACAGCAACCGCTCCACGGCACTGACTTTTGATGATCAGACCCGAGACTCGAAACGCCTGGGTGTCGGCTTGCAAGGCAAATACAACTTCACCCGTCAGACCCAGGTGTTTGGTGAATACGCCCACGAGCGTGAATACGAAGATGACGTTCAGAAGGTAAATATCGCCCTCAACAGCCTGCCAGCGAACGACTTTACGCTGGAAGGTTATACGCCGCAGAGTCACTTGAACCGAGTGAGCCTGGGGGTCAGCCACAAGCTGACCGCCGACCTGGCATTGCGTGGTGGTTACACGTTCCGCAAGGATGATGACTTTACCCAGCAGGGCATCAACGTTGGGGTGACGCTGGACTTCTGACCCTGCGCAGGTGGCCTTCGGCAGCTTCACACGAAAAGGGCAGGCACAAAAAACGCGGCGCCCTTAGAGGCGCCGCGTTTTTTTATGGTGAGCACTTATTGTGGCGAGGGGGCTTGTCGGAACGCCGCATCGCCCCGTTCGGCTGCGCAGCAGTCGCAAATCCAGGCGACTTGATCAGCCTGAAAGGAAAGAATGCAGGGGCCGCTTCGCGACCCAACGGGGGCAAGCCCCCTCGCCACAAAAGCCCGCTCCTACGGGTTTTGCGTACTTAGTTGTCCGGCGTCTGCTCGGCCAGGGCCACCGCGCGGAACATGGCGCGGCGCTTGTTCAGGGTTTCTTCCCATTCCAGTGCCGGCACCGAGTCGGCGACAATGCCACCACCCGCCTGTACGTGCAGTTCGCCGTTCTTGATCACGGCGGTGCGGATCGCAATCGCCGTGTCCATGTTGCCGTTCCAGGCGAAGTAACCGACCGCGCCGCCGTAGACGCCACGCTTGACCGGCTCCAGCTCGTCGATGATTTCCATCGCACGAATCTTCGGCGCGCCAGACAAGGTGCCGGCCGGCAGGATCGCCCGCAGTGCGTCCATCGCCGTCAGCCCGGCCTTCAACTGGCCAGTAACGTTGGACACGATGTGCATCACGTTGGAGTAACGCTCGATCACCATCTTCTCGGTGAGTTTCACCGAACCGATTTCCGAAACGCGACCGGTGTCATTGCGGCCCAGATCGATCAGCATCAAGTGCTCGGCGATTTCCTTGTCGTCCGACAGCAGGTCTTTTTCCAGCGCTACGTCAGCCTCTTCGTTGGCGCCTCGCGGACGAGTGCCGGCAATCGGGCGCACGGTGATCAGGTTGTCTTCGACCCGCACCAGTACTTCCGGCGAACTGCCGACGACGTGGAAGTCGCCGAAATTGAAGAAGTACATGTAAGGCGTCGGGTTGAAGCAGCGCAACGCCCGGTACAGATCGATTGGCGCAGCCTTGAAGTCGATCGACATGCGCTGGGACGGCACAACCTGCATGCAGTCACCAGCCAGGATGTATTCCTTGATGGTGTCGACGGCTTTTTCGTAATCGTTCTGGGTGAAGCTCGAACGGAACACTGGATCAGCCGATTGCTGTTTGCTGAAGTCCAGGCCACGGCGCGGAGTGATCGGCTGACGAAGTTGTTCCAGCAGTGCTTGCAGGCGCGCCTGACCTTGCTCGAAGGCATCTTCCTGCGCCGGATCGGCCAGGACGATCGCGTGCATTTTGCCCGCGAGGTTGTCGAACACCACCACTGCATCGGAGACCATCAGCAAAATGTCTGGCACGCCCAATGGATCCGGGTTCGGGCATTTGCCCAGACGCTTCTCCACATAGCGCACGCAGTCATAACCGAAGTAGCCCACCAGACCGCCATTGAAGCGCGGCAGACCGGTGATGGTCGGCACGTTGTAGCGCGCCTTGAAGGCTTCGACGAAGGCCAATGGGTCTTCAACGTCGTGGCTTTCGATCTCGACGCCGTCGTGGGTCACGCTGACGTGGTGATCATGAACCCGCAGCACGGTGCGGCACGGCAGGCCAATGATCGAATAACGGCCCCATTTCTCGCCGCCCTGCACCGACTCCAGCAGGTAGGAGTTCGGCTCGTCGGCCAGTTTCAGGTAGATCGACAATGGCGTGTCGAAGTCGGCCAGGGTTTCGCAGGCAAGCGGGATGCGGTTGTAGCCGGCAGCGGCCAAACGCAGGAATTCTTCGCGGATCATGAGGTGCCTCGTGGCTTGAGGGTCTAACGGTCAGGTGTGCAAACGCGCCGGTATGCCGGCCAGGAACAAGTCAGGCGCGCCAACGCCAGCGGGCCAGGGCCTTGATGACTTTCATCCAGAGTTTGCGAGTGACCACCACGATGGCGTTTCCAGGAGGGGATTGAACAGCGTTGGGCAACGTTATCTCAGCGGCCGGATCCAGGCAACCGGGAATTAGTTTGCGCAGATCATCGATCACCAGCGCCGGCAATTCTTCGGCAATCGGTCGACCATGGTTATAGCCGTAACTGAGGGCCACGCATTTGACCCCCGCCGCTTTCGCCGCCAGCACATCGCTGCGCGAGTCGCCGACGAACAACGATTGCGACGCCGGAATGTTGGCCATTTTCATCACGAAAAACAGCGCGGCCGGGTCAGGTTTCTTATTCGGCAGGGTATCGCCACCGATGATCCATTTGAAGTAACGGCCGATCTTCATCTGATCCAGCAGCGGCGCGACGAAGCGCTCCGGCTTGTTGGTGATCAGCGCCATTTCGATGCCTTGTTTATTCAGCCACTTGAGGGTGTCACGCACGCCGGGGTAAACCACCGTCAGATCGTGACCGTCCTCATAAAAGCCGTTGAACAATTCCAGGGCATGCTCGGCCTCGACCTCATCGACACCCTCGGCGTCGATGTGGTTGGCCAAGGCCCGGCGTACCAGCATGTGTACGCCGTTGCCAACCCACTCGCGCACCGGTTCGATACCGGCAGGTTGACGCCCGAGTTTGAGCAGCATGTTATCCACGGCCGCCGCGAGATCAGGGACCGAATCGACCAGCGTGCCATCCAGATCGAACATCACCAGCCGCGGCAGACGCCCGGGGAACAGCTGCTCAAAACCACTCATGGGCGAGCCAGCGCCAGTTCGGAGCGCATTTTTTCAATCACTTCCTGGTAGTTCGGCGCATTGAAGATTGCCGAGCCGGCCACGAAGGTGTCGGCGCCTGCAGCAGCGATTTCGCGAATATTGTTCACGTTGACCCCACCGTCGATTTCCAGACGAATATCACGACCGGAGGCATCGATCAGCGCCCGCGCTTCACGCAGCTTGTCGAGAGTGCCGGGAATGAACTTCTGCCCGCCGAAACCCGGGTTGACGCTCATCAGGAGGATCATGTCGACCTTGTCCATCACGTACTTGAGCACGTCCAGCGGGGTCGCCGGGTTGAACACCAGGCCCGCCTTGCAGCCGCCTTCGCGGATCAATTGCAGGGAACGGTCGACGTGCTGCGTGGCTTCCGGGTGGAAGGTAATGTAGGTCGCACCGGCTTCGATGAAGTCACCGACGATGCGGTCCACCGGGCTGACCATCAGGTGCGCATCAATCGGCGCGGTCACGCCGTACTTGCGCAGCGCGGCGCAGACCATCGGGCCGATGGTCAGGTTGGGTACGTAGTGATTGTCCATGACATCGAAGTGCACGAAGTCGGCGCCGGCGGCCAGGACGTTGTCCACTTCCTCGCCCAGGCGGGCGAAGTCGGCGGAGAGAATCGACGGAGCAATGACGAAGGGCTGCATGACGCACCTTTTTTGAGCAGAATCACGATGGCGCGCATTGTATACCTCATGCTTTGACGCGCGCACCGTGCTGCGATGATTGGGTACTAATAGGCCGCTCGGTAGATCTTCTCGATATCGACAGCACTCAACTTGCGCGGATTGTTGCGCATCAGGCGCTCGATGCCGGCGGCTTCCACGGCCATGGCCGGGATCGCGTCCTCGGGCACCCCGAAACTGCGCAGCCCCAGCGGGATTTCCACCGCTGCGCACAGCTCGGTCATCGCCTCCACGGCTTTGTCCGCCGCTTCGTTGGCGCTCAGATGAGCGGTCTTCACCCCCATGGCCTCGGCAATATCCTGCATGCGTTCCACGCAAGCCATCTTGTTCCAGGTCATGACATACGGCAGCAACAAGGCATTGCTGACGCCATGGGCAATGTTGAAACGCCCACCCAGCGGATACGCCAACGCATGCACCGCGCCGACCCCGGCATTGCCGAATGCCATGCCGGCCATCAGGCTGGCGGTGGCCATGTCTTCGCGGGCTTGCAGATGGGATGGATTGGCGTAGGCCTTGGGCAGCGCCTGGGTAATCAGCTTGATCGCGCCAATGGCCAGGGCATCAGTGATTGGCGAGGCATTGAGCGACAGGTACGACTCGATGGCATGCACCAGCGCATCGACGCCACTGGCAGCGGTGACACTGCGCGGGCAGGTCAGGGTCATTTGTGGGCTGACCAGTGCCACGTCCGGCAACAGGTAATCACTGATAATGCCCTTCTTCAGCTGCGCGACCTTGTCGGAGAGGATGGCCACGTTGGTCACTTCCGAACCGGTGCCGGCGGTGGTCGGGATGGCGATCAGCGGCGGGCCTTTGCGCGGCACCTGATCGACGCCGAACAAATCCTCCAGGGCGCCGTGGTAACCGGCATAGGCTGCAACACTCTTGGCGATGTCGATGGCACTGCCGCCACCGAGGCCGATCAACCCGTCATGCCCGCCTTCACGGTAAACCCGCATGCAATCTTCGACGATGGCGATTTCCGGGTCCGGCAACACCCGGTCGAAAATCTCGTAACTGCGCTCGCCCAGCTGCGCCAGCGCCAGCTCCACCGTGCCCGACTTGAGCAGTGCGGCGTCGGTAACGATCAGCGGGTTGTCGACATCCAGGCGTGTGAGCTCAGCCGCCAGTTGCTCGATGGCACCTGCGCCGGTGATCAGTTTGTGAGCGATTTTGAAAGAGGAAAGACTCATGTGCGCAGCCTCTTATAGATAGGGGAGCTGGGCACAATAGTAGCTGGGGATTGGGGTTTGTCTGCTATTGAATTGGTGAATGAATGTAAATCCCGAAAACCACACAAAACAACTGTAGGAGCTGCCGAAGGCTGCGATCTTTTGATCTTAAAAATCAAAGTCAAAAGATCGCAACCTTCGGCAGCTCCTGCAGGGGACCGCGTCAGACCTGGGCGGTGCGCAGTTTTTCGCTGCGCCCGCGCAGCCATTCCAGCGTCAGCAACAGGATCACCGAGAACGCAATCAACAGCGTCGCGGCAGCGGCGATCGTCGGGCTGAGGTTTTCGCGGATACCGCTGAACATCTGCCGAGGCAAGGTCGCTTGTTCGGGACCGGCGAGGAACAACGTCACCACCACTTCATCGAACGAAGTGGCAAAGGCAAACAGCGCACCGGAAATCACGCCCGGCGCAATCAACGGCAAGGTCACCCGACGAAACGCGGTCAGCGGCGAAGCCCCAAGGCTTGCAGCGGCCCGCACCAGGTTCTGGTTAAACCCCTGCAACGTCGCCGACACCGTAATGATCACAAACGGCACGCCCAACACCGCATGCACCACGATCAGTGAGAAAAAGCTGTTGCCCAACCCCAGCGGCGCAAAGAACAGATAGCTCGCCACACCAATGATCACCACCGGCACCACCATCGGCGAAATTACCAGCGCCATCACCAGCGCCTTGCCGGGAAAGTCACCCCGGGTCAGGCCGATTGCCGCCAGCGTGCCGAAGATCATCGCCAGTACCGTCGCTGCCGGGGCCACGATCATGCTGTTCTTCAACGAACGCATCCATTCCGCCGAAGCAAAGAAGTCCTGGTACCAGTGCAGCGAGAAGCCTTGCAGCGGATAGACCAGAAAACTCCCCGAGTTGAACGACAGCGGAATGATCACCAGCACCGGCAGGATCAGGAACAACAAAATCAAGCCACAGAGAATCCGCAAACCGTAGAACCACACCCGTTCGATGGGCGACATATAAGGACTCAGCATTTCATTCTCCCCTTAGCTCAGGCGCAGGCGACTGGCGCCCACCAGCCAGCTGTAAATCAGATAAAGCACCACGGTCGCCAGCAGCAACAGCCCACCGAGTGCGGTCGCCATGCCCCAGTTGATGCTGGTGTTGGTGTAGAAGGCGACGAAATAACTGACCATCTGATCGTTCGGGCTGCCCAGCAACGCCGGGGTGATGTAGTAGCCGATGGCGAGGATGAACACCAACAGGCAACCGGCACCGACACCGGCATAGGTCTGCGGGAAATACACCCGCCAGAAACTGGCGAACGGGTGGCAGCCGAGGGAAATCGCTGCACGCATGTACGTCGGTGAGATGCCTTTCATCACGCTGTAGATCGGCAAAATCATGAACGGCAGCAGGATGTGCACCATCGAGATGTAGACCCCGGTGCGATTGAACACCAGCTCCAACGGCTTATCGATAATGCCCATGGCCATCAGGCCGCTGTTGATCAAGCCGCCCGATTGCAGCAACACGATCCACGCAGCGACCCGCACCAGAATCGAGGTCCAGAACGGCAACAGCACCAGAATCATCAGCAGGTTGCTTTGCCGCGATGGCAAGTTCGCCAGCAGGTAGGCCAACGGATAGGCCAGCACCAGGCAGATCACGGTGATGATCAGGCCCATCCAGAAGGTCCGGGCAAAGATGTCGAGGTAGATCGCCTGGTCGGGGGTGGCCTGGGCCACTTCGCCGAGGTCGTCGATACGATGATCGACGGCGGCCAGCAAGTAATAAGGTGTCACATTACTGGTGTTGCGGCGCACAACCTGCCAATAGGCCGGATCGCCCCAGCGCTCGTCGAGGCCTTCCAATGCTTCCTTATAAGAAGCCGGCTCCGTGGCGAACGGCAAGGCGCGTGCGGTTTTGGTCAGCAGGCTGCGGTAGCCGGCCAACTCCATGTTCAAGCGCTTGGACAAGTCGCCCAAGGTCTGATTCTTGCGGGCTTCGGCGAGGTCTTCGCTGGCGGCCTTGTACACAGGCTCTGCCGGCAGGCCTCGGCCATCCCAACTGGCGATGGCGGCCACGGTGCGCGGCATGGCGCCGACCACCTCCGGGTTACCGACGCTTTTGTAGAGCAGCGCCACGATCGGCACCAGGAACACCAGCAACAGAAACAGCACCAACGGCGCGATCAAGGCTTGTGCTTTCCAGCGGTTGATCCGCTCGGCGTGCTTGAGCCGCTGCTTCAAGGTGGGGTCAGTGCCCGCGTTCAGGGGAATGGCGGTGGCCATGGCGTACTCCGGAAATCTTTGATCGTTACAGAGGGTGGCATTCCACATCCGGGATGCCACCTCTGTTCTTGTTAGCTACACATCACCCCTGTAGGAGCGAGGCTTGCCCGCGAAAGCTGCGTGTCAGTCAACATTGATGTTGAATGTGCTGACGTCTTCGCGGGCAAGCCTCGCTCCTACAAGAGTGGATAAGCCCACGGGGTGGTCTTATTTTGCAGCCCAGGAATTGAAGCGCTGCTCCAGTTGCTCGCCGTTGTCAGCCCAGAAACTGACGTCGATCTGCACCTGGTTGGCGATGTTTTCCGGGGTGGTCGGCATGTCTTTCAGGACATCCTTGGACAGCAAAGGCACGGCTTGGGTGTTGGCCGGACCGTAGGCGATGTTTTCCGAGTAGGTCTTCTGCTGCTGCGGAGCCACCGAGAACGCGATGAATTTCTTCGCCGCTTCAGCACGGGTTTTATCCAGGCCTTTTGGAATCGCCCATGCGTCGAAGTCGTAGATACCGCCGTTCCACACCACCTTCAGGTTGCTTTCTTTCTGTACCGCCGCGATCCGGCCGTTGTAGGCCGAGCTCATGACCACGTCACCGGAGGCGAGGTATTGCGGCGGTTGTGCACCGGCTTCCCACCACTGAATGCTTGGCTTGAGCTCATCAAGTTTCTTGAACGCACGGTCCTGACCATCCTTGCCAGCCAGTACTTTGTAGACGTCTTTCGGCGCAACGCCGTCAGCCATCAGTGCGAATTCCAGGGTGTACTTGGCGCCTTTACGCAAGCCGCGCTTGCCCGGGAATTTCTTGGTGTCCCAGAAATCCACCCAACTGGTCGGTGCGGAAGCCAGTTTGTCGGCGTTGTAAGCCAACACGGTCGACCACACGAAGAAGCCCACGCCGCACGGCTGGATAGCACCTTTGACGTAGTCTTCGGTCTTGCCGAACAACTTCGGATCAAGCTGCTCGAACATGTCCTCGTCGCAACCACGGGACAGTTCTGGCGATTCAACTTCCACCAGGTCCCAGGACACGCTCTTGGTGTCGACCATGGCTTTGACCTTGGCCATCTCACCGTTGTATTCGCCAGCGATGATTTTGCCGTTGCCCGCCGCTTCCCACGGTGCGTAGAAGGCCTTGACCTGCGCGGCCTTGTTCGCCCCGCCAAAGGACACCACGGTCAGATCAGGGCCGGCGGCCATTGCGTGTGCCGCACCCATCAGGCCCAGTGTCAGGGCTGTGAACTTCAGGGATCTCAACATTTATTGTTCTCCAACTGCAGGGTTAGTGTTGGTGAAGCAGGGGGGCGATCAATGCGCCTCTAAAAGTGGGTCGAGCGCGCGAACGTGTTCGACCTGCCAGCCAAGCGGTACCACATCGCCGACAGCGAGCGCGGGATCGAGCTCGGCAATCGGTTGTTTCACAAAGAAGTCGGTCTTGCCGCAGACTTCCAGGCGAACCCGGACGTGGTCGCCCAGATAGATGAATTCCGCCACCCTCCCTGAGAAGCGGTTGACGCAGGACTCGCTCGAACCATTGAGGCTCACGCGCTCCGGGCGAATCGACAACGTGACGGGCTCGCCGGTCTTGCCAACATTGACCGCCAGGGCTTCAACCTTTTCGCCGCGACCGAGCTCAACCACGCAGCGGTCGCCGGTGTGGCTGTGCAAGCGGCCATTGAGACGGTTGTTCTCGCCGATGAAGTTGGCGACGAAGGTGTTTTTCGGTTCTTCATAGAGGGAGCGCGGTGGCGCGATCTGCTGAATCTCGCCCTGGTGGAACACCGCTACACGGTCGGACATGGTCAGGGCTTCGCCCTGGTCGTGGGTCACGTAGACCACGGTCACACCGAGGCGCTGGTGCAGGTGTTTGATTTCCATCTGCATGTGTTCGCGCAGTTGTTTGTCCAGTGCGCCGAGAGGTTCGTCCATCAGCACCAGTTGCGGTTCGAACACCAGGGCGCGAGCCAGGGCCACACGCTGCTGCTGACCGCCGGACAGTTGCGCCGGATAACGCTGGGCGAAGGTGTCGAGCTGAACCATGCTCAAAACACGCTTGACCCGGTCACTGACGTCGCTTTTGTTCAAGCCGCGCACGGTCAGCGGGAACGCCAGGTTCTCGGCGACCGTCATGTGCGGGAACAACGCGTAGTTCTGGAACACCATGCCGATGTCGCGTTTATGTGGCGGCACGTTGTTGATGGAACGCCCGGCCAGTTGAATCTCCCCGGCGGTCGGTGTTTCGAAACCGGCGAGCATCATCAGACTGGTGGTCTTGCCGGAGCCGGACGGCCCGAGCAAGGTGAGGAATTCGCCTTTGCGAATATCCAGGTTGAGGTCTTTGACGATCAGGTTCTCGCCGTCGTAGCTCTTTTGCACTCCACGAAAGCTGACCAGAATATCGCTGGCCCCTGCGCTTGAATCAACCTGGCTCATACCCACACCTTTGTTATTGATGACTGCTGTGGACTAAGCCTAGTGGACGCTGGGAGCGGCGCAAATCGGGGCGCAGGAGAGAATCGCCTCAGCCGGATGGAAGATTGGGGGTAGGGATTGCCCTACAAGGATGGCGGGGATGGATATGTCGATTCGGGATCGCGACAGGCGGTGAGCTGCAAGCCGCAAAAACAGGCAAAAGCGGCTTTGTGTGCATGTCGCAAATGGACATGCCACCGCCTTCCTGTGGGAGCGGGCTTGCCCGCGATGACGGTGGAACATTCAGAATCTTATCGACGGACAAATCGCAATCGCGGGCAAGCCCGCTCCCACAGGGATTTGCAGTGAACCCGTGGAAGGGGCGTGTCAGAGGAGTTTGTGCTCCATCGCGTACTTCACCAGTTCGGCCAGGGAGGTGATATTGAGTTTCTGCATCAGCCGCGCCTTGTGGGTGCTGATGGTTTTGCTGCTCAGGGCCAGTTGCTGGGCGATGTCGTTGACGTTGGCGCCTTGGGCCAGGCGTTCAAATACCGAGAACTCACGCTCCGACAGCAACGAGTGCAACGGCCGTGAATCCGTCAGGCCGACTTCAAAGACCATGCGGTCGGCCAGGTCCGGGTCGATGTATCGCCCGCCCGCCGCCACTTTGCGGATTGCCGTCAGCAGCAATGCCGGATCGCTGTCCTTGGTCGCATAGCCTGCGGCGCCGACCTTTAACGCTCGTGCGGCCATTTGCGCTTCGTCGTGCATCGACAACACCAGAATCGCCGGGGGATTGTTCAGTGCGCGAATCCGTGGAATCGCTTCCAGGCCGTTGACCCCTGGCATGGAGATATCCAGCAACACCACTTCGCAGGGAACATGGCGCAAGGTCTCGAGCAACTGCTCGCCATTGCTCGCCTCCCCTACCACCAGCAAGTCCTTGGCCAGGCCGATCAATTGCTTGATGCCTTCGCGAACGATGGTGTGGTCTTCGGCTACCAGTACACGGATCACGTTCTTCTCCATTCTTGTTATGTCAGAGCCAAGATCTATCGCGGGCAAGCCCGCTCCCACATTTGGAATGCGTTCCCCCTGTGGGAGCGGGCTTGCCCGCGAAGGCGCCAGTCCAAGCAACTTAAAACCATCAGGCTTCATCCAGTGGCACTCGCACACTCAGGGTCGTGCCCTCCCCCGGTTCACTCTCAAGCGACAACTGCCCGCCCATGATCAACACCCGCTCACGCATGCCGACCACACCGAAGGATGTCGGCCTGCCAGTGGCGGCGACAAATCCTACGCCATCATCGCTGACAGTCAGACAGAGTTCATTGCCCTCAAGGGTCAGCGTCAGTTCAACAGTATGCGCCTGGGCGTGGCGCATGACATTGGTCAGCGCTTCCTGAAGGATGCGGAACAGCCCGATGGCCTTGGCGTCGCTGAGCACCGGCAAGTTATCCGGCACTTGCACCAGACACGGGATCTGCGTGCGCGCCTCGAACCGCCGCGCCTGCCACTCGATGGCCGAGGCGATCCCGGCATCGAGAATCGGCGGCCGTAGCGCCGTGGCCACATCCCGCACCAGTTGAAACAGTTGAGCGATCAAGCGCTTCATGCTGTTCAAGCGCTCGTGCAGGCCCGGGTCGAGCTGGGCGTAGGCCAGTTCGCACATGGATGTTTCCAGCTTTAGCACGGTCAACATCTGACCCAACTCGTCGTGAACTTCCCGGGCGATGCGCGCCTTTTCCTCTTCCCGGACGCTCTCCAGGTGGGCGGACAACTCGCGCAATTGCTCGCGGGAGCTGGCCAGTTCCAGTTCGATGCGCTTGCTCTCGGTGATGTCCCAGACGATTCCGTCCCAGACATAGGCGCCATCTTCGAGCCGGCGGGTGATGGCCTTGATCTCGGCCCAGCGCTGCTCGCCCTGACGGGTCAGAATCCGTCCCTGCCACGACCAGTCGCTGTCGGTGTCCAGCGCATGGTCCTGAGTCTGATGGTAACTGGCCTTGTCGTCCGGATGCACCAGACTGCGCAGGCCTTTGTCCCGATGGGCCAGAGTGGCCGGCGAGTACCCCACCAGACTCTCGCTGCCTTCACTGATGTAGGCAAAGTCGATCTGCCCGGTCACCGGCGCGCGTTCCAGACGAAAGACCAGGCCGGGCACGTTGGCGGCGATCCCTTGCAGCCTCGCCTCGCTCTCCTGCAATGCGGCCAGGGCGCGACGACGCTCGGTGACGTCATTGAGGTAAACCACCAGGTATTCGCCGTCGCGAAAGCGCAAGAAGCTCAACGAAACATCCGCCGGCAGAATACTGCCGTCCGCTCGCACGCAATTGGTTTCGAAACTTTGCGGCCCTTCTTCACTGGCCCGGGCGCGTTTCCACAGGCTCAGCCAGCGGTCCATGTGCAAACCGGGCTCGAAGTCGATCAATGGCCGATCAATGATCCCGCCCGCCGGGTAGCCGAGCATGGTTTCGGCCGCCCGGTTGGCGTAACGCACATGGCTGTCCCAGTTGACCCAGAGGATGCCGACAGTGCTCTGATCGATGGAAAACTGCGTGAGGCGCAAGGCCTCTTCGCTGGCCTCGCGCAGGGCAATGTCTTCGCGCGCCGCCAGCAAGCGTTGCTCCAGGCTGTGTTGCTGACGACGTTGCCAGAACACAATGGCCATGCTGCTCAGCAATAACATCACCAAGAGCAGGCTGAGGTTTTGCCAGAAACCCGGCGACTCGGACAGCCGCGGATACTTGGGTTGCAGCCATTGATTGTGCAGTTGCTCCAGGTCCTTGGCCGGGATCGCTCGCAGCGCGCTTTCGACGATGCCGGCCAACTCCGGCCAGTCCCGGCGCGTGGCCACGCGCAGCAGTTGCGGGAAACCGATATCGCCCACCACCGCCAGCCCGGAGAATTCAGGCTCGACAGACAGACGCCCGAACTGCGCTTCATCGACCACGGCGTAACCAGCCTGCTGACTCAACAACAGTTGCAGCGCCTGGCGCTCCAGAGGCACGCCTTGCAGGTTCAGATGGGGATAATTGCTGCGCAGATAATCGGCGGTGACGCTGGGCATGCGCACCGCGACGCGGGTCTGGCTGTCGAGTTTTTCCAGCTCTACCGCACCGGTGCTTTTCTGGGCGCTGACCACCAGTTGCGGCACCCGCATGTAAGGGTCGGAAAATTGCCAGAGTCGCAATGCCGCGGGGGTTTGCGTCAGCCCTGGCGCGATATCGATATCGCCTTCACGCGCTGCGGCTTCCAGTTGCGCAAGATCAGGATAATTACGCCAGCTCAGTTCGATCTTGAGTGCCTTGGCCAGCCACTTCATCAGCTCGATGTTAACCCCGGACAGGCGCTGCAAGCGGCGATCGTATTGGGCATAGGGCGTTTGCAACACCACTCCGACCCGCAACTCGCCATGCTGCGCCAGCCATTGCTGTTGCGCTGGCGACAGGTGCACGACGTGCGCCGGTGGCGCGGGCGCCGCCCAGCCCATCAAGGGAAACCATAAACAGCCGATAACCCACAGGCAGCGAAAATGCATCATCAAAGTCTCACACACTGACAAATACTGACCAACCCATTAGGCTGCCGGAATAACTTCTGGCCTGGAATATCCGATGCCCCCTGTCTACCGCCTGGCACTGCCAGCATTGTGCCTGTCGTTGATCCTGCCTTGCGCGTTTTCCGTTGAGGCGGCCGACCCGGCACCTGCCGCTGCGGAAAAACCCGCAGAAGAAAAACCGGTCGAACGACAGCCGCTGCTTGAGCGTAGTCAGGAAGAAGCGACTGCACTTGAGCGAAAAATCCCTGCGCAAGAACAGCAACAGCTGCAAGCCGGCACCGACAGCTTTCTCGCCTTGTGGAAACCGGCCAATACCGCCGAACCCAAAGGCGCGGTGATTATCATCCCCGGCGCCGGTGAAACCGTTGACTGGCCGCAAGCGATCAGCCCATTGCGGCGCAAGTTGCCGGACGCCGAGTGGAGCAGCCTGAGTATCACCTTGCCGGACCTGCAAAGCGAAGCCATTGCGCCACGTATTGTCGAAGTGGCGCCAGCGCCCAAAACGCCTGATGCCGGCAGCAAAGACGCCACGACTGCGGCGCCCATCGAACAGGTGGCCGGCGGCGAAGCGGATGTGGCCGACAAGGCCATCGTCGAAACCACCGAAGAACAGGCCAAAGCCGACGCGGAGCGAATCTTCGCGCGCATCGATGCCGCCATCGCCTACGCCGAACAGCAAAGCGCTCGCAGTATCGTCGTGTTGGGCCACGGGACCGGCGCTTACTGGGCCGCGCGTTATCTGAGCGAGAAGCAGCCATCGCAAGTCGAGAAGTTGGTGATGGTCGCCGCTCAGACGCCTGTTACAGCGACGCCGGGACTGGCTGAGCTCACACCCGCCTTGAAGCTGCCTACCGCAGATATCTTCTATATGGATAAGCCGGGGGATCGTAACGCGGCGCTGGAACGTTTACAGGCCAGCAAGCGCTTGAAAACGTCGGGGTTCAGTCAGGTTTCGCTCAAGGCGCTGCCGGGGAATGCCAAGGCCGAGCAAGAGCAATTGGTCCGTCGGGTGCGGGGTTGGTTGAATCCTCAACCAGCGGCGGACTGATAGACCGGGTTGGCCCATTCGCGGGCAAGCCTCGCTCCTACAGGATTTGTGTCGTGTCCAAATATGCGGCAATCATAAAACCTGTAGGAGCGAGGCTTGCCCGCGAAGACGGATTCACTGGCAACACAACTCATCCCTGCTAACGAAAATCCCGCCGCTCACGAATCAACGTGTAGGCAGTATGCAATTCACGAGTCTTGTCCGTAGCCTCGCGAACCTGCAATGCTGTCGCACCGCTGCCGGCAATCTTGTCCGGGTGATGACGACTGAGCAGGCGTCGATAGGCGCGTTTGATTTGCGCCGGCTCACTGGTCGCCGACACTCCCAATAGCTGCAACGCATCTTGATAAGTTACAGCGTTGCTGACCGATGGGCGTTTCTGCGGCTCATAGTCAGTCGCCAAGGCCTGCACCTGTTGCCGCGTCCACCCCAGCCATTTGCCCCACTGGGCAATCAGCTCGCGCTCACTGCTACCGGCGCGGCCATCGGCCCAGACCATCCGCCAACAGGCACGCAACACCCCTTCCGCCGCATAGGGTTGGGTACTCAGGCGGCGCAGATAACCGCGCAACCGGTCATGTCCCGACTTACCGCGATTGAACGCCGCAATCGCTCGACGTTGCGCCGATTCGGTCATTTCCAGCGAACGCATTTCCTGCCGCGCCTGCTGGATGTGGCCATCCACTACGCGCCCATCGCTCTTGGCCAATCGGCCCAGCAACACGAATAGCAGTTCATCGTTGCGCAGCACCGAGCGACCACCGAATTTTTCCCATAAATGCGCCCAGCTCTGCAGGTGCAAACGCCGGTCCAGCGCCTGTCCCAATAAAGCGCCGAGCATGGCCCCCGGAATGCTGGCTATGGCAAAGCCCGCTCCGGCTCCAATCAGAGTCCCTGGCCACAACATGTCAGCGTCTCGCTTCTATCAGAGTTTCTACTTCGGCCAGGCGCTCGTGGGTACCGACATCCACCCAATGCCCATTCAGGCGTTCGCCGGTCACTTGCCCGTCAGCCATGGCTTTGCGCAGCAGTGGCGCAAGTTTGAAGGCACCGGCCGAGCACCCGTCAAACAGCTGCGGGTGCAGCACGGCGATGCCGCTGTAGGTCAGGGTTGATGTATCCGGCCGACCGTCCTGCACATGGCCATCGACCAAAGTGAAATCTCCACTCGGGTGATGCGCCGGGTTGTCCGCCAATACCAGATGAGCGAGCCCGACGATGGGCTGATGCAACACGCTGAAGTCGTAGTCGGTCCAGATGTCACCGTTGACCACCACAAAGGCCTCGTCACCCAACAACGGCAACGCACGGAAAATGCCGCCACCGGTTTCCAGAGGTTCACCTTCCGCCGAGTACTGAATGCTCACGCCATACCGCGAACCATCGCCCAGATAATCCTCGATCTGCTGACCGAGCCAGGCATGGTTGATCACGATCTCGGTAAATCCTGCAGCCACCAACGCCCTCAGGTGATATTCGATCAGGGGCACTCCGCCGGCGCGAACCAGCGGTTTTGGCGTGGTCAGGGTCAGCGGACGCATGCGCTCGCCTTTACCCGCGGCCAGAATCATCGCCTTCATGCCGTCGCTCCAGCACGCAGACTGGCCAACAATTCACCCAACTCCGCCAGTTCAGGGCGACGGGCGATGACCGCGTCTATATAAGCAAAGAAGCGCGGCACATCGCCGAGGTAGCGCGGCTTGCCATCGCGATGGCAGATGCGGGCGAAAATGCCGATGACTTTAAGGTGCCGTTGCACGCCCATCAGGTCGCTGGCGCGCAGGAAATCCTCAAAGTCTGGCTGAACCGGGATGTCGAGCGCGCCGGCTTGCTGCCAGTAATCCTCCAGCCAGCCACGCACACGCTCTTCAGGCCAGCTGAGAAAGGCGTCCTTGAACAGGCACGTCACATCGTAGGTCACCGGGCCATAAACCGCGTCCTGGAAATCCAGCACGCCGGGATTCGGCTCGCTGAGCATCAGGTTGCGCGGCATGTAGTCGCGATGCACCAGGACTTTGGGCTGAGCCAGGGCGCTGTCGATCAGCAAGTCGCTGGCCTGCTGCCAAAGCGCTTGCTGCGCCGAGTCGAACTCGATGCCCAGTTCGCGCTTCACGTACCACTCGGGGAACAGTTCCAGCTCGCGACGCAGCAGCGCCACGTCATAACTCGGCAGCGGCGCCACCATCGGCAACTGCTGGAAAGCCAGCAGCGCTTGCAGGGCATCCTTGAACAAATCGTCGGCGTTTTCGCTGTCGATCACGTCCAGGTAAGTCTTGTTGCCCAGGTCATTGAGTAAAAGAAAACCACGCTCGAGGTCTTCGGCATAAATTTTCGGCACGTTTATTCCGGATTTCGCCAGCAGAAAAGCGATATCCACGAAGGGTTTGCAGTTTTCCTGGGGTGGCGGCGCGTCCATCACGACAAAACTTCTGCCTGCGCCTTCCCAGCGGAAATAGCGCCGAAAACTCGCGTCGCTACTGGCCGCAGTCAACGTGGCCGGGGGCACGGCACCCCAACCTTGTTCTGCAAAGAGGATAGCCAACTGTTCATCGAGCCAAACTTTCAGGTGTTGCAAGCGTACATCTTGGTCAGGCATTGCAAGGGTCTCCGACGGCGCTAGCCGTCAAGCGGGTCATGCTTTATTATCCAGCATCTTTTTCAGACCATCGAGAGGCGTGCGGCCCACACCGCGGGCAGATGGCACGCAGGAAGCCCGGACTAATAAGATGGCATTGAAATCCCCCGCGTTTCGTAAAAAATTTCCGTTGTTGGTTACCGGCAGTCTGCTGGCCCTGCAACCTCTAGCCACTTCGTTCGTGGTCGCCGCGGAACAGTATGACTGCTCAGTCTCTGCTTCGGGTGCCTGGGACTGTGCGCCTAAGGCACCGGCTGCTGCATTGCCGCCACGCCCCGTCCATGACGGCAGCGCAGTTTCCGCCACTGGCGAAGCTCCGGCCGACACCGCAGACACTGGCGCCAAACCCGTACTGGTTACCGAGTCCAAGGGCCGCGGCCTGAAGTCGCGTAGTGAAGACTACAGCCACCTCGACTGGGTTCCGCGCGAGAAGCTCACTGCAGCGCAATTGGCCGAAACCGGTCCTTACTGCGCTGGTTCCTATATCGAACCGATTCGTCCTGGCATGAATGACAAGACGAATAAAAGTGACGCTCCGACCTTTCTCGGTGCAAAAGCCTCTCGCTACAAGCAGGATGAGCAGGTCGCTACCCTGGCCGGTGACGTGGTCATGCGCCAGGGCAGCATGCAGGCCGAAGCCGACGAAGCGAACCTGTACCAGGCCGAAAGCCGTGGCGAACTGAGCGGCAACGTGCGCATTCGCGACAATGGCGCACTGATCGTGGGCGACCACGCCGACGTGCAACTCGACACCGGTGAAGCCAAGATCGACAACGCCGAATACGTGATGCACAAATCGCGTATCCGCGGTAACGCGCTGTACGCCAAACGTGCCGAGAACGCGATCATCCGCCTCAAGGATGGTACGTACACCACGTGCGAACCGGACAGCAACGCCTGGCAGCTCAAGGGCAACAACATCACCTTGAACCCGGCTACCGGTTTCGGTACCGCGACCAACGTGACGCTGCGGGTCAAGGACATTCCGGTTCTGTATACGCCGTACATCTACTTCCCGATCGACGACCGTCGCCAGTCCGGCTTCCTGCCGCCGACCGTCGGCACCGGCAGCGATACCGGCTTATTGCTGGTCACCCCGTATTACTTCAACCTGGCACCGAACTACGATGCCACGTTGTACCCGCGCTACATGGGCAAACGCGGCCTGTTGATGGAAGGCGAATTCCGCTACCTGACCAAGTCCAGCGAAGGTCAGTTTGGCGCCGCCTACCTCAACGACGAGGAAACCGAGCGCAGCAAGCAGACCGATTACGAAAAAACCCGCTACATGTACAACTGGCAGCACAAGGGTGGTCTGGACTCGCGCGTCTTTACGCAGGTCGATTACACCAAGATCAGCGATCCGTATTACTTCCAGGATCTGCAGAGTGATCAGATCGGTGTGAAAAGCTCCGATTACGTGAACCAGCAGGGTTCTGTCAGCTATCGTGGCGACAGTTATGTCGCTCGTTTGAATGCCCAGGCTTATCAGCTGGCGACCGTTTCGAACATCACGCCGTATGATCGTTTGCCGCAGATCACCTTTAATGGTCAGCTGCCGTATCATCCGGAAGGTCTGAACTTCGATTACGAAACAGAGGTTGTGCGGTTTGACCGAGACCTGAAAACGGGTCAGTTCACCGATGAGGAAGGCACCGCGTCGCCTCGTCTGGACACCAACGTATTCGGCCTTGCCCGCGCCAACGGCGACCGCCTGAACCTCAAGCCAGGGGTCAGTCTGCCGCTGAACTGGACGTATGGTTTCCTGAAGCCATCGCTCAAGTATCAATACACCCAGTACCAGTTGGATCTCGACGGTAAGGGTAAAGCCGACATCGCCAATCAAGGCGCTGAAGGCGACCGACTCAACGGCACCTTCAGCAGCAACCAGAACCGTGGTGTTCCGATTGCGAGCATCGACAGCGGCCTGTACTTCGATCGCGACACGCAATGGTTCGGCAAGAACTATCGCCAGACCCTGGAACCTCGCCTGTTCTACCTCTATGTACCTGAGGAAGACCAAGCGGATATTCCGGTATTCGACACCGGCGAATACACCTTCAACTACGCCTCGCTGTTCCGCGATAACCGCTTCTCCGGCTCC
This sequence comes from Pseudomonas sp. JV414, assembly GCF_032424305.1. NCBI lineage: Bacteria > Pseudomonadati > Pseudomonadota > Gammaproteobacteria > Pseudomonadales > Pseudomonadaceae > Pseudomonas > Pseudomonas sp. JV414. Next base: position 236,525 of record NZ_VYKC01000016.1, on the reverse strand, counting down.
GACCGTGTCGGCGACGAGAACAAGTTGTCGCTGGGTGTGACCAACCGCTGGATCGAAGAAAACGGTTTCGAACGTCAACGCATCAGCGTCGGCCAGGCCTTGTACTTCAAGGACCGCGAAGTCCAGCTGCCAGGTATCGATGCGAAAACCCGCGACGATGCTCATGCCAATGTCTCGCCGTATGCACTGGAATACGAATACCGCTGGAACCGCGATTGGCGCACCACTGCCGACTACAACTGGGACCCGGACAGCCGCAGCCCTCGCTCGGGCAGCGCGATGTTCCACTACCAGCCTGAAGACAACCCGAACAAGGTCATCAACGCCGGTTATCGCTATCGCAATGACCAGATTCGTTATGACCAGAACACCGGTCAATGGCAAGTGGGCGGTGGTGACTACGGCACCCCGGGCCAACCTGGCTACGTGAAGGACTACTACAAGATCAAACAGCACGACTTCTCGGTGATCTGGCCGATCGTGCCGCAGTGGAACGCTATCAGCCGCTGGCAGTATGACTACAACCGCAACCGTACTCTGGAAGCTTTCGGTGGTTTCGAATACGACAACTGCTGCTGGAAATTGCGCCTGATCAACCGTTACTGGGTCAGCTATGACGAGTTCAGTCAGAACGCCCCGGAAAACGAAAAAGGCGACCACGGCATCTTCCTCCAAATTGTTCTGAAGGGACTCGGCGGCCTCACCGGCGCCAAGGTAGAGAGCTTCCTCGACAAAGGCATCCAAGGTTATCGTGAACGTGAAGACCAAGCTTTCTGATTGTCTGCGCCCGCTGATGCTGGGCGCGCTGTTCCTGGGTACCGCGGCCAACGCCGCGGTACAGTCCATCGATAAAGTGGTGGCCATCGTCGACAACGACGTGGTCATGCAGAGCCAACTGGACCAGCGTGTTCACGAAGTTCAGCAAACCATCGCCAAACGCGGTGCTGCCGTACCGCCCGCAGGCGTGCTGGATCAGCAGGTGCTCGAGCGTCTGATCGTCGAAAACCTGCAACTGCAGATCGGCGAGCGTTCCGGCATCCGCATTACCGATGAAGAACTGAACCAGGCTGTCGGCACCATTGCCCAGCGCAATAACATGTCGATTGAGCAATTCCGCTCCGCTTTGTCTCGTGACGGCCTGTCTTATGACGACGCTCGCGACCAGATCCGCCGCGAAATGATCATCAGCCGTGTACGTCAGCGCCGTGTAGCTGAACGCATCCAGGTGTCCGAGCAGGAAGTGAAGAACTTCCTCGCTTCCGACCTTGGCAAGATGCAGCTGTCCGAAGAGTTTCGTCTGGCCAACATCCTGATTCCTACGCCGGAAAGCGCCAATTCCGACGCAATTCAGAATGCCGCCAAACAAGCCGACGCGGTTTACCAGCAGCTCAAGCAAGGCGCTGACTTCGGTCAGTTGGCAATCGCCAAATCCGCCAGCGAAACCGCGCTGGAAGGCGGCGACATGGGCTGGCGTAAAGCCGCTCAACTGCCACCTCCGTTCGATCGCCTGCTGGGCACTATGGCAGTGGGTGACGTGACCCAGCCAATGCGTACACCGGGCGGCTTCATCATTTTGAAGATCCTCGACAAGCGTGGCGGCGAAGCCCAGGTGCGTGACGAAGTGCACGTGCGTCACATCCTGGTCAAGCCGAGCCCGATCCGCGACGAAGAAAAAACCAAAGCCCTGGCTCAATCGCTCTATTCCCGCATCGAAGCGGGCGAAGATTTCGGTGAGCTGGCGAAAAGCTTCTCGGAAGACCCGGGTTCCGCCCTCAACGGTGGCGACCTGAACTGGATCGACCCGAATGCACTGGTGCCTGAATTCCGCGAAGTAATGGCCAAGACCCCACAAGGTCAGCTGTCCAAGCCGTTCCAGACCCAATATGGCTGGCACGTTCTGGAAGTCCTTGGCCGCCGCGCCACCGACAGCACCAGCCAGGCCCGTGAGCAGCAAGCGATGACCGTACTGCGTAACCGCAAATACGATGAAGAGCTGCAAACCTGGCTGCGCCAGATCCGTGACGAAGCGTATGTAGAAATCAAGCTCCCTGGTGCAGACCAGGCAACGCAGTGAAACCCAAGCGTTTCGCGTTGACCCCCGGCGAACCGGCCGGCATAGGTCCTGACCTGTGCCTGCTGCTCGCCTCGCAAGCCCAGCCATACCCTCTGATTGCCATTACCAGCCGCGACCTGCTCATCGAGCGGGGCGCGCAGCTGGGCGTGGTTGTCGATCTGCTGCCGGTAACGCCAGACAACTGGCCAGATATTCCAGCCCCGGCCAACAGCCTGTATGTGTGGAATACGCCGCTTAACGCCAAGGTCATCGCCGGGCAACTGGACAAAGCCAATGCGGCTTTCGTTCTGGAAACCCTGACGCGTGCTGGCCAGGGCTGCCTGGACGGGCATTTCGCCGGCATGATCACCGCCCCTGTGCACAAGGGCGTGATCAATGAATCCGGAATCGCCTTTTCCGGGCACACGGAATTTCTCGCTGACCTGACTCATACCGCGCAAGTGGTGATGATGCTCGCCACCCGCGGCTTGCGCGTGGCATTGGTCACCACTCACCTGCCCCTTCGCGAGATTGCCGATGCAATCACACCGGAGCGCCTGGAGCGGGTCACGCGGATCCTGTACGCCGACCTGCAAGAAAAATTCGGCATCGCCCAGCCACGCATCCTGGTGTGCGGGCTTAACCCGCACGCCGGTGAAGGCGGTCACCTGGGCCATGAAGAAATCGACATCATCGAACCTACATTAGAGCGCCTGCGCGGCGAGGGCATGGACCTTCGCGGTCCCCTGCCCGCCGACACTCTGTTTACCCCCAAATATCTGGAGCACTGCGACGCGGTGCTGGCGATGTACCACGACCAGGGCCTGCCCGTGCTGAAATACAAAGGCTTCGGCGCGGCAGTCAACGTGACCCTCGGCTTGCCGATCATCCGCACATCGGTCGACCACGGCACTGCCCTGGATCTGGCCGGTAGCGGCAAAATCGATACCGGCAGCCTGCAAGTCGCCCTGGAAACCGCCTATCAGATGGCCGAGACCCGTTTATGACCGAGCATTACCAACACCGGGCGCGTAAGCGCTTCGGCCAGAACTTCCTGCATGATGCCGGCGTTATCGACCGCATCCTGCGTTCCATTCATGCCAAACCCGAAGACCGTCTGCTGGAAATCGGCCCGGGCCAGGGCGCACTGACCCAAGGCCTGCTCAACAGCGGCGCCCAACTGGACGTGGTGGAGCTGGACAAGGACCTGGTTCCGATCCTCAATCAGCAGTTCGCCGGCAGGAGCAATTTCAACCTGCACCAGGGTGATGCGCTGAAGTTCGACTTCACCAGTCTGAACGCAGCACCGGGCAGTCTTCGGGTAGTCGGCAACCTGCCGTACAACATCTCTACGCCGCTGATTTTCCACCTGCTGCATAACGCCAGCCTGATCCGCGACATGCACTTCATGCTGCAAAAGGAAGTGGTCGAACGTATGGCGGCCGGTCCTGGTGGCGGTGACTGGGGTCGCCTGTCGATCATGGTTCAGTATCACTGCCGGGTCGAACATCTGTTCAACGTTGGCCCTGGCGCATTCAATCCGCCGCCGAAGGTCGATTCGGCCATCGTGCGTCTGGTGCCTCACGCGGTACTCCCGCACCCAGCCAAAGATCACAAACTGCTGGAACGCGTCGTGCGCGAAGCCTTCAACCAGCGCCGTAAAACATTGCGCAACACACTCAAATTGCTGCTGAGCAACGCCGAAATCGAAGCCGCCGGCGTCGATGGCAGCTTGCGCCCCGAGCAGCTCGATCTGGCTGCCTTCGTGCGCCTGGCCGACAAGCTCAGCGAACAAGTCCTACAAAAGCCTGTCACCGACTGAAAGGCGATGAGCGCTATCGGGTAGGACGCCACTCTGGTTTACTACCCGATACTTGGCCTAGACTGAGTTCTATCAGCTATGCCCCGCGTCCCGCTTCGTTTCTAAGGCCTTTTGCATGTCCGATCCTCGTTATCAGGTCGACGTCAGCGTCGTCACCCGCTATCTGGCAGAACAATCGCAACCCGAGCAAAATCGCTTTGCCTTCGCCTACACCATCACCGTGCAGAACAATGGCCTGGTGCCCGCCAAACTGCTTTCACGGCACTGGGTGATCACCGACGGTGACGGGCATGTCGAGGAGGTTCGCGGCGCAGGCGTCGTCGGCCAGCAGCCGTTGATCGACGTGGGCAAGAGCCACACTTACAGCAGCGGCACTGTCATGACCTCCAAGGTCGGCACGATGCAAGGCACTTATGAAATGATCGCCGACGACGGTAAACACTTCGATGCTGTCATCGCTCCGTTTCGTCTGGCAGTACCCGGAGCCCTGCACTGATGGCGACGTATGCCGTCGGCGACTTGCAAGGTTGCCTTGAACCGCTGCAATGCCTGCTCAAGCAAGTCGCCTTCGACCCTGCCCGGGACCGTCTATGGCTGGTGGGCGACCTCATCAACCGTGGCCCACAGTCGCTGGAAACCTTGCGCTTCCTCTTTAGCATCCGCGAATCGCTGATCTGTGTACTCGGCAATCATGACCTGCACTTGCTGGCCGTCGGGCAAAACATCGAACGCCTGAAGAAGGCCGACACGCTGCGCGAAATTCTTGAGGCACCCGATTGCGGGGAGCTGCTGGAGTGGGTTCGGCAACAAAAGCTCATGCATTACGACGAACAACGCGATATCGCCCTGGTCCATGCCGGCATCCCGCCTCAATGGTCGCTGCGCAAAGCCTTGAAGTGCGCCGCCGAAGTCGAAGAAGCCCTGCACGACGACAACCGCTTCGCACCTTACCTTGACGGTATGTACGGCAACGAACCGGTGAAATGGGACAACGACCTCAAAGGCGCGGCGCGCTTGCGAGTCATCACCAATTATTTCACCCGGATGCGCTTTTGCACCAGTGACGGCAAGCTTGATCTCAAGGGCAAGGAAGGCATCGACACCGCACCGCCGGGTTATGCGCCGTGGTTCACCCACAAGGAGCGCAAGACCAAAGGCCTGAAGATCATCTTCGGCCACTGGGCGGCGCTCGAAGGCCAGTGCAACGAGCCGGGTCTGTTTGCGCTCGACACTGGTTGCGTCTGGGGTGGCGCCATGACCCTGATGAACGTCGACACCGGCGAGCGCCTGCAATGTAAATGCGACGCCCATGGCCACGCTCGGCCGGCTGTCGCCGCCTCTATTCCCGAACAAACGTCAGCCAGCGCCCCGCGCTAGACTGCGCTTTCAGCCGAGCCACAGGAGCCCGCCATGAGCGAATTCAAACGTATCCCCCCAGAACAGGCCCAGGCCCTGCGCGAACAAGGCGCGGTGGTGGTCGATGTCCGCGATCCGGCAACTTTTGCCGCGCTGCACATTGCCGGCTCCAAGCACCTGGACAATCATTCTCTGCATGCTTTCATTCAGGGCGCTGACCTGGACGCGCCGACGGTAGTGGTCTGCTATCACGGAAATTCCAGCCAGGGCGCGGCCGCTTACCTGATCAGTCAGGGCTTCTCCGACGTCTACAGCATGGATGGCGGTTTTGAGCTGTGGCGTACGACCTATCCTTCGGAAACGGCGCAAGGCACTTCCGAATAATTTTTTTCAAGGCGCGCAAGGCCCGGCCCCCGTGGGCTCGCGCGCTGGCTGACGAACGGTCTGCCACAACTAATTACTTATTGCGCCTTTACCTTCAAGATTCCGAACTATCCTTAAGCGCAGGCCATCCAAAACAGGGGAGAGCCGGTACACCGGCGCGCGGGTCATCGGGAGTAGCTTTCGGGGTTGATACCCTGAAGGTGTTCTGGGGGGTAAACAGCAACTGCATATTCAGTTGCTTGCCAGCATCGACTGACTGATCCGGCGTCGGCTCCACGTATCGAGCGAGGTGACGTCATGAGTATCTTTAGCCACTTCCAACAACGCTTCGAGTCCACACGCCAGGAAGAATTCTCCCTGCAGGAGTACCTGGAACTGTGCAAGAAGGAGCGTAGCGCCTACGCCTCCGCCGCCGAGCGTCTCTTGCTGGCCATCGGCGAACCGGAGCTGCTCGACACCTCGACCAACTCGAGGCTGTCGCGAATCTTTTCCAACAAGGTGATCCGCCGCTATCCGGCCTTTGAGGACTTCCACGGGATGGAAGAATGCATCGACCAGATCGTGTCGTATTTCCGCCATGCCGCTCAGGGCCTGGAAGAGAAGAAACAAATCCTCTATCTGCTGGGCCCTGTCGGTGGCGGTAAATCGTCCCTGGCCGAAAAGCTGAAACAGCTGATCGAGAAGGTGCCCTTCTACGCGATCAAGGGTTCGCCGGTTTTCGAGTCGCCTCTGGGTCTGTTCAACGCCACCGAAGATGGCGCGATCCTCGAAGAAGACTTCGGCATTCCCCGGCGCTATCTCAATACCATCATGTCGCCATGGGCCACCAAGCGCCTGGCCGAATTCGGCGGCGATATCAGCCAGTTCCGCGTGGTGAAACTCTACCCATCGATCCTCAACCAGATTGCGGTCGCGAAAACCGAGCCGGGAGATGAAAACAACCAGGACATCTCGGCACTGGTGGGCAAGGTCGATATCCGCAAACTGGAAGAGTTCCCGCAGAACGACGCCGATGCCTACAGCTACTCGGGGGCGCTGTGCCGGGCCAACCAGGGCCTGATGGAGTTCGTCGAAATGTTCAAGGCACCGATCAAGGTGCTGCACCCATTGCTGACGGCCACCCAGGAAGGCAACTACAACAGTACCGAAGGCCTGGGGGCGATTCCGTTTACCGGGATCCTGCTCGCCCACTCCAACGAATCGGAATGGCACACCTTCCGTAACAACAAGAACAACGAAGCGTTCATCGACCGGATCTATATCGTCAAAGTGCCGTACTGCCTGCGCGTCAGCGACGAGGTGAAGATCTACGACAAGCTTCTGTTCAACAGCTCGCTGGCCAAGGCCCATTGCGCGCCCGACACTCTGAAAATGCTCGCTCAGTTCACCGTGCTCTCGCGCCTCAAGGAACCGGAAAACTCCAACATCTACTCCAAGATGCGGGTGTATGACGGCGAAAACCTCAAGGACACCGATCCGAAGGCCAAGTCGATCCAGGAATACCGCGATGCAGCCGGTGTCGACGAAGGCATGAACGGTCTGTCGACCCGCTTCGCCTTCAAGATTCTGTCGAAGGTCTTCAACTTCGATCCGCACGAAATCGCCGCCAACCCGGTACATCTGCTCTACGTGCTGGAACAGCAGATCGAACAGGAACAGTTCCAGGCCGAGACCCGCGAACGCTATCTGCGCTTCCTGAAAGAGTACCTGGCGCCGCGTTATATCGAATTCATCGGCAAGGAGATCCAGACTGCCTACCTCGAGTCTTACAGCGAGTACGGCCAGAACATCTTCGATCGCTACGTGCTGTACGCCGACTTCTGGATTCAGGATCAGGAGTACCGCGATCCGGAAACCGGCGAGATCCTCAACCGCGTAGCCCTGAACGAAGAACTGGAGAAAATCGAAAAACCGGCCGGCATCAGCAATCCGAAGGATTTCCGCAACGAAATCGTCAACTTCGTACTGCGCGCCCGAGCCAACAACAACGGCAAGAACCCAACCTGGCTCAGCTACGAAAAACTGCGGGTGGTCATCGAGAAGAAAATGTTCTCCAACACCGAGGACTTGCTGCCGGTCATCAGCTTCAACGCCAAGGCCAGCAAAGAGGACCAGCAGAAGCACAACGACTTCGTCACACGGATGGTCGAGCGGGGCTACACCGACAAACAGGTACGACTGCTGTCCGAGTGGTACCTGCGGGTCAGAAAATCCCAGTAACCCGCTGCCGGTCAGACCGGTTGTCGTTAGCCCGAGGCCTGTTTGCGTTTTTTCTGTTACACAGGCCTCTGGAGGTGTCCGAAATTCGGTAGAGAGGTTCAGGCAGCATCCAAAGCGTTTGGAGGAGCGTGCCCCCCCCAAGCTCTGGCTTTATTTGCTGCGTTAACGCTCGCCCTTTCAGGACAGCTTCTAAGGAGCAGTCATGAGCTATGTGATCGACCGACGTCTCAATGGCAAGAACAAGAGCACGGTAAACCGCCAGCGGTTTCTGCGGCGCTACCGTGATCACATCAAAAAGGCCGTCGAAGAGGCGGTCGGCCGGCGCTCCATTACCGATATGGAACACGGCGAGCAGATCAGCATTCCCGGCCGCGATATCGACGAGCCAGTGCTTCACCACGGTCGTGGCGGCAAGCAAACCATCGTGCACCCGGGCAACAAGGAATTCACCAGCGGCGAGCACATTGCCCGTCCACCCGGAGGTGGCGGCGGCAGAGGCCCCGGCAAGGCCGGTAACACGGGTGAAGGGATGGACGAATTCGTCTTCCAGATTACCCAGGAGGAATTCCTCGAATTCATGTTCGAGGACCTTGAACTGCCTAATCTGGTCAAACGCCACCTGACCGGCACCGACACCTTCAAGACCGTACGCGCAGGCATCAGCAACGAGGGCAACCCGTCACGGATCAACATTATCCGCACGCTGCGTTCGGCCCATGCCCGGCGCATTGCCTTGTCCGGCAGCAGCCGGGCGAAATTGCGCGAAGTCAAAGAAGAACTGCTGCGGCTTAAACGGGAAGAACCGGACAACTTCGGCGATATCCAGGAGCTTGAAGCAGAAATCGAGAAGCTCAGCGCGCGCATTCACCGAGTGCCGTTTCTCGACACCTTCGACCTCAAGTACAACCTGCTGATCAAGCAGCCGAACCCCAGTTCCAAAGCAGTGATGTTCTGCCTGATGGACGTATCCGGCTCCATGACCCAGGCGACCAAGGACATCGCCAAACGCTTCTTCATCCTGTTGTACCTGTTCCTCAAGCGGAACTACGACAAAATCGACGTCGTGTTCATCCGCCACCACACCAGCGCCCGTGAAGTGGATGAGGAGGAGTTTTTCTACTCCCGGGAAACCGGCGGCACCATCGTCTCCAGCGCTCTGAAACTGATGCAGGAGATCATGGCCGAGCGTTATCCGAGCAATGAATGGAACATCTATGCCGCCCAGGCGTCCGACGGCGACAACTGGAACGACGATTCGCCGATCTGCCGCGACATCCTGATCAATCAGATCATGCCGTTCGTGCAGTACTACACTTATGTTGAGATTACCCCGCGCGAACATCAGGCCTTGTGGTTCGAGTACGAACGCATCGCCGAAGCCTTCTCTGACACTTTTGCCCAGCAGCAACTGGTCTCGGCCGGGGATATCTATCCGGTCTTTCGTGAACTCTTCCAGCGCAGGTTAGTGACATGACCGCCAAAGAGCAGAAGCGCCAACCCATTTCCACCGGCTCCGAATGGACATTCGAGCTGATCCAGGCCTACGACCGCGAAATCAGTCGTCTCGCGGCCCGCTACGCGCTGGATACGTATCCCAACCAGATCGAAGTGATCACCGCCGAGCAGATGATGGACGCCTATGCCTCTGTCGGCATGCCCTTGGGTTATCACCATTGGTCCTATGGCAAACATTTCCTCAGCACCGAAAAGTCCTACAGTCGCGGCCAGATGGGACTGGCCTACGAGATTGTGATCAACTCAGACCCCTGCATTGCCTATCTGATGGAAGAAAACACCATCTGCATGCAGGCGCTGGTGGTGGCTCATGCGTGCTATGGCCATAACAGTTTCTTCAAAGGCAACTACCTGTTCCGCACCTGGACCGACGCCAGCTCGATCATCGATTACCTGGTGTTCGCCAAGCAGTACATCATGCAGTGCGAAGAACGCCACGGCATCGACGCGGTAGAAGACCTGCTCGATTCCTGCCATGCGCTGATGAATTACGGCGTCGACCGTTACAAACGCCCTTATCCGATTTCCGCCGAAGAAGAACGCCGTCGGCAGAAGGATCGGGAGGAGCATCTGCAGAAGCAGATCAACGATTTGTGGCGGACCATTCCAAAAGGCGCGGACAAGTACAGCGATAAGGACAACGCACGCTTCCCCGCCGAACCTCAGGAAAATATCCTGTACTTCATCGAAAAACACGCGCCGCTGCTGGAGCCCTGGCAGCGCGAAATCGTGCGGATCGTGCGCAAGATCGCCCAGTATTTTTATCCACAGCGCCAGACCCAGGTGATGAACGAAGGCTGGGCCACGTTCTGGCACTACACCTTGATGAACGACTTGTATGACGAAGGCCTGGTCACCGAAGGCTTCATGATGGAGTTCCTGACTTCCCATACCAGCGTGGTCTTTCAACCCGGCTTCGACAGCCCCTACTACAACGGCATCAACCCCTACACCCTGGGTTTTGCCATGTATCGCGATATCCGCCGGATATGTGAAGCGCCCACCGAAGAGGACTATCGCTGGTTTCCGGAAATCGCTGGCACCGACTGGCTGTCCAGCATCAAATTCGCCATGAGCAGCTTCAAGGACGAGAGTTTTATCCTGCAGTACCTGTCACCCAAAGTGATCCGCGATCTCAAGCTGTTCAGCATCCTCGATGACGATCAGAAGGACGATCTGCTGGTTCCGGCGATACACGACGAGGACGGCTATCGAACCATTCGTGAAACCCTGGCAGCGCAATACAACCTGGGCAATCGCGAACCCAACATACAGATCTACAGCATTGACCGGCGTGGCGACCGTTCCCTGACCTTGCGTCACCAGCAACACGACCGCAAACCGCTGGGTGATTCCACCGACGAAGTGCTCAAGCACCTGCACCGCCTCTGGGGCTTCGACATTCACCTGGAAACCCTGCAAGGGGATCAGGTGATGAAAACCCACCATGTTCCGCCCAGAAGCGAACATGGCGAAGGGGATTACGGCCGACTGGACCTGGCAGTCATTCATCTTTGATCCTGTTTTTCTGCCTCCGGAAGTTCGACGCAAAGGTTATTCTGTCGGGCTAACGGAGGTTTTTTATGCAGATTTATAAAGTCGGTGGTGCAGTACGCGATCGCCTGCTGGGCAAGCCTGTCACCGATATCGACTGGGTCGTTGTGGGCGCCACCACCGAAGAAATGCTCGCCAAGGGCTTTCGTCCGGTGGGCGCGGACTTCCCGGTGTTTCTTCACCCCAAAAGCGGTGAGGAATACGCCCTCGCCCGCACCGAACGCAAAAACGGGCGCGGCTACGGCGGCTTCATCTTCCACGCCAGCCCCGACGTCACCCTCGAAGAAGATCTGATTCGTCGCGACCTGACGATCAACGCCATGGCCGAAGACGATCAGCAGAACCTGACTGACCCTTACCATGGTCAACGGGATCTCGAGGCTCGCTTGCTGCGTCACGTTTCCCCCGCGTTCGCCGAAGATCCGCTCCGTGTTCTGCGCGTTGCCCGCTTCGCCGCGCGTTATGCGGAACTGGGTTTTACCGTCGCCCCCGAGACATTGGAGCTGATGCGCCAACTCACCGAATCGGGTGAATTGGAGGCATTGACCCCCGAACGCAGCTGGAAAGAAATCGCTCGCGCGCTGATGGAAGACCAACCTCAAGTATTCATCAAGGTGCTGCGTGAATGCGGCGCCCTCAAGGTACTGATGCCGGAAGTCGACGCGCTGTTTGGTGTACCGCAACCCGAAGCCCATCACCCGGAAATCGACACGGGCGTGCATACCCTGAGCGTGCTGGAGCAAGCGGCGCTGCACAAACAACCGCTGACCGTACGCTGGGCTTGCCTACTGCATGATTTGGGCAAAGGTTTGACGCCCGAGGAAGAATGGCCCCGCCACATCGCCCACGAGCACAAAGGCCTGAAGCTGATCAAAGCGGTCAATGAACGCTTCAAGGCACCGAAGGACTGTCAGGAACTGGCGCTGCTGGTGGGCGAATATCACACCCACGGCCATCGTGCGCTGGAACTGAAACCGTCGACCTTGCTGGAGTTGCTGCAGAGTTTCGACGTCTATCGTCGACCTCAGCGCTTTGAGGAGTTTATCGCGGCGTGCGAGATGGACGCCCGGGGGCGTAAAGGCCTGGAACAGAGAAGTTATCCACAGGCGGATTATTTGCGTGGCGCAGCAACTGCGGCGCGAAGTGTTGCCGTTCAGCCATTGCTGGAGAAGGGATTCAAGGGACCGGAGTTGGGCGAGGCGATCAAAGGCGAGCGGCTCAAGGCGCTGAAGGCTTACAAAGCGGCGGCGCCTACTTGAAAAGCATCGCGGGCAAGCCCGCTCCCACAGGTACGAGTCGTTTGTCGATTATGTAAACAACGCTAACTTGTGGGAGCGGGCTTGCCCGCGATGGCGTCATCCGCCTCACAGCAAATTCAAAGGAGTCAGCTGCTCACCGCGCCACTCAAAAGCCACCGGCGCCAACACCTGATCGATCTGCGCCTCAGCCCACAGGGTCGCAAAGCTCTTGCCTACGCCCGGATGCACACGATCCGGCGCAATCAGCGACAACGGCCACAGCACGAAAGCATTTTTCAGAATCTCTGCCCGGGGCAAAACCAAGCCATCGAAGTTGCCCACCAGATCGCCAAACAGCAGCACGTCGATATCCAGCGGCAAGCCCTTGCGGTCCGGCGCGTAACGGCCGTTATCCGCTTCGATGAATTTCAACCGTCGATCCAGCTCCATCAGTGGCAGATCGGTGAAGGCCGAGACCACAAAGTTGAAAAACGGGCCGCTCTTGATCCCCACCGGCTGGCTTTCGAATACCGCCGAGCAGCGCATATCCACCAGGAAACCCGCCAGGGCGTCCAGGCCTGCCTGCAAATGGGATTCACGCTCGATATTGCTACCGAGCCCGAGGTACACCTGAGTCAGCGACATCCGCGCTCGATCTCCACGCCCACACCACCCGTGGCAGCCGGGATGGCACCTGGCTTGGTCAGTTTGAGGCGCATCCAGGTGATCTTGAATTCGCTCATCAGCACTTCCGCCAGACGCTCGGCAAAGGTCTCGACCAGCTGGAACTGCGCCTGCTCGGCAAACGCCTGAATGCGCGACGAAACGCTCGCGTAGTCGAGCGCCAGGGCCAGGTCATCACCGGCGGCGGCCGGACGATTGTCCCAGGCGAAGCTCAGATCAAGTCGAAGACACTGTCGGATGCCTCGCTCCCAGTCGTAGGCACCGATCACGGTGTCGACTTCCAGGCCCTCGATAAACACTCTGTCCAAGCACTTCTCTCCACTGCACGACAAGGGCGCAATGCGCCGTTAGAATCAGGGCGTCCTCGCCCGGAATAGTTAGCATGTTTTGGTTACTGGCGATCCTCGCCTACCTGCTCGGCTCTCTGTCCTTCGCCATTTTGCTCAGCCGCCTGACCGGCAACCCCGATCCGCGAATGAGTGGCTCGGGCAATGCCGGTGCCACCAACATGTTGCGTCTGGCCGGCAAGAAACTCGCCATCCTGACCTTGCTCGGCGACCTGAACAAAGGCCTGCTACCCGTATTGATCGCAGGTGCAGCGGGCCTTTCACTGCAGCAACAGGCCTGGATCGGCGTCTGTGCCGTTATCGGTCACCTGTTTCCGCTGTACTTCCGCTTTCGCGGTGGCAAGGGCGTCGCCACCGCAGCCGGCATGCTGCTGGGGCTCTACCCGCCCGCCGCGCTGCTGGCGGTGTGCGCCTGGTCGCTGACGTTCTACCTGACCCGCACCAGCTCACTCGCCGCCCTGATTGCCACACCATTGACCTTGCCACTGCTTGCCTGGCAAGAACCGGCGGCATTGCTGCCCATGTGCGCGCTCACGGGTCTGATTGTCTGGCGTCATCGCGGCAATCTACGCGACCTGTTTGCCGGGCGCGAACGGCATTTTTAAATACCGCACGTGAGCGCCGCTCATCACAGCGCCGACAGTTGCTCCATCGGCCAGCGCGCCTGCACGCTGATCGCCAGGCTTTCATGCTGACCCGCCTGCAAACGCTGGCAGCCAGCAAACGCAATCATCGCGCCATTATCGGTGCAGAATTCCGGACGGGCATAAAACACATCGCCCTTCATGTCGCCGAGCATTTTCTCGAGTGAAACCCGCAGCGCTTTGTTGGCGCTGACGCCCCCTGCGATCACCAGACGCTTGAGACCCGCCTGTTTCAGGGCACGCTTGCACTTGATGGTCAAAGTCTCCACCACGGCCTGCTGGAACGCCAGCGAGATGTCGCAACGGGCTTGCTCGCTGTCGTCCCCGGCGCTGACGCTCTGCTGCCAGGTGTTCAGCGCAAAGGTTTTCAGGCCGCTGAAGCTGAAAGCCAAGCCTGGACGATCACACATCGGACGCGGAAAAGTGAAACGCCCTGCAACGCCCTGCTCTGCCAGACGAGCGATCTCCGGGCCGCCCGGATAATTCAGGCCCATCATCTTCGCGGTTTTATCGAACGCTTCGCCGGCAGCATCGTCGAGGGTCTCGCCCAAGAGCGTGTATTGGCCGATCCCGTCGACCTGAACCAACTGCGTATGACCACCCGACACCAACAAAGCGACGAACGGGAACTCCGGTGGTTGCGACTCCAACATCGGCGCCAGCAAGTGACCTTCCATGTGGTGCACCCCCAAGGCCGGAATGCCCCAGGCAAAGGCCAGCGCCTGGGCGCAGGAAGCCCCCACCAGCAAGGCTCCGACCAGGCCAGGACCCGCGGTATACGCGATGGCGTCGATCTCGGTTGGCACACAGCCGGCCTCGGCCAGGACCTGACGAATCAAGGGCAGCATGCGTTTGACGTGATCACGCGAAGCCAGCTCCGGCACCACGCCGCCATAGGCACGATGCAGATCGATCTGACTGAACAGCGCGTCGGCCAACAGCCCGCGCTCACTGTCGTAAAGTGCGACACCGGTTTCGTCGCAAGAGGTTTCTAATCCCAGTACTAGCATGGGTTTGCGCCTTGTAGAGGCTGAATTCGAAGGCGCGCATAATAGTCGTCGCGTGATGCCCCGACCAGCGGTTTTCGATCAGAGGCTTTGCATTCCGAGCGATGAGGGGTTAACATCCGCAACCCTTAAAAACCGACGTCTTCAAGTGCTCTTTTGCCGCGAGGATGTTGACCCCGGTAATGAATGAAGGTAGCTCTGGATGCCAGCCGTCAAAGTAAAAGAGAACGAACCCTTCGACGTAGCTCTGCGTCGTTTCAAGCGCTCCTGCGAAAAAGCCGGTGTACTGGCTGAAGTTCGTAGCCGCGAATTTTACGAGAAGCCAACTTCTGAGCGTAAGCGTAAAGCAGCAGCCGCTGTTAAGCGTCACGCCAAGAAAGTTCAGCGCGAACAGCGCCGCGCCGTTCGTCTGTACTAATACACAGACGATCGTAGCAAGCTTCTGCCAAGCCCGGCTCTCAGCCGGGCTAATGGCATTTGCGGACAACGCTTGATGCTTCACCGTCAAAGCCGCAGACGCGACCGAGACAAATCTGCTTCACAGCGTCAGACCTGGCTCTTTTGCCAGCGGTGCACGTCTTTTCTGACGAGCCTTCCAAGGCTACTGACGAGCACACCCACTGATTCCTCTCACGACGATCAGCCCAAGGCACCTTCTTGCGTGCCCGCTTATGAGCTATCCGAGGCCAATGACTGGCCGTCGCCGGATTCAGCGAAACACTTTCAAATAGTCGAATACTGATTGGTACTAACGTCAGTGGATTTTCGGCAGATACACTTCCCGACAGCGATTACGCAGACGACACCGGTCGAGCCGCACACCCTGCGCGCCTCAAACAACGACCCGCGTTTGGCCGCCCTTCGTTTTGGGTCCATTTCAGCGCAGATGACGAGAACGCCATGGCCGGGCTAATTCCCCAGAGCTTCATTGACGACCTTCTGAACCGCACCGACATCGTCGACGTGGTCAGCTCGCGCCTGCAAATGAAAAAAGCCGGCAAGAACTACACTGCCTGCTGCCCGTTTCACAAAGAGAAAACCCCCTCCTTCAGCGTCAGCCCCGACAAACAGTTCTATTACTGCTTCGGCTGTGGCGCTGGCGGTAACGCCCTCGGCTTCATGATGGACCATGACAACCTGGATTTCGTCCAGGCTGTCGAAGAGCTGGCCAAAGCCGCCGGCATGGAAATTCCCCGCGAAGAAAGCGGCCGGCCGCACAAACCGCGCCAGCCTACTGATTCGCCGCTGTATCCGCTGCTCACCGCTGCCGCCGACTTTTATCGTCAGGCCCTGAAAAACCATCCGTCGCGCAAAGCCGCCGTGGATTATTTGAAGGGTCGTGGACTAACGGGTGAAATCGCCCGGGATTTCGGCCTCGGCTTTGCCCCACCCGGCTGGGACAATCTGTACAAGCACTTGAGCAGCGATACCCTGCAGCAAAAGGCCATGATCGATGCCGGCCTGCTGATCGAGAACGCCGAAACCGGCAAGCGCTATGACCGCTTCCGCGATCGCGTGATGTTCCCGATTCGCGACAGTCGCGGGCGCATCATCGCCTTCGGCGGCCGAGTGCTGGGCGACGACAAGCCGAAATACCTGAACTCACCGGAAACCCCGGTATTCCATAAGGGCCAGGAACTCTACGGCCTTTATGAAGCACGCAAGAACAACCGCAACCTCGACGAAATCATCGTCGTCGAAGGCTATATGGACGTCATCGCCCTCGCCCAGCAAGGCCTGCGCAATGCCGTCGCAACCTTGGGCACCGCCACCAGCGAAGAGCACTTGAAGCGCCTGTTTCGCGTCGTGCCCAACGTACTGTTCTGCTTCGACGGCGACCAGGCGGGACGAAATGCCGCCTGGCGGGCGCTGGAGGCAACCCTGCCTTGCCTGCAGGACGGACGCCGGGCGCGCTTTCTGTTCCTGCCCGAAGGCGAGGACCCGGACACCTTGGTCCGCTCCGAGGGCACTGACGCCTTCCGCGCGCGAATCAATCAGCACGCCCAGCCGTTGGCCGATTACTTTTTTCAACAGTTGACCGAGGAATCGGACCCGCGCTCCCTCGAAGGCAAGGCCCACATGGCCACCCTCGCTGCGCCGCTGATCGACAAAGTCCCGGGCGCCAACCTGCGCATCTTGATGCGCCAGCGCCTGAGCGAAATTACCGGGCTTAGCGGTGAAGCCGTGAGCCAACTCGTGCAAAGCACGCCTCAGCCTCAGGAAGCGCCACCCGCTTACGATCCGGGCATCGATTACGACGCCATGCCGGATTACAGCGACTACCATCAGCCGCAGGCGCAAGAGATGTACGCGCCGCAGCAGGAATGGACGCCGAAAAAGCCTGGCGCAGGCGGCAAGAAGTGGGACAAGAAGCCGTGGGACAAGAACGGCAAACGTGGCGGCGATCGCGATCAACCGCGCGCGCCAAGGGTGCCGGCCGCTGTAGAGCCGCCCACCCTGGCCGCCTTGCGCACGCTACTGCATCACCCGCAACTGGCTGAGAAAGTCGAGGATGCCGGGCACTTCGCTGCCGAGGACCATACCAACACGCAACTGTTGGTCGCCCTGCTCGAAGCCGTACAGAAGAATCCCAAGCTAAACTCATTTCAACTGATTGCGCGTTGGCACGGCACCGAACAAGGCCGACTGCTCAAAGCGCTGGCAGAAAAGGAATGGCTGATTGATGGAGATAACCTTGAACAACAGTTTTTCGACACCATTACTAGCTTGTCAGCCCGCCAACGCGAGCGAAACCTGGAACAACTTCTTCGAAAAGCACG
This sequence comes from Pseudomonas sp. JV414, assembly GCF_032424305.1. NCBI lineage: Bacteria > Pseudomonadati > Pseudomonadota > Gammaproteobacteria > Pseudomonadales > Pseudomonadaceae > Pseudomonas > Pseudomonas sp. JV414. The sequence continues at coordinate 218,921 of NZ_VYKC01000016.1, read as the reverse complement.
TCAAAGTGAATTGAGCACCGAAGAGAAAAATCAACTGCGCGACCTTTTAAGTCGCAATGTTTCCGCATCAAGCCCGACCTCAACTGGCGCGTGAGGTCATAGCTCAGGTATAATCCTCGGCTTGTTTTTTGCCCGCCAAGACCTTCAGTGGATAGGGTGTTATGTCCGGAAAAGCGCAACAGCAGTCTCGTATCAAAGAGTTGATCACACTTGGTCGTGAGCAGGGCTACCTGACTTACGCTGAGGTCAACGACCACCTGCCGGAGGATATTTCAGATCCGGAACAGGTGGAAGACATCATCCGCATGATTAATGACATGGGGATCAACGTATTCGAGGTTGCGCCAGATAAGGATTCCCTTATGCTGGCCGACGCCGATACCGACGAAGCCGCGGCCGAAGAGGCAGCAGCAGCGTTGGCAGCGGTCGAGACCGACATTGGTCGCACCACCGACCCAGTGCGCATGTACATGCGTGAAATGGGTACGGTAGAGCTCCTCACACGTGAAGGCGAAATCGAAATCGCCAAACGTATTGAAGAGGGCATCCGCGAAGTGATGGGCGCAATCGCGCACTTCCCTGGCACGGTTGACCATATTCTCTCCGAGTACACTCGCGTCACCACCGAAGGTGGCCGCCTGTCCGACGTCCTGAGCGGTTATATCGACCCGGACGACGGCATTGCGCCGCCTGCAGCCGAAGTGCCACCGCCTGTCGACCCGAAAGCAGCTCCAGCTGCCGACGACACCGACGACGATGACGCCGAAGCAAGCGATGACGAAGAAGAAGCCGAAAGCGGCCCGGATCCGGTCATCGCCGCACAGCGTTTTGGCGCTGTCTCCGATCAGATGGAAATCACCCGCAAGGCGCTGAAAAAGCACGGTCGTGGCAACAAGCTGGCAATCGCCGAGCTGATCGCCCTGGCTGAGCTGTTCATGCCGATCAAACTGGTGCCGAAGCAATTCGAAGGCCTGGTCGAGCGTGTTCGCAGTGCCCTGGATCGTCTGCGTCAGCAAGAGCGCGCGATCATGCAGCTGTGCGTTCGTGATGCCCGTATGCCGCGTGCCGACTTCCTGCGCCAGTTCCCGGGCAATGAAGTCGACGAAAGCTGGACCGATGCACTGGCCAAAGGCAAAAGCAAATACGCTGAAGCCATTGGTCGCCTGCAACCGGACATCATTCGTTGCCAGCAGAAGCTGACCGCGCTGGAAACCGAAACCGGTTTGACGATCGCCGAGATCAAGGACATCAACCGTCGCATGTCGATCGGTGAGGCCAAGGCCCGCCGCGCGAAGAAAGAGATGGTCGAAGCGAACTTGCGTCTGGTGATCTCCATCGCCAAGAAGTACACCAACCGTGGTCTGCAGTTCCTCGATCTGATCCAGGAAGGCAACATCGGTTTGATGAAAGCGGTAGACAAGTTCGAATACCGCCGCGGCTACAAATTCTCGACTTATGCCACCTGGTGGATCCGTCAGGCGATCACTCGCTCGATCGCCGACCAGGCCCGCACCATCCGTATTCCGGTGCACATGATCGAGACGATCAACAAGCTCAACCGTATTTCCCGGCAGATGCTGCAGGAAATGGGTCGCGAACCGACCCCGGAAGAGCTGGGCGAACGCATGGAAATGCCTGAGGACAAGATCCGCAAGGTATTGAAGATCGCTAAAGAGCCGATCTCCATGGAAACCCCGATCGGTGATGACGAAGATTCTCATCTGGGTGACTTCATCGAAGACTCGACCATGCAGTCGCCAATCGATGTCGCCACTGTTGAGAGCCTTAAAGAAGCGACTCGCGAAGTCCTGTCCGGCCTCACGGCCCGTGAAGCCAAGGTTCTGCGCATGCGCTTCGGTATCGACATGAATACCGACCACACCCTCGAGGAGGTTGGTAAGCAGTTCGACGTGACCCGTGAACGGATTCGTCAGATTGAAGCCAAGGCGCTGCGCAAGCTGCGCCACCCGACGAGAAGCGAGCATTTGCGCTCCTTCCTCGACGAGTGATCACAGAACCCCCGGCCCAGGCCGGGGGTTCTGCTTTATACAGATTAAATGCCCTGTACACCCCCCCCGCCGAATAGCCCGTCTACACTCGAAACATTCCCCCCAAGCCATAACGAGACCGTTATGCCCAGATGGCCGACCGTGCTTTTTTTGCTGTCGCTGATGACCTGGACCGCAACGGCTGGTGCGTTGACTCTTACCGACGAAGAACGTACCTGGCTGACGGCTCATCCGGAATTGCGCCTGGGCGTGGACGCGTCCTGGCCGCCGTTTGAATTTCGCGACGAACATGGGCGTTATCAGGGCCTGGCAGCGGACTACATCAACGTCATCCGTCAACGGCTGGCCATCAAACTCACGCCCATCGAGCCGGTCAGCTGGACCGAGGTCCTGAAACAGGCCAAACAAGGCAAGCTAGACATCTTGCCGGGCATCATGTCGACTCCCGAGCGTCAGACGTATCTATCGTTCACCCGCCCCTATCTCGACTTTCCGATTGTCATTCTGGCTCACGTCGGAGGTCCCCAACCGCGCAAACTCGAAGACCTGTACGGGCTGAAGATCGCCGTGGTGGAAAACTATGCCCCCCATGAACTATTGCGCACCCACCATCCCGACCTGAATCTGGTGGCGATGCCCAATGTCAGCTCGGCGCTGCAGGCGCTCGCCACCGACGCTGTGGACGCCGTAGTGGGCGATCTCGCCTCCAGTGTGTGGAGTCTGCGCCAGCTCAAGCTGGACGGGCTCTACGTCAGCGGTGAAACACCCTATCGCTACCAATTGGCGATGGCCGTGCCCCCGAACAACAAACTGCTGGTCAGCATCCTGGACAAAGTCCTGGCAGACATGACCCCGAGTGAAATCAGTTCCATCCAGGAACATTGGGTCGGCAACGTCCTGGACCATCGAACCTTCTGGCTGGACGCACTGAGTTACGGCCTGCCAGGATTACTGTTTCTGATGATCGTGCTGGCAGTGGTTATCCGGATCAACCGTCGACTCAGTTCGGAAATTGCCCGTCGGGTCGCTCTGGAACAGGAGCTGCGCAGCAGCGAATACCATTACCGCGGGCTGGTGGAGAGTCTTTCCGCCATTGCCTGGGAAGCCCGGATCAGCGACTACACCTACAGTTATGTGTCACCTCACGCTCAGGACCTCCTCGGTTATCCCCTGCCCCATTGGCTGATTCCGGGCTTCTGGCGCAACATCATCCACCCCGCGGATCTGACCCGGGCCCAGACCTTCTGCGACCGTGAAGTGGCGGCCGGGCGCGATCACAGCGTCGATTACCGGGTCATCACCGCTGACGGCCGCTGCCTGTGGGTCCGCGATATCGTCAGCCTGATCGAGCACGCCCATGAACCGGTACTGCGCGGACTGATGATCGACATCAGCGAAGCCAAGCGCACCGAAGAGGCGCTGCGCCTGTCGGAACAGAAGTTCGCGTCGGTATTCCAGCAATGCCCGGATATTCTGGTAATTGCGCGGCTTTCTGACGGCTGCCTGCTGGAAGTCAACGAAGCGTTCGAAGAACAAATCGGCCTCAAGGCCGAAGACGTCATAGGCCAGACCGCCACCGACCTGAACATCTGGGGCGTACCCGGCGTGGGGCCGGGTTTGTTGCAGCGCTTGCAGGCAGGCAGCATCCGCAATCTGGAGATGCCCTTTCGCCGCAGCAATGGCCAGGTGTTTACCGGCCTGATATCCGCCGAGCCTTTCGATCTCGATACCACCCCGGCCCTGGTGGTCGTCGTGCGGGACATCAGTCAACTCAAGGAAACCCAGCAGCAGCTGCAAACCTCCGAAGAGAAGTTCGCCAAGGCCTTTCATGCCTCCCCCGACGGCTTGCTCCTGTCCCGGCAGAGCGACGGCTTGCTGTTGGAAGTCAACGAAGGCTTCAGCCGTATTACCGGTTTCAATAGCGCGATGTCCGTGGATCGGTCGGCCCTGGACCTGGGGATCTGGGTCAATCTCAACGAGCGCAAACAGATGCTCGAGCTGTTGCACCGGGATGGTTTCGTCCGCGACTTCAGTTGCCACATCCGCCGCAAAGACGGGCAAATCCGGCTCTGTGAGGTTTCAAGCAGGCCGTTGCCCATCGGCGATGAGGACTGCATGCTGACCATCGCCCGGGATATTACCGAGCGACACTTGATGCAGGAGAAACTGCAGCAGGCCGCCACGGTGTTCGAGAGCACTGCCGAGGGTGTATTGATCACTGACACCCAGCAGCACATCAGCGCAGTCAATCGTGCATTCACCGAAATTACTGGCTACAGCGAGAGCGAAGCGCTGGGCCATACCCCTCGCTTGCTCGCCTCGGGCCTGCATGACAGCGCATTTTATGCGGCGATGTGGCATCAATTGACCGCCGACGGTCATTGGCAAGGCGAGATTTCCAACCGGCGCAAGAATGGCGAGCTCTACCCGAGCTGGCTGACCATCAGCGCAGTACGCAACCGGGATAAATTCATCACCCACTTTGTTGCGGTGTTCGCGGATATTTCCAGCCTCAAGCACGCGCAGGCCAAACTCGACTACCAGGCGCACCACGACCCGCTGACCGGCCTGCCAAACCGCACGCTGTTCGAAAGCCGACTGCTGAGCGCACTGAACAATCAGCAGGAAAACGGGGGCCAGGGCGCGGTGCTGTTCCTCGACCTGGACCGCTTCAAACACATCAACGACAGCCTCGGTCACCCGGTCGGCGACCTGCTGCTCAAAGGCATCGCCGTGCGCCTCAAAGAACAGTTGCGCGATATCGACACCGTAGCGCGGCTGGGTGGCGACGAATTCATCATCCTGCTCCCCGGCCTGCAACAGTCCAGCGATGCCGACAACATCGCCACCAAGCTCCTCAATTGCTTCTCCGCCCCTTTCCAGGCCGGCGAGCACGAGTTTTTCATCAGCGCCAGCATCGGCACCAGCCTCTACCCCAAGGACGGCTGCGACGTCGCCACACTGGTCAAGAACGCCGATGCTGCGATGTATCGCTCCAAGGCCAAGGGCCGTAACCGGGTTGAAAGCTACACCCGCGACCTCACCGCCCAAGCCAGCGAGCGCGTGGCGCTGGAACATGAACTGCGGCGCGCCATCGAGCGTAATGAGCTGTTTTTGTACTACCAACCCAAAATCAGTCTGGACGATCATCGAGTGGTGGGCGCAGAAGCGCTGATTCGCTGGCGTCACCCCAACTTCGGCGATGTACCCCCCGAGCACTTCATTCCCTTGGCCGAAGAAAACGGCATGATCCTGCAAATCGGCGATTGGGTACTTGAGACCGCCTGCCGACAGATGTACGAGTGGAATCAGGTCTATGAGTGCCTGGGCCCACTCTCAGTCAACCTTGCGGGCGCTCAACTGCGTCAGCCGAACCTGCTTGGCCGGATCGAGCAATTGCTCAAGGACAACCACCTCAAACCCGGCTTCCTGCAACTGGAAATCACTGAAAACTTCATCATGAGTCAGGCCGAAGAAGCGCTAGCGGTGCTGCATCAACTCAAACGCCTGGGTGTGCAACTGGCAATCGACGATTTCGGCACCGGTTATTCGTCCCTGAGCTACCTCAAACGCCTGCCGCTGGACATCCTCAAGATCGACCAATCGTTCGTCCGCGGCCTGCCGGACGACCCACACGACGCGGCCATTGTTCGCGCAATCATCGCCCTGGGCCGCAGCATGCAATTCACCGTCATCGCCGAGGGCGTCGAAACCCAGGCCCAGCAGCAATTCCTGGCTGCGGAGGGCTGTGAACAGATCCAGGGTTACATCGTCAGCCTGCCCTTGCCACCGGACGAATTCGCCGCGACGTTTCTTCGTACAGCCATATTGGATTTTTCGGATAGCACAGCCGAGAAACCATCGCTATAATCCGCGGCCTACTGAGGGCCTATAGCTCAGTTGGTTAGAGCAGGGGACTCATAATCCCTTGGTCGTAGGTTCGAGTCCTACTGGGCCCACCAAACAAATCAAAGGCTTACGCTTAACGGCGTAGGCCTTTTTTGTTGGGTACAGGTTTTCGTACCTATATAAAGTCTGTAAGGCGGGCCTACCACCTGTCGGGACGCAGATTCCGCCTTGCTGGGCTACGAGCCGACAAGCTAATGGCGAATAGGTGGTGTCCTGCTACCCTGAATCTTTACCGCAGTCGGGCTTGCCGTCACCCCTGTCGCGTCTCCTAAAGATGGGTTGAGAGTAACTTTTCACAAAGAGTCAAAAGCGCTTAAAAAGATCGCAGAGCAGTTAAGTGCTTACCTTAAGTAAAGCGTATCAAAATACGTTCGCCTCGCTCACTCGGGACCGCGTGCCTCGCGCCCCCTTAGCTTAATCGCCAGACTGAACGTGCGAACCACAGTCAACGGTGAGAAGGAGTCCACACATCAAAGACCGTTTGCATCTTAGTCACCGCTTGTAGAAAATCATCGTCTTTTTGCACGAATGGATACGCGCATGAAGTTCGAGAAGACCATGCAGTACAGGTCCGAGGAAGGGATCGTCTTCAATCTGTCTCAAATCACCCTCATGGAAAGCGACCGAGGTCGCCTGCGCGAGCTGCACTTTAGCGAAGCGAAACGCGCCCATTACCAAGTCAACAGCATGGTCGTCGATATGTACGACCGAATGCAGGCTCGAAACCTGCCATGCCTGCTGACAGTCTGCATTTCCAATCCCCTGACCCGGCAGCAGGCCGATGCTATCAGCACTATGCGCGGCAACGTCGCCAAGGGAATTGCTGCGGCCTCAGGTGGCGTTGCCGGGAGGGTAGGTGCGTTGGGCGGACCGCTCATTGGTTGGGCTTCAGGTGCAGTCGTGACGACAGGTGTCAACTGGTACCTCAAAGGGGCCCTGCCGAACCTGCATGCAGGTGACGTGCTGGTCAGCATCGAGGGAGAGGTCCATGGCGGGATTGGCCCACAGCGCTCTGTCGTGACGCTGGTCATCAAGGTCTGAGGAACTGCACATGCCCTACATCATGCAAACTGTCGTCCTTCTGGTGCTGGGCGCGATCCTCGTTCAGTTTCTGAAACCATACCCGCTGCGCAAGTGGCTGGGTTTGGCGCTGCTGGCAACGGGCTTGGTCAGCATCTTCAAGGTTGGTGAGCAGCAGGTGCTGGGCTTTGACCTGGAGCTGTTAGCACTGCTGGCCGTGCCGCTGGGCGTGGTGCTTTTCCTGACGCGGCGGCGGTTCACGGAGGGGGACTGAAGCCCTGGCACGATTTCTCGGTGCCGTCTCTGACCCAAAATCATATGGGACAACAGTCGATCAACAGCGCGTTGATCGATGATCTTAGCGTTGGACCTTGCCGGCGGATGGGGGTCACTTTGAACATACTGGTAACTCCTAACGTAGGTTAGATGCCGCCAAAATCACTGTTAAATGATGGGTGGCGGCTGTAACGCAGGCCAGGTGCAGTCGGAAATGTGTAATGCCACATTGACCAGCCTCGCCAACTCTGCGGGCGCGGCGTAATTCTGATCCTAGACAGCACGGATCTAACGCACATGAAAGGTCACCGCAATCGCCAACCTTTTAAGTCAGACTATACGCATGCCTTAGGCCAAGCCGCGTTTTGCTTCTCGATCTGTGAATGGAACGTGGTTTGGAGCTGCGAGAGAATTAGCCCGGGGGCACTACAGAAGATCGTGGGCGAAGACTGGTGACTCCTTCGCTGTAAAGGCTTGCGTGATCCGCCTTAGCTCGATTCGTGAACTCCCTGGTCAGCCGGTGCAAGTTCGGGGAACTCAACAAGCAGTGCCTTGTTACCCCTGGCGATGTGCTCCATCACCGCCAAGGCGATGTTTTCACGCACCATCCCGACCGAGACGTAGTACATGGCCCAGGCTTGTTCGGGCGCGCAGTGGCCAATCTGCTCCTCAATTTCCTTGTAGGCTTTGTATTCATCCGACTCCAAGTAGCACTGGCAATCACCCTGGTACATGATTTTTCTCCTTCCCTAGAACCTCTGTGACAACCCCTAAGTCAGTCGGTTGATAAGGGCTGCTCTTGCTCCCTACGTGATTACCAGTGCTCCAAATTGGCAAGCCGAAAAATCCAGAAAAGCCACGTGCAGGCCAAACCGAAATAGATCAACCTCCTTTTAAATTATAAACTCACATCATACTTACGGAGCAATTCTTCAATACGGCTCAACCGCTGATCATTAAAGACAATTGACTGGTTATCCAGCGACATAAAGCCATTTGCAATGAGCGCTTCATATCGCTCAGTCATTTTTATCAGCACTACCAACTCTTTAATTTCGCTTTTAATTTCTCTGTAAATCCCCATAGCACCCTCATATAAAATAAAGACCCCCATAGAACAACAAAGACGACAATCCAGTCAGATCACGTACCACTCTTCACTTTGGTCCAAATCCGAGTGCGGATTCGTTCCAACTTCAATGGCAGCGGCTCAAGTGGAACAAGTGTAGCAACGGTCTTTTGGTCTGGATAAATCCAAGCATTGTCACGCAGCTTCCGCTCAACAAACTCATAGGCATCTTTATTAGCGTTAGGATACAGAGTGTGGTTTGAAGTCTTGGCAATAACTTCTGGTCGCAACATATAATTAATAAACGCCATCCCCTCCTTTGGATGGGGAGCATCTTTTAACAGAACCAGATTTTCCGACCAAACCAGCGCTCCCTCGCGAGGAAGGCTGTAGGCAATCTTGCGTCCAGTGTTGGCCTTCTCGTTGATGGCCTGCGCAGCAAGGGCACCATTAGCCCATCCCACAACTGCACAAATATTGCCATCAGCCAGGTCAGAGTCGATTTTGGATGAGTCGAAATAGAGGACGTAGGGACGGATTTTTAACAGTAGGGCTTGAGCCTTCTGGTAATCATCCGGATTCTTACTGTTGCTAGGGAGCCCAAGGTAATGCAAAGCAATCGAAATGATCTCACTTGGAGAGTCGAGCATTGCCACACCACACGACTTGAGTTTACTGATGTTTTCTTCTTTGAAGATCAAATCCCAGCTATTCACCGGAGCATCATCACCCAATGCCGCTTTGACTTTAGCAACGTCATAACCAATGCCGGTGGTACCCCATAAATAGGGCACAGCGTAGCGGTTACCAGGATCATTGACTGCTAGCTGGGACAAAATATCAGGATCGATATGTGACAAATTACTCAGTTGATTACGATCCAACGGCTGAAGTACTCCCGCCTGGATCAGGCTTGGCAGCACATTGGAGGTAGCCACAACCACGTCATACCCCGTGCGCCCAGCCATCACTTTACTCTGCATGATTTCGGCACTGTCGAACGCATCCATATGAATTCGGCTGCCGGTTTCCTGCTCAAACTCCTCTGGAGTTTCCGGTGCGATAAGCCCGAACCAGTTGTACAGATACACCCCAGGCTCTACAGCCCCCACTGATGTGCTGATCCCTGCACAGAGAAGCGAGGCTGCAAAAAGGGTTCGCAAAGGTGATTTGCTCATACAACTATCCTTGTCAAGACGACATGCCCTCATGGCCATCGTGAATCCTGATCGTGAATATACCCGGCATTGACGAATAGTAAATACCTACGAATACTTACCCGCGACCTACGAATCCCTAACCCTAAAGGGGTAGAAAATGCCACTCGACCTTCATAGCCTGGCTTGGCATCGATCAATTGGAAAGCTGATCATGCAGTTGAATCGCCCAGAATTCTGGAGTTCACTTATTCGTACCTTAAATGAATATGTGCAAATCGATAACTGGGTGGTGTTAATATTCAGCAATCAACAAGTGCAAGTTGTTAGTCTTCCTGAAGTAGCAGACACAGAAGAGGTAGATGCGTTCATTCATCGCTACGTGAAGGGGCTTTATATGCTCGATCCATTTTATATAGCCAATCGAGAAAACCCACAGAGCGGTTTCTTTCATATGCTGGATATTGCACCCGAGCACTTCCTTGAAACTGAGTACTATCATCAATATTTCGCACAGTACATTTCTGTAGATGAAGCACAGTACAATGTCCAGCTCGACTCCGATAGAACGCTATGCATTTCCTTTGGCAGTAACGCCCGCTTTAACCAAGAGCAAATAACAATACTTGATATTATCAAACCATGGGTAACTGCATTAATGCATCAACGCATGTGCTTTGAGGTTGACGTAGAAAAAGATCTCCCAGAACCGACTCTATGGCCAGAAACGATTCTCCAGCTTGGCACACAAATAACAACGCGCGAAAAGGACGTTCTCCAATTATTACTCAGCGGATTCTCTAACAAAGAGATAGCAGGAAAACTTTCCTTGTCGGCAGAAACAATAAAAGTTCATCGCCGAAATATTTACGCTAAATTGAACATCAAATCACAACCCGAATTATTTGCTCGATTCTTTATGCCAAAACAGGATATCTGCCCTACAAATTGAAGTCAGCGCCAGGCACTTTTCAGGCCCAAACACTCAACGATGGAATGGCTTGCACAGGCCGCAACCGCTCAAGCATTTCCCCCGTCAACACGACGTCATAAGTATCCGCCGGCCGCCCCCACTGCTCCACAATGACCATGCCGTCTACCAGCGCCGCGCCCAAGCCGGTAATCGTGTCGGCCAATGCCTCTACGATTTGTTGGGTCCGCAACCACACACGATCAGTAATCTCTTTAAGCTCGGCAGTTATGCGCTCGGACGACGCTGGATCCGTATCGGGGTAGGAGATATTTCGCAACAAGTGCCGTAACTCCCTTACTTTTGCGTAATCCTGTTCCGCCCCAAGTTCTCCATTCAGGATGGCTGTCGCTTTCGTTTTATCGACGAGTTTCCTGGCTGAATGCTTTGCAGGTAAGGTCTGACTCATAGCGCCAGCAAAAAGGACTATCAACCGACCTTCCAAATGTTCCTTCATTTCTTCTATCGAGGAAATTGACCGCGTCAAGATAATGGAAGCCCCGGCCTGATGCCTCAAGTCCATGGTGACTTTCAGCGTCACATCACCCGTTTCAAAGCCCAAGGCTCGGGCAACCACGTAGTGCCCCATTTCGTGATTCGCAATCTGCAATGCATGATCCCGTATAGCGGGAGGCATTTTCTTCATCATTCCCATCATCTCCCGTCACAGCCCTGCGTTGCGTATTCGACTATGAGAGTAACGGCTCGTGTCCATGCTATCGATGTAGAGCCCGCTCCGCATCATTACTCCAGCCATTTCGCCAGCTTAAATCAGCCATTAACCATTTCGTTACATCAGTGTCCTGGTAACCCGACCGAGGCGTATCTGATGATCCGAAAAAGGAATTTTTATGGTTGATGTCACGCGTCGTTCAATCATGGGGTTTGCTGCCGCCCTGCCCTTTCTGGCGCACACACCGTGGGTTCGCGCGCAGAACCCGACGGTCGCCGAGCCCGTTCCGTCCGATGAAGTGCTGATCAACTTCAATGAAAGCCCGTGGGGGCCTGTGCCTGCTGCCCGGCAAGCGATGGAACGAGGGATCGCCTTATGCGGGCGCTACCCCTATAAAACCCAATATAAACTCAATGCCCTGTTCGCCCGCCAACAAGGCGTGCCGGAAGAGTACGTTCAGACTTATAGCGGCTCCAAAGCAGCCCTGCAGCACGCGGTGCACGCTTTTACACAAAACGGGAGTCTGGTGGTCGCTACGCCCTCCTACGAAGATCCCGTTGAAGCGGCGCGCGGCAGAAAAGTCTCGGTGCATGAAGTGCCGCTCAATATTCAACACGCCCACGACGTTCAAGGGATGCTGGCGGCTGACTCGAATGCCGGATTGATCTACCTGTGCAATCCGAATAATCCGACAGGCACAATCACCCCGCGCGCGGACATCGAACGGGCGCTCGCCGAGAAGCCCAAAGGCTCGATCCTGTTGGTTGATGAGGCCTACCTCGACTTTTCGGATGAGCCTACCTGCATTCCGCTGGTCAAGGATCACCCTGAGCTGCTGGTGCTGCGCACGTTCTCCAAGATCTATGGCATGGCCGGTGCCCGCCTCGGCGTGGCGGTGGGTCATCCGGCATTGCTTGAGCAACTGGAAGTGTTCGGCAATTACAACGTGCCAGCCGTCTCGACATTGCTGGGCGGGATTGCCAGCCTTGAGGACGCCGAACTGTTGCCCCAGCGAAAACAGAACAATGCCCGACTGCGTGATGAGACCAGCGCCTGGCTAAAAACACGCGGTTTTCGCTGCACGGCATCGCAGGCGAACTGCTTCATGATTGATGTCCGGCGCCCGGCAGACGAAGTTGTGAAAGCACTTGCCGATCGCGGTGTGCGGATTGGTCGGGTGTGGCAGAGCTGGCCGACCTGGGTTCGAGTCAGTGTGGGTACAGATGAGCAGATGCGGCGGTTTCGTGAGGCGTTTGCGCAGGTCACCCAAGACTAAAAGGACGAAGGTGGGACTGGTTCAGACAACCGCCACGAGCACCGCGCAGGATGTGCCTGTAACATGCCTGCCCATTGATCTGTGCCGCTGGAGATGCCCCTTTGCCTGACACCCGCCCGCCCGTTCTCGACGAAATCGACCGCCAATTGATCGCGGCCTTGCAGATCAATGCCCGCGAAAGCGTGGCCATGCTCGCCCGGCAACTGGGTATCGCCCGCACCACCGTCACTTCACGCCTGGCGCGGCTGGAAAAGGCCAAAGTGATCACCGGTTATGGTGTGCGTCTGGGGCAGCGCGTGGTGGATGGCGGATTGCAGGCGTACGTCGGGATTACGGTGCAACCGCGGTCCGGCAAGGAAGTGCTGCGGCGTCTCAGCGCCATGGCGCAGGTTCAGCAGTTGTGTGCGGTGAGTGGCGAATTTGATTATGTGGCATGGTTGCGCACCGACTCGCCGGAGCAACTGGATCAGTTGCTGGATCAGATTGGCAGTGTGGATGGCGTGGAGAAGACGACGACTTCGATCATCTTGAGTAGCAAGATTGATCGGGGGCAGCCGGTTTGAGTTTCCGCCGTTAGGTCTTGGGTATCTGGTCGGGCCTCTTCGCGGGCAAGCCTCGCTCCTACAGACTAATTTCGTCGTAACGCCGCGCTGTGTCGTCACAATGTGTAGACGCAAAGCAAAATGACGACACATTGCGTCTTATTAACGTGTTCTACGCTCTCTAGAATGGCTGCCATCTTTTCCTATACTCAGACGCGCACTCTGCGTCAGGTCGCCAGCAAGGTCAGCCATGAACAAGAACAATCGCCATCCTGCAGACGGTAAAAAACCGGTCACCGTTTTCGGCCCGGACTTTCCTTTCGCCTTCGACGACTGGATCGAGCATCCGGCCGGGCTGGGCAGCATTCCTGCGCAGAACCATGGCGCCGAAGTGGCGATAGTCGGGGCTGGCATTGCAGGCCTGGTGGCCGCCTACGAATTGATGAAGCTGGGTCTTAAACCCGTCGTCTACGAAGCCTCGAAGATGGGTGGCCGTCTGCGCTCACAGGCCTTCAACGGCGCTGAAGGCATCATCGCCGAACTCGGCGGCATGCGTTTCCCGGTGTCTTCGACCGCGTTTTATCACTACGTCGACAAGCTCGGCCTCCAGACCAAACCCTTCCCGAACCCGCTGACACCTGCGTCGGGCAGCACGGTGATCGATCTGGAAGGCAAAACTCATTACGCACAGAAATTGGCGGATCTTCCTGCACTGTTCCAGGAAGTTGCTGACGCCTGGGCGGATGCTCTGGAAGCCGGCTCGCAGTTCTCCGATATCCAGCAAGCGATCCGTGACCGCGACGTGCCGCGCCTCAAGGAACTGTGGAACACCTTGGTGCCGCTGTGGGACGACCGCACGTTCTATGATTTCGTCGCCACCTCCGAAGCCTTCGCCAAGCTCTCGTTCCATCACCGCGAAGTGTTCGGCCAGGTCGGTTTCGGTACTGGCGGCTGGGACTCGGACTTCCCCAACTCGATGCTGGAAATCTTCCGTGTGGTGATGACCAACTGCGACGATCACCAGCACTTGGTGGTCGGCGGAGTGGAACAAGTGCCGCTGGGCATCTGGCGCCATGTGCCGGAGCGTTGCGTGCATTGGCCTGAAGGCACCAGTCTCAGTTCGTTGCACAGTGGCGCGCCGCGCTCCGGCGTGAAAAAAATTGCCCATGCACCGAACGGGCGTTTTACCGTTACCGATAACTACGGCGACACCCGTGAATATGCAGCAGTACTGACCACCTGCCAGAGCTGGCTGCTGACCACCCAGATCGAATGCGACGAAAGCCTGTTCTCGCAAAAGATGTGGATGGCCCTGGACCGCACCCGCTACATGCAATCATCGAAGACTTTCGTGATGGTCGATCGCCCATTCTGGAAGGACAAAGACCCTGAAACCGGTCGCGACCTGATGAGCATGACCCTCACCGATCGCCTGACACGCGGCACTTACCTTTTCGACAACGGCGACGACAAGCCAGGGGTGATTTGCCTGTCGTACTCGTGGATGAGCGACGCGCTGAAAATGCTCCCGCACCCGGTGGAAAAACGCGTAAAACTGGCACTGGACGCATTGAAGAAGATCTACCCGAAAGTCGACATCGCCGCGCGGATCATCGGCGATCCGATCACCGTGTCGTGGGAAGCCGACCCGCATTTCCTCGGGGCCTTTAAAGGCGCCCTGCCCGGCCACTACCGCTACAACCAGCGCATGTACGCGCACTTCATGCAGGACGACATGCCGGCCGAGCAACGCGGAATTTTCATCGCCGGCGACGACGTTTCGTGGACGCCGGCCTGGGTCGAAGGCGCGGTGCAGACCTCGCTCAACGCGGTGTGGGGGATCATGAAACACTTCGGCGGTGAAACTCACGCCGAAAACCCGGGTCCAGGAGATGTGTTCAACGAAATCGGTCCGATCGCCCTGCCCGAGTAAGAGGAATCCGAAATGCGCGTAGCCCTTTACCAATGCCCACCGCTGCCCCTGGATGTCGCAGGTAATCTGCAACGCCTGCATCAACTGGCGCTGGAGGCCAAGGGCGCAGACTTGCTGGTGCTGCCGGAGATGTTCCTGACCGGCTACAACATCGGCATCGATGCCGTCAGCGTACTGGCGGAGGTGCACAACGGTGAATCGGCGCAGCAAATCGCGCGCATTGCCAAAGCGACGGGGATCGCCATTTTGTATGGCTACCCGGAGCGCACCGAAGACGGGCAGATCTACAACGCCGTGCAGTTGATCGACGCCAATGGCGAGCGGTTGTGCAACTACCGCAAGACTCACTTGTTCGGCGACCTCGATCACTCGATGTTCAGCGCCGGGCCGGATGAGTTTCCGCTGATTGAACTCAACGGCTGGAAGCTAGGCTTTTTGATCTGCTACGACCTGGAGTTCCCGGAGAACGCCCGGCGTCTGGCATTGGCCGGCGCCGAACTGATTCTGGTGCCGACGGCGAACATGATTCCCTACGATTTCATCGCCGACGTCACCGTCCGCGCACGGGCCTTCGAAAACCAGTGTTATGTGGCCTACGCCAACTACTGCGGGCACGAAGGCGAGATCCAGTATTGCGGCCAAAGCAGCATCGCCGCACCGGATGGCAGCCGCATCGCCCAGGCCGGACTTGATGAAGCGCTGATTGTCGGTGAACTGGATCGTCAGCTGATGATCGATTCCCGCGCCGCCAATCGCTACTTCCTCGACCGCCGTCCTGAGCTATACGGCGAGCTGAACAAGCCCTAATCCGCTAGCATTAGCGCTTCTCTGTTCTGGAAGTGCTCATGCCTGCGCTGAATCACCCTCGCCTCCACACTGAAACCCTCGCCAATGGCCTGCGGGTGACGCTGCGTCATGCTCCCGATTTGAAGCGCTGCGCCGCCGCGTTGCGGGTCGATGCCGGCAGTCACGACGTGCCACTGGCCTGGCCGGGGCTGGCGCACTTTCTTGAGCATTTGCTGTTCCTGGGTACAGAGCGCTTTCCCGCAGAGCAAGGGCTGATGGCCTACGTACAAAGTCATGGCGGGCAGGTGAATGCGCGAACCAGCGAACGTACGACGGACTTCTTTTTCGAGCTGCCACCTCAGGCGTTTAGGGATGGACTGGAGCGTCTGTCAGACATGCTCGCTCATCCGCGTATGAATCCGGACGATCAGCGGCGGGAACGGGAAGTGCTCCACGCCGAATTTGTCGCCTGGTCGCGGGATGCGACAGCTCAGCAGCAATTTGCTTTGTTCGACGGGCTCGCGGCGGCTCATCCGTTGCGGGCGTTTCATGCGGGAAACCGTTACAGCCTGCCGGTGCCGCAGCCCGAATTCCAGCAAGCGTTGAAGGGTTTCTATCAGCAGTTTTATCAGACCGGGCAGATGACACTGAGCCTGGCCGGGCCACAGAATCTCGATGAATTGAAGGGGATGGCTCAGGCGTTTGCCGCTGCTATTACCCCCGGCGAAAAAGTCTCTCAGGCAAAATCCACCCCGTTGATGGATTCTTCAGATAATAGTTATCAACAGGCTGGAGAACGTCGGCTTGATCTGCTGTTCGCCTTCGAAGCACTGCCCGACTCATCGCCCGAAGCGCTGGCCTTCCTGTGCCACTGGCTGAATGCCGAAAAACCCGGCGGCCTGTTGGCGCAGCTGCGAGAGCATGGGCTGGCGGACAATCTGAAAGCCGCGTCGCTCTATCACTACGCTGACCAAGCCTTGCTGCACATCGAATTCACACGGCCCGCCCATGCCACCCAACCGGCCAACGTGATCCGCGATCGGCTCCTGGATTGGCTGGGCTTTTTTGCCTCTCATCAGGATTGGGCCGAATTGCGCGAAGAATACGCAGCCCTGCTGCAGCGCCAACAGCAAGTCAGCAGCGCCTTGCAACGGGCCCAACGAGACAGCGAACAGCTTGAACCCGAGTTATTCGAACAGGGCGTTGTCGCCCTCAAGGCAATCCTCAAACAAATTGGCGCTGTGGATAACTTCACCGGCCAGTGGCAACTGCCGACCCCCAACCCGTTTTTGCGCGCCGAGACTCCACCCTCGAATGCCGGATTGATTCGCGGCCAGACCAGCGCCCATCGCGGCCTGCGGACTTTTGCCCAGGATCGCTCACGCAGTCGCCGCGAACGATCGCCGATGCAATTCAGCCAGGCGCTGCCGGATAACACGGATGAAGGTGCGGTTTATCTGCGCTGGCGTCTGGAGTTCGCACCTCACAGCCGCCTTCAGTCGAATCTGGAAAACAGCCTGCGGATGCTGCGCGAAGATGCGCGTCAGGCCAGTGTCGACTTTTCCTTCAGCGCTTCGGGCAATGAATGGCTGCTGAAGATGACGGGCCTGCAGGAACCGATGCCGACAGTCCTCGAACATGCGCTGAAAGAACTGACAAAACCTGATGCCGATTTCTCACAGGAAGAGTCGGCGGCCATTGCGTTGATGCCGATTCGACAGCTTCTCAAGGCATTGCCTGATCTATGCCTTGAGCACACCGAAGCCTCAGATGAGTTGCAGCAACTCTGGTCGGGCGCACGCTGGGATGGCCTGGCGATAGGCCTGTCTGCCCAGACTCAAGCGGCGATGGGGCTTGCCTTGAGTCGTATTCCCGGCACTGCGGACAGTCAACTGACGCCGTCTCCGTCGATTCGCTCGCAGCATCTGTGGAACTCCGTCGATACCGGCTCCAGCGAACACGCGCTGTTACTCTTTTGTCCGACGGCAACCCATGACATCGTCGATGAAGCTGCCTGGCGTTTGCTCGCACACATGTGCCAGACGCCGTTCTACCAGCGCCTCAGGGTAGAGCTGCAACTCGGATACGCCGTGTTCAGCGGACTACGCCAGATAAACGGTCACGCCGGGCTGCTGTTCGGCGTGCAATCGCCGAGCGTCGCGCCTCTGGATTTGCTGGAGCACATCAAACAGTTCCTCAGCGAATTGGAAGGGATGATCGAAAGCATCGATGACGCGACCTACATCGATCAGCGCCAAGCTCTGGCCGATCAATTCGACAACACCGCCCTGCCCAACGCCCAGGCCGCCGAACTGCTCTGGCAAGGCAAACTGGCCGGCCATTCGTCTGACTACCTGAATCGTCTGCCTCAGGCAATTCTGATGATCGACCGTGAAGCCTTGCTGGCGGCGGCACAACGACTGAATCGGGCCGACGGCGGATGGCGCTGCCTGGCCAACGGAACGTGCCCCACTGAGCTTTGGCAAGTGGCAAAATGATCATTACCGGTGCTGCAATTAGCTTTCTCAAAGATTCGTGGCCAATCGCTCTGTAATTTTGAGTAACATAGCCACCTAACTATCTGAACATCTCCGGCTGGAGGTGGACTATATGTATAGGTCTCAACTGTCCCATCCACCTGAAGGAGCGCTTCTATGTCCTGGTCCAAACCTGCTTACACCGACCTGCGTATCGGCTTCGAAGTCACCATGTACTTCGCAAGCCGCTAAGCTCTGCCGTCTGGTAGAGAATGCAGTGCTACGCCTCGGCTCGCCGGGGCGTTTTTATTTTCAGCTTTCAATGATGGAGCGGCCATGTTTGTCCAGATTCTAGGTTCAGCCGCCGGCGGCGGTTTCCCCCAGTGGAACTGCAACTGCGTGAACTGCGCAGGTTTTCGCGACGGCAGCCTGCGGGCCGAGGCACGTACCCAGTCGTCCATCGCGATTTCCGATGACGGCGTGAACTGGGTGCTGTGCAATGCTTCGCCGGACATCCGCGCCCAGCTCCAGAACTTCGCGCCGATGCAGCCAGGTCGCGCGCTGCGTGACACCGGCATCAGCGCAATCATCCTGATGGACAGCCAGATCGATCACACCACCGGCCTGCTCAGCCTTCGCGAAGGTTGCCCGCACCAAGTGTGGTGCACCGACATGGTCCACGAAGACCTGAGCACCGGTTTTCCGCTGTTCACCATGCTGACTCACTGGAATGGCGGGTTGAACTGGAACCGTATCGAACTCGACCAGAGCTTCACCGTCCCGGCCTGCCCGAACCTGCGCTTCACCCCGCTGCCCCTGCGTAGCGCCGCACCACCGTACTCGCCGCATCGGTTCGACCCGCATCCGGGCGACAACATCGGCCTGATCGTCGAAGACCTGGGCACCGGCGGCAAACTGTTCTATGCACCGGGCCTGGGCAAGGTCGACGCATCGCTGATGAAGATCATGGCCAGCAGCGATTGCCTGTTGGTGGATGGCACGATGTGGGACGACGACGAAATGCAGCGCCGTGGCGTCGGCACGCGCACTGGCCGGGAAATGGGCCACCTGGCGCAGAACGGCCCCGGCGGCATGCTCGAAGTGCTGGAGCAGCTACCCAAACAGCGCAAAGTGCTTATCCACATCAACAACACCAACCCGATTCTCGATGAAGATTCGCCGGAGCGCGCGGAGCTGGTTCGGCGCGAGGTTGAAGTGGCGTATGACGGCATGAGTATTGTGTTGTAGCGGATGACCCCATCGCGGGCAAGCCACGCCCCTACAGAGATAGCGCTATCTCTGTAGGAGCGAGGCTTGCCCGCGAAGGCGTCAGACCAGACACCAAAGAATCCACCGGTTGTACCCCGGAGAATCGCAATGACTGACACCGCAATGTCCCCCACCGAATTCGAAGCGGCCCTGCGCGCCAAGGGCGCCTACTACCATATCTATCACCCGTATCACGTGGCGATGTATGAAGGCCGGGCGACGCGCGAGCAGATCCAGGGCTGGGTCGCCAACCGTTTCTATTATCAGGTGAACATCCCGCTCAAGGACGCCGCTATCCTGGCCAACTGCCCGGACCGTGAGATTCGTCGCGAGTGGATTCAGCGCTTGCTGGACCATGACGGCGCCCCCGGCGAAGACGGCGGCATCGAAGCCTGGCTACGCCTCGGCCAAGCGGTCGGCCTCGATCCGGATCAGTTGCGCTCTCAGGAACTGGTGTTGCCCGGTGTGCGGTTCGCTGTGGATGCCTACGTCAACTTCGCCCGCAGGGCCCGTTGGCAGGAAGCCGCAAGCAGTTCGCTGACCGAGCTGTTCGCGCCGCAGATCCACCAATCGCGTCTCGACAGCTGGCCGCAGCATTACCCGTGGATCGACCCGGCCGGCTACGAATATTTCCGCACGCGTCTGGGCCAGGCGCGCCGGGATGTGGAGCATGGTCTGGCGATCACTTTGCAGCACTACACTACGCGGGAAGGCCAGGAGCGCATGCTGGAAATTCTCCAGTTCAAACTGGACATTCTTTGGAGCATGCTCGATGCCATGAGCATGGCCTACGAACTGAACCGCCCGCCCTACCACAGCGTGACCGAACAGCGGGTCTGGCATAAAGGAATCACCTTATGAGTTTCGATCGCAGCAAAACCCCGACATGGCGCACCGGCTACCGCTTCCAGTACGAACCGGCGCAAAAAGGCCATGTGCTGCTCTACCCGGAAGGCATGATCAAACTCAACGACAGCGCCGCGCTGATTGGCGGTTTGATTGATGGTCAGCGGGATGTCGCGGCGATCATCGCCGAACTGGGCGCGCGGTTCCCCGACGTGCCTGAGCTCGGTGACGACATCGAGCAATTCATGGAGGTCGCCCGTGCTCAGCACTGGATCGAACTTGCCTGACTCCGTGTCAGACAAGTTACCGCCCAAGCCCGAAATCGGCCTGCCACTGTGGTTGCTGGCCGAGCTGACGTATCGCTGTCCGCTGCAATGTCCATACTGCTCCAATCCGCTGGATTTCGCCGAGCAAGGCAAAGAGCTGACCACCGAGCAGTGGATCAAAGTCTTTCGCGAAGCCCGGGAGATGGGCGCGGCGCAGTTGGGTTTTTCCGGCGGTGAGCCGCTGGTGCGTCAAGACCTAGCCGAACTGATCGCCGAGGCGCGCAAGCTGGGTTTCTACACCAACCTGATCACTTCCGGCATCGGTCTCACCGAGCAGAAAATCAGCGACTTCAAGAAGGCCGGTCTGGACCACATCCAGATCAGTTTTCAGGCCAGCGACGAGCAAGTGAATAACCTGCTGGCCGGTTCAAAAAAGGCCTTCGCGCAAAAGCTCGAAATGGCTCGCGCGGTGAAGGCTCACGGCTACCCGATGGTGCTGAACTTCGTCACCCATCGGCACAACATCGACAAGATCGACCGGATCATTGAGCTGTGCATCGCCCTTGAAGCGGACTTCGTCGAACTCGCAACATGCCAGTTCTACGGCTGGGCCCAGCTCAATCGGGTTGGCCTGCTGCCGACCAAAGAACAATTGGTTCGCGCCGAACGCATCACCAACGAATACCGCGCAAAACTTGAAGCTGAAGGGCATCCATGCAAGCTGATTTTCGTTACACCTGACTATTACGAAGAACGCCCGAAAGCCTGCATGAACGGTTGGGGCAGCATTTTTCTGACAGTCACGCCGGACGGAACCGCCCTGCCCTGTCATGGTGCCCGACAGATGCCGGTGCAGTTTCCCAACGTGCGCGACCACAGCATGCAGCACATCTGGTACGACTCATTCGGTTTCAACCGCTTTCGCGGTTACGACTGGATGCCCGAGCCGTGCCGCTCCTGCGACGAGAAAGAAAAAGACTTCGGCGGCTGCCGCTGCCAGGCGTTCATGCTCACGGGTGACGCGAGCAACGCCGACCCGGTGTGCAGCAAGTCGGAACATCACGGCGTGATTCTCAAGGCCCGCGAAGAAGCCGAACACGCGACCCAGACCATTGAACAACTGGCCTTTCGCAATGAACGAAATTCACGCCTCATCGCCAAAAGCTGAACCCTTAAGCGCCGCCAGGGCTGTCGCGGCTGGCATCGACTTCGCCGAGTTACAAGTCGGCAAGCATGGCCTGTTCTGGAACGAATACCGGCCCGAGGATGCTGCCTGCCGGATCTGGCAGTGGCGCGACGGCCAGGCTCATTGCCTGACGCTGTCCACCTTCAGTGTGCGCAGCCGGGTGTACGAATATGGCGGCGGCGCGTTTTGTCTGACCGATGACGGGTTTGTTTTCGTCAACGAGGCCGATCAGCAGTTGTACCGGCAATCACTGACGGGTGAGGCGCCTGAGGTGCTGACTTCGAGTGAATGCCGCTACGGCGATTTGCACTTCGCCAGCGGGCAAGTGCTGGCGGTGGAAGAGAACCGTGATCGACATCGCCTGGTGGCTATCGGTCTGGCTGACGGACAACGCCATCTGCTAGCCGAAGGCGCCGACTTCTACGCGGCACCGACCGTGAGTCCTGACGGTCGACGTCTGGCCTGGGTCGAGTGGAATCGCCCGGATCAGCCCTGGACCGCTACTCGCCTGATGGTTGCCGAGCGCCAGAGCGATCACACCTTTGCGCAACCGCGCTGTGTGGCCGGCGACAGTGCTCAGGAGTCACTGCAACAACCACGATTCGATGACAGCGGCCGTCTGTTTTGTCTGACGGATCGCGGCGGGTTCTGGCAGCCGTGGGTGGAGTCAGGCAACGGTCTGAGCCCACTCCCGAGTGCTGCCGCCGACCATGGACCGGCGCCTTGGCAACTGGGTGGTTGCACTTGGTTGCCGTTGAGCGAAGACACTTATCTGGCGAGTTGGACCGAAGGTGGTTTTGGTCGACTGGGGCTTTGTCATGGCGATGGTTCCCGTGACGATTTCACTGGCGACTACAGCCGTTTCCGCCATCTCGCACAGGATGAACAGTTCATCTACTGCATCGCCGCTTCGCCGATCAGTTCGGCGGCGGTGATTGCCATTGACCGCCAGACCCGGCAGATGAAGACACTCGCTGGCGGTATCGCACCGCTGCCCGCCGAACAGATCAGCCGCCCGCAAACCCTGCGCTATCCAAGCGGTTCGGGCGAGGCCCACGGTTTCTTTTACCCGGCGATGACCGGCGACACAAAACCGCCGTTGGTGGTGTTCATTCACGGCGGCCCGACTTCGGCCTGTTACCCGATGCTCGACCCGCGGATCCAGTATTGGGCGCAGCGCGGCTTCGCCGTGGCCGATCTCAACTACCGAGGTAGCAGCGGTTATGGCCGCGCTTATCGCCAGGCGCTGCATTTGAGCTGGGGCGATGTGGATGTTGAAGATGCCTGTGCGGTGGTGGTCTACCTCGCCGATCGGGGGCTGATCGATGGCGACAAGGCGTTTATCCGTGGAGGCAGCGCCGGTGGCTACACCACGTTGTGCGCACTGGCCTTTCACAAAGTCTTCCGTGCGGGCGCCAGCCTGTATGGCGTCAGCGACCCCGTTGCGCTAGGCCGCGCTACGCACAAGTTCGAAGGTGATTATCTGGATTGGTTGATCGGCGACCCGGTGCAGGACGCCGAACGCTACGCCGCGCGCACGCCATTGCTGCACGCGAACAACATCAGCGTTCCGGTGATTTTCTTTCAGGGTGAACTGGACGCCGTGGTAGTGCCGCAACAGACCCGTGACATGGTCACTGCGCTACAGGACAACGGCATTCTGGTCGAAGCGCATTACTACGCCGACGAACGCCACGGCTTTCGCAAGGCCGGCAATCAGGCCCATGCGCTGGAGCAGGAGTGGTTGTTTTATCGAAGGGTGATGGCGCTCGCGGGCTGAAACCGCGTCGCGCCCTTCGCGGGCAAGCCTCGCTCCTACGGGTATTGTGTTATCCCTGTAGGAGCGAGGCTTGCCCGCGAATGCTACTTACCTGACGCAGCTAATGTCAGCGCTTGGCGATGATGTACACCGCATGCACGATCCCCGGAATGTAACCGCACAACGTCAGCAGAATGTTCAGCCAGAATGCTCCAGCGAAACCGACTTGCAGAAACACACCCAGTGGCGGCAACAGAATGGCGATGATGATTCGAATAAAGTCCATGGGGTAGCTCCTGATTGAAGTTGGCTCTTGTGAAACCATACAGGTAATCGACCTGTACCGTTCATCAGGGTTCAGTACGAATTCATCTCATACCCGACACGGAAAACCTGCTGCATACCTTCAGCCTCAATGAGCTGAGTGCTTTTCTGCGGACAAAAGAAAACCCCGCCGAAGCGGGGCTTTGCAGACTGTTTCCCTGACATCCATTTCACTCCGCCATCCTGGCAGAATCCTACGTGTCCGTGTTGTTGCTTTGCGCTTCCTGCGCGACGTCCATGTGAAGTAGATTAGCTCTGGATCCAATCTTCGCCTATGGGAAAACAGCAGCACGTTATGTAAGAGAAAGCTTACATAACGTTAAAGGGTCAGAATTGTCCTGCGTCCAGCAGGAACAGCGATTCGCTGCCCGCCTTAACCGACGCACTCAACGAGTGAATACGCGGCAGCAGACGGGCGAAATAGAACCGCGCCGTACCGAGTTTGCTCGCGTAGAAATCGTCCTGCGCTTCTTTACCGAAGGCTGCCTTGGCCATCAGTGCCCACATGTAGGCATAGGCCATGTAGCCGAATGCTTGCAGATACTCGACCGACGCCGCGCCGATCTCGTTCGGGTTGTTTTTTGCCCGATCCAGCAACCACGCGGTCAGTTCGTCGAGGGTGTCCACCGCATCATTCAGCGGCTGGGTGAACTCCGCCAGGTCAGCATTGGCTGTCGCGGTGAAATGACGAATCTCGTCAGCGAACAGTTTGTAGAACGCCCCGCCGCTACCAACGATTTTGCGTCCGACCAGGTCCAGCGCCTGAATACCGTTGGTGCCTTCGTAGATCTGAGTAATCCGTACATCACGAACCAGTTGCTCCTGGCCCCACTCACGGATGTAGCCGTGACCGCCAAAAACCTGCTGACCGTGAACCGTGGTTTCCAGACCCAGATCGGTCAGGAAGGCCTTGGCCACCGGGGTCAGCAAAGCCACCAAATCTTCCGCGCGTTTGCGGGTGGTGGCGTCTTCGCTGAACTTGGCGGTGTCTAGCTGCATCGCCACGTAAGTGGAGAAGGCACGGCCGCCTTCGTTCGAGGCTTTCATGGTCAGCAGCATGCGACGCACGTCCGGGTGAACGATGATCGGGTCAGCCACTTTGTCCTTGTTCTGCGCGCCGGTCGGCGATCGGCTTTGCAGACGGTCGCGAGCGTATTCGATAGCGTTCTGGTACGAGCGCTCGCCAGTGGCCAGGCCCTGGATACCGACGCCCAGACGCTCGTAGTTCATCATGGTGAACATCGCCGCCAGGCCTTTGTTCGGCTCGCCGACCAGGTAACCTACGGCTTCGTCGAAGTTCATCACGCAGGTTGCGGATGCCTGGATTCCCATCTTGTGTTCGATCGAACCACAATTTGCCGGGTTGCGCGCGCCCAGGCTGCCATCGGCATTGACCATGAACTTGGGCACCAGGAACAGCGAAATACCTTTCGGCCCCGCCGGTGCGTCCGGCAGTTTGGCCAGTACCAGGTGGATGATGTTCTCGGTCAGGTCGTGTTCACCGCCGGTGATGAAGATTTTGGTGCCGCTGACTTTGTAGGAACCGTCGGCCTGAGGCTCGGCCTTGGTGCGGATAATCCCCAGGTCAGTACCGGCGTGCGGCTCGGTCAGGCACATGGAGCCGGCCCAGACACCGGCGTACATGTTCGGCAGGTACGCGGCTTTCAGCTCTTCGCTGGCGTGGGCGTTGATCGACAGGCAAGCGCCGGCGGTCAGCATCGGGTACAGACCGAACGACAGGCTCGCGGAGTTGACCATTTCTTCGACCTGCGCCGAAACCGCTTTGGGCATGCCCATGCCGCCGTAGGTCGGATCACCACCGACACCGACCCAACCGCCTTCAGCGTAAGTCTGATAAGCCTGTGGGAAACCTGCCGGGGTGGTGACGGCACCGTCAGCCCAGTGGCAACCTTCTTCGTCGGCTGCACGGCTCAGCGGCGCAATGCTTTTGCTGGTGACCTTGCCGGCTTCTTCGAGAATGGCTTCAACCGTTTCCGCATCGACGGTCTCGGCCAGCGCAGGCAGTTCGGCCCAGAGTTTGGCGACCTCGAAAACTTCATTGAGGACGAAGCGCATATCGCGCAGGGGCGCTTTGTAGTCAGCCATGGCAAACCTCGCAAGATCTAAACAGGTGGTTCGTAGAATAGTGATTTCGTTGTGTCCGAGTGTACCTCAACAACTTTTACGACACATAGGGTCAACTCATGACTGTTCTGTTATTTTTAGTCACCAGCTTTTCAGCTGAGATGTTCTCGCCTGCCAGAACGCATTCGCGGGCAAGCCTCGCTCCTACAGGTCGTGTTGCACGCATTTCACGTGAACGACATAGAACCGTAGGAGCGAGGCTTGCCCGCGAAGCTTTTCAAATATTCGTCAGAGCGCAAACAACTCCGCCGGCAGCTTCATCAGGCAATCGCTGCCCGCCTCGATGGCCGCCCGATGAGCGGCGGTGCGCGGCAGTAAACGCTTGAAATAGAACTCACTGGTCGCCAATTTACCCTGGCAGTAATCGCCATCACCGCTGCCCGCCTCCAACTGCGCCTGAGCCACCAACGCCATGCGTAGCCACAGGTAGCCGAGGATGATGTAGCCGCTGTACATCAGGTAATCCACCGATGCGGCGCCGACTTCATCCGGATTTTTCATCGCGGCCATGCCGACCTTGGTGGTCAACTCGCCCCACTGCTGATTCAGACCATTGAGCTGCGCCACATAGCTGCCGAGTTGCGGATGCTCAGCGTTTGCCGCACAGAACTTGTGGACGATTTTGGTGAAGCCGCGCAGCAGTTTCCCCTGACTGCCAAGGACTTTGCGCCCAAGCAGATCCAGCGCCTGAATGCCGTTGGTGCCTTCGTAGATCGGCGCGATCCGGCAGTCGCGAACCAACTGCTCCATGCCCCACTCACGAATGAAACCGTGACCGCCAAACACCTGCATGCCGAGGTTGGTCACCTCCAGCCCGGTGTCGGTCATGAAGGCTTTGCAGATCGGCGTCAGGAATGCCAACAGGTCTTCGGCATCCTGACGCGCCGTTCCATCCGGGCTCAGATGAGCGACGTCCAGCAACTGCGCGGTGAAGTAAGTCAGCGCCCGGTTGCCTTCGTTGAAGGCCTTCATGGTCAGCAACATCCTGCGCACATCGGGATGAACGATGATCGGGTCAGCGACTTTTTCCGGTGCTTTCGGGCCGGTCAGCGAGCGCATTTGCAGGCGGTCGTTGGCGTATTTGATCGCGCCCTGGAAGCTCGCCTCCCCCAGACACAAACCTTGCATACCGGTGCCGAGCCGCGCGTGGTTCATCATGGTGAACATGCAGTTCAGGCCCTTGTTCGGCTCACCAATCAGGAAGCCCTTGGCATCGTCGAAATTCAGCACACAGGTGGCCGAGGCCTTGATGCCCATTTTGTGTTCGATCGAACCGCAGGAAACGCCATTGCGTTCGCCCGCCTCACCCTCGGCATTGGGTAGGAATTTGGGAACGATAAACAGCGAAATGCCCTTGGTACCGGCAGGAGCGTCCGGCAATTTAGCCAGCACCAAGTGAATGATGTTGTCACTCATGTCGTGCTCGCCGGCGGAGATAAAGATCTTGCTGCCGGAGATCGCGTAACTGCCATCGGCCTGAGGCACGGCGCGGGTCTTGATGATGCCCAGATCGGTGCCGCAATGGGCTTCGGTCAGGCACATGGTGCCGGTCCATTGGCCGGCAGTGAGCTTGCTCAGGTAGGTTTGTTTTTGCTCTTCGGTGCCATGGGCGTGGATCGCTGACATCGCACCGTGAGTCAGGCCGGGGTACATGCCCCAGGAGGTGTTGCTGGAACCGACCATTTCACTGATGACCAAACCCAAAGAACTTGGCAAACCTTGGCCACCGTAAACCGGATCCGCCGCCAGACCATGCCAGCCGCCTTCCACGTACTGCGCGAAAGCCTGCTTGAAGCCTGTAGGCGTTGTGACCACGCCATTGTCGAAATGGCAGCCTTCTTCGTCGCCGCTGCGGTTGAGCGGTGCGAGAACGTTCTCACAGAATTTCGCGCCTTCTTCAAGGATCGCATTGATCATGTCCGGGCTGGCATTGGTGGCGCCCAGCGCGGCGTAGTTGCTGTGAAAATCGAAGACGTGGTCGATCAGAAAGCGCATATCGCGCAGGGGAGCTTTGTACTCGGGCATGGTCATTTCTCCGGCAGCAGATTGCTCAAACCTACTGCCGCGCACCACGCCTCACAATCACAGTCCAGACGCTGAATGCGCCGTCATCACTCAACCCGCAGCAGCGTCCATGCGCACCGCGCCACGACGGTTCTGACCGAAAGCCATGACACAATTTCGCCCCGCGCCTTTGGCGCTGTAGAGCGCCTCGTCAGCGGATTTGAGCACTTGTTCAGGCGTGCGCTGCTCCACGCGTTCGGCCACGCCGATGCTGACCGTGACCGACACACTTGAGGCGCCTGAACCCGCGCGGCGTTGGCGTCCCTGCTGGTCATCCTGGGGACGGTTATCCTGATTGCGCAGCTGGATGTTGTAGGTCGCGATGGATTCGCGAATGACTTCCAGGTGCGGCATGCACTCTTCGAGGGTTTTGCCTGCGAACACCAGCGCAAATTCTTCACCGCCGTAGCGATAGGCCCTACCGCCCCCGCTGATTTTCGACAGCTTGCTGGCGACCAGCCGCAACACTTGGTCGCCGACATCGTGACCATGTGTGTCGTTGAATTTCTTGAAGTGATCGACGTCGCCCATGGCCAGCACGTAATTGCGCCCCAACCGTTGCATGCGTTCGTTCAGGGCGCGGCGACCCGGCAGACCGGTGAGCTCATCGCGGAAGGCCATCTGATAGGCCTCATGGGCAACCGCGGCGGCAATCATCAACATTACCTGGCTGCACATGATGTTCAGGGTGAATGGCAGGATGAAGGTTTTCGGCAACATCCAGAACAATCCCAACAGCCCCACCAATTGCGCAGCATGCAAGGGTCTCGGGTTGCGCCAATATTGCCAGGCCAGTAACAGGAACGAGGCGATGAATACCGGGTAGGACAACTGGATCAGGCTCATCCAGGCACCATGCAGGGCTGGCCAGCGGATCTCCGACAGCCACATCAACAGCGCGTGCGGATAACTTTGTTCCAGCCCCAGCGCCACGCTGCCGAACGCCAGCAACACAGCAAAGCGCGCCACCATGTCCTGGAACAGGTGAGTACGCTCTTGCCAAGCGGCGAACAAGCCAAAGAGCAACGGCAGCAACAGACAGCACAGATGGAAGACCACGGCGGCGTCTTCGCGAACTTTGCCGTTATCGCGGTAGTAATCGGTCTGGGTGTCGAGCAGGAAATAGGCGATGTACACCGTGACCATCAGAAACAGTTCACGCTGACGTCGGTAAACCGCGCAATACGCCCCGCCGAGCAACAGCACCAGAGTAGGCAGCACGTTGAACAGCGAAGTGAAGAAGACGTTGAGATCCTTGACGTAGGCAGCCGCAAGCCCCGCAAGCAACAACAGCAGCGATGGCAAAAAGTGACTGAAACGTACAGCGGAAGAACGCGGCAAGGGTAAAGCTCCGACCCGGCAAACAAAGATGGCATTGTGCCTGCATTTGGAGCAGCTAAGCACGTGCAATGTGACGTGTGTCACATCGCCATCCTCTTTAACGGCAGCAACGGCGTTCTTCTTAGCGTTTTAGTCAGGAATATTTACCGGCAAGGCGGTTTTCATCAGGCACAAAAAAGCCGCTGCTCCCGAGGAAGCAGCGGCTTTGTGAAGGACTGCGTAGGGCTTAGTAACCCAGTGCGAAGTCTTCTTCTTTCATGTCCATCAAGTTGTTGGCACCCGACAGCATGGTTACAACGTGAGTGCGGGTACGCGGCAGGATACGCTGGAAGTAGAAGCGCGCAGTCTGCAGCTTGGCGGTGTAGAACGCCTCTTCGGTGGTGCCGGCAGCCAGTTTCTCGGCAGCCAGACGCGCCATGTCAGCCCAGAAGTAGGCGAGGCAGGCATAACCGGAGTACATCAGGTAGTCCACCGACGCGGCGCCAACTTCTTCGCGGTCTTTCATGGCGGCCATACCGACCTTCATGGTCAGCTCGCCCCACTCTTTGTTCAGCGCAGCCAATGGCTCGACGAACTCTTTGACCGCGTCATTGCCTTCGTTGGTCTGGCAGAACTTGTGGACGATCTTGGTGAAGCCTTTGAGCGCTTCGCCTTGAGTCATCAGCACTTTACGGCCCAGCAGATCGAGTGCCTGGATACCGGTGGTGCCTTCGTACAGCATCGAAATGCGGCTGTCGCGAACGTTCTGCTCCATGCCCCACTCGGCGATGAAGCCGTGGCCGCCATAGATCTGCACGCCGTGGTTAGCAGATTCGAAACCGACTTCAGTCATGAAGGCTTTAGCGATCGGAGTCATGAAGGCCAGCAGTGCGTCGGCTTTCTTCTTCTCTTCTTCGTCCACGCCGTATTTAACGATGTCGACTTGCTTGGCGGTGAAGTAAACCATCGCACGGTTGCCTTCGGCGAATGCCTTCATGGTCAACAGCATGCGGCGTACATCAGGGTGAACGATGATCGGGTCAGCGGCTTTGTCCGGTGCTTTCGGGCCAGTCAGGGAGCGCATTTGCAGACGATCGCGAGCGTATTTCAGGCCGCCCTGGAAGCCGATCTCGGCGTGTGCCAGACCTTGCAGCGCGGTACCCAGACGTGCGGTGTTCATGAAGGTGAACATGCAATTCAGGCCTTTGTTCGCCGGGCCGATCAGGTAACCGGTGGCCGCGTCGAAGTTCATCACGCAGGTGGCGTTACCGTGGATGCCCATCTTGTGTTCCAGGGAACCGCAGGTCACAGCGTTGCGTTCGCCGATCGAGCCGTCTGCGTTTGGCAGGAATTTCGGAACGATGAACAGGGAGATGCCTTTGGTGCCGGCTGGTGCATCCGGCAGACGTGCCAGAACGATGTGGACGATGTTGTCGGCCATGTCGTGTTCGCCGGCCGAGATGAAGATCTTGGTGCCGGACACTTTGTAGGAACCGTCAGCCTGAGGCTCGGCTTTGGTGCGCAGCATGCCCAAGTCGGTGCCGCAGTGCGGTTCGGTCAGGCACATGGTGCCGGTCCATTCGCCGGAAACCAGTTTGGTCAGGTATGCATCTTGCTGCTCAGGCGTACCGTGTTCGGAAATGGTGTTCATCGCGCCATGGGACAGGCCTGGGTACATGCCCCACGACCAGTTGGCTTCGCCAACCATTTCGCTGACAGCCAGACCCAGAGACTCAGGCAGGCCTTGGCCGCCGTGCTCTACGTCGTGAGCCAGGCTAGGCCAGCCACCTTCGACAAATTGCTTGTAGGCTTCTTTGAAACCGGTCGGGGTTTTAACGCCGGACTCGCTCCAGGTGCAGCCTTCGGTGTCACCCACGCGGTTCAGCGGAGCCAGCACCTGCTCACAAAACTTGGCGCCTTCTTCGAGAATGGCGTCAACCATATCCGGAGTTGCGTCTGCACAAGCCGGAAGGCTCTGATAGTGCGCTTCGTAGCCGAGCAGTTCGTCACGAACGAAGCGAATATCACGCAAGGGGGCCTTGTAGTCAGGCATAGCGATAAACCTCTGCTGATGTAACCGGGAATGAACGACCGCGTTGATTTGTTGTGACGGTCAAACAGTTGTTTGAAACATACGTTTACGCCCAATTCTTGTCAAGCGCCGATCTTTTGCCGTTCGTCATCACACCATGAAAACCTCGGCCACACAGTTGCGCAACGCCGTTGACTGAGCAACACGCCATGTAGGAGAGATTAGTTGAGGCAGAAGGACTTACGCAGAAAAACGCCGCGAACAGGCGCGGCGTTGGAGTAGCGGATACAGCGAGGGATCAGGCGTAGGTATCGATCAGCGTACCGAGCATTTCATCGGATGCCTTGGCGACTTTGACGCCCAGCTCCACCTGGAACTTGCCCTGAGACATCTCGACCATATTGCTGGCCAGATCCGATTGCTGGCTGCGGTCTACCGAACGCAGACGATCAACCTGAATCTCCGAGGATTGACTGGTGACCGAACGCTCGATGGTGTTGTTGGCGATCTGACCCGAAGCCTGATCGACACGGTTCTGCCCTGTCTGAATAGTGCTCAGACCGGCATAAAAAGCGGTGTTTCCTGAGATTTCCATGGGGGAACTCGTCCGACAAAGGATCAACAGCGGCCATTGAACCAGACACGCCGACAAAAGGCCCGACAAAAACACTAATGGCACAGTGCCTTGTCATAGGTAAAACCCACGTTGAAATTTCAGTCCAGCAGATCCAGCTGCAGGTGCTCGGCTACCGCGTCGGCTGTCACCGATTTGAGTTTCGGCACCCTCCCCAGACACGGCGCGGGAATGCGCTCGGCCAGCGTCGCGAGGTTCTCTTCCAGACGCGAAGTCTTCGGATCGATGATGTTGGCCACCCACCCTGCCAACTGCAAACCATCCCGTGCGATCGCCTCGGCTGTCAGCAGTGCATGATTGATGCAACCCAGCCGCACGCCGACCACCAGGATCACCGGCAGACCCAGCGCCATGGCCAGGTCCGACAGATTGTCCTGATCCGCCAATGGCACTCGCCAGCCGCCAGCGCCTTCGATCAAGGTGAAGTCCGCCTGCATATCGAGAATCTGCCGCATCGGGGTCAACAGGGATTGCACGGTCAACGCCACGCCAGCCTCCCGGGCCGCCAGATGCGGTGCAATCGCCGGTTCGAACGCGACCGGATTGACCTGATCGTAGGTCAACGGTATCGAGCACTCGGCCAACAGCGCCAGCGCATCTGCGTTGCGCAAACCCTTGGGCGTCAGGTCGCAACCGGAGGCCACCGGCTTGCCTGCCGCCGTGCTCAAACCCGCTAATCGCGCGGCATGCAGCAAACCTGCGGCGACGGTGGTCTTGCCGACATCGGTGTCAGTACCGGTGATGAAATAGGCTGCGCTCATAAGGGTTTCTCCAACACGGCGTAAACCACTTGATAAGTCGCCGGCAGTCCCTGTGCCTGACGATACTGCTCGTAAGCCTCGATCAGGCCGAGGATCCGCGCCCTGCCGGTCAAACCGCCCGGCCGGCCGGGGTTCAGGTTGTGCGCCCCAAGTGCCTTGAGCTCATGGGTCAGGCTGCGGACATCGGGGTAATGCAACACATGCGGCTGCGTTTCGAGGCTGACGACCTTCAAGCCGCTGCCCGCGCAAAGCTGTTGGTAAACACCGAACTCGCGGAAGCGGTTGACGTGCACCATGCCATCCACCTGACGCCAGCTGTCGCGCAATTCGTACAGAGTGCCTACACACAGACTAGCAAACGCGAAAATTCCGCCCGGTTTCAGTACCCGATACGCTTCATTGAGCACCGAGGCGAAATCCGCGCACCA
The DNA here is from genome assembly GCF_032424305.1 of Pseudomonas sp. JV414. Lineage (NCBI taxonomy): Bacteria > Pseudomonadati > Pseudomonadota > Gammaproteobacteria > Pseudomonadales > Pseudomonadaceae > Pseudomonas > Pseudomonas sp. JV414. The sequence continues at coordinate 185,790 of NZ_VYKC01000016.1, read as the reverse complement.
TTGCACCGCCAGGCTGGAGAAGACCAGGTCGCAGGTAGAGTCCTGCAACGGCAAGCGCTCCGCATCGCCCGCGATGAAATGAGTCGCGCCGCCCAAGGGACGGGCGTGATTGAGCATGCCTTCTGCGATGTCCAACGCCACGCCAGCGCTCGCAGCAAATTTCTCCGCCAAGGCTCGGCTGAAATACCCGGTGCCGCAGCCCATATCCAGCCAACGAGCAGGGACAAAATCTTCCGGCAACCGACGTAACAATTCGCTGCCCACGTCGCGCTGTAATTCGGCCACGCTGTCGTAGCTCGCCGCCGCACGGGAAAAGGACGCCGCCACCTGGCGTTTGTCGGGCAAGCCGCCGGGCAGGTTGGGAAGGGATAAATCAGTCATCACCGAACTCATGCAAAAAGGCCTGAATCGCCCCCGCCACACCGTGAGGGTCTTCCAGAAGAAACGCGTGACTGGCCTGTTCAATCAGACCGATTTCGACATCCGGCAGCAGTGCCAGCAAGTCCCCCGCCGCTTCGGCCGGGACCAAGCCGTCGAGGCCGCCAAACAAATGCAATTGCGGCCCACGAAACGCTTGCAACGCTTGCCGGGTATCCAGTTGGGCAAGCAACTCCAGGCCGCTCATCAGCGCCGGCGAAGAGGTATGCGGTGCGCCAGCGAGCAACAGTCGCGACATCCCGCGCGGGTCTTCGGCACCTTGGGCGCACAGCAGCGAAAAACGTTTCAACGTCATGCGCGAGTCAGCCTTGCAGCCGGCCAGAAACGCATCGAAGGTTTCGCCGGGCATCGCGCTCGGCCACTGCTCATGGGCGACAAAAGAAGGGTTACTCGCCAGGGTCACCAGCCCGCAGCAGCGGTCACCGCGTCGCCCCGCCAACTCGGACGCCAGCATGCCGCCCAACGACCAGCCACCGAGCCAGGCATCCTGTGGCAACGTTGAGTCCAACTCATCGAGCCATTCTTCAAGGTCGCTCGATTCCAGTTCCGGCAATGGCTCGATCTCGACACGCAGACGCTCATCCAAACCCTGCAAGGCGGCTGCCAAGGGTTCCAGCGGCGAAATCCCGAGACCCCAACCCGGCAGCAGAATCAGACGATCACGCATGGCTTGGCTCCGGTCCCAGTTGTTGAAAACAATCGGCCAGTCCATTTAACAATAGCTGTACCTGCGCCTCGCTGTGAGCGGCGGTCAGGGTTACGCGCAAACGTGCGCTGCCCGCGGGCACAGTCGGTGGACGAATCGCAGTCACCATCAGTCCGCGTTCGCGCAGCATCTGCGACAGTCGAACCGCACGCCCGGCGTCGCCGATCATGATCGGCTGGATCGGCGTGAAGCTGTCCATCAACTCCAGGCCAATCTGTTCGGCACCTTGGCGGAACTGGCGAATCAGCGTCTGCAGATGCTCACGTCGCCAGTGTTCGCTACGCAACAGCTCCAGGCTTTTCAGTGTCGCGCAGGCCAGCGCTGGCGGTTGGCTGGTGGTGTAGATGTAAGGACGAGCGAACTGGATCAGACTTTCGATCAGCTCTTCACTGCCGGCGACAAACGCACCGGCCGTACCGAAAGCCTTGCCGAGGGTACCGACCAACACGGGTACGTCTTCCTGACTCAGACCGAAATGCTCGACGATCCCGCCGCCATTGGCACCCAGCGGACCAAAACCGTGAGCGTCATCGACCATCAGCCACGCGCCTTTGGCCTTGGCTTCCCGCGCCAGCGCCGGCAGGTCGGCGATGTCGCCGTCCATGCTGAACACGCCATCGGTGACCACCAGCGTATTGCCGGTGGCCTTCTCAAGACGCTTGGCCAGACTGGCCGCGTCGTTATGCAGATAACGATTGAAACGCGCACCGGACAACAACCCTGCATCCAGCAACGACGCATGATTGAGACGGTCTTCCAACACCGTATCGCCCTGCCCGACCAGCGCGGTGACTGCGCCGAGGTTGGCCATGTAACCGGTGGTGAACAGCAACGCTCGCGGACGGCCGGTGAACTCGGCGAGGGCTTCTTCCAGTGCGTGATGCGGGCCGCTGTGGCCGATCACCAGATGCGAAGCGCCACCGCCCACGCCCCAACGCGACGCGCCGGCGCGCCAGGCTTCGATCACTTGCGGGTGATTGGCCAGGCCCAGGTAATCGTTGTTACAGAACGCCAGCAACGGCTGACCATCGACCACCACTTCCGGGCCTTGCGGGCTTTCGAGCAATGGGCGCTGGCGATAAAGGTTTTCGGCACGACGGGCAGCAAGGCGCGCGCTGAGATCGAAAGACATGCATGCCTCGAAGGTCAGATGTGGGGAGCTGTCCTGACTTGTCTGGAGACCGAGTCACGGCCATCGCGGGCAAGCCACGCTCCCACAGGTTGAGCGCGGTTAATGTGGGAGCGGGCTTGCTCGCGAAAGCAGTGTGACATTCAACATTGATGTCGGCTGTACTGACGCCTTCGCGAGCAAGCCCGCTCCCACATTCGATTTGTGCTGGATCAGACGGCAGCGTTATAGAACTGCTCGCTGCTCTTCTGCTCCACCAATGCCTGTTCGATGGCGGCCTGATGCACTTCGTCGGCGTGCTCTTCGCGGGCTTCCGGCAGGATGCCCAGACGCGAGAACAGCTGCATGTCCTTGTCCGCCTGCGGGTTGGCGGTGGTCAGCAGTTTTTCGCCGTAGAAAATCGAGTTGGCGCCAGCAAAGAATGCCAGGGCCTGCATCTGCTCGTTCATCGCTTCACGGCCGGCGGACAGGCGCACGTGTGACTTCGGCATCAGGATGCGTGCGACCGCGAGCATGCGGATGAAGTCGAACGGATCGATGTCGTCAGCATTTTCCAGTGGCGTACCGGCGACTTTCACCAGCATGTTGATCGGCACCGACTCTGGATGCTCGGGAAGGTTAGCCAGCTGGATCAGCAGGTTGGCGCGGTCGTCGAGGGACTCGCCCATGCCGAGAATGCCGCCGGAGCAGATCTTCATCCCCGAATCACGCACGTAAGCCAGGGTTTGCAGGCGCTCGCTGTACGTACGGGTGGTGATGATGCTGCCGTAGAACTCAGGCGAGGTGTCGAGGTTGTGGTTGTAGTAGTCCAGGCCGGCTTCAGCCAGGGCGACGGTCTGGTCCTGATCGAGACGACCGAGGGTCATGCAGGTTTCCAGGCCCATGGCTTTCACGCCTTTGACCATTTCCAACACGTACGGCATGTCTTTGGCCGACGGGTGTTTCCACGCCGCGCCCATGCAAAAACGGGTCGAACCGATGGCCTTGGCGCGAGCGGCCTCTTCGAGGACCTTCTGCACTTCCATCAGTTTTTCTTTTTCCAGGCCGGTGTTGTAGTGACCGGACTGCGGGCAATATTTGCAATCTTCCGGGCACGCACCGGTTTTGATCGAGAGCAGCGTCGAGACCTGGACGCGGTTGGCGTCGAAATGCGCGCGGTGCACCGTCTGCGCCTGGAACAACAGGTCGTTGAATGGCTGAACGAAGAGTGCTTTGACTTCGGCCAAAGACCAGTCATGACGCAGGGTTGCAGTGGTGCTGGCGCTCATGGGCGTTTCCTTGTTTATGCTTGGCAAGCGGCTGGGGAATGGAATACCCACAGACGCGACACGGATGTTCGGCATATTTAAGGAAGAGCGATGCGCTGTCAACCACGATACGAAGGGGCGGTTTACATCTGGTTAAAAAACAAACAAAGCTGTTTGCTCTGCGCAGAAGCCGCAGACGACACCACGCCAATTTGCATGGCCTGCGAAACCGAGTTGCCCTGGCTGGGCGAGCACTGCCAAACCTGCGCCCTGCCATTGCCCGCCACGGGCCTGACGTGCGGCCAATGCTTGAAACATCCGCCAGCGTTTGAGCGAGTCGCAGCGCCTTGGACTTACAGCTTTCCGGTCGACAGTTTGATCACCCGTTTCAAGCACAGCGCAAAGTGGCCGTTTGGCCGCCTGCTCGCCGAACTTCTCGCTCAATTCCTGCAACATCGCTTCGATGAGGATCTGGATCGGCCCGATGTCCTGATACCGGTACCGCTGGCCACCAAACGTCTGCGCCAGCGAGGTTTCAACCAGGCGGCGATGCTCGCCCGCTGGCTCAGCGTCAGCCTCGACATTCCTTGTGATGAAACGCTGTTGCTGAGGATTCAGGACACCAGCGCGCAACAAGAGCTGAATGCCGACGCCCGTAAAAAGAACCTGCGCCACGCCTTTGCCCTGGCGCCCGAGGCCTCGATCAAGGGTCGCCACTTCGCGTTGGTCGACGACGTGCTGACCACCGGCGCCACCGTCCAGGCATTGGCCCGTTTGTTGATGGATGCAGGCGCCGCGCGAGTCGATGTCTACTGCCTGGCCCGTACTCCCAAACCTGGCGATGAGGGCTGACTTGACTCCCGCACCTCAAGCCGCCAACGTCCTATCCATCGTCACAGCCCAAAGCGTCTCGCCATGTCCTTGCCTACGTTGTTGTCCCAGCACATTGTCCGTCGCCCGCAGCGCATCGCGTTGCTGCAACACATCGCCGAACAAGGCTCAATCACCCGCGCCGCGAAAAGCGCGGGCCTGAGTTACAAAGCAGCGTGGGATGCAATCGACGAATTGAACAACCTCGCGCAGAAACCGCTGGTGGAGCGTAGCGTCGGCGGCAAGGGCGGTGGCGGCGCCAAACTGTCCAGCGAAGGCGAACGCGTGTTGCGCCTGTATCAAAAGCTCCAAGCCTTGCAGACTCAGGTGCTGGAAGCCGCTGAGGAGGCCAGTGACTTGGACCTGCTCGGTCGCCTGATGCTCAGAACCAGCGCACGCAACCAACTACACGGCAAGGTCGTGGCGATCGATGCACAAGGGCGCAACGACCGCATCCGTCTTGAACTGGCCGAAGGCTTGCGTATCGATGCGCAGATCACTCACGACAGTACTCTGCGCCTGGAACTGCAAACCGGCACCGAGGTTGTCGCTCTGATCAAGGCCGGCTGGCTGGAGCTGCTTGGCGTCAATCAAACCGCGGCGCCCGGCAACAATTGTCTGAAGGGCACGGTTGAAGAAATCCTCGACGCCGAAGACGGTCCCAGCGAAGTGCGCATCGGCTTGCCCAATGGCCAGACACTTTGCGCCCTGGCCGAGCCGCTGCACCTGAAAACCCTCGAACTCACCGCTGGCAAACCCGTTCTTGTGCAATTCGCACCGTCCAACATCCTGCTGGGCACACCGCTCTAGATCAAACGACAAAAATCAATACATCGGCTGCAACAAAACCTTCATCGACCACCATTAAGGTGACTGCAAAAACCCGCAGGGAGCCTGATGTGAGCCTATTAGAAGACAACCAACCCACCGACCTCGAAAAGATGGTTGGCCTCAGCCGTCGAGGCTTCATCAGCGCTGGTGCCCTCTGCGGTGCAGCGATGTTTCTCGGTGGCAATTTGCTGAGTCGCAGTGTACTGGCCGCCAGCGTCAGCGCCGGCTCCAGCAAACTGTTGGGCTTCGACAGCATCGCCGCCGCCACGACCGACGCCATCACCCTGCCGCCGGGCTACAAATCTTCGGTACTGATCAGCTGGGGTCAACCACTGCAAAAAAATGGCCCGGCGTTCGACCCGAGCGGCAACGGCACGGCCGAGGCGCAGGAAGTCCAGTTCGGCGACAACAACGACGGCATGAGCCTGTTTGAGTTCCCCGATGACAAAGACCGGGCGCTGATGGCGATCAACAACGAATACACCAACTACCGCTACCTCTACCCTCACGCCGGCACACCGCAATCGGCGGAAGACGTGCGCAAGGCCCTGGCTTGCGAAGGCGTGTCGGTGATCGAAGTGCAGCGCAAGAACGGCCAGTGGCAGTTCGTCCAGGGCTCGCGCTACAACCGCCGTATTCACGGTAACGCGCCGATCAGTTTGAGCGGCCCGGCGGCCGGTCACGAGCTGATGAAAACCAGTGCAGACAAACACGGCAAGAAAGTCCTCGGCACCTTCCAGAACTGCGCCAACGGCAAGACGCCGTGGGGTACTTATCTGACCTGCGAAGAGAATTTCACCGACTGCTTCGGCAGCAGCAATGCCGAGCAGAAGTTCGACGCCGCGCAGAAACGCTACGGTGCGGTGGTGGCCAGTAAAGACATCAACTGGCATCAACACGATCCGCGCTTCGACCTGGCGAAAAATCCCAACGAACTCAATCGTCATGGCTGGGTGGTGGAAATCGACCCGTTCGATCCGCAGTCGACGCCGGTCAAACGCACCGCGCTGGGCCGTTTCAAACATGAAAACGCCGCACTGGCCGAAACCAATGACGGTCGCGCCGTGGTGTACATGGGCGACGACGAACGTGGCGAGTTCATCTATAAGTTCGTCAGCCGCGACAAGATCAACCACAAAAACCCTAAAGCCAACCGCGACCTGCTGGACCATGGCACCTTGTACGTGGCGCGTTTCGACGCGGGCGATGGCAACGCCGATCACCCGAAAGGCCAAGGCCAGTGGATCGAACTGACCCACGGCAAGAACGGCATCGATGCCAGCAGCGGTTTTGCCGATCAGGCCGAAGTGCTGATTCATGCACGCCTCGCAGCCAGCGTCGTGAGCGCCACGCGCATGGACCGTCCGGAATGGATCGTCGTCAGTCCCAAGGATGGCCAGGTTTATTGCACCCTGACCAACAACGCCAAACGCGGCGAAGAAGGCCAACCGGTGGGCGGCCCGAACCCGCGCGAGAAGAACGTCTACGGTCAGATCCTGCGCTGGCGCACCGACCGCGACGATCACGGCTCGAAAAGCTTTGCCTGGGACCTGTTTGTGGTTGCCGGCAACCCGGGCGTCCACGCCGGTACGCCGAAGGGCGGTTCGTCGAACATCACCCCGCAGAACATGTTCAACAGTCCGGACGGGCTGGGCTTCGACAAGGCCGGGCGTTTGTGGATCCTCACGGATGGTGATTCGAGCAACGCAGGCGACTTCGCAGGCATGGGCAATAACCAGATGCTCTGTGCCGACCCGGTGACGGGCGAGATCCGCCGCTTCATGGTCGGGCCGGTGGGTTGCGAGGTGACGGGGATCAGCTTCTCGCCGGATCAGAAAACCTTGTTTGTCGGGATTCAGCATCCGGGGGAAAACGGTGGGTCGACGTTCCCTGAGCACCTGCCCAACGGCAAGCCGCGGTCTTCGGTGATGGCGATTACCCGCGAGGATGGCGGGATCGTCGGCGCCTGACAGGGCCTCTTCGCGAGCAAGCCCGCTCCCACAGGTGATCTTCTTTGTGTCACAGATAGTGTGTACACCAACGATCCCCTGTGGGAGCGGGCTTGCTCGCGAAGGCGTCATCCCAAACAACACTCATCTCAACCCACCCCCTAAAGAAGCCCCGTCTGCGCTACCATGTTTGGCCCGACGCGGCAGCCTGCTGCGCGCAGGAGTCAGCATGGCCCACCCGTTTGCAACGCTCACCCCAGACCTCGTGCTCGATGCCGTCGAAAGCATCGGCTTTCTCAGCGACGCACGCATTCTGGCGCTCAACAGCTACGAGAACCGCGTCTATCAGGTCGGCATCGAAGACTCCGAGCCGCTGATCGCCAAGTTCTACCGTCCGCAGCGCTGGACCAACGAAGCGATTCTCGAAGAACACCAATTCACCTTCGAACTCGCCGAATGCGACGTACCGGTGGTCGCGCCGATGATTCACAACGGTGCCAGCTTGCACGAACACAACGGCTTCCGTTTCACCCTGTTCCCCCGCCGTGGCGGCCGTGCGCCGGAGCCGGGCAATCTCGATCAGCTGTATCGCCTGGGCCAACTGCTCGGTCGTCTTCATGCGGTCGGCACTACAAAACCGTTCGAACACCGTGAAGCGCTGGGGGTAAAGAACTTTGGTCAGGACTCGCTGACGACATTGCTCGAAGGCAATTTCGTACCCAAAAGTTTGCTGCCGGCCTACGAGTCCGTTGCCCGCGATTTGCTGAAGCGGGTGGAAGAGGTCTACAAGACTACGCCGCATCAGAACATCCGCATGCACGGCGATTGCCACCCCGGCAACATGATGTGCCGCGACGAGATGTTCCACATCGTCGACCTCGACGACTGCCGCATGGGCCCGGCGGTGCAGGATATCTGGATGATGTTGGCGGGTGATCGTCAGGAATGTCTGGGGCAGTTGTCGGAACTGATGGACGGCTACAACGAATTCCACGACTTCGACCCGCGGGAACTGGCGCTGATCGAACCGCTGCGCGCCTTGCGCCTGATGCACTACAGCGCCTGGCTCGCCCGTCGCTGGGACGACCCGGCCTTCCCTCGCAGCTTTCCGTGGTTCGGTACCGAGCGCTATTGGGGCGATCAGGTATTGGCGCTGCGTGAGCAACTCGCCGCTCTCAATGAAGAACCACTGAAGTTGTTCTGACGAACACAATCCAATGTGGGAGCGGGCTTGCTCGCGAATACGGTTTCACATTCAACAGAGATGCTGACTGAATGACCGCTTTCGCGAGCAAGCCCGCTCCCACAAGGTCCGCGACATATCCCGACAAATCTCCTTACAATCCCCTCTTTGTTAGCTGCCTAAGCAAGGATTCTCATGCAAGCCGCCAACCCGCGTCGCGGGTACATCCTGGGCCTGAGTGCCTACATCATCTGGGGCCTGTTCCCGCTCTACTTCAAAGCCATTGCCAACGTGCCCGCCGTGGAGATCATCATCCATCGAGTGCTGTGGTCCGCGCTGTTCGGCGCTTTGCTGCTGCTCGTCTGGAAGCATCCCGGCTGGTGGCGCGAGCTGCGTGAGAACCCGCGACGGCTGGCAATCCTGGCCCTGAGCGGCACGTTGATCGCCGCCAACTGGCTGACCTACGTCTGGTCGGTGAACAACGGACGCATGCTTGAAGCCAGCCTCGGTTACTACATCAACCCGCTGGTAAACGTGCTGTTGGGAATGCTGATCCTCGGCGAACGACTGCGACGCATGCAATGGCTGGCGGTTGGCTTGGCGGCGGTCGGTGTTGCGCAGCAAGTATGGCAAGTCGGCAGCCTGCCGTGGGTGTCGCTGGTACTGGCATTGACCTTCGGCTTCTACGGACTGATCCGCAAGCAGGCCCCGGTCAAGGCGCTGCCGGGGCTGGTGGTGGAAACCTGGATGCTGGTGCCGATTGCTGTCGCATGGCTGCTGTTCAATCCGACGGCGAGCAGTGCGCAAGCCGAATTCTGGACCACCTCTGAAGCCTGGTGGCTGGTGGCTGCCGGTCCGGTGACGCTGGTGCCGCTGGTGTGTTTCAACGCCGCCGCACGGCACTTGCCCTACACCACCCTCGGATTTCTCCAGTACCTGGCGCCGACGCTGGTGTTGTTGCAAGCCGTGCTGCTGTTTGGCGAGCACTTGTCGTCCAGCACGCTGGTAGCGTTCATCTTTATCTGGGCGGGTCTGGCGGTTTACAGCGTCGATGCGTGGATAAGTCTGCGTCGCCGCAGCTGATCAGAAAACGTACAAACCTCTACAGGCCACGTCTCCCGTGGCCTGCATCCATCCTTCCCAAGGTTATCCACAGTGTGATCCCCGGCGTTTGTGCGCAACTCACTGAAACTGCTGGTTTTTTGATCAGATCCTGAAGAGCACCGGCCGACGTGGCCTGACGCGGTGTCTCTACAGGTTATCCACAGGCAGGTGCACGTATAACTTGGATAACCTTTTCAAGGTTCGCTGCGCAGCACCAACTCAACCATCAGATCGTCCGCCAGGGTTTCCAGACGCGATTGCAGCACCTCCAGCGACAAGGTCAGCGGCACCGCAAGAATCGCCTCGGCATGAAACAGCGGCTCGCTGCTCATCGGTGCCGGTCGAACTTCGGTCACCAACTGCTCCAGGTTCACGCCCTGCTCACTCAGCAGACGCGTAATGTCTCGCACAATGCCCGGACGATCATTGCCCACCAGCTCCATGGCAATCGGCTTCCAGGTGCAGGATTGTTCGATGCCGCTTTCGGCAATCAGCACACGAATCCCCTGGGTCGACAATCCCTGTAGGGCGTCTACCAGTTCGTCGTAGGCCTCGGCCGGCACACCCACCCGAAGAATCCCCGCGAACTGTCCGGCCATGCGCGACATGCGGCTCTCCAGCCAGTTACCGCCGTGCTCGGCAATGCATTGAGCAATGCGCTCGACCTGCCCGGGCTTGTCTGGAGCAATTACAGTGAGTACGAGATGGTCCATGGCGCAGCCCTCTGGTCATGACTTTTGTTATAGAAAAACAAGTATAGGCAAGGGTTGATCTTGCGCTGAATCAGCTGATGTCTTCGCGGGCAAGCCTCGCTCCTACAGGGTCGGCGTGTGCAGCGTTGGCATAACGACGCGGACCTGTAGGAGCGAGGCTTGCCCGCGAATGGGGGCACCACCAACAATCCTGCCAAGCCATAAATCGTGTACAAGTTTTTATATTTAACTGGAACAATCCAATAGTTTTTTGAGAACATCCCGTTCCCCGACATGACCGCAATGCGTCATGGGGTCGCAGAACGACGTAATTAGTCTAATTTTCACAACCGCAATTCATCATGTAGTATGCCGCAGCGCGCACTACATAACGCTGGATCGATGTCTGCCGCAGGTGCCGTCACAACCCCTGAAAGCCCTGTCAGCAAGGCCGCAAAGCCGTTGATCGGATCGAACCCAGCCGCCAGCAATGGCATGTACTGGTAGATGGGTTTGTGGTTTAAATGGCCAGAGGCTTCATTGTTAAATTGAAGAGCTGAAAAGCGAAATAGCTGAGCAGAGTGAGGCAAGCAATGACTGAACACGTTCAAGTCGGTGGCCTGCAGGTCGCCAAAGTCCTGTTCGACTTCGTGAACAACGAAGCCATTCCCGGTACCGGCCTCACCGCCGACACGTTCTGGGCCGGTGCCGACAAGGTCATCCATGACCTGGCGCCGAAGAACAAAGCCCTACTCGCCAAACGCGATGATTTCCAGGCACGTATCGATGCCTGGCACCAGGCTCGTGCAGGTGTTGCGCACGATGCGGTGGCCTACAAAGCCTTCCTGCAAGACATCGGTTATCTGCTGCCAGAAGCGGCCGATTTCCAGGCAACGACACAAAACGTCGATGACGAAATCGCCCGCATGGCCGGTCCACAGCTGGTGGTGCCGGTGATGAACGCGCGCTTTGCGCTCAATGCCTCGAATGCCCGCTGGGGTTCGCTGTATGACGCGCTCTACGGCACCGACGCCATCAGCGAGGCGGATGGCGCGGAAAAAGGCAAAGGCTACAACAAGGTTCGCGGCGACAAGGTCATCGCCTTCGCCCGCGCCTTCCTCGACGAAGCCGCTCCACTGGCTGCTGGCACCCACGTCGACTCCACAGGCTACAAGATCGCTGACGGCAAACTGGTCGTCGCCCTCAAAGGCGGCAGCAACACCGGCCTGCGCGACGATGCCCAACTGATCGGCTTCCACGGCGATGCAGCCGCACCGACCGCGATCCTGCTGAAGAACAACGGCCTGCACTTCGAAATCCAGGTCGACGCCAGCACCCCGGTCGGCCAGACCGACGCTGCCGGTGTCAAAGACATCCTGATGGAAGCTGCGCTGACCACCATCATGGACTGCGAAGATTCGGTCGCCGCCGTCGATGCCGATGACAAAGTGGTGATCTACCGCAATTGGCTCGGCCTGATGAAAGGCGATCTGTCGGAAGAAGTCTCCAAGGGCGGTCAGACCTTTACCCGCACCATGAACGCCGATCGCACCTATACCGCCCTCGATGGCAGCGAATTGAGCCTGCACGGTCGCTCCCTGCTGTTCGTGCGCAACGTCGGTCACCTGATGACCATCGACGCGATCCTCGATAAAGACGGCAACGAAGTACCGGAAGGTATTCTCGATGGCCTGGTGACTTGCCTCGCGGCGATCCACAGCCTCAACGGCAACAGCTCGCGCAAGAACAGCCGCACCGGCTCGGTGTATATCGTGAAGCCGAAGATGCACGGCCCGGAAGAAGCTGCGTTCACCAACGAGCTGTTCGGTCGCATCGAAGACGTCCTCGACTTGCCTCGCAACACCCTCAAAGTCGGGATCATGGACGAGGAGCGCCGTACCACGGTCAACCTCAAGGCCTGCATCAAGGCTGCCGCCGAGCGCGTGGTGTTCATCAACACTGGCTTCCTCGACCGCACGGGCGATGAGATCCACACATCCATGGAAGCCGGCCCGATGGTGCGCAAGGCCGACATGAAGGCTGAGAAGTGGATTGGCGCTTACGAAAACTGGAATGTCGATATTGGCCTGAGCACCGGCCTGCAAGGTCGCGCCCAGATCGGTAAAGGCATGTGGGCCATGCCGGACCTGATGGCAGCGATGCTCGAACAGAAAATCGCTCACCCGATGGCCGGTGCCAACACCGCCTGGGTTCCATCGCCGACCGCCGCCGCGTTGCACGCGCTGCATTATCACAAGGTCGATGTGTTCGCCCGTCAGGCCGAACTGGCCAAACGTGCTCGCGCTTCGGTGGACGACATCCTGACCATCCCGTTGGCCGTCAATCCAGACTGGACCACGGAGCAGATCAAGAACGAACTGGACAACAACGCCCAAGGTATTCTCGGTTACGTGGTGCGCTGGATCGACCAGGGCGTGGGCTGCTCGAAAGTGCCAGACATCAATGACGTCGGCCTGATGGAAGACCGTGCGACGCTGCGTATTTCCAGTCAGCACATCGCCAACTGGCTGCGCCACGGCATCGTCACTGAAGATCAGGTGATGGAAAGCCTCAAGCGCATGGCGCCGGTGGTTGACCGTCAGAACGCCAACGATCCGCTGTATCGTCCGCTGGCACCGAACTTCGACAGCAACATCGCCTTCCAGGCGGCGGTCGAACTGGTGGTAGAAGGCACCAAACAGCCGAACGGCTACACCGAGCCGGTTCTGCACCGTCGTCGTCGCGAGTTCAAGGCTGCCAATGGCCTTTGAGTAAACGCTGACGCCGGACATGAAAAAGCCCTGATCGAAAGATCGGGGCTTTTTTGCTTCAGATTGATCGTTCCCACGCGGAGCATGGGAACGATCACGGCAAAGACTCCATCCCCAGCTCATGCTTGACCAATTCAAGCAGTTTGCCGCTATCGATGGGCTTGAGTAGAAAGTCCACCACGTGCAGGTGCATCGCTTCGATCGCATCCTTCACATCAGCGTCACCGGAGACGATGATGATCGGCAACGCCGCACGCGCCGATTCCCGCACCTGACGGATCAGTTCCAGGCCATCGACATGCCCCATCCGCAGGTCGGTAATCACCAGCCCGATTGATGACTTCGTCTCCAGCAATTTGAGCGCCGCTTCGCCGCTGGCCGCCGTCATGCAGTGAATGCCGTCCAGTCCCAGAATTTCCGACAGCAATTCCCTGGAGTCCTTATCGTCATCGACGATCAGCACCCGCTGCGGCGGCAAGTCTGGTTCCAACATGACGGCACTGAGCGCTTCGCGCTCGGCATCACTCAAAATATCGTGGTCGGACATGGCTTTCTCAACGTTTTCGATTCGATCCCTGACACAGTGGTCAGACATCGCTCAGCAAAGCTTCAATGTGCACTTCGTCGGAAAGTATTCCAATAGACACTGTAGGAGGTTTTTCCCGCAATTGTGTCAGACATTTCCCATATTCCGGCGGCGGCACTGCCTACCTAGACTTACGTCCAATGGGCACCCTGCCCGCAGGGGCCGACCATGCCTGTAACGATCTGACACAACGATCCGACACAACAATCAGAAAAAGACTGCGGTAATGGTTATGAGTAAAGCGGACGCCTTCACCCAGGCAGGGAAAACCGCGGTGTTGCAGAACATCCAGGGCACTTTGCAATTCCTCCAGCGCTTCCCGCCGTTCAATCAGATGGAAAACGCCCACCTGGCCTATCTGGTCGAGCAATGTCAGCTGCGTTTTTATGCCCCCGGCGAGAGCATCATCAAACCTGCCGATGGCCCGGTTGAGCATTTCTACATCGTCAAACAGGGCCGGGTCGTGGGTGAACGTCCGCACACGGCCAAGGGCGGGACCGAAACCACCTTCGAAATCACCACCGGCGAGTGTTTCCCCCTCGCCGCGCTACTGGGGGAACGGGCGACCCGCACCGAACATCTGGCGGCCGAAGATACCTTTTGCCTACAGCTGAATAAGCTGGCGTTCATCAAACTGTTCGCACTTTCCAGCCCGTTTCGCGACTTTGCCCTACGCGGCGTCAGCAGTTTGCTGGATCAGGTCAATCAACAAGTCCAGCAAAAAGCCGTGGAAACCCTCGGCACCCAGTACTCGCTCAATACCCGGTTGGGCGAACTGGCCATGCGTCACCCAGTGACCTGCAGCCCGATCACCCCGCTGCGTGAAGCCGTAACGCTGATGCACGATCAGCAAGTCGGCAGCATTGTGGTGGTCGATGAGCAAAAGGCACCGCTGGGCATTTTCACCCTGCGCGACTTGCGGCATGTGGTGGCCAACGGCACCAGCGATTTCAATGAAGCCATCGAAGGGCACATGACCCGGGCGCCGTTTTATCTGACACCGGACCACAGCGCCTTCGACGCCGCGATCGCCATGACCGAGCGCCACATCGCCCACGTCTGCCTGGTCAAGGATCATCGTCTGTGCGGCGTGGTCTCGGAACGTGACCTGTTTTCCCTGCAACGGGTCGATCTGGTGCATCTGGCGCGGACCATTCGCAGTGCCCAGAAGCTGGAAAACCTGGTGGCGATGCGCGGCGAGATCGGCCAATTGGTGGAGCGGATGCTGGCGCACGGCGCATCCTCGACCCAGATCACCCACATCATCACCCTGCTCAACGACCACACCGTGTGCCGGGTGATCGAACTGGTGCTCGCCGAGAAAGGTGACCCTGGCGTGCCGTTCAGTTGGTTGTGTTTCGGCAGCGAAGGTCGCCGCGAGCAGACGCTGCATACCGATCAGGACAACGGCATTCTGTTCGAAGCCCGCGACGCGGCTCACGCCGCCGAGATTCGCGGCAAGTTGCTGCCCATCGCCCAGCAGATCAATCAAAACCTGGCGCTGTGCGGCTTCACCCTGTGCAAGGGCAACATCATGGCCGGCAATCCCGAGCTGTGTTTGTCCCGGGCCGAATGGGCGCGACGTTTTGCGGCGTTTATCCGCGAGGCGACACCGGAAAACCTGCTGGGGTCGAGCATCTATTTCGACCTGCGTGTGGTCTGGGGCGACGAGCGTGGCTGCGAGCAACTGCGCCAAGGCATTCTCGATCAGGTCGGCGACAACCGCTTGTTCCAGCGGATGATGGCCGAAAACGCCCTGCGCAACCGCCCGCCCGTAGGGCGTTTTCGCGAATTCGTGCTGGCTCGCAAGAATGGCGAGAAGGCCACGCTCGACCTGAAACTCCAGGGCTTGACCCCTTTTGTCGATGGCGCACGAGTGCTGGCCCTGGCCCACGGCATCGACACCAACAATACCTTGGAGCGCTTTCGCCAATTGGTGGACAAAGAGGTTATTGAACGGCTGGACGGCGCGGCGTACGAAGAGGCGTATCACTTCATCCAGCAAACCCGCATGCAGCAACATCAGCTACAGACCCGGGAGAATTTGCCCTACTCCAACCGTGTCGATCCTGACAGCCTCAATCATCTGGACCGACGCATCCTGCGTGAATCCCTGCGCCAGGCCCAACGCCTGCAAAGCAGCCTGACCCTGCGGTATCAGTTATGAGCCTGTTTTCATGGCTGCGGCCGGTCAGCCCCATTTTGCCCGGCGAACTGCAACAACGTCTGGAACGCTTGCCGGCCATGGCCGAGCTGGGCGATTGCAGCCTGCGCGAGCAACGCTGGGTGGTACTCGACCTGGAAACTACCGGGCTGAACCTGAACAAGGATCGGCTGCTATCCATCGGCGCGGTGGTGATCGAGGATGGGGCGATCGATTTCAGCCAGCAATTCGAACGCACGTTGCAATGCAGCGAACTCAAACTCGGCCCCAGCGTGTTGATTCACGGCCTGAGCCCGAGCACCATTGCCGCCGGCAGCGACCCAGCACAGGCCCTGGTCGAATTCATGGAGTTCGTCGGCGACAGTCCGGTGTTGGCGTTTCATGCGCCGTTCGACCAGCACATGCTGGGGCGCGCGCTGAAAGAACATCTGGGTTACAAGTTGCAGCATCCGTTTCTGGACGTCGCAGACATCGCCCCGCTGCTGTGCCCACAGGCGCATTTTCGCGAGGCCGGGCTGGACGAGTGGATCGACTGGTTCAAGCTGGAGGTCTTCGAGCGTCATAACGCCAGTGCCGATGCCTTGGCGACGGCGGAGCTGATGCTGATTTTGATCAGCCGGGCGCGGCAGCAGCAGATTCATAGCCCGTTGAATTTGCAGCAGCGGCTGAGTCAGTGGAAGCGGCGGCGGCAAGCGCCTTCGTTCTAGATCTTCGGTGACTGTTCGGGCTCCATCGCGGGCAAGCCACGCTCCCACAGGTTTTTCGTCGTCCGCCGATTTCGCAAACGGCACAAAACCTGTGGGAGCGTGGCTTGCCCGCGATGAACGATAACTCGGTCTGACTGGATATTCCCCCCGTAAAAAACCACTCGACCAGCGCTAATTGCTTACCTCCCCTGCCTCTGCCACAATCGCGAACAATTCTCGTTACTTAACACTTCCCATTCGGTGATGTTGCGTGTCGTCAGTCCAAAGCCCCCAGAGTGAGCTCGTTGGTGCGTTGTATCGCGACCATCGCGGTTGGTTATTGGCTTGGCTGCGGCGTAACGTGGCCTGCCCGCAACGGGCCGAAGACCTGAGCCAGGACACCTTCGTGCGCTTGCTGGGCCGCGATGAATTCAAGGAACCTCGCGAACCCCGGGCGTTTCTGGTGGCGATCGCCAAGGGCCTGCTGTTCGACTATTTCCGCCGTGCAGCACTGGAACAGGCCTACCTCACCGAGTTGATGCTGATCCCCGAAGGCGAACAACCATCGGTGGAAGAACAGCAACTGATCCTTGAAGACCTCAAAGCCATCGACCGCCTGCTGGGCAAGCTCTCGAGCAAGGCCCGGGCGGCGTTTCTCTATAACCGTCTTGATGGCCTCGGCCACGCCGAAATCGCTCAGCGTCTGGGCGTGTCAGTGCCGCGGGTTCGTCAGTACCTGGCCCAAGGCATTCGTCAGTGCTACATCGCCTTGTACGGTGAGCCGGTATGAGCCCGGTCAGTTCCAAACCCGTGTCGGCGCAGGTGCTGGATGCCGCGATTGCCTGGCAACTGTCGCTGGATTCCGGCAACGCGGTGGAGCGCGAAGAGTTCGCCAAATGGCACGCTGCCCACGAAGAACACGCCCGCGCCTGGCGTCAGTTGGGCATGCTCGACCAGCGTTTCAGCGTCGCCAACGGCCCGGCCCGCACAGCCTTGCTGCAATCGCGTGAAAGCATCCGGCGCCGGGTGCGCAAGCTTGGCAGCGGCCTGGCCAGCGTCGTGGCGGTGATCGGCTTGGCGCTGTTCGCCGGTGATCGTTATCTGCCCATCGACTATTGGCTGGCCGACCAGCGCACCGCTACCGGCGAGCAACGCACCCTGCGCCTGACCGACGGCACACTGATCAACCTCAACACCCACAGCGCAGTGGATGTGCGCTTCGACGAGAAGCAGCGTCTGATCGTCCTTCAGGAAGGGGAAATCCTCGTCGAAACCGGCCATGGCGATGCCCGGCCGTTTATTGTCGAGACCCGCGAAGGCAGCATGCGCGCACTCGGGACGCGATTCCTGGTCAAGCGTGAAGAAGAAGGCACGCGCCTGAGCGTATTGAAATCCGCGGTCGCCGCCCATCCCGAATCGAGCCCCGAGGAACAGATCCTGCGCGAAGGCCAGCAAGTGCTGATGCGCAGCAATGGCCTGGGCCCGATCATCGCCCTCAATCTCGGAGCCGATGCCTGGACTCGCGGCATGCTAGTGGTGGACAACGCGCGGCTGGAGGATCTGGTCCAGGAGCTCGGCCGCTATTGTCGTGGGCATCTTGGCGTCACACCGGCAGTCGCCGATCTGCGCATCACCGGCAGCTTCCCCCTGAACGATACCGACAAGGCGCTGAGCGCACTTTTACCGACCCTGCCGGTGCAGATTGAGCAGCACACGCCATGGTGGATAACGGTCGCGGCGAAGTCTGAGACCAAGCCCTAAAAGGTGCTGCGCCTGATCCGCCGCCTTCGCGGGCAAGCCCGCTCCCACAGGTTTTGTGTCGTTCAAAGAACTCCCGCTCGACCCAAAACCTGTGGGAGCGTGGCTTGCCCGCGCCTCACCGCAATTGATAAATCGAAATTATTTTCATCTAGCCCTATCACTTTTTGATTCTCGTCCGGCACCTAGGCAATTGAGAAATATTTCCATTCAGGAGCCGCTGTATGTCCCGTTCGCTAGACACCGTGTTGCGCCCCCGTTTGCTGGCGGTCGCCATTGCCCTTTGCGCCCCTTTGGCCAGCGGTCCACTGATGGCCGCCGAACAGGCGTCCAGCGTTCGCGCCTACGACCTGCCGGCTGCGCCATTGGCCAGCACCCTGAACCAGATCGCCAGCCAGGCCGGCCTGGCGCTGTCGTTGAATCCGTCGCTGGCAGCGGGCAAGACCTCGGCCCCGGTGAAGGGCCAGTTCGACGCCGCCGGCGCCCTGCGTGAAGCCTTGCGCGGCACCGGTCTGCAACTGGAACAGAGCAGCGCCGGCACTTACAGCCTGGTGGCAGTGCCCGAGGGCGTAATGGCCTTGCCGGAAACTGCAATCATCGGCGCGGGAAATATTGAAAGCGCCTGGGGCCCGGTAGAAGGTTACGTTGCCACGCGCACCGCCGCTGGCACCAAGACCGACACCGCGCTGGTCGAAGCGCCGCGTTCGATTTCCGTCGCCACCCGCCAGCAAATGGAAGATCGCGGTGTGCAAAACCTCGATGACGCCGTGCGCTATATGCCTGGCATCGTCGCCAGCAGCTACGGCAGTGATACTCGAGACGACTGGCTGCGGGTACGCGGTTTCGAGCCGACCCAGTTTCTGGATGGTCTGCCCCTGCCGAGAGGCGTTTACGCCAACCCGAAACAGGAAACCTGGAACCTCGATCGCCTCGCCCTGCTGCGCGGCCCGGCCTCATCGGTTTACGGCCAGACCCCGCCAGGCGGCTTGCTGGACATGGTCAGCCGTCGCCCCAGCGCCGAATCGAGCAACGAAATCCAGGTGCAATATGGCAGCGACAATCATCGCCAGATCAACTTCGCCAGCACCGGCAAGATCGACGACGAAGGCCAGTTCCTCTACGGTTTGAGCGGTGTGGTACGCGACAGCGGCACGCAAATCGACCACGTCGACAACAAGCGCTACAACATCGCGCCGAGCCTGACCTGGAACATCGACGAAGACACCAAATTCACCCTGCTGACGCAATTCACCCGCGACGATACCGGCATCACCAGCCAGTTCCTGCCTGTGCAAGGCACCAGGATCCATTCGCCACTCGGCAAGATTTCCCATCACAAGAACCTCGGCGACCCGGACTGGGAATTCTACGACCGTACCTACTACGCACTGGGTTACGCCTTTGAACATCGTTTGAATGATGTCTGGCAGTTCAAGCAGAACCTGCGGTACACCAAAACGGACCTGTCCTTCCAGGCTCTTACCCCCGGCGCCTACCCGTTCACCCAGGTCGATGCCGAGGGCAACGTTGGCCGCTCGAGCACCAGTGTCGACGAGGACATCAGCCAGTTTGCCGTGGACAACAACTTCCAGGGCGACTTCGCGACCGGCGACATCCGTCACACCCTGTTGATCGGCCTCGATCACCAGCGCACCAACACCAACTACACCTCGATCTTCGGGGACGGCCTGACCACCAACGTCAACAACCCGATCTATGGCCAGCCAATCGTTCGCCCGTCACGCTCGACGGCGTTCTATGACTATGACCAGAAGACCTACCAGACCGGCTTGTACGTCCAGGACCAAATGGCCCTCGACCAATGGCGTCTGACCCTCGGTGGTCGTGAGGACTGGATCCACACGGGCACCCAATTCTTCAACAAGGGTGATGCCACCAACACCGAACGGGACAAGAAATTCAGCGGCAACGCAGCGATCAGCTATGTGTTCGACTCGGGCTTCGTGCCCTACCTGTCCTACGCCGAGTCGTTCCAGCCGACCAGCAAAGCCACGGCATCGCCGACCGAGTCGTTCAAGCCGACTGAAGGCAAGCAGTGGGAACTGGGTATCAAGTACCAACCGCCGGGCAGCAACACCCTGCTGACGGCTGCGGTCTATGACCTGACTCAGAAAAACGTCTCCGTCACCACGACCAACTCGGACAACGTCTCGATTACCAGCCAGACCGGCGAAGTGAAGGTCAAAGGCCTGGAGTTGGAAGCCGTTTCCGACGTCACCGACAACCTGAAAGTCATCGCCGCCTACACCCTGGCCAAGTCCGAAGTGCAAAAGGGTGACTTCAAGGGCAATCGCCTGCAACTGATGCCTAACCAGCAAGCGTCGCTGTGGGCCGATTACACCTGGCACAACGGTGTGCTGGATGGTTTCGGCATCGGTGCCGGCGCACGCTACACCGGCAATACTTATGGCGACCAGGGCAACACCTGGCTGGGCAAGGCTGATGCCTACACGGTGTTCGACGCGGCGGTCCATTACGACTTGGGGCGTCTGGATAACAGTCTGAAAGGTGCATCACTGGCACTGAATGCCACCAACCTGTTCGACAAGGACTACATCTCCACTTGCGACGGCTTCTACTGCTACTACGGCGACCAACGCAGCGTCGTCGCCAGCGCTACGTACAAGTGGTAATCGCCTGAACTGACACGCGCCACGACCAGGCCGTCCTTCGAGGACGGCTTTGGTCTTTCTGAAGGCCATGAAATGAAAAGCAAAACCATCCGCCGCTGGTCCTGCATCCATACCTGGACCAGCCTGATCTGCACGGCATTCCTGCTGATGCTGGCGCTGACCGGCCTGCCGTTGATCTTCCACCACGAGATCGACCATCTGCTGGGCGATGCCGCCGAGTTGAAATCGATGCCGGCCGATACCCCGCAGCTGAATTTGCAGCAGTTGGTGCAAGCGGCTGAAAAGCATCGTCCTGGCGAGGTCATGCAGTATTTCGGCTACGACGAAGAAGACCCCAACGGCGTGATCACAATCATGGCGCCCACCGCCGGCACCGAGCCGAACTCGTCCCACACTTTCATGCTCGACGCCCGCACCGGCGAAGCATTGGAGATGCCATCGGCCAATGGCGGGCTGATGATGGTCATGTTGCGTTTGCACGTGGACATGTTCGCCGGCCTGCCGGGCAAGTTGTTGCTGGCGTTCATGGGGATTCTGTTTGTGCTGGCGATTGTTTCCGGAACGGTGCTGTACCTGCCGTTCATGCGGCGTTTGAAGTTCGCCACCGTGCGCCACGACAAATCCACCCGCCTGCGCTGGCTTGACCTGCATAACCTGATCGGCGTGGTGACGCTGACCTGGGCGCTGGTGGTCGGCGTCACAGGTGTGATCAGCGCCTGCGCCGACTTGCTGATCGCCGCGTGGCGCAACGACAGCCTGAGCGCGATGATCGCGCCTTACCGCGATGCGCCACCGCTGAGTCAATTGGCGCCTGCGACCCGCTTACTCGACATCGCCAAAGAAGTCGCGCCGGGCATGCAGCCCGATTTCATCGCCTTCCCCGGCACGCGGTTTTCCAGCGAACACCATTACGCAGTGTTCATGAAAGGCAGCACCCACCTGACCTCGCACCTGCTGACGCCGGTGCTGATCGACGCGAGCACTCTGCAAGTCACGGCGATGGCCGAACGGCCGTGGTACATGGACGCCATGGGCATGTCGCAGCCGCTGCACTTCGGTGATTACGGCGGCATGCCGATGAAAATCCTCTGGGCGACCCTCGATGTGCTGACCATCATCGTGCTCGGCAGTGGGGTTTATTTGTGGGTAGTGCGGCGCAAGGTCGCGAAACCTATACTCGAAAACGCGGAGAGTCCGGCATGAGACCGAGACAGTCGAGTTTCTGGAAGGTCTTCGCCACGCCCACCGTCATCGCCCTGCTCAGCGCCGCGGGGCTGTTTGCCGCGTTGCTGGGCGATGGCGTTTGGGACGCATTGAGCTGGCTTGGCTTGGGGATCCCCGCGGTCCTCGCCTTGCGCGGATTTCTGCAACGCCACTAAAAACCTACAAGGGTTAAAGCCATCTTGAGCTATCGGGTCAACGCGCTATGCTGCCGACACTGCCCATGATCGAGATCGTCGCCATGTCCGTCCCCAGCATGACCTTGTTCCACAACCCCGCATCACCCTTCGTTCGCAAAGTCATGGTGCTGCTGCACGAAACCGGTCAAACGAACCGCGTGGCGCTGCAAGCCAGCCAGCTCACGCCGGTCAGCCCGGATCTGGCCCTCAACGAAGACAACCCGCTGGGCAAGATTCCAGCCCTGCGCCTGGCCGATGGCAATGTGTTGTACGATAGCCGGGTGATCCTCGACTATCTCGATCATCAGCACGTTGGCAATCCGCTGATCCCTCGCGACGGCTCGGCACGCTGGCGGCGCCTGACCCTGGCCTCTCTGGCCGACGGGATCATGGATGCCGCGGTGATGGTTCGCTATGAAGTGGCCCTGCGCACCCCGGAAAAGCACTGGGACGAATGGCTCGACAGTCAGCGCGACAAGATTCGTCGCGCCCTGGCGTTGCTGGAGGCCGACGCGATTGCCGAGCTGACCAGCCATTTCGATGTGGCGGCGATCAGTGTGGCCTGTGCCTTGGGTTATCTGGATCTGCGCCATCCGGATCTGGAATGGCGCAAAGAGAATCCGAAGCTGGCAGAGTGGTATTTTGAGGTGAGTCAGCGGCCTTCGATGATTGCGACGATGCCCAAGGTTTGATCTTTGGTCGGCCATACCGGCCTCAGAAGATCGCAGCCTTCGGCAGCTCCTACGCCGAACGCGTGCTCCTGTAGGAGCTGCCGCAGGCTGCGATCTTTTGATCTCAGTGCAAACAACCCGGCAATCCGTGTCGCCAACACCTCGCCCACCCGCTGATCCTCGCGCAACCCCAACGACCGGCTCATTCCACGGCTCCAATATCAAAGGCCAGCGGCTTCGCGGTTTTCTGCCCGATCCCGTACCAGTCCAGCTTGCGGGTCAGCACCATGAACACGCCCAGCAAACCGAACAGCAGCAGCGAACCCATCAGCAGCGCGTAATCCTCGGCGCTCAGCAAGCCATAGAGCAAGCCATACAACGCCGCCAGTCCTGCCGAAAAACTCAAGCCGTGATGCACGCTGCGCAGCACATGGCAGACATAGAAGCCGATCAACAGCACACAACCACTCGCCGACAGCAGATATGCCAAGGCAAAGCCAATGTGCTCGGACAGCGACAACAGCAACAGGTAGAAAAACGCCAGCGCCACGCCTACCAGCGCATATTGCACCGGGTGTACCGCCAGGCTTTTCAGCACTTCGAAGAGGAAGAAACCGGCGAAGGTCAGGACGATGAACAGCAGCGCGTATTTAATTGCCCGGTCGCTTTTCAGGTACTGGTCCACCGGGTCGATGAAACTCACGCCGAAGCTGCGACCGCTGAACGCCTCGCACTGGCCGCCAGACACGCAACTGTTCAACGCCTCTTGCAGGTTGGTGGAGAAAAACGAGGTTTGCCAATTGGCGGTGAAACCCTGATCGGTGATTTCACGCTGGGCCGGCAGGTAGTTGCCGATGAAGCTGGGATGAGGCCAATTGGCGGCCAGTGAAACCTTGCTGGTCTTGCCCACCGGGAGAATCTGCAACTGGCCGGTGCCTTGCAGGCGCAAGTCGAAACCGAAGGCCAGTTCCGTAGCCTGTTGGGTGTTCAGGGCCGGCAGCGTCACGTGCACACCCTCGCCCAACCAGCCCACCTGGCTACCAGGTACAAAGTCCAGGCTCTGGCCATTGAGTTCGAGTTTCAATGCATTCTCAATGCCGCGAATGTCGCTGATGCCAACGGCCAGGAACGGTTGATCGAAGCGGTAATCGGCGAAGTCCTCCTTGATGCCCAGTTGCGCCGGGACCGAGAAATGCCCGCTGATGCGGTTGTCGGCATGAAACAGCCGTGCCTCGTAGATACCCCGGGCGCGCAGTTCGGTCTGGACCTGGCCGTCCAGTTCGAAGCGCTCCGGCAGGAAATACAAACGCCCGCGTTCCTCTCCGACGTCCTGATAACGCTGGTTGGTTTTTTCGTTGGTTTTCCAGGTGCGTACCGTTTTGCGATAGGGCACCACCATCAGCGGACCGCTCAGTTGCTGGCTGTAGCTGGAACTGCGGGCGATGTCTTCGAGCACACCGTCGCGCAGTTGTTGCCGATCCTGGATCACGCCGTTGATCATCAGCAACGGGATCAGCAGCAATAGAATCAAAAGGGCAATCGCCCCGAGTTTTAGGGTCAGGCTACGGTTCATGGGGACTCTCCCTGTTTGGATGGGGAAAGTCTGGAGTCGGTGTGTGGGAGTTTTATGGGGGGAATGTGGAGAGTGTGTGGAGTTTAAAAAAGATCGCAGCCTACGGCAGCTCCTACGCCGAGCGCGGACTCCTGTAGGAGCTGCCGAAGGCTGCGATCTTTAGCGGTCTGCAGGCAAACGCAGACTTACTTCAACACCGCCCTCGACATTACCGATACTCATCGCCCCGCCATGCAACTTAACCACTTCTTCAACGAAGTTAAGCCCCAACCCCGTACTTTTACGCCCACTGTCCGGACGCGGTAGTGAGTAGAAACGCTCGCTCAAGCGCGGCAATGCATAGTCGGGAATCGCCTCGGCCTGGTTGAACAGCCTGAACTCAATCTGCTCACCGACTCGTTCGGCGCGCAAGCGCAGCACGCCTCGAGCCGGGGTGAAGTCCAAGGCATTCTCCAGCAGATTGCCCAGCGCCTGACGCAACAGAAACGGTTCGCCGAGCAGATTCAGATCCGCTGCAATGTGCAGTTCCACATGCAACTGCTTGCCTTCGATTCGCGCAGCCTGCGCGCTCAACAGCTCATCTACCAGATCCGCCAACGGCACGGCCACCCGCTCTTCCAGCCCTTGGCGCTGTTCCACCTGCGCGAGGTTCAACAGCCGTTCGATCAACTGCTGCATGCGCGCACTTTCGCTGTCGATGTTGCTGACGAATCGCTGCTGCTGAGCCAGCGGCATCTCGCCTTGCAGTAGTTCCGCCGCACCACGAATCGCCGCCAGCGGGCTTTTCAATTCATGGGTCAGGGTGTGCACATAACGCTCGACGTAGGCTTTGCCTTCAAGCTGGGTGCGCATCTGCTCCACCGCCGTGGCCAGTTGCTCCAGTTCGCCGCCACGATAATGCGGCACCTCGACCCGCCGGCCTTCGCTGACTGCCTGGGCATACGCCGTCAACCGCCGCAGTGCCGCGCTCAACCACCACGACAACAGCGCACCGAACAGCAAACCGAGGCCAATCAGCCCGGCACCATAAATCAGCAATCGCCGCTCGGTGCGATCAACGTAAGGCTGCAGCGAGCTGTTGGGTTTGGCCACTGTCACCACACCGATAATCTGACCGTTGTCACGAATCGGCGCACCGACGTGCATCACCGACGAGTTCGAATCATCCGGGTTGCTGCGCGTCGAACGAGCGCCGTACTCGCCGCGCAAGGTCAGGTAAACGTCGTTCCAGCGTGAGTAGTCCTGGCCCACCGCGATGCCGCTGGAATCCAGCACCACAATGCCCTTGGCATCGGTGACGTAAATCCGGTGGTTGACCTGATTCTTCGGCATTCCCCAGATTTTCGCCTTCGGTTGCCGTTCACCGTAAGCCTTGAGCAACTCGGGCCAGCGGTTCTGGCTGAGGGTGCCGGCCTTGAAGTCGTCGCGCAGGATCTCGGCCATCAGGTTGGCGGTGTCCACCAGGGTTTCTTCGGTGGACTGGCGCACGCCAGGGCGGATTTCTTCCATCACGGTGTTGAGCACGAAGTAGCCGGTCAGGCCGATGAACAGCACGTAGACCAGAAAAATCCGGATCCCCAGTGGCATCAGCTATGTCCCGGGCTATAGCTGTAACCGAGGCCACGATGGGTCTGGATCGGCTCGGCGTCGGCCTTCACCTGGCGCAATTTGGCGCGCACGCTCTTGATGTGGCTGTCGATGCTGCGCTCGTAGCCGGCATCGGCGGCCACGCCCAGCGCATCGAGCAATTGCTCGCGGCTGAAGACTCGCTCAGGCTGTTCCAGCAGGCATTGCAGCAAACGAAACTCATGGCGAGTCAGGCTCAGGGGCTGGCTGCGATAGCTGATCTGCACCCGTTCACTGTCGATGCGAAACAGCGCTGACGCCGCCTCCGCCACCGGTCGTGGCGCCATGCGCTTGAGAATCGCCCGGACCCGCGCCGCCACTTCCCGGGGGCTGAACGGTTTGACGACGTAGTCGTCGGCGCCGATCTCCAGACCGACCACGCGGTCGATCTCTGCGTCACGGGCGCTGAGAAAGATCACCGGCACTTCGCTGAAACGCCGCAATTGCTTGCAGGTCTCGAAGCCGCTGATGTCTGGCAGGCCGATATCGAGAATGATCAGGTCGGCCGGCGTGGCGCGCTGATGTGCGAGCGTCGCCGCGCCAAGGCTCAACCAAGTGGTGGTAAAGCCCTCGCCCTGCAAGGCGAAAATCAGGGTATCGGCAATCGCCGCTTCGTCTTCGACAATCAGGATATGAGGCATGGCGTCCGAGCCCGCTAGTTAAGTGGGCGAACGGTGCCCCAAGGCTGATTCGCCGTCAATCAGCAGTCGGGTTTGTCTGCCGTAAAACGCCGTGCCGGGTTCACCGCTGCACCGAATTCACGCAGGGCTTTGGCGCCGATCAGCAGCGGGTAATTGAAGCTGCTGCGGTCGGTGAGGTTGACTTCAACGGTGCGCTTGACGTTGCCCAGGCACAGTTCCAGATCGACCACTGGCCGCTTGGTGGGTTCGATTGCTTCCTTGTCATCGTCGTCTTCTTCGGAACGGGTCTTGATCTTGCTGATCCGCGCGACCTTGTGCTCGTAGACCTCGTTGCTGGCGCCTTTGGTGGCGAGGCGGAAGCGCACCCACTCGTCGCCATCGCGGGTGAAGGTTTCGATGTCTTTGGCCGACAGCGACGCGGTCAGGGCGCCGGTGTCCATTTTGGCCTTGAGGACTTCGCCGCCGATTTCCGGCAGCGCGATGTATTCATAACGCCCGTACAGGGTCGGCTCGGCGGCCAGGACTGGAAGGGCCACGAGGGAAAGCAGTGCAAGGAGAGATTTCACGTAGGGGGCTTCCTTAGGGAATGTGGAGGCATGGCCGAATTCTAGACCGTAAAAAACAACGATAGTTGGTCCGCCTCACACCTTTGTGGCGAGGGGGCTTGCCCCCGTTCGGCTGCGCAGCAGTCGTAAAACGGTCTATATGGTGTACCTGAAAAATCGCAGGGCCTGGTTTTGGGAGTCCTTCGGCCTCCAACGGGGGCAAGCCCCCTCGCCACAGAGAACTCATAACGCTGGAAGCATAACCAGACAAACGTGAAACATTCGTCACCACCGATTTGGCCTGCCATGCGAAGCTGCTTATCATGGCGCGCCCAAACGCTTTCAAGAGTTACTTATGCGCCGCCTGCTCACCGGCTGTTTCGTTACCCTGCTGCTGTTGCTTAACACCCTGGTGCTGTTCGGGCCTTTGATGGTGTTCGCCCTGCTGAAACTGCTCCTGACCGGGCGCTTTCGCGATTACGCCTCCTGGACGGTGATGTGGATTGCCGAAA
The DNA here is from genome assembly GCF_032424305.1 of Pseudomonas sp. JV414. Taxonomy (NCBI): domain Bacteria; kingdom Pseudomonadati; phylum Pseudomonadota; class Gammaproteobacteria; order Pseudomonadales; family Pseudomonadaceae; genus Pseudomonas; species Pseudomonas sp. JV414. Next base: position 158,054 of record NZ_VYKC01000016.1, on the reverse strand, counting down.
CCTGGGCCGAAATCGACAAACTGATCTTCCGGCTGTGCATTCCCACTCAATGGGACATTCGCGGCGGCGATGATTTGCGCCGCGACACCTCGTATCTGGTGATCGGCAACCATCAATCCTGGGTCGATATTCCGGCACTGATCCAGACGCTTAACCGGCGCACGCCGTTCTTCAAATTCTTCCTCAAGAAAGAACTGATCTGGGTGCCATTCCTGGGTCTGGCCTGGTGGGCGTTGGACTATCCGTTCATGAAGCGATACACCAAGGCATTCCTCGCCAAAAACCCGGAGCTGGCCGGCAAGGATCTGGAGATCACTAAAGAAGCCTGCGAGTTGTACAAGCGTCAGCCAGTGACGGTGGTCAATTATCTGGAAGGCACTCGATACACCTCGGCGAAAAGCGCCCAGCAGCAGTCACCGTTCACCCACCTGCTCAAGCCCAAGGCTGGCGGCGTGGCTTTTGTGCTGGCGGCGATGGGTGAGCAGCTGGATGCCGTTCTCGATGTGACAGTGGTGTATCCACAGCAGAAGATTCCAGGGTTCTGGGATTTGATCAGCGGCAACGTGCCGAGGGTGATCATCGATATCCAGACCCGCGAACTGGACCCGGCGCTGTGGCAAGGCGATTACGAAAACGATGCGGCGTTTCGCGAAACAATCCAGAACTGGGTGAACCAGCTCTGGATCGAGAAGGATCGGCGCATCAAGGAGCTACGCGCCGAGGGCTGACTCAGCTACCGGTGCCTGCGCCCCAGATCCCGCCGAGATTTTGCAGCAACGAACCGGCAACACCTTGCTGGCCGAGGTACTGCAGAATCACCGGGGCAAACAGGCCGATCATCCCGGTGTCCATGCCCAGGGCACTGAAGGCGTTGTTCAGGTCATTGGTGTCCTTGACGTTACCCAGCAAGCCATCGAGCAACGCATTCTTGTCCGACCCCGCGCCGAGCAACCCGCCCAGACCGTTCAGGCCACCGATGGCACTGTTGCCAGCGATTTGACTGAGGCCCGGCACGTTTTTACTCAGCTCGGAGAAGTCTTCGCCGCTGAGTTGATTCCTGGCCAGCCCCAGCATCGCACCGGCGCCGCCGATGGCCTGTTCCGGGGTGATGTCGAGCTGCGAGCCCAAGGTATTGAGCAAACCGGCCGCCTTGGGCGCCGCCGCCACGATGCCATCGGCATCATCATCATCATCATCATCATCATCATCATCATCATCATCGCCCTCGACGCCTTCGTCGCCCTGCATCGCCGAAACCGCTTTGGCCGCATCAACGAGACTGAACTGTGCAAAGGCCGGGCTGGCAGCCAGCGTCGTAAACGAAGCGACAGCCATGAGTGATGCCAGTGCAAAACCGCGTGAAACGTTCATCCAGACATCCTCTAGTGGCATGAAAACCGCCCGGTAACGAGGCGGAAAAACTGCCGATTTGACCGGACATCCGTCGGCATGTTCCCCCGTCACCTCTATGAAACGTGAAACTCCGGACTCACGCGATGAATGGCATACAGGCACCCGGATCTGGAGGAAGAAGTGAGGCGACTTTTGTGGCGAGGGGGCTTGTCGGAACGCCGCACCGCCCCGTTGTGTCAGACAAAATGTGGTGTCTGGATTAACGACGGCTGCGCCGCCGAACGGGGGCAAGCCCCCTCGCCACAGGTTTAGTGTGACGCATAAAAAAACGGCGACCCGAGGGTCGCCGTTTTGCTTTGCGTGAAGCCTTACGCCGCGCTGAACAACTTGTGCGGATCGATCACAAACTTCTTCGGCACGCCCGCATCGAACTCGCCATAACCACGTGGAGCGTCATCCAGGCTGATGACTTCAACACCCACGATGTCGGCAATCTTGATGCGATCCCACATGATCGCCTGCATCAGCTGGCGGTTGTACTTCATCACTGGCGTCTGGCCGGTGTGGAAGCTGTGGGATTTGGCCCAGCCCAGACCGAAGCGAATGCTCAGGCTGCCCATTTTCGCGGCTGCATCCACAGCACCCGGGTCTTCAGTCACGTACAAGCCAGGGATACCGATTTTGCCAGCCACCCGAACCACGCCCATCAGGGAGTTGAGCACGGTCGCCGGAGCTTCGTGTTTCACGCCGTCATGGCCGTGACCGCGGGCTTCGAAGCCCACCGCATCGATAGCGCAATCCACTTCAGGCTCGCCCAACAGCGCGGCGATCTGTTCGTGCAGTGGGGTGTCTGTCGACAGGTCGGCAATTTCGAAACCCTGAGCCTTGGCGTGAGCCAGACGGATCGGGTTGACGTCACCGATGATCACCACTGCAGCGCCCAGCAGGCGAGCGGAAGCGGCAGCCGCCAGACCAACCGGACCGGCGCCCGCGATGTACACCGTGCTGCCAGGGCCAACACCGGCCGTTACAGCGCCGTGGTAACCGGTCGGCAGGATGTCGGAGAGGCAGGTCAGGTCGCGGATTTTTTCCATCGCGCGATCGCGATCAGGCAGTTTCAACAGGTTGAAGTCGGCGTACGGCACCATCGCGTACTCAGCCTGACCACCGGTCCAGTCGCCCATGTCGACATAACCATAGGCACCGCCCGGACGCGCCGGGTTAACGCTGAGGCAGACACCAGTGTGCATCTCTTTACAGGAGCGGCAGCGCCCGCAAGCTACGTTGAACGGTACGGACACCAGGTCGCCGATTTGCAGGTTCTCGACGTCGCTGCCCTTCTCGATCACTTCACCGGTGATCTCGTGGCCGAGCACCAGACCGGTCTGAGCAGTGGTACGGCCGCGCACCATGTGCTGGTCGGAACCACAGATGTTGGTGGAAACCACACGCAGGATGACGGCGTGGTTAATCTTCCTGCCGCGCGGGTCCTGCATTTTCGGATAGTCGATTTTCTGTATTTCGACTTTGCCATTGCCGAGATACACCACACCACGATTGCCAGACATGCTTTCACCTCGCTGTTGTTTTTATGTAGCGGTCGCGTCGCCATGGAACGGCGGCGCGTTGATTGCTCGGGTTGTTGCCTGTGTATCTTGTGTTGTTTGGGAGGGCCCTTTCGCGGGCAAGCCTCGCTCCTACAGGATTGAAGTCGTTCCCATTTTTTCGCGGGCCACCTCAACCCTGTAGGAGCGAGGCTTGCCCGCGAAAGCGATCTAAAGAACGACAGTGCGATTGGCGTTCAGAAAAACCCTTCGTTCAATGTGATAACCAACAGCCCGTGCCAACGTCAGCCCTTCGATATCCCGCCCTTTGGCGATCAAGTCTTCGGGGTAATGGCTATGATCCACAGCCTCCACGCCCTGGGCGATGATCGGGCCTTCGTCCAGGTCGTTGTTGATGTAGTGCGCCGTGGCGCCAACCAGTTTCACGCCCTTGTTGTAGGCCTGGTGATAAGGCTTGGCGCCTTTGAAACCCGGCAGCAGGGAGTGATGGATGTTGATCGCCTTGCCGTCGAGTTTGCGGCACAGCTCTGGCGACAGGACTTGCATGTAGCGCGCAAGAATCACCAGTTCAGCCCCGGACTCTTCGACCACCTGCCAGACCTGACGCTCCTGCGCCGGCTTGTCGTTCGGGTCCAGCGGAAAATGGTAGTACGGAATCTGATGCCAGTCGGCCAACGGCTTGAGGTCCGGGTGGTTGGAGACCACGGCGGCCACGTCCATCGACAATTGACCGATGCGCTGGCGGTAGAGCAAATCGTTGAGGCAGTGATCGGCCTTGGAGACCATGATCACCACTTTCGGGCGGTAGTTCGGCGCCGTGAGTTCGAAGATCATGCCGAAGGCTTGGCCGCGTTCTTCGAGACCGGCGCGGAAGGCTTGTTCGTCGAAGCCGTCGGGCTGACGGAATTCCACACGAATGAAGAAACGACCCGAAAGCCGATCATCAAAGGAATGGTGCTCGGTGACGTAGCAGCCCTGCTCGAACAGAAAGCGGGTCACCGCATCCACGGTGCCGAGGACGCTAGGGCAGTCGGCGGTCAGAATCCATGTGTCTGGGGCGCGGCTCATAGTGCGGTGACTCCTGTTCGAAAATACCTACGCGACTGCGAAGACTGGCACGGACCTTGTGGCGAGGGGGCTTGCCCCCGTTCGGCTGCGAAGCAGTCGTAAAACCATTCAATACGGTTGAACTGATGGACTCTGGGGCCGCTTCGCAGCCCAACGGGGGCAAGCCCCCTCGCCACAAAAGCTCCCTCGCCACAATTACGCCTGGACGCTAAGCCCGTACTCAGCGGCAGCATCTTGCAACCACAACCACCAGTAATCCGAGAAGCTGCGGCGGATCAGCAGTTCCCAGGTGTCTTCGGCGGTATGGCGGATCATCAATTGCGACTTGGCGAACACCGTGCCCACAGCCTTGCCCACCGGGAAGTTGTTGGGGTGCACGTCATAGCTGGTGGACTTCATCAGCACCTGACGCACGTTCGGGCCGCTGAGTTCGAGGATCTGCTGGCCACCGCTGACGTTGACGATCTGGATGTGCAGGTCGCCCAGTGCTTCACGCAGCTTTTTCTCGGCGGCAAATTCTTCACCAGTCGGCACGATCAGCAGCCATTCATCCGGCCCCATCCATTGCAGGCTGGTTTCGCCTTTGATGACCACGGTCAGCGCGGCTGGCAGTTCCAGGCCAAGAGCCTTGTGCACGCCGGCGGCAAACGCTGCATCGTGGCCATCGCCACGAATGGTCAGGTGGCCGAGGAGTTTTTTCTCACGCACGATCACGCCGGCGTTCTTGCGGCCCTTGCCCACCAGGCTGGCGAGGTCGGCATGATGCAGCGACGACTCGGCCTTGGCCCCGGTGGTTGGGCGTTGTTGGTAAACATTGGCTGCGGTCATAAAGCACCTGTTCCTGAATTCAATTTCCTGTGGGAGCGTGGCTTGCCCGCGATGGGAGCAACTCGGTCTGCCTGTGGCACCGCGTTATCGTTCATCGCGGGCAAGCCCGCTCCCACAGGGGACTGTGGTGTTACACGTTCTGGCGATCGCCTTTCGGATCGAAGAACACCGAAGAAACGATTTCCGCCTCGATCACGCTGCCGTCGGCCAGCGGTGCGAACACACGCTCACCCATGCGCTTCAAGCCGCCCTTGACCACACCCATGGCAAACGAATAGCCGAGGGAGTTGTGCAGGTAGCTGGAAGTCACGTGACCAACCATGGTCATCGGGATGGTTTGCTTGGTGTTGAACACCAGTTGCGCACCTTCCGGCAGCCATTTGGTTGGATCGATCGGCTTCAGACCGACCAGCTGTTTGCGCTGATCACGCACGCAGTCTTCGCGGTTCATGCCACGCCAGCCGATCCACGAGAACGGTTTGGTGCGACCGACACACCAGCCCATGTTCAGATCGTCCGGGGTCATCGAGCTGTCAGTGTCCTGACCGACGATGATGAAGCCCTTCTCGGCCCGCAGTACGTGCATGGTTTCGGTGCCGTACGGAGTCAGGTTGTACTTCTTCCCGGCCTCGACGATTTTCTCGAGCACGCCCATCGCGTAGTCGGCCTGCACGTTGACTTCGTACGACAGCTCACCGGTAAACGAAATCCGGAACACCCGCGCCGGTACACCGCCGACCAGAGCTTCTTTCCAGGTCATAAACGGGAAAGCTTCGTTGCTCAAGTCGACGTCGGTGACTTCGCTGAGCAGCTTGCGGCTGTTCGGCCCAGACAGGGTCATGGTTGCCCAGTGATCCGTCACGGAAGTGAAGTACACCTTCAGGTCTGGCCATTCGGTCTGATGGTAGATTTCCAGCCATTGCAGCACGCGTGCAGCGCCGCCGGTGGTGGTGGTCATCACGAAATGGTTGTCGGCCAGGCATGCAGTCACGCCGTCGTCGAACACCATGCCGTCTTCTTTACACATCAGGCCGTAACGCGCCTTGCCCACGTCAAGCTTGGTCCAGGCGTTGGTGTAGATGCGGTTGAGGAACTCGCGGGTGTCCGGGCCCTGGATGTCGATCTTGCCCAGGGTCGAAGCATCCAGCAGGCCGACGCTGTCGCGCACGGCTTTGCATTCGCGCTTCACGGCGGCATGCAGGTCTTCACCGTTTTTCGGGAAGTACCAAGGACGTTTCCACTGACCGACGTCTTCGAACTCGGCGCCGTTCTTCACGTGCCAATGATGCAGCGCGGTGAAACGAACCGGCTCGAAGATGTGCCCACAGTGACGGCCGGCCACGGCGCCGAAGGTCACCGGCGTATAGTTCGGACGGAACATGGTGGTGCCCATCTGCGGGATGGTCACGTTCAGCGAACGGGCGGCAATGGCCAGACCGTTGACGTTGCCGAGCTTGCCCTGATCGGTGCCGAAGCCCAATGCGGTGTAGCGTTTGACGTGCTCGACCGACTCGAAGCCTTCGCGGGTCGCCAGTTCGATGGCGGCAGCAGTGACGTCGTTTTGCAGGTCGACGAATTGCTTCGGCGCCCGTGCGGTAGCTTTTTCGTGCGGCACCTGGAACAACGCCAGCGTCGGCTCTTCCAGACGGCTCAGGGCTTTGGGCAATACGCCTTCGACCTTGCTGAAACCGGCTTCGCTGGCGGCGCGAGCGCCCCCTTCAAAACCGTCGGCCAGCGAATCGCCGAGGCCGTAGACGCCGTTGATGCCGCCGACGCACACGCGTTTCTGCGGTGCTTCGCCCGGTACGAAACCGAGGATGTCTTCACGCCAGATCGGCTTGCCACCCAAGTGCGACGCCAGGTGAACCACCGGGCTGTAACCGCCGGAGCTGGCGACCAGGTCGCAATCGAGCCACTCGCCCGGGCTGGTCACGGTGTGTGCTTTTACGTCAATCGCGGCAACGCGAGCGGCGGTGACGTGCTTGCTGCCACGGGCCTCGATCACGGCGCTGCCGGTCAGGATGCGAATGCCTTTGGCGCGAGCCTCTTCCACCAGCGCACCGCGAGGGTTGCTGCGGGCATCGGCGATCGCCACCACTTGCAGACTGGCGTCGAGCCAGTCCAGCGCTACGCGGTAAGCGTGGTCGTTGTTGGTCGACAGCACCAGTTTCTTGCCCGGTGCCACGCCGTAACGACGAACGTAAGTCGACACAGCGCCGGCAAGCATGTTGCCCGGCACGTCGTTGTTGCCGTAAACCAGTGGACGCTCGTGAGTACCGGTCGCCAGCACTACACGCTTGGCGCGAACCCGGTGGATGCGCTGACGTACCTGGCCAATCGGAGCACGGTCGCCGAGGTGATCGGTGAGGCGCTCGTGAATGGTCAGGAAGTTATGGTCGTGGTAACCGTTGACCGTGGCGCGCGGCAACAGCAGCACGTCCGGGGTGTTTTTCAGCTCGGCGATGACGCTGGCGACCCATTCGGTAGCTGGTTTGCCGTCGAGGCTTTCGCGGGAATCGAGCAGGCTGCCGCCGAACTCTTCCTGCTCATCGGCCAGGATCACGCGCGCACCGCTACGGGCAGCCGCCAGCGCAGCCGCCAGACCCGCAGGGCCAGCGCCGACGATCAGCACGTCGCAGTGCTGGTTCATGTAGTCGTAGGTGTCCGGATCGTTCTCGGTCGGCGAGCGGCCAAGGCCGGCAGCCTTACGAATGTACTTCTCGTAGGTCATCCAGAACGATTGCGGGTACATGAAGGTTTTGTAGTAGAAGCCCGGCGGCATCAGCTTGCCGCCGACCTTGCCGAGAATCCCCATCATGTCGTTGTTCACGCTCGGCCAGCCGTTGGTGCTGGTGGCGACCAGGCCTTGATACAGCGCTTGTTGCGTGGCGCGTACGTTCGGGATTTGCGTGGCTTCGGTCGCACCGATCTGCAGCACAGCGTTCGGCTCTTCGGCACCGGCGGCGAAGATGCCGCGCGGGCGCGAGTACTTGAAGCTGCGGCCGATGATGTCGACACCGTTGGCCAGCAAGGCTGCGGCCAGGGAATCACCTTCAAAGCCTTTGTAGACCTGGCCGTTGAAGGTGAAGCTCAGCACTTTGTTACGGTCGATCCGTCCGCCATTGGACAGGCGATTGATCTGGCTCATACCTTCTCTCCCAGAGCCGTGGCGGCCGCTTTCGGGCTGTCGGTCTTGTCGGTGAACTGCGGCTTGGCGCCGATCTTGTAGGTTTCGAGAATCTCGTAGGTCACGGTGTCACGGGTGACGTTGAAGTACTGACGGCAACCGGCGACGTGATCCCACAGTTCGTGGTGCAGACCGCGAGGGTTGTCGCGGAAGAACATGTAGTCGCCCCACTCCTCGTCGGTGCAGCTATTCGGATCCAGTGGGCGCGGGATGTGCGCCTGGCCGGATGCGTGGAATTCCTCTTCGGAGCGCAGTTCGCCGCAGTGAGGACAGAAGATATGCAACATGGGGATTTCTCCTGTTAGTGGGCAACCGCAGCAGCGCCGTGTTCGTCGATCAACGCACCGTTGTGGAAACGGTCGATGGAGAAAGGTGCGGCCAATGGGTGCATTTCACCCTTGGCCAGGCTTGCGGCAAATACGTTGCCCGAGCCAGGTGTTGCCTTGAAGCCACCGGTGCCCCAACCGCAGTTGAAGAACATGTTCGGTACCGGGGTTTTCGAAATGATCGGGCACGCATCCGGCGTGGTGTCGACGATGCCGCCCCACTGACGGTTCATGCGCACGCGGGACAACACCGGGAACATCTCGACGATGGCCTGAACGGTGTGTTCGATCACCGGATACGAACCGCGCTGGCCGTAGCCGTTGTAGCCGTCGATACCGGCGCCGATCACCAGGTCGCCCTTGTCGGACTGGCTGATGTAACCGTGTACGGCGTTGGACATGATCACGCTGTCGATAATCGGCTTGATCGGCTCGGACACCAGCGCTTGCAGCGGGTGCGATTCGATCGGCAGGCGGAAACCGGCGAGTTTGGCCATGTGCCCGGAGTTACCGGCGGTGACCACACCGACGCGCTTGGCGCCGATGAAGCCCTTGTTGGTTTCAACACCGATGCACACGCCGTTTTCCTTGCGGAAGCCAATTACTTCGGTCTGCTGGATCAGGTCCACGCCCAAGGCGTCGGCGGCACGGGCAAAGCCCCACGCCACGGCATCGTGACGGGCCACGCCGCCGCGACGCTGGACGGTTGCGCCCATCACCGGGTAGCGAGTGTTCTTGGAGCAGTCGAGGTACGGAATCTCGTCGGCTACCTGTTTGGCATCGAGCAGTTCGCCGTCCACGCCGTTGAGGCGGTTGGCACTGACACGACGCTCGGAATCACGAATGTCTTGAAGCGTGTGGCACAAGTTGTAAACGCCGCGCTGGGAGAACATCACGTTGTAGTTCAGGTCCTGGGACAGGCCTTCCCACAATTTCATCGCGTGTTCGTACAGGTGCGCCGACTCGTCCCACAGGTAGTTGGAGCGAACGATGGTGGTGTTGCGCGCGGTGTTACCGCCGCCCAGCCAGCCTTTCTCGACCACGGCCACGTTGGTGATGCCGTGTTCCTTGGCCAGGTAGTAGGCGGTCGCCAGACCATGCCCGCCACCGCCGACGATGACCACGTCATAGACCTTTTTCGGGGTCGGCGTGCGCCACATCTTCTGCCAGTTTTCGTGATGGCTGAGGGAGTGTTTGAAGAGGCCGAAGCCCGAATAGCGTTGCATAGTCATTTACTCCAAAACCGCGCTCAGCGATAAACCGGGAAGTCCGCGCACAGGGCTGCCACTTGCTGCGCGACATTCGCTTCGACATCGGCATCGCCGAGGTTGTCGAGGATGTCGCAGATCCAGCCGGCCAGCGTGATGCACTGGGTAACCTTGAAGCCGCGAGTGGTCACCGCCGGGGTGCCGATACGCAGGCCGGAGGTCACGAACGGCGACTGTGGATCATTCGGGACAGCGTTCTTGTTCACGGTGATGTGGGCGCGACCGAGTGCTGCATCCGCCTCTTTGCCGGTGAGGCCCTGACGGATCAGGCTGACCAGGAACAGGTGGTTATCAGTGCCGCCGGACACTACATCGTAGCCGCGTTTGATAAATACGCCGGCCATGGCCTGGGCGTTGTCGATCACTTGTTGCTGGTAAGCCTTGAAACCAGGCTCCAGCGCTTCCTTGAAGCACACCGCTTTACCAGCGATGACGTGCATCAACGGGCCGCCCTGGGCGCCCGGGAAGACTGCGGCGTTGAGCTTCTTCTCGATTTCTTCGTTGGACTTGCACAGGATCAGGCCGCCACGTGGACCGCGCAGGGTCTTGTGGGTGGTGGTGGTGACCACATCGGCGTACGGCAGCGGGTTCGGGTACAGGCCGGCAGCGACCAGACCCGCAACGTGAGCCATGTCGACGAACAGCAGCGCACCGACCTTGTCGGCGATCTGACGGAAACGTGGGAAGTCCAGAGTCTTGGAGTATGCAGAGAAGCCAGCGACGATCATCTTCGGCTTGCATTCGACGGCCAGGCGCTCGACTTCGTCGTAGTCGATCAGCCCGGTCTTGGTGTCGATGCCGTACTGCACGGCGTTGTACAGCTTGCCCGAGGACGACACTTTGGCGCCGTGGGTCAGGTGACCGCCGTGGGCCAGGCTCATGCCCAGAATGGTGTCGCCGGCCTGCAGCAGAGCCAGGTACACGGCGCTGTTGGCGGAGGAGCCGGAGTGCGGCTGCACGTTGGCATAATCGGCGCCGAACAGTTGCTTGGCGCGCTCGATGGCCAGCGCTTCAACCTTGTCGACGTGCTCGCAGCCACCGTAGTAGCGCTTGCCCGGATAGCCTTCGGCGTATTTGTTGGTCAGGCCGCTGCCTTGCGCTTCCATCACGCGCTTGCTGGTGTAGTTCTCTGACGCGATCAGCTCGATGTGATCTTCCTGGCGTTGCTCCTCGGCATTCATCGCCGCCAGCAGTGCATCGTCGTAACCCTTGATCTGGTCTTGCTTGCTGAACATCGCGTCTCTCCCAGCGGCATCTATGCGCCATTCGTCTCGGTAAGGCACTGGCGTTACGGCAGTGCCCTTTGGATGCGATGGTATGACCGGCGCAGACAGGTCAAATGCCTATGGACGCCACGCAAAGGTGCGTTTACGACATGGGCCGAAAAGCCTGACCGAACACAATCTTCAAATCAGAAAGGAACCCCTGTGGGAGCGGGCTTGCCCGCGATAGCGGTGGGTCAGCTGACATCAATGCTGGAGTGATGCCGCCATCGCGGGCAAGCCCGCTCCCACAGGGTTTTGCGCGTGTCAGGCAATAAGTTGGCGTAAGGCCAGAAGCACAAGGAAATGCGCGGGATAGAGCGCGTAAGCCCAACGGCGCATCGGCGGTGGCCGGATGCCTTGGGCATGTCGCAATAGCAACAGCCCCAGCAATGGCGCAATCAGACAAGCGGCAATGCCGAGGATGGCTGCATTGCTGTGAAGTCGCGCAGCGTAATACAGCACTTGCCATTGATTGGCCGCCAGGCAAACCAGCCCCGGCAGCAGGCTGAAATACCAGGGCCGGTGAATCACCAGCAACATCGCCAGCGGCAACAGCACGCCGAAGAAACCGAACATCAGTCGCTCCGGGAACAGTGCTGCCAGCAACAAGGCACCGGCAGCCAATAGTCGCGACTGAGGCATCCTGTGCTGCCAGCCACCGGCGATCAACAGACCCAGAACCAATGTGGGCAACACGTTCAAGGTGTTGTGATCAGGAATGTACATCCGGTAGGGGATTTCGCTTACAGCGCTAAACAGCAACAACCAACCGAGGTAACGCCACTGGCCGTCGGTCGTGACTGCACGGACTCGCGACAGGTTCGCCGCCATCGCCAGACAGAACCATGGAAACGCCAATCTGCCCGGCACGTACAGCAGATCGACGGAATAACCGACATATCGCAGGTGATCGAGCACCATGCTCAGCAGCGCCAACCACTTGAGCAGATCCAGCGCCCCATCCCTTTGCGTCATGTGCATAATTGCCCGTCAACCGTGTATTTTTCTGACAGCAACATCCCGTGTGCTCCCCGGACGATCTTCGGTAAAGTGTGCACCATCATTGACCAACGAAGCGCCACAAGCGCCTCGATCACGGAAGCCGGCCATGACCGATAAGAGCCAACAATTCGCCAGCGACAACTATTCCGGTATCTGCCCTGAAGCCTGGGCTGCCATGGAACAGGCCAACCACGGCCACCAGCGCGCTTACGGCGACGATGAGTGGACCGCACGCGCATCGGATCAATTTCGCAAACTGTTCGAAACCGACTGCGAAGTATTCTTCGCCTTCAACGGCACCGCGGCCAACTCATTGGCCCTGTCATCACTGTGCCAGAGTTACCACAGCGTGATCTGCTCGGAAACCGCCCACGTCGAAACCGACGAATGTGGCGCACCGGAGTTTTTCTCCAACGGCTCCAAGCTGCTCATCGCCCGCACCGAAAACGGCAAGTTGACGCCGGAATCGATCCGCGAAATCGCCCTCAAGCGCCAGGACATCCACTACCCGAAACCGCGCGTCGTGACCCTGACCCAGGCCACCGAAGTCGGCAGCGTGTACACCCCGGAAGAAATCCGCGCCATCAGCGCCACCTGCAAAGAACTGGGCCTGAACCTGCACATGGACGGCGCGCGGTTCTCCAATGCGTGCGCGTATCTGGGCTGCTCGCCAGCCGACCTGACCTGGAAGGCCGGCGTTGACGTGCTGTGCTTCGGCGGCACGAAAAACGGCATGGCGGTGGGCGAAGCGATTCTGTTCTTCAACCACAAACTGGCTGAAGACTTCGACTATCGCTGCAAACAGGCCGGGCAATTGGCGTCGAAGATGCGCTTCCTCTCGGCGCCGTGGGTCGGGATTCTGGAAAACGACGCCTGGCTCAAATACGCCCGCCACGCCAACCACTGCGCGCAGCTGCTGGCCGAACTGGTAAGCGACATTCCTGGCGTGGAACTGATGTTCCCGGTGCAGGCCAACGGCGTGTTCCTGCAACTGTCAGAACCGGCCATTGCCGCACTGACCGCCAAGGGCTGGCGCTTCTACACCTTCATCGGCAACGGCGGCGCACGGTTCATGTGCTCGTGGGACACCGAAGAAGAACGCGTGCTTGAACTGGCGGCAGATATTCGGGAAGTCATGGCAGCCTGAAGCCCACAAGCTGATCGTTCCCACGCTCTGCGTGGGAATGCCTCTGGGGACGCTCCGCGTTCCTGCCTCACCGCTGACGCAATGTCCAACACCGTTGTGACGCAGAGCGTCACGGGCTGCGTTCCCACGCAGAGCGTGGGAACGATCATGATCCCGCAAGAGTTGGTCTACATTGACTGGCGAGCCGTTTCGATCCGCATCGATAACAACAATCAGGAGCGTACGCATGTCATTACAAGGCAAAACCCTGTTCATCACCGGTGCGAGCCGTGGCATCGGGCGTGAGATTGCGCTGCGGGCAGCAAAGGACGGGGCCAACATCGTGATTGCCGCTAAAAGCGCCACTCCTCACCCCAAACTGCCTGGCACCATCTTCAGCGTGGCGGCGGAGGTTGAAGCCGCGGGTGGCAAGGCGTTGGCTTTGCAGGTGGATGTGCGTGATGAAGTTGCTGTGCGCCAGGCCATGGCCGACGCCTCTGAGCATTTCGGCGGCATCGACGCGCTGATCAACAATGCCGGGGCGATCAAGCTGACCGGGGTGCAACACATTGAGCTCAAGCGCTTCGACCTGATGCATCAGATCAACACCCGCGCCGTGCTGCTGTGCAGTCAGGCTGCCCTGCCCTATCTGAAAAAAACCGCCGGCCACATCCTCAACCTGTCACCGCCGCTGAACCTGGCCACCAAGTGGTTCGCCCAGTACAGCCCCTACACGGTGACCAAATACGGCATGAGCATGCTGACTTTGGGCATGAGCGAGGAATTCGCCTCCTACGGCATCAGCGTCAACTCCCTGTGGCCGCAGACCATGATCGCGACCGCTGCAATCGAGTTTCAGCTAGGGTCACGCGAGTCGTTCAAGCATGCGCGTTCGCCGGCGATTATGGCGGATGCGGCTTACGCGATTCTGAGCAGCAGAGGCCGCAGCATTACCGGGCGCTTGCTGATTGATGAGGAGATTCTGCGGGAGCATGGGGTGACAGATTTTGAAGGGTATCGGTTTGCGCCTGATTCCACCGACAAACTGATGACGGATCTATTTGTCGACTGACTCGGAATGGGTATCCACAACTCTCTGTAGGAGCTGCCGAAGGCTGCGATCTTTTGATCTTGATCCTAAAAATCAACGTCAAAAGATCGCAGCCTTCGGCAGCTCCTACAGGGATATTCGCCAGCCATCAAGGACGCGTAGATACCGATCAGAACTCGATCCGCACATCCCCTTTCGGCACGCTGCAGCACGACAGGATGAACCCTTCGGCTTCGTCTTCCTCGGTAATCCCGCCGTTGTGGTCCATTTCGACTTCACCACCGAGCTTCATCACCTTGCACGTCCCGCAGATCCCCATCCCGCAGGCTTTCGGGATCAGCAAACCAAGCTTGGCCGCCGCCGCATGCACGGTTTCGCCCGGCGCCACACGAATGCTCTTGCCAGACGCGGTGAATTCCACCTGATGCAGATCCGCCGCATCGACTTCCGGAGCGTCCGCCGCTTGTTCGGCTTGTTCCACCGCATCGGCACGGGCTTCCGCTGGCGTCGCGCCGAAGGATTCCTCGTGATAACGCGTCATGTCGAAACCTGCCGTCTCGAGCATGCGCTTGACCGCGTTCATGTATGGGGTCGGGCCGCAGCAGAAGACTTCACGCTCAAGGAAGTCCGGTGCCATCAATTCGAGCATCTTATGATTCAGGTAACCGCGATAACCAGCCCACGGCTCGCCCAGACCATGCTTCTCGCAAATCAGGTGCAGGCTGAAGTTGTCGATCCGCGACGCCATGTGTTCCAGCTCGCGGTGATAAATGATGTCTTTGGGCGAGCGGGCACTGTGGATAAACGTCATGTCGACGTTGCCATTGGTGTCATAGAACCAGCGCGCCATGGACATGCACGGCGTGATGCCGACGCCGCCGCTGAGGTAAAGCACTTTCGGCGCAGGGAAGTCCATGGCGTTGAACAGCCCGACCGGCCCGTGTACCGCCAATTCCTGGCCTTCATGCAGGGTGTCGTGCAGCCAGTTGGAGACCTTGCCTCCCGGTACGCGCTTGATGGTCACCGAAAAGCTGTACGGCACCGACGGCGAACTGGAAATGGTGTAGGAGCGCATGATCGGTACGCCGTCGATTTCCAGCTCCAGGGTCACGAACTGCCCGGGCTTGAAAAAGAACAGGATTGGCTGGTCGGCCATAAAGCAGAAGGTGCGCACATCCCAGGTTTCCTGGATGACTTTGACGCAACGGACAATATGTCGACCATTGGCCCAGGTCTGGGTGGTTACCGGGTTCAGGAAGCTGTTGGACATGCTGATCTCCACGGCCGACTGTCGGCCTTCATGTTGGCGATTCTGCGTATAGCGCGAACCTCCCATTTACCTATCTGCGACATTCACATACTTATCGCGACCAGCCCCCAATTACCGGGGGTTGCGCGTCGGGAACAGATTGGGCCATGTCGCCCATGGATAAGGTTCTGGCGAGCGCCGGCCCCACACTCGCCCCATACCAAGACACAACCCTTACACCTTGCGTAGCAAACCTGATCAGCCACTTTCGCGGCCACGCAGATGGCCTTGAGGAAACACACGATGGACGTCACCACTACCCTGAGCCTGGGCGATCCACTGGAACCCGCACGCAAGGCCACCGCGCAGATGCTGCAAGAACGCGAGCGTACTTTTTCGCTGCCGCAGCCGTTTTACTCTGACGAGCGGCTGTTTGATATCGACATGCAGGAAATCTTTCAGAAAGAGTGGTTGATCGCCGGCATGACCTGCGAAATCCCGACCAAGGGCAACTACCTGACCCTGCAGGTCGGCAAAAACCCGATCATCGTGATTCGTGGCGCCGACGGTGTGGTTCATGCGTTCCACAACGTCTGCCGTCACCGCGGTTCGCGGCTGTGCACCAGTGAAAAAGGCAAAGTCGCCAAACTGGTCTGCCACTACCACCAGTGGACGTATGAACTGGACGGTCGCCTGCTGTTCGCCGGCACCGAAATGGGCGCCGACTTCGACATGAAGCAGTACGGCTTGAAGCCTGTGAACGTGAAAACCGCTGGCGGTTACATCTTCATCAGCCTGTCGGAAAACCCGCCGGCCATTGATGACTTCCTGTCGACGCTGAACCATTACATGGAACCGTACGACATGGAGAACACCAAGGTGGCGATCCAGACCACCTTGTTCGAAAAAGCCAACTGGAAACTGGTGCTGGAAAACAACCGCGAGTGCTATCACTGCAACGCGTCGCACCCGGAACTGTTGAAAACCCTGCTGGAATGGGACGACGTCACCGACCCGCGTGCCGACCAGGCCTTCAAGGACCACGTCGCTGCTTCGGCCGCTGCCTGGGAAGCCGAGAAGATCCCTTACGCTCACGCCAGCTTCGGCCTGCGTAACCGCATCGTGCGCATGCCGTTGCTCAAGGGCACCGTGTCGATGACCCTGGACGGCAAACAAGGCTGCGCCAAACTCATGGGCCGCATCAAAAACCCGGACCTGGGTTCGATGCGCATCCTGCACCTGCCGCACTCGTGGAACCACTGCATGGGCGACCACATCATCGTGTTCACCGTGTGGCCGATCAGCGCTCAGGAAACCATGGTCACCACCAAGTGGATCGTCCACAAGGACGCGGTCGAAGGCGTGGACTACGACGTGGAGCGCATGCGCCAGGTCTGGGATGCGACCAACGACCAGGACCGTCGCCTGGCCGAAGAAAACCAGCGCGGGATCAACTCCACCGCGTACCAGCCAGGGCCATACTCCAAGACCTATGAGTTTGGCGTGGTGAACTTTGTGGACTGGTACAGCGAGCGGTTGCTGAACAACCTTGGTGCCGAGCCTGCGCCGTACCTCAAAGGTGTTCCGGTTCAGGGATAAGATCAAGAGCTTCGCGAGCAAGCCCGCTCCCACAGTTGACCGGGTCGTTCACAGATTTTGTGTACGCCACCGATCCAATGTGGGAGCGGGCTTGCTCGCGAAAGCGGTCGCACATTCACCCAATCAACTCGAAGACCACCGCACCGACCCATCCTCCCCAATAAACGTCTCTTCGATGTTCTCCCCTACCAACCGCACTTTCACATAACCGTTCAACACCCGATCCGGGTACGCCTCATCCCGCGCATTTTGAGTTTCCGACCACAACACCCGCGCATGCCCGTTCAGCTCACTGGCATTGCCGTAGGGAATCGCCCCATGCCCGGCGCAACGCGCATGCAACCCGCCTTGCGCGGCGTAGCAGATGCCGTTGTGCAAATGCCCCCAATACCAGTAATCCGGCTCACGACCCAAGGCATCGCACACCGGTTGATACAGCGCCGTCTTGTTGTGCCCGGAAATGTCGAAGCCCTGGTGATGACTGAGCACCATGATTTTCTTGCGCTGGGGCAGGCTTTTCATCCAGTCGATCTGCGGTTGGTTCAGGGTGCCATCCATGTACAGATTCATGGCGTCCGAGGCATACGCCGTGTCGAGGCCGATCACCAGCCAATCGTCGTTGTATAGCGCGAAGTAACTGGTGCCCTGCTGCGCGGGAAAGCGCTTGGCCAGTTCCTTGAAATAGCCGTGGGCGCCGCTGTACATCTCGTGGTTGGAATTGAGAGTGAACGAGCCCTGCGTGCCCATCGGCCAGCCGGCCATGTCCACGTCTTCCTGGGAATGGGTGCCGGCGTAATACACATCCCCCAGGTGAATGGTGAAATTGGCTCGGGCCAGTTGCATCTGATTAGCCACCGCCACCGCCGGGGCATGGCTGTCGAACGGTCCGGTGCCCCAGTCGCCGGCGATCGCCAGGGTCACGTCGCGATCCATTTTCACCAGTGCCGGGTCAGTGGCGAACGGCGCGTGATGCCGCAGGTTTTCGATCCATTTCAGCAGGGCTTCACTCCATAACAGGTCGAGCAGTTCCCATTTGCGGCAACCGAGCAGACTGCCGTCCTTCAGCACCCGGGTTTGTAGCTCATCCACCGTTTGCGGCAGCGGGCTGGCATTGCCGATACGCAGGATCGACAAGCCATGGGACAACTCCCACGGCACGCCCGGCTGATCGTCCGGCAACTCGCCGTGCTTGAGCACGTACTGCGCCTGATCGTGGCCGCGTTTGAGCAACGCAATGATGGCTTCGAACTCCTGGGGTTCGAGCTCGCTGACGAGCTTCATCCAGGCCATTTCCACGCGCGTGAGCAAACCATGCAGCCGCACTTTGACCTTGTCGTACTCGTGTTCCCAATGACTGACCAATGACATGTCGCTTTCCTCCATCCGTAGTGGAATCACAGGGTTTTCATGAACTCGATGAGCGCCCGCTTATCGAGTTCCGACAGCTGCGTGCCGTACAGATGGCCGCCGTTGTGGTTGCCCTCCAGACGGGTGTCGTATTTGAAGTCCGCCGAGGCTTTCATCTGCTGGCCACTGGTGACGAAGCCGACTTTGTCCTGGTCATACACATCGGAGCCGGTGAAGAACACCAGTGGTCTCTTTTCCGGTGGTTGCAGCAAGTCCCACAGGGTCGGTACCGAACCGTTATGCAGGTACGGCGCGCGCAACCAGACGCCGTCGGTGGGCGTGTTGCTGTAGCTCTGGGTCTTGCGATAGGCGCCAAAGTCGAACGGTGATTTCTTGAAGCCATGGAAAGCCGTCACCAAACCTGTGGTGAACGAGTTCAGCCGATGGGGATCGGTGCCCAGCTCATCAATGCTGGTGGTGACCTGACCGGTGTCGGTGCGGCCGAAATCGTGGCAACCGGCGCAGTTGTTTTCCCAGACCGGTTTGCCCCGGGCGACTTTGGCCTGATCCAGCGTGAACGGCCATGCCGGCGCCTTGTGGCCCAGCAACCAGTTGGTCACTCGGTTGAAGCTGGCCGGCAGCACCGACTCCGGCGTTGCGCCCACAGCCATCGCGGCCGCGTAGTTGCGCTCATGGATGTCGTTGTTGTTGCCGTCCCAGTGCAGGTACAGCGACTCCCGCGGCTTCTGGTTCCAGACTTGCGGCAAGTCGACGGTGCCGATGGTCGAGTCATCCGGAAAGCCGAACACCACCATTTTCGTCGGGTTGAAGGTGTCGGTGCGCCCCGGCCCTTGCGGTGCGCGCAGGCGTTGCCAGGCATAGGCCTGTTTCTGCTTGACCAGCGCGCTCGTGGCCATCGGAATGATCACGTAGCGGTTGTACAAGCGCTCGAAAAACCCGAGCTGGAACTTGCTGTTGATCGCCGTCATCACCGCGTCCGGGGTGAATGTCGGGTCGCTGGCACAATTGTAGGCGAACCACTGGAAGGCCTGCAGTTGCAGGGTATTGGCCGGAGCGGTGGCCACCGGGATGGCGACATCGCTGGTATTGGCCCGGTAGGAGCCGGTGTGACACAGGGCGCAGTTGGGCTCTACGGTCGGGTAGCCGATCTGCCGCTTGGCCATGCCGATCGGCAGGTCCTTGCCGTTCTCGTAGAGGAAACCGAAGACTTCGTAGCCGCCGGGTTTGGGCAGCTTATCCGGGCACATCTGCGGCAATACGGCGAACAGGTAATAGGGAATCCGCGCCTCGATGCCCAGGCCGATGGCGCCGTATTTGTAGTGATCCTCATCGGAGGCGTATTGCTCTTCCGGTACCACCCGCAGCATCTGGTACCAGGTCTCATAGCCGATAAACCCCAACGCCAGCACCACGACCAGTGTGGCAACCTTGAAGCTGTGCCGCTGCCAGCGTCGCGCCCACGCTGCGCGCCACTCATGCCAGCCGTCGCGAAGCAACGCCAAGGGCCGATTGGCCGGCGCGCTGCCCAGGTACAGCAGAACCCCGAGGATCAGGAACATGCTCAGATCACCCAGCAGCATCGGCACAAATACCTGTGCCTGGTTGCTGGTGTTGATCAGGTAGATCCAGAACGCCACGGCGACCAGTCGCGATAGCACGCAGAGCCACGAATGCACGACGTATTTGGGCGCGTTGAAGCCTGACGGCATGTAGAACAGGCTGATCCCCACCAGCAGCATGCCGGCGTTTTCCAGCCACGGATCGGAGAGTTGCGGCGGCATCCCGAGCATCGAGGTCAGCAACGCCGGCGCAAACAGCGCCGGAATCGCGAAGACCATGTTCATCACAATGCCTATCCAGATGAAGCGTTGAAACCAGCGGATGTAACTGTCCATATTTTTCCCCAGATCGTTCCCACGCTCCGCGTGGGAATGCATCCCGTGACGCTCTGCGTCACACAAGCGGACGCAGAGCGTCCATGGCGGCATTCCCACGCGGAGCGTGGGAACGATCACCTAGCCGAGGGCCGTTTTCTCCAGGTGTTGCAGGATGATCGGGTACACATCGACCACCGCATTCTTGCCGAACATGCAGTCGATATGCCCGTAACCCGGCACTACATGCCGGCTGTAGCGCTCCGGCCCATGGGCTTTGCACACGCGCTCATAGGTCTTGAGCGTGCTTTCCGGCAGGTAGCACTGGTTGTCTTCGCCGCTGATGAAGCAGATCGGCATGGTCAGCCGGTCGAAGTGCGGCATGTAGACGTCCTGGCCCTTGAAGTCCACCAGATGGCCTTTGCGCAGGATCAACGCCAAGTGCTCGAAGGTCTGCATGTTCGATTCGCCGAACAGCTCATGCAGGTTGTCATGCAGGGTCTCGTTGAGCGTGTCATGCCGGTACAGCGACGCGTACATGAAGGTGATGCGATGGCACACCGGGTTGGTGCAGTAGCCCTGAGCCTCGATGCGGGCATACCCGTTGAGGGCCTTGTCGTAGAGCTTGTTGAACCAGCTCTCCTTGTTGTCGGCATACGCGGTGAGGGATTTGATGCCGATGGCGTCAAGCATCCCCGGAAGGTGCAGACCTGCCTTGAGCCCGGTTGCCGTGGCGACCACCGTATCCGCCGCGATCTGCGAACACACCACCGAACGCACGCCCTGCAATCCGGCCAGCAACGACATGAAGAAGGTGGTCGCCCCGTAGCAATGCACCACGCATTGCACGTCCGCGGCCTTGGTTGCTTGCTGGATCTGCGCGATGGCGGCCTTGAAGTCGTATTGCGCAATCTGATCGCCGTTCCATTCCTTCTTGCTCGCGGGCAATAGAATGCTCACCCGCAAATCCAGCAGCCAGACGTCGTACTCGTGCTTGCACAGGTACTCCAGCAGGTTGGTCTGGATGGTGTCGGTGGAGAAAATATTCGAGCCTACGCCCAAACCGTGGACCAGCATCACCGGCCCTTTGCTGCCGCCCTGATAGCGGGTCAGGCGTAGCTGTACGTTGTCTTCGGTCTGGAAGAACTGCACGCTCGGGATCGGCGCATCCAATGGGCGTTTCTGCCGCGGCGGTGCGTCAGGGTTGAAGTAGATGTCACCCGCGAACACGCCGCCGTAGCTCTCCCACAAGATGCCGGCGAAGAACTTGCCGAACCGCGCCAGCCCATCGATACGCTCGCGTTCGTTGCGGGCATTGAGCACCTTCATGGTGGTCATCTGCTTGGCGAAATCGACTGGATGGATGTGCATCACACCCGAACCCATCACCTCGCCGGTCTTGTCCGACCCGCGATACAGCGTTACGTAGAGGGTGCTGGTGTCGTGCCAGACGTTCAGCACGCCGTTGTCTTCGGGCACGGTTTTGAACGCGCTGAAGTAATAATCGCTGCCGTCCTCGGCGGTCAGTTTCATGTCGTAATTCATGTGCCGCACGCCGACTTGTTCCTGATACTCCTCGAACAGGTTGAACACGCCATTGCTGGCGGTGAGCGGCTCCGGCGACAGGCCCGGCGCATCGAGCGTGCCGACCAGCGTCGCGGCGTGTTCCGGCTCCTTGATCATGCGGTTGAGGTCGTTGGCGGTGATGGTCAGGGTGAACTCGATCGGCGAGTTATCCGACTCGCCGCGTTTGGCCGCCGCCTCGTAGAGTTTGAGATCGGTGCCTTGAGGCTGGGTGAAGTCCTTGGAGAAATAGCCCTTCATGGTCTCGGTGAACTGCACGCCAAGGGTTGGCGGCGCCACCTGTTTGCGCGGCGCAGAGGGCAACGTGTAATCGATATGCCAACCGCGATCGGCCGCCAGCAGGCCCATGTTGCGCTCGCTCACGGCGGAGATGGTCAGCAGCGGATTGACCGCCAGGGAAGTCGGAATCACCGCGCCGTCGGTCACGTACAACCCGGCATAGACATTGGTGCCACTGGCGCTGCTGAATACCTGTCCCTTGTGGTTGACCACGCCCTGTTCCGCGTCCTCGCCCATCACACAACCGCCCAACGGGTGGACGGAAACGATGCTGTGTTTGAGCAGCTCGGTCCAGATCGGGTTCTCGACCCAGATCCCGCCTAATGCCTTGGTGCTCTGGTGCAGACGCTCGTTACCGAGTTTGACGTTTTCCTGCTCGCCAACACCCGGCCAGTCGATGCGCAGCTGATCCTTGCTGTCGAGCACCATGCGACCCTTGCCGTCATCGTGACTCATGATCAGGTAGGTCTGCATGTTGTGCAGGGCGCCGTGATACGGGCCACGCAGGAAGCTTTCGGTTTCGCGCTCGGCGTACTTGAGCTTGCCGCTGAAGCTGTCATCGGTGGGTTTGCCGATCAACCCGGCGAACGCGGCCATGCTCGGCACCATGGGTCGGCCGAGCGCGCCGGGGATAGAACCTTCTTCGATGACCATGCGGCTGCGCCAGTCGCCTTCGGTGCGCATGTCGATGATCGAGGTGATGCACGGGCCGACCGGTTTCATTTCACTGGCCGGATGCGCGCCGAAACCGATGCCGTTGATCGCTTGGTCGCAGTTATGGCCAAAGCCGAGAATGTCGCCGTTGCCGCTCATGTTCTCGCCGAGCTGATTGGACGTCGACAGACCTTTGTCCCGAGAACGCAGGAGGATTTCGGTGGAACCCAAAGTACCCGCCGAAACCACGACGACGTCAGCCTTGACGAATAGCGTCGGTGCCGAGAACTTCTCGCGGCCGCTGTCCAGGTATTGGAAATGCACAATCCAGCCGTCGCCGTCGGCGTCACGCTCCAGATGCCGCACCTCGGCCTGGCAGAAAATTTCCGCGCCGTGGTTCCAGGCATCCGGCAGGTAATTCATCAGCGTGGTGTTCTTGGCCTTGTTGTTACAGCCCGACACGCAGTCGCCGCAGTGGTTGCACGGTAATTGCTCGACGCCGACGTGGTTGAGGTTGTTCGGCAGTTTGTCGAAGGTCACGTTGATCGGCGGCTTGTAGAAGTGCGCGCCTTGCTTGAGGTAGTCCGCGGATTTTTTGTTGGCTTCCAGTTTCGGCAACACCGGCGACGTGCCTGGGTAAGGATTGGGCTTGAGCATCTCCCGAGCCCGGGCGTATCCATCCTTGAGCAACGTGTCGCGGTGTTCACGCACCGCCAACGGCCAACGTGGATCGTCGAACACGCCGGGCTCCGGTTCCAGCGCAACGTTGGCGTTGATCAGCGACGTGCCGCCCAGGCCGCAACCGACCACCACGTTCTGCTGGGCATTGACGTGCAGGTCGAACAACCCGGTGCGCGAACCGATGTGCCCATCCGGGTCATGGACTTGCAGTTCTTCAGTGGCCGCCAGCATCGTATTGGGGTATTCGCCGGGCTGTATTTCCCGGCCTCGCTCCAGCAGGCACACCCGCTTGCCGGCCCGGGACAGGCGCGACGCCGCGATCCCGCCGCCATAGCCGGAGCCGATGACGATCACGTCGTAGTGTTCCTTGATGTCGCTGATGGGCGTGGCGATCCGTGTCATGGGTCATTTCCTCTCAGGCAGATGGGCAACTCTGTGGTTGCCTGCAATCGAAAGACGAACAAACGCCTGGTCACCGGGCACGGTCGGGCCTCAATGGCAGCGGCGTTATGGGCAGGGAGCTATAGGCGAGCGCGCTGATTGGCGGCGCGACGGTGAATCCGTTTACGCAGCAAGGTGGCGGGTGTCGGAACACAGGTTATGCAGGGGCTGGGGTGCGAATGTGGCTGCGAGCGATGTGGCTGGCTATCCATCACGCGTTCTCCCTGAACCAGATGTGGATAAGTGACGGCTGTCCTTTGTGCCTGTGAGTGAAGACAGGCGACAGATCGAAGTCAAGGAAGTGCCTTAGAACTGTATGAAATCTGATCTATCGCGTTGTAGCCTATATGGGCTGTGGCTCGTAGGGTTTAGCGAACAAGTTATCCACATCTCCACCCACAGCTATTGGGGACAACTGTGGATGACGGGGCAAATTTATTCACAAAAAACCAAGAAAAACCGTGACTTATCCGGAAGCAGGGTTTTACGCAAGCATTGATCGTTTTTTGATCAGAAGCCTGCAGGCCACGGTTTATATGACGTGCAGAGGATGGCGAACACCTTATCCACAGAAGCGCCAACAGACTTTGGGGGCAACTTTGCAGGTTCTGTGGAAAACCGCTGAAAGCCGCGAAAATTCAGGGTTTGCGGAAGAATCAGGGGAAGAAAAGGGTCAATTGAGCATTATTTGATCAACTCACTGAAAGCCCCGGTTTATATAGCCTGTAGCTGACAGCGAACATCTTATCCACAGAAGCGCCAACAGAGATTGGGGGCAAGTATCGGCTCATGAGCGACGTTGTTCTGTGGAAAAAGCTCGAAAAAACCGTGGCTTAGGTTGGGTGTTTTTTGTACTGAGGGCTGGAGGGCTTGATGGGCATGGGGTGTAGCGAGGCGCGAACATGTTATCCACAGAAGCGCTAACAGGGATTGTGGGTAACGTTGATGTGCACATAATCAGTGTTCGACACTGAACCCATGTGAGAGCGGGCTTGCTCGCGAAGGCTGACTGGCATTCAAAATCGATGTCGACTGACCCGCCGCTTTCGCGAGCAAGCCCGCTCCCACACGAACAGGGCTCAGCCTTAAGGCCGATACATCAAATAGGCTTCCCCCGTGACCCGAATCATTGGGTGGGGCGTGATCTGGCAGGTATCGACGATCCGGAAGCCATGGCGCTCATAAAACCGCCGGGCGCCGGTGTTCACCGCATAGTCGATCAGGCTCAAGCCGTTGAGCCCCAACCGGTTGGCACGGTCGTAGGCGTAGGCGAGGAATTGCTTGCCCAACCCCTGATTGCGCCAGCCCTCATGCAGGGCCAGGCTCGAAATATAAAGGGTATCGGGGATTTCCATCGTCGCATACGGCGCCAGGACCGGATCGGTCACGGGAGCGGCCTGCGGATCGTGGCGCATCGCGTAGCTGTGCAGCATGCCGATGACCTTTCCCTCGGCCTGCGCGATCAGGCAGTTCTGATAAGAGAAATCAACGTCTTCACGTGCGTAACGACTGGCACCGACCTCCAGCAAGTCCTGGCCAGGCTGCGCCAGTTGGCTCCAGATGTAATCCGCCGCACCTTCTGAGGAAATCTGAAACAAGCGAGCAATCTCCCGCGCATCCGCGCGCAGGGCCGAACGAAACTCAACTGCCATTTACCGGGCTCCACAGGACCGTTAGCGAACCACGCCTTCTTCAATCAGCAACTTGAGAATGGCTTCGGCGCCCGCCTGCGCGGTGACGCCCTTGAGCACTTGCCCGCCTCCGCCACTGGCCTTGGCCGTCGCGGCCTTCATGCGGTCTGCACCGCTCTTGGCCTTGATCACTTTCAAGCGTTTTGGCCGTGGCTTGGCCGGTTGCAGCGTGGCCACCGCCAGCAGTTCATCGTCGATCACTTCGACTTCATCCGCCTGCAACACCCCGCGCCGCGCTGGACCGTAGGCGCTCTGCCGAGGCTTGGGTGCCGCGTTATCCACAGTCGCCAGAAATGGCAGGCGCACTTTCAAGCGACGACGCTGCCCGCGCGGCAAGGCCTGCAGCACCAGCGCCGAACCACCATCGATGGATTCGACCTGCGCCAACCCCACCACCAGTGGCCAGCCAAGGCTTTCCGCCAGCAGGAACGGCAACATGCCCGAACCTTCACCGGTTTCCGCCTGGCTGCCGGTCAGCACCACTTGTGCCCCGGCATCGCGCAGATACGCGGTCAACGCCGGCAGCGCATCAGCACCTTCCGGTTGCTCCAGCACATGCAGCTGTTCCAGGCCCATGCCCAGATAAGCGCGCAGTGCCGGTTCCGCGACGTCGCCGGCATGCAGCACTTGCAGGTTATCCCCAGCCAGTTGCAAACCCAGTTCAACCGCCCGCGCATCCTGCTCGGCGCGGCGTGGCCGGCCGGAGGTCGGGTGGGCACCGATGGACACCAGACTGATGATTTTCGTGCTCATAACCCTTTCCTTCCCTTAAGCCGCATCGCGCTTGGCTTCATTGCGGTAAGCCTCTACCGCATCGATCAAGGCTTGAAGAATCTCGGCGCTCTCGCCGATCACCGACAGGTCGGCCCGTTTGATCATGTCGCAGCCAGGATCGAGGTTGATCGCCACCACCTTGTCGCAGGCACCGATGCCTTGCAGGTGCTGGATTGCCCCGGAGATACCCACCGCCACGTAAACCCGTGCCGTGACCCAGGTGCCAGACGCACCGACCTGACGGTCGCGTGCCATGAAACCATCGTCCACCGCCACCCGCGATGCACCTTCGGTCGCGCCCAACGCCTCGGCCGTCCTGTGGAAAAGTCCCCAGTCCTTGACCCCGTTACCGCCGGAGAAGATGAACTCGGCTTCGGCCATCGGAATCGCCGCCGGATCCACCGCCACCGCGCCCAGATCTTCGATCCGCGACAGGCTGCGAGCGACCGCTGTGGATAACTCCACCGGCAAGGCCTCATGACGGGTTTCGCTGACCGGTTCAGCGCATTCGGCCGCAGCCAGAATCAAGCGAGCGACCGGACGTGCAAGGTCTTGCAAACCAGCACCGGCGCGGCCGATGCACTCCTGATCCTTGACCTGCCAGACCCGCGTGGCCGGGCGTTCGCCCAATGCGGCGGCAAAGCGTCGACCGAGTTCGCCACCACCGCTGCGACTGTCCGGCAGCAACCAGTGACGAGGGCTGAACTGGTTATCCACAGCCCGCAGGCCCTGGACTCGTTGTTCCGGTGCATAACCGCTGAATTCGTCGCCCTCAAGCACCAGCAAGCGATCCACGCCAGCCGTGGCGAAGGCGTTTTCCTTGTGCTCACCGAAGACCACGGCCAGTACCGCGCCGTCCTTGCCGGCCAACTGATGAGCCAGGCCGAGCAAGTCGCGGTCGTGGCTGCTCAAGCGGCCGCCGACCATGTCCGGCACCACGCTGATGTAGAACGCAGGTGCAGCCACTTGATGCAGCGGCAATTGCACTTCAACCGCGGCCGAGCGTTTAGTCGCCCCGCCCTGCTGAGCGCCGCTGCGGTCGATTCGTTTGATGCCGTTGGGGCCGATAAAACCGATCCCGTGAGGATTCTTGCGGATGAGACCGTTAGGCCCCATCCAGCTGTGTTGCGCCGGTTGCATAGCCGCGTGCAGCGGGTGCAAGCGGTTGCGGGCGATCCATTCGGCGCGTGGGTCGCGGCGGATAATGTCGCTCATTAATGCACCTCCGCAGGTTCACGTTTGGCCGGTGCCGATGGCTTTCCCGGCGTTGCGTCTTCGAGCAACGCATCGGCTACCAGTTCGGCGATGTCCTTGATCATTGGACGCGGTTCGACCACGCCTTCGAGCATCGCAGTGCACTGTGGACAACCCACGGCCACCAGTTCGGCACCGGTTTCGCGGATGTCTTCCATGCGCATGTCGGGAATCCGCTGCTTGCCCGGAATGTCGGTGATCGGTGCACCGCCACCGCCGCCGCAGCAGCGTGAACGGAAACCTGAGCGTTGCATCTCTTTCACTTCAATCCCGAGTGCGCGCAGCACTTCACGCGGCGCCTCGTATTCGCCGTTGTAGCGACCGAGGTAGCACGGGTCGTGATAGGTCACGCTGCTGCCTTTGTGCTGGCCGAGGTTCAGGGCGCCTTCGCCAATAATCTCTGCCATGTAAGTGCTGTGGTGCTGCACGAGGTAGTTGCCGTCGAAGGCGCCGTACTCGTTTTTCAGCACGTGGAAACTGTGCGGGTCGCACGTGACGATGCGGTTGAAGCTGTACTTGGCCAGGGTCTGGATGTTGCGTTTGGCCAACAGCTGGAAGGTCGCTTCGTCGCCCAAGCGTCGGGCCACGTCACCGCTGTCGCGCTCTTCAAGACCCAGCACCGCGAAGTCGACCTTGGCCGCTTTCAGCACTTTGACGAAGGCGCGCAGGGTGCGCTGGTTGCGCATGTCGAAGGCACCGTCGCCGACCCAGAACAGCACGTCGGTGGATTTCTTCTCGCTGAGCAGGTTCAGGTTCAAATCCGCCGCCCAGTTCATCCGCCCGCCCGGCGCGAAGCCGCCAGGGTTATCGGTGGCGATCAGGTTTTCCAGGACTTCGGCGCCCTTGTTCGGGGTCGCGCCTTTTTCCAGAGTCAGATGGCGACGCATGTCGACGATGGCGTCGACGTGCTCGATCATCATCGGGCATTCCTCGACGCAGGCACGGCAAGTGGTGCAGGACCACAGGGTTTCAGCGTCCACCAGACCGTTGACGATCGGTTGATGCGGATTGCCACCGTGTTCGCCAATTGCTTTGCCCGGATACGGACTGCCAGCGAACTTGGCATCGGTACCGCCAGCCAGGCCAACGACCATGTCCTGAATCAGTTTTTTCGGGTTCAGCGGCTGGCCGGCGGCGAACGCCGGGCACGCGGCTTCACATTTACCGCACTGCACGCAGGCGTCAAAGCCGAGCAGTTGGTTCCAGGTGAAATCCTTGGGTTTTTCCACGCCCAGCGGAGCGTTCGGGTCATTCAGGTCCAGCGGTTTCAAACCGGTGGAACGACCGCCACCAAAACGTTCGGCGCGACGGTGCCAGGCCAGGTGCAAGGCACCGGCGAAGGCGTGCTTCATCGGCCCGCCCCAGGTCATGCCGAAGAACAGTTCGCTAACGCCCCACAGCACGCCGACGCCGAGGATCGCAGCCACCACCCAACCACCGAAGTTTTCCGGAAGGATGCCGGCAACCGGCAGGGTCAGCAGGAAGAACGACGCCGAGAACGCCATCAGGCTTTTCGGCAAGCGCATCCACGGGCCTTTGGACAAGCGGGCCGGTGGGTTGCGACGGCGCAGGAACATAAAGATCGCGCCGACAAACATCACCGCCGACATCAGCAGCAGTGCATAACCGAGGATGCGGTTATGCAGGCCAAAGCCATGCACCAGAATCGCCAGCACAATGGACGCCACTGCACCGCCGGCCGTGGCGACGTGGGTGTTGGCGATGTATTTGTCCCGCGCGACGACGTGGTGCAAATCGACCATGTAGCGTTTGGGCATGGCGAACAGACCGCCGATCAGGTCGACTTTCGAAGCCCGGCCCTGACGCCACATAGCCACCCGCCGCAACGCGCCCAGGACAGCCAGGCCCAAGGCAGCGAACAACAGGATTGGAAGAAGGGTGTTCAACATGTGGAGCTCCCAAAGACCGCAGGGTCTTGCAGGCCAAACTACCTGGATGCCTTGCCCGAATCCCTGTAGGAGCGAGGCTTGCCCGCGAAGGCGATGGATCAGACGACATCAATGTTGAATGTCAGTCCGCCTTCGCGGGCAAGCCTTGCTCCTACAGGTTATCCACAAGCTCTTAGAAATCCTTGCACAACCGCAACGCGTCATAGATCGCCGCGTGGGTGTTGCGCTGGGCCACACAGTCGCCGATGCGGAACAGCAAGTAGCCGTCGCCCGCCTGGCTCAGCGAAGGCTGAGGCTTGATCGCGAACAAAGCTTCGATGTCCATCTGGCCTTTGTTGCGCGAGCCTTCCTTCATGGCGTAGTAGATTTCTTCGTCCGGACGCACGCCGTTTTCGACGACGACCTGGTCCACCACCCGCTCCTCTTTGGCACCGGTGTATTCGTTTTCCAGTACCGCCACCAGCTTGTCGCCTTCGCGGTAGACCTTCTCCAGCATCATGTCCCCGGTCATGATCACTTCTTTCGGGTACATGCTGCGGTAGTAAGTCGGGAACGACGTACCGCCGATGGCCACGCCCGGTTTGATGTCGTCGGTGACGATCTCGACCTGGCTGCCCTTGTCGGCGAGGAAGTCGGCCGTCGACATCCCGGTGAACTCGCAAATGGTGTCGTAGACCAGCACGTTCTTGCCCGGCGCAACCTTGCCGTCAAGGATGTCCCAGCTGCTGACCACCAAGCCTTCAGCCGCGCCCCAGTGTTCGTTCTGTTCCAGGAACGGATGACCGCCGACGGCGAGCACCACCACGTCCGGACGCAGGTCGAGAATCGTCGCCGCATCCGCCGCCACGCCCAGACGCAGGTCGACTTTCAAACGCGCCAGTTCCAGTTGGAACCAACGAGTGATACCGGCGATCTGGTCCCGTTGTGGAGCTTTCGACGCGGTAGTGATCTGCCCGCCGATGAATTCTTTCTTCTCGAACAGGGTCACGTCGTGGCCACGTTCGGCCGACACGCGAGCCGCTTCCATCCCGGCAGGGCCGGCACCGACCACCACGACTTTGCGCTTCACACCGGTCGATTTCTCGATGATGTGCGGCACGCCCATGTATTCACGGGAGGTCGCGGCGTTCTGGATGCACAACACGTCCAGGCCCTGGTACTGACGGTCGATGCAGTAGTTGGCGCCGACGCATTGTTTGATCTGGTCAACCTGGCCCATCTTGATCTTGGCGATCAGGTGCGGGTCGGCGATGTGGGCGCGGGTCATGCCGACCATGTCGACGTAGCCGCCTTCCAGAATACGGGTCGCCTGGTTTGGATCCTTGATGTTCTGCGCGTGCAAAACCGGAGCCTTCACCACTTCCTTGATACCGGCGGCCAAATGCAGGAATGGCTCCGGTGGATAACTCATGTTCGGAATAACGTTGGCCAAGGTGTTGTGGGTGTCGCAACCCGAGCCCACAACGCCGATGAAGTCGATCATGCCGGTGTCGTCGTAGTACTTGGCGATCTGTTTCATGTCCTCGTGGGACAAACCATCCGGGTGGAATTCATCACCGCACAGACGGATGCCGACGCAGAAGTCCGGACCGACTTCCTTACGCACTGCCTTGATCACTTCCAGGCCGAAACGCATGCGGTTTTCGAAGCTGCCGCCCCATTCATCGGTACGCTTGTTAACCCGCGGGCTCCAGAACTGGTCGATCATGTGCTGGTGCACGGCAGACAATTCGACGCCGTCCAGGCCACCGGCCTTGGCCCGCGCGGCTGCGCTGGCGTAGTTGCCGATCACCCGCCAGATTTCTTCCGGCTCGATGGTTTTGCAGGTCGCACGGTGCACCGGCTCACGGATGCCCGATGGCGAGAGCAAGGTTGGCCAATGCTCGCCATCCCAGCGCGAACGACGACCCATGTGGGTAATCTGGATCATGATCTTGGCGCCATGCTTGTGCATGGCGTCGGCCAGGTTCTGGAAGTGCGGAATGATCCGGTCATCGGCCAGGTTGACCGACTTCCACCAGCCTTGCGGGCTGTCGATGGCCACGCTGGAGGAACCGCCGCAAATCGCCAGGCCGATCCCGCCCTTGGCTTTCTCTTCGTAATACTTGACGTACCGGTCGGTGGTCATGCCGCCGTCGGTGGCGTAGACCTCGGCGTGCGCGGTGCTGAGCACGCGGTTGCGGATGGTCAGTTTGCCGATCTGGATCGGCTGGAACATTGCTTCGAAAGCCATGGCGGGGTCCTCGACTTACAACGGCTTGACGGTGAACAAACCGTCGTCGTGGCCTTCTTCGGAGCCACCGTAGACTTGTTCGGCGACCGTGCGGATCTTGCTGCCGCGAGCGGCCAGGATCTGGTCCATGGCGCCGGCGAACCAGCCAGTGAACATGTAGTCGACCTTGCGCCCGACCTTGCCGTACACGTAGACAAATGCGGAGTGTTCGAGCTTGACGCTGGCGGTGCCTTTGTCGAGGTCGATGTCCTGAATCTTGAACAGGCCCCAGCCGCGTTGCGACAGACGCTTCATGTAATGCTCGAACACCGCAACGCCTTCCAGGCCGTGGCATTCAGCTTCTTTTTCACACCAGTGCCAGGCGGACTTGTAGCCGGCCTTGTAGAGGATTTCGGCGTAGGCTTCGGCGCCCAGCACTTCCTCGATGCCCATGTGGTTGTTGACGAAGAAATGGCGCGGCACATACAGCATCGGCAGGGCGTCGGAAGTCCAGATACCGGTTTCGCTGTCGACTTCGATTGGCAATTGCGGGGCGATCTTGGCCATGGAAACTTAACTCCAGAAAATTCGTTGTGTTGCCCCCGGCACGGACGGCCGGGGGAAAGGATTCAGAGATGCGGTGGCTTATTCGCCCCAAACGTCTTTGAGGACGTTGACCCAGTTCTCGCCCATGATCTTGCGCACCACCCGCTCGGAATGGCCGCGTTTGAGCAGGGTCTCGGTCAGGTTCGGGAACTCGCCCACGGTGCGGATGCCCAGCGGGTTGATGATCTTGCCGAAGCTGGTCAGACGGCGGGCGTAGCCCTTGTCATGGGTCAGGTATTCGAAGAAGTCCTGGCCATGGCCCTGGGTGAAGTCGGTGCCGATGCCGATGGCGTCTTCGCCGACGATGTTCATGGTGTATTCGATGGCTTCGGCGTAGTCGTCGATGGTCGAATCAATGCCCTTGGCCAGGAATGGCGCGAACATGGTCACACCAACGAAACCGCCGTGATCGGCGATGAACTTCAGCTCTTCGTCGGATTTGTTGCGCGGATGCACTTTCAGACCCGACGGCAGGCAGTGGGAGTAGCAGACCGGCTTCTTGGATTCGAGGATAACTTCTTCGGAGGTTTTCGAGCCGACGTGGGACAGGTCGCACATGACGCCGACACGGTTCATCTCGGCGACGATTTCACGACCGAAACCCGACAGGCCGCCATCGCGCTCGTAGCAACCTGTACCGACCAGGTTTTGGGTGTTGTAGCACATCTGCACGATACCGACGCCGAGCTGCTTGAAGACCTCGACGTAGCCAATCTGGTCTTCAAACGCGTGAGCATTCTGGAAGCCAAAGAGGATGCCGGTCTTGCCCTGCTCCTTGGCCTTGCGGATATCGGCGGTGGTGCGCACCGGAATCACCAGGTCGCTGTTCTCGCGGATCAGCTTCTGGCTGGCGGCGATGTTGTTGACAGTGGCCTGGAAGCCCTCCCACACCGACACGGTGCAGTTGGCCGCGGTCAGACCGCCCTTGCGCATGTCTTCAAACAGCTCGCGGTTCCACTTGGCAATAATCAGCCCGTCGATAACGATGCTGTCGGCGTGCAATTCGGCTGGGCTCATCAGGCTGTCCCCTATTAGCGATTCATGCGCCGAATCGTGTGCCGGCGCTTTGGGGCCAGCATATGCCTGAGGGCCGGGGCAGCCGGGTGCAAAAACGACAGAGGGTTTGCCGAAAGCGTCAATCCGCGACAAAGGGTCGTCAACAGGCGTCATTGCCTACCTATCCAACGCCGCCCGCTTGGGCCAGAATTCGCCGCATCACTGGATGTTTTACTGAATGCATGACTGGATCAAGGGGCGGCGGCGTAATGAAATCTATCTTTCTGGCTTTGGCACTGATAGCGACTGGCGTACAAGCAGCTGAAGAAGCCGACGACAACCCCTGCGACGCCGTCGAAAACGAAATCCAGACCCTGGAATGCTCGGCCTACAGCAGAACCACCGCCGAACAGCTGCTGAGCGACAACTACCAAAGCCTGACCGAGCGCATGCAAACACTTTACGGCAACAACAAGGCGCAACTGACCGACATCACCGCCAAAATCAAAACCGCGCAACAGCAATGGCTGAAAACCCGGGATGCCGATTGCGCAGTGGATGCATTTCCGGCGACCAGCGGTAGCAAAGCGTTCACCATTGCGCAGAACGATTGCGTGGCGCGCATGAGTGACGAGCGGTCGGAGTTTTTGGAGTCGATTGGGCAGGAATAAACACATAAGAATGGAGAATTATTTGATCCCCCACGAAGTAGTGAGCCGCATCGTCGATGGAGCACTCCCTGTTCGCGCCTGGCGCGAACACCTGAACCTTACGCAGCATGAAGTTGCCAAGCGCATGGGCATTTCCCAACCGGCTTTCGCCCAGCAAGAAACGGTCGCCAAGCCCCGCAAGGTGACACGTGAGAAAATTGCCGCGGCATTTGGCATCACTGCCAATCAGCTTGAGCTGTAAGAAACGACCAAGATCGCAGCCTGCAGGCTGCGATCTTTTGTCCTCCCACCGATTTCTGACTTAGCCCCTGTCACTCCAGGAATGGCGATTTATTGAATCGCTGGGGCACCACCATCAAGCTTGGTGCTTGCTCGTATTCATAACCCAACGCTGCAATGTCCATTACCTCGCTGATCTTTCGCGTCCAGGGCTTGAGTGCATCATTGTAATTGTGGCCCTCGGGGCCGTTTGTCAGTGGTGCGTAGTGCGGTGCCCATTGCTCGTTGTCTTGTGCCATCCGGGCCTGCCAGTCAGCCCAGACTTTGTCGACGAAACAATGATGAAGAAAGAACACCGGGTCATCTGGAGAAGTCATCGGTAGCATGTTGCCGCCCACCCAAAGATGAACCCGATTGTGCAACTGGGAACTCGAGGTTTTGACTTGTGGATCGCCTCGCTGCGTGATCCAACCCTCCAGACGGTTTCTGAAACCGCGTACACCATGACCGGAGTCATACGGCGGTGTGTCATACAAACTCTCGCCCATCACTATCTGCAGATCGTCAGGGGTTGGCAGAGAGTTCACCACCAGACCGAACTGCCGCTTTAACCCCGGCTCCGGCAGACCGTCATCAGGGTATGACGGAACGGGCCACTTCCCGTCCTTGAAGGCAAAAGGACCGCTCGCCACCCGCCAGTAGTCGTTCTCCACGCCATTTCCGCCCATGAAGTTGTCCGCCCATACCGGCGAGTTCTGCGGATCGGCAGCGTCCTCTGTCCAGTTCCAGTAAGGGATGGTGATCGAGGGGTCAATGGCCTGAAGATCATCTTCAAATTGAAGCAGGAACGCTCGATGCCAGGGTAGGAATGAAGGCCCTCGATGCGCTCCGTTTCGGTAGTTGGGATCGTTCGGCTCGTGAGGTAGAACTGTGGGCACCATCACCTGATGATGCTGATGCACATACTGATCGTATTTTCCTGATTCCTTGAGCTGGAGGCAGGCTTCGACAAACTGCCGCTTTTCAACATCGGTCAGCGAACGAATATTTTTTCGAAGTTTCATCTGACTCGATCCTTGAGGAATTAAACGGAGCGATCGCCCTGAAGCAGGCATGGTGTCCGGTAAACTTAGTCATGACATGGTTCGGCGTCTACTGTCAGAAATAATAGGTTAACGTCATCTGCCGACTAACGGTCGCAGCTCGGCAGCCGCCACGTTGCGGGATGACTTCACATCTCAAGTACGTCAACATCCGGGGCCAACCGGTTCGCTCATAGGGTCATCAATCCATGAAAATCTGCGGCATCGAAATCAAAGGTAGCGAAGCGATCATCGCCGTGGCCTCGCTCGACGGCCTGGCCCTGAGCCATGTCGAACTGAACACTAAGAAAATCGCCCTCGACGAGGACGAGGAAGCCGCCAACGTCAAAGTCTTCGCCGCTCAGGTGGCGTCGTTTGTTCGCGAGAATTCAATCGACCGGATCGCGATCAAGAAACGCAGCAAGAAAGGCGAGTTCGCCGGTGGGCCGACTACGTTCAAGATTGAGGGGATTTTCCAGCTACTGGAAAATTGCGAGGTGACGCTGCTGTCGCCGCAGACCATCAATGCGCAGAACAAGAAGTTCGATTTTGCACTGCCGGATACGCTGAACAAGTATCAGCATGAGGCTTACAAGGCGGCGTGCTCGGTGTTGATGAAGAAGTAACGACACAAATCCCGTAGGAGCGAGGCTTGCCCGCGAAGAGGCCGGCACATTCAAAATCATTGCTGCCTGACACGACGCCTTCGCGGGCAAGCCTCGCTCCTACAGGGAGGTCGGTTTCAGGCCTTCTGGTTTTGCCGTCGGTCTTCACGCGGGCACCGCTCAAACCGTGCCCGATAACTGCGGGTGAAATACGACGGCGATTCAAACCCGCACGCGATACTCACCTCCAACACACTCATGTTCGTCTGACGCAGCAACTGCCGCGCCTTCTCCAGCCTCAACCGCAGATAAAAATTGCTCGGTGTGTCGTTCAGATGCAGGCGAAACAGGCGTTCGAGCTGACGCCGGGTCACTTTGATCGATTCCGCCAGCGCCAGCGTACTCAGCGGCGGTTCGCTGTGCTGTTCCATCTCCCCGATCACCTGCACCAGCTTCTTGTTGCTGATGCCATAACGCGTGGCGACCTCCATGCGCTGGTGGTCTTTGCGCGGGCGGATGCGCCCGAGTACGAACTGTTCGCTGACCTGGATCGCCAGTTCCGGGCCGTGGGCCTGGCCGATGAGGTCCAGCATCAGGTCAATGGAAGCCGTGCCGCCGGCAGAGGTGATACGCCGACGGTCAATCTCGAATAGCTCCTGAGTGACGCTGAGCTGTGGATAGGACTCCTTGAACGCGTCGATCGCTTCCCAGTGCAGGGTCAGGCGATGGCCGTCGAGCAGGCCGGCTTCGGCGAGGATGAAACTGCCGGTGTCGATGGCGCCGAGGATCACACCTTCGTTATCCAAACGACGCAACCAGTGCTCCAGTGCCGGAGTGGCGAATTTCAGCGGTTCGAAACCGGCGACCACCAGCAACGTCGCGCCTTTCTTCAGGGGTTCCAGCGCCGCATCGGCGTTGACCGACATGCCGTTACTGGCCAGCACCGCCCCGCCATCAGCGCTCAACACATGCCAGCGGTACAGCTCGCCGCGAAAGCGATTGGCGACCCGCAGCGGCTCGATTGCCGAGATGAAACCGATCGCCGAGAAACCCGGCATCAACAAGAAGTAGAAATCCTGGGACATGGAGCGCACTCGATGGCAGGTAGCGAGAGGGCGGGTAGCGTGTGGACGTTGATACGCCACTTGCAACCGGCATTCAAGCGCGCAGGTCGCTGCAGTGCAAGAGCTGGTCGCCGCAGTGCGTTTTTACAGGGGCTCAGCTGCGTAACTTGGCATCACCGGCGCACGAAGACGCCCGGACCCACAATAACGACCTGCCGAGGAACCCGACATGAAACGACTGATCAGCAGCTGTGTTCTTGCACTCAGCGGTACCGCTTTTTTGAGCGCCAGCGTCATGGCGGCCGAACCCGCGTCGTGCCAGAACGTGCGCATGGGCGTAGTGAACTGGACCGATGTGATCGCCACCAGCGCCATGACCCAAGTATTGCTCGACGGCCTCGGCTACAACACCAAACAGACCAGCGCCTCCCAGCAAATCATCTTCGCCGGGATTCGCGACCAGCGCCTGGACTTGTTCCTCGGTTACTGGAACCCGCTGATGACGCAGACCATCACACCGTTTGTCGATGCCAAGCAGGTCAAAGTGCTTGAAGCACCGAGTCTCAAGGATGCTCGCGCCACCCTCGCCGTGCCGACTTACCTCGCCGACAAAGGCCTGAAAACCTTTGCCGACATCGCCAAATTCGAAAAAGAACTGGGCGGCAAAATTTACGGCATCGAGCCTGGCTCGGGCGCCAACACCCAGATCAAGGCGATGATCGCCAAGAACCAGTTTGGCCTGGGCAAGTTCCAGCTGGTCGAGTCCAGCGAAGCCGGCATGCTTGCGGCGGTGGATCGCGCCGTGCGGCGCAAGGAAGCCGTGGTGTTCTTCGGCTGGGCCCCGCACCCGATGAACGTCAACGTGCAAATGACCTACCTCACCGGCAGTGAAGACGCCCTCGGCCCGGACGAAGGCATGGCCACCGTCTGGACCGTCACCGCGCCGAAATACACCGAGCAATGCCCGAACATTGGTCGTTTGCTGAGCAACCTGACCTACACCGCCGAAGACGAGAGCCGGATGATGCAGCCATTGTTGGATCACAAGGACGCTTTCGAATCAGCGAAGCAATGGCTGAAAGATCACCCGCAAGACAAGCAACGCTGGCTCGAAGGCGTGACCACCTTCGATGGCAAACCGGGTGCTGAAAACCTGAAACTGACCAGTAAATAGAACCGAAATGACCCACCGATTCGCAGCCCGATGCGGGCTGCGAGCGGAATTGTCACGCCCTGAGCCACACCCAAAAATCACGCCTGTAAGGAACCGCCTCATGAACCACGACGTCATCATCACCTGCGCACTCACCGGTGCTGGCGACACGACCGCCAGAAGCCCACACGTGCCGGTCACCCCGAAACAAATCGCCGCGGCCGCCGTGGAAGCCGCCAAGGCTGGCGCCACCGTCGTCCACTGCCACGTTCGCGACCCGCAAACCGGCAAGTTCAGCCGTGACGTGGCGCTGTACCGTGAAGTGATGGAGCGCATTCGTGAGGCCGACGTCGACATCATCGTCAACCTCACCGCCGGCATGGGCGGCGACCTGGAAATCGGCGCGGGCGAGAACCCGATGGAGTTCGGCCCGAACACCGACCTGGTCGGCCCGCTGACCCGTCTGGCCCACGTCGAAGAACTGCTGCCGGAAATCTGCACTTTGGATTGCGGCACCCTGAACTTCGGCGATGGCGACACCATTTACGTGTCCACCCCGGCGCAACTGCGCGCTGGCGCCAAACGCATTCAAGAGCTGGGCGTTAAGCCTGAGCTGGAAATCTTCGACACCGGCCACCTGTGGTTTGCCAAGCAGATGATCAAGGAAGGCCTGCTCGATAACCCGCTGTTCCAGTTGTGCCTGGGCATCCCGTGGGGCGCGCCGGCCGACACCACCACCATGAAAGCCATGGTCGACAACCTGCCCGCCGACGCGGTCTGGGCCGGGTTTGGCATCGGTCGCATGCAGATGCCAATGGCGGCGCAAGCGGTGCTGCTCGGCGGCAACGTGCGGGTCGGCCTGGAAGACAACCTGTGGCTGGACAAAGGTGTTTTGGCGACCAACGGCCAACTGGTCGAACGCGCCTCGGAAATTCTCAGCCGCCTCGGCGCCCGCGTTCTGACCCCCGCTGAAGGCCGGGCAAAAATGGGCCTGACCAAGCGCGGTTAAACGAACCTGCACCTAACCCTGTGGGAGCGGGCTTGCCCGCGAAGAGGCCGGTACATCCGCCACATCTCTTGTGACAGGAACGCCGCCATCGCAGGCAAGCCAGCTCCCACAGGTTTCTCGACCAATTTTCAGGACAGCATTCATGAGCTTTATCACTGATATCAAAACCTTCGCCGCGCTGGGCAGCGGTGTTATCGGCAGCGGCTGGGTTTCCCGCGCCCTCGCCCACGGCCTTGATGTGGTGGCCTGGGACCCGGCGCCCGGTGCCGAAGTGGCGTTGCGCAAACGCGTCGCCAATGCCTGGGGCGCACTGGAGAAACAAGGCCTGGCACCCGGCGCGTCGCAGGATCGTCTGCGCTTTGTCGCCACCATCGAAGAATGCGTTCGCGATGCGGATTTCATCCAGGAAAGTGCTCCCGAACGACTGGACCTGAAACTGGAACTGCACAGCAAAATCAGCGCGGCGGCCAAGCCCAATGCCTTGATCGGTTCCAGTACGTCGGGGCTGTTGCCGAGCGAGTTCTACGAGAGTTCGACCCACCCGGAACGCTGCGTGGTCGGGCACCCGTTCAACCCGGTTTACCTGCTGCCATTGGTGGAAGTGGTCGGGGGCAAAAATACTGCGCCAGAAGCGGTGCAAGCGGCGATGAAAGTCTATGAATCCTTAGGCATGCGCCCACTGCATGTGCGCAAGGAAGTACCTGGATTTATCGCCGACCGTTTGCTCGAAGCGTTGTGGCGTGAGGCGTTGCATCTGGTCAACGACGGTGTGGCGACCACCGGTGAAATCGACGATGCGATTCGTTTTGGCGCGGGCCTGCGCTGGTCGTTTATGGGTACTTTTCTGACGTATACCCTGGCGGGCGGCGATGCGGGCATGCGGCACTTCATGGCGCAGTTCGGGCCGGCGTTGCAGTTGCCCTGGACGTATCTGCCGGCACCGTTGCTGACCGACAAATTGATCGATGACGTGGTGGATGGCACCAGCGAGCAGTTGGGCAAGCACAGCATCTCGGCGCTGGAGCGCTATCGTGATGATTGCTTGCTGGCGGTACTGGAAGCGGTGAAGACCACCAAGGCCAAACATGGCATGGCGTTTAGCGAATAAGCCGGCTCACTGATCGTTCCCACGCTCTGCGTGGGAATGCCTCAATGGACGCTCTGCGTCCGCTCTTGGGACGCGGAGCGTCCCGGGCTGCATTCCCACGCGGAGCGTGGGAACGATCATCCCCGATCATGCCTGGAGAGAATCATGCCCACCCTCACCACCTACCAAACCAAAATCATCCCCGACTGGGTCGACTACAACGGCCACCTGCGCGATGCCTTCTACCTGCTGATTTTCAGCTACGCCACCGACGCGCTGATGGATCGGCTGGGCATGGACAGCAACAACCGCGAAGCCAGCGGCAACTCGCTGTTCACCCTCGAACTGCACCTCAACTACCTGCACGAAGTGAAGCTCGGTGCCGACGTCGAGGTGCACACCCAGATCATCGGCCATGACCGTAAACGCCTGCACCTCTACCACAGCCTGCATCTGGTGGGTGGTGACAAGGAGCTGGCAGGCAATGAACAAATGCTGCTGCACGTCGACCTCGCGGGGCCGCGATCCGCACCGTTCAGCGAAGAAACCTTGAGCAAACTGCAAGCCATTGTCGCCGATCAAGCCGACCTGCCCGCACCCGCCTTCATCGGCCGAGTGATCGCTTTACCGCCCGAAAAATAACGAGGAACTCGTCATGAACACCGCCGCCGCTTTTGCCGATTTCCGCACCTACCCGTTGATCAGCGCGTTGACCGCCGTGCACACCCTGGCGGACCGAATTCAAGTGCAATGGGCGGATGGGCGGGTCAGCCCTTTTCATCATCAATGGCTACGGGACAACTGCCCGTGCCCGCAGTGCGTCTACACGGTGACCCGCGAGCAAGTGCTGGAAATCGTCGACGTCGCAGAAAACCTGATCCCCGACAGAGCTCAAATCGATGCCGAAGGTTGCCTGTGTGTCGATTGGCAGGACGGTCACCTCAGCCGCTTCGACCCGGGCTGGCTGCGAGCCCACGCCTATGACGACGAATCCCGCGCCGAACGCCGGGACGCCAAACCGAAAAGCAAGCTGTGGGACAGCCATCTGGAGCTACCGGTGTTCGACTATCAGGCGTTGATGGACGACAACCATGCCTTGCTGCAATGGTTACTGGCGGTGCGCGATATCGGCCTGACCCAGGTTCGCGGTGTACCGACGGAGCCGGGCTCGCTGAAGCTGATCGCCCAGCGGATTTCGTTCATTCGCGAGAGCAATTTCGGCGTGCTGTTCAACGTGCAATCCAAGGCTGACGCCGACAGCAATGCCTACACCGCCTTCAACCTGCCGCTGCACAGCGACCTGCCGACCCGGGAGTTGCAACCGGGGCTGCAATTTCTGCATTGCCTGGTCAATGACGCCGATGGTGGCGAAAGCATTTTCGTCGACGGTTTTGCCATCGCTGAAGCCTTGCGCCATGAAGATCCCGAGGCGTTTCAGGCCTTGTGTGAAATACCCGTGGAGTTTCGCAACAAGGACCGCCATAGCGATTACCGCTGTCTGGCGCCGATCATCGCCCTGGATGCTTTCGGGCAGGTGTCGGAAATCCGCATGGCGAACTTTCTGCGCGGGCCGTTCGATGCTTCAGTCGAACAGATGCCCAAGTTGTATCGCGCTTACCGACGCTTCATTGCGATGACCCGCGAGGCACGGTTCAGGCTGATGCAAAGGCTCAATCCGGGCGACCTGTGGTGCTTCGACAACCGCCGCACCCTCCACGCCCGCAACGCTTTCGACCCCGCCACCGGTGCCCGGCATTTCCAGGGGTGTTATGTCGACCGGGATGAGTTGTTGTCGCGCATTTTGGTGTTGCAAAGATAAACCGCGTCATCGTTCATCGCGGGCAAGCCACGCTCCCACAGATTTGGCGTCGTTCGCCAAATCTGCAGTAACCCCGACCCTGTGGGAGCGCGGCTTGCCCGCGATGGCGTCGGCCCAGACACCCCATTAATCTCTAATTCACAGGCAAAAAAAACCCCGATCAAGCCGTGACAGGATCGGGGCAGAGGTGGGTACTGTTGAGGAGCTGTTGCGCGAGGGTGACCAAACCTTCGTGAAGCCAGCTGAGTCCAGTGTGCCCCCTCTTCTCTCTGGCAAGTTAGCCGAAAACGACATGTTCATAGCCAATGCTGACATTGCGACAAATCGCCCTTGCCGCCACTCCATCCCCCCACCAGAATCGAACCACGACACCGTTCCCTGAAGAAGGATTGCGTCATGATGCACGCCGATTTGATAGACCAGGAAGACCTGTTGGGCCAGCTGAAATCGTTGGGTTTTCAAGTACCGAGTGGCTCTACAGCCGAGCAGGCTTGCGAGTGTGCGGTGCGGGGCTTGAACGATGAGCGAGCGATGACGCTGCGGACCATGGTCAAGCAGATGTACACCAGCAGCGCGACCATCCTGCCGGCCGTGCGCCAGGCGATCGACAAGCAATTGCTGCCCGCGTTGGCGCAGTACCAGCAAAGCCGTAGCGCCTGATGAATCCAATCGCGGGCAAGCCCGCTCCCACAGTGG
Organism: Pseudomonas sp. JV414; assembly: GCF_032424305.1. Taxonomy (NCBI): domain Bacteria; kingdom Pseudomonadati; phylum Pseudomonadota; class Gammaproteobacteria; order Pseudomonadales; family Pseudomonadaceae; genus Pseudomonas; species Pseudomonas sp. JV414. The sequence continues at coordinate 115,438 of NZ_VYKC01000016.1, read as the reverse complement.
TTATGCGTCGTTTACACAATTGATGCATCGACACAGAACCTGTGGGAGCGGGCTTGCCCGCGATGAAGGCGCCTCGGTTTAGAGCCTGACGCTAGCAAACGTCGATTCATTGCGCGCCTGGCTCAACGCCGACAGCGGCCCGGACAACGGTGACAGCACCAAGGCCTGCGGCAGCGGCATCATCGCCACTTGTTGCGTGGTGTTGGAACCCACGCGCTCGTCACGCGGCGGAATACCGAAGTATTCGCGGTAGCACTTGGAGAAGTGCGGCGTAGACACGAAACCACATACCGACGCCACTTCGATGATCGACATCGGCGTTTGCTTGAGCAACTGCCGAGCGCGGATCAGGCGCAGTTTCAGGTAGTAACGCGACGGCGAGCAGTGCAGGTATTTCTGGAACAACCGCTCCAGCTGACGACGCGAAACGGCGACGTACACCGCCAGTTCGTCGAGGTCGATCGGCTCTTCGAGGTTGGCTTCCATCAGCGCCACGATTTCCTGCAACTTCGGCTGGTTGGTGCCGAGCATGTGCTTGAGCGGCACGCGCTGGTGATCCTGCTCGTTGCGGATGCGCTCGTAGACGAACATTTCCGAGATCGCGGCCGACAGTTCACGACCGTGATCGCGGCTGATCAGGTGCAGCATCATGTCCAGCGGCGCGGTGCCGCCGGAGCTGGTGAAACGGTTACGGTCGAGGGTGAACAGCCGGGTGCTCATGGCCACCCGCGGGAAAGCTTCCTGCATCGAGGCCAGGCATTCCCAGTGCACGCTGCAATCGAAACCATCCAGCAGACCGGCGCACGCCAGGGCCCAGCTGCCCGTGCAGACCGCGCCAAGACGACGGTGCTGACGCGCCTGGCTTTGCAGCCACGACACGTGTTCACGGGTAACAGTACGCTGAATACCGATGCCGCCGCAGACAATGACAGTGTCCAGGGGGGGCGCTTTGTGCATGGAGGCGTCGGGGGTGATTTGCAGTCCGTCACTGGCCCAGACTTGACCGCCATCGACGGTGAGTGTGGTCCAGCGATACAGCTCGCGGCCGGACAATTGGTTGGCCATGCGCAGGGGTTCTACTGCGGAGGCCAGAGAAATAAGCGTGAAATTGTCCAGCAGCAAAAAGCCGATGGATTGAGGCGCACGGTTCTGGGGTTGAGCCCCGGAGTTGAACGTCGTCATCGCGGTATCTCCTCACACAAAGCGGGTGATGGCCTCAGGCGGAGGCTCTTTTTATTGCCATCGTTCTCGCGTGGGAGACGGGCTTTGTAATGACAGAGCAATTGCCATGCCTAAACTTGAATGCATGTTCAATAACTCCTGAAAACGACGTCGCGATGCGTCTAGATATGGCGCGCAGAGATAAGAGGTCATAAGTGCCATTAGGGGCCGCAAACCCGCTACCCCGTTGCCTGTGAGCAAATCGGTAGCACTTGTGGGAACAGGGCTGCGACGCTCTCCGGGAGAGTGTCACCGCAAGCACGGGTGACGGACGGTCAGGCTTGAATTGGATCCCCTGATGGGGGATGCGGGCTTACCTGTTTGCGACGCGCTAAAAGGTGGCGCGTTTGGGTGCGGGTGTTCACTTAACGCGCAGTTTTGACTGGTCTGGCCCTATCGCGGGCAAGCCCGCTCCCACAAGGATTTGTGGTGCCCCTTAGTTCTCGGTCACACAACGAATCCTGTGGGAGCGGGCTTGCCCGCGATGGGGTCAATCCGATCTCAACACTCAACCGCACTAACCGCCAAACCACCGCGCGATGTCTCTTTATATTTGTCGTGCATGTCAGCACCGGTATCACGCATGGTGCGGATCACCCGGTCCAGCGAGATAAAGTGCTGACCGTCGCCCCGCAGCGCCATCTGCGCCGCGTTGATCGCTTTTACCGCGGCAATCGCATTGCGCTCGATGCACGGCACCTGCACCAACCCACCCACGGGATCGCAGGTGAGGCCGAGGTTATGCTCAAGACCGATTTCCGCCGCGTTGCACAACTGCTCCGGTGTGGCACCGAGAATCTCCGCCAACCCGGCCGCCGCCATGGCGCAGGCCGAACCGACTTCGCCCTGGCAACCGACTTCGGCACCGGAGATCGAGGCGTTCTTCTTGCACAGAATCCCTACCGCCGCGGCACTGAGGAAGTAATCGACCACGTTGGCGTCGGTCACCACCTCGCTGAACTTCATGAAGTAGTGCAACACCGCCGGAATAATCCCCGCCGCGCCATTGGTCGGTGCCGTGACCATGCGCCCACCGGCCGCGTTTTCTTCGTTGACCGCCAGGGCGAACAGATTCACCCACTCCATAGCGCTCAGGGTCGAGCCGATCACGTTGGGTTTGTTCAACTCCTGCAGACTACGGTGCAGTTTGGCTGCGCGACGACGCACATTCAGGCCGCCAGGCAGGATGCCTTCGTGCTTGAGGCCTTGCTCCACGCAATCTTGCATCGCGCGCCAGAGTTTCATCAGGCCGGCGCGAATTTCCTCTTCGCTGCGCCAGACTTTCTCGTTGGCCATCATCAGCTCTGCAACGCGCAGGTTGTGCTGCTTGCACAGACTGAGCAGCTCGACGGCACTGGAGAAATCGTAAGGCAACACAGTGCGATCCAGATCCACCACGCCGCTGGAAGCCTGTGCCTCATCGACGACAAAACCGCCGCCGATGGAATAGTAGGTGTCGCGATGCAGCTCGCCGTGATCGCCTTCGGCAACCAGAGTCATGGCGTTGGGATGGAACGGCAGGTTCTCGTCGATCAGGCGCATGTCCCGGGCCCAGATAAACGGGACCGACAAGCGACCGTCGAGCAATAGCGTGTTGGTTTCACGCAGGGTCTCGATGCGGATGCCGATTTGCGACGGATCGATCGCGTCCGGCCACTCGCCCATCAGCCCCATGATCACCGCGTTGTCGCTGCCGTGACCGATGCCGGTAGCCGAAAGCGACCCATAAAGCTGAACTTCGACGCGCCGCACCTGCTCCAAAAGTCCCTGTTCACGCAAACCTTGCACGAACAGCGCCGCGGCGCGCATAGGCCCCACGGTGTGCGAACTGGAAGGGCCGATGCCGATTTTGAACAGGTCGAAAACGCTGATAGCCATTACTGCTGAACTCCTGGATGTGCCTGCTCCAGGCGCAAAAGCGCCCAGTGACGGAGCTGCTACGCTCAAGCTGCAATCCGCCGAGATGGCCGCATCATCAGGCTTTTGTCATGTCGTTCGACGTCTCACACCGACGCACTCATGCCCGCTAGCGCCGCAGGCCGCTTACGCTGTGTTTTCGCCGTTTTTTTGCGGATCAGAGGGACAAAACGGGCTGAAAAAAGCTGTAAACGACGTTACCGACACTGGATGCGACCATCCCTGTACTGGTTACGACGCACCCTGTAGGCGTCAGATTTTCACTGGTACATGATCGTATCGACTCGATTGCAAGGCGCCGTGGTAGAGCTGTCTCCAAAACGCCATCCAACCGCAACAGATAAGTGCGGTGGTCCAGTCGGAACACTGCCAAAAAAAACACCAAGGAGTCGCCCCTATGAAAGGTTCCCCGTCGTTGTTGTTGGCCGCCATGCTGAGTCTGCCGTTTCTGGCTCAAGCCGCAGAACCGGCCCAATGCAGCACCGTAAACTTCTCCGATGTCGGCTGGACGGACATTACCGTCACTACCGCCACCACCAGCGTCGTTCTCGATGCCCTGGGCTATAAGACCAAGACCACGATGATTTCCGTGCCGGTGACCTACAAGTCGCTGGCCGACGGCAAGAACATGGACGTGTTCCTCGGTAACTGGATGCCGACCATGGAAAACGACATCAAGGCCTACCGTGATGCCGGCACCGTGGACACGCTGCGCGCTAATCTGGAAAACGCAAAATACACACTCGCCGTCCCCGAAGAGTTGTATAACAAAGGTCTGAAAGATTTCGCCGACATCGCCAAGTTCAAGAAAGAACTCGACGGCAAGATCTACGGCATCGAACCGGGTAACGACGGCAACCGCCTGATCCAGAGCATGATCGACAAGAACGCCTTCGGCCTGAAAGAAGCCGGCTTCAAGGTGGTCGAGTCCAGCGAGGCAGGCATGCTCTCGCAAGTCGATCGCGCCCAGCGCCGCAACACCGCCGTGGTGTTCCTGGGCTGGGAACCGCACCCGATGAATACTCGATTCAAGATGAAGTACCTGACCGGCGGCGACGAATACTTCGGCCCGAACTTCGGCCAGGCGACCATCTACACCAACACCCGCAAGGGTTACGCACAGGAATGCAGCAACGTCGGTCAGTTGCTGAAAAACCTGGTCTTTACCCTCGACATGGAAAGCACGCTGATGGGCAACGTCCTGGACGACAAAATGAAGCCTGACGCGGCCGCCAAGGCCTGGCTGAAAAAGAATCCACAGGTGCTCGATACCTGGCTCGCTGGCGTGACCACCATTGACGGTAAACCTGGCCTGGAGGCCGTGAAAGCCAAGCTCGCGCAGCCTTGATTTAGGAAGCATCGCTTATGCCGGGCGGCTTCGGCCGTCCGGGCTGTTTATTTCCTTGCATGCGGACGTTCACTACCATGCTGATTGATCAGAAAATACCTTTAGGCCAGTACATCGCGGGCTTCGTTGAATGGTTGACGCAAAATGGCGCCAGCACTTTCGACGCAATCGCCGTGTCACTGGAAACGATGATCCACGGCGTGACTTTCGCGCTGACCTGGTTCAACCCGCTGGCATTGATCGGCCTCATCGCGCTACTGGCACACTTCATTCAACGCAAATGGGGCCTGACCGTTTTCGTCATTGCCTCCTTTCTGCTGATCCTCAATCTGGGGTACTGGCAGGAAACCATGGAAACCCTCGCCCAGGTGTTGTTCGCCACCCTGGTGTGCGTGCTGATCGGCGTGCCGTTGGGCATCGTCGCCGCGCACAAACCGATGTTCTACACAGTGATGCGGCCGGTGCTCGATCTGATGCAGACCGTGCCGACCTTTGTGTACCTCATTCCTACCCTGACCCTCTTCGGTCTGGGTGTGGTCCCGGGTCTGATCTCGACGGTAGTGTTCGCGATTGCCGCGCCTATCCGCCTGACCTACCTGGGTATTCGCGATGTCCCGGAAGAACTGATGGACGCTGGCAAGGCCTTTGGCTGCTCGCGACGTCAGCTGCTCTCGCGAATCGAACTGCCCCACGCCATGCCAAGCATCGCGGCCGGTATCACCCAGTGCATCATGCTGTCGTTGTCGATGGTGGTGATCGCGGCACTGGTGGGCGCCGATGGCCTGGGCAAACCCGTGGTCAACGCACTGAACACTGCTGATATCGCCCTGGGCTTCGAAGCAGGCCTGGCGATCGTGCTGCTGGCGATCATGCTCGACCGTATCTGCAAACAACCCGACGCTAAAGTAGGGGGTGACGCATGAGCATTATTCGCTTCGAAGAGGTCGACGTAATCTTCTCCAAGGATCCACGCGAGGCTCTCAAGCTGCTGGATCAGGGCATGACCCGTAACGAGATCCTGAAAAAGACCGGGCAGATCGTTGGGGTCGAAAAGGCCAGCCTGGACGTCGAAAAAGGTGAAATCTGCGTACTGATGGGCCTTTCCGGCTCCGGCAAGTCCAGTCTGCTGCGCTGCATCAACGGCCTTAACACCGTCAGCCGCGGCAAGCTGTTCGTCGAGCACGAAGGCAAGCAGATCGACATCGCTTCCTGCACCCCGGCGGAACTGAAAATGATGCGCACCAAGCGCATTGCGATGGTGTTCCAGAAGTTCGCCCTGATGCCTTGGCTGACGGTGCGCGAGAACATCAGCTTCGGTCTGGAAATGCAGGGTCGTCCAGAGAAAGAGCGGAAAAAACTGGTCGATGAAAAACTTGAGCTGGTGGGCCTGACCCAATGGCGCAACAAGAAACCCAACGAGCTGTCCGGTGGTATGCAGCAACGTGTCGGCCTGGCCCGTGCCCTGGCGATGGACGCCGACATCCTGCTGATGGACGAACCTTTCTCGGCCCTCGACCCACTGATCCGCCAAGGCCTGCAAGACGAACTGCTGGAACTGCAACGCAAGCTGAGCAAGACCATCGTTTTCGTGAGTCACGACCTCGATGAAGCCCTGAAGCTCGGCAGCCGTATCGCCATCATGAAAGACGGCCGGATCATCCAGTACAGCAAACCGGAAGAAATCGTCCTGAACCCTGCGGACGATTACGTGCGCACCTTCGTCGCTCACACCAACCCACTGAACGTATTGTGCGGTCGCAGCCTGATGCGCACCCTGGACAAGTGCAAACGCATCAACGGTTCGGTATGCCTGGATCCGGGCGGCGATTCGTGGCTGGACCTGGCCGAAGGCAACACCATCAAAGGCGCACGCCAGAACGGTTCGAGCCTGGACCTGCAGAACTGGATACCGGGGCAAGCGGTTGAAGGTTTGGGGCGTCGGCCAACGCTGGTGGACTCCAACATCGGCATGCGCGATGCGCTGCAGATTCGTTACCAGACCGGCAACAAACTGGTGCTACACGACAACAACAAAGTTGTCGGGATTCTCGGCGACAGCGAGCTGTACCACGCGCTGCTCGGCAAGAACCTGGGGTAAGAAGCAGCAGACACAAAAACGCCGCGAGATGATCGCGGCGTTTTTGTTTGCGGGATATCGGGGCATGCAGCTGTGCGGCTGATGGCCCCATCGCGGGCGAGCCCGCTCCCACATAGGATTTGTGAACGACGCAGATCCAATGTGGGAGCGGGCTTGCTCGCGAAGAATACGACGCGGTGTCACTGAAACACCGCGCCACTCACCTCAGCTATAAACCCGGCCAAGAAGCTGCCGATGGCTTTCAAACTGATCGAGCACGTCACGGGTGATCTGATCCTGAGTGAAGCCCATCAGGTCGTAGTCCTGGCTGCCGTTGTGCAGGTACACCTCGGCACGGTAGTAACGTGCGCGCGGTTCATCGGCGCTTTCAGCAGACACCGTATCACTCGCCGCCGCCAGATAACCGTCCAGGCTCACTTCGTAGACAAAAGGGTTGCCCTCTTCCATCTCGATCCGCACGCCCATGCAGCGTTTCGACTTGCCCAGCAACGTCTGCACATCCAGACCCTGACCCTGCAATTGCACCGCAGCATCTTCCAGTGCCGGGCTGACGTGCTTGTCCATGAAACGCTGAACGATCGACTGGTTCGGTTGCAGATCCAGCTGGGTCAAGCGCTCGCTGAAACCACGACGACCACGCGCCGCCAGCTCCGCTTGCTCCTGTTCGATCTGCACGTCCTGGCGCATGGCCTTGTGCAAGCCGAACATGAAGAACACCAGCACCACCGAGAACGGCAGCCCCGCCAGCACCACCATGGTTTGCATGGCTTCGAAGTTACCGGCGAACAACAGGCCGATGGTCACCAGAGTGATCACCGCCGACCAGAAAATCCGCAGCCAGTGCGGCGCATCTTCGTCAACATTGCCGCCCTTGCAGGAAAGGTTGGCCATCATCACCGCGCCGGAATCCGCCGGGGTCAGGAACAGCACGAAGCCGACAAAAATCGACACGCCGATCACGATCTTCGACGCTGGGTAATGCTCAAGCAACTGGTAGATCGCCATCGACGGCTGTTGCAGCGCCGTCTTACCGAGCTCCACCGCCCCATGGTTCATGACCAGGTCCAGGGCCGAGTTACCGAAGATCGACAGCCATGCCAGGGTGAAGCCCAGCGGAATCAGCAGCACGCCGGCCACCAATTCACGCACCGTGCGACCACGGGAAATACGCGCGATAAACATGCCTACGAATGGCGCCCAGGAAATCCACCAGGCCCAGTAGAACAGAGTCCACAGGCCCAACCAGCGCTCGGATTTGGCATTGTCGGCTTCGTACACATAGAGATCGAAAGTCTTCAGCACCACGCCGTTCAGGTAGTCGCCGATGTTCTGCACAAAGCCGTTGAGCAGATGCAAAGTCGGGCCGAACAACAGCACGAAAATCAGCAGGCCGCTGAACAGCACGATGTTCAGGTTGGACAGGCGGCGAATGCCGTTTTCCACGCCGGACACAGCGGCGATGGTCGCCACGGTGCTCATCACGATGATCACGATCAGCAGGTTGGTGTTGCTGTGTTCCATGCCGAACAGGTTTTCCAGCCCCGACGACACTTGCAGCGAACCGATCCCCAGGTTCGTCACCAGCCCCAGCAGGGTCACGAACATGCCGAAGCCGTCCACCGCATGACCGGCCGTGCCTTTGACCCAACGCTCGCCGACCAGCGGATACAGCGCCGACCGCAACGCCAGCGGCTGGTTATGACGGTAAGCAAAGTACGCCACGGCCAGGCCGACCAGTGCGTAGATCGCCCAGCCATGCAGGCCCCAATGGAGGAACGTCAGCTGCACCGCCTGACGGGCCGCAAGGTTGCTGCCGGCCACGCCTTCCGGCGGGTTGAAGTAATGGTCCAGCGGCTCGGAAGCACCGAAGTACAGCAACGAGATGCCGATACCCGACGAGAACAGCATCCCCGCCCAGGCGCCGTAGCTGAAATCCGGGGTGTCGTCCTTGCTGCCCAGTTTGAGTTTGCCGTAGGACGAAAACGCCAGGCCAACCACAAAAACCAGATAAGCGGCGATCACCACCATGTAGTACCAGCCGAAGCTGCGGGACAACCAGGCCTGGGCAATGCCGAGCATTCTGCCGGCCTCTTGCGGGGCGATGATCAGAATGGCGGTCAACAGCAGGATCAGCGCGGTAGAGGTGTAGAACACCCAACCGTTGACCGTCACCTTATCGGGTGGGGTCTTTATTAGAGAGGCAGAACTCATGGCACAGATGCTCCGGCAGTGCGAGAGAAGAACACAAGGCAACGCGGTACCCGACCAATCGGTTAGTTGGCAGCCGACCGGCGGGTGATATAAAGACACCCCGAAAAAAGCCCGAAACCCTTGGGACGCCTGCGCGTATGGGTTTCGAGCATTTTTGGATGTCGGTTTATCGCCATTTACACGTAGGAAAAATCTGTAAGCAGCGACGATTTGTCGCAGATCTTATTCTTTGTTGATTGAACGTTCAATCAAAACAAAATAGACTGGCCCTCAACCCGGTAGCCGTTATTCGTCTACGGGAAGGCCTAAGGAGATGTGCAAGATGCCCAAGGTCGGTATGCAACCCATCCGCCGCCAGCAATTGATCGAAGCCACGTTACAGGCCGTCGATCAGGTCGGCATGGGGGACGCCAGCATTGCGCTGATCGCCCGTTTGGCCGGTGTCTCGAATGGCATCATCAGTCACTACTTTCAGGACAAGAACGGCCTGATCGCCGCCACGGCGCAGTATCTGATGAGTGTCCTCAGCGAGAACGTCACCGCGCGCCGTCAGGCGTTGGAGGACGCCAGCCCACGGGCTCACCTTCAGGTGATTATCGAAGGCAACTTCGACGCCAGCCAGGTCAATGGCCCGGCAATGAAAACCTGGCTGGCCTTCTGGGCCACCAGCATGCACCACCCGTCATTGCACAGGTTGCAGCGGATCAACGATCACCGTCTGTATTCCAACCTGTGCTGCCAGTTCCGCCGTGTGTTGCCGCTCGATGATGCGCGCACCGCCGCCCGCGGCCTGGCAGCCCTCATTGACGGTTTGTGGTTGCGCGGCGCGCTGTCGGGAGATGCTTTCGACACCGGGCAGGCGCACCAGATCGCTTACGAATACATGGATTTCCAACTGGCCAAGCAGGTGAGTTAGAGCACACATAATCGCTCAACCCCTGAACCGCTACCGACCGCGATGCCACTGCTACACGGCTCGCCCGGTGGTCAACGCCAACCACTTATGCACTTGCGAGGACTTTATGGCCCGTTTCGAACTGCAAAAACTCTACATCGATGGCGGCTACAGTGACGCCAGCAGCGACGCCACTTTCGAAGCCATCAACCCGGCTAACGGTGAAGTCCTCGCAACCGTACAACGTGCGACCAAGGAAGACGTTGAGCGCGCTGTGGTCAGCGCCGAAAAGGGCCAGAAAATCTGGGCTGCAATGACCGCCATGGAGCGTTCGCGCATCTTGCGTCGTGCCGTCGACATCCTGCGCGAGCGCAACGATGAACTGGCCGCCCTGGAAACCCTGGACACCGGCAAGGCGTACTCCGAAACCCGTTACGTCGACATCGTCACCGGCGCTGACGTGCTGGAGTACTACGCAGGCCTGGTGCCGGCCATCGAAGGCGAGCAGATTCCGCTGCGTACCACGTCTTTCGTCTACACCCGTCGCGAGCCATTGGGCGTCGTGGCCGGTATCGGCGCGTGGAACTACCCGATCCAGATCGCTTTGTGGAAATCCGCGCCTGCCCTGGCGGCCGGTAACGCGATGATCTTCAAGCCAAGCGAAGTCACTTCCCTCACTACCCTGAAACTGGCCGAGATCTACACCGAAGCTGGCGTTCCGGCTGGCGTGTTCAACGTTCTGACCGGCAGTGGCCGTGAAGTCGGCACGTGGCTGACCGAACATCCACGCATCGAAAAAATCTCCTTCACCGGCGGCACCGACACCGGCAAGAAGGTCATGGCCAGCGCTTCCGCTTCGTCGCTGAAAGACGTGACCATGGAACTGGGCGGCAAGTCACCGCTGATCATTTTCGACGACGCCGACCTGGATCGCGCCGCCGACACCGCGATGATGGCCAACTTCTACAGCTCCGGTCAGGTCTGCACCAACGGCACTCGCGTGTTCGTACCGAGCCACCTGAAAGCCGCTTTCGAAGCCAAGATCGTTGAGCGCGTTGCGCGCATTCGCGTCGGCAACCCGGAAGACGAAAACACCAACTTCGGCCCGCTGGTCAGCTTCGCCCACATGGAAAGCGTGCTGGGTTACATCGCTAAAGGTAAGGAAGAAGGTGCTCGCCTGCTGTGCGGCGGCGATCGTCTGACCGACGGCGAATTCGCCAAAGGCGCGTTCGTGGCTCCGACCGTGTTCACCGATTGCACCGACGAGATGACCATCGTTCGCGAAGAAATCTTCGGCCCGGTGATGAGCATCCTGACCTACGAAACCGAAGAAGAAGTGATCCGTCGTGCAAACGACACCGAGTTCGGTTTGGCGGCTGGCGTCGTCACCAAAGACCTGAACCGCGCTCACCGTGTGATCCATCAACTGGAAGCCGGTATCTGCTGGATCAACGCCTGGGGCGAGTCCGATGCCAAGATGCCGGTCGGCGGCTACAAGCAGTCGGGTGTTGGCCGTGAGAACGGCATCAGCTCGCTGAACAACTTCACACGCATCAAATCGGTACAGGTCGAACTGGGCGATTACGCCTCGGTTTTCTAAGGCGGTATTTGCTTCGCCTGCGAGATCGCTATCGCAGGCAAGCCAGCTCCCACAGGTTTGGCGTCGTTCGCCAAATCTGCGGTGCCCCCAATCCCTGTGGGAGCGTGGCTTGCCCGCGATCGAGTGCGAAGCACTCGCCGACCTGACCAACTTCAAAGAGGGTGCATTCAATGTCCCAAGAATTCGATTACATCATCATCGGTGCCGGCTCGGCCGGTAACACCCTGGCGACCCGTCTGACTGAAGACGAAGGCGTCACCGTTTTGCTGCTCGAAGCGGGCGGTCCGGATTATCGTCTGGATTTCCGCACGCAAATGCCGGCCGCCCTGGCGTTCCCGCTGCAAGGTCGTCGCTACAACTGGGCGTATGAAACCGATCCAGAACCACACATGGACGGTCGCCGGATGGAATGCGGTCGCGGCAAGGGCCTGGGTGGTTCTTCGCTGATCAACGGCATGTGCTACATCCGCGGCAACGCGATGGACTACGACAACTGGTCGAAGCTGCCCGGTCTGGAAGACTGGAGCTACCTCGACTGCCTGCCGTATTTCCGCAAGGCTGAAACCCGTGACATCGGCCCGAACGACTACCACGGTGGCGACGGTCCGGTCAGCGTGACCACGCCCAAAGCCGGCAACAACCCGTTGTTCCACGCGATGGTTGAAGCCGGCGTGCAAGCCGGTTACCCGCGTACCGAAGACCTGAACGGCTACCAGCAAGAAGGTTTCGGCCCGATGGACCGCACCGTGACGCCGAACGGCCGTCGCGCCAGCACCGCTCGCGGTTACCTGGACGTCGCCAAGAAGCGCTCGACCCTGACCATCGTCACCCATGCCCTGACCGACAAGATCCTGTTCGAAGGCAAGCGTGCGGTCGGCGTGCGTTACCTGATCGGCGCCGCTGAAGAGCGCGTTGAAGCCCGCGCCCGCAAGGAAGTGCTGCTGTGCTCCGGCGCCATCGCGTCGCCGCAGATTCTGCAACGCTCCGGCGTCGGCCCGGCCGAACTGCTGAAGAAACTCGACATTCCGGTAGTCCACGACCTGCCGGGCGTTGGCGAAAACCTGCAGGATCACCTTGAGCTGTACCTGCAATACGCCTGCACCCAACCGGTCTCGCTGTACCCGTCGCTGCTGCTGCACAACCAGCCGGCCATCGGTGCCGAGTGGTTGTTCAACGGCACCGGCATCGGCGCCAGCAACCAGTTCGAGGCCGGTGGTTTCATCCGCACCCGTCCGGAATTCGATTGGCCGAACATTCAGTACCACTTCCTGCCGGTCGCGATTAACTACAACGGCAGCAACGGTGTGAAAGAACACGGCTTCCAGGCGCACATGGGTTCCATGCGTTCGCCAAGCCGCGGTCGCATCCAGGCCAAGTCCAAGGATCCGCGCGAGTACCCGAGCATTCTGTTCAACTACATGGCCACCGAGCAGGACTGGCAGGAATTCCGCGACGGCATCCGCCTGACCCGTGAAATCATGCAGCAGCCAGCGCTGGACGCCTTCCGTGGTCGCGAAATCAGCCCGGGCATCGACGTGCAAACCGACGAGCAGCTGGACAAGTTCATCCGCGAACACGCCGAAACCGCGTTCCACCCGTCCTGCTCGTGCAAGATGGGCACCGACGAGATGGCCGTGGTCGATGGCGAAGGTCGTGTGCACGGTATGCAAGCCCTGCGCGTGGTCGATGCCTCGATCATGCCGATCATCACCACCGGCAACCTGAACGCGCCAACGATCATGATGGCCGAGAAAATCGCCGACAAGATCCGCGGTCGCAAGCCATTGCCGCGTAGCAAGGCCGCCTACTTCGTGGCCGGTGATGCACCGGTGCGCGGCAAGCCGTTGCGGGATGTGAGCGCTGCTCAGTAAGCCGTAACACCGCGTGACGGCCAATCGCGGGCAAGCCCGCTCCCACATGATTCCGGTTGAATTGCAGATTTGTGATCAACTTGGATCCCTGTGGGAGCGGGCTTGCCCGCGATGGAGCCCGACCAGGCAACACATCTCGACCTGACACATCCTGGCAACCCCTCCCTACACCGCTCCGCCCTTGATCTACCCCCCGCCCAGGCCTAATCTAGCGCCACGCAAACGCTTCACCCCCTCGCAATACCGATACATCGCAACTCCATACCAAGGAGGTTCCCGAATGTTCGATTTCCACCCCCAGCTCAAGCAGCGCTTTGCTGCGTTGCGCACGGGCGCTGAATTCTTTTCGCTGCGTTATGTGCGCGAGTCCGGCCAGTACCTGTCGGTGCGCAAGAACGTCGCCGAACCGCCGAGCCTGAGCCGTGACGAAGGCGCGATGCTGACCGTTCGGGTCAACGGTATCGAAGCCTATGCCGCCACCAACGACTTGTCCCAATCCGGCCTGCAAGCCGCACTGGAGAAAGCCGAGCAACAAGCCCGTCGACTCAAGCCTCACGCCCTGCTCGACCTGCGTGAGCAAGCAGTCTCCAGCGACCGCGCCGACTATTTCTCGCCCAACTTCGACCAGCCCTTTCCGTCCCTGAGCGATTGCTACCAATTGCTCAGCGCCGAATCCGCCGCCGTGCCCAAGGACGAGCGACTGGTGAACTGGCAGGCGAGCATCGGCATCACCAACGTCGAGCAAATCTACCTCAACAGCGCCGGTGCCGAATTGCGTCAGGCCCAGCGTTTCGTCTACCCGAGCATGGACGTCACCGCCTACGACGGCAGCGACAGCCAGACCCGCACCTTGGGCCGCGAGAACTTCGGCCAGCAGGGCGGCTTTGATGTGATCAGCCGTTGCGGCCTGATCGGCGCCGGCCCGAAAGTCGCCGATCAGGCGCTGCAATTGCTGCTGGCGCCAAACACCCCGCAGGGCCCGCGCGATCTGTTGCTGATGCCCGACCAGATGATGCTGCAGATCCACGAGTCCATCGGTCACCCGCTGGAACTGGACCGCATCCTGGGCGATGAGCGCAATTATGCCGGCACCAGTTTCGTCAAGGCAGAAGACTTCGGCAGCCTGCAATACGGCTCCGAGCTACTCAACGTGACGTTCGACCCGGACATCCCCGAGCAGCTCGCCAGCTACGGTCACGACGACGATGGCAGCGCCGCCAGCAAGCAATTTCTGATCAAAGAAGGTTTGTTGCTGCGGCCATTGGGCGGCGCACTGTCGCAATTCCGTGCCGGCATGGACGGCGTTGCCAACAGCCGCGCCTGCGGCTGGAACCGTCCACCGATCGACCGCATGGCCAACCTCAACATCGAGCCCGGCGATCAGCCACTGGAACAACTGATCGGCAATATCGAGCACGGCATTTTGATGAGCACCAACCGTTCCTGGTCCATCGACGATGCGCGCAACAAGTTCCAGTTCGGTTGCGAATGGGGCCAGTTGATCGAAAACGGTGAACTCAAGGGTGTGGTGAAGAACCCGAACTACCGGGCGATTTCCGCACAATTCTGGAAAAGCCTCAGCGCTGTCGGCGATGCCAACACCGTCAAAGTGCTAGGCACGCCGAACTGCGGCAAGGGCGAACCGAACCAGGTGATCCGCGTCGGCCATGCGTCGCCGGCCTGTGTGTTCAGCAATGTGGATGTGTTTGGAGGAGACGCCTGATGAGTACTTCCACGAGCACTTCAAATAGCCAGGCCGAGTCATTCAAGGACCTGGTCAATTGGCTGCGCGGTGTACTGCGCACGCCAGAGCAATTCACCCTCAGCTACGCCGCCGAGTCGTCGGCTTTCGTGCGTTTCAACCACGCCAAGGTCCGTCAGGCCGGGCAGGTGCAGCAGGCGAGTGTCGGGTTCAAACTGATTAACGATGGTCGTCATGCCGATCTGAATATCACGCTGTCGGGCGACCCCGAAGCCGATCTTCAGCGTCTGGCCGAAGGTCTGCAACAGTTGCGCGAAACCCTGCCACTGTTGCCTCAGGATCCATACCTGCTGCTTAACCAGAACGACTGGCAGAGCAACAACGTGCAGGATCATCCCCTGCCGGACACCGAGCAGGTGGTCGCTGAAATCACTCAGGCTGCCGAGGGTCTGGACCTGGTCGGTTTCTACGCCGCTGGGCCGATCAGTCGCGGTTTCGCCAGTTCTTCGGGCGCGTTCGGCTGGCATCAGGCCAACAGCTTCAACTTCGATTTCAGCCTGTTTCATGAAAACGGTCAGGCAGTGAAAGCCAGTTATGCCGGGCATGACTGGAACAGCGAAGGGTTTGCCAGGCGCTTCCAGCAGGCCCGCGAGCAATTGGCGTTTCTGGGTCGGCCATTGCGCACGCTGCCGCCCGGCGAATACCGCGCCTACCTGGCGCCGGCAGCGCTGGAAGAAATCATGGGCATGTTGAGCTGGGGCGGGTTTTCGGCCCAGGCGATTGCCAGCAAACAGAGCCCATTGCAGAAGTTCTACGCCAGCGAAGCCTGCTTCAGCCCTAACGTATGGTTGAGTGAGCAGGTCAGCGGTTCCTTGAGCCCGGCGTTTTCCGACGAAGGTTATCCTCGCGATGATCTGGGTTTGATCGCCAAAGGCATGGCCAATGCCCGACTGATCAATTCGCGCAGCGCCGCCGAATACGGCCTCGCTGCCAACGGCGCCAGCAGCCATGAATACCCGACGGCGCTGGTCATGCAAGGCGGCAATCTGGAGCAGGCGGACATCCTCAAGCGCCTCGGCACCGGGCTCTACATCAGCAACCTGTGGTACCTGAACTACTCGGAC
Source organism: Pseudomonas sp. JV414 (assembly GCF_032424305.1). Lineage (NCBI taxonomy): Bacteria > Pseudomonadati > Pseudomonadota > Gammaproteobacteria > Pseudomonadales > Pseudomonadaceae > Pseudomonas > Pseudomonas sp. JV414. The sequence goes on along the minus strand of NZ_VYKC01000016.1, from coordinate 99,451 downwards.
CAACCGGCGGCGCGCCTGACCGGCATGACGCGATTTGCGACCTTCTGGGTCGAAAACGGCGAGATTCAGGCACCGGTCAGCACCATGCGTTTTGATGACAGCGTCTACAGCCTGCTCGGTTCGCAGCTGGAAGCGCTGACCGAGGAACGCGAGCTGATGTTGTCGGCCAGCACCTACAGTCAGCGGGCGACTGCTTCGGCGTTATTGCCGGGCGCGCTCGTCAGCCGACTTACGTTGACGCTGTAAACACAAAACCTGTGGGAGCGGGCTTGCCCGCGAAGAGGCCATCAGCTTCAACATCAATGTTGACTGACACATCGCCTTCGCGGGCAAGCCCGCTCCCACAGGTTTACGGTTACCAGACCAACCCCACAAGAGGTCCCATGCCCAACCGCCCACCTCTCGACGCTGTCACCGCCCGCTGGGTACCGTGGGTTGTGGCCATTGCCTTCTTCATGCAGTCCCTCGACGGGACGATCCTCAACACCGCCCTCCCCGCCATGGCCCGGGACCTGGCCGAAGACCCGTTGCGCATGCAAGGCGTAATCATCGCCTACATGCTCACCGTCGCCTTGTTGATCCCCGCCTCCGGCTGGATCGCCGACCGCTTCGGCACCCGGAAAATCTTCTTCGGCGCGATCCTCCTGTTCAGCTTCGGCTCATTGCTCTGCGCCTTGTCCAACACCTTGAGCATGCTCATCGGCGCGCGGGTGATCCAGGGCTTGGGCGGCGCGTTGATGCTGCCGGTCGGGCGATTGGTGGTGCTGCGCGCGTATCCGCGCTCGGAGCTGGTGCGGATCATGGGGTTCATTACCATTCCCGGCCTGCTCGGCCCGCTGATCGGCCCGACCATGGGCGGCTGGATGGTGCAATACCTGACCTGGCACTGGATCTTTCTGATCAACCTGCCGGTGGGCGTCCTCGGTTGCTACGCGGTATGGAAATTCATTCCCGACCTGCGCGGCAGCGAGCGCACCCGCTTCGATAGCCTGGGCTTCTTGCTGTTCGGCGCGGCGATGGTGCTGATCACCATCGCCATGGAAGGCCTCGGCGAACTGCACCTGCCGCACTTGCGGGTGATGTTGTTGCTGTTTGGCGGCATGGCGTGTCTGGCGGCGTATTGGCTGCGGGCCGGGCACATCGACAATCCGCTGTTTGCGCCATCACTGTTCAAGACCCGAACCTTCGCCGTGGGCATCCTCGGTAACCTGTTCGCTCGCCTCGGCAGCGGCGCATTACCGTTCCTGGTACCGTTACTGCTGCAAGTGGCACTGGGTTATTCGCCGTCACAGGCCGGGATGAGCATGCTGCCCCTGGCTGCGGCCGCGATGGTCGCCAAGTCGGTGGCGCGGCCGCTGATCGAACGTTTCGGCTACCGCACCGTGCTGACCGGCAACACACTGGCGCTGGGGATCATGCTGGCAAGCATGGGCCTGGTCAGCGAGCAGACGCCATATTGGCTGCTGCTGGCTCAGTTGGCGATTCTGGGGGCGATCAACTCCTTGCAGTTCACCGCAATGAACACCGTCACGCTGATCGACCTCGACGACGCCAGCGCCAGCAGCGGCAACAGTTTGCTGTCGGTGGTCGCGCAATTGTCCCTGAGCCTCGGTGTGGCCTGCGCCGGCGCCCTGCTCGGCGGCTTCACCGCAGAGATCGGCAATGACGGCGTGAGCACGGTTCTGGGCGCGTTCCAGCTGACGTTCGTGACGGTCGGAATCATGGCGATGCTGGCTGCAACGATCTTCTCGCAGCTGTCGAGAGAAGACGGACGGCGCGTCAAACGTCCGGAACAGCACATAGAGCCTTAGGGCGAATGGCCATGGGACTGATACACTGCGCGACATTTTGTTTTGCAGGCCAGTCCCGTGACCACCATCGCCACCGCTTTTAATACTTTGCCGCTGTCCGCCGCCATGCTGGCTAACCTCGACTCCCTCGGTTATGCCCAGATGACGCCGATCCAGGCGCAAAGCTTGCCGGTGATCCTCAAGGGGATGGACCTGATCGCCCAGGCCAAGACCGGCAGCGGCAAGACCGCCGCCTTCGGTATCGGCCTGCTGAACCCGATCAATCCGCGCTTCTTCGGTTGCCAGGCGCTGGTCATTTGCCCGACTCGCGAGTTGGCTGACCAGGTCGCCAAGGAAATCCGTCGTCTGGCCCGTGCCGAAGACAACATCAAGGTCCTGACCCTGTGTGGCGGCGTGTCCTTCGGCCCGCAGATCGGCTCGCTGGAACACGGCGCGCACATCATCGTCGGCACCCCGGGGCGTATCCAGCAGCACCTGCGCAAGGGTTCGCTGGTGCTTCATGGCCTGAACACGCTGATCCTCGACGAAGCCGACCGCATGCTCGACATGGGTTTCTACGATTCCATCGAAGAAATCATCGCCCAGACCCCGGAGCGCCGCCAGACCCTGCTGTTCTCCGCCACGTACCCGGTGGGCATCAAGCAACTGGCGTCGAAATTCATGCGCACCCCTCAGATCGTGAAGGCCGAGGCGTTCCACGACGATACGCAGATCGAGCAGCGCTTCTACGAGATCTCTCCGGAAGAGCGTATGGACGCGGTGGTCAAAGTCCTCGCGCATTTCCGTCCGGCGTCCTGCGTGGCCTTCTGCTTCACCAAGCAGCAGGTCCAGGAAACCGTTGATCACCTGACCTCCAAAGGCATCTCCGCCGTCGGTCTGCAGGGTGATCTGGAACAGCGTGACCGCGATCAGGTATTGGCCATGTTCGCCAACCGCAGTACTTCGGTACTGGTCGCCACCGACGTCGCCGCTCGCGGTCTGGACATCGATATGCTGGACATGGTGATCAACGTCGAACTGGCCCGTGATTCGGAAATCCATATTCACCGTGTTGGCCGTACCGGTCGTGCGGGCGAGAAAGGCATCGCGATCAGCCTGGTCGCCCCGTCCGAAGCGCACCGCGCCCAGGCCATCGAGCAACTGCAGAAGTCGCCGTTGAGCTGGGATCAGCTGGACAACCTCAAGTCCCAGGGCGGCGCACCGCTGCTGCCGGTGATGAGCACGCTGTGCATTGGTGCGGGCCGTAAAGACAAAGTACGTCCGGGCGACATTCTCGGTGCACTGACCGGCGACGCCGGCATCCCGGGCGCCCAGGTCGGCAAGATTGCGATTTTCGACTTCCAGGCCTATGTGGCCGTGGAACGCGGGATCGCCAAGCAAGCCTTGCAGCGCCTGAACGACGGTAAAATCAAAGGCCGCTCGTTGCGCGTACGCATCCTGTAAGAACAGCGCACTTCCCCTGTGGGAGCGGGCTTGCCCGCGATGAGGCCAGCACATTCAACATCAATGTTGTCTGTTAGTCCGCCATCGCGGGCAAGCCCGCTCCCACATGGATCGCCGGTGAATTTGAATTTTGTGTGAGGACACCGTTTTGCGCTCTACCGAAGTCGTGATCATTGGCGCTGGCGCCGCAGGGTTGATGTGCGCGCTGACCGCCGCCGGGCGCGGGCGCAAAGTGATGTTGCTCGACCATGCGAACAAGGCCGGCAAGAAAATCCTCATGTCGGGCGGTGGGCGCTGCAATTTCACCAACATGTACACCGAACCGAGCAATTTCCTCTCGCAGAACGAGCACTTCTGCAAATCCGCACTGGCGCGCTACACCCAGTGGGATTTCATCGGTCTGGTGGCCAAACACGGCGTGCCGTACCACGAGAAGAAACTCGGCCAGTTGTTCTGCGATAACAAATCCAGCGACATCCTCGGCCTGCTGCTCGACGAGTGCGATCAGGTCGGCGTCAGCCTGCACCTGGACACCTCGATCCAGCACATCGAAAAAATGGAAAGCGGCTACCTGCTGCAAACCACCCTCGACCAAATTACCTGTGAGTCTCTGGTGATCGCCACCGGAGGCCTGTCGATTCCGACCCTTGGCGCCACCGGTTTCGGTTATCAAGTGGCCAAGCAGTTCGGTCACGACCTGCTGCCCACCCGCGCCGGCCTCGTGCCGTTCACCATCACCGATCAGCTCAAGGAGCTTTGCACCGAGCTGTCCGGTACGTCGGTGGATTGCCTGGTGAGCTGCAACGACCAGAGTTTCCGCGAGAACATCCTGTTTACCCACCGCGGCCTCAGCGGGCCCGCGATCTTGCAGATTTCGTCGTTCTGGGAATCCGGCGACACAGTGGAAATCAACCTGATGCCAGATCACGACGTGCCGAGCTGGCTGCAACAGCAGCAGGCCGAACGCCCGAATAGCGAGTTGAAAACCTTGCTCGGTGAAATCTTCACCAAGAAGATGGCCAATCTGCTGGCGGACAACTGGTTCGTCTCCAAACCGATGAAGCAGTACACCCACGCCGACCTGGCGGACATCGCCGAAAAACTGGCGAGCTGGAAAGTCGTGCCGGCCGGCACTGAAGGCTACCGCACTGCCGAAGTGACCCTGGGCGGCGTCGACACTCGCGAAGTGTCGTCCAAGACTATGGAATCGCTGAAAAGCCCTGGTTTGTATTTCATTGGCGAAGTACTCGACGTCACCGGGCATCTGGGTGGTTTCAATTTTCAGTGGGCCTGGGCCTCTGGCTACGCCGCCGCGCAATTCGTCTGACTCACGCAACCTGAATGTGAAATGTGGTCAATTGTGGGAGCTGGCTTGCCTGCGATAGCGGTCTGACAGTCAACATAGATGTTGGATGTACCGGCCTCTTCGCGGGCAAGCCCGCTCCCACAGGTTTCTCTGCCAACCACAGAATTTTTGATCGGCAACAGATCCCTCGTACTCCCGGGAACAGATTTTGCTGTCAGATGTGATCGGCGCCATTGCGTCGGCGTCATTAGTGGCTCAATTTAGCGTCATTGCCTCGGAAGGCCTTCGCACTTCATGTCATCAACCACATTTCGGCAGTCTCTGCGTCGCCTCTGGGCGCTGGATAAATTCAGCTACAGCGTGCGGGTATTCATCGCCCTGACCGGCAGCATGGCGCTGTGTTGGTATCAGGATGAAATGGGGCTGCTGATCCCGTTGTTCCTGGGGATCATCGCCAGCGCCCTGGCTGAAACCGACGACAGTTGGCAGGGTCGCCTCAACGCACTGGCAGTGACGCTAGTGTGTTTTATGGTCGCCGCCCTGTCCGTCGAACTGCTCTTCCCCTACCCCGTCCTCTTTATCATCGCCTTTGCACTGGCCAGCTTTTGCCTGACCATGCTCGGCGCGCTGGGCGAACGTTATGGCGCGATTGCTTCGGCAACACTGATTCTGTCGGTCTACACCATGATCGGCGTGGATCAGCGCGGTGGCGCGGTCACTGATTTCTGGCACGAACCGGTGCTGCTGGTGGCCGGTGCGGCCTGGTACGGCTTGCTCTCGGTGCTGTGGCAGGTGCTGTTTTCCAACCAACCGGTGCAGCAAAGCCTGGCGCGGCTGTTCCGTGAGCTGGGTTATTACCTGAAGCTCAAATCGTCACTGTTCGAACCGATCCGGCAGCTGGACGTGGAAGCCCAGCGGCTGGAACTGGCCCAGCAAAACGGTCGGGTGGTGGCAGCCCTGAACGCCGCCAAGGAAATCATTCTGCATCGGGTCGGCGACGGTCGGCCGGGCGTGAAAGTCAGCCGTTATCTGAAGCTGTACTTCCTCGCCCAGGACATCCACGAGCGCGCCAGTTCTTCGCACTACCCCTATAACGCGCTGGCCGAGGCGTTCTTTCATAGCGACGTGCTGTTCCGCTGTCAGCGCCTGCTGCGCCAACAAGGCAAGGCTTGCCGCGCGCTGGCCGAATCGATCCAGATGCGCCAACCGTTCATCTATGACGCAAGCTTCGCCGAAGCCCTGAACGACCTGCACGCCTCCCTCGAACACTTGCGTATCCAAAGCAATCCGGCCTGGCGCGGTCTGCTGCGTTCGTTGCGAGCGCTGGCTGCCAACCTCGGCACTCTCGACCGTTTGCTCAGCGACGCCAGTAACCCCGATGCACTCGCAGACGCCACCGATAGCAGCCTGCTCGACCGTTCGCCACGCAGCCTCAAGGATGTCTGGATACGCTTGCGCACGCAGCTGACGCCGACCTCGTTACTGTTCCGCCATGCCCTGCGCCTGCCCCTGGCATTGAGCATCGGCTACGGCATGGTGCATTTGATCCACCCATCGCAAGGTTACTGGATCATCCTCACCACGCTGTTTGTCTGCCAGCCGAACTACGGCGCCACCCGCCGCAAACTCGGGCAGCGGATCATCGGCACCGCCATCGGCCTGACCGTGGCCTGGGCGCTGTTCGATCTGTTTCCGAATCCGTTGGTGCAATCGTGCTTCGCCATCGTTGCCGGGGTCGTGTTCTTTACCAACCGCACCACCCGCTACACCCTGGCGACAGCCGCGATCACGCTCATGGTGCTGTTCTGCTTCAACCAGGTGGGCGATGGTTATGGGCTGCTTCTGCCACGGCTGTTCGATACCTTGCTCGGCAGCCTGATCGCCGGGCTGGCGGTATTCCTGTTCCTGCCGGACTGGCAGGGTCGACGCCTGAACAAAGTGCTGGCCAACACCCTGACCTGCAACAGCATTTACCTGCGCCAGATCATGCAGCAATACGCCGCTGGTAAAAGCGACGACCTGGCTTATCGCCTGGCCCGACGCAACGCCCACAACGCCGACGCCGCGTTGTCGACGACGCTGGCCAATATGCTGATGGAGCCGGGGCACTTCCGTAAGGAAGCGGATGTCGGGTTCCGTTTCCTGGTGCTGTCGCACACCTTGCTCAGCTATTTATCGGGGCTGGGGGCACACCGCGAAACCCAACTACCGTCAGACGTGCGCGAGCATTTGATCGACGGCGCCGGTGTGAACCTGGCTGCCAGCCTCGACGAAATAGCCCAAGGCCTGGCGAGCAAACAGCCGATTGCGATTCAGAGTGATGAGGAAGAAGCCCTGGCCAATGGGCTTGAGCAGATGCCGGATGAAATCGATGAAGGGCAGCGGTTGGTGCAGACGCAACTGGCGTTGATCTGCCGGCAACTGGGGCCGTTGCGGACGTTGGCGGCGCATTTGATCAAAGATACGAGCGAGGCTTGAGATTTGTAGTGACTGGGCCGGCCTCTTCGCGAGCAAGCCCGCTCCCACATTAGATCTGCAGTGAACATAATTTTTGTGAACACCACAGATTAAATGTGGGAGCGGGCTTGCTCGCGAAGGCGTCATCAGCCACACCACAATACCCGGCACTTACATCCCATGCTGCTTGAGCAACTTCTCATAACTCCCATCAGCCTTCATCGCCGCAATCTCACGATCGAAACCGGCGACGATCTGTTCATGCCGGGGGTTCTTCAGGCTCACCAGAATATGCAGGCTGTTCTCGCTCAACGGCTTGGGCAAAAACTCCACGGCGTTGCGTACCGTGGATGATTCCCGAGCGAGGTAATACCGGGCGACGAACTCGTCTTCCAGAGTCAGCTTGACCCGGTCGGCCGCGACCATGCGCACAGCCATGGCGAAGTTATGCACAGGAACTTTCTGCAGCGACACATCATCGTCGAATGCTTGCGAATAGGCATAACCGCGTACCACCGCAATCGGGTAGGCGTGCAGTTGTTGCAGGTTGCTGAATTCGATCGGCGCGTCTTTGCGCTTGAGAAAGCGCACGCGGTTGAGCAGGTACTCACCGGAAAACTGCCCCAGTTTCGTGCGCTCGTCGGTGTACCAAGCGTTGACCAGTACGTCGTAACGCCCCTCGCCTACTCCAAACAAGGCTCGCGCCCACGGCACCTGTTCAAAATCACTGGCATAACCGGCCCGGGCCAGCGCGGTGCTGACGATGTCCGTGGCCAATCCGCCATTGACCAGCGTGGCGTCGGTAAAGGGTGGCCAGGCATCGGCTACCAGACGCAGCTTTTCCGCTGCTGCGCTCTGTGTCAGCAACAGCAATCCAATCAAAGCAAACGCTCGATGCAATCGCGGCATGCCAGAAAATCCTTAGCGGGCGGGCTGCCCGACGTGTTTTCAGCCAAAACTCCAAGGCCCCTCTACCGACGAAACCCAGGTCCTAACACTAGCTTATCGACGACATTGCACAGCGCTTCATCGCAGATTACACAAAGAAGACAATCTCGCGAGAAATGAATGATGGCATTTTGGCCTTTGTCACAGATTTCTCTGCCATCAAGACATCCCGCATCAAGACGCTTAGTATCGGAGCAACGTTGTTCAAGGAATCTGAAGATGACAATCGATTGGGTCTGCAAACACCACAGCGATCTAGGTAAAGAGCAGCTGTATGCCATTTTGCAGCTGCGCGCCGAGGTGTTTGTCATCGAGCAGAAATGCCTTTATCAGGACATCGATGGCCAGGACCTGGAAGGTGACACCTGCCATTTGATGGGCTGGGACGGGGATCGACTGGTGGCCTACCTGCGATTGCTCGACCCGGAGTTACAGGGCGGCGACGTGGTGATTGGCCGTGTGATCATCGCTCCCGCTGCACGCGGCACCGGGCTTGGGCATGAAATGATGAGCCAAGCGTTGAAACAGGCCGAAAAGCACTGGCCTGAAGTGCCGATCTACCTCTCGGCCCAGGCGCATTTGCAGGGGTATTACGGGCGGTACGGGTTTGTGGTGGTGGGTGAGGAATACCTGGAGGATGACATTCCGCATATCGGGATGCGTCGTCCGCAATGATCGTTCCCACGCTCTGCGTGGGAACGCCTCAATGGACGCTCTGCGTCCGCTCTTGGGACGCGGAGCGTCCCGGGCTGCATTCCCACGCAGAGCGTGGGAACGATCGGGGTCGGTAATTCAGGGATACTCCAACACCGCTTTAATCTGCCGCAGATTACGCTCGATCCACCCCCGATCAATCGCCCCCCACTCGCGAATCCGATAGCGCCCCGCATGGTTGCGCGCGCCTTCTTCCTGCTCGAATTCACAAACGATATCCAGATCCGCCAATGCCGCGATGGTGTCCTGGGCCGTGCGCCGAGGCATGCCGGTGACTTCGGTCAACGCCGGGACGCTGCTGGCCAATCCGCTGTCGATCAGGTACGCCACGTATAACCGGCGGTAGAAGCTGCTTTTGGTCTTGCTCACGTCCATCCATGCGCTCCTTATTATTAGAAGATCAAAAGATCGCAGCCTTCGGCGGCGCCCACAGGCGCGTAGGAGCTGCCGAAGGCTGCGATCTTTTGATCTTGATCTTGTTCTTCTATTGCATATCCCGCCACGTCAGGTACACCCGCAAATCGAACTCCACCTGGTGATACCCCGGCAACATGTGTTCGCACAGCTTGTAGAACGCCTTGTTGTGATCCGACTCCTTGAAGTGCGCCAGCTCATGCACCACGATCATTTTCAGAAACCCGGAGGGCGCGTCCTTGAACAACGAGGCGATGCGAATTTCTTTCTTGGCCTTGAGCTTGCCGCCTTGCACCCGGGAAATCGCAGTGTGCAGGCCGAGCGCGCGGTGGGTCAGGTCCAGACGGTTGTCGAATAACACCTTGTCGATGGCCGGGGCGTTACGCAGGTATTCCTGCTTGAGGTCCAGAGCATAGGTGTACAGCGCCTTGTCGCTCTGCACCCCGTGCTTTTCCGGATATCGCTGGCTCAGGTAGTCGCCCAGCCGACCTTCGGCGATCAGCTGTCGCACCTGGTCCTGCAACGTAGCAGGATAGGCTTGGAGGTATTTCAACGCGGTCATTGGGGCGGCAACACGAGTCACGAAAAGGTCGCCAGTGTAACGAATTCAACTCGTCAGCGCGCTCCAGTCGAACGGTTCCACAAAGTGTCGGGTGTCTTCGGCCATCAGCGGTCGCGCGACCAGGAACCCCTGAACATACTGGCAACCGTTGGCTTGCAGCCATTCATATTGCGCCACGGTCTCCACCCCTTCGGCAATCACTAACAGACCGAACTGTTTGCACAAATCAATGACACTGCGTGCCAGCGCCGCATCCCGTTCGGACCCCGGCAACCGGGCGATCAAATGCCGGTCGAGTTTGAGCGTGTCCAGCTCCAGGTCGCGCAAGTGCGCCAGCGAACAAGCCCCGGAGCCAAAATCATCCAGCGCCACCCGCACTCCCAAATTGCGCAGCAAACGCAGCTGCTTGCGGGTTTCGTCGGGGTTAAGCATCAAGGCCTCTTCCGTGACCTCAACCTCAAGCTGCCGCGGCTTCAAACCATGGCGTTCCAGTACCTGACGCAGCTCGGTGACCAGATTGGGCAAACCGAATTGCGTGCTGCTCAAACTGACGCCCAGCACCAGATCTTCGGCAAACAAGGTTTCCCAGGCTTTTCGCTGTTTGGCCCCGCGATGATAAATCCAGCTACCAAGACGACTGATCAAGCGCGCCTCTTCCAGCAACGGCAAAAACAGCCCCGGCGGCACATCGCCGACACTCGGGTGCTGCCAGCGCAGCAACGCCTCGAACCCGCGAATCTGCCCGTCGGCAATGGCTACCTGAGGCTGATACACCAGGTTGAAATCGCGATTCTCGATGGCCGTGCGCACGCTCTCTTCGAGCATCAGCCGCGAGCGCGCCCGGCCATTCATTTCGTGATCGTAGAAGCGATATTGCTGACGCCCCGCGCGCTTGGCTTCGTACATGGCGATGTCGGACGCGCGCATCAACCCGTCGAGATTAGCCCCGCAGTCGGGGTAAGTGGCAATGCCGATACTGGCGCCCAAAGCGATGTCCATGCCTTCGATTTGCTGACAGATCGACACCCGCTCGATGAGCTTTTCAGCAATCTTTGCCGCTTGCTCAGGGAGCTCAAGATCCAGCAGCGCGGTGAACTCATCGCCGCCCATCCGCGCCAGAATATCGAAGGGCCGCAGACACGCCTTCAGCTGCTCGGACACCCAACGCAACACCCTGTCGCCAGCATCGTGGCCGAGGGAATCATTGACCCGCTTGAAGCCGTCGAGGTCCAGGTACAACAGCACCCAGGTGCTGTCGGAGCGTTCGCCGCGCAGCAGCAGGTTTTCAACGGTTTGATAGAAACCCCGGCGATTGAGCAGCCCGGTCAGCGGATCGGTCACCGCCTGAAACTCCAGCTGCTGATGCAGATGGCGCACCACCGACATGTCCAGCACCGTCACCACCATGGCGCGTTGTTCGGCGGGCAAAGGCGCGCAGGACAACGCCACCGGCACTTGCTGGCCGGGCGCGGTACGCAGCAACGCATCGTGCAGGCGCAGGGTTTCACCGCGTTTGTAGCCGGCAAACAATTCGGAGTCGGCCCAGATCGGGATGTGCGGCTTTTGCAGGAAATCGAGAAACTCTTTGCCTTGCAGCTCGTGCACCGTGGCATTGAGCAGGCGGGACATCGCCGGGTTGGCAAAACGGATCAGCCCGTCCTCGCCCACCACCAGAATGCCTTCGGCGGCGTTATCCAGCACCGAGGCATTAAAGGCACGAGCGACTTCCAGGTCATGACTCAACTGCTGCAAGGCACGGCGATTACGCTGATGCTCGAGCAGGGCCTGGACTTTGGGTTTGAGAATTTGCGGGTCGAACGGTTTGAACAGGTAATCCACCGCACCACTGGCGTAGCCCTTGATCACAGCGTCCTGAGATTGTTCGTTGGCGGTGAGAAAAATGATCGGCGTGAGGCGGGTACGCTGGCTGCCACGCATCAAGCGCGCCACTTCGAAACCGTCCATACCTGGCATCTGCACATCCAGCAGCACCAGGTCGACGTCGTGTTCGAGCAACAGGCTGAGCGCTTCAAAGCCGGAAGCCGCGGTGATGACCTGCCAGTCCTGGCGCTGTAACAACGCGCGCATGCTGATCAGGTTTTCGGGGTAATCATCAACAATTAAAAGGATTGAGCTGCCTTCAGCTGGCGTAGGTTGTGCGCATTCCATGCTGCATCTCTTGTGCTGGACCTCAGGCCGGTCTCTTGTGAAAACCGGGCACATAGTGCGACTTCACTCTAGACCCGGATCCACGAAAGCAGAAGCAGCGAGAGTGCCATCACTTCGGTAAAGTTTCGCATAGCCGACTAACGGTCATTCCTACAGCCCCCGTAAACCGGGAGAGATGGCATTTAGACAGGATGTTGACGTCAACCATCTGCCAAACGGGCATTAACAAACAACCGTTCAACGCTTATAAAGACGGCCCGAAGGCGCGTGTTAGAGCTTCTGGCACGTGCGTACAGAAAAAAGTGGAAGCTCGAATATGATCGATCTCGCAACCTGGAACCTCAGCGTTCCTGTCGGCAGTCCGCCATACACCGTTGAAACAACCAAACTGGTGGACGGCTTCAAGGATCAATACTTCCACTCCGACACCGGCACCTTGTTTTTCTGGTCCCCGGTAACCGGCACCCGCACCGAAAACGCGGTTTACCCTCGCACCGAACTCCGCGAAACCTACAGCAATGGCACGCTGAAAAACTGGTACTACCCCGACGCCGATAACTTTCTGCGTGCGACCCTTACGGTCAGCAAGGTACCCAGCACGGGCAAGATCGTCATTGGTCAGATCCATGCCTACAAAAGCCAGAAGCCCATGGTGAAGCTCGAATATCAATACAAGGACTCCAGCGACACCGGAAACATCGTCGCCAAAGTCCGCATGCACCCCGACGACGACACCGCCCGGGTCATCACCATCGCCACTGGCATAAAACTCGATCGGGAATTTTCCTACCTCATCCACCTCAGCCCCGGCGGTGCATTGGGCATCAGCGCGGCGGGCTACCAGTGGGACACCGACATCAGCGCGATGTGGCGTGATAAACCGCTGTACTTCAAGGCCGGTGTCTACGTGCAGGACAACACCGGGTACACCAGCGAAGGCGGGGAAGCGACGTTCAGCAAGCTGGATATTGATCACGATACCTAAGTTGACTCGATCTACTGTAGCAGCTGCCGAGGCTGCGTTCGGTCGCGAAGCGGTCGCAGTCCGGCACATACGGTTCACCTGAAAAAACGTGGAGTCTGATTTTGCGACTGCAGCGCAGTCGAACGCAGCCTCGCAAGCTCGACAGCTGCTACGGGCAAAGAACGATCCGGGCATCCGTAAAACTCGTAGGATCGCTCCGACTGTGGCGAGGGGGCTTGCCCCCGTTGGGCTGCGAAGCAGCCCCAAGCCCCATCACCCAATTTCCTCAGACACACCGCAGTGCCCGGTTTTACGACGGCTGCGCCTCCGAACGGGGGCAAGCCCCCTCGCCACAATGAACGCGCACGGTCCTACACCCCGGTTGCAGCCACCAAAGTCGCCGCTTATAGTTCGCCCCGTCGCCGGCAACAGTCGACGATAGGGTTTCGCAGCCCTACCGAGTTAGAACCACAACCGTCAAAATACGACACGGGCAGCATTTGCCCGTACTCGTTTTTATGGCGGCTGTGCGTGGGAGACCTTTTGGTCTGCCGGGTCTTCCTCCTCGGTCTGCGAACCCGCGCACAGCTACCACCCCATTTGTTTAGCGCCACCGACTACCCGTCCTGATGCTCCGCTTCGCGAACGTCTCAACGCCGTCAGCAAATACATGAACCTACGCCGAGAACGGTATCAAGGCTCAATTTCCAAGCATTAAAAACCCGCATTTCTGTGGGTTTTTTATTACGTGCTTATTCTGACTCTTTCGGCAATGTGAAAGGCGCGGGCCCTTTAGAGTTTTGGATACTTCCCGGCTCTGGTGCAACTGGAATGGTGACAGGCGCAGGGCCTTTCGCTTTTGGTTTTACATCCTTGGTGCTCATAACTGCGTACTCCATTACAGGGTGGAGTTTTTATCCTGAGAGAATCGATAAAGGTTGTCTACTGTCAGATATGACAGTCATTTAGATACATTTGCGATAACGCGCCAAACCAAAGACGAGACAAAAAATTTATCTATGCTTATCACCCCAATCAGCTGTCCGTCTTGCCCACCGGTTTGCGCCTTAACCCCGACACAACTGTGTCATTCAGCGCCGCCATCCGCCCGGCATCCCACTCACGCTGCATATACGTAAACAGCTCGCCATCCACGCGATTCCGATTGGCCGCTAACGCTTGAGTCATCGCCTCGGCAATACACTCAATGATCAAGGCCGGCCTATCCACCGCGCAGTGTTTTCGACCGAACTCAATCAATTGCTGACGATCCGGGTAGTTTTTTACTTTGTTCATCTTGATGGCCAACGTACGGTCAACCAATGACCGCCCGGATTTGGGGTTGTAATTTTCGTAGACGGTCGTGGTCGTGACATCGAAAACCGGTGCCAATTGCACCGTTTCCAGCGCATCAGGATGGGTGTAGATCACCCCGAAATTCTTCAGGTGTGCGTCTCCGTTGCGGACCATGACTGAAAGACAAACCGAAGAGAAAAAGCGCTCCAGTTCGCGTACCGGATCGCCATGCCGGCAGACTTGGCCAATCACGGCCGCAAGGGTTTCATAGCTTTGGGAATACTTGTAGTTGTCATGGGGATCCTTGTTGAGCCCCAAAAGGACAGCCATGTCTTCGAACCCGAGCCGACCGGAAGCGGTCAGATCGAATCGCTCCATCACAAACAGATCACCGTTTTCCGAAAGCCAGAACGGCGGTGTTTCCAGGCCAGCAAGACGGGCCGCTTCCAGGCAGAGAAATTCATTCTGAGCCAGATGTGCGTACTCATCGGCGCCTGACTTAACAATCAGATCGGAGCTGAGCATGGTTTTTCGATGACCGGTGAGCTTATCCAGATCGGGTACCAGCACCTTGGGCTGCACACCTGAAATGCCCGACTCGAAGTAGGTATCGACGAGGAACTCGAAGACACCTTGCGAGGCATCCGCAGACAGGATTTCCTGCAGGCCGACCTGAGCACGAACGGACACGAGTGCCTCTATCGGGTTCTGGTAGGTGAGGCGCCCGATTTGATTCCCTCCGATGACCGATAACAGGCGCATTTCATCCACCTGCATGTGCTTGGCCATCCGGCGTTTGATCTGATCGGCCAGAAACCCTTCAGGCACATTCATATCGAAAATCGGATGCAGCACATTGCTCACCGAAGGCGTCGGGTCATAGGGCATGACCAGTGAGACTTCCCTGGGCGCATCGGCGGACTCGTAGGCAAACGAGAACTGCGAACCCTTGGACAGTTCGCCCGAAAAGCCTTGCGGTGTCATGACGTTGAGTAGCTTGACCTTACTCATCGTGCTCTACCAGATCAGCGAGGGATTTGAGGTCAATTCGGTTGTCGACAATTTCAAGCGCCATGCCCAGCGCTGATAGCACCCTGAACGCGGTGTACAGCGCGACATTTTCACCAGCCTCAAGGTCAATGATGGTTTTGCGGTTGCATTTTGCTCTGTGCGCCAGTATTGCCTGGCTATAGCCTTTGGCGCGTCGCAACTGGCGGACTCTTTCACCGAACACAGAAGGGTTATGCAGGAGCATGAATGTCACCTATATAGGACTTTTCTAGCGAATATTTTTATTATGTCCACTATAAGTAACATTTCAAGCGCCTTACGTCCGACAACGGCCAGATAAAATTCCGCCCACAAAAAACCCGCCTCTCGGCGGGTTCTTTATCAACACAGTTTAACGCTCAGGCTCAGTTCACCTTAGCGTTCAACTCACCCTTCAGATAACGCTGGTACATCCCTTCCAACGAGATCGGCTTGATCTTCGAAGCGTTGCCCGCTGTACCAAATTGGTTGTAACGGTCAATACACACATCACGCATGGCAGTCACGGTCGCGCCGAAGAACTTACGCGGGTCGAACTCGCTAGGGTTGGTAGCCATCAGGCGACGCATTGCACCGGTGGAGGCCAGGCGCAGGTCGGTGTCGATGTTGACCTTGCGCACGCCGTGCTTGATGCCTTCGACGATTTCTTCAACCGGTACGCCGTAGGTTTCTTTGATGTCGCCACCGTACTGGTTGATGATCGCCAGCCACTCTTGTGGCACGGAGGACGAACCGTGCATCACCAGGTGGGTGTTCGGGATGCGTTTGTGGATTTCTTTGATGCGGTCGATGGCCAGCACGTCACCGGTAGGTGGCTTGGTGAACTTGTAGGCGCCGTGGCTGGTGCCGATGGCGATGGCTAGGGCATCGACCTGGGTGCGTTTGACGAAGTCAGCGGCTTCTTCCGGGTCGGTCAGCATTTGGCTGTGATCCAGAACGCCTTCGGCGCCGATGCCGTCTTCTTCACCGGCCATGCCGGTTTCCAGCGAACCCAGGCAGCCCAGCTCGCCTTCTACCGATACGCCGCAGGCGTGAGCCATGGCGACGGTTTGTTGGGTAACGCGGACGTTGTAGTCGTAGTCGGTTGGGGTCTTGCCGTCTTCGCCAAGGGAACCGTCCATCATCACCGAGCTGAAGCCCAGTTGGATGGAGCGCTGGCAGACGTCAGGGCTGGTGCCGTGGTCCTGGTGCATGCACACCGGAATGTGCGGGAATTCTTCGATTGCCGCCAGGATCAGGTGACGCAGGAACGGTGCACCGGCGTATTTGCGAGCACCGGCCGAAGCCTGGACGATCACCGGGGAGTCAGTCTTGTCAGCGGCTTCCATGATGGCGCGCATCTGCTCAAGGTTGTTGACGTTGAAGGCTGGAACGCCGTAGCCGAACTCGGCTGCGTGGTCCAGCATCTGGCGCATGCTGATAAGTGCCATTGTGTGTGTCTCTCCCGGTTGAGGGTCGTTAATCGTGCCAGCCTGCCGTAGCGGCGGCGGCTATTCAAGTTATTGCAGATCGGGGGTTGGCCCGGGCTGCGAATTCGGTGTTGCCAAAAACCTTGTGTCGCTGAAACCTTGTGGCGAGGGGGCTTGCCCCCGTTCGGCTGCGAAGCAGTCGCAAATCGGATGACGCGCTTTAACTGAAGCACCGCGCCTGCTGGCTTCGGGAGTGCTTCGCACTCCAACGGGGGCAAGCCCCCTCGCCACAAAAGCCCGCTTGTGTCTTACTCGGCTTTACAACCGCGGCCAATCAAATCATTGGTGGCGACCCAGTACACCAGGCCCTCCTCACCTTTTACGTGAAACGCCAGCATGTCGTTGCTGTACAGCGAACCTTCGGCGCCCGGTTCAAGCTTCAAGCGGTAGACCTGATCGGCACCGCCCAGGCGAACGTCGACTTCCTTGCGGCTGACGTCAGTGTAGCGCCATAGCACTTTGGCCTGGCTGTCGCAGGTCCAGGTGGTCCAGCTGTCCGCTGGCTCGGCAGCGTTGAACAGGTTCAAATTGGCGCAACCTGCCAGCAATGCCAGTGCTGCAACGGCGATAAAGCGTTTCATCCGTGTTCCTCGACTGACGGCACACGCCGCCAGCCTTGAGTAAAGAGTCAGACCCCTCAAGGGCAACCATGTTCCTTGGTTGGGGCCTGTGTCTCGTATTTCTCCAGGCCATCGGGCCCGGAACGCTTGTTGATCACCGGGTTGGTTTCCGCCTGCCAATCGGCCTGGTAGCAGCCTTTTTCCTGTGTTTGCGGCGCGGGTTCCGGCGTGGCTTTCGGGTTACTCCCGCAAGCCGCCAGCATACCCGCGACGATCAACAGCATTAAGGTCCTGACCATCTGAACACTCCTTTGCCTGGTCAAATGCGCGGCCTCAGGCCTTGGCCCGGCTTTCCAGGACTTCAACGGCCGGCAGCACTTTGCCTTCGACGAATTCGAGGAACGCGCCGCCGCCGGTAGAAATGTAGGAGATTTGCTCGGCAACGCCATATTTATCGATAGCCGCCAAGGTGTCGCCGCCGCCAGCGATGGAGAATGCCGAGCTTTCCGCGATGGCCTGGGCCAGCACTTTGGTGCCGTTACCGAACTGGTCGAATTCGAACACGCCCACCGGGCCGTTCCACAGGATGGTCTTGGACGACTTCAGCAGCTCGGCGAAATTCGCCGCGGTCTGTGGGCCGATGTCCAGGATCATGTCGTCGGCGGCCACGTCGGCGATCAGCTTGACGGTCGCGGTCGCGCTTTCAGCGAATTCCTTGGCAACCACCACGTCCACCGGCAATGGCACGCTGACCTTGGCGGCGATTTCGCGGGCGGTGTCCAGCAGGTCCGGTTCGTACAAGGATTTGCCGACCGGATGACCGGCAGCGGCCAGGAAAGTGTTGGCGATGCCGCCACCGACGATCAGCTGGTTGCAGATCTGGCTCAGGCTGTTGAGCACGTCGAGTTTGGTCGACACTTTGGAGCCGGCAACGATAGCGGCCATTGGCTGCGCCGGGGCGCCCAGGGCTTTGCCCAGTGCATCCAGTTCGGCGGCCAGCAACGGGCCAGCGGCGGCGACTTTGGCGAACTTGGCCACGCCATGGGTCGAACCCTCGGCGCGGTGAGCGGTGCCGAAGGCGTCCATCACAAACACGTCGCACAGGGCGGCGTATTGCTTGGCCAGTTCGTCAGCGTTCTTTTTTTCGCCCTTGTTGAAGCGCACGTTTTCGAACAGCACGATGTCGCCGGCTTTCACGTCGACGCCACTCAGGTAATCGGACACCAGCGGCACTTCGCGGCCCAAGGCCTTGCTCAAGTAGTCAGCCACTGGCTTGAGGCTGTTCTCGGCCGAGAACTCGCCTTCGGTCGGACGGCCAAGGTGCGAGCAGACCATCACGGCCGCGCCTTTTTCCAGGGCCAGCTTGATGGTCGGCAGCGAAGCCAGGATTCGCGCATCGCTGGTGACAACACCATCCTTGACTGGGACGTTGAGGTCTTCGCGGATCAGTACGCGCTTACCTTGCAGATCGAGGTCGGTCATCTTCAACACGGTCATGGGTCGCATTTCCTGGATAGCTGTTTTAGAGAGCAGGTTTTGGTTGTGGTGCAGCTGTTTGCAAATAGTGTTCTGCAACGTCCAGCATTCGATTGGCAAAACCCCATTCGTTGTCGAACCACGCCAGGATGTTCACCAGCCGTGGGCCGGAAACGCGGGTCTGACTGGCATCGACGATGGCCGAATGTGGGTCATGATTGAAATCACAACTGGCGTGAGGCAACTCGGTGTAGGCCAGAAGGCCCTTGAGCGGGCCATGGGTGGCGGCCTCGCGCAGAATCCGGTTGACCTCGGTGGCGTCGGTATCGCTTACGGTCTGCATCGTAATGTCGAGGCAGGACACGTTAACCGTCGGCACCCGCACGGCTTTGGCCTGAATTCGCCCGGCAAGTTCCGGCAGCAGGCGTTCAATGCCTCGCGCCAGACCAGTGGACACCGGAATCACCGACTGGAACGCCGAACGGGTGCGGCGCAGGTCTTCGTGGTGATAGGCGTCGATCACCGGTTGATCGTTCATTGCCGAGTGGATGGTGGTGATCGACACATATTCCAGACCAATGGCCTGATTCAGCAGGCGCAACAGCGGCACGCCGCAGTTGGTGGTGCAGGAGGCGTTGGACACCAGCAGCTCGTCGCCGGTCAGGCAATCCTGGTTCACACCGTAGACGATGGTCGCGTCGACATCCGCCTCGCTGGCCATCGGCTGGGAGAACAGCACCCGTGGTGCGCCAGCATCGAGGAAACGCTGGCCGTCCTGACGGGTGTGGTAAGCGCCGGAGCACTCCAACACCAGATCGACGCCCAGTGACGCCCAATCGATGCCTTCGGGGGTGGCACTGCGCAAAACCTTCACGCAGTTGCCATTAATATGCAGACAATCGCCCTCGACCTTCACTTCGCCGGGAAACCGCCCGTGAGTGGAGTCGAAGCGTGTCAGGTATTCGATGCTGGCCATGTCGGCCAGATCGTTGATCGCGACAATTTCAAACCCAGCCGTCGAGCCTCGCTCAAACAACGCACGCAAGACGCAACGACCAATCCGGCCGTAGCCGTTGAGTGCAACTTTGTAAGGACGCGGTTGAGGCATGGGGTTCTCGATTACCGTGGTGAATCCGTCAGTGTTGCGTTGAATGTTCAATTGCCTTCGCGGGCAAGCCTCGCTCCTACAGATCACTTGTCTGTGGAATTGGATGATTTCCAATCCGGCAGACAACACATGACCCTGTAGGAGCGAGGCTTGCCCGCGAAGACGTCAGCACAGACAACGCAACTGTCGGACTTAGTCTTCCAGCAGCTCTTCAGCCTGACCCAGGATGTTTTCCAGGGTGAAGCCGAACTCTTCGAACAAGGCAGGCGCAGGCGCCGACTCGCCGTAGGTGGTCATGCCGATCACGCGGCCTTCCAGGCCCACGTACTTGTACCAGTAGTCCGCGTGGGCGGCCTCGATGGCGATACGTGCGCTGACCTGCAATGGCAGAACCGCTTGCTTGTAGCCGGCGTCCTGGGCTTCAAAGACGCTGGTGCACGGCATCGAAACAACACGCACCTTGCGGCCTTGCTCGGTCAGTTTGTCGAAGGCTTGAACGGCCAGGCCGACTTCCGAACCGGTAGCAATCAGGATCAGCTCAGGCTCGCCTGCGCAGTCTTTCAGCACGTAGCCGCCACGCGCGATCTCTTCGATCTGGATCGCATTGCGGGTCTGGTGCTGCAGGTTCTGACGGGAGAAGATCAGTGCCGACGGACCGTCGTCACGCTCCAGAGCAGATTTCCAGGCCACCGCCGATTCAACGGCATCGGCTGGACGCCAGGTGTCGAGGTTCGGCGTGCAGCGCAGGCTGGCCAGTTGCTCGATCGGCTGGTGAGTCGGGCCGTCTTCGCCCAGACCGATGGAGTCGTGGGTGAACACATAGATGATGCGTTTCTTCATCAACGCCGACATGCGCACTGCGTTGCGGGCGTATTCCATGAACATCAGGAAGGTCGCGCCGTAAGGCACCAGGCCACCGTGCAGGGCTACGCCGTTCATGATCGCGCTCATGCCGAACTCGCGAACGCCGTAGTACATGTAGTTGCCGCTGGCGTCTTCGGCGGTGACGCCTTTGCAACCTTTCCACAGGGTCAGGTTGGAGCCGGCCAGGTCAGCCGAACCGCCGAGCAGTTCCGGCAGCAGCGGGCCGAACGCATTCAGGGCGTTCTGGCTGGCTTTACGGCTGGCGATGGTTTCGCCCTTGGCTGCGACTTCAGCGATGTAGGCAGAAGCTTTTTCAGCGAAGTCAGTCGGCAGGTCACCGCTCAGGCGACGAACCAGCTCGTTGGCCAACTCAGGGAAAGCCGCGGAGTAAGCAGCGAAGCGTTGATCCCACTCGGCTTCGGCAGCGCGACCGGATTCCTTGGCATCCCACTCGGCATAGATGTTGGCCGGGATTTCGAACGGGCCGTGGTTCCACTTCAGTGCTTCACGGGTCAGAGCGATTTCCGCGTCACCCAATGGGGCGCCGTGGCAGTCTTCCTTGCCTTGCTTGTTCGGCGAACCGAAGCCAATGGTGGTCTTGCAGCAGATCAGCGTTGGCTGCTCGCTTTTGCGCGCCGTGTCGATGGCGATCTTGATTTCTTCCGGGTCATGACCGTCGACGTTGCGGATCACTTGCCAGTTGTAGGACTCGAAACGCTTCGGTGTGTCATCGGTGAACCAGCCTTCGACTTCGCCGTCGATGGAGATGCCGTTGTCGTCGTAGAAGGCGATCAGTTTGCCCAGGCCCAGCGTACCGGCCAGGGAGCTGACTTCGTGGGAAATGCCTTCCATCATGCAGCCATCACCCAGGAACACATAGGTGTGGTGATCGACGACGTTATGGCCGGGACGGTTGAACTGCGCTGCCAGGACTTTTTCTGCCAGGGCGAAACCCACGGCGTTGGCCAGGCCTTGGCCCAGTGGACCGGTGGTGGTTTCAACGCCCGGGGTGTAACCGAATTCCGGGTGACCCGGGGTGCGGCTGTGCAGCTGGCGGAAGTTTTTCAGGTCATCGATCGACAGGTCGTAGCCGGTCAGGTGCAGCAGCGAGTAGATCAGCATCGAACCGTGACCGTTGGACAGCACGAAGCGGTCACGGTCGGCGAACGATGGATTGCTCGGGTTGTGCTTCAGGTAGTCACGCCAAAGTACTTCGGCGATATCTGCCATACCCATAGGGGCACCGGGATGGCCGCTGTTGGCTTTTTGCACGGCATCCATGCTGAGGGCACGAATGGCGTTGGCACGCTCACGACGGCTGGGCATCGCTGTTCTCCTGCGGATATTGAATCGAGAGTGAATAAAACGAAACGGAAAAAAGGCGAGCATTTTCCCTCACCCACCCGCCTCGGGGCAATGACAGATAGTCATCTGAAGGCGTTTTTCCAATGGATAACGACGTATTCGACGGGTGAAACCTTTCCGCCGTTCGTTTGCTGACTGAACCTAACGCTGAGAAGTGCCATCTATCGAGCAATATCAAAACTTTTTGATATTGCTCTTGCGGTGATTTCTGACCGTCACTAGACTGCTGGCCTTATGAATTTACGCGCACCTTCCATTCGACATGACGATTGCGATGAGCTGGCGGCCCTGTGCAAGGCCGGCGGCGATCCTCTGCGGCTGAATGTATTGCGCGCGCTGGCCAACGACTCGTTCGGCGTACTGGAACTGGCGCAGATCTTCGGCATCGGCCAGTCCGGCATGAGTCATCACCTCAAGGTTTTGGCCCAAGCCAACCTGGTGGCGACCCGCCGTGAAGGCAATGCGATTTTCTACCGTCGCGCCCTGCCCCATACCGATCTGCTGGGCGGCAAGCTGCATGCCGCGCTGCTGGAAGAAGTGGACAACCTGACCCTGCCGACTGACGTTCAGTCGCGGATCGGTCAGGTCCATGGGCAACGGGCGGCGGCCAGCCAGGACTTTTTCTCACGGGTTGCGGAGAAGTTTCGCGCCCAGCAAGACTTGATCGCCGGCCTGCCGCAATACCGCGAAAGCGTGGTGGCATTGCTCGACAAGCTGAGTTTCGGCCCCGACGCCACAGCCATCGAAGTGGGTCCTGGCGATGGCGGTTTTCTGCCGGAGCTGGCGCGTCGTTTCGCCCAAGTCACGGCGCTGGACAACAGCCCGGCGATGCTCGATCTGGCCCGCCAGATCTGTGAACGTGAAATGCTGGCTAACGTCAGCCTGCAATTGGCCGATGCATTGAACGGTATAAGCCTCAAGGCTGATTGCGTTGTACTGAACATGGTACTGCACCATTTCGCCGCGCCGGCCGAAGCACTCAAGCGCATGGCCGACTTGCTGCAACCGGGCGGCAGCCTGCTCGTGACAGAGTTATGTAGCCACAACCAGAGTTGGGCCAGGGAGGCCTGCGGTGATCTGTGGTTGGGGTTTGAACAGGACGATCTGGCCCGTTGGGCCACCGCTGCGGGACTCGTTCCCGGGGAAAGCCTCTATGTAGGCTTACGTAATGGTTTCCAGATTCAGGTCCGCCATTTTCAGCGACCGGCTGGCGACACTCACCATCGGTAAATTCAGGAAAAAATCGAGATGAGCGAATACTCCCTCTTCACCTCCGAGTCCGTGTCTGAAGGGCATCCGGACAAAATCGCCGACCAGATTTCCGATGCGGTGCTGGACGCCATCATTGCTGAAGACAAGTTCGCCCGCGTGGCGTGCGAAACGCTGGTGAAAACCGGCGTGGCAATCATCGCAGGTGAAGTCACCACGTCGGCCTGGGTCGATCTGGAAGACATCGTCCGTAACGTGATTCTCGACATCGGCTACAACAGCTCCAATGTCGGTTTCGACGGCGCGACCTGCGGCGTGATGAACATCATCGGCAAGCAGTCCCCTGACATCAACCAAGGTGTCGATCGTGCCAAGCCTGAAGATCAGGGCGCCGGCGACCAGGGCCTGATGTTCGGCTACGCCAGCAACGAAACCGACGTGCTGATGCCAGCACCGATCACCTTCTCGCACCAATTGGTTCAACGTCAGGCTGAAGCCCGTAAATCCGGCCTGCTGCCTTGGCTGCGTCCGGACGCCAAGTCGCAAGTGACTTGCCGTTACGAAGGCGGCAAGGTTGTCGGTATCGACGCCGTTGTACTGTCGACCCAGCACAACCCTGACGTATCGTACAAAGATCTGCGCGAAGGCGTGATGGAACTGATCGTCAAGCACGTACTGCCTGCCGAGCTGCTGTCCAAGGACACCCAGTTCCACATCAACCCGACCGGCCAATTCATCATCGGTGGCCCGGTTGGCGACTGCGGCCTGACCGGTCGCAAGATCATCGTCGACAGCTACGGCGGCATGGCCCGTCACGGCGGTGGCGCGTTCTCCGGCAAGGATCCATCGAAGGTTGACCGTTCGGCAGCTTACGCCGGTCGTTACGTGGCCAAGAACATCGTCGCTGCCGGCCTGGCCGAGCGTTGCGAGATTCAGGTTTCCTACGCGATTGGTGTGGCGCAGCCTACGTCGATTTCGGTGAACACCTTCGGCACCGGCAAAATCAGCGACGACAAAATCGTCAAACTGGTTCGCGAAGTGTTCGACCTGCGTCCATACGCGATCACCACCATGCTCGACCTGCTGCACCCGATGTACCAGGAAACCGCTGCGTACGGCCACTTCGGTCGCACTCCGGCCACCAAGACCGTGGGCGACGATACGTTCACCACGTTCACCTGGGAAAAAACCGACCGCGCCGACGACCTGCGTGTCGCAGCTGGCCTGTAAGACTTTTCCTGCGGTACCCAAAGCCCCGCACGGTTCGCCGTGCGGGGCTTTTTCATGAGGAAGATCAAAAGATCGCAGCCTTCGGCAGCTCCTACAAGGGAATGGCGTACACCTGTAGGAGCTGCCGAAGGCTGCGATCTTTTGATCTTCCTATATCGAAATACGCAGAATTACACCCTTGCAACCCAAACCCGAAAACTGACTAGCCTTGAAAGCATCCCAACGAGCAAGGACGCTCTCGATGCTGCCTAACCTGCGCCTGTTTTTCTGCTTCCTGCTGACCGTCGCCTGCCTGACCGCCAATGCCGCCGGATGCCCTGACTGGCCACCGGCCCGCGCGCAGGAAGAAATCACCACCCTGCAACTGCAAATCGATCGCTGGGACGACAGCTACCACCGTGAAGGCCAGTCGCTGATCGCCGATGAACTCTACGATCAGTCCCGTGCGCGACTGACCGAATGGCGTGAATGTTTTGATTCAGGCCTCTCCGCCGAACCATTGCGCACGGCCGGCGGCACGGTTGCTCACCCCATCGCCCACACCGGCCTGGAAAAACTGCGCGATGGGCGCGCCGTCGAAGCTTGGCTAAAAGATCGGGGAGAGGCCTGGGTTCAGCCCAAGGTCGACGGTGTGGCGGTGACATTGGTCTATCGCAACGGCTGGCTGCATCAGGCGATCAGCCGGGGAGACGGGGTAAACGGCCAGGACTGGACTGCCTCGGCGCGCCAGATCGCCGCCATCCCTCAAAAGCTTCCGCAGCCACTGGATTTGTTGCTGCAAGGCGAACTCTATTGGCGCCTGAGCGAACACGTACAAGCCCAGGCCGGCAGCCTCAATGCCCGCGCCACGGTGGCCGGGTTGATGGCACGCAAGGCACTGAGCACCGAGCAAGCCGCCGGCATCGGGTTGTTTGTCTGGGACTGGCCGCAAGGCCCGAAAAACCTGCCGGCCCGGGTGGCGGCCCTGGATGAATTGGGGTTCCCGAGCACGGCGCCCTACAGTCAGCCGATCAAGGCATTTGCCGATGCCGAACGCTGGCGCGATCACTGGTATCGCTCGCCCCTGCCCTTTGCCAGCGATGGGGTCGTGTTGCGCCAGGACCAACGCCCACCGGCCGAGCGCTGGCAGGCGAAAACTCCTTATTGGAGCGTCGCTTGGAAATACCCTTTTGCCCAGGCGCTGGCCGAGGTGCGCAAGGTCCACTTCAAGATCGGACGAACCGGCCGGATCACACCGGTGCTGGATCTGGTACCGGTGATGCTCGATGACCGACAGATCAAGCGCGTGAGTGTCAGTTCCCTGCAACGCTGGGAAGCGCTGGACATTCGGCCCGGCGACCAAGTCGCCATCAGCCTGGCGGGGCTGACTATCCCCAGGCTCGATGGTGTCGTATTGCGCAGTACTGAACGCCCGGAATTGAATGTGCCGCTGGCAGCAGACTTTCATCCGTTAAGCTGCTGGCAACCGACACCAGGATGCGAAAGCCAATTCCTCGCACGCCTGAGTTGGCTCAGCGGCAAACAGGGGCTGGCCTTGCCTCATGTCGGACCAGGCACCTGGGAGAAACTGCTCAAGGCCGAACGCCTTGACAGTCTGCTCGATTGGATGACCCTCGATGGGCAAGAGCTTGCTAACATTGACGGCTTCGGTGAGCGCAGCAGTGCTCGTCTTTTGAACAGTTTCAACAGCGCCCGGCAACGCCCATTCGCTCGCTGGCTCAAAGCCCTGGGCTTGCCGCCGACCGGCCAGGCACGCCTCGCCGATTCATGGCAGGCGCTGGCACAACGAAACACCGAACAATGGCAGGCCGAAGCCGGCATCGGCCCGGGGCGCGCAGCGCAATTGAGCGCATTTTTCCGCGACCCGCAGGTCCTGGCCTTGAGTGAGACATTACGTGTTGCCGGGATTGATGGCTTCTAGACGCCCGCCCTGTCTGAGAGCCGGGAACCCAAAGGTGCCGGTGCGCTCAAACAGCCCATCGCTATATCGAATTTTTCACCTGGAGCTTTTATGAAACTTCTTTCACCGCTCGCCGTGTTGACCCTGTGCAGCGTGATGGCCGCTCCATTGATGGCCAACGAAGATGCCCCGGGCCTGACCGGCTGTGCAGCTAAAAAACAGGGCATCATCAACCAGATTGAACTGGCCAAGTCCCGCGGCAACGCCGATCAACAGGCTGGCCTGGAAACCGCCCTGAACGAAGTGACTACCCATTGCACCGACGCTTCCTTGAAGAAGGAACGGGAAAACAAGGTGCTCGACGCCAAGCACGAAGTCAGCACGCGTCAGGCCGATCTCGAGAAGGCGATGAAAAAAGGCGACGCCGAGAAGATCAACAAGCGCAAAGACAAACTGGCTCAATCGCGCAAGGAATTGCAGGAAGCGTTGGATGAGTTGGATAAGTAAAAAGATCTTTCAAGATCAAAAGATCGCAGCCTTCGGCAGCTCCTACAGGAGTACGCGCTCCCATGTAGGAGTTGCCGAAGGCTACGATCTTTTCTGGAATCAATGATCCCGAAACTCTTTATGGCAGGCACTGCAAGCATCTTCGACTTTCTGTATCGCCGGCCCCAGGTTGCTGACCTTGTAGGGCTGAACCTTGCTGACAATCACCAGTTCACCGGTGGCGTCTTCAAGGGTGCGAGCCATTTCCTGAAAGCGTGCCTGCTTCTGCCAGACATCATTCTTGGCGCTGGTGTGATCCTCTTCGCGCACCTGCGGGAAATGCTTCCACGGCTCACGGGACAAAGCATCGAGTTTCACGGCGCCGTCGGCGAATTTCGAGCCATCGAACGGAATACGCCCACGCAACATACCGCCCAGGTCTTCGCCAGTCTTGAGCATCTGCTTGAAAATCGCCTTGCGCTGACCCAGCGGCGAGTTCGGGTCGACACCACCGCAGGCGGACAAGGTCAGGCAGGCCAGCAATACAACAAAAAGTCTTTTAAGAGTCATGGTGGCTTCAGGTCACTGGAAACGGCGGCCAGTATCCTCGCGTCACCGGCAAAGACCAATAGCCCTATTATCAATACGGGTTGTTTGAGCGCATGGAGCACTCAGGCAACCGACAAAGGAATTACTCCATGAACAGCCGTTTCAAGGCATGGCGTCACAATCTGGCCTGGACCCTTCCGATGGTGGTCGTGCTGGCAGGTTGCACCGGCGGCGACAGCAGCAAACCGAAAACCCACGCACTGGCGACCTACTCCAGCGCCACCTGGGAAGCGCTTCCGGCGGTGTCCGACAACGACCTCGTTGCCGGCTTCGGCTCGTGGCGCAGCGCCTGCACCCGACTCAAGGCCGACCCGGTCTGGGGCGGCACCTGTGCGGCTTCCGCCAATGTGCAGCCAACCGCCAATGACATCCGCGATTTTCTCAAACAGAACCTGGACGTCTATGGCCTGCGTGCCGCCAATGACAACCCCAACGGTCTGATTACCGGTTACTACGAACCGGTGTACCCCGGCAGTCTGACCCAGACCGAGGAAGCCAACATCCCGGTGTACGGTGTACCCGAGGACATGATCATCGTCTCGCTGGACAGTATCTATCCAGAACTCAAAGGCAAACGCCTGCGCGGAAGACTCGAAGGTCGCGTGCTCAAGCCGTACGACGATGCGGCAACGATTGAAACCAAAGGCGTGAAGGCGCCGGTGATTGCCTGGCTGACCGACCCGATGAACCTGCAGTTCCTGCAAATCCAGGGCTCGGGGCGCATCCAGCTTGATGACGGTCGTCAATTGCGCATCGGTTATGCCGATCAGAACGGCCACCCGTATCGACCCATCGGCCGCTGGCTGGTGGACCAAGGTGAGCTGAAGAAAGAAGACGTGACCATGGGCACTATCAGCACTTGGGCCAAGGCCAATCCGATGCGCATTCCCGAACTGCTCGGCAGCAACCCCAGCTACGTGTTCTTCACCCGCAATCCCGACAGCAACGAAGGGCCGCGCGGTTCGCTGAACGTACCGCTGACTGCAGGTTATAGCGCGGCAGTGGACCGCAAGGTGATTCCGCTCGGCAGTCTGTTGTGGTTATCCACCACACGCCCGGACGGCAGCGCGTTGGTACGCCCGGTGGCCGCGCAAGATACTGGCGGCGCAATTGCCGGCGAGGTCCGCGCGGACCTGTTCTGGGGCACGGGCGAGGCAGCCGGGCAATTGGCCGGCGACATGAAACAGCAGGGGCAGATATGGATGCTTTGGCCTAAAGGTGCGGCATTGCCTCAAGTACCGCAGGTGGCTGACAAACTTTAAAAGAAAAAGATCGCAGGCTTCGCCAGCTCCTACATTGACCGCGTTCGTCGCAATATCGCGTCGATCCCAGTAGGAGCTGCCGAAGGCTGCGATCTTTTGATCTTGCTTTATTAAACAGACACAACAAAGAAACTGATGATCAACCCCATCCCCACAAACCACACCAACGACCGCAAAATCGCCCAATCCGCCAAATAGCAAATGATGAAGAGCAGCCGACTGGTGATAAACAGCACCGACAGCACATTGATCGTCACCAGTTCGGCATTGCCGGCCAAGTGAGCCACAATTACCGCCGCCGCAAACGCGGGGGTCACTTCAAAACTGTTCAGTTGCGCCGCATATGCCCGCTTGCCCAAGCCTTCCAGCGAGTCGAGAAACCCCCGAGGATCATGATTGTGTCTGAGCCCGTACCCGCCACGGACCTTGGCGATGCCTATGCACAAGTAAGGCAAGCAGATCGCAATCAAAATACACCACAGAGCAACCGTCATAACGCAGTCCCTTCTTCAAGTTATAGAAAATCGAATTCCATCAGGGGCGACTAAAACTTCATCACCAACATGCCGATCAGCACCAGTCCACAGGCTAAGAGCCGGGGCCTGCCGAAAGGTTCTTTCAGGTAACGCATCCCAAACAGCACCACCAGAATCACACTGATCTCGCGCAACGCCGCAGCTTCGGCAATGGAACCGAGCTGCATGGCCCACAGCACCAGAGCGTAGCTGAACAGCACGCAAAACCCGACCGCCAATCCCAACCGCCACTGCTCGCGCCAGAACAGCATGAACGCCGGCCGCTTGCGTACCAGCGCCAGCAATGGGAACGGCCAGGCACTGAGCAAGGTGACCCAAACCAGGTAGTCCAATGGGTGGGACCAGCGGCGCAAGGCTTGGCCATCGATGAAGGTGTAGCACCCGATGCACAACCCGATGAGCGCCACCACCGGCAGCATCGACCACGGCAGGCGCACCCCGCCACCGCCCTGCCAGAGCAAGCACAACATGCCGAACGGGATCAGCAAAATCCCGAAGATCTGCTGAGCCGTCAGCACTTCCCCGGCGAAGATCAGCGTCAGCGCCAGCACCACCAGCGGCGACAGGCCACGCATCAAGGGATAGACCAGACCGAGATCGCCGACCCGATAGGCCTGGATCAACAGGTAGCGATAGAGCAACTCGAATGCTGCCGACGCGAGAATCCACGACCACATTTCCAGTGGTGGCAGCGCCACGAAGGGCAGCATCAGGGCGACAAACAGCAGCGCCACGCTGTCCATGCAAGCCACCACCAACAGCCGCTCCGCGCTGAATTTGATCAGGGTATTCCACGCCGCGTGCAACAGCGCCGCCACCAACACCAGAACCGTCGCAAGCACGGCACACTCCTTATTTTGCCCTTACCCTCCCCCGACAAGGGCGGGGCAGAGAATTGATTCGCCATATGTCCGCAGCTGTTTATACTGCAAGCGACCACGCCGCACTCAGTTGCGCACACACTAATTCCAATAATTTCTGCCTCCGCCCGCTCTCACCGAGAACGGGCGTCGGCCTGCGTATGCCTGATCAAAGCGTCAAGACTACCGACAGAGACCTTGCGCATGCCACTCGCCTTGCTTGCACTGGCCGTTGCCGCCTTCGGAATCGGCACCACTGAATTCGTCATCATGGGCTTGCTGCCCGATGTCGCCCGCGACCTCGCCGTGAGCATTCCTCACGCGGGCCTGCTCATCACCGGTTACGCCCTGGGCGTGGTGTTCGGTGCGCCGATCCTCGCGGTCGGTACGGCCAACATGCCGCGCAAAGCCACACTGCTGGGCATGACGCTGATGTTCATTCTCGGCAATATCCTTTGCGCCCTGGCGCCGAACTACGCCACTTTGATGGCCGCGCGAGTGATCACCGCGTTGTGCCATGGCGCGTTTTTCGGCATCGGTTCAGTGGTCGCTGCCGGTTTGGTGGCACCGAACAAACGAGCCCAAGCGATTGCCATGATGTTCACCGGCCTGACGCTGGCCAACGTGCTGGGCGTTCCATTGGGCACCGCGCTCGGGCAATACGCCGGCTGGCGCTCGACGTTTTGGGCGGTTTCGGTGATCGGCGTGATTGCGGCCATCGCACAGTGGGTTTGGCTGCCCAAGGAAATCCCCATGGACAAAGCCAACCTGGCCAGCGAGTTCAAAGTGCTGGGCAAGGTCAACGTGCTGCTGGCGCTGGGCATGAGCGTGCTGGCGTCCACCAGTCTGTTCAGCGTGTTCACCTATATCGCGCCGATTCTGCAAGACATCACCGGTGTCAGCCCGCATGGCGTGACCATCATGCTGCTGTTGTTCGGGGTAGGCTTGACGGCGGGCAGCATGCTTGGCGGCCGACTGGCGGACAGTCGTTTGCTGCCTTCTCTGGTCGGTATGGCCCTGGCTGTGGTCGTCGTGCTGGCCGCTTTCAGTCAGACCAGTCACTCAGTGATCCCGGCGGCGATCACGCTGGTGTTGTGGGGCATCTTCGCGTTCGCGCTGTGCCCGATTTTGCAATTGCTGATCATCGATCAGGCTCATGAAGCGCCGAACCTTGGATCGACGTTGAATCAAAGCGCATTCAATCTCGGCAACGCAGCCGGGGCATGGATTGGCGGGCTGGTTGTGGCCAGTGGCGCGGACCTGGCGGATTTGCCGTGGACCGGCGCACTGGTCAGCGGGTTGACGGTACTGACGGCGCTGTTTTTCATCTACCTGCAGCGCCGCAGTGCTGTCGCGGTCAATGTGTCCGGCTAAATGCCGACCAGAAACTTGTGGGAGCGGGCTTGCGCTTAACTGACTGGCAGGTACTTTACCCTTCATTTTTTGGTCTTCTGCGGTTCGGGCTCCTGACTCTGTTCCGCAGATGTCTTCGGCGGCCCGCTTTCACTGCGAATCTGCGCGTGACTGATCAGCGCGAAGATAAAACTGCCACCGATGATGTTCCCCACTAGCGTGGGACCCGCGAACACCAGCCAGAAATCTTTCCACGGCAACTCGCCGGCAAACACCAGGTACGAGACCTCGACCGATCCGACCACGATGTGAGTGAAGTCTCCCAGCGCCATGAAATAGGTGATGAGGATGATGATCCACATCTTGGCGCTTTCCATGGACGGGATCATCCAGACCATGGTGGCGATCATCCAGCCAGAGATGATGCCTTTGGCGAACATTTTGCTCGCGTCGTTCTCCATGACCTTGCGTCCGATGTCGAGGAAGGCCAAGTCGGTCTTGGCGTCGAAAATCGGCAGATGCAACATCACATACGCCACCAGCAAGGTGCCGCAGAGGTTGCCCACCAGAACGATCGACCACAGCCGAAACAACCGACCGAAATTACCCAGCGTAGGCTTGCTCATGATTGGCAGCACGGCGGTCAGGGTGTTCTCGGTAAAGAGTTGCTGACGAGCCAGAATCACCGCGAGAAAACCTGCGCAGTAACCGAAGCTGGCGATCACCTTGAAGCCTTCGCCGTCCGGCAGACGCGAGTTGAGCAGCCCCATGCCCATCAGTGACAAGCCCATGGTCAAACCCGCAGCCAGGGCCGACCACCACAGCGCCGCAACGCTACGCTCAAGCTCCTTATCACCTTGGGTGCGAATGATTTCGTGCAGCACCGCCGCGCGCGGTGGCTGGTTCTTGTCGACCTCGCGTTGTTCTTGTGCCGAGAGGTCCGGGGTCTTGCCGTCTTTGGGCGTGTCCATAAAGCTCCTGAACCAGTGGCGTGTCGTTTAATTACGACACGCGGGGTTCGGAGCTGTTCAGTGGTCCATGAAATCCTCTTTAACCGATAGACCGCTTTCGCGAGCAAGCCCGCTCCCACACTCGATTTGTGCAACACACAGAATCATTGTTCAACGCGATTCAATGTGGGAGCGGGCTTGCTCGCGAAGGCCGCGCCGCCGATTTCACTCGCCGATGTCATCATCCTTGAACTGGTCTTTGACGTACCTGATCTCGGTCCGGCCGTGCGGCGCGGGCAGGCCGTCTTCGCCCAGGTTCACGAAGACCATCTTCTCTACTGTCAGGATGCTCTTGCGGGTGATCTTGTTACGCACTTCGCAGGTCAGCGTGATCGAGGTGCGACCGAACTCGGTGGCGGTGATGCCAAGCTCGATGATGTCGCCCTGGCGCGAGGCGCTGACGAAATTGATTTCGGAAATGTATTTGGTGACCACGCGCTGATTACCCAGCTGGACGATGGCGTAGATCGCCGCTTCTTCGTCGATCCAGCGCAACAGGCTGCCGCCGAACAGCGTGCCGTTGGGGTTGAGGTCTTCGGGTTTTACCCATTTGCGGGTGTGGAAATTCATACTCACTCCTGACCGTCTTGCCGATTGATGCCGGCCATCATGGCAGAGCCCGGACTAGAGCTCTATTACGCATCGACTATGGTCTCGATTACCGTTCGGGCATTGACCTGCAGAAACGCTTTGGAAGTATCGTCTACACAGCTATAATCGCCACCGTTCCAAAACGGTCATCTTCGGTTGCTACCGTTTTCCCGCCACCTGTCCGAGGGGCGCTGCAGCAGGTTCGACCTGTCAGGCTCGGATGGGGCGTTGACTGGCCACGGCCAGACACTAAACGCACAACGGCGCCCATTCGCATACATTACGAATGGAGGCTCTTCATGAGCGCTGTTATCACGCCTGTAGATTTTAACGATTACAAAGTCGCCGACATGTCCCTGGCTGCCTGGGGCCGTCGCGAAACCATCATCGCCGAATCCGAAATGCCAGCCCTGATGGGTCTGCGCCGCAAGTATTCCGCCGAGCAGCCGCTCAAAGGCGCGAAGATCCTCGGCTGCATCCACATGACCATTCAGACTGCCGTGCTGATCGAAACCCTGGTTGCCCTGGGTGCCGAAGTGCGTTGGTCGTCCTGCAACATTTTCTCGACTCAGGACCAGGCCGCTGCCGCTATCGCTGCTGCCGGTATCCCGGTTTTCGCCTGGAAAGGCGAGACTGAAGAAGAGTACGAGTGGTGCCTGGAGCAAACCATCCTCAAAGATGGCGCGCCTTGGGATGCCAACATGATCCTCGATGACGGCGGCGACCTGACCGAGCTGCTGCACAAGAAATATCCGGCTATCCTGGACCGCGTCCACGGCGTCACCGAAGAAACCACCACCGGCGTTCACCGCCTGCTGGACATGCTGGCCAAGGGCGAGCTGAAAATCCCGGCCATCAACGTCAACGACTCGGTGACCAAGAGCAAGAACGACAACAAGTACGGCTGCCGTCACAGCCTGAACGACGCGATCAAGCGCGGCACCGACCACCTGCTGTCCGGCAAGCAAGCGCTGGTCATCGGTTACGGCGACGTGGGCAAGGGCTCGGCGCAGTCCCTGCGTCAGGAAGGCATGATCGTTAAAGTCTCCGAAGTCGACCCGATCTGCGCCATGCAAGCTTGCATGGACGGTTTCGAACTGGTTTCGCCGTTCATCGACGGTATCAACAACGGTACCGAAGCGAGCATCGACAAAGCACTGCTGGGCAAGATCGACCTGATCGTGACCACCACCGGCAACGTTAATGTTTGCGACGCAAACATGCTCAAAGCCCTGAAGAAGCGCGCTGTTGTCTGCAACATCGGTCACTTCGACAACGAAATCGACACCGCTTTCATGCGCAAGAACTGGGCATGGGAAGAAGTGAAGCCACAGGTTCACAAGGTTCATCGTACCGGCCCGGGCGCATTCGACGCTCAGAACGACGACTACCTGATCCTGCTGGCCGAAGGCCGTCTGGTTAACCTGGGCAATGCCACTGGCCACCCAAGCCGCATCATGGACGGTTCGTTCGCCAACCAGGTTCTGGCCCAGATCTTCCTGTTCGGCCAGAAGTACGCCGACCTGTCGCCAGCCCAGAAAGCCGAGCGCCTGACCGTTGAAGTACTGCCGAAGAAACTCGACGAAGAAGTGGCCCTGGAAATGGTCCGCGGTTTCGGTGGCGTGGTCACTCAACTGACCAAGCAACAGGCTGACTACATCGGCGTGACCGTCGAAGGCCCGTTCAAGCCGCACGCTTACCGCTACTGATTGGTCCTGCTGCCTGCTCTCCCTTGTGGGAGCGGGCTTGCTCGCGAAGGCGGTTTAACATTCAACATTAATGTCGTCTGACCCACCGCCTTCGCGAGCAAGCCCGCTCCCACATTGGGATGTGCAAGCGTCCGGCTTACGTGTTTCCAAGGATATGACCATGTCCCAAGACCGTCGCTACAGTTTCGAGTTCTTCCCTACGAAGACCGATGCTGGGCATGAAAAACTGATCGCCACTGCCCGTCATCTGGCGACCTTCAACCCTGACTTCTTCTCCTGCACCTACGGCGCTGGTGGTTCGACCCGTGATCGCACCCTCAACACCGTGTTGCAGCTTGAAAGCGAAGTCAAAGTCCCTGCCGCACCGCATTTGTCTTGCGTGGGCGACAGCAAGGACGACCTGCGTGGCCTGCTGAGCCAGTACAAGGCAGCCGGCATCACGCGTATCGTTGCGCTTCGCGGTGACCTGCCTTCGGGCATGGGCATGGCCAGCGGCGAGATGCGTCACGCCAATGACCTGGTTGAATTCATTCGTGAAGAAACCGGCGATCATTTCCACATCGAAGTCGCCGCTTACCCGGAAATGCATCCGCAAGCGCGCAATTTTGAAGACGATCTTAACAACTTCGTGCGCAAGGCCAACGCCGGCGCCAACAGTGCGATCACCCAGTACTTCTTCAACGCCGACAGCTACTTCTACTTCGTCGAGCGTGTACGGGCGAAGGGTGTGAACATCCCGATCGTGCCAGGGATCATGCCGATCACCAACTACAGCAAGCTCGCGCGCTTTTCCGACGCTTGCGGTGCGGAAATCCCGCGCTGGATCCGCAAGCAACTGGAAGCCTACGGCGACGACACCCAAAGCATTCAAGGCTTTGGTGAGCAAGTCATCACCGAGATGTGCGAACGCCTGCTGCAGGGTGGCGCTCCAGGGCTGCATTTCTACACGCTGAACCAGGCTGAGCCGAGTCTGGCGGTGTGGAACAACCTGAAGTTGCCGCGTTAAAAACACAGCAGAAGCAAAAGCAAAGGCAAGATCAAAAGATCGCAGCCTTCGGCAGCTCCTACGCGCCTGTGGAAGCTGCCGAAGGCTGCGATCTTTTGCTTTCCGGCGCCCCTTTATTGTGCAGCCATACCTTGAGCCAGAGCTTCTGGATCCGGTTTCTGGCTCTTTATGATTTCTCGTCGTAATCTCAAGCCATGCCCCTGATCGCTCAGTTACTGACCGTGCTTCTGTTCGCTTGCCTGAGCTTCACCGCTCGGGGCGAGAAGTTGCGTA
Organism: Pseudomonas sp. JV414; assembly: GCF_032424305.1. Lineage (NCBI taxonomy): Bacteria > Pseudomonadati > Pseudomonadota > Gammaproteobacteria > Pseudomonadales > Pseudomonadaceae > Pseudomonas > Pseudomonas sp. JV414. The sequence continues at coordinate 63,441 of NZ_VYKC01000016.1, read as the reverse complement.
TTGTCACCGAGCCTTGGGCACCTTATGTGTACGAGGAAAACGGCAAATCGCTGGGCCTGGACTACGAAACCACGGCCATCGTCTTCAAACGCCTCGGGATCGACGTGGAATGGCAGTTCCTGCCATGGAAACGCTGCCTGTCGATGCTTGAGCAAGGCCAGGCGGATGGCGCGCTGGATATTTTCCACAGCGCTGAACGCGACGCGACCCTGCTCTACCCCAGCGAACCGCTCTCGCAAGTCGAATTCGTAATGTTCTATGCCAACGAGCGACCGTATCCGTTTCGCACGCTGGATGATCTGAAAGGCCTGACCATCGGCACCTCGCCGGGCTACCTGTACAGCAAGGACTTCAGCGAATCGACGCTGTTCACCCAAGAGCCTGCCCCCACCCATGAAGCCAACTTCGGCAAACTGGTGCGCGGCCGCATCGACCTGCTGATCACCGATCGCCGAGTCGGCCAGCATTTGCTCGATCAACTGAATATCCGCGACAAGATCACCGAGAACCCGATCATCATCAGCCAGCAAAGCCAGTTTCTGGCGGTACGCCGCAATGCCGGGATGGATTTGTTGGTGCAGCGTTTCGGTGCCGAACTCAAACGTTTCAAGCGCGAACCGGCCTACGCCGAACTGAGCGCCCGCTATGGCGCCGGCCCCGCCCCCGAAGCACGAGCCGCCAGCGCCACCGCAACCGGCGGAAAAACCGTTGAGCAGCAGGAAAGCGGCGCGCAGTGATTGCTCTGTTATACTCCGGCCTTCCCGCCAGGCTCACGCCCGGACGCTCGGACTTGTTCAAGGCATCTCGATCCCGCTACAGCGCAGCTTTTCAGCCCGCGCGAGCGCTCCAGACGAGCCTTCGAGGCCCAGCAGGACCGGACGGGATTGCGTCCTCTTAAACGCGATTCGCGCCAGGCAAGACTCCCATTGGGCCAAGCCCTAACTAAAACAGGATTACTCATGTCCTTTGCTTCCCTCGGTCTCTCCGAGGCTTTAGTCCGCGCCATCGAGGCAGCGGGCTATACCGAGCCTACTCCGGTGCAACAGCGGGCCATTCCCGCCGTGTTGCAAGGTCGCGACCTGATGGTTGCGGCACAGACAGGTACTGGTAAAACCGGCGGCTTCGCCCTTCCGATTCTGGAACGGTTGTTTCCCAACGGTCACCCGGACAAATCCCAGCGTCACGGCCCACGCCAACCGCGCGTACTGGTCCTGACCCCAACCCGCGAACTCGCGGCCCAGGTGCACGAGAGCTTCAAGGTCTATGCCCGTGACCTGAAATTCGTCAGCGCCTGCATCTTCGGCGGCGTCGGCATGAACCCACAGGTTCAGGCCATGTCCCGCGGTGTTGACGTGCTGGTAGCCTGCCCAGGTCGCCTGCTCGACCTCGCCGGCCAAGGCAGTGTCGACCTGTCCCACGTGGAAATCCTCGTGCTGGACGAAGCCGACCGCATGCTCGACATGGGCTTCGTCCATGACGTGAAAAAGGTCCTCGCTCGTCTGCCGAGCAAACGCCAGAACCTGCTGTTCTCGGCGACGTTCTCCAAAGACATCACCGACCTCGCCGGCAAGCTGCTGCATAACCCGGAACGCATCGAAGTCACGCCGCCGAACACCACGGTCGAGCGGATCGAACAGCGCGTATTCCGCCTGGCCGCCAGCCACAAGCGTTCGTTGCTCGCGCACCTGATCACCGCTGGCGCCTGGGAACAGGTACTGGTGTTCACCCGCACCAAGCACGGCGCCAACCGTCTGGCCGAGTACCTGGACAAACACGGCCTCACCGCCGTCGCTATCCACGGCAACAAGAGCCAGAACGCCCGCACCAAAGCCCTGGCCGACTTCAAGGCCGGTGAAGTGCGCATCCTGGTCGCCACCGATATCGCCGCTCGCGGCCTGGACATCGACCAGTTGCCCCACGTGGTCAACTTCGAACTGCCGAACGTCGACGAAGATTACGTGCACCGTATCGGTCGTACCGGCCGTGCCGGGCGCTCGGGCGAGGCGATCTCGCTGGTTGCTCCGGACGAAGAAAAACTGCTGAAAAGCATCGAGCGCATGACCAAGCAGAAGATTGCCGACGGCAACCTGATGGGCTTCGACTCCAGCGCCGTGGAAGCCGAGAAACCTGAAGTTCGCGAGCGTCCGGATGTGCGTAACCCGCGCAACCCACGTGGCCCGCGCGGCGACGGTCCGAACGGCAGCGGTGGTGGCGGCGGTCGTAAAGACAAAGGCAAGGACAAGGGTGGCAAGGAAAAACCTGCCGCCACTGGCCGTGGCGATCGCCCTGCCCGTGAACACAAGCCTCGCGAGGGCACCCCGGCCCGTGAGCAACAGCGCCCGGCACCTCGCGCCGCCGCTGACCGTGCTCCGGACGAGTTCCTGGACGACGATGTCGATAACTTCGGTAACCGCGTCGATTACGTGCCTCAAGCCAAACCGGCTCAGGGCCGTGGTCGCCGCCCGGGCGCACCGGCACAAGGCGCAGGCGCAAGTGCTCCGCGCACCAGCCAGCCACAAGGTCGCCAGAACGGTCCGCGCAGCAGCAGCGGCGCAACCACCGGCACTCCGCCGGCCAAGCGCAGCGGCCCACGCAACGGTGCTCCACGTGACGGCCAGGCCCGTCGCGAAGAGTCCCGCAACCGCCGCCCGGCCCGTGACGAGCAGCCTCGTTCGGAACCGGCCGTGCAGAACCCGCGGGGCCCGGCACCGAAGATCATTCACAAGGAGTCGAAAAGCGATCGCTTCCCGACACCTGAGCAGCTTGATCAACTCCCAGGCCGTCCACGCGGCGAAAAACCAGCCTTGCTGACCCGCAATCGCTGATTTATCGCTGATATGAAAAATGCCCCGGATCGCAAGATCCGGGGCATTTTTTTGGGCGCTGCAAACTGCTTTTGTAGGAGCTGGCGAAGCCTGCGATCTTTTGATCTTGCTCTTATCAGCGGTGATCCTGAAAAGATCGCAGCCTGCGGCAGCTCCTACGTCTCAGCATTACTTCGCTTTCACACCTTCAAACGTAACGTACAGCTCGACCGCGTCGGACGCTGGGCCCAGGTCTTTCTGTTTGCCGAAATCGGAACGCTTGATGCTGGTGGTGCCTTCGAAGCCGGCACGGTAGCCGCCCCATGGATCCTTGCCTTCACCCAGGAAGGTGGCCTTGACCACGATTGGCTTGGTCACACCAGCCAGAGTCAGGTTACCGGTTACGTCGGCAGTGTCTTTGCCAGCGGCGTTTTTGCCGGTGGATTTGACGCTGGTGGAAACGAACTTGGCGTCGGCGAATTTGCCCACGTTCAGGAAGTCACCGCTGGCGATGTGCTTGTCACGTTCGGCGTGGTTGGTGAACACGCTGGCGGTGCGCACATTGAACTCGATCTTGCTGTCTTCCGGCTTGGCAGCGTCAAAGCTGAACTTGCCGTCGATGTCCTTGAAGGTACCGGTGATGTAGCTGTAACCCAAGTGGCTGATCTTGAAGTCAACGAAGGCGTGCTGGCCTTCTTTGTCGACAACGTAATCAGCCGCCATCACGTTAGCGGACAGCAGAGCAGAACCGATTGCCAGAGCGGCGAGCGTCTTTTTCAACATGCTTTCTATTCCTTTGGAGTCGAGGTTGAACATCAGGCTTTGCGTCCCAGCATTCGCGTCAGGGTCGCATCACGATCGATAAAGTGGTGTTTCAATGCTGCCAACGCATGGAGGCCGGAAAAAATTACCAGCGCCCAAGCCAGGTACAAATGGATCACACCAGCGGTGTCTGCCTGGTCCGGTAGTCCGGAAACCAGTGCAGGAACTTCAAACAGGCCAAACACCGGGATCCCGACACCGTCTGCGGTGGAAATCAGGTAACCGGCAATCATCACAGCGAACAGCCCGAGATAGAGGAAGGCATGGCCGAACACGGCGCCAAGACGCGTCATGCGGCTATAACTTTGCAGGGGCGGTGGAGGTGGGCTGATGAAGCGCCACAACATCCGTAGCAACATGACTGCGAACAACACCAGGCCAATGCTCTTGTGCAGATCCGGCGCATCTTTACGCCAGGAGCTGTAGTAGTCGAGACCGACCATCCACAGCCCTAATGCGAACAGGCCAAAGACCGCGAGCGCCACACCCCAGTGCATAAAGATGCTGACCCAACCGTAGCGGGAAGAAGAGTTACGTAGCTGCATTGCCCAAATCCTGTAAGAACTGCGCCCAAGACTATCGAGTTATCTATCGATTTAAAGCGGAAAATTTCGCTCTGAAATATCGAAAAATACGATCAAGACCTTGGGGTCAAGATATTAAGAGAGTGTTAACCAGAAGAAAAAACCTACAAACGTTGTCCCATACTCGCTTTCAAAAGGTCTTTACCACTCGTCAGAACTGTCATATCTGACAGTAGCCACTATTACAGGTCATTGATGAACCTGATCTCGGGCGATTGTCCGAGCGTCTGAACAGGAGTTCTACCATGAGTCACCATTCGAGTTCATCCCCCGTAATTACGCGCAACCTATCCAATTCAATACCCGTAGGGGAAGGACCGCGAGGGATAGCCATCAACGACGATGGATCGCGGGTTTTTGTTTGCAATTACATTTCAGGCAATGTGTCAGTCATCGACACCCTAAACAAAAAGGTAATCCGCACCATTGCCGTCGAGCGTTACCCCCAAAGCATCGCTCTTGGCCATCGGGGTAAAAGGGCTTACGTGACCAACTACGGTTCAAGTTCAGTGTCGGTTATTGATACTGAAACATACGCGGTGGGTCACGTTAAGGTGGGAAGACACCCTTGGGGAATCGTCGTAAGCCGAGACGGGAAACATGTTTACGTCACCGTTCGACAAGATAAAGAGTGGCTGGCAATTATCGACACCCGCACTTATGCGGTGAGCAGAGTGCGAGGGTTACCCTCTCCCTCTATAAGTGTGGATATCAGCCAGGACGATTCGCGTCTTTATATTTCCAGCACCAACTCCCCTGGTGGCCCTTATCAGGACGCGCTCACCGTCATCAGCAGCAAGACCTTCAAAGTCATCAGTATCATCAAAACCGAACAATATCCGTCAGCGGTTACCGTCAGCCCCGATGGCGGAAAAGTGTATATCGTGGGTATGGATGCTCGAAAACTGACCGTGCTGGACACCCGGTCATCAATCGTCAGGCATTTCGATTTTGTGACGTGCGAAGGGAAAGTAGTATTCGGAGAAAGAAACGCTTATGCCGTGGATCAAACCAGAAAAGAGGTCGTGGAAGTTAGTACCGACACCTATGAGATTGTTCGCCGGGTTCCAATCCCTAGCGCTTTTGAACCGTATGACATGGTTCTTGATAAACACAACCACGCCTATATCAGCGACTACCAAAAAGACGAAGTACATAGTGTCGATCTAGCTTAGCGTCAACGCAAAATCAGCAGCGGCATACGCAAGACATAAAAAAAGCGCGGCATCACTGCCGCGCTTTTTTTATTCCAGGACTTACTGCGTCTTGGTTTCAGTCGCCACCGGGGTCTTCGCAGCAGTACTGACCGCTGGTTTCTTCACCGGCTCAGTCTTCTTCACCGTCGCCTTGACCGGAGCTTTTTTGGCCTCGGTTTTGGCAGCAGGCTTCTTCACTGGCGCTTTGGCTGGTGCTTTCTTGGCAGGCTCTGCTTTCACCGGTGCCGCAGGCTTCGGCGCCTCAACCGGAGCTGGAGCTGGAGTCGGCGCAGGTGCTGGGACGGGCGTCGGAGCAACCGGTGCCACGGGTGCTGGCGCCTTGGCCGGTTCCGGTTTGTCGTCAGAACCACCGAACAGGTTGGTGAAGAAGTTGCCTTTCTTCGCCGCCACTGCACCGGCCGCTACTGCGGTCGCCGCCGGAACAACTTTCGCCGGTTCAAACGACTTGCCTGCCGCCAGGTCTTCTACCTGACTGGCTGCACGCTGACCGGTGCGCAATGCGCCTTCCAGAGTGCCTGGGTACAAGGTATCGGTGTGTTCGCCAGCAAAGGCTACACGTTGCAGCGGACGCTCCCACAGACGCCAGTACTTGCTGATCTGGCCCGGGCCGAAGGCCAGGTAAGCGCCACCCATCGACGGGTCGGTGCTGTAGCGACGGATTTCATAACCGGTGAACGAACCGCGTGCCTGTGGATAAAAGGCGTGCATACGAATCAGTACCTGATCGACCATCTGCTTGTCGCCGAAGGCCTGCATCACGCGCGCGTTGTCGCCGGACAGGTTGATCACCACGTTGGCGCCGCCTTTCAGGGCCGGCTCGACCCACAACATGCCCAGGCCGGTGTTGCTGTAGATCTCGCCGGACATGCGCGCCTTGCTTTCCCACACCGGCGTCTTGAACTTCAGCATGATCTGGTCACGCCAGCCGTAGTTGGTGCCTTTGATGGCGCCCAGGTGCTGGGCATCCAGCGCCGGGGTCATCTGGATCTTGTTCAGTGCACGCAATGGCACGGCCAGCACAACGTAGTCCGCCTGATAGCCAACACTGCCGACTTTGACGGTCACGCCGTCCTTGTCCTGAGTAATGGCCGAAACCGGGGAGCTGGTCTTGATGGTTTTCAGTTGCTTGACGAAAGCCTGGGCCAGCACCGGGCTGCCGCCAGGCAGACGCGAGGCGCGCAGGTCACGGTCGGCAACGCCACGGTAGACACGGCTCTGTTGTGCGAAGTACAGCAGCGACAGGCGCGAAGGTTCGTCATAGCGGGTACGAATCTGCTGATTCACCAACTGACGCGCAGTGGCCGGCAGACTCAAGCGATCAAGCCAGTTGGATACGTTGATCTGGTCCAGGGCGAACAGCGTGCTGTTGGCGGCCGGGTTCTGCGGGTCTTCAATCGAACGCGCCAGATCATCCAAAGTCTTTTCGTAGCGTTTCAGCGCTTCGGCGGTGGCCGGCTGTTTAGTCGCCAGATCGGCGGCGGTGAAGTATTCACCGTCGATCAGGTAGCTCGGGGTCCGCACGAATTCAGGGGCTGGCGTGGTGGTCAGCTTGAACGTCGAGACGTACTTGTTCAGCACCGGTTGGGTCTTGTCGTTGCCGATCCACTCACTCGTGGCCATGCCGGAGCGACCGCCCAACGTCGGTTTGGCTTCCAGCAGGGTGACCTGCCAGCCTTTGTTCTGCAGTTCGTACGCCGCAGTGAGGCCCGAAAGCCCGCCGCCGACTACGATCACCGTTTTATCCTTGGCCAGCGCCGAAACGCTGAACAGCCCCAACATCACCAGCGCACAGGCGCGCAGCCAACCAGCAGACATTCAGCGAACTCCGGAAATACACGAGGAAATAGCGGTTTTACGAGTCAGACGACTCAAAGAACCGCGAAGAATACGTCAGCCATCAAAACGCCGCCAGCGACGTCTATCTCCTTATACAAAGTAGCTCAATCGACACAATGGGTTGTCCCGATGACGCGCATTGCATAGGCTTGCGCGATTGTTTGCCCGCGCACCCAGCGAGCCGCCTCGAGGAGACTGAACATGGGCCTGAATAATCAGTGGATGCAACGCGATCTCGCGGTGTTGTGGCATCCCTGCACCCAGATGAAAGACCACGAACAGCTGCCACTGATCCCGATCAAGCGCGGCGAAGGCGTCTGGCTGGAAGACTTCGAAGGCAAACGCTATCTCGACGCGGTCAGCTCCTGGTGGGTCAACGTGTTCGGTCATGCCAACCCGCGGATCAACCAGCGCATCAAGGATCAGGTCGATCAGCTGGAACACGTGATCCTCGCCGGTTTCAGCCATCAGCCGGTGATCGAACTGTCGGAGCGTCTGGTGAAGATGACGCCCGAAGGCCTGACCCGGTGCTTCTACGCCGATAACGGTTCGTCGTGCATCGAAGTCGCGCTGAAAATGAGCTTTCACTACTGGCTCAATCGCGGCCAGCCGAACAAGAAGCGCTTCGTCACCCTCACCAACGGTTACCACGGCGAGACCATGGCGGCGATGGCGGTGGGCGACGTGCCGCTGTTCACCGAAACCTACAAAGCCCTGCTGATGGACACCATCAAGGTGCCGAGCCCCGATTGCTACCTGCGCCCCGAGGGCATGAGCTGGGAAGAACACTCGCGCAATATGTTCGCCGCCATGGAGCAGACGCTGGCCGACAACCACGACACCGTCGCTGCCGTGATTCTGGAGCCGCTGATTCAAGGCGCCGGAGGCATGCGCATGTATCACCCGGTGTACCTCAAGTTGCTGCGCGACGCCTGTGATCGTTATGGCGTGCACCTGATCCACGATGAAATCGCCGTCGGCTTCGGTCGCACCGGAACGATGTTCGCCTGTGAACAGGCCGGCATCCGCCCGGACTTCCTCTGTCTGTCCAAAGCCCTGACCGGCGGCTATCTGCCGTTGGCGGCCTGCCTGACCACCGATGAGGTCTACAGCGCTTTCTACGACGACTACCCGACCCTGCGCGCCTTCCTGCATTCACACAGCTACACCGGCAATCCGCTGGCGTGCGCGGCGGCATTGGCGACGCTGGACATCTTCGAAGAAGACAACGTCATCGAGAACAACAAGGCCCTGGCCCAGCGCATGGCTTCCTCCACCGCGCACCTGGCCGATCACCCGAACGTTGCCGAAGTGCGCCAGACCGGCATGGTGTTGGCCATCGAGATGGTCAAGGACAAAGCCAGCAAGACTGCTTACCCGTGGCAGGAACGTCGCGGTTTGAAGGTGTTCCAGCATGCGCTGGAGCGTGGTGCTTTACTGCGGCCGTTGGGTAGCGTGGTGTATTTCCTGCCGCCGTACGTGATTACCCCGGAGCAGATCGATTTTCTGGCCGAAGTGGCCAGTGAAGGCATCGACATCGCGACCCGTGACAGCGTTAGTGTGGCGGTGCCGAAGAATTTTCATCCGGGTTACCGTGATCCGGGCTGATTGACTTCACCTAAGCTTCAGCGGTGACCGGACTACCGTCATCGCGGGCAAGCCCGCTCCCACAGGATCGGCGCAAAACCTGTGGGAGCGGACTTGCCCGCGATGGGGCCGCCAGACTTCCACACTTTTACAGAGACCATTGATGAGACTGTCCCGCTTCTTTATCGACGCCCCCTTGAGCATCGGCGAACACGAGCTTCCCGAGGCCCAGGCCCATTACATCAGCCGCGTGCTGCGCATGGCCGAGGGTGATGCGGTGCAATTGTTCGACGGCTCGGGCCATGAGTTTCGCGGCACGTTGGCGGAAGTCGGCAAGAAGCGCGTCGTGGTAAACATCGATGAAAGCTTCGCCGGGCAAGTCGAGTCATCGCTTGCGGTCCATCTCGGCCAGGGTTTGTCCCGTGGCGAGCGGATGGACTGGGCGATTCAGAAAGCCACCGAACTGGGCGTCAGCGAAATCACCCCGATCTTCACTGACCGCTGCGAAGTCCGCCTCAAGGACGAGCGCGCCGACAAACGCCTGATGCACTGGCGTCAGGTGGCGATCAGCGCCTGCGAGCAATGCGGGCGCTCATCGGTGCCGGTGATTCATCCGCCGCTGCTGTTGGCCGATTGGCTGAAGCAGACGCAGGCCGAATTGAAACTGGTGCTGCACCCGGTGGCCGAGCCGCTGGTGAGCCATGCGAAACCGGCGACGCTGGCGTTTCTGATCGGCCCGGAAGGCGGGTTGTCCGACGCTGAAGTCGAGCAGGCCAAGACTGGCGGTTTTCACGCCGCCCGCCTCGGCCCTCGCGTGCTGCGTACCGAAACCGCGCCGGTGGTGGCGTTGGCGGTAGCCCAGCAGTTGTGGGGCGATTTCTGACCCCATGATCGTTCCCACGCTCTGCGTGGGGAATGCAGCCCGGGACGCTCCGCGTCACTGGACGCAGAGCGTCCCTAGAGGCATTCCCCACGCAGAGCGTGGGAACGATCCTTCAGGGACTACTGCACCGGATCACTCACCGGTTTGGCGATAATCGCTTTCAACTCGCTGGTCATCGGAAACTCAAGGTTCAAACCTTTAGGCGGAATCGGCTGCTGGAACCAGCGGTTGTAGATGCCGTTGATTTCCCCTGATCTGTACAAATCGGCAAGCGTCGAATTCACCAACTCGAGAAATTGCGGATCGCCCTTGCGCACCATGCAGCTGTAGATTTCCCGCGATTGCTCCTCGCCCACCACGACCCACTTATGCGGATCGCGCGCCTTGGCCCGTTCGCCGTAGAGCAGCGCGTCATCCATATAAAACGCCGCTGCCCGCCCCGACTGCAGCATCTGGAATGCTTCGCCGTGATCCTTGGCGCTGATCACGAACATATCGATCTTGTGATCGACGTTGTAGCTCTTCAGAAACCGCTCATTGGTGGTGCCGGCGGTGGTCACAACGTTCTTGCCGCGCAGGTCGGCGAAGCGCTTGATGCCGCTGTCCTTCGCCGTGAGCAACTGCCCCTTCACGTAGATGAATCCATAGGAAAACGCCACTTGCTGCATGCGCTCGGCGGTCACACCGGTGGAGCCGCATTCAAGGTCAACCGTGCCGTTTTGCACCAGCGGAATGCGTGTTTGCGAGGTCACCAGGTTGTACTTCACCTGCAGATCCGGCAGCTCGAGCTTTTGTTTGATGCGCTCGACAATCTTGCTCGCCAGGTCCACCGAATAGCCCATCGGCTGCCCCGTGTGATCCCCCACGTAAGAGAACGGCACCGACGCGTCGCGATAACCCAGCGTGATGCTCTTGGCATTGGCGACCTTATTCAACGTGCCGGTCAGCGGCGCTTCATTGGCCTGGAGCTGACTGGCGAACAGCAGGCCGAGGGTGCAGCCGATCAACGTGATTTTTTGCATTGTTATTCTCCGTTGTGGGTAAGTGCGATTAGCGGCGGGCGGCGATCACGGTGATTTCCACCAGGACCTCTGGACGGGCCAGTTGCGCCTGCAATGTGGTGCGGGTCGGTGCCTTGTCCGGTGACAGCCATTGTGACCAGACCTCGTTCATGGCGGCGAAATCGCGGCCAATGTCACTCAGGTAAATGGTCGCGCTGAGCAAGTGATCCTTGTCGCTGCCAGCCTCGGCCAGCAACCCGTCGATTTTCGCCAGGACCTCCGCGGTCTGGCCGGCGGCGTCGCGGCTGTCACCCGGCACCTGTCCCGATAAAAACACCAGCTCGCCAAAGGTCACGGCGCCAGAGAGTCGGCTGTTGCTGTTGAAACGCTTGATGCTCATCGGTTCTTCCTTTTCCAGTCAGGCGACGCGGGGTGCGAGGCCCTGCATTTCGATTGAGGGTGCGCGCCGGGCAATCAACTCACTCAGCAGCCGAGCGCTACCGCAGGCCAACGTAAAGCCCAAGGCGCCATGACCGAGGTTGAGCCAGAGGTTGCGGTACGCCGTAGCACCAATCAACGGCACGCCGCTGGGAGTGGCCGGGCGCATGCCGGCCCACGCGATGGCTGCGTCGTAATCGCCGGCATTGGGCAAGGTTTCCTGCGCCTGGCGTTTGATCAGCGCCAGACGCTTGGGATCGAGTGCCGGGTCGAAGCCGACAATGTCGACCATCGCCGCTACGCGCAGTTGTGCACCGATGCGGGCGTAAACGATCTTGCGGTTGTAATCAGTAATGCTCAGTTCTGGCGCGTGATGTTCGGTGCGGATCGGCAGGGTCAGGCTGTAGCCCTTGAGCGGGTACAGCGGCAGGTTCATGCCCGGCAACGCCAATGCCGGGCTGCGATGACCGGCAGCGATCACCAGTTGCTCGACCGGCAATACCTGCACGCCCATTTCGATGGCCTGCACCGCGCCGTCCCCGTGGCGAATGCCGGTGACCGTGCGGCCCGGCAAAAACTCGCAACGCCCCGACGCCTTGAGCCGGGCCACCAGTTGCTGGCAGAACGCATGGCAATCGGCGACTTCTTCATCGGGCGTGTAGATCGCGCCCACAAACGGCGCCTCGGCGAGTGCCGGCTCCAGCTGTGCGCACTCGGCCCGGGACAACACCTGTTGCTGTCGCGGATCAGCCAGCCCTTGACGCGCATGCTCGAAGCTTGCGGCTTCACGAAACGTCACCAGTTTGCCGTTGCGCCGCCAGTCGAAACCGTCGAGGTGGTCTTCATCGCGCCAGCCTTGCAGCGTGGCCTGGCTCAGCAGCGCCAGGCGCAGCAGATGTGCGCCGTTGCGCTGATTCACCGAACGCCGGCAGGCCGCCAGAAAGGCCGCCATCCAGCGCCATTGCGCCGGGTCCATGCGCGGACGCAGCTTCAAGGGCGAGTCGCCGCGCAACATCCAGCCCAGCGCCTGCAACGGTACGCCGGCGTCGGCCAGTGGCGCGACATAGCGGTAGGACAACTGGCCGCCATTGGCGAAACTGGTTTCGCTGGCAAACGAATCCCGGGCCTCGATCAGCGTCACGTCGATGCCGTCGCGAACCAGTGCGTAAGCCGTTGTCAGCCCGATGACGCCGCCACCGATGATGCAAACCCGCTGAGCCATGTCTGTCCTTAAGCGTTGTTGGAACGTGCTTCAGGTTAGGACCAGGTGACAGCCGTTGAACAATGCATAAAGATGGCTGACCCATAAACAAAGGTTATGGACTTGCCATGCGACTGCGACACATCGAGATTTTTCAGGCTATTCGCCAGACCGGTTCGGTCAGTGGCGCCGCCCAGTTGCTGCACGTGTCGCAGCCGGCGGTGAGCAAAGTGCTGCAACACGCCGAACAGCAACTGGGCTTTGCGTTATTCCTGCGGGTGCGCGGTAAATTGCAGCCGACGCCTGAAGCCCTGGAACTTGAGCGCGAAGTCGACAAGGTCACAGAGAGCCTGCAAGGCGTGCGACGTCTGGCCCAGAGCCTGCGCCGCGAGCCGGGCCACAGTGTACGGATTGGCGCGATCCCGGCGCTGGCCTTGTCGCTGCTGCCGCCGGCGATCAACGAATGGACGCAACGCTATCCGGAAATTACCTGCGAACTGTCCAGCGCCCACAGCCGCGAGCTGATGCAGAACCTGTTGATGCGCGAAGTGGATGTCGCCCTGACGTTGCAACTGCCCGATCATCCGGGCCTGAAGGCGCAGGCCCTGGCCTGTGGGATGCTGGTGGCGCTGGCGCCGAAGGGCTTTTGGGCCGACGACACTCACGGTAAACCGCTACCGCTGATTGAACTGGCCGGTGCGCCGCTGATCGGCTTGTCCAGCGCCGACCCGCTGGCCGCCAGACTCGACAGCTACCTTGAGGCAGTCAATCCGCCGCCAAAGGTACGCATCGCGGTGCAGACCTACTCGCTGGCGCGGGCAATGGTTGAATCCGGTGCCGGGTTGGCGGTTATCGACCCGTTCACCGCGCTCGGCGCGTCTCCCGCTACCACGGCGATTCGCCCCCTGGCGCCGGCGCTACCGATCACCCTGTACGCAGTGACCCGCGCCGACGAACCGCCGCCGCATACCTTGGGCAATTTGCTGCAGGTGTTCAGCCGACGGGCGCAGGCGCAATTGGATCGTTTGATCCCGTAGCAGCCTCAAAGGACATAAAACAAGATCGCCACAAAGTGCAGCAAGCTCCCGGCAATCACAAACAAATGCCAGACCCCGTGGGCATGGCGCAAACGGCTGTCCAGCGCAAAAAAGACAATCCCCACGGTGTACAACACCCCGCCCGACGCCAGCCAGGTAAAGCCGACGGGCCCCAACGCCGCCAGTAACGGCTTGACCGCCACCAGCACGATCCAGCCCATCACCGCGTAGATCACGATCGACAGAATCCGCGCTTCCGAGCGGGGTTTGATCTCTTGCAGGATGCCGATCAGCGCCAGCCCCCAGACAATCCCGAACAACGTCCAGCCCCACGGCCCGCGCAGGGTCACCAGGCAGAACGGCGTGTAACTGCCGGCAATCAGCAAGTAGATCGAAAAGTGATCGACCTTCTGCATGATCGCTTTCTTGCGCCCGCGCACGCTGTGGTAAACGGTCGACGCGCTGTAGAGCACCAGCAAGGTGAACGCGTAAATCGCCACGCTGACAATCTTCCATGGACTGCCGTCCATACTGGCGATAACCAGCAGCCACACGCCCCCGACAAACGCCGCCACCGCCCCGACCAAGTGCGTCCAGGCGTTCAATCTTTCCCCGTGATACATGTGTTGCTCACCTCAAAAATTCGTTGCCGCATCGCGCAAGGCTCAGGCCTCAAGGTTAAAAGCGCAATGTTTCCGTATAGCGCCGCTCCTACAAAAAGCTATCGAGCCAAACGTCAGCCAATTGGGCACAATCGAGCGATTCGAATAAGAGTCACGCCCATGCTGATCGATGAAGAGTTGACCCTGAAAAAACTCGAGGTGTTCCTGGCCTTCATGCGCACCGGCAACCTGGCCCGCGCCGCCGCCGAGTTGCAAACCAGCAACGTCAGCGTGCACCGCGCCATCCATTCTTTGGAAAGCGCCCTGCGTTGCCCGCTATTCAAACACGAAGGCCGCAACCTGACCCCACTCGAAAGCGCTTATGTGTTGGAAGAGCGAGCGCAGAAGCTGATCCAGGACGTACTCGAAAGCGTGCGCCTGACCCGCGAAGCTGCCGGGTTCTCCGCTGAGCGTTTCAAGCTTGGGTCACTGTATTCGTTGACGGTGAAGACCGTGCCGCAGCTGATCATGGGCCTGAAAATTCGCCGTAGCGAACTCAATATCGACCTGATCCTGGGCTCGAACATCGACCTGTTGTACAAGCTCAAGAACATGGAAGTCGACGCGATCCTGGTGTCGCTGGATGACAGCGTGAATGACCCGGACTGCGAGCAGATTCCGCTGTTTTCCGATGACATCTTCCTCGCCACTCCTGCTGATTCGCCCTTTGCCCAGCGGACCGAAGTCGATCTGGCCGAGGTGCGCGACGAGACATTCATCACCTTGACCCAAGGCTTCGCCACACACCAGGACGGTATTCGGGTGTTCAAGCAGGCGGGTTTCGAGCCGAAAGTGGCGATGCAGGTCAACGACATCTTCACCCTGCTGAGCATGGTCAGCTCCGGGGTCGGTTATGCGTTGCTGCCGGGAAGGATTGCGGCGGTGTATGAGAACCGGGTGAAGCTGATTCCGTTGCAAGAAAAGTATCGATTGCAGCAGCACATCGGCGTGGTGTTCCTGAAGGCCAAGGAGCGTGACCCGAATTTGCTGGCGTTGTTGGCGGAGTGCCGGATGTATGCCAATCGGCAAGCCACCCAATGATCGTTCCCACGCTCTGCGTGGGAATGAATCAATGGACGCTCTGCGTCCGCTTTGGGACGCGGAGCGTCCCGGGCTGCATTCCCACGCAGAGCGTGGGAACGATCAGTCAGCCGACAATCCCGCGAACAATGAAGTACAGCAACGAAGGCCCAAGCAAGCACCCAAGCCCGGTGTGGAACGTCGCCGTCAACGCGCCATACGGCACCAGCCGCCGATCCGTCGCCGCCAACCCGGCGGTCACACCGCTGACGGTCCCGGCCAAGCCGCCAAACACCATGGCCGAGCGCGGGTTGTCCAGCCCCATCCAGCGCGCCGCCATCGGTGTGCCCACCATCACCAGAATCGCCTTGATCAGCCCGGTGGCAATCGACAACGCCATCACGTCGGACGTGGCACCAATCGCTGCCCCGGTCACTGGCCCGACGATGTACGTCACCGCGCCCGCGCCAATGGTGGTCATGCTCACCGCATCGCGATAACCGAATACCCAGGCAATGCTCGCCCCGACAATAAACGGCAGGATCGTGCCCAGCAGCAGCGCGATGACGCCAATCATCCCGGCCTTTTTCGCTTCGGTGGCCTGTACCTCGAACGCGGTGGCGACGATGGCGAAGTCACGCAACATCGCACCGCCCATCAAACCAATGCCGGAAAACAGCGACAAATCCGCCAGGCCTTTTTGCCCGCCGGTCATGGTGCCGCCGACCCAGGCCAGCACCAGACCGATGACGATGGCAATCGCCGAGCCGTGAATTCGTCCGAAGGTCAGGCGTTTGGACAACACCACCGACACCCACATGATCACGCCAACGAACGCGAACGCTGTCACCAACCCGTTATGTTCCAGACCTTTCTCGATGAGATCCCACATATCAGCGACCTCCTGCCGGTGCGCCAACCGACGTTATATCCGCCGGTTCATCGGGCAAGGGTTCGCCTTTGTGGGTCCTGCTGATCAGGGCAATGGTGCAGCCGCAGAGCACCACCGAACCGATCGCCGCCAACACCGCCACCGGGCCGCCATGCAGAGCGGTAACGACATTCTGCTGTGCTGCCATCGCGACGACCACCGGAATGTACATGGCGCCCCAGAAGCCGACGCCCATCTCGCAGTCCTTGGTCATGCCGCCGCGTTTTTGCATCCACAACCGCGCGCAAATCAGCAGGATCATCGCGATCCCGACCCCGCCGACGTTGGATTTCACGCCCAGCAATGCGCCGAGCATGTCACCCATGATCACCCCTGCCAGCGTACAGATCGCCAACAGCGCCACACCGTAAATAATCATTGTTGTAGTCCTCAAAGTGCATCGTCGGAATTGTTGTTTTTGTAGTTCGCAACCTGAGTCGGTGATCTAGGGTTGGCGGCTTCCCTCCTCACGCAACAGCGCCTGCAAGGTATCGAGTCGCGCACCATCGAAGGCAATCACGGTGCCCTGCTCGAACACCCGGCGCGCAAGCCCGGTCAACACCGCACCGGGCGGCAGTTCGATCTGTAGACGTACGCCCCGCTCGTAAGCGCTTTGCACCGTGCCGCGCCAATCCACCACGCGGCACATGTTGAAGGCCAGATCGTCGCGTAACGCCTCGGGATTGATAACAGGCCGGGCGCGACTGCCGCTGAGGTAACCCAGGGTCGGCGTTTCCAATTGCACCTTGGCGAACGCTTCAGCCAGGGTTTTCGCCGGAGCTTCCAGCAGCGGGCAATGAGACGGCACACTGACCGCCAGACGTTTGGCCAGACCGGCGCCACGGCCTTTCGCCAACTCGGCAACCGCTTTCATCGCGCCATCGCTGCCAGCAACGACCACTTGGTTATCGGCGTTGATGTTGGCCAGGTAAACCGGTGTGTCGACGCTGTGAACCTGCGCCAGCAACCTTTCCACCGTCGCCAGATCCAGACCGATGATCGCGGTCATGCCGTAGCCCTGAGGATAAGCCTGCTGCATCAGCTCACCGCGCAGGCTGACCAGTTGCAGCGCATCGCTGAAGCTCAAGGCACCCGCGACCACCGCTGCCGGGTAGGCTCCGATGGACAATCCGGCCACGTAATCCGCGCTCAATAACAACTGACGTGAAGCAGCCACTCCGGCGATCAGCAGGCACAGCTGAACAGCTCTGGTCGACTGCAACGCCTCGGCAGAATCCAGCAACAAAACATCTTCACCCAGCACCTCGCTCGCCTCGATCAGCGTTTCCCGAGGCAGACGATGGAGCATGCCCGGTTGCTGCGCGCCCTGGCCGGGGAACACCAGCAAACTGCTCACGCTGCTTGCTCCTGCGGGTTCCAGGGATCGCTGACCAGGCAGGCGACCTGAGCGTTTTTGAGCAGCACCCGATGCGACGGGCCGGCCCATTCGCGCAGAGCCACCGCGCCATTCGGCGTCTGCAATTGCAGGTCGACCAGACATTCAGCGGTGCCGAGAAGCGTCACCAACTCTTGCGCTTGAAGTCGGCTCAACGGTTGCGGTGTACGCAGAATCAAATCGAGATCGCTGCGCTCATGCAACGCCGCAAAACCGCTGGCCAATTCAAACCCGGCGCTGCCGCTGACACCCCATACCCAACCGCAGGCGTCGAGCATCGACCGCAGTTGCACCAGTGCTCGCAACGCCGGCAGGTCCCGAGTCGTCTCGACATGACACAACTCTTCCGGCCTTACCCCACGCGAAATCGCCGTGATCGCCATCGACGTTGCATAACGCTGCTCACGCAAGCGTCCGCGCACGCCGACCGCGATTTGATCCGGCGCAGTCATCGCGCGCCGAACCACCACCGGCTGACGCGTGCTGATCGACTCGACCGCCCACGCAGGCGCATCCGCAGGCAACTGCTCCGGGGTCATCCCCCAAAGCAGGTCGTGGGCCAGAAACGTGTTCACCACTGCGCTCTCAGCAGTTGGCGAACCTTGCTCGACGCGGCGCGATTGCTCGCACCCAAGCGGCCGCTCAAATCACGACGACCTGCCTCGACATCCTCAATCGCCTGAACCAGACACTCGTTCACCCGCGCCAGATCCGCCGTCGTCGGTTGTTCGATCTGATCCACCGACAAGGTTTCCCAAAGCAAACCCAGGCTGGCAAAGCTGTCGATGTCATACGCCATCGGCGGCACGCTGGCGGCCAAGGCTTCAAGTTCTTCGACACTGCGCAATGTCACTCGCGCCGCCGACGCCTTGCCCATCGCATGCACCATCACGCCCGGATCGCGCAACGCGATCAGCCGGTTGGCCTGATAGCCATGAGCGAGAAAGGCACCAGACATCGCCTTGCCCACCAGCAAACCAATCACCGCGTGCCCGGCCAGTCGGGCGCGGGCATAACTGTCCGCAGCACCGGCCAAGGCTTGATGAATGCCGAGGGCTTCTTCGCGCCGGCCGTAAGCCTGGCTCGGCACATCGACAATGGCGATCAAGGCGCGCTTTTGAGGTTTGTCGTTATCTGCAGCAATGACGTCATCCACCGCTTTGGCCAGGCCCCAGCCTTCCAGCAAACCGACCTCGCCATTGCGGGCGCGGACGAAGCGGTTGTCGGGATTGGCCACCACTGCGATAAAACGCACGGGCTGCTCACCCAGCACACCATCGGCGACTTTCAACGACGCCGGTAAACCCTCGACCGGTTTCGCACCAGCACTCAAGGCGTTGAACCAGTTCAAGCCTCTCAGGGAATACGAACTCATGAGCGCTCTCCTTGATACAGATCGCGAACCGTCGCCGGCTCGATTTGTGGTTCGGCGTCCAGACTCGCCAGCCGTTGCAGGAACCATTCGGCCTGGCGACTGCGTTGCTGCGCCGGCAAACCCTGCTGGAGCAACTCGCTAACCTGCTGCTGAATCTGCGCCACGTCGTCAGCCACGTAGCGATCCACCAACCCAGTGGCGAAACGTTGCTCACCACCGGTCAGGCTCCAGATAAACGGCCGGTCACGGGAGTCGTATTCCTCAAGTCCGGCTTCCTGCTCGATCACTTGGGGGCCGTTGAGGCCAAGGCGCGCTTCCTGAGTCACCAGCAAATAGCTGCACAACCCGGCGGCAATCGACATGCCGCCAAAGCAACCGACGCTGCCGGCGACTACGCCGACTACTGGCTGGTACTGGCGTAAATCGACAATCGCCGCATGAATATCGGCAATCGCCGCCAACCCGAGGTTGGCCTCCTGCAAACGCACGCCACCGGTTTCCAGCAGCAAGACGGCGCGAGTGGGAATGCCTTTGCGGTTGTCCTCGGCGGCCAGTTCCAGCGCACCGGCAATCTTCGCCCCGCCGACTTCACCCAGGCTGCCGCCCTGAAACGCGCCTTCGATGGCCGCGATCACCACCGGCAAACCACCGAGGCTGCCCTTGGCGATCACCACGCCGTCATCGGCTTGCGGCACCACGCCTTGGCGCGACAGCCACGGCGACATGACGCGTTGAAACGGGTCGAGCAGTTCACGAAAAGTAACCGCGTCGAGCAAGGCTTTCGCTCGTTGCCGGGCGCCGAGTTCGACGAAGCTATGTTTGTTGAGAAGCGCTGCGCTGTCAGTCATGACTGATCTCCTCGAAGCCTTGTTCCAGGCGCAAACGCACCACGCCGGGAGTGGCGCCGAAATCGTGGATATCGATCGCCATCGCGGGCGGTGTCTGGCCGTCGAACATCCGCGCGAACAGATGCTGCCAGCGTTGTTCACTGCCGTTGACCGAGGTCTGCACCTGGATCGTCAGCTTGCCGGCCAGCCCCGGTTCGATCAGCACTTCCAGATCGCCCGAGCCCACGCAGCCCACCAGCGCCCTGCCCCGAGGCGGCTGCCCGGCGGGGAATTCAAAGGATAAGGTTTCCATCAAAACGCTCCCTGGAAGATGCCGTCGCCCGAGTCGATACGATCGATAAACAGGCAGGCTGCGAGCAAGTCCGCAGCGCCACCGGGCGAGGCATTCAACGCGATTAATTGTTGGTCCAGCTCATGCAAACGGCGACGACCGGCCAGGCTCGCACTGCCGCCGGCGTCGAGCACCGCTTGGGCGCCGAGTTGCATGGTCTGCAGGCCGGTTTCGCCTGCGCGGTAGAGCACGCAGGTGTCGGAGAGATGGGTCATGATCGCCAGCAAGGCGTCGAGCCGAGCGTTCTGTTCGCCATGGCCGGCGGCGCGACTGAGTTTGAGTTGCGGCAGTGCGCGTTGAATCACTGCAGGGAAACCAAGCTGTGCTTCTTCGCGTGCACCGCGAGCGCCGTAACGCTGGGCGACTTGGGCGCCATGGCTCAGAGGACGCGGCGCGTAACGGTCGGCGAGCAAGGCCAGACGTGCAGCGCGCAAGGTCACGGCGCTTGCTTTGGTATTCGTGCACTCCAGCGCCGCCGCAGCGACCAACAGCCCTAGCGCCCAGATCGCGCCACGATGAGTATTCACACCGTTGGTGGTGGCGAGCATCGTTTGCTCACCGTCACGACCAATCCGCCCAAGGGCTTCGCGCAGGGGTAAACCGACTTCGCCAAACTCGATGGCCGCTTCTGCCATTGCCTTGAACGCCGGCCACAACGACAGCGCCGAGGCGTGCATCAGGCTCAGGTGTAAATCGGTGTGCGCGCCATTGCCGCGACGGTCGACCAGCGCCGGTTTCGGCGACAGATCCGCTTCATCGATCAGCGCGTCCACGGCCAGGTCCGCCAGCCGCTCAGTCAGGGTTAAAGGTTTCGGTTGCAGGTTGAATGCGCGCATTACCAACTCCTGAACTTGGCGGGTGGGTTGTAGAGGCCATCGGACCACTCCACCAGATCAGCCACGCTTTTCGCTGCGAGCAACTCGCGGGTTGCATCGGTGCGGCGGATGCCGAGGTCTTCGGGCAAGGCGATCAGGCCTTCGCGGCGCATGCGGGCGGTGTCTTTCGGGTTGTGGCGCAGGCCGATGGCGGTCACCCCGGCGACGGCGGCGATCATCGCCTGACGTTCTTCGAGGGAACGGGCCTTGTACAAATAGGCGATGCCTTCTTCGGTGAGCAGGTGGGTGACGTCGTCGCCGTAGATCATGATCGGCGCCAGCGGCATGCCGCTTTTCTTCGCCACCTCCACCGCGTCGAGGGTTTCGACGAAGGTCGGTTTGCCGCCCTCCTGGAAGGTCTCGACCATTTGCACCACGAGTTTCTTGCCGCGTTCCAGCAACGCTTCGGGTGCATCGTCGTGACGCATGTCGAGCCAGGCCGGCGTGCCATGGCGGCGACCGCGCGGGTCGTGACCCATGTTCGGCGCACCACCGAAACCGGCCAGGCGACCGCGCGTCACGGTGGAGGAATGGCCGTCGCCGTCGACTTGCAGGGTTGCACCAATGAACAGGTCCACCGCGTATTGCCCGGCCAGTTGGCAGAACATCCGATTGGAGCGCAGTGAACCGTCGCGGCCGGTGAAGAACACATCCGGTCGAGCGGCGATGTAGTTTTCCATGCCCAGCTCAGTGCCGAAACAATGCACGCTTTCGACCCAGCCACTTTCGATGGCAGGGATCAGGGTTGGGTGAGGATTGAGGGTCCAGTTGCGGCAGATCTTGCCCTTCAAACCGAGGGATTCGCCGTAGGTCGGCAGGATCAGTTCGATGGCCGCGGTGTTGAAACCGATGCCGTGGTTGAGCGACTGAACGTTATGTTTTTCGTAGATCCCGCGGATCGCCATCATCGCCATCAACACATGCACAGGCTTGATGTGTCGTGGGTCGCGGGTGAACAGCGGTTCGATGTAGAACGGCTTGTCGGCCACCACCACGAAGTCGACCCAGGACGCCGGAATGTCGACACGGGGCAGTTCGCTGACATCGTCCACCAATTGGTTAACCTGGACGATGACGATGCCATCGCTGAAGGCGGCAGGTTCGATCAACGCAGGGGTGTCTTCGGTACTCGGCCCGGTGTAGATGTTGCCAGCGCGGTCGGCCATGAAACCGGCCGAGAGCACGACGTTGGGAATCAGGTCGACCACCAGTCGCGCATAGAGCTCGATGTAGGTGTGGATCGCGCCGATTTCCAGCAGGCCGTCTTCAAGCAACTGGCTGATGCGCAGGCTCTGGGTGCCGGCGAACGAGAAGTCGAGCTTGCGGGCGATACCACGCTCGAACAGGTCCAGGTGCTCGGAACGCCCGACGCTGGGCATGATCATGTGCAAGTCATGCAGCTTGCCCGGGTCGGCCTTGGCCAGGGAGCGGGAAAGGAAGTCTGCCTGCTTCTGGTTGTTGCCCTCCAGCACCACACGGTCGCCGGGCAGAATCAACGCCTCCAGCGCCGCAACGATCTTGTCGGTGGGCAGCACCACACCGTCGGCGAAACCCCGCACCAGCTCGAGACGCCGCTGCTTTTCGCTGCGCCGCCGCGTCCATCGCGAGTCGGGGGATATTGTTGTTGTCATGACCACTCCACGGGTTCGCTGTCGTGGGAGTCACCTTAGGAGCGTTGGGTGGGGGGCATCAATCAAGCAGAGAGACGGATCGTTACGTTCACCGTAATGATCGAACACCGCCCTGATCGTTCCCACGCTCTGCGTGGGAATGCCTCAAGGGACGCTCCGCGTTCCAGCTCTCGAATGGGACGCGGAGCGTCCCGGGCTGCATTCCCACGCGGAGCGTGGGAACGATCAGGTCCGCGATGAATTGAAGGACGCCATCTGTTCCTGCACTCGAATCAGAAGCTGTTCAGCACTTTCCAACAACTGCGCCAACAACGCCGGATCTTCATCCATATAGCCTTCGTACTCCGCCAGGTTTCGTCGCTCATGACACAGGGCGAATAGCCTAACCTGTACTTTGCCAATATCAGCGGTATGAACCAGGCACTGAAACACCAGATATCGCTTGTCCGAACGGTAGCCGCACAAGCGAAGAGCCGTCAGTGCAAGGGCATGGGCAGCGTTGTAAGCCAGGTCGAAACGACTCGCGAAGGAAAGCGAAGACGTTTGCGCGTCTTTCAATCGATCCACAGCCGAACGCATCAGCCCTTCGCATTCCTTGCGGTCCGGCGGCTCAGCTTTCAGTCCACCGCTACGTAACAGGTTTTCCAGGTTCTCGTTGCTGCCCATCCTTGGACTCCAAAGGGTTTCCCCCCATCAGATTGATCTTGTCCTGCTGCGCTACCCGCACGACAAAACTATTTTCAGCCACCAGTTTGGCGGCCCAGTCGTCGGGGGTGTAGAGCGTCGGGTTGAGGACGCGGCCCAACTGCTCTTCCATCGGGATAAGCCGCTCCATCACTTCACTGTAGTGCAGGCCCTCGCCGATCAGCATGAGATCAATGTCACTGGATGCGTTCGCCTGATCCTTGGCGATAGAGCCGTACACAAAGGCCCAGGTGATCTGTTCGGCAAAGGGTTGGAGCGCCTGACGCAGAGGTTCGGCAATACCAAAGGTTTTGCGGGCGATGCCCAGCAGTTCGGCATAGATCGGGCAGTCGGGATTGGCTTGATAGTGGGTCTGGTTTCCCTGACGGCTCATGGTCAGCACGCCTGCCCGCTGCAACCGATCCAGCTCGCGCATGAGGCTGCCTTTACCCACTTGAGCCCAGCGGGCGATCTCGTTGGCGTAAAAACTTCGGTCGGGTTTACCAAACAGCAGGCCGAGCACTTTTTGCTGGGTGGTGGTGAACAAGGCTTCACTTAGTGACAGGTTTTTCACGGCAACGACCGATAAGTCCCAAAAAAGGAACGATAGGTCCCTTTTTGGGAATCTTCAACCTGACGCAGCGTAAACCATTGTTCTTGGTGTACCTGATATACCTCGGTTGCAGGTTTTGGGGCTGCTTCGCAGCCCAGCGGGAGCAAGCTCCCTCGCCACAGGGGGCCGACTGCTTGGGGTTTTGTGTTTAAAAGTTTGTCCGCAGGAACGGTGAGAGGCTACGCAGTCTGGCGTCGCTGCCTACAGCAATGCCGGAACCCGCCGACTGGTGCGGTTTTGCGTTGATCTTTATCGTTTGGGAGTCGCTGCCAACCTCAGCGACCGGGCTTGGAACCCCGAGGTGTAGAAGGCGCAAAAGCGCCCCTCATGACGTATGCTTGCGCACCTTTAATGTGTGTATTCCGTTATGGCGGCTGTACGCGGGAGACCTTCGGGTCTGCCGGGTTTTCTCCACCTCGGGTTCCAACCTGCGTACAGCTGCCACCCCTTCGTTTGGAACCGATGGAGCAGCTGAAACTCATTACTGGAGATACACAATGTTCAAAGCTACTCCCAACCCGCCAGAATCCGGGACCGATTCCCAAGCATCCCTCGATGCAGAGAAAATGAAGGAAGCCGCTGACCGCGCCTTCTCCCATTACTTTCCCCCTCTCCACGAAAAGCCGGCAAAACGCCGTAAGTCCCAGCTCTTCACCGTCTCCCCCGACATCGACACCGAAGCCCTTCTGGCCAATGCCTCCGAAGACCTGCTGTCCATCAGCGCCATTGCTGCCGATCTGGCGGACGATGTGGAAGGCTCACGCCGCTCTGTCGCCTTGGCGCTCAGCCGTTTGGCAGATGGCGTGCAGTTGTTGGTGGAGCGGGTGCTGGATCATCATGAGTCGTTGCAGATGAAGGCTCAGGCCGGGGTTTAACGCAGAAACCCCTGTGGCGAGGGGGCTTGCCCCCGTTCGGCTGCGCAGCAGTCGTAAAACCATTGTTCTCGGTTTACCTGATACAGCTCGGTTGCAGGTTTTGGGGCTGCTTCGCAACCCAACGGGGGCAAGCCCCCTCGCCACAGGGGTCCGGTCAGACCAGACCTGCGCTTACAAGAAGCTCCTCCAGCGCGAGCAAGTCAGGCACCTTCGCCACTTGCTCTCCCACCTGCACCGCCGCCTGCTCCAACGCACACAACGGCACATCGACATAGCTCAACTGGCTATCCAGCTTGTAAGACCGCGGAATCCCCTGCACCAGCAGCGCAATGAACTTCAGCTCAGACCGCCCGCCGAGGGCGTTGAGGATGACGATCCGTGCTCGCTCACCGATCACCACTTTGTTGCCGCACGCCGACTCAAAACTGAGCAACGGAATCTGCCGTTCCCGCCACGTCACCCGCCCCAGATACCACGGTGGTGTGTCGAGGTCGAAGGCGCCGGGTTGGTAATCGATGAGTTCAGCGACAGCGACGTTAGGCAGGATCAGGTTGCGATCAGCCAAGGGCAATAAAAGCCCAGTGAGGTTGCTGGAGCGGTGTTCATGCATGGGTTTTGCTCCACCGGGCGATGCTGTCGAGCAGCACCGATTCCTGGTATGGCTTGCCGAGGTAGTCGTTGACACCAATGGCCATGGCGCGGTCGCGGTGTTTCTGGCCGGTACGGGAGGTGATCATGATGATCGGCAGATGTTGCAAGCGCTCGTCGGCGCGTATCTGGGTCGCCACTTCGAAGCCGTCCATGCGCGGCATTTCGATGTCCAGCAGCATCAGGTCGGGCATGTGTTCTTCGAGCAGCAACATGGCGTCAACACCGTCCTTGGCGGTTAGCACGTTCATGCCGTGGCGCTCCAAAAGACGGCTGGTGACCTTGCGCACGGTAACCGAATCGTCGACCACCAGCACCAGCAACGGCCGTTGCGATTCGGGCTCTACGTCCTGCGTCACAGGCCGTTTTGGTACCTGCGCTTGCATGGCGCGGATCGGCGCCAGCAAGTCGAGAATCAGCACCACCCGGCCATCGCCGAGAATCGTCGCGCCAGACAAACCCTGCACCGCGGCGAACTGCGGGCCCAGGCTTTTGACCACGATTTCCCGGGTGCCGGCCATGGCATCCACTTGCACCGCGACATGCCGTTCGTTGCACTGCACCAGCAACACCGGCAACGGCAGGCTCTGGCCCAGCAGTTTCGGGCGGGTGCTGGTTTTCAGCAGCTCGCCGAGATAGCACAACTCATAACGTTGCCCGGCGTATTCGTAGGTCGGCGGATCGAGCCGGTAATGCCCTTCCAGTTCATTGGGCAACACCCGAACGATGCCGTCGATAGTGTTCAGCGGAATCGCGTATTGATCCTCCCCGCATTGCACCATCAGCGCGCGGTTAACCGACACGGTGAACGGCAGGCGAATCCGGAAATGCACGCCCTGCCCCGGCACAGAGTCTATGATCATGCCGCCGCCGAGCTGCCGGACTTCTTCGTGAACCACGTCCATGCCGACGCCACGCCCGGAGATCTGGGTGATTTTCTCGGCAGTGGAGAACCCCGGTTGCAGGATGAATTGCAGCACGTCGCGGTCGCTGATATCGCTGTCCGGGTCGAGCAACCCGCGCTTGATCGCCTTGCGCCGCACGGCGTCCAGCGGCACGCCGGCACCGTCGTCGCGGATGTCGAAAATGATGTCGCCGCCCTCTCGCGACAGGTCGAGGGTGATCTTGCCTTGGGCCGGTTTACCCGCCGCGATACGCACCTCGGCCGATTCCAGCCCATGGTCGACGGCGTTGCGCAGCATGTGTTCCAGCGGCGCGGCCATGCGTTCGAGGACATTGCGGTCCATCTCGCCTTCGGCGTTGCCCACAATGAAGTCCACGTCCTTGCCCAGTTCGCTGGCGACCTGCCGAACGATGCGCTTCAGACGCGGCAGCATTCGCTCGAACGGCACCATGCGCGTACGCATCAGGCCTTCTTGCAATTCGGTGTTGATGCGGCCCTGCTGTTGCAGCAGGTTTTCCGCGTCATGATTACGCCGTTCGAGGGTTTCCTTGAGGTCAAGCAGGTCGGAGGCAGACTCGAACAGCGCCCGCGATAATTGTTGCAGCTGCGAGTGACGGTCCATCTCCAGCGGGTCGAATTCTTCGTAGCCCAAGCGTTCGGCTTCGACTTGCTGACGGCTGAGAATCCGCCCCTGGGTTTCGGTATCGAGGCGGCGCAACTGGTCGCGCATGCGCTCGATGGTGGTTTCCATTTCGCTCAGGGCCACCCGTGCATCGTTGACCTGTTGTTCGATGCGGCCACGGAAGATCGAAGTCTCCCCGGCCAGGTTGACCAGGTCGTCGAGCAACTCCGCCGAGACCTTGACCGTGTCGGTGCCTTCGGTTTGCGGTGTGGCCGACTCGGCTTTGGGCACTGCGGGCAGCGTCAGCGATGTTTCGGACACCGCTGGATGGCTGAAATTCTTGATCGCATCGATCAGCCGATCAGCCGGCGGCAATGGCTGACCGGCGCGGGTAGCGTCGAGCATTTGCGCCAGTCGGTCATGGCTGCGTTGCAACAGCGAGAACAGCTCGGCGGTGGGTTGCAGCACGCCAGCCGACAAGCCTTCGTAGAGGAATTCCAGTTCATGGGCCAGGTCGCCAATCGGCGCGATCTCCACCATTCGCGCGCCACCCTTGAGGGTGTGCAGATCGCGCAGCAGGGTTTCCACTTCCTGGCGATTCGACGGCTCGGCCTGCCAGCGCAACAGTGCCGCGCCGGAGTTTTCGATGATGTCGAAACCTTCTTCGAGGAAGATCTCCAGAAGCTCGGAATCATGGCCCGCCGAGTCGTTGCTGGCCGTTGGTTCGATCACCTCGGCGCTGCCGGCATTGCCCTGGCGAAACTCACGAATAGCTTCGATCAACTCGCGCGGATCACCCAGCGGACGGTTGTGCCGCAACTGATCAAGGAACATGGCCAGTCGGTCATGGCTGTGTTGCAGCAACTGCGCCAGCGCTTCGCTGTGGCTGTAACGGCGGTCCACCAGGCCTTCGTAAAGGCTTTCCAGTTCATGGGCCAGATCGCCGACCGGCTCGACCTCGGCCATCCGCGCACCGCCCTTGAGGGTGTGCAGGTCGCGCTGCAAGGACGACAGCGGCGCGGCGTTGTCCGGGTCACTCAGCCAACGCTGCAAGGCCTGGCCGGCGCTCTCGAGGATATCCACCGCTTCTTCAAGGAAGATCGAAACGATTTCGTCGTCCAGCTCCACCTGCGTCGCGCTCTGCTCCAGCTCGGCGGTGGCGCTGCCCAGTTCCCGGATGCTCAGGGTGCGACTGCCGTCACTGCGGATCAGCCCCATGGAGGATGGATCGAGACTCTCATCGAGCAAGCCGCGCAAGGCCCGAACGCGCTCCGGTTGCGCAGTGACTTCCTGGCCGGCCGCCAGTTCGTCGAGCATGTTGATCAGCGCCTCATGAGCACTTTGCGCCTCGTGGAAAAACCTGTCGCTGACCGCCAGGCTGCTTTCTTCCACCGCGCCATACAGGTCGAGCAATGCTTCACAGAGTTCATCCACCTGATGCAGATCGGCCAGGTGCGCGCCTTCGCCGAGGGTGGTCAATTCGTCCAGCAGCGCGCTGAGTTCCTGCCGCTCGCCGGGATGCTGCTGCCAGCGCTGCAACAGACTTTCGGCGTCCAGCAGGATGTCCATGCCTTGGGCAAGAAAGTTGTTGATCAGTTGCGGATCGCGCTTGATGCGCAGCTTCGTATTGGGCGTGCTCAACAGGCTTTGCAGACGCTCGGCCAGTACTGCGTGGGTTCGCTCGATCAGCGAGCGGGCGTCGGGAATTTCGGCCAGCGGATCGCTCTTGAGCTGTCGCAGGCCAAGACGGAACAGTCCTTCGGCTTCCAGCAGCAATTCGACTTCGTCCAGGTCGAGGGCAATTCGGTGCGCCTTGTACTCCCGGGCCAGTTGATCCAGCGACGCCGCCAGCTCGGCAATCGGCAGCACACCGGCCATCGAGGCGCTGCCCTTCAGGGTATGCAACGCCCGCTGCAACTCGTCGCTGGCCTGAAGCGGTACGTGTTCGGAGGCTTGGTCGAGGAAGCGATTGAGGCTGCTCAAATGGGTTTCGGCTTCGTTGCGGAAGATCTCCAGCAACAGTGGATCGAGCGCCGTGACATCCTGCACGTCCTCATCGGACACCGGCTTATCACCCTTGGCGAGGGCATGCGCACGGGCGGCCAATTGATCGACATCGTTGCGTTGGCGCTGGGCGTTGGCGGCGAATTCGGCCACCAGTTCCGGCAACAGCTTCAGCGCATCGCCCACCAGTTGTTGCACCGCGGACCCAGGTGCAACGCTGTGCTCAAGCACTCGGTTGAGCAGGTTTTCCACCGCCCAGGCCAACTCACCCAGCACCAGCGCACGGACCATCCGACCACTGCCTTTGAGGGTGTGGAAGGCGCGGCGTAATTCACTCAAGACCGATGTACTGTCGGGACTGGCCGACCAGCGCGGCAGATACTCCTCGAGAATTTCCAGCACCTCGTCAGTCTCTTCGAGGAAGACGTCCCGCAGCTCATCGTCCACCGGTTCTTCCCCGGCGGGCGGCGGCAACAGGCTACCCGGCATGGTCAGGGCTGGCGGGTTGACGGACGACACCGGGCTGGCCAACACATCGGCCAGAGACTGAACGGTTTCGGGATCGTCGAGTTCCTGCATGTCCTGCATGACCAGTGCTTCATTGGGGCTGAGCACATCCTTGAGCATCGGCACTTGCTGTTCGCTGGGGAAGAAGCCGAGTGAGACCAGGCCTTTTTCGGCGACGTCGAGCAGGTGTTCCCCCGGTGCTTCGGGGTCGTCGCTGAGGCGCTCCAGGTAATACTCGATGCTGGTGATGACGTCGGCCAGGCTGTCCAGTTGCTGCCATCCGGGCTGGCCCGGGTCCACCAGCAGATGCTCGCGGATGAAGCCGTTGCAGGTCTCGACCAGGCTCGCCGCGCGGGACAACGGAATCATCGCCAACGCACCGCGCACCTGGGTCAGCAACGCCGGCAAGGGTTGCAAATGCTGGCGGTCCCAGTCGGCGTCGATGTAGTCGACGATCATGTCCTTGGCCTGTTGCAGGCAAATGCGTGCCTCCTTGATCACGATCTGATGGATCTGCGTCAGATCGGTGGTCGGCAGACGGCTGTCTTCCTGGCTTTCCGGCTCCACGGTACCGACCATGCCGGCCAGAGTCGCTTCGACGTAGAGCAAGGCCCCGGCGACGTCCATGAGGGTCGCGTCGTTGGGTTCACGCTGGCCTTGAGCGAGGCTCAGCACCACTGCCAGTTGATCGATGATGACCTTGCGCGGCTGGCCGAAACCGAGCACCGCCAAGGTGTCGGCGATTTGCCGCAGAGGCGCCAGCAGGCTTTCGAGGTCTGAGGTGTGCTGACGGTCGCTACGCACGAACAAGTCCAGGCGCTCCTTGACCCGCACCAGCTCTTCGCACAGCGCCGACAATACCGAGCGCATGGCGTCGCGGTCAGGGCCGGCCAGCCGTGCCCGTTCTTCATCGACCATCGCGCCGTCGGGTAGCGCATCGTCTAGTGAGTAGCGATCTTTCATGGTCAGCATCTGCCCGGTGGGGTGTTCGGCCTTGGCAATATAGAACAACAAACTCTTGAGCAGCTGCGGCGGTGCCGGTTGATTGATTCCGGGCATGCCCTGTTCGAGCAAACGCTTGAGCTCTTTGTCGGCGTCCTTGAACAGGCTGCGCAACGCCGGGCTGTTGGCAATCGAGTCATTACGCATGCCCTCGACCAGTGCCGAAGCGACTTGCCATAACGGGCTCAGGGGCGCATTGCCGCACAGCGCTTCGAGGCGAGTAAAAACCCTGGCCAGATAACCGAAGTGGGTTTCGTCATCCTGCTCGCGCAACAAACCGACCAGGGCCATCTGCAACATTTGCCGTAATTTGCGCAGCACATTCGGCAAGTCGGACGGTTCCAGCAGCGCCAAGGCCTCTGGGCCCAGAGGTAGCAGCTCCAACAGTTGCGGGCTGAACAGGCTGGTTTCCGATAACAGGCTTTCGCCACGGGCGCTGCGCAGGTCGTTGATCAGAGGCAACACGACTAAAGGCAAATCACGACGGGCGCCTTGCACCCGGTCGAGGTAAGTCGGCAATTGCCCCAGGGCTTGCAGCAACAGATGGATCGCCTCGTCGCGATGGCTGACGCGGTTCTGCTGCAAGGCGCTGGTCAACTGCTCGATCTCTTCGGCGAGCAGGGCCGCGCCGTAAAACTCGACCATGTGCAAGCTACCGTGAACCTGATGGACACACGCCAGACACTCACTCAGCGTGTGCGTCGCCTGCGGATCGTCGATCAGGGTTTCGATCGCCTGATGAGCCTGTTTCAGCGTTTCGGCAATCTCGCCTTTGACCCACTCGAGGGCCACATAGTCGTGCCGATCACCCATAACCACTCCAATCAAGATGCATCCGCCCAGGGCGGTTCAAGCGTTGTCCGCAGACTTGGCCGGCAAAGTAAAACCGGACACCGAACGTCGCAGCTGGCTGGCCATTTTCGCCAGGTTGCCAATGCTCTCGGCGGTGGCGGTGGAACCGGACGAGGTCTGCGTGGTGATCTGCTGGATCACGTTCATCGTCAGGGAAATCTGGCCGGCCGACGAAGTCTGTTGCTGCGCGGCGTTGGAAATACTCTGGATCAATGCCGCGAGGGTCTTCGATACGCCTTCGATTTCTTCCAGGGCCACTCCGGCATCCTGCGCCAGACGCGCGCCGCGCACCACTTCGGTGGTGGTCTGTTCCATGGAAATCACCGCTTCGTTGGTGTCGGTCTGAATCGCCCGCACCAGCGTTTCGATCTGCCGGGTCGCCGCGGACGAACGCTCGGCCAGACGCTGCACTTCGTCGGCCACCACCGCAAAACCACGCCCGGCATCACCGGCCATGGACGCTTGAATCGCCGCGTTGAGGGCGAGGATGTTGGTCTGATCGGCAATGTCATCGATCAGGCTGACAATGTCGCCAATTTCCTGAGAAGACTCACCCAGCCGTTTGATGCGCTTGGCGGTGTCCTGAATCTGCTCGCGAATATTGTCCATGCCATGAATGGTGTTGTGCACCACTTCGTTGCCCTTGTTGGCGATTTCCACCGAACGTTCGGCCACCGCGGAGGATTCGGCGGCGTTGGCCGAGACCTGATCGATGGACTGGGCCATGTCGTTGATCGCTGTGGAGGCTTCGGAAATCTGCTGGGCCTGATGCTCCGAGGCTTGGGCCAGGTGCATGGCGGTGGCCTGGGTTTCCTGCACGGCGGCGGCGACCTGGCCGGCGGTGAGGTTGATGGTCGCCACCAGATCGCGCAGCTGGTCGACGGAATAGTTGATCGAGTCGGCGATGGTCCCGGTGAAGTCTTCGGTCACCGAGGCGGTCACGGTCAGGTCGCCGTCGGCGAGGTCTTCGATTTCGTCCAGCAAACGCATGATCGCGTTCTGGTTACGCTCGTTCTTCTCGGCCGTTTCACGCAGCTGACGATTGGTTTCACGCACCATCACCAGGCCGATGAGGATGATCGACATCAGCGCCAGCAAGCCCAGCACATAGCCGCCGATGGTATCGGTGTTGCGTCCGCCGGCGAGGTTTTCGAAACGGCTGGCCAGGTGCGAGGCTTCATCGAGCAGGGTTTGCGACAGGGTAAAGATGTTGGTGGCCGATTCGCGGACCTTGAACAGCTGCGGCGAGGTTTCGAGGATTTCGTCCACCGAACCCGATACGAACTCGAACAGTTCAGAAATCTCGGTCAACCGGGCGCGTGCATCGCGGTCTTCGACCTGGCTGATTTTCAGTGCCGCATTGCCCTGAAGCATGCCGTTGAGCACCAGGCCAAAACGCGCCGCGTCGCGACCGAAGGCGTCGGCCGCCTGCTGCGAGCTTTCGTCGCCGGACAGCACGGTGTTCACCGCGCCGAGAATCCGCTCGGCCAGCAGCGACTGACGCTGGGCCATCGCCACCTGAGTGGCCGGGGCGCCACGTTGCAGGAGGGTTTCGACGACCTTTTCATATTCGACCTGCAACTGCGGCACGGTTTCGGCCAGGGTCGCGGCCACTTGATGCAAGGACAAAACGGTCTGTTCGCTGGAGAGGATGGCATCGGTGTTTTTCAGCAGACGCTCCCAATCCAGCTGCACGGCGCGCATTTCCGGGCGCACGGTGGACGGTGCCGGCGGCAGGCCGGTGGAAGGATCGCCTTTCTTCAGATAGCCCCAACGCTGGGCGAAGTCGTTGCGCGCATCGCTGAGCAACTTGAACGCCGCGGCCTTGCCGGCGGCGGCTTCAGTGGCGTTCTTGGCAATGCGTTGGGACAGCACACGCAGCTCACCGGCGTGGCCGATGTACTGTTTGTCGTAATTCGCCTGGGTGTTGAGGTACGCGAAGTTGGCGAACAGCAGCATGATGAAGACGATCAGCGCGATGAACAGCACGATGATCTGCGACCGGCTGCGCGACCCTTCTGGCTTGCCTGTTTTTGCTTTTATCATCGGTCCTCGCCTGTTAACCAACACCCTGTAAAGCTTGCCGAAGAACCTGTGGGAGCTGGCTTGCCTGCGATTGCATCAACTCGGTTCGAAGTCAGACCGAGTCGTCTGCATCGCGGGCAAGCCCGACTCCCACAAGGTCCGCGTTTACAGCGCTACGTTCATGAATCCTTGCGACTGCGCCAACGCAAACGGGCTGAACACCTGCCACTTCTGCTCACGCTGAAACCGGCCTTTGACGAACGCCGACATCGGCCGTTGCAAGTCATCGGCCGGCACCGGCTCCAGACTGTCCTGGGCAAAGTGCTGCAAGCCGAAGACCTCATCGACCATCAACCCTGCAAACACGTCTTTGTGCTCCACCACCAATATCCGCCGTTGCTTGCGCAAGGCAGGCAGTTCATGGCCGGGCTCATAACCGTAAAAAAAGCCATACAAGTCCATGATCGGCAGCAGGCGCCCGCGCAGGTTAGCCACGCCCTTGACCCAGGGTTTGACCCCCGGCAATTGGGTAACGCGCGGTTCGTGCAGGACTTCGCTGACTTCGCCCATGGGCGCGACGTACCAATGCTCGCCCAAGCGAAAACCGATGCCGCTCCAGCTGTCTTGTCGGGTCGGCTGGGACGGCAGGTCTGCCGCCAGCAGACGACAGCGCTGATCAATCTGCAGCAGCAGTTCGAAAGCCGTCAGCGACTCGGTCATGACCGGACGATCAACCGGCCAGCACGTTGTTCAGGGTCTTGATCAGGGTGTCTTCGTCGACCGGTTTGGTCAGGTAGTCCTTGGCGCCTTGGCGCGTACCCCAGACTTTGTCGGTTTCTTGATCCTTGGTGGTGATGATGATCACCGGAATGTGCCCGGTTTCCGGGTCTTTGGTCAGCTGACGGGTCGCCTGGAAACCATTGAGGCCGGGCATGACGATGTCCATCAGCACTGCGTCGGGTTTTTCCTGACGAGCCAGGGCCACGCCGTCGGCGCCGTTTTCGGCTTTCAACACCTCATGACCGTGCTTTTCGAGCATGCCGGTCAGTTTGTACATTTCAGTCGGCGAGTCATCGACGATCAGAATACGTGCCATGGTCTTCCCCATTCTTGTCGACACCGGGCCCCATGGCCGAGCGTCACTGTGCGTGTCCTACTGCGGCGAAACGGCGGCGAAGCCCGGTACATGGGCCTGAATCGCGTTCAGCAGTTCTTCCTTGCTGAAAGGCTTGGTCAAAAACTGGTCGGAACCGACGATCCGGCCTTTGGCCTTGTCGAACAACCCGTCCTTGGACGACAGCATAATCACTGGCGTGGACTTGAACGCACTGTTGTTCTTGATTAAAGCGCAGGTCTGATAACCATCCAGACGCGGCATCATGATGTCGACAAAGATGATGCCGGGGTGATTGTCGGCAATCTTGGCCAGGGCATCGAAACCATCGATTGCGGTGATGACTTCACAGCCCACATTTTTCAACAGCGTTTCGGCGGTGCGACGAATCGTTTTCGAATCATCGATCACCATGACCTTCAAGGCGCTGGAATGCTGTTCCATAGTGGCTCTACCGTCGCCTTTGTGAATCAAATTGTCCGTTTACGGTTCATTGATCGCTCAAAACCCTTATTGATCAAGGGCCGAGCCTTTTTAGCACAGTCTCCCCATCCAATCTATCGGGCGACCCTGGCGGTGGTTTTTCCTTGACCGGGAACACACTCAGCGCCACTCTGACGCCACTTTTTCACAACACTTTCCACCCCAATTTCGAGGAAAACCCCATGAGCGTTCGCGTCGGGATTGTCATGGATCCTATCGCCAGCATCTCCTATAAAAAGGATAGCTCGCTGGCCATGCTGCTGGCCGCGCAAAAGCGTGGCTGGGAACTGTTCTATATGGAACAGCGCGATTTGTATCAGGCTGAAGGCGAAGCTCGCGGGCGGATGCGTCCGCTGAAGGTGTTCGCCAACCCGGAAAAATGGTTTGAGCTGGGCGCCGAAAGCGACGCGCTGCTGAGCGACCTGGACGTGATCCTGATGCGCAAGGATCCGCCGTTCGACATGGAATTCGTCTATTCCACGTATTTGCTGGAACAAGCGGAAAATGCCGGCGTACTGGTGGTCAACAAGCCGCAAAGCCTGCGTGACTGCAACGAAAAGCTGTTCGCCACGCTGTTCCCGCAGTGCACGCCGCCGACCATCGTCAGCCGTCGCCCGGACGTGTTGCGTGAGTTCGCCGACCATCACGGTGACGTGATCCTCAAGCCGCTGGACGGCATGGGCGGCTCGTCGATCTTCCGTCACACCGCTGGCCACCCGAACCTGTCGGTGATCCTCGAAACCCTGACCTTGCATGGCCGTCAGCAGATCATGATCCAGGGCTACCTGCCGGCAATCGTTGATGGCGACAAGCGCATCCTGATGATCGACGGCGAGCCGGTGGATTACTGCCTGGCCCGGATTCCCGCGCTCGGTGAAACCCGTGGCAACCTCGCCGCCGGTGGCCGTGGCGAAGCCCGACCGCTGACCGAGAAAGATCGCTGGATCGCCGCGCAAGTCGGCCCGACCCTGCGCGAGAAGGGTTTGCTGTTCGTCGGTCTCGACGTGATCGGTGAGCATCTGACCGAGATCAACGTCACCAGCCCGACCTGCATTCGCGAGATCGATAACGCGTTCGGCACCGACATTGGTGGCCTTCTGATGGATGCCATCGATCAGAAGCTCAAGACTCGTTGATCGAGAACAGCCAAGAAGCAACCAACATTGCGTTATCATCCCCGGCTTGTAAAAAACGCGATGTTGGTTTTCTTGTTATGACACTCCCGTCCGATCTGCCCCCTGAACTCGCCCACCGTGGCGTGCGTCCGGCTGATCGCCTCGGTTTCACCCTGTTTCTGGCGGCGCTGATTCACTTGGCCTTGCTGCTGGGCGTCGGGTTTTCCATGGTTGAACCCAAGCAAATCAGTAAAACCCTGGAAATTACCCTCGCCACGTTCAAAAGCGAAAAGAAGCCTGAGAAAGCTGACTTTCTCGCCCAGGAAAATCAGGAAGGCAGCGGCACCCTGGAGAAAAAAGCGATTCCCAAGACCACCGAGGTCGCGCCATTCCAGGACAACAAGGTGCAGCAAGTCACCCCACCGCCGGCGGCCAAGCCTCAAGTGCAGGAAGCCGCGCCCAAGGCGTCTGTGACCACCGTCGCGCCGAAGCCGAAAAAAGCTGCAACCAAGACTGAAGAACCCAAGCCCCTGACCAAACCCCAAGTGGCGGCACCGACGTTCGACAGCGCGCAACTGTCCAGCGACATCGCCAGCCTGGAAGCGGAACTGGCCAGCGAACAACAGCTGTACGCCAAGCGCCCGCGCATTCACCGTTTGAGCGCCGCATCGACCATGCGCGACAAGGGTGCCTGGTACAAAGATGAATGGCGCAAGAAGGTCGAGCGCATCGGCAACCTCAACTACCCCGACGAAGCCCGGCGCAAACAGATTTACGGCAATTTGCGACTGATGGTCTCGATCAACCGCGACGGCTCGCTGTATGAAGTGCTGGTACTGGAATCGTCCGGCCAGCCGCTGCTGGACCAGGCGGCGCAGCGCATCGTAAGGCTCGCGGCGCCGTTTGCACCGTTTACCGGGGATCTGTCAGACATCGACCGTCTGGAAATCATCCGCACCTGGAAGTTTGCGCGTGGCGACAAGCTCTCCAGTAATTGACCAGCGCAAAACCCCTGTGGGAGCGGGCTTGCTCGCGAAGGCGTCGGGGCAGTCGACATCAATGTTGAATGTACCGCCCTCTTCGCGAGCAAGCCCGCTCCCACATTTGGTCTGTGCCGACCGCCAAATTGCGGCATCCCCGGCTTGTCAGTTCGCCCCTCCAACGCCACACTAGCGCTCATGAAGAACGTCAGCCCCAGCTACCTCAAGCATCACTTCCTGATCGCCATGCCGCACATGGCCGACCCGAACTTTGCGCACACCTTGACCTACATCGTCGAGCACACGGCCAATGGTGCCATGGGGCTGGTGGTCAACCGCCCGCAGGACCTGAACCTGGCCGATATCCTCGAGCAATTGCGCCCCGATATCGAACCGCCGTTGCTCTGCCAGCATGTGCCGATCTTTATGGGTGGCCCGGTGCAAACCGATCGCGGTTTTGTCCTGCATCCGTCGGGGAAAACCTTTCAGGCGACCGTTGATCTGGAAGGCGACTTGTCCCTGTCGACCTCCCAGGACGTGTTGTTCGCCATCGCCGACGGCGTCGGCCCCGCGAAAAGTCTGATCACCCTCGGCTACGCCGGTTGGGAAGCCGGGCAATTGGAAGCCGAACTGGCCGACAACGCTTGGCTGACCTGCCCGTTCGATGCCGACATCCTGTTCAACACCAGCAGCGAATTGCGTCTTGAAGCGGCGGCCAAACACTTGGGCGTCAATCTCAGCCTGCTCACCAGCCAGGCGGGGCACGCCTGATGGCCCTGCGGTTGATTTTGGGTTTCGACTACGGCACCAAACAGATCGGCGTTGCGGTCGGCCAGGTGATTACCGGCCAGGCCCGCGAGCTGTGCACCTTGAAGGCGCAAAACGGCATTCCTGACTGGAATCAGGTCGAAGCCCTGATTAAAGAGTGGAAACCCGACGCTGTGGTGGTCGGTCTGCCGCTGAACATGGATGGCACACCGAGCGACATGTGCCTGCGGGCCGAGAAGTTCGCCCGACGCCTGAACGGCCGCTACAACC
Organism: Pseudomonas sp. JV414; assembly: GCF_032424305.1. Taxonomy (NCBI): domain Bacteria; kingdom Pseudomonadati; phylum Pseudomonadota; class Gammaproteobacteria; order Pseudomonadales; family Pseudomonadaceae; genus Pseudomonas; species Pseudomonas sp. JV414. The sequence continues at coordinate 25,496 of NZ_VYKC01000016.1, read as the reverse complement.
TGCCCTTCTATACTCACGACGAGCGCCTGACCACCTTCGAGGCCAAGGGCGAACGCCTGGTCCGTGGCGGCCAGAAAGGCAGTTACCGCGACAACCCGGTCGATGCCATCGCCGCCGCTTTGCTGCTGCAAGGCTGGCTCGACGAAAACACCGCACTGTTCGAATCCTGACCGCACTAATTCTGAAGAGCCGCTGCGGCGTCTCCCTTAGCGACACCCCGAGCCACCACTCAAGCGGCATCCGGCTCGGGACAAAGAAGGAGCAAACCATGAGCCTGCCCAATCCCGCCGAACTGATCAGCCAGATGGCGACCCGTCTAGACACCTATCTGGCCAAACGGGGCATCAGCGAACCGCGCTACATCGGCATTCGGACCGGTGGCGTCTGGGTCGCTCAGGCATTGCTCGATGAACTGGGCAGCGATTCGCCTCTGGGCACCCTGGACGTTTCGTTCTACCGCGACGACTTCAGCCAGAACGGCCTGCACCCACAAGTACGCCCATCGGCGCTGCCGTTCGAAATCGAAGGCCAGCACCTGGTGCTGATCGATGACGTGCTGATGAGCGGTCGGACCATCCGCGCCGCGATGAACGAACTCTTCGACTACGGTCGCCCGGCCAGCGTGACGCTGGTGTGCCTGCTGGACCTGGACGCCGGTGAATTGCCGATCCGCCCGAACGTGGTTGGCGCGACCCTGTCGCTGGCGGCCCACGAACGAGTGAAACTGTCGGGCCCGGAACTCAAGCTCGAACTTCAAGACCTCGCCCTTTAATTCGCCCTATTGAGAGTCCCCCTCGCGATGACGCCTCTAGAAACCAAGCGCCCGCTGCAGCTCAATGATCAGGGCCAGCTGCGCCACTTCCTCTCGCTCGACGGTTTGCGCCGCGAGCTGCTGACGGAAATCCTCGACACTGCCGACTCGTTCCTCGAAGTGGGCGCCCGGGCGGTGAAGAAAGTCCCGTTGCTGCGCGGCAAGACCGTGTGCAACGTGTTCTTCGAGAACTCCACCCGCACCCGCACCACCTTCGAACTGGCGGCCCAGCGGCTATCGGCAGACGTGATCACCCTGAACGTGTCGACGTCGTCGGCGAGCAAGGGCGAAACCCTGCTCGACACCCTGCGCAACCTGGAAGCCATGGCCGCCGACATGTTCGTCGTGCGTCATGGTGATTCCGGCGCGGCACACTTCATCGCCGAGCATGTCTGCCCGCAAGTAGCGATTATCAACGGCGGCGACGGCCGTCACGCCCACCCGACCCAGGGCATGCTCGACATGCTCACCATCCGTCGGCACAAGGGCGGCTTCGAAAACCTTTCGGTAGCCATCGTCGGCGACATCCTGCACTCGCGGGTGGCGCGCTCGAACATGCTGGCTCTGAAAACCCTTGGCTGCCCGGACATTCGCGTGATTGCGCCGAAAACCCTGCTGCCGATCGGCATCGAGCAATACGGTGTGAAGGTCTATACCGACATGACCGAAGGCCTGAAAGACGTAGATGTGGTGATCATGCTGCGCCTGCAGCGTGAACGCATGACCGGCGGCCTGCTGCCGAGCGAAGGCGAGTTCTACCGCCTGTTCGGCCTGACCACCGCCCGCCTGGCCGGGGCCAAACCGGATTGCATCGTCATGCACCCGGGGCCGATCAACCGTGGGGTGGAAATTGAGTCGGCGGTGGCCGACGGCCCGCACTCGGTGATCCTCAACCAGGTGACCTACGGCATCGCGATTCGTATGGCTGTGCTGTCCATGGCCATGAGCGGGCAAACTGCCCAGCGCCAATTCGAGCAGGAGAACGCCCAGTGAAGCTCAGCATTCTCGGCGCACGCGTTATCGATCCGGCCAGCGGCCTGGATCAAGTGACTGATATCCACGTTGAAGCCTGCAAGATTGTCGCCCTTGGCGCCGCTCCAGCCGGTTTCGTTGCAGTAGACACCATCGACGCCAAGGGCCTGGTGGCGGCCCCGGGTCTGGTTGACCTGAACGTCGCCCTGCGCGAGCCGGGCTACAGCCGCAAAGGCTCGATCGCCAGCGAAACCCGCGCCGCCGCTGCCGGTGGCGTGACCAGCCTGTGCTGCCCACCGAAAACCAAACCGGTGCTGGACACTTCGGCTGTGGCCGAACTGATCCTCGACCGCGCTCGCGAAGCCGGCAACACCAAAGTCTTCCCGATCGGCGCCCTGAGCAAAGGCCTGGATGGCGAACAGCTGGCCGAACTGGTCGCCTTGCGCGATGCCGGCTGCGTGGCCTTCGGCAATGGCCTGGAGAGTTTCCGCAATACCCGCACCCTGTGCCGGGCGCTGGAATACGCGGCGACGTTCGACCTGACGGTGATTTTCAATTCGCAGGACCATGATCTGGCCGAAGGTGGCTTGGCTCACGAAGGCCCGACTGCGAGTTTCCTCGGTTTGCCGGGCATTCCGGAAACCGCCGAAACCGTGGCCCTGGCCCGGGATCTGCTGCTGGTCGAGCAAAGCGGCGTGCGCGCGCACTTCAGCCAGCTCACCAGCGCCCGCGGCGTGGCACTGATCGCCCAAGCCCAGGCCCGTGGCCTGAAGGTCACGGCGGACGTGGCGTTGTATCAGCTGATCCTCACCGACGAAGCGCTGATCGACTTCAGTAGCCTCTATCACGTCCAGCCGCCGCTGCGCACCCGTGCGGACCGCGATGGCCTGCGGGCAGCGCTGAAGTCGGGGGTGGTGTCAGCCATTTCCAGCCATCATCAGCCCCATGAACGCGATGCCAAACTGGCACCGTTCGGCGCGACCGAGCCGGGCATCAGCAGTGTTGAACTGCTGCTACCGCTGGCGATGACATTGGTGGAAGACGGTTTGCTGGATCTGCCAACGCTGCTCGCACGACTCAGCGCGGGCCCAGCCGAAGCGTTGCGTCTGCCGGCGGGCAAATTGGCGGTGGGTGGGCCTGCAGATATCGTGCTGTTCGACCCTGCGGCCTCGACCGTGGCCGGTGAGACCTGGTTGTCCAAGGGTGAGAACTGCCCGTTCATTGGCCATAGCTTGCCGGGTGTGGTGCGTTACACCCTGGTGGATGGGCGGATCAGCCACCAAGCGTAAAACCGCGTTGCTCCAATCGCGGGCAAGCCCGCTCCCACAGGGTTATCGGTTGACCGCAAGATTTGCGGACAATACACATCCACTGTGGGAGCGGGCTTGCCCGCGATGACTTACTGGAAGGCGCCTCTATCCTGGGCATTGCGAATAGACACTTGGTCATTCAACGTCCAGAAGTCATACAACACCCCCAGAAAGAACACCCCGCCCGTCACCAGGTACAGCAACCCGCTGATCCACTTCCCCTGATACATCCGATGCACACCGAATACCCCAAGAAACGTCAGCAAAATCCACGCCACGTTGTATTCGATGGGGCCGGCGGTGAAGCGCAGGTCCGCTTCACGGTCCATGGCCGGGATCAGAAACAGGTCGATCAACCAGCCGATCCCCAGCAAACCGAGGGTAAAAAACCAGATCGTCCCGGTCACCGGCTTACCGTAATAGAAGCGGTGAGCCCCGGTAAAACCGAAAATCCACAACAGGTAACCAATCACTTTGCTGTGTGTGTCTTGCTCTGAAGCGGGGTGTTGATAGGTGTTCATGGATGACCTCGACTCACACGATAGAGAAATATTCTTGAATTCTTTGTGACTTTTTTACAGGTGGCCGACATACGGCAGATGCTACCTTCATTCCTGTCAAAGCCTTGTAATACCTGACTTTTGTCAGACAACTCACGTCAATTTTGCCGCTTTTTAGTTCCGCGCCCGCCAGTTTGAATCGACCAACGGCCTCGGAGGGGCCAAAAAAGCTGTTATAAAGTTGCGCGTTCACCCATATGAGCCTTGCCTAATGCGTCCATTTTTCAAGACATGGCTAACCATTTGCCTATTATTGCCCCTGGCCGCCCACGCCACCAATCGTGAGCAACGTCTTCCTAACGTGAATGGTTACACCCCAAAATCCCATGTTTCTGCTCCTTCGAGCAAAAACAAACAGACCGTAAAACGCTCCAGCCAGCTGAGCAGCGTAAACAGCAAGCTGGTCCCGCCGATGGCGACCAAGGAAAGCAGCAACGTGCTGAGCCGCGCGGTAAACGTGCTCGGTACGCCTTATCGTTGGGGTGGCAGCAGCCCAAGTAAAGGGTTCGATTGCAGCGGTCTGGTGAAATACGCGTTCAACGACGCCACGTTTGACTTGCCACGTACCTCCAACGCCATGGCCAGCGGTCATGGCGAGAAAGTCGATCGCAACGATCTGAAGCCAGGCGACCTGATTTTCTTCAAACTCAAGAGCCGCCGGGTCAATCATGTTGCCATCTACCTGGGCAACGATCGCTTCATCCACGCACCACGCCGTGGCAAGTCAGTGACTATCGACACCCTGAAGAAACCGTACTGGGAAAGCCACTACGTGGTTGCCAAGCGGGTTTTGCCGAAAGAACAGAATCAGCTACGCGTCGTACAGCGCTAATTATTTAAAGCAAGATCAAGAGATCGCAGCCTTCGGCAGCTCCTACATGGAAACGCGTATTCCCGTGTAGGAGCTGCCGAAGGCTGCGATCTTTTGCTTTTAAGGCACTCAAAAATTATCCGGCGACCGCGCCTTCTCCCGTGCATGCTCGCGGCTGATCACGCCCTTGGTCACCAGCTCCTTCAGGCACATATCCAGGGTCTGCATCCCCAGCGACCCTCCGGTCTGAATTGACGAGTACATCTGCGCCACCTTGTCTTCGCGGATCAGGTTACGGATCGCCGAAGTGCCAAGCATGATTTCGTGGGCGGCAATTCGCCCGCCGCCGATTTTCTTGATCAATGTCTGCGACACCACCGCCAGCAATGACTCGGAGAGCATTGAACGCACCATCGATTTCTCGTCGCCCGGAAACACGTCCACCACTCGGTCGATGGTTTTCGCCGCCGACGTGGTGTGCAGCGTGCCAAACACCAGGTGACCGGTCTCGGCGGCAGTCAACGCCAGCCGAATAGTCTCCAGATCACGCATTTCCCCCACCAGAATCACGTCCGGGTCTTCGCGCAGGGCCGAGCGCAGGGCCGTGGCGAAGCTGCGGGTATCGCGATGGACTTCGCGCTGATTGATCAGGCATTTGCGCGATTCGTGGACGAACTCGATGGGGTCTTCGATGGTGAGGATGTGGTGATGGCGATGGTTGTTCAGGTAATCGATCATCGCCGCCAGCGTGGTGGACTTGCCGGAGCCGGTCGGGCCGGTCACCAGCACCAGGCCTCGGGGCGCTTCGGTAATCTTGCGAAACACTTCCCCCATCCCCAAATCGTCCATGCTCAGGACCTTGGACGGAATGGTCCGAAATACCGCGCCCGCTCCACGATTCTGGTTGAAGGCATTGACCCGAAAACGCGCCACGCCGGGCACCTCGAAGGAAAAGTCGGTTTCAAGATGCTTCTCGAAATCCACCCGCTGGAGGTCGTTCATGATGTCGTAGATCAGCTCATGCACTTCCTTGTGGTCCAGGGCCGGCAGGTTGATGCGTCGCACATCGCCGTCGACACGGATCATCGGTGGCAGGCCGGCGGACAGGTGCAGGTCAGACGCGCCTTGCTTGGCGCTGAAAGCCAGCAGCTCAGTGATATCCATAGCGCTCCTCAATTCCAGTAGAATGCCGCGAACCTCAGACCCGCTGGCGCCTCTTGAATGTCCACGATAGCAGACAACATCGCTCAGGTTAGTTCACGCATCCGTGCTGCCGCGCTCGCCGTCGGGCGCGACGAGTACACCATCCAGCTGCTGGCCGTGAGCAAGACCAAGCCCGCCGAAGCCCTGCGGGAAGCGTATGCCGCCGGCCTGCGCGATTTTGGCGAGAACTACCTGCAGGAAGCCTTGAGCAAACAGCTCGAATTGGCCGACCTGCCCTTGATCTGGCACTTCATCGGCCCCATTCAATCGAACAAGACTCGCGCTATCGCCGAGCATTTCGACTGGGTGCATTCCGTGGATCGCTTGAAAATCGCACAACGCTTGTCCGAACAACGTCCTGCCGATTTGCCTCCATTGAACATCTGCATCCAGGTCAACGTCAGTGGTGAAGCCAGCAAGTCCGGCTGCACCCCGGCCGACCTGCCCGCTCTGGCCGATGCCATCAGCGCGCTGCCGCATCTGAAATTGCGCGGGCTGATGGCGATTCCCGAGCCGACTGAAGATCGCGTCGCCCAGGATGCAGCCTTTGCTGCCGTGCAGAGCCTGCAAGCCAGCCTGAATCTGCCACTCGACACACTTTCCATGGGCATGAGCCACGACCTCGAGTCGGCCATTGCCATGGGCGCCACTTGGGTCCGTATCGGAACAGCCCTTTTTGGCGCTCGCGGCTCTCAACAAATGCATCGCCAGCCTTGAAGCAATGGCTGACACCACTCTTTATAAGGACCTGACATGAGCAAGACTCGTATTGCCTTTATCGGAGCCGGCAACATGGCCGCCAGCCTGATCGGCGGCCTGCGCGCCAAAGGTCTGGACACCGCGCAAATCCGCGCCAGCGATCCGGGTGAAGAAACCCGTGCCCGCGTGAGCGCCGAACACGGCATCGAAGTGTTTGCCGACAACGCCGACGCCATTCAGGGCGTGGACGTGATCGTGCTGGCGGTCAAACCGCAGGCGATGAAAGCCGTTTGCGAAGCCATTCGCCCAAGCCTCAAGCCGAATCAACTGGTGGTCTCGATTGCAGCCGGCATCACCTGCGCCAGCATGAAAAACTGGCTTGGCGCCCAGCCTATCGTGCGCTGCATGCCTAACACCCCGGCGCTGCTGCGTCAGGGCGTGAGCGGTTTGTTCGCCACCGGCGAAGTGAGCGCCGAACAACGCCAGCAAGCTGAAGAGCTGCTGTCGGCGGTTGGCATTGCTCTGTGGCTGAACGAAGAACAGCAACTGGATGCGGTCACGGCCGTTTCCGGAAGCGGCCCTGCGTATTTCTTCCTGCTGATCGAAGCCATGACCGCCGCGGGCGTGAAGCTCGGCCTGCCAGCGGACATCGCCGCGCAACTGACCGTGCAAACCGCTTTGGGTGCTGCACACATGGCAGTCGCCAGTGATGTCGACGCGGCTGAATTGCGTCGTCGCGTGACGTCGCCTGCGGGCACCACCGAAGCGGCGATCAAGTCGTTCCAGGCCGGCGGCTTCGAAGCCCTGGTAGAACAAGCACTCGGCGCCGCTGCGCACCGTTCGGCCGAGATGGCTGAGCAACTCGGCCGCTAATCAGCTCTTACAAAGGAATCAATGATGCTCGGACTCAATGACGCTGCCATCTTCGTAATTAAAACCTTGGGCAGCCTGTACCTGCTGATCGTGCTGTTGCGCTTCATCCTGCAATTGGTTCGGGCGAATTTTTACAACCCGCTCTGCCAGTTCATCGTGAAAGCCACTCAACCGCTGCTCAAGCCCCTGCGCCGGGTAATCCCGAGCATGTTCGGGCTGGACATGTCGTCACTGGTACTGGCGCTGATTGTGCAGATGGTGCTGATAGCCGTCATCCTGCTGCTCAAAGGCTTCGAGGTCGATTTGCTGCTGTTGGTGCCTTGGGCACTGATCGCCATCTTCTCGCTGTTTTTGAGTGTTCTGTTCTACGCGATGATCATCAGTGTGATTCTGTCCTGGGTTGCCCCGGGGAGCCACAATCCGGGCGCAGAGCTGGTCGCACAGATTACTGAACCGGTACTCGCCCCGTTCCGCCGGATCATTCCAAACCTGGGTGGCCTCGACATTTCGCCGATCTTCGCGTTTATCGCGATCCAGTTGGTGCAAAGCTGGCTGATTCCACGCCTTGCGTACTTTGCCCTCATGCCTCAGGGACTGCTCGGCCTGATCTGATGAGCTACTTTCGCTGGGACGGTGATGATCTGATTCTGGAATGTCACCTGCAACCGGCGGCCCGCAGCGATGATTTCTGCGGGCTGCATGGTGATCGCCTGAAGATCCGCCTGACCGCACCGCCCGTTGAAGGCAAGGCCAATGCGTACCTGATGGCGTTTCTGGCCAAGGCGTTCGGGGTTTCCAAGAGTCAGGTGAGCTTGATCAGCGGAGAGCTGAACCGGCAGAAGCGGGTGCGGATCTGTTCGCCGAAGAAGCTGCCGGATTTGCCAGGATTGTCGCGTTAATCCGAATGACCGCGTCATCGTTCATCGCGGGCAAGCCACGCTCCCACATTGGAATGCGTAACCCTGTGGGAGCGTGGCTTGCCCGCGATGGCCGCACCTCGGTCTGACGGGAACGCAATCAGGCCCGGCCTTTGCTTGCCGCTAGCCACAGCGGTCTTTAGACTTACGCCTCATTTCAATGAGAGCAGGGTCGATGCCAGCTGCCTTCCCCCCCGATTCTGTTGGTCTGGTGACGCCGCAAGTGGCGCACTTCAGTGAACCCCTGGCCTTGGCCTGCGGACGTTCGCTGCCCGCGTATGACCTGATCTACGAGACCTACGGCACGCTGAACGCTACGGCGAGCAATGCCGTGCTGATCTGCCACGCCTTGTCCGGTCACCATCACGCTGCCGGCTTCCACAGCCCCGACGACCGCAAACCCGGTTGGTGGGACAGCTGCATCGGCCCCGGCAAACCGATCGACACCAACAAGTTCTTCGTGGTCAGCCTGAATAATCTCGGCGGGTGCAACGGTTCCACCGGCCCCAGCAGCGTCAATCCGGAAACCGGCAAGCCATTCGGCGCCGATTTCCCGGTACTGACCGTGGAAGACTGGGTCCACAGCCAGGCACGCCTCGCCGACCTGCTCGGCATCCACCAATGGGCGGCGGTGATCGGTGGCAGCCTTGGTGGCATGCAGGCCTTGCAGTGGACCATCACCTACCCGGATCGCGTGCGGCACTGCCTGGCCATCGCCTCGGCGCCGAAACTGTCGGCACAGAACATCGCATTCAACGAAGTCGCACGCCAGGCGATCCTCACCGACCCGGAGTTCCACGGCGGCTCGTTCCAGGAAGCGGGTGTGATCCCCAAGCGCGGGCTGATGCTGGCGCGGATGGTCGGGCACATCACGTACCTGTCCGACGACTCCATGGGCGAGAAATTCGGTCGCGGCCTTAAGAGCGAAAAGCTCAACTACGACTTCCACAGCGTCGAGTTCCAGGTCGAAAGCTACCTGCGCTATCAGGGTGAGGAATTTTCCGGACGTTTCGACGCCAACACCTACCTGCTGATGACCAAGGCGCTGGACTACTTCGACCCGGCAGCGAACTTCGACGATGACCTGGCAAAAACCTTCGCCAATGCCACGGCCAGGTTTTGCGTGATGTCCTTCACCACCGACTGGCGCTTCTCCCCTGCCCGCTCGCGGGAACTGGTGGATGCGCTGATGGCGGCCAGGAAAGACGTCTGCTACCTGGAGATCGACGCTCCGCAAGGCCACGACGCCTTCCTGATTCCGATCCCGCGTTATTTGCAGGCCTTCAGCAATTACATGAACCGTATAGCGCTTTGAGGAAGACATGAGAGCCGATCTGGAAATCATCCAGGAATGGATCCCCGCCGGCAGCCGCGTGCTCGACCTCGGTTGCGGTGACGGCGAGTTGCTGACCTGGCTGCGTGACCACAAACAGGTTACCGGCTATGGCCTGGAAAACGACCCGGACAACATTGCCGAGTGCGTGGCCAAGGGCATCAACGTCATCGAGCAGGATCTGGACAAGGGCCTGGGCAACTTCGCCAGCAACAGCTTCGACGTCGTGGTCATGACTCAGGCACTGCAAGCGGTGCATTACCCGGACAAGATCCTCGACGAAATGCTGCGGGTCGGGCGTCAGTGCATCATCACCTTCCCCAACTTCGGTCACTGGCGCTGCCGCTGGTACCTGGCGAGCAAGGGCCGGATGCCGGTCTCCGATTTTCTGCCGTACACCTGGTACAACACGCCGAACATTCACTTCTGCACCTTCGAAGATTTTGAGGCGCTGTGTCGCGAACGTGAAGCCAAGGTCATTGATCGACTTGCCGTGGATCAACAGCATCGGCATGGGTGGGCCAGTAAGCTATGGCCTAATCTGTTAGGTGAGATCGGCATCTATCGCGTCAGCAGCCCCGGTCTGCCGGACCACAAGGTCGCGGTCTGAATCACGACACTTCGAGGAGAATGATCATGGGTCGTCTAGCACTGTTTTTACTTACTGCCTGCCTGAGCGCCACCGCCATGGCCGCCGACGTTATCAAGGGCGAACGCAAGGAAACCTTTGGCGACGTGACGGTGCATTACAACACCTTCAATTCCACCTTCCTGACACCGGATATCGCCAAAGCGGCCGAGCTGAACCGCAGCAAGAATCAAGGCGTGATCAACGTCTCGGTACTCAAGGAAGGTAAACCACAGACGGCTCAGGTCAGCGGCACGGTCAAAGACCTGACTAGCCAAAGCATCCCGTTGAAGTTCAAACAGATCACTGAAACAGGCGCGGTCTACTACATCGCCCAGTTCCCGGTGGATCAGCAGGAAATCCGCACCTTTGACATCAAGGTGCAGACCGGCGACAAAACCAACACTATCAGTTTCCAACAAGAGCTTTTCCCTGGCCAATGATGAATTTCACGCAACTCGTACTGGCCAGCCATAACGCCGGCAAACTCAAGGAACTCCAGGCCATGCTCGGCGAATCGGTGCATTTGCGCTCGATCGGCGAGTTCAGCAGCGTCGAGCCTGAAGAAACCGGCCTGTCGTTCGTCGAGAACGCCATTCTCAAGGCCCGCAATGCCTCGCGCATTTCCGGCCTGCCAGCCTTGGCCGACGATTCGGGGCTGGCGGTGGATTTCCTCGGCGGTGCGCCGGGTATCTATTCGGCCCGTTACGCCGACGGTAAAGGCGATGCGGCGAACAACGCCAAACTGCTCGACGTGTTGAAAGACGTGCCCGAAGCCGAGCGCGGTGCGCAGTTCGTCTGTGTGTTGGCATTGGTGCGTCATGCCGACGATCCGTTGCCGATTCTCTGCGAAGGCCTGTGGCATGGGCGCATCCTGACCCAGGCCAGCGGTGAGCACGGTTTTGGCTACGATCCACTGTTCTGGGTGCCGGAGCGCGAGTGCTCCAGCGCCGAGCTGAGCCCGAGCGACAAGAACCTCATCAGCCACCGCGCCCGTGCAATGGATCTGCTGCGCCAGCGTCTGGGCCTGAAATGATCCATGACTCGTCCGCGTCGCCGCTGATCTTCGGCGGCGCCGCACAATCGCCTCGAGCGGCCCTGCCCGTGTTGCCGCCACTGGCGTTGTACATCCACATCCCGTGGTGTGTACGCAAATGCCCTTATTGCGACTTCAACTCCCACACCGCCAGCCCCGTGTTGCCGGAAGAAGAATATGTCGACGCCTTGCTGGCCGACCTCGATCAAGACCTGCATGCGGTCTATGGCCGTGAGCTGAGTTCGATTTTCTTCGGTGGCGGCACGCCAAGCCTGTTCAGCGCCGAGGCTCTGGGCCGTTTGCTCAAGGGTGTCGAGCAACGTATTCCGTTTGCCAGCGACATTGAAATCACCCTGGAAGCCAACCCCGGAACGTTCGAGCAGGAGAAGTTCCGCGCCTACCGGGCGCTGGGCATCAATCGCCTGTCGATCGGCATCCAGAGCTTTCAGGAAGAGAAACTCAAGGCCCTGGGGCGGATTCACAACGGCGACGAAGCCGTGCGTGCCGCCGGCATGGCCCGTCAGGCCGGTTTCGACAACTTCAATCTGGACCTGATGCATGGTTTGCCCGATCAGTCGCTGGACGATGCCCTGAACGACCTGCGCCAGGCCATTGCCCTGAAGCCGACGCACCTGTCCTGGTATCAGCTGACGCTGGAACCGAACACGGTGTTCTGGAACCAGCCGCCGACGCTGCCGGAAGACGACACCCTGTGGGATATTCAGGAGGCCGGTCAGGCACTGTTGGCCGAACACGGTTACGCGCAATACGAAGTCTCGGCCTATGCCCTGCCCGGTCGTCTGGCGCGGCATAACCTCAATTACTGGAGTTTCGGCGACTTCATCGGCATCGGCGCCGGCGCCCACGGCAAGCTCAGCCATCCGGACGGGCGCATCGTGCGCACCTGGAAGACCCGCCTGCCGAAGGACTACCTCAACCCGGCCAAAAGCTTCCAGGCCGGCGAGAAAGCCCTGACCAACGAAGAGCTGCCGTTCGAGTTCCTGATGAACGCCTTGCGCCTGACCGAGGGCGTCGAAGCGCGGTTATATCCAGAGCGCACCGGGCTGCCTCTGGAAAGCCTGGCTGAAGGCCGGCGCGAGGCCGAACAAAGTGGCTTGTTGCAGGTCGAACCGTCACGTCTGGCGGCCACATTGCGCGGACAACTCTTTCTCAATGACTTGCTGCAGAATTTTCTGACATAAGGAAATCGAATGGATCTGGTACTCGACCTGCTCGCCACCGTGTCCCGCTGGAGCCGTAGCAACCTGTCGGAAATCTCTCTGGCGCTGGTGGGCTGTCTGCTGGTGCTGTTTGGCGCCGACATCAAAGGCTGGGTCGACCAACGCCTGGGCAGCATCGCCGGCGCCTTGCGCGTCCCGCTGATGGCCCTGCTGTGCATGGTCGGCAGCGGCGTGGCGCTGATCTATGCAACGCCATGGATCATCAAAGGCCTGAGCCAGTTCAACAACTACAGCCTGGCACCGGTGTTGTTGGTGGTGCTGGTGTTGATCGGCGTCGTAGCTGATCGTCGCTGAATTCGAATTGCACACAAAACAATGTGGGAGCGGGCTTGCCCGCGATGAGGCCATAACATTCAACATCTTTTGTTGACTGTCAAACCGCCATCGCGGGCAAGCCCGCTCCCACAGGTTTTACGCCAGTTTTTCGAACTTCAGATCCCACACGCCGTGCCCAAGACGTTCGCCGCGGCGTTCGAACTTGGTGATCGGCCGTTCGGTCGGGCGCGGGACGCATTTGCCGTCTTCGGCGAGGTTGCGATAGCCCGGGGCGACGTTCATCACTTCCAGCATGTACTCAGCGTACGGTTCCCAGTCAGTGGCCATGTGTAACACACCGCCGACCTTCAACTTGCTGCGCACCAGTTCAGCGAACGACGCCTGCACGATACGACGCTTGTGGTGACGGCTCTTGTGCCACGGATCCGGGAAAAACAGCATCAGGCGATCGAGGCTGTTGTCGGCGATGCAACGGTTGAGCACTTCGATCGCATCGCAATCGTAAACGCGCAGGTTGGTCAGGCCCTGAGTCAGCACGCCATTGAGCAGCGCGCCGACACCCGGACGGTGAACCTCAACGCCAATGAAATCCTGCTCCGGCGAGGCCGCGGCCATTTCCAGCAGCGAGTGGCCCATGCCGAAGCCGATTTCCAGCGAGCGCGGTGCCGAGCGTCCGAACACCTGATCGAAGTCCACCGGCGCATCGGCCAAAGGCAGTACGAACAGCGGCGTACCTTGGTCCAGACCGCGCTGCTGGCCTTCGGTCATGCGCCCGGCGCGCATCACGAAACTCTTGATGCGGCGGTGTTGGCGCTCTTCGCCTTCTTCCGGCTGGATAGGCGTTTCGTTTGATTCAGTCATCAATGGCTCTTACTTGATCAGACCATCCAGCGGCGAGGAGGCGCTGGCATAGAGTTTTTTCGGCATGCGGCCGGCGAGGTAGGCCAAGCGACCTGCAACGATGGCGTGTTTCATGGCTTCAGCCATCATGATCGGCTGCTGGGCATGGGCGATGGCCGAGTTCATCAGCACCGCTTCACAGCCCAGTTCCATGGCGATGGTGGCGTCGGAGGCAGTACCGACACCAGCATCCACCAGCACCGGAATTTTCGCTTCTTCGAGGATGATCTGCAGGTTGTACGGGTTGCAGATCCCCAGGCCCGTGCCGATCAGACCGGCCAGCGGCATCACCGCGATAACGCCGATTTCCGCCAGTTGACGGGCGATGATTGGGTCATCGCTGGTGTAGACCATCACGTCGAAACCTTCCTTGACCAGCACTTCGGCGGCCTTGAGGGTTTCGATCACGTTGGGGAACAGGGTTTTCTGGTCCGCCAGCACTTCCAGCTTCACCAGGTTGTGGCCACCGAGCAGCTCACGGGCCAGACGGCAGGTGCGCACAGCCTCGGTAGCGTCGAAGCAGCCGGCGGTGTTAGGCAGGAAGGTGTAGCGATCTGGCGACAGGACTTCGAGCAGGTTCGGTTCGCCCGGGTTCTGGCCGAGGTTGGTGCGGCGCACGGCGAAGGTGACGATCTCGGCACCCGAGGCTTCGATGGCCAGGCGGGTTTCTTCCATGTCACGGTACTTGCCGGTACCTACCAGCAAACGCGACTGGTAAGTACGACCGGCCAGGACGAAGGGCTTGTCGCTACGAACGATGCTCATGGGAAATCCTCTGTAGGGATGAGGTTCTTGCAGAATTCTGTGCCCTTAAGGGCCGGACGACTAGCCGCCGCCGATAGCGTGAACCACTTCGACGGAATCGCCGTCGTTCAGCGTGGTTTCTGCATGCTGGCTGCGCGGGACGATATCCAGATTGAGTTCGACCGCCACCCGGCGTCCGGTCAGTTCCAGACGGGTCAGCAGGGCCGCAACGGTTTCACCGTCGGGCAGTTCAAGGGATTCGCCGTTCAATTGAATGCGCATACCGAATGCCGCCATCATTTTTAGGGGCTGGCATTCTAGCCCGATCAGTCAGGCCGACCCAAGCCATTCGTCACGAAATGGACCGCGTGGTCAGCTCAACCGCCAGGCGGCAAGCCCCAGGCAAACCCAGCCGACCAGGAACGCCAGGCCACCGAAGGGCGTAACGATCCCGAGCTTGCTGATGCCCGTTATCGTCAGCAGGTACAGGCTGCCGGAAAACAACAGAATGCCGATAGCAAAGGATGCGCCGGCCCAGGTGATCAGTCGACCGGGAATTTGCGTGGCGAGCAGCGCTACACCCAGCAGCGCCAGGGTATGCACCAGTTGATAGGTGACACCCGTATGAAAAATCGCCAGGTACTCGGCGCTCAGGCGGCTTTTCAGGCCATGGGCGGCGAATGCGCCCAAGGCAACACCGGTGAAGCCGAAAAAAGCAGCCAGCATCAGGAAGCCACGCAACATGAAGAACTCCAGTCAGACTCGATCAACAGGGTCTGTATAATGGCCGGCTCAACGGGTTCGGCCAAGCCATCTCTATGCTGCAGTTAATTTTCCGTCGTTTCACAAAGGCCCTGCTCTGGTTCGCGGTCGGCAGTGTTTTGCTGGTGCTGCTGTTTCGGGTGGTGCCGCCGCCGGGAACGGCGCTGATGGTCGAGCGCAAGATCGAATCCTGGTTCGACGGCGAGCCCATTGACTTGCAACGCACCTGGAAACCCTGGGATGAAATCTCCGACGACCTGAAAGTCGCGGTGATTGCCGGTGAAGATCAGAAGTTTCCCGAGCATTGGGGCTTTGATATCGGCGCGATCCAGGCGGCGTTTGCGCATAACGAACGCGGCGGCTCGATTCGTGGCGCCAGCACCCTGAGCCAGCAAGTGTCGAAGAACCTGTTTCTGTGGTCTGGCCGCAGCTGGCTGCGCAAGGGCCTGGAGGTCTGGTTTACCGGGCTGATCGAGGTGTTCTGGCCCAAGCAGCGGATTCTTGAGGTGTACCTCAACAGCGTCGAGTGGGATGAAGGCGTGTTTGGCGCCGAAGCGGCGGCTCGGCATCACTTTGGCGTGGGCGCTCGTTCGATATCCCGACAGCAGGCGAGTTTGCTGGCTGCGGTACTGCCGAACCCGCGGGTGTGGAGTGCCAGCCATCCAACCTCTTACGTTGCAAGACGCGCCGGGTGGATTCGGCAGCAGATGAGTCAGTTGGGTGGGGACAGCTATCTGCTCGGGCTCAACGATTCGCGCCGGGCACCTTGGGCGCAATGATCTGGATTCGAGTCGACAGGTAGAAAAAGATCGCAGCCTTCGGCAGCTCCTACATAGGAATGCGAAACCCTGTAGGAGCTGCCGAAGGCTGCGATCTTTTGATCTTCAAACGAAAACGCCCCGATCAATGATCGGGGCGTTTTTTATTGCCGGTGCGCAGGTTACGCGGCGATCGACAACTTGAGCTTGTTCATCGCGCTCTTCTCGAGCTGACGAATACGCTCGGCCGACACGTTGTACTTCTGCGCCAGGTCGTGCAGCGTGGCTTTTTCTTCTGCCAGCCAACGCTGGTAGAGGATGTCGCGACTGCGGTCGTCCAGCACTTCAAGCGCTTCGTGCAGGTTGTGGTTCGAGTTGTCGCTCCAGTCAGCATCTTCCAGTTGACGGGCCGGATCGTACCGGTGGTCTTCCAGATAGTTGGCCGGCGACTGGAATGCACTGTCGTCGTCCGCTTCCGCGGCCGGGTCGAAAGCCATGTCATGGCCGGTCAGGCGACTTTCCATCTCGCGCACTTCCCGCGGCTCTACGCCGAGGCTTTCCGCCACGCGATGGACTTCCTCGTTGTTCAGCCAGGCCAGACGTTTCTTCTGGCTGCGCAGGTTGAAGAACAACTTGCGCTGAGCCTTGGTGGTCGCGACTTTCACGATCCGCCAGTTGCGCAGGATGAACTCGTGGATTTCCGCCTTGATCCAGTGCACCGCAAAGGACACCAGGCGTACACCCATTTCCGGGTTGAAACGCTTGACCGCTTTCATCAGGCCGACGTTGCCTTCCTGGATCAGGTCAGCCTGGGCCAGGCCGTAGCCGGAATAGCTACGGGCAATGTGTACGACAAAACGCAGGTGGGCGAGCACCATCTGCCGAGCCGCCCCCAAATCCTGCTCATAATAGAGACTCTCGGCCAGTTCACGCTCCTGCTCCGGCGTCAGCAATGGAATGCTGTTCACCGTGTGCACATAGGCCTCCAGGTTCGCACCCGGGACCAGAGCATATGCAGGTTGCAAAGAATTGGTCATACGAAAAAACCTCCGACTTACCTAACTCGTGCAGTTCAGCACTGCGAAAATTGACCGGAAACCAAAAAACAAGTTCCCATAAACGCTGAAAGGTCAATACGAGCAAAATGATATTACTTTGGCGCAAGCTCCCGCAGGTGGCGTGCGACTGCAATCCATGCACCGATATACCCCAACAGCACCGCGCCAAGCAAGAGCGATAGACCGTCGGCAACTGGCACTCCGGCCAGCGCAAAATCACTGCCGTATAAACCGGCCAGTCCAACCACCGCGTCGTTCAGCCAGTTCAGGCCGAACGCCAATACACCCCAGGAAAGAATCCCCGCACCAAAGCCATAAAGCGCACCCATATACAGAAAGGGCCTGCGCACATAGCTGTCAGTGCCGCCGACGAGTTTAATCACTTCTATCTCTGTGCGGCGGTTTTCAATATGAAGACGAATGGTATTGCCTATCACCAAAAGTAATGCAGAAACCAAAAGCACGGTCAGACCGAAGACAAATCGGTCGCCCAGCTTGAGGATGGCTGCCAGACGCTCGACCCAGACTAGATCAAGTTGCGCCTGTTGTACCTTCGGCAATTCGGAAAGTTTTTGTCTCAATGCTTCAAGCGCAGGCTTGTCGACCTCGTTCGGGGTCACCAGGACCACGCCCGGCAGCGGGTTTTCCGGGAGTTCCTTGAGCGCTTCGCCCAGTCCGGACTGCTGCTGGAACTCTTCCAGCGCCTGATCGCGACCCACGTATTCGGCCTCGGCCACGCCCGGCATACCCTTGATCTGCTCACGCAACGACTCGCCCTGTTCAGGGCTGGCATCGAGTTGCAGGTACAGGGAAATCTGCGCCGCACGCTGCCAGGAACCGCCGAGACGCTCGACGTTACTTAGCAAAAGTGACAGGCCCATCGGCAAGCTGAGGGCAACTGCCATCACCATGCAGGTGAAAAAGCTGCCGATCGGGTGTTTACCCAAGCGGCGCAAGCTGTCCAGCAAACTCGCACGATGGCTTTCAACCCAGGCGCGGAACAGCGTAGAGAAGTCCGGGCCATCGTCATCGTCGCGCTTTTTCTTCTGCTGCTGCGGTTGCGGATCGGCGGCCTTGGGGGCCACGCGCTCGGAAACCTTGGGGCTACGTGTTGCACTCATACGCCAGCCTCCCCGTCGCCGATCAATCGGCCACGCTGCAGGGTGAGCATGCGATGACGCATGCGGGCAATCAGTGCCAGGTCGTGACTGGCGATCAGCACGCTGGTGCCCAGACGGTTGATGTCTTCGAACACGCCCATGATTTCTGCCGCCAGACGCGGGTCGAGGTTACCGGTCGGTTCATCCGCCAGCAGCAAGGCCGGGCGGTGAACGATGGCGCGGGCGATGCCGACGCGTTGTTGCTGGCCGGTGGACAGGTCGCCGGGGTAGAGATCGGTTTTGTCCGAGAGCGCCACGCGCTCCAGCGCCGAGTCCACGCGCTTGGCGACTTCGGCCTTGGACAGGCCAAGGATCTGCAAAGGCAATGCGACGTTGTTGAACACCGTGCGATCGAACAGCAGCTGGTGATTCTGGAACACCACGCCGATTTGCCGGCGCAGGAACGGAATCTGCGCATTGCTGATGGTGCTCAGGTCTTGCCCTGCCAACAGCAATTTGCCGGTGGTCGGACGTTCCATGGCCAACAACAGCCGCAACAAGGTGCTTTTACCGGCGCCGGAATGGCCGGTGACAAACAAGAATTCGCCCCGACGGACTCGAAAGCTCAGCTCATGCAAGCCGACGTGACCATTCGGGTAGCGTTTACCGACCTGTTCGAAACGAATCATGAACGCTCCCGCTCGGCAAACAATGCCTGGACAAAGGGTTCTGCTTCAAAAGTACGCAAATCGTCGATGCCTTCGCCGACGCCGATGTAGCGAATCGGCAAGCCAAACTGCTTGGCCAGGGCGAAAATCACCCCGCCCTTGGCGGTGCCGTCGAGTTTGGTCAGCGCCAGGCCGGTCAGTTCGACGGTCTGGTTGAATTGCTTGGCCTGGTTGATGGCGTTCTGGCCGGTACCGGCGTCGAGCACCAACAGCACTTCGTGCGGCGCATCGGCGTCGAGCTTGCCGATCACCCGGCGAACCTTTTTCAGTTCTTCCATCAGGTTGTCTTTGGTGTGCAAACGACCAGCGGTGTCGGCGATCAGCACGTCAATGCCACGGGCCTTGGCGGCCTGCACGGCATCGAAGATGACCGAAGCCGAGTCGGCGCCGGTGTGCTGGGCGATCACCGGAATCTTGTTGCGCTCACCCCAGACCTGCAATTGCTCGACCGCGGCGGCGCGGAAGGTGTCACCGGCGGCGAGCATGACTTTCTTGCCTTCCAGTTGCAGCTTCTTCGCCAGTTTGCCGATGGTGGTGGTCTTGCCGGCGCCGTTGACGCCTACCACCAGAATCACAAATGGCTTGTTCTGGGAGGTGATTTTCAGCGGTTGTTCGACCGGTTTTAGCATCGCTGCCAGTTCGGCTTGCAGGGATTTGTACAACGCGTCGGCATCGGCCAGTTCTTTGCGGGCGACTTTCTGGGTCAGGCGTTGAATGATCACCGACGTCGCTTCGACGCCAACATCGGCGGTCAGCAGGCGGGTTTCGATGTCTTCGAGCAACTCGTCATCGATGATTTTCTTGCCGAGGAACAGGCTGGCCATGCCCTCGCCAATGCTGGCGCTGGTCTTGGACAAACCTTGTTTGAGGCGAGCAAAGAAACCGGCTTTGGACTCTTCGGTACGCACAGGCTCGACCGGAGTTTCCACTGGAGCAACAGGCGCGACGGGCGTGGCGACAACAGGATCGATAACCGGTACAGGTGCAGGCTCTGGCGCTTGAACAATCGGAGCAGCCGGAGCAGGAGCAACAAATACAGGCACTTCAGGCTCTGGAGCAACCGGCGCAGGCGCAGCCACGAATACAGGCACAACGACCGGCTCAACCACTGGCGCCTGAACCGGCTCAGGAGCAAACGCAGTCGGGGCCGGAATCGGCGGCGTGATGTGAGCTGCTTGCTCATCTTCGACCAATGCCACCGGCTCTTCCGCCACCGGCAACGTCAACCACGGCTCGGCGGCTGGCGTCAGCGGCAATGGGGCCACGACTACGGTTTCAGGTTCAGGCGCAGGCTCGGCCGCGGATTGCAGCACCGGCTCGGCGATCGGCAGGGCAATCGGCGCGGGCACTTCTTCCATGACCGGCGTCGGTGTTGGCTCAGGAAGTGGTTGTGGCTGTTCGACAACGGGTTCCTGCGGCTTTTTGCGCAGCCATCCGAACAGGCTTTTCTTTTCGCCAGCCGCAGCTGGGGTCTTCTTGTCGTCGTTGGAACCAAACATGGAGGACGGCTATCTCACGGTAGCGACGCGCCAAAGGGCGCCTCGGCAATAAATAATTCGATGCAGAACAGACTGCGATTCATCCAGCTTGTTCACGCGCAACATTTTGTCGAGGTACCAACGGCACCTCAAAGGTTGATTAATACGAAGGACTGGAACAGCATCGTCGGCGAAAACGCAGAGTTTAGCTGACAAACTCAAAGCCCAAGCCGCAAACCCAAACAACCTACTGACCGATCAAAGGCCTGATAGGCGTGGCCGCCAGTAAAACGGATCAGTATCCTAGCACCCTCTCGCCCGCCGACGCTAAGACCAAGCGGGCAGCCCCAAAGGTTTAAAAACGAATGAATGCTCTAGCCCGCCGCGCTGCAGGCCTGCTGTTCAGCACAGTTTGTCTGCCACTTTCAGCCCTGGCTGCCGATCCACAACCCACCCACGAATTCACCCTCGACAACGGCCTGAAGGTCGTCGTACGCGAAGACCATCGTGCGCCGGTCGTCGTTTCCCAGGTCTGGTACAAGGTCGGCTCAAGCTATGAGACCCCAGGCCAGACCGGGCTGTCCCATGCGCTGGAACACATGATGTTCAAGGGCAGCGAGAAGGTCGGCCCCGGCGAAGCGTCGCTGATCCTGCGCGACCTCGGCGCCGAAGAGAACGCCTTCACCAGCGACGACTTCACCGCGTATTATCAGGTTCTGGCCCGCGACCGTCTGGGCGTGGCCTTCGAGTTGGAAGCCGACCGCATGGCCAACCTGCGCTTGCCGGCCGAAGAGTTCACCCGCGAGATCGAGGTGATCAAAGAAGAACGTCGCCTGCGCACCGACGACAAGCCGATGTCCAAGGCCTACGAACGCTTCATGGCCATGGCCTACCCCGCCAGCGGTTATCACACGCCGACTATCGGTTGGATGGCGGACCTCGACCGCATGAAGATCGAAGAACTGCGCCACTGGTATCAATCCTGGTATGTGCCGAACAACGCTACCCTGGTGGTGGTCGGTGACGTGACCCCGGATGAAGTCAAAACCCTGGCCCAGCGTTACTTCGGCCCGATCGCCAAGCGCGAAGTGCCTCCCGCGAAAATCCCGTTGGAACTGGCCGAGCCCGGCGAACGCAAGATCACCTTGCATGTGCAGACCCAATTGCCGAGCCTGATGCTGGCCTTCAATGTGCCGAGCATCGCCACCGCTGAAGACAAGCGTTCGGTGAACGCTCTGCGCCTGATCTCCGCACTGCTCGACGGCGGCTACAGCGGCCGGATCCCGACGCAACTGGAACGCGGCGAAGAGCTGGTGTCTGGCGGTTCGTCAAGCTATGACGCCTACACCCGTGGCGACAGCCTGTTCACTTTGTCGGCCACGCCGAACACCCAGAAGAAGAAAACCATGGCCCAGGCGGAAGCCGGCCTGTGGAAACTGCTCGAACAGCTGAAAACCACCGCGCCGTCCACCGAAGAGCTGGAGCGCGTGCGAGCACAGGTCATTGCCGGCCTGGTCTACGAGCGTGACTCGATCACCAGCCAGGCCACCGCCATCGGCCAACTGGAAACCGTCGGGCTGTCCTGGAAACTGATGGACACCGAACTCGCCGACCTGGAAAGCGTGACCCCGCAAGACATCCAGAAGGCCGCCAAACTGTATTTCACTCGCGCACGTCTCAGCGTCGCCCATGTACTGCCACAGGAGACGACTCATGAGTGAGCGTAAGAAACCGCGCTTGGCCCTGATCGGCCTGATCGTCATTGCACTGCTCGGGTCCGCTGCCTTCTATTTGTCCAAGTCTGACGAAACCAGCGCCAGCGAAGCCCTCGACAAAGCCAAGTCCAGCCAGAAATTGCAATCGCTGGCCGAGCTCGACGGCAAGGCACCAAGCCGTCGCTCGCTGAACGTGCAGACCTGGAACACCGCCGAAGGCGCCAAAGTGCTGTTCGTCGAAGCCCGTGAACTGCCGATGTTCGATATGCGCCTGATCTTCGCCGCTGGTAGCAGCCAGGACGGCGATGCATCCGGCCTGGCACTGTTGACCAACGCCATGCTCAACGAAGGTGTGGCTGGCAAAGACGTCGGCGCTATCGCCCAGGGCTTCGAAGGCCTGGGAGCCGACTTCGGTAACGGCGCTTATAAAGACATGGCGATTGCCTCGCTGCGCAGCCTCAGTGCCGCGGACAAACGCGAGCCTGCCTTGCAGCTATTCGCCGAGGTCGTCGGCAAACCGACCTTCCCCGCCGACTCGTTTGCCCGCATCAAGAACCAGATGCTGGCCGGCTTCGAATACCAGAAACAGAACCCCGGCAAACTCGCCAGCCTGGAGCTGATGAACCGCTTGTATGGCGATCACCCGTACGCGCATTCCAGCGACGGCACGGCGAAAAGCATTCCACCGATCACCCTGGCGCAGTTACGGGCCTTCCATCAGAAAGCCTACGCCGCCGGCAACGTGGTGATTGCGCTGGTGGGTGACCTGTCGCGCGCCGAGGCCGAGGCGGTTGCCGCACAAGTGTCCGCCGATCTGCCCAAAGGGCCGGCCCTGGCGAAAATCGAACAACCGACCGACCCCAAGTCCAGCATCGGTCACATCGAGTTTCCATCCAAGCAAACCAACCTGATGATCGCGCAACTGGGCATCGACCGTGACGATCCGGATTACGCAGCATTGTCGCTGGGCAATCAGATCCTTGGCGGCGGTGGCTTCGGCACCCGGTTGATGAGCGAAGTGCGCGAGAAGCGCGGCCTGGCCTATGGCGTGTATTCGGGTTTCAGCCCGATGCAGGTTCGCGGCCCGTTCATGATCAACCTGCAAACCCGCGCCGAGATGAGCGAAGGCACGCTGAAACTGGTGCAGGACGTGCTCGCCGACTACCTTAAAACCGGCCCCACCGAGAAAGAACTCGACGACGCCAAGCGTGAATTGGCCGGCAGCTTTCCGCTGTCCACCGCCAGCAACGCCGATATCGTCGGGCAGCTCGGCGCCATGGGTTTTTACAACTTGCCGCTGAGCTACCTGGAAGACTTCATGCAACAGTCCCAGAACCTGACCGTCGAGCAAGTCAAAACCGCATTGAACAAACACCTGAGCACGGACAAACTGGTCATCGTCAGCGCTGGCCCGACCGTGCCACAAAAGCCTTTGCCGGCCCCCACAGACAAACCTGCCGAGCAACCGCTCGGGGTTCCGGAGCATTAATGGCCACTCGCCCGAAAAAACCTGTCCACAACGTACATAACGGTGTGAATCAACTGCGCATCATCGGCGGTGAATGGGGCAGCCGAAAGCTGAGCTTCCCTGATGCGCCAGGCTTGCGTCCAACGCCGGACCGAGTCCGTGAAACCCTGTTCAACTGGCTCGCGCCTTATGTCGCAGGGGCCAAGGTATTCGACCCATTTGCCGGTAGCGGCGCGTTGTTTCTCGAGGCTTTGTCCCGTGGCGCAGCAATGGGCCAGGCACTGGATGCCAGCAACATTGCGGTATCCAGCATCAAGGAACATCTGGGCACCCTGCGCTGCACCACCGGCCAGGTACAGACTGCCGACGCCTTGCGCTATCTGGAAACCCAGCCGGCCACGGCGTTCGATCTGGTGTTTCTCGACCCGCCGTTCAATCAGAATCTGTTGCCGGCCGTTTGCACTTTGCTCGAAGAGCGTCATTGGCTGAGTGACGATGCGTGGGTCTACACTGAAAGCGAAACGGCACCGTCGATATTGGGTTTGCCAGAAAATTGGCGCCTGCATCGGGAGCAAAAATCCGGACGGGTGTATTACGCGTTGTGGCAACGTATGGCAGGGATCGCCGGTTAGTCCGGCCTGTAAAAACGGTGCGAAGCTCAGTCAGTTAACGCTGCGGGTAAGCACCGCTGCATCGAGAGCAATCGTGTCCCATCTGCCAGAACGCTTCACCCCCGCCTTCACGCCCGCCTACGGTCTGGGCAATCCGCATTTACAAACCCTGTGGGGACCGCTATGGCGAAAAACCACGCATATCGACCGCGAGCGCGAACGTTTGTGGCTCGAAGACGGCGACTTCCTTGACCTGGACTGGCACGGCCCCCACAGCACGACTGCGCCGCTGGTGTTGGTGCTGCACGGCCTGACCGGCTCATCGAACTCGCCTTATGTGGCCGGGGTGCAAAAGGCGCTGGGTGCCCAGGGTTGGTCCAGCGTCGCGCTGAACTGGCGCGGCTGCTCCGGCGAGCCCAATCTGTTACCGCGCAGTTACCATTCCGGGGCCAGTGAAGACCTGGCGGAAACCATCAAGCACCTGCGGACCCAGCGCCCCCTCGCGCCACTGTATGCGGTCGGTTATTCCATGGGCGGCAACGTGTTGCTCAAGCATCTGGGCGAAACCGGCAGCAACAGTGGTGTGCTAGGCGCCGTGGCGGTGTCGGTGCCGTTTCGCCTCGATCATTGCGCCGATCGTATCAGTCAGGGTTTTTCCAAATTCTATCAAGCGCATTTCATGCGGGAGATGGTCGCCTACATCAAAAACAAGCAGCGCAAGTTCCAGCATGAAGGGCATCAGGATGGCCTGGCGGCATTGGCGGCGCTGGGCTCGCTGGAGAATATGCGCACCTTCTGGGATTTCGATGGCCGGGTCACCGCACCGCTGAATGGTTTCGCCGATGCCGCGGATTACTATCGCCGCGCTTCGAGTCGTTATTTCCTTGGAGAGATTCGCACACCAACCCTGATTATCCAGGCGGCCGACGACCCATTTGTCTTTCCTCATAGCCTGCCGCAAGCCGACGAATTGTCTGCCTGCACGCAATTCGAGTTGCAGGCCAAGGGTGGGCATGTCGGCTTCGTCGAGGGCTCGTTCCGGCAACCGGGTTACTATCTGGAGCGGCGCATTCCCCAATGGCTCGCCACCACAGGACGCAAGTAAACCATGGGTTCGGATCAGGGCGAGTCGATTCACTTCTGGCAAACGGCGCCATTGGCCGGCGTCGAGTTGTTGTCCGCACGCTACATCGAACACCGCTTCGCCCCCCATGTGCATGACGGCTATGTGATCGGCATGATCATGGCCGGCGCCCAGCGTTATCGCTATCGAGGCGCCGAGCATCTGGCAGGCAGTGGCACGCTGGTGCTGATCAATCCGGATGAACTGCACACCGGCCACAAAGGTACGGAAGACGGTTGGTTGTACCGGGCGTTTTATCCCGACAGCGGGCAGATTCTTTCACTGCTGGACGAGCTCGAACTGCCGACCGATACCTTGCCGGCGTTTGGCGCCACGTTGTATCGCGATCCAGATCTGGTGAAGGGGTTCTGCCAACTGCAT
>NZ_VYKC01000015.1:0-23614 GCF_032424305.1 Pseudomonas sp. JV414 | reverse complement strand
CACTGCCTGCCAGATGCTCGGCGCCCAGCGTTATCGCTATCGAGGCGCCGAGCATCTGGCAGGCAGTGGCACGCTGGTGCTGATCAATCCGGATGAACTGCACACCGGCCACAAAGGTACGGAAGACGGTTGGTTGTACCGGGCGTTTTATCCCGACAGCGGGCAGATTCTTTCACTGCTGGACGAGCTCGAACTGCCGACCGATACCTTGCCGGCGTTTGGCGCCACGTTGTATCGCGATCCAGATCTGGTGAAGGGGTTCTGCCAACTGCATTGTTTGCTGGAGAGTCCGTCCACGGCACTGCAGCAGCAGACGGCCTGGCGGGAAATGATGCTGTCGCTGTTGCAACGCCACGCAGCCGTCCCGGTCGCCGGTAAACCTGGCAAGGAACATCGGGCGGTGACCCTGGCCAAGGAACTGCTGCAATCACGATTGGCGGCGCCGCCCTCGCTGGAAGAACTGGCGGCGACGGTGAACCTGTCACCCTTCCACTTCGCACGAGTGTTTCGCAGAGCCACCGGCATGCCGCCACACACTTGGTTGATGCAGCAGCGTATCGCCCGGGCACGAGCGCTGTTACAGCGCGGCTGCCTGCCGCTGGAAGTCGCGACGCAGCTGGGGTTTGCCGACCAGAGTCATCTGAGTCGGCAATTCAAACAGGTTTACGGTGTAGGACCGGGTGCGTATCGCAGTGCCCGTCTGGAATAACAATGTGCCGCTAAAAGATCGCAGCCTTCGGCAGCTCCTACAGGGGATGCGTTTCATGTAGGAGCTGCCGAAGGCTGCGATCTTTTGATCTTTCATTCGCCGGTGGCGACGCCTCGCGCAGGATCGTTGATCCACTCACTCCACGACCCGGCATACAACGCTCCCAACGGATAACCCGCCAGGCACAGGGCGAACAAGTTGTGGCAGGCGGTCACACCGGAACCGCAATACGCGACCAACTCCGTCGGTGAACGATCACCGAGCTTCGCGGCAAACCGCTGCTTGAGCTGTTCGGGCGGCAGGAACCGCCCGTCGCTGCCCAGGTTATCGGTGAACGCGGCACATTGTGCGCCGGGGATGTGCCCGGCAATCGGATCGATCGGCTCCACTTCGCCCTTGAAGCGCGGCAAGCCGCGGGCGTCGAGTAAGGTCAGCGCGGGCTGGCCAAGACGTTGCTGGAGTTGTTCGGCGCTGAGCACCAACGAAGCATCCGGCGTCCCGGTGAAGGTGCCACGGGTAACCGACGGCGCATCAAGACTCAGGGGCAATCCAGCGGCGTGCCATGCTTTCAGCCCGCCATCGAGAATGAACACACCATCGCGCTTACCCAGCCACGCCAACAACCACCAGGCCCGCGCCGCGTAGGCGCCGGGACCGTCATCGTACAAAACCACTTCGCTGTCGGCGTTGATGCCCCAGGTTTGCAGACGTTCGATCAGGTTTTCGGGTTCGGGCAACGGATGACGCCCGGTAACCCCCTTGACCACTGTCCCGCTCAAATCACGCTCCAGATCGGCAAAGCTCGATCCGGCAATATGCCCTTCGGCGTAGCTGCGCTGACCGTAATCAGGGTCTTCGAGGGCAAAACGACAATCCAGAATCACCAGCCCCGGCGTCTCCTTTTTCAGGTCCAACGCTTGCGGGCTGATCAGTTGCGCAATGGGCATAACGGGCTCCTGTGATTTTTTGTCTGGAATCCTACTGCACTCTTTATTCCACTTCTTTATCCCACTTCTTCCAGCGCCTGGGCCAGCGGCACATAAAACTCTTCGAACAGTGCATTCACCGCATCGCGAGCTTGATCCGTGACGAACCCAGCCTCCAGCACCAGCACCTGATACACGCCCCGTTTGATCGCCTGTTCGCTCAGATGATTGGAGTTTTCCCGCGTGGTGCACAGAAAACGCACCCACGATGTGAGGATGATCCACGCATTTAGGGTCAGGGATTCGATCTGAACCTTGTCCATGCACAGAATGCCGGCCTCGACGAAACCCGCATAGATGTGTGTGCCCTGGATCAGGCAGCGCTGGGAAAAGCGCCGGTAACGGGCGGCCAGCTCGGGATCGCTGTCGAGCAAATGCTCGAGGTCGCGATGCAGGAAGCGGTAGCGCCACATGGCGGAGAGCAACTCCTTGAGATAGAAGCGCTTGTCTTCGACTGTCGCGGCACGGCCCTGGGGCGGGCGCAGGAAGCTGTCCACCAGGTTTTCGTACTCACTGAACAACACGGCGATGATCGCCTGCTTGTTGGGGAAGTGGTAGTACAGGTTGCCCGGGGAAATCTCCATGTGGGCAGCAATGTGGTTGGTGCTGATACTGCGCTCGCCCTGTTGATTGAACAGCTCCAGGCTGTTCTGCACGATGCGCTCGCTGGTTTTGATCCGAGGGGCCATGGCTTGAGCTTTAATTCAGAGTGCGATGAGGGGCATCTTACGACCTATCCGCGCATGGATAAAACAAAGCTGTACCAGAGTGCCATTTGACTTTATAGAGCATAGACTCTAAAAAGTCCCTCATTACAATAAATCCGGAGCCGACCATGCCTGCTGACATCGCCTACCTGAAGAACCTGCAGCAGCCTCTGGACGAACTCCAAGCCCTGTTCGATGCTCAACGCGCGGCGTATGCAGCCAACCCGATGCCACCCGCGGCTCAGCGCCAGCAATGGCTAAAGGCGTTGAAGGACCTGCTGAGCAATGAGCGTCAGGCCCTGATCGACGCCATCAGCCAGGACTTCAGCCACCGCAGCGCCGATGAAACCCTGCTCGCCGAATTGATGCCCAGCCTGCACGGCATTCACTACGCCAGCCGGCACCTCAAAGACTGGATGAAAACCTCGCGACGCAAAGTCGGTCTCGCCTTTCAACCAGCGTCAGCCAAAGTGGTTTATCAGCCGTTGGGCGTGGTCGGCGTGATCGTGCCGTGGAACTACCCGCTTTACCTGGCTATCGGGCCGTTGGTGGGGGCGTTGTCGGCGGGCAATCGGGTGATGCTCAAACTCAGCGAATCGACCCCTGCCACCGGTTTGCTGCTCAAGGAATTGCTGGGTCGAATCTTTCCCCAGGATTTGGTCTGTGTGGTGCTGGGTGAGGCCGATATCGGCGTGGCGTTCTCGCGGCTGCGTTTTGATCACTTGCTATTCACCGGCGCCACCAGCATCGGCAAACATGTGATGCGCGCGGCGGCCGAGAACCTGACCCCGGTGACCCTCGAACTGGGCGGCAAGTCCCCGGCCATCGTTTCCCGCGATGTGCCGCTCAAGGACGCCGCCGAACGCATCGCTTTCGGCAAGACCCTCAACGCCGGGCAAACCTGTGTCGCCCCGGACTACGTGCTGGTGCCGGAAGACCGCGTCGGCTCTTTTGTCGAAGCCTATCGTCAGGCGGTTCGCGGGTTTTATCCGACGCTGGCCGACAACCCGGACTACACCGCCATCATCAATGATCGACAACTGGCGCGGCTCAACGGCTACCTCAGCGACGCCACCAGCAAGGGCGCGCTGCTGATTCCGCTGTTCGATCAGGGCCAGGGCCGGCGCATGAGTCATAGCCTGCTGCTCAACGTCAGCGACGACATGACGGTGATGCAGGACGAAATCTTCGGCCCGTTGCTGCCGATCGTGCCGTACAAGGATCTCGACGAAGCATTTGCCTACATCAACCAACGCCCTCGTCCGCTGGCGCTGTATTACTTCGGCTACGACAAGCGCGAGCAAAACCGCGTCCTACACGAAACCCATTCCGGCGGCGTTTGCCTCAATGACACCTTGCTGCACGTTGCTCAGGACGACATGCCGTTCGGCGGCATCGGCGCCTCGGGCATGGGCCACTACCACGGTCACGAAGGTTTTCTAACCTTCAGCAAGGCCAAAGGCGTGCTGATCAAACAACGCTTCAATGCGGCGAAGCTGATCTATCCGCCGTATGGCAAATCCATTCAGAAACTGATCCAGAAACTGTTTATCCGCTAACGATCATCACCGCCGGGTAATAACAATAATGAGCCCAAGCCTGTCCGACACACCCGCGCTGTCACGGCGCGGCCTGCTCAAATTCAGCCTCGGCGCCAGTGCCTTTCTGGCCACGGCCGGATTAGGCGCGAGCCTCAGCGGCTGCTCGTCGAGTACTCCGGCCAGCGGTTTCGCGATTCTGCGCAGCGGCGACCTGCTGTTTCTGCGGGCAGTGATTCCGGTGATGCTCGACGGCGCCGTGGTCATCGAAAAAATGCCGGCCGCCGTCGCCGATACCTTGCACTGCCTGGATAACGGCCTGAATCACTTGTCGCCGGAAATGCTCAAACTGACCCGGCAATTGTTCGATGTGTTGGGGATGAGCATTACCCGCGGCCCATTGACCGGGATCTGGGGCAGCTGGGAAAACGCCAGTGCCGGCGAGATCCGTCACTTTCTCGACCGCTGGGAAAACAGCTCGTTGAGCCTGCTGCGCATGGGCCATAGCTCGGTGCTGCAAATGGTGATGATGGCGTGGTACAGCCGGGCGGAGTCATGGGCGCATTGCGGGTATCCCGGGCCGCCTACGGTTTGAGACCGAGTCGACCCTATCGCGGGCAAGCCACGCTCCCACAGGTTTTGAGAGGGACCACCCTTTTGTGAACGACTCAAACCCTGTGGGAGCGTGGCTTGCCCGCGATGGCGTCAGCCGCATCACCAACAAATCCAAAATAATAAGAGAACCCCAAACATGCCCGTACCCGATCCGTTCCGCGAAGGCCTGGCCCGTGGCTGGAAAACCTACAACGGCGCCCGACTGACCCAGGACCTGACCCTCGAAGCGGATGTGGCAATCATCGGCAGCGGTGCCGGCGGCGGGACCACCGCCGAGATCCTCAGCGCCGCCGGCTACAAGGTATTGCTGATCGAAGAAGGCCCGCTCAAGACCAGCAGCGACTTCAAGATGCTCGAAGACCAGGCCTACACCAGCCTCTACCAGGAAGGCATCGGGCGCATGAGCAAGGACGGCGCGATCACCATCCTTCAGGGCCGGGCAGTGGGCGGCACTACGCTGATCAACTGGACCTCAAGCTTTCGCACCCCGGACCCGACGCTGGAACACTGGGCCAAAGAGCACGACGTCATAGGCCACACACCGGCCGAGATGGCACCCTGGTTCGAGAAAATGGAACAACGCCTGGGTGTCGCCCCATGGAGGGTGCCGCCTAATGCCAACAACGACGTCATCCGCAAAGGCTGCGAAAAACTCGGCTACGCCTGGCATGTGATTCCGCGCAACGTGCGTGGCTGCTGGAACATCGGTTACTGCGGCATGGGTTGCCCGACCAATGCCAAGCAATCCATGCTGGTCACAACCATCCCGGCAACCCTGGAGAAAGGTGGCGAGCTGCTCTACCTGGCCCGCGCCGAAAAGCTGTCGATCCAGGACGGCAAGGTCACTGGCCTGCAATGTGTGGCGATGGATGAGCGTTGCGTTGCGCCCACCGGACGCACGATTACGGTCAAGGCGCGGCATTACGTGTTGGCCGGTGGCGGGATCAATAGCCCGGCGCTGCTATTGCGCTCCGAGGCGCCGGATCCGCACGAGCGAGTGGGTAAACGAACATTCCTGCACCTGGTAAACATGTCCGCCGGGCTGTTTGATGAGGTGATCAACCCGTTCTACGGCGCGCCGCAGTCGATCTATTCCGACCATTTCCAATGGCAGGATGGCACCACTGGCAAGATGTCCTACAAACTTGAAGTTCCACCGCTCCACCCGGCGCTGGCCAGCACATTACTCGGTGGTTTCGGCACGGAAAGCGCCCGGCATATGGAAAACCTGCCGCACACTCACGCCATGCTGGCGTTGCTGCGGGACGGTTTTCACCCGGACAGCCCTGGTGGCAGCGTTGAATTGCGCGGTGACGGTACACCGGTGCTCGACTATCAGGTTTCACCGTATGCCTGGGACGGGTTGCGCCGGGCATTCCACAGCATGGCCGAGATCCAGTTCGCCGGGGGCGCCAACGCCGTGATGCCGATGCACGCCGACGCTCGTTACGTGAAAACCCTCACCGAAGCGCGCGCATTAATCGACGATTTGAGCCTTGAGTTGTACCGCACGCGCCTAGGCAGTGCTCATGTGATGGGCGGTTGTGCCATGGGTGAAGACCCGAAAAACGCCGTGACCGATAGCCTCGGCCGACATCACCAACTCACCAATCTGTCGATTCATGACGGCTCGATTTTCCCCACCAGCATTGGCGCAAACCCACAATTGTCGGTCTACGGACTGACGGCGCAATTGGCCACTTCGCTGGCCGAACGTTTGAAAAACCCATGAAAACGCGGAATATTCCCATCGTCTATAGTGCTTTCTTACCCAACAGGCGACTTGGCCGACCGGGAAGGCTGCGATACCATCCGACTCCCCAACGGACTCCCGCCAGGACGACGCGATGAACCGAGTGTTGTACCCAGGTACCTTCGACCCTATTACCAAGGGCCATGGCGATCTGGTCGAACGCGCCTCGCGCCTGTTCGATCATGTGATCATCGCCGTCGCCGCCAGCCCGAAAAAAAACCCGCTGTTTCCCCTGGAACAACGTGTGGAGCTGGCCCGCGAGGTCACCAAACATTTGCCGAACGTTGAAGTCGTCGGTTTCTCGACGTTGCTCGCGCACTTCGCCAAAGAGAAGAACGCCAACATATTCCTGCGTGGTTTGCGCGCGGTATCGGACTTCGAATACGAATTCCAGCTGGCCAACATGAACCGCCAACTGGCGCCGGATGTGGAAAGCCTGTTTCTTACCCCGTCCGAGCGTTATTCGTTCATTTCCTCGACGCTGGTCCGTGAAATCGCAGCCCTGGGCGGCGATATCACCAAGTTCGTCCACCCGGCGGTGGCCGACGCCCTCACCCTACGCTTTAAAAAGTAGGAGCTGCCGAAGACTGCGATCTTTTACGGCTACCGCAATCTTCGATCGCTGCACTTGATCGCGCCCGCGTGCACTGCGGGCGCCAATGCGGCACAATTGTGCGCATTGATTTATTGCGCCCGGGCCTGCCGCCCCGGCTGGAGTTAGCATGTCCCTGATCATCACCGACGATTGCATCAACTGCGACGTCTGCGAACCCGAGTGCCCGAACGCCGCCATCTCCCAGGGCGAAGAGATCTACGTGATCGACCCGAACCTGTGCACACAATGTGTCGGCCACTACGACGAACCGCAGTGCCAGCAGGTCTGCCCGGTGGATTGCATCCCGCTGGACGAGGCTCATCCAGAGACTGAAGAACAGTTGATGGAGAAGTACCGCAAGATTACCGGTAAGGCTTGAGTCATCCGGCGACTTCAACGCCGCCATCGCGGGCAAGCCCGCTCCCACAAGGACCGCGTAAACCCTGTGGGAGCGGCGGTGCGGCGATCCGACTTGCCCGCGATGAGGTCATCAGCCACACCGTAGATGTAACTGACTTCACTCCCGCTGCTCAAACCCCTCCCCGATACACCCCAAACACCGCACAAATGCGGCTTTCGCCGGATCGACCACCAACGCCTGCCCCGCATCGCCAATGCCACCACCGAACGCGGTAAACGGCAACGACAGCACAAACGCCCCGGCACCGATCACCGTCGCCGCGACCAACAACGGTCGGGCAATCAGTAAATCGCCAAGCATGGCGTAGGCCGGTGGATTCTGGATGGTGTAACGCGGATCGCCGCTGCCGTTCTCAGCCGCCAGCGCGGACGCACCGACGCTCAGCAGCAGCGTAACGACAAGGGTTCGAAACAGATTCATGGCACGGTCCTTCGGCTAGGCAGTGAGAACACTGACTATAGACCGTAGCCGATATCAGCTCTGACAGCGCGAACAAAAGACGCTGGCGCGCTGCCCAAGCTTGACTTCCCGCAGCCCTGTGCCACAGACCTTGCAGTGTTCACCACCACGGCCGTACACGAACAGTTCCTGCTGGAAATAACCCGGTTGACCGTCGCCACCGATAAAATCCCGCAACGTGGTGCCGCCGCGTTCGATAGCGGCGGCCAGGATGCGCTTGATCTCGATCGCCAGTTTCAGATAACGCGCCCGGGAAATGCTCTTGGCTTCACGTCGCGGGTCGATGCCGGCCGCAAACAATGCTTCGGTCGCGTAGATATTGCCGACGCCGACCACCACCGCGTTGTCCATGATGAACGGCTTGACCGCCATGGAACGCCCGCGGGATTGCTGGAACAGCCGCTCGCCGTCAAACAGATCGGTCAACGGCTCCGGCCCGAGGCGAATCAGCAGTTCGTGGTTCAGCGGGTCCAGGCTCCAGAGCATCGCGCCAAACCGCCGCGGATCGGTGTAGCGCAGGGCCAGGCCCGATTCCAGTTCAATGTCCACATGCTCATGCTTGGCCGCCGGCATACCGACTTCCACCAGCCGCAGATTCCCCGACATCCCCAAATGACTGATCAGCGTGCCGACTTCGGCGTTGATCAGCAGGTACTTGGCGCGACGCTCCACCAGCACGATGCGCTGGCCGGACAACCGCACATCCAGGTCTTCGGGGATCGGCCAGCGCAGACGGCGCTCACGCACGATCACCCGGCTGACGCGCTGGCCTTCCAGGTGCGGTGCAATTCCGCGGCGGGTGGTTTCGACTTCCGGCAGTTCAGGCATGGGGCTCTCGAATCAGGCGAGGTTCGACACTCAACGAGAGGCGAGGTCGCGAATCTCTTGTTTCTGGGTTTCGAAATCGTATTCCGAAAGCCCCATGTAATCGAGCACACGAGGCCCGACACTGTTCCACTCATGGTCTTCGGACTGGTTGCCCAGTACTCGGAAGGAGGCGCAAATGTGCTCGGCCATCTTCAGGATCGCCAGCAAGTTTTTCAGCGGCGTGTTGCGCGACGATTCATCGCTGAAAATAGCCAGCGCGTTGTGATGGTTGGCAATGGCCTGGGTGACGTGTTCCGGCAGGCGCCAGGACTTGGCGGTGTAGTACCCGACCACGGCGTGGTTGGTGTTGTATTTTTTGTTCTCGGTATCCACCACGCGGCATTCGGCGCTGGCGTTGCCATAGGCCTGTTCCAGCACTTTCATGTAGTCGGGGAATTTCTTGAGCATCAACGGGATGCCGCAATCGTGGAACAGGCCCAATGCATAGGCTTCATCACCGGCCTGGACACCGACGCGCTTGGCCAGGGTCAGGCATGTCATCGCAACGTCCTGCGCCGTGTCCCAGAATCGGTTGAGGGTGACGATCGCGTCGTCGTTCAGCTCGCCCTTGATCGACTGCGCATTGATCAGGTTGATGATCGAACGGCTGCCCAACAGGTTCACCGCCCGCTGGATCGCGGTGATTTTGTTACTCAAACCGTAGTACGGCGAGTTGACGATTTTCAGCAAGGCGCCGGACAGGCCTGGGTCCTGGGAGATCAGCTTCGCGATCACTTCCAGGTCCGGATCGGGCATGTACTGCTCCATCTGCAGATCCACCATGATCTGCGGCTGGGCCGGCACGCTGATGCCTTGCAGGGACTGTTGAATCTGTTCGGTCGTCAGCTCTTGGGACATAAGTACACACTCCGGGTCAGGCGGGGATTCTAACCCTTAAGAAGATGGATCTGACACATCCGCGGCTATGTCG
Source organism: Pseudomonas sp. JV414 (assembly GCF_032424305.1). Taxonomy (NCBI): domain Bacteria; kingdom Pseudomonadati; phylum Pseudomonadota; class Gammaproteobacteria; order Pseudomonadales; family Pseudomonadaceae; genus Pseudomonas; species Pseudomonas sp. JV414. The sequence continues at coordinate 14,033 of NZ_VYKC01000015.1, read as the reverse complement.
CCGAAATTTCATTTATTGCCCAGAACAAATGCACTCTCTGTGGGAGCCCCCCCTCACCGCATGTCCATCCGCCAAGCCGAGCCCTTGCGCAACACGCTATACTCCCGCTCTTTTTTCCGGAGCGACGTCATGTCCCTGCCTAGCCTGCGCCTCAAAGCCAACGCCGACCGTCGCCTGCGGAACGGCCACTTGTGGGTCTACAGCAACGAAATCGATGTAGCCGCCACACCTTTGCACGGTTTCAAGGCCGGCGACCAGGCGATCCTCGAAGCCGCCAGCGGCAAGCCGCTGGGCATCGTTGCCATGAGCCCGAACAACCTGATCTGCGCCCGTCTGCTGTCGCGCGACATCAAGTTGCCGCTGGACAAGTCGCTGCTGGTGCATCGCCTGAACGTTGCCCTGTCCCTGCGTGATCGCCTGTTCGACAAGCCGTTCTATCGCCTGGTCTACGGCGACTCCGACCTGCTGCCAGGCCTGGTAGTCGACCGTTTCGGCGACATTCTGGTGGTGCAGATCGCCTCGGCGACCATGGAAGCTCACAAAGACGACGTGATCGCGGCACTGACCCAAGTGCTCAAGCCAAGCGGCATTCTGTTCAAGAACGACTCCGCTGCCCGTGATGCCGAAGGCCTCAACCGCTATGTCGAAACCGTATTCGGCCTGGTGCCGGAATGGGTCGCTCTGGAAGAGAACGGCGTGAAATTCGAAGCGCCAGTCATCCAGGGACAGAAAACCGGCTGGTTCTACGACCACCGCATGAACCGCGCGCGCCTGGCACCTTATGCCAAAGGCAAACGCGTACTGGACTTGTACAGCTACATCGGCGGCTGGGGCGTTCAAGCGGCTGCCTTCGGCGCCAGTGAAGTGTTCTGTGTCGATGCTTCGGCCTTCGCCCTCGACGGCGTCGAGCGCAACGCCGCACTGAACGGCGTCGCCGAAAAAATGACCTGCATCGAAGGCGACGTATTCGAAGCCCTGAAGGAACTGAAAGCCAGCGAAGAGCGTTTCGACGTCATCGTGGCCGACCCTCCTGCCTTCATCAAACGCAAGAAAGACATGAAAAACGGTGAAGGTGCTTACCGTCGCCTGAACGAGCAAGCCATGCGCCTGCTCAGCAAGGACGGCATCCTGGTCAGCGCTTCGTGCTCGATGCACCTGCCGGAAGACGATCTGCAGAACATTCTGCTGACCAGCGCCCGTCACCTGGACCGCAACATCCAGATGCTGGAGCGCGGTGGTCAGGGCCCGGATCACCCGGTACACCCGGCGATTGCCGAGACCCGCTACATCAAGAGCATCACCTGCCGTCTGCTGCCAAACAGCTAAGTACGCTGGTTTGACGGGGAGCCGACAGGTTCTCCGTCAGCCGTTTTAACGCCACGACATCCACTCTTCAGCCCCTGCTTCTTACTCTTGCGGTCCTACTGACTTGCAGGACGTTTCTCTGCATCTTTTATTTAAAAGAATATAACTTACAAACTTATCCCCACCCCCAGATCGCTCCGACAAAATTACTAGAATATTCCTACTTAATATCCCCTTGATAAGGGCTCATTACCGCCTATGATTGAGTTGTCACCGCGAAGTGACACTCACTATCAATGACAAGGAGTCAAAAAATATGAAAGCAATTACTCTGGAAACAAACAAAATCGCCAACCTGGCTTTTCTGGTTGCGCCAAAAACCCGCTAAGTAAATGAAACGCTGGGGAGTGCCGGCTACCCAGCGTTTTCTATGGCTACGTCCAGAGCGAACCGCCCATCATGCAGATAAATCCATACCTGTTCATACTTCCTCGTACGCCCGGCCAAATAGTCTGGGATTACAAAAACCACAAACAATTTGAACTTAACCTGGAATATTCAACCCGACTTGCACAACTTATCCACAACCCCGAACTCTATAACGACAGCAACATAGTCGACACTCAACTTCTAAACTGCGGGATACTCACCACATCAATACAAGACAGCATTGAATGGGGTTGGGATGAACTGTCGAAAATATTTCATATCGGCACCAAGAACATTCCCTGCGAACATGTTCCTCAGGATATTCATGAATGGTCGAGATACTATCTGGATCATTGCACCGAAGTACTGGAAGCACCCGCGCCGGACGCCAGGCTCACAGAACGCCAGGCACGCGATCTGATCGCCCTGCCAAAACCTTCCTGCCTGCCGGAGGGCTCCCTGGCCAACGTCCTGATCGGCCGAAAAACCTGCCGCACCTTCACGGATGAAGCGGTTTCACTGGAAGATGTCGGCACACTGCTTTACCTGTCCTTGGGCTACTTGCATGAGCGTGAAAATGACGTCGACGAAACGATTGTCGAAGGTCTCGGTGCCCGACGCAGCAGCCCGTCCGGCGGCGGGCTGAATGCCTGCGAAGGCTTTCTTCATGTACAAAACGTCAGCGGACTGAATCCCGGGTTCTACGCCTACCATCCCACCGACCATGCACTGAGCTTCGTCAACCCGGCACCTGACTCGCCCCTGGGGCAGTTGCTGTGCGGCCAACATTTCATCAATAACCTGCCGGCGGGCCTGTTCATTACCGCTCGCTTCGACAAGTTGTGGTGGAAATATGAACACTCGCGAGCCTACCGAATGGCCTTCGTGGAGGCGGGGCATATTTCCCAGACCTTTCAACTGGTGGCCACTGCACTGGGGCTGAACACATGGCTGACCGGAGCACTGACGGACGATCAGGTCGAAACATTGCTGGGGCTCGAGAACAACGCAGAACAACCCTTGTTTTTTGTTGGCTGTGGCCACAGCGACGGACAAGTGATGTGCAAGGAATTGAAGGATCTGCTGAGCAGTCGGGAGCCGCAACAATGACCGCCCCCATCATCGCCCCGTCAGACCACCCCGTTTCCTGGGCGCTGCGTTTCACCCTCGGGGACTGGAATACCCGCGCGTCGGTGCGAACCAGCAAACATGACTATCTATTACCACCAGACCTGGAACAGCAACTGGAAACACGTCACTGGTTTCCCCCAGGCTTGCTGGCTTACCTGAATCACCCGGCTATCAAAGCGCTAGGTCCAACCGTCATCCATCGGCTGTCGGCCAATCATCTGGTGTACTTCCTCGACTACACCACCGTGCTCGAACACCGCATCGTCAACCGTTCCGTGGAGACCATCATCCACGGTGAATTGAAGGTCAACATTCCCCCACGGATGAAGACCGCCGCGCTTCAGCTTTATACCGACGAGGGTTATCACGCCCTGTTCTCCAATAGCCTTGCCGAGCAGATTGCCGGGATCTACGGGTTCAACCTGCGCCCGGTCGTGCCGCAGCGCATCACGCGATTGAACACCCTGCTCGAGCGCACACCTGACAAACACCGGGCGCTGGCCTGGTTTCTCGTCGGGTTCGTGTCAGAGACGATCATTGCCAGGGAACTGCTCGACGTCTGCCATGACGACCTGGTGTCCAGCGTCCAGGCAATGCTCAGGGATCATCTCGCCGATGAGGCGCGCCACAGTCGCTATTTCTCTGAAGTGTTCCATTACCTGTGGCTGACGCTGAACAACCGTCAACGCCTATTCGCCGCCAGGCTGCTGCTGGACAGCATCCGGATTTTCTTCGAGGTCGATGAGCGATGGCTGCGGGAAAGCCTGCACAGCGCAGGTATCGGCGAGACGGCCGTCACGCAAGTTCTCGGTGAACTGACCAGCCCCCAAGCCACGCTTCTACGTGCCCGGTCCGGCGCCAGGGCGACGCTTCAGGCGTTGAAAAAAGCCGGTTTCTTCGACCTGCCTTACAACCAGCAACTATTCATGAAGGCAGGACTTATCGATGGATGAAGGAAACGATACACCCAGCGCCGAAAAACGTCGGGCCACGTTTACTCTGTTGATGATAATGACGCTGCTCGGCGTCTTCCCTCTCGATGTGGTGCTCCCGTCCTTTCCCGATCTTTCTGACTACTTTCGGACCTCATCGTCCGAGATTGCCCTGTCCGTCAGCATGTTCGCCATTGGTCTGGCATTGTCCGTGGTACTGGTCGGACCGTTGTCGGACATGTGGGGACGCAAGAAGCTGCTGTTGGCAGGAATCGCAATCGCGGTGGTCGGTGCGATGGGTTGCCTGGCTTCCAGCGAATACAACTGGTTTTTGTTCTTTCGGGTGATCCAAGCGGTTGGTTGCGGATCCTTCGTGCTAACACAGGCACTGGTTCAGGATTTATTCGTCGGCAAGGAGCAGGAGCGAATCAGAATCTGGATGGTGACAAGTGGCGGGGTGTTCATTTCGCTTTCGCCCCTGTTGGGGACCTGGTTGCAGTTACAGATGGGTTGGCAGGGTAGCTTTTATGTGTTTATCACGCTGGCCGTCATTGTTTGGCTTAAAGCCTTCGTTCTGCTTAACGAAACCCCGCAGCGTCATACCCTGTCACATGGACGATTTTTCAGTGCCTATTGGCGAGTGTGCTCGGATCGACGCTTCATGGGTTACTGGCTAATTTCAGCCTTGGCCTTCGCCTGCCATTTTTCGTTCATCGTCATTTCTCCGATCATTTTCATGGAACGTCTGGCGCTTTCGCCATACGAATTTGCCTGGGCGTTATTGCTGTATGGCGTCGCCTACGTATTTGGCGGAATAGTCGCCGGCGCTCTGCATCGACACCTGCAGGCCAACACACAGATAGTCATCGGTCTGGGACTGATCGCCTTGTCAGGGTTGGTCATGCTGTGGTTGGCCGATCAGTTCGGGCTCTCCGCTACGGCGGTGCTGATACCCATGCTGATTTGTACCGCAGGCACCACCATTGCCAGACCAATCGCCAACTCCAAAGCCATGAGTCTTTACCCACAGAATGCCGGAACATCTACCTCGGTCGGTGGTGTGCTGATTTTCATGTGCGGTGGAGTAATCAGTGTGGTAATCAATCTCGCCTCCGAGGATCTGACCACAGCGCTCGCCTTATGCTATTTGACCTTGAGTGCCGCGGGTTTGGGCTTGAATGTAATGATCACACGGCAGCATCTGGCGCTGAAAGCGGGTTGACACCTGCCAGTCGTCATCCCATACGCTGTGTCAGCGCTGGATCAACACGTTCCGGCATTCCCTCCTGACGCCAGCGGTGTAGAATCACGAGATTCATCGCCAGTCATCCCCCGGCGGGTTTATGAGCTCAAGCTGAAGCGCGCGGCGATCCCGCAAAGTTATCGGCAACTTCCGGACACACGGCCATTTCTGAGTGTTCCAGACGTCAACAGAAGCTCACTTCCCTTTTGATACCTGATTAGCCGCCCGGAGTGCTTCATGCCTGATTACCGCTCGAAAACATCCACCCACGGCCGCAACATGGCCGGTGCACGCGCACTGTGGCGCGCCACGGGGATGAAAGATGACGACTTCAAGAAGCCGATCATCGCCATTGCCAACTCCTTTACCCAATTCGTACCGGGCCATGTGCACCTCAAGGATCTTGGGCAACTGGTCGCTCGCGAAATCGAACGGGCCGGCGGCGTCGCCAAGGAATTCAACACCATCGCCGTGGATGACGGCATCGCCATGGGCCACGACGGCATGCTCTATTCGCTGCCCAGTCGCGAGATCATCGCCGACTCCGTCGAATACATGGTCAACGCTCACTGCGCCGACGCCATCGTCTGCATCTCCAACTGCGACAAGATCACCCCTGGCATGTTGATGGCGTCTCTGCGCCTGAATATCCCGGTGATCTTCGTGTCCGGCGGTCCGATGGAAGCCGGCAAGACCAAACTGGCCAGCCACGGTCTCGACCTGGTCGATGCCATGGTAATCGCCGCCGACTCCAGCGCTTCTGACGAGAAAGTCGCCGAGTACGAGCGTAGCGCCTGCCCGACCTGCGGATCGTGCTCCGGCATGTTCACCGCCAACTCGATGAACTGCCTGGTTGAAGCCCTGGGCCTGGCATTGCCGGGCAACGGTTCGACCCTCGCCACCCACAGCGACCGCGAACAGCTGTTCCTGCAGGCCGGCCGCACCATCGTCGAGCTGTGCAAGCGTTACTACGGCGAGAACGATGAGTCGGTGTTGCCACGCAACATCGCCAACTTCAAGGCGTTCGAAAACGCCATGACCCTGGACATCGCCATGGGCGGTTCCACCAATACCATCCTGCACTTGCTGGCCGCGGCCCAGGAAGCCGAGATCGATTTCGACCTGCGCGACATCGACCGTCTCTCCCGTCATGTACCGCAACTGTGCAAAGTCGCGCCGAACATCCAGAAGTACCACATGGAAGACGTGCACCGTGCCGGCGGGATCTTCAGCATCCTCGGCTCCCTGGCCCGTGGCGGTCTGTTGCACACCGACCTGCCGACCGTGCACAGCAAGTCCTTGGCTGAAGGCATCGCCAAGTGGGACATCACCCAGACCACCGACGAAGCCGTGCATCACTTCTTCAAGGCCGGTCCGGCGGGTATCCCGACGCAAACCGCGTTCAGCCAGTCGACCCGTTGGGAAACCCTGGATGACGACCGCGAAAACGGCTGCATCCGCAGTGTTGAACACGCTTACTCGAAAGAAGGCGGCCTGGCCGTTCTGTACGGCAACATCGCTCTGGACGGCTGCGTGGTGAAAACCGCCGGCGTCGACGAGTCGATCCACGTGTTCGAAGGCAACGCGAAGATCTTCGAAAGCCAGGACAGCGCCGTACGCGGCATCCTCGCCGACGAAGTGAAGGCCGGCGACATCGTGATCATCCGTTACGAAGGCCCGAAAGGTGGCCCGGGCATGCAGGAAATGCTGTACCCGACGTCTTACCTGAAATCCAAAGGCCTGGGCAAAGCCTGTGCCCTGCTCACCGACGGCCGCTTCTCTGGCGGCACTTCGGGCCTGTCCATCGGCCACGCTTCGCCAGAAGCTGCTGCTGGCGGCGCGATCGGCCTGGTGCAGGATGGCGACAAGGTTCTGATCGACATTCCAAACCGCTCGATCAACCTGTTGATCAGCGATGAAGAAATGGCCGCGCGCCGTGCCGAGCAGGACAAGAAAGGCTGGAAACCGGTGGAAGTGCGTCCACGTAAAGTGACCACTGCGCTGAAAGCCTATGCCCTGTTGGCCACCAGCGCCGACAAGGGTGCGGTACGTAACAAGGCGATGCTCGACGGGTTGTAATACTTAACCGTCGAACAAAAAAATGCCCCGCCAAGTGCGGGGCTGATCGTTCCCACGCTCCCGCGTGGGAATGCCTCAAGGGACGCTCCGCGTCCAGTGACGCGGAGCGTCACGGGCTGCATTCCCACGCAGAGCGTGGGAACGATCATTCAACATCGATGTTGACTGTCAGACCGCCTTCGCGAGCAAGCCCGCTCCCACATTCGTTCTATGTTGCCGTTGAGAGCGAGCTTGGCCGGGGCTCTTCTTACTGAATATCTTCAGGCTTCACAATCACCCAGTTCTTGTCCGCCGTCACCGCCAACCCTTCTTTCGCCTGGGCTGCTGCGTTTTTGGCCATCATGCCGTTAATCTGGGTCATGTATTTGTCTTTGCGGTTGACCCACAAATGGATGCCGCCTTTGGACACGTCGACGCTGTGGAACAGCATGTAGCCGTCGCTGGTCGGAGTATCACCGCCAACCAGGACCGGTTTTTTCCATTCATCGATGTACGTCAGGATCGCCGACTGCTTACCCGCCATCCAGGTAGCCGGGGTCCACAGGTACGGGGTCAGTTCGAGGCCCAGGTTGGCCTTCTCGTCATACTTGCCAGCTGTGACCTGCTTGCGTGCCGTGGTCAACTCGCCGGTCTTGCGGTCCTTGAGCAGCAGGCTCACGCCGATCACGTTCTGTGGTTTGACGTTGTAGCCGTATTTCGGATCGGAGGCGACCATGCGCACCAGTTCTTCAGAGGCGGCGGTCATCACATAGACCTCGATGCCGTTCTCCATCAGCTTGTTGTAGAGCTCTTTTTGACCGGTGAAGATTTTCGGCGGATTGACGTCGATGGTCTTGACCACGTCGCCTTCGTAATAAGTGCTCGGCACCGGTTTGCCAGACGCCATCAGCTCATCGACGTTGCCCTTGAGTTCCTGAAGCGTGAAGCCGGAAAACACTTGGGCGACCCATGGATAGCAAACCATGTCGTCGATTTCACAGAGGCGATAGTAGTAGCTGAACAGGCTTTCCTTATGGTCGGCGGTGTCCTTGAACGGCATCAGTTTCAGGGAGGGATCAAGTGTCTCGCGGGTGATCAGGCCCTTGTTTTCCATGAACGGCAACAAGGACTCTTCAAGATCGTAGCGGTAACTGGTGTTGTCCATGTCGAACACCGCGAAGTTACCTTTGTTGGCATTGGCCGCGATCATCGCATCCAGCGCCTTGGCCTGATCGGCTGGCCAGTGTTTCAGGTCAGTAGCGAACGCTTGGCCGGCAAGGCCCAAGCCCAAACTTAATCCGAGTACGGCAGCCAGAAATTTCGGTGCGAGCTTCATCTGCGTTTCTCCCTGATTGAAAGATATCGACGCTAACAAATCTGTATGACAGTCCCCGCCTGCCCGCGACCGCTTGCATCCTGATTCCGTCAGCGGCATTCCCCACAGCGTCAACGGCTTATTCCAAAAACGACAGTCAACCGCTGTTTTTGATATTAAATCATTACATATCAAGCTGTTAGGCTTGCCGGTTCGCAGCTGCGCCGGAATGCAGCTGGCAAAGTCACTGGAGCTCTTATGAATCTGCCGCTGATCCTCAATCTGCTGGTGTTCCTCGCCTTGCTCTTTGGCCTGGCGCAAACTCGTCACACCACTTGGAGCCTGGCCAAAAAGGTTCTGCTCGCGCTGGTACTGGGCGTGGCATTTGGCGTCGCTCTGCACACGATTTACGGTGCGGGCAACCCGGTATTGAAAGCCTCGATCGGCTGGTTCGATCTGGTGGGCAACGGTTATGTGCAGTTGCTGCAAATGATCGTGATCCCGCTGGTGTTCGCCTCGATTCTCAGCGCCGTGGCGCGCCTGCACAACGCTTCGTCGCTGGGCAAGATCAGCTTCCTGACCATCGGCACGCTGCTGTTCACCACCGCTATCGCGGCGCTGATCGGCATCGGCCTGACTAACCTGTTCGGCCTCACCGCCGAAGGCCTGGTCGCTGGCACCCAGGAAATGGCTCGCCTGCAAACCATTCAGAGCGATTACGCGGGCAAGGTCGCTGACCTGAATGTGCCGCAACTGCTGCTGTCGTTCATCCCGCAGAACCCGTTCGCCGATCTGGCCCGCGCCAAGCCAACGTCGATCATCAGTGTGGTGATCTTCGCCGCATTCCTTGGGGTCGCCGCGCTGCAACTGCTCAAGGATGATGTCGAGAAAGGTCAGAAAGTGATCAACGCCATCGACACCCTGCAAGCCTGGGTGATGCGTCTGGTACGTCTGGTGATGAAGCTGACCCCATACGGCGTATTGGCGCTGATGACCAAAGTGGTCGCCGGCTCCAACCTGCAAGACATCATCAAGCTCGGCAGTTTCGTGGTGGTGTCCTATATCGGACTGGGCTTGATGTTTGTGGTGCATGGCCTGCTGGTGTCGGCGGCCGGGATCAACCCGCTGCGCTTCTTCCGCAAGATCTGGCCGGTACTGACGTTTGCCTTCACCAGCCGCTCCAGCGCCGCCACCATTCCGCTGAGCATCGAAGCCCAGACCAGCCGTTTGGGTATTCCACAATCCATCGCCAGTTTCGCCGCCTCGTTTGGCGCGACCATTGGCCAGAACGGCTGTGCCGGTCTGTACCCGGCAATGTTGGCGGTGATGGTCGCGCCGACCGTGGGCATCAACCCGCTGGACCCATTATGGATCGCGACGTTGGTGGCGATTGTGACGTTGAGTTCGGCCGGTGTGGCCGGGGTCGGTGGCGGCGCGACCTTCGCCGCGTTGATCGTGCTCCCGGCCATGGGTTTACCGGTGTCACTGGTGGCGTTGCTGATTTCGGTTGAGCCGTTGATTGATATGGGTCGTACGGCGTTGAACGTGAGTGGTTCGATCACGGCGGGGGCGATTACCAGTCAGATGATGCAGCAGACCGATAAAGAGCTGCTGGATGCGGATGAGCATTCGGAGTTGGCTCAGGCTTAAGGCGTACCGATCGTTCCCACGCTCCCGCGTGGGAATGCCTCAAGGGACGCTCCGCGTCCAGTGACGCGGAGCGTCACGGGCTGCATTCCCACGCAGAGCGTGGGAACGATCTATGTACGCTCCCACACCTCAAAGCTATACGCCGGCTTGTCACCCTCCGCCGGATTCGGAACATTCGACACCAGTTTCCACTGGTTCAAATCAAACTCCGGAAACCACGCATCCCCTTCCGGGCTCAGCGCCACGCGGGTCAGGTATAGCCGATCAGCCTGTGCCAACCCTTGCGCATACAACTGCGCCCCGCCAATCAACATCACCTCATCGACACCCTGCTCGTTCGCCCATTGCTGCGCGCGAACCACCGCCGCCTCCAGCGACGGATAAACCTCCGCGCCTTCCAGCTGCAGATCCGCCTGACGGCTGACCACGATGTTCAACCGCCCCGGCAGCGGACGACCGAGCGAATCCCAGGTCTTGCGACCCATGATGATCGGCTTGCCGAGGGTAGTGGCCTTGAAGTATTTGAAGTCCCCCGGCAAGTGCCAGGGCATGCTGTTGTCGACGCCGATCACACGGTTTTCACCGAGGGCTGCGATCAGGCTGAGGGGGAGTGATTTAGTCATGTCGGCGAGGATACCAGAGCCTCCCTTACCCCGATAAGCGTCACAGCGGTTATGCTCACCGCTCAATTAAGCGACGGGAAGCCGCGTGACTGAACTGACTCCACTGCAAAACCTCTGGCTGAGCGAAACCATGCGCCTGCGTGAAGAACACGCGGGCCCCTTGGACGATCTGGAAGCCAATCGAATCGCCCGTAGCGCCGGCGGCGACCTGCCGACGCGTATTCAACGCCGCGCCCTATGGCTGGCCGAGCGCGACGGACAGACCCACGCCCTCAAACATTGGCTGCAAGGCGCGCGACTGGCGCTGATCGTGCTGGCCGTATTGGCGGTGATCAGTGGCGCCAGCCTGGCGTTTGCCGCGCTGGGCGACGGCCAGACCCCGGTCAATGTGTTCTGGGCGTTGGGCAGTCTGCTCGGGCTGAACCTGATTCTATTGCTGAGTTGGGCCTTGGGCCTGGTGTTCGCCGGTGAACAAGGCGCCGCCCTCGGACGCTTGTGGCTGTGGCTCAGTGAAAAACTCGCCCGCGATGCCAACGCCGCGCAACTGGCGCCGGCCCTGCTGCTGTTGCTGCAACGGCAGAAACTCAATCGTTGGGCGCTGGGCGTACTGGTCAACGGGTTGTGGTTGCTGGCGATGCTCAGCGCCTTGGTGATGGTGCTGACGCTGATGGCGACCCGGCGCTACGGCTTCGTCTGGGAAACCACCATTCTCGGCGGCGATACCTTCGTCGCCATGACTCAAGCGCTCGGCGCTCTGCCGGCCTTGCTCGGTTTTAGCGTGCCCAGCGTGGAGATGATCCGCGCCAGCGGCGATGCCGCGCTGAACATCGAAAGCGCCCGCCAGGCCTGGGCGGCATGGCTGGTTGGGGTGCTGTTGGTGTACGGCGTTTTGCCGCGACTGTTGCTCGCATTGTTCTGCCTGTGGCGCTGGAAAACCGGTCAAGCAGCCCTGCATCTGGATTTGAACCTGCCCGGCTACGCCCAACTGCGCGAACGGCTGATGCCCACCAGCGAACGCCTGGGCATCAGCGATGCCGCGCCTGAGCAACTTCATCGGGTTGAAAGCGCTGTCAGCGATCTGCAAAGCGATGGCGCGCTGTTGGTGGCCATCGAGCTGGATGACCAACGCCCTTGGACGCCGCAATTGCCGAAAACCGTCAACAACGCCGGCATCCTCGACAGTCGTGAATCCCGACACAAACTGCTCGAACAGCTGAGCCGTTTTCCCCCGGCTCGCCTGGCCATTGCCTGTGACCCACGGCGCTCGCCGGACCGTGGCAGCCTGGCATTGATCGCCGAACTGGCCCGCAGCGCTAGCGCCACCCGTGTGTGGTTGTTGCAAGCGCCTCCCGGCGAAGCGCTGGATGCCGAACGCCTGGGCGACTGGCATGTTGCGCTACAACAACTGGACCTGCCGTTCGCCGATTGCGCGCCGTTGAACTGGCTGGAGACGGGTCATGACTAATCCATTAAAACTCGCCGTGGTCGGCCACACCAATGTCGGCAAAACCTCGTTGCTGCGAACGCTGACACGGGACGTCGGCTTCGGCGAAGTGTCCCATCGCCCCAGCACCACTCGCCACGTCGAAGGCGCGCGATTGTCGGTAGACGGCGAGCCATTGCTTGATCTCTTCGACACTCCGGGCCTGGAAGACGCCATCGCCCTACTCGACTACCTCGAACGCCTGGAACGACCTGGCGAGCGCCTCGACGGCCCGGCACGATTGGCGCGTTTTCTGGAGAGCAGCGAAGCCCGGCAGCGCTTCGAACAGGAAGCCAAAGTGCTGCGGCAATTGCTCGCCTCGGACGCCGGCCTCTATGTGATCGACGCCCGAGAGCCGGTGCTGGCCAAGTACCGCGACGAACTGGAAGTGTTGGCCAGTTGCGGCAAACCGCTGCTGCCGGTGTTGAATTTTGTCAGCAGCGCCCAGCATCGCGAACCTGATTGGCGCGAAGCACTGGCGCGGTTGGGCTTGCATGCCTTGGTGCGCTTCGACAGCGTCGCGCCACCGGAAGATGGCGAGCGTCGACTCTATGAAAGCCTCGCGCTGCTGCTGGAAAACTCCCGCGAACAACTGGAGCGCTTGATCGCCGACCAGCAGGCCCAACGTCTGGCCCGTCAGCAAAGTGCAGCGCGGCTGATTGCCGATTTATTGATCGATTGCGCCGCCTGCCGCCGCAGTGTGGTCAGCGAGGCGGCGCAGGAACAGCAAGCGATCAGCGAACTGCGCAAAGCAGTGCGTCAGCGCGAACAACGCTGCGTCGAGGCCTTGCTCAAGCTCTACGCCTTCCGCCCACAAGATGCGGCGGCCAGTGACTTGCCGTTGCTCGATGGCCGCTGGGGCGATGATCTGTTCAACCCGGAAACCCTGAAGCAGCTCGGTGTGCGGGTCGGCGGCGGTATCGCGGCCGGCGCGGCGGCCGGGGCCGGGGTTGATTTGCTGGTGGGCGGCCTGACCCTCGGCGCCGCGGCATTGGCCGGAGCGATTGCCGGCGGCGCCCTGCAGACCGCCCGCAGTTACGGCAGTCGCCTGCTGGGCAAGATCAAAGGGCAGCGAGAACTGACCGTCGACGACGGCGTGCTGCGGCTGTTGGCGTTGCGCCAGCGGCAATTGCTGCAGGCTCTGAATTCCCGTGGCCACGCGGCGATGGACAGCATTCAGGTCGCCACGCCGCGGGACAAAACCTGGCGCGAAGGCAAACTGCCCGAAGCGCTGAACAAGGCGCGGGCGCATCCGCAGTGGTCGTCGCTGAATCCGAATTCGAAGTTGAGTCAGGGGGAGCGGCAGGAGCAGGTTGAGGTGTTGGCGCAACAACTTTAAAGACCCGCAATCTGCGGTGTCAGCTCTGGCCTCATCGCGGGCAATCCCGCTCCCACAGGGATCTTCGGTGTTCATACAATTTCTGTATCACCCGAGACCTTGTGGGAGCGGGCTTGCCCTAATGCCAGTCAGTTAAGCCCTCCGGTCTTCTTTTTGGGGTATTTGACTGGCCTGGGCTTCACCACCCTTGGGTAACTTCGCGGCCGCCTGGCAGGAAGCATAAAGTGCTGAGCCTGGACTCTCAGGTCTGCCAGTCGTTTAGGGATCGTGCCTGGCGTTTCCAGCGGACAAAAGCGCAGCGCATTGGTGACCGCTTGAGCCAACCAGAGAAAACTCAAGCGTTGCGGCGCCACCTTCATTTCTTCAGCCATCAAGCGCATTTCCTGACGGATCAGGTTGTAGGCAAGTAKGGTGCCCCACAGCTCTTGGCGCACCAGATCAGGTTGTTTGCTGCGTAACTGCTCTCCTTTGAGCAGGTTTTGCTTGATCTCGCGGTAACCCAATTCGATTTCCCAGCKTTCGTTG
>NZ_VYKC01000014.1:0-2051 GCF_032424305.1 Pseudomonas sp. JV414 | reverse complement strand
CCACACAATACGCTCGGCCGGCAGACGTCTGCGGCGAATAGAGACCGTACCGGTCGACGCCAGCGCCTGTTCAATCCACACAGGATCAATCAGCTGTGCAAAGCGTTCGAAGGAGATCGGATTAAGTTTGGTAACTTCTTGAAGGTCGTTTTGGAGGGGCATGAAGCGAGCTCATAAAAACATAAGCCCGTTTCTATTATTGCTTGGCGGGCAAGTCAATTCCTTAACTGACTGGCATTAGGGCTTGCCCGCGATGGGCGCGACTCGATTGTGAAGCTTTACTCAGCCAGCAGCCGCAACGCCTTTTCCTTCAAGATGCCCAGATCCATCACCGGCACCCACATCTCCTTCGCCAACTCATCCCACTGACGCATCCTCAAACTGACCGCGCACAACGGATCCTGCTCGAACGCCTCAGCCTCGGCAGCCGTCATCACCCCGCCCTGATACTCAAGCGTCCGCCGACTGGCTTCACTTAAACGCTCGTAGTACCCGGGCTCTTTGAGCGTCAGATAACGTTTCGCCTGAACGTGATATTCCACCAGCCGCGCCAGGTGTTCGCTGAAGCCGGCACGACGCAAGTAATCCGCCCCCAGTCGCTCGTGGCTGACTATCCCAAAACCACCCATGTTCTCGGCACCCTCGGCGCAGATATGCCCGATGTCATGAAAGAACGCCGCCAGCACCACTTCATCATCGAACCCCTCGGCCATCGCCAGTTCCGCCGCCTGAGACATGTGCTCGATCTGCGACACTGGTTCGCCGATGTAATCGTTGTCGCCAAACCGCTCGTACAGACCGAACACCTCGGCGATCACTTGCTCATGGCGGTCCATCAACTGTCTCCCAATAAAGTCGCGACGTTACGTTCGGCCATCGCCGGCCCGACGCTCATGCCGACACCGGTGTGCATCAACGCCACGCTCACACCTGGCATCGGCTGCAGAAAGGAGAACGGTCCCGGCCCGCGTGAACCATAGACGCCCTGCCAGCGTTCGACCACTTGCACCTTGCAGCCCAACGTCTGCTCGGCCAGTTCAATCATCCAGTCATCCACCTGCTCGGCATTGAACGGTGATGGATCGCTGCCGTAATGGTGGGAGTCGCCGATGATCAACTCACCGTAAGGCGTCGGGCTGATCAGCAGATGAATGCCGTTTTCATGCAGATGGGGTGCGTCGCGCAGAATTTGCGCCTGCACCGCTGCAGCTTCCGGCAGATCGGCGAAGGCGCCGTAGTGCACGCAACTCAGGCCGGTGAGCAGCGCGTGTTGCAGGTTGAGGTTGATCTGCGGTCGGGCACGAAGCATTTGCAGGCGGCAGATTTGCGGGTTGAGTTCGGCAATTGGCTCGGCCAGCAGCGTTTGATAATCGTGGCCGGAGCAGACGATGATCTGCTCGGCGCTGAAGGTGCCGGCGGTGCTGTGCAAGCGGCCCGGCTCGATGTCGCGCACCAGCGTGGAGAAGTGGAACTCGACGCCAAGTTCGCGGCGCAGGTAGTCGATCAATGCCGGAATCGCTTCGCGGGAATATAGCTGCTGGTCGTCCATGCCGTGCAACGCAGCGCGGTGATGGCTGAACTGGCCGCCGTACAAATCGCGCAATGCCGCACCGCGCAGCAGCTCGACGCGGTAACCGTGCTCCATGGCGCGACCGGCGCAGAAGGCTTCCAACAGGTGCTCTTCCGCTTCGGTGCGGGCGAACAGGTACGAGCCGTTGTGCTTGAGCTGCAGGCCCGCCAGTTGTGCCCACTGGCCCCAGATGTCGCGGCTGGCCTTGGCCAGTTCCAGCATTGAGCCCGGGGGTTGGCCGGTGACCAGTGCCTGGCCGAAGTTGCGCACCGACGCGCCGAGTGGGGTTTCGCTGCGCTCGAAGACTTTGACCTTGAGGCCGCGTTTGGCAGCGGCATAGGCGTGGGACAGGCCGAGAATGCCGGCGCCTACGATCAGCATGTCGTTGTGGTGAGTCATGGAGATTTGTTCCTGAATTCGAGACCGCCATCGCGGGCAAGCCCGCTCCCACAGGGATTTATGGCGGACACAGATTTTGTGA
>NZ_VYKC01000013.1:0-309229 GCF_032424305.1 Pseudomonas sp. JV414 | reverse complement strand
CGGCTGGCCTTGGCCAGTTCCAGCATTGAGCCCGGGGGTTGGCCGGTGACCAGTGCCTGGCCGAAGTTGCGCACCGACGCGCCGAGTGGGGTTTCGCTGCGCTCGAAGACTTTGACCTTGAGGCCGCGTTTGGCAGCGGCATAGGCGTGGGACAGGCCGAGAATGCCGGCGCCTACGATCAGCATGTCGTTGTGGTGAGTCATGGAGATTTGTTCCTGAATTCGAGACCGCCATCGCGGGCAAGCCCGCTCCCACAAGGTCCGTGGCGCTCACAAAATCTGTGTCCGCCATAAATCCCTGTGGGAGCGGGCTTGCCCGCGATGGGGCCCTGTCAGCCAATAAAGAACTTACTTGGCAGCCACTTTCTCGGACTTGCCGTCATAACGCTTACGCCATTCGGTAAGGATCTGGTCGCGATTCTTAGAGGCCCAGGCAAAGTCGTTCTTGATCAAACGCTGCTCATAATCCGCCGGCAATTCAGTCTGCGGCTTGGCGATACCCGGTTGCGCGAGCACGGCGAAGTTCTCCTTATAAAGCTCCATCGCCGCCGGGCTTGCAGAGAAGTCAGCCAGCTTCTTCGCCGCGTCTTCGTGCGGTGTGCCTTTGATCACGGCCGTCGCTTCGATCTCCCAGCCCAGGCCTTCTTTCGGCAGGATGATGTCAAGCGGCGCGCCCTGGCGTTTCAGCTGAACGGCCGGGTATTCGAAGGAAATACCGATCGGGAACTCCCCGGCGGCGGCGAGTTTGCACGGTTTGGAACCAGAGTGAACGTACTGGCCGATGTTCTGGTGCAGGTCGTCCATGTACTGCCAGCCCTGCTTCTCGCCGAAGGTTTGCAGCCAGGCGCTGACGTCGAGGAAACCGGTGCCGGACGAGGCCGGGTTGGGCATGACGATCTTGCCTTTGTATTCAGGCTTGGTCAGGTCCTGCCAGCTCACGGGTTTACTCAGACCCTGCTTTTCAGCCTCGACTGTGTTGAAGCAAATGGTCGCCGCCCAGACGTCCATGCCGACCCAGGCTGGCGGGTTAGCGGCGTCGCGATAGTTACCGCCGATCTTGCCCAGATCCTTCGGTGCGTAGCTTTGCAGCATCCCTTGCTGATCGAGGATCGCCAGGCTCGAGGCTGCCAGGCCCCAGACCGCGTCAGCTTGTGGACGAGCTTTTTCGGCCAGGAGTTTGGCGGTGATGATGCCGGTGGAATCGCGCACCCACTTGATCTCGACGTCCGGGTTGGCCTTTTCAAAGGCCTCTTTGTAGGTCTTCAGTTGTTCGGCTTCGAGGGCGGTGTACACCGTCAACTCGGTTTTCGCCGCAAAGGCATTCAGGCTGAAAGCGGTGAGGACAGCAGCGGCCAGGGCCAAAGGCTTGAACATGATCTTTTCCTGTTTGAGTTGAGGTGTGGGGGCAAATCAATGACTGGGCGCGGTCTGCCGCCAGGCTTGGGAGCGACGCAACAAACCGCGCGAGGCCCAAGCCAGCAGCAGGGACACGCCCGCCGAGGTGAACAGAATCAGGGTCGACATCGCCGCCGCGCCGCCGACGTTGCCAGCGTCGTCCATGTTCAGCACCGCCACCGCCGCGAGGATGGTGTCGGGGCTGTAGAGGAAGATCGCCGCCGAGACGGTGGTCATGGCCGAGACGAACAGGTAGCGCACGATGTCCAGCAGCGCCGGCAGGCAGATCGGCACGGTCACCCGAAGGTAATGCCGATACAGCGGCGCCTTGAGCGACAGCGCGGCGGCTTCGAACTCGGCATCGAGTTGGCGCAGCGCGGTGGTGGCGGTCATTTGTGCAGTGGTCAAATAGTGAGCAATGGTGCAGACCACCAGCAGCGTCATGGTCCCGTAGAGCACATGCAGCGGGTTGCCGGTGAGGTTGAAGAAGAAGACGTAACCCAGGCCCAGCACCAGACCCGGCACCGCCATCGGTACGAAACTGAGCATGCGCAGTGTCAGATTCAGTCCGCGCTGACCCTTGGTTTTTTCCATCAGGTAAGCACCGGTGAAGATCAGCACACTGCCGATCAACGCCGTACACAAAGCCATTTTCACGCTGTTGCCGTAGGCCAGCCAGCCGCCGCCCGCCGTGTCGTTGAACTGGTAATGGTTGAGCGATAGCGACAGGTTGTACGGCCAGAATTTCACCAGCGACGAGTACACCGCCATGCCGAAGACCAGCAGCAACACCGCGCAGATCAACAGCACGATGGCCAGATAACAACCGTCGCGCAGCTTCGATGGTGCCGGTTGAAAAACTTGCGCCCGACCGCTCATGGAATCGCCATGGCGCCGACGCAGCCACGCATCGACGCCGAAGCTGAACAGCGCCGGCAGCAGCAACACCATGCCGATCAGCGCGCCGCGACCGAACTGTTGCTGACCGACCACGGCTTTGTAGGCTTCCAGCGCCAGCACTTGATAGTCGCCACCGACCACCACGGGCACGCCGAAGTCGGTGATGGTCAGGGTGAAGACGAGGCAGAACGCCGCGAACACCGCCTGACGGGTCGCCGGCCAGGTGATGCTGCGAAAGGCTTTCGCCGAGCTAGCGCCCATGCTGGAAGCAGCATCGAACAGTCGCGCATCCGCCAGTGACAGCGCCGACAGCAAAATCATCAGCGCGTGTGGGAAGGTGTAGATGACCTCGCCCAGAACAATGCCCCAGAAGCCGTAGATATTGTCCGAGAGCAAACCGCGCAGCATGCCCTGATTGCCGAACAGATAAACCAAAGCGATCCCCGGCAGCATCGACGGCGCCATCAGCGGCAACAACGACATGCCGCGCCAGATGCCTTTACCGGGAATCAATGTGCGTTGCAGGGCGTAGGCAAACAGGTAAGCCAGCGGTACGACAATCGCTGCGACGCTGAGGGAAACTTTCAAACTGTTGCCCAGCAACCAGTGGAAATTCGCACTGGTCAGCAGTTCACGGGCAGCCACCAGACCACCGCCCTGCCCGGCTTCAGAGCTGAAACCACGCCAGAAGATCGCCAGCAACGGCATCAACACCGCAACGCCGAGCAACACCAGCAGCAGGACCTTGCCGCCAACCACGAACATCCGGTCGCCGATTTCGGCACGGGAGGTCTGCCGGACCTGCTTGTGCGGTATCGGCAGCGCGACGTTCGCGCTCATCAGGCAAACACCTGCAGGCTGCGCGGCGGCAAGGCGACCATGATCTGCTGCGCGCCGAGACGCGGCATGGCTTCCGGCGCCAGTTCCGCCAGTAGCGCATGGCCCGGCAGTTGATCGAGTTCGAAGCTCATGCGGCAGCGGTTGCCGAGAAAAGTGATCTCGCGAACCTTGGCCGGGAACAGGTTTTCTTCATGCACCGGCGGGTTGACGTTGATGGCTTCGGGACGGCAGAACAAACGGCCCGAGGCAGTTTTAGCGCTGCCTTCAGCCAGACGCATGTTCATCCCGCCGACCTGGGCATGACTGTCGCTGCTACGGCGGAACGGCAGCCAGTTGCCCTGACCGACGAACTCGGCCACAAACGGTGTGGCCGGACGGTCGTAGATTTCCTGTGGCGTGGCGTACTGCTCGACCTTGCCGTTGTTCATCACGGCGATGCGGTCGGCCATCAGCATGGCTTCGTCCTGATTGTGGGTGACCATCAGGGTGGTGACACCGAGGTTGCGCTGCAATTGGCGCAGTTCGGTGCACAGATGCTCGCGGACCCGGGCGTCGAGCGCCGACATCGGTTCGTCCAGCAGCAGCAACGAAGGCGCCGGCGCCAGAGCCCGAGCCAGTGCGACGCGTTGCTGTTGGCCGCCGGACAATTGGCCGGGGTATTTTTTCTCACTGCCGATCAGGCCGACCAGTTCCAGCATCTGACCGACGCGCTGGCGCACTTCATCGCGACTGCTACCGGCGAGGCCGTAGGCGATGTTCGCCTCGACGGTGAGATTGGGAAACAGTGCGTAGGACTGAAAGAGAATGCCGTAGTCCCGTGCCTGAGGTGCCAGGTGGGAAACGTCGCGATCGCCGAGGTACAACTCGCCGCTGTCTTGTTTCTCAAGACCGGCGATGCAGCGCAGCAAGGTGGTTTTGCCACAGCCCGACGGCCCCAAGAGGCACACCAGCTCACCGGCCGCCACGTCGAGGGAGACGTTATCCAGCGCAGTGAACGCGCCGAAGCGTTTCTGCACGCCGCGCACTTTCATCGGCGCGCCGGGGTTGGTCAGGGTAGTTGCAGTCGAGTGGTTCATGGACAGACCTCATCAAGCAGATGAGGGCCATCCTAGGTTTGCAATGCGTCCGTCATGTGGCAACGAGGCAAAAACGGCCGATAGTGGTATTCGGGGATTTGGGTTGGATGCGGCGGCGTACCGACGGACGCCTTCGCGGGCAAGCCTCGCTCCTACAGGGGAATGCGATCAACCTGTAGGAGCGAGGCTTGCCCGCGAAGAGGCCATAAGCATCGCCACAAGTCTCAGGCTGGGGCCATTTCCTGCGCCAACCCCAGAAACGCCGCCGGCAGCCGCGCACCTTTTCGCTCCTTGAGGCAGTACAGGTACTCGGGAATCTGCGGCGCATTTTCGATAGTCAGCACCCGCAATTGCGGATCGTGCGGCACTTCCTGCCGAGCAATGATGCTGATGCCGATGTTGCGCAATACCGCCTCACGAATCGACTCCCGGCTGCCAATCTCCAGCAACGGTCCAAAACTCACCCCCGCGTTGGCCAGCAATTCTTCGGTCAAGCGCCGAGTGGTCGAGCCCGACTCCCGCATCAACAAGGTATGGCCTGCCAGCGCACTGAGCGGTACATGATCATGCACCGCCAGCGGATGATTGCGGTGCACCGCCAGCACCAGTGGATCGCTGCCGAGCACCCGGCGAATCAGCCGCGCATCGTCCAGCAACTGCGAGGACGCAGCGACATCGACCCGGTAATCCTCCAGCGCCTCCAATACCTGTTGGGAGTTGCCGATTTCCACCGACACCTCCACCTGCGGCAAGCGCTCGCGAAAGGTCTTCACCAGGTCGAGGATGTAATACGGCGCCGTGGCAGCAATGCGCAACGTGCCCTGGACCTGACCGCTGTTACGCAGGAAAAACTCGATGTCAGCTTCCTGTTGCAACAGCGCCTTGACCATCGGCAACAACCGCGCGCCTTCGTCACTGACGCTGAGGCGGCGGCCGCCACGATAGAACAGCTCAACCGAGTACTGGCTTTCCAGATGCCGAATCTGGGTCGTCACCGTCGGTTGGCTCAGGCCGAGCTTTTTCGCTGCCAGGGTAATGCTGCCCAATCGGGCAACCATGTAAAACGCCTTCAGCTCGGCACTCAGCACGCCCTTCCCTCATCGTCTATTTGCGCAACAGGCGCAAACCGTTGAACACTACCAACAGGCTCACGCCCATGTCGGCGAACACCGCCATCCACATGGTGGCGATCCCGGCGAAGGTTACCCCAAGAAAGATCGCTTTGATGACCAATGCGAGAGCAATGTTCTGTTTGAGGATATTCGAGGTCTGCCGCGACAGGCGAATGAAAGCAGGGATTTTGCGCAGATCGTCGTCCATCAGGGCGACATCAGCGGTTTCAATGGCGGTGTCGGTGCCGGCGGCTGCCATGGCGAAACCGATCTCGGCCCGCGCCAGTGCCGGAGCGTCGTTGATGCCGTCGCCGACCATCCCGACCCGATGGCCTTGGGCATACAGCGTTTCGATAGCTTGCAGCTTATCGGTCGGCAACAGATCGCCCTGCGCCTGATCGATGCCCACATGGGCGGCGATGGCCTGGGCGGTGTGAACGTTGTCGCCGGTCAGCATCAGGGTTTTGATGCCCAACTCATGCAGCTGCTGGATCGCTTCGCGACTGGACGCTTTCACTGTGTCCGCGACGGCAAACAGCGCCAAGGGACCCGACTTGTCGAGCAACAGCACCACGGATTTGCCCTGTTTCTCCAGAGCAAACAGTTTCTCTTCCAGCGCTGGCGAACACAGGCCCAAATCTTCCACCAGGCGATGGTTGCCCAAGTGGTAGAGCTCACCGTTGATCTCGCCGCGCACGCCACGACCGGCCAGGGCTTCGAAGTTATCCACAATCAGCGGCTTGAGTTGTTTATCAACAGCCGCATTGGCGATGGCCAGTGACACCGGGTGATCCGAACGACCGGCCAGTGCCGCCGCAATGGCCGGGGCTATTTCATCTGCGATTGGGTCGAGGGACAAATAGTCGGTCTGCACCGGTTTGCCGTGAGTGAGGGTGCCGGTCTTGTCGAGGGCCAGGTAATCGAGTTTGTGGCCGTGCTCAAGATAAACGCCGCCCTTGATCAGAATCCCTTTGCGCGCCGCTGCCGCGAGGCCACTGACGATGGTCACCGGGGTGGAAATCACCAATGCACATGGGCAGGCGACCACCAGCAACACCAACGCCCGGTAGATCCAGTCGAACCACAGCGCGTCCATGAACAGCGGCGGGATCACCGCCACGGCCAGGGCCAGGATGAACACCGCCGGGGTGTAGATTTTCGAGAAGGCGTCGACGAAACGCTGGGTCGGAGCGCGTGCACCCTGAGCCTGTTCCACGGCGTGGATAATCCGCGCCAGGGTCGAATTGTTCGCTGCGGCAGTCACGGTATATTCCAGCGAACCGGACTGGTTGATGGTGCCGGCGAACACCTTGTCGCCGATGGTTTTCTCCACCGGGAGGCTTTCACCGGTGATCGGCGCCTGATCGATGGTCGAGTTGCCGGACAGCACTTCACCGTCCAGACCGATCCGTTCGCCGGGACGCACCCGCACCCGCGCACCCAGTTCGATGTCTTTAACCGGTTGGGCGACCCAACTGCCGTCGGCCTGCTGCACCGTGGCCTGCTCGGGGGCCATCTGCATCAGCCCGCCGATGGCGTTGCGCGCCCGGTCCAGAGACCTGGCTTCGATCAACTCGGCCACGGTGAACAGGAACATCACCATCGCCGCTTCCGGCCATTGGCCGATCAGGATCGCACCGGTCACTGCGATGCTCATCAGCGCGTTGATGTTCAGGTTGAGGTTTTTCAGGGCGATCCAGCCCTTTTTGTAAGTGCTGAGGCCACCGCTGAGGATCGAGATCAGCGCGATAACTGCCACCACCCAGTTTGGCGCCGCATTGGTGAAGTGGATAAGCTCGGCGGCCAGCGCCCCGACGCCGGACAGGGCAAGCGGCCACCAGGGCTTTTTCGCAGGTTTAGGGCTCGACGCCGGCGCTTCAGCGCCCTGCTCCATCGGCTCGGCGTGCATGCCGAGGGACTTGATCGCGTCGATGATCGGCGCGGTACTTGGCAGGTCATGGGTCACGCCCAACACCCGGTTGATCAGGTTGAATTCCAGTTGCTGCACACCCGAAAGCTTGCCGAGTTTGTTCTGGATCAGCGTCTGCTCGGTCGGGCAGTCCATCGCCTCGATGCGGAAACTGCTCAGCCGCGCACTGGCGGTCGGCGTCTCGCTCAACACAATCCGCGAAGGTGCCGCCGCTTTGGAGGAACAGCAGGAATCCCCGTGGCCACCATGGTTGTGCTGCTGCACAGGCTGCAGCTTGTGACTGTGATCGTGCCCGGCCTTGGGTTTGTGGGTGTGAAGAGAATCGCTCATTGGTCGCGTCCATGAAGGTGCCTGTTGCCAAGTAAAGACCCTGTAGCCACTATAGGGTCAAGCATCCTTTTGGAGATTGTCGCGATGAAAATCGGAGAACTGGCGAAACTCACCGACTGCGCCGTGGAAACCATCCGCTACTACGAGCGCGAAAACCTGCTGCCGGAGCCGGCCCGCAGCGACGGCAATTACCGCGTCTACACCCAGGCCCACGCCGAGCGCCTGACTTTCATCCGCAACTGCCGCACCCTGGACATGACCCTCGAGGAAATCCGCAGCCTGCTGGCCCTGCGCGACAGCCCGCAAGATCAATGTGAAAACGTCAACGCGTTGATCGACGAACACATCCACCATGTGAAGGCACGAATCGACGGTTTGCTGGCCTTGCAGACACAACTGCTCGACCTGCGCCAACGCTGCAGCGAAGGGCCGGATATCGATCAGTGCGGGATTTTGCAGCGGTTGGAAGTGAGCGGCGGGGTGGTGGCGACGGAGGTTGAGCATTCCCATGTCGGGCGCAGTCACGGGCATTAGCAGCCCGTGATCGTTCCCACGCTCTGCGTGGGAATGCAGCCATGGACGCTCCGCGTCCACTGTGACGCAGAGCGTCACGGGATTCGTTCCCACGCAGAGCGTGGGAACGATCAGGAGAGACTAGACCGCCATTGGCGCGGTCATCGGCGCGTGGTGTTCATAGCCTTCCAACGAGAAATCACTCGGTTCGATCAACTCCAGCCATTCCGGCTGATAAACACCGGTCTTGGCAAACTCCGGCACGCGGTCGGAAATCACCAGTTTCGGCATCGGGAACGGCTCGCGCTTGAGCTGTTCGTTGAGCATGTCCAGGTGGTTTTCGTAGACGTGGGCGTCGCCGATGAAATAGGTGAACCAGCGCGGGGTGTAACCGGTCAAGCGACCGATCAGGCTCAGCAGCGCGGCGCCTTCGGTGAGGTTGAACGGCGTGCCCAGGCCCAGATCGTTCGAACGGATGTAGAGGGTCAAAGAAATCTCTTTGGTCTCGACGTTCGGGTGGAACTGGTACAGCAAGTGGCACGGTGGCAAAGCCATTTCATCAAGTTGCGCGACGTTCCAGCCGTGGAACAGGATGCGGCGGCTGCCCGGGTCCTTGATAATGGTGTCGACGCACTGGCGGATCTGGTCGATCGCCTTGTACAGCACCACGTAGGCCTGACCGTCTTCTTCGCCTTCGGCAATCTGACGATAACCCTGGCTCAACGTCTGCTCGATGGCGGCCTGGTTGCTGACCGGAATCTGCTTGTACGCCGGCCATTTGCGCCATTGCACGCCGTAGATCTCACCGAGGTCGTCTTCACCCTGACGGAACGGGTTGGCCAGCCACTGCGCATTTTCGTTGGCGTTCTGGTCCCAGACCTTGCAGCCCAGCGCACGGAATTCGGCGGCGTTGTTCACCCCACGCAGAAAACCGCACATCTCGCCGATGGCGGATTTGAAGGCCATCTTGCGGGTGGTGATCGCCGGGAAACCCTCCTGCAGATCGAAGCGCAGCATCGCGCCCGGAAAGCTGATGGTGTTCACGCCGGTGCGGTTGGCCTGTTTGGTCCCGTTCTTGATGACGTGGGCGACCAGTTCGAGATATTGCTTCATGAATTACCTGTGTCCTTGAACCCGGGGCCAAAGCCCGCGGGGTTCGAATTTATAGCGCCTGCTTCTTATACAGCAGCAGCGGGGGCCGCCGGGGCGCGTCGATAAGCCAGCCAGATCAGGAACAGCCCGCCGACGATCATCGGTACGCACAGCACCTGGCCCATGGTCAGCCAGTTCCAGGCCAGATAACCCAGTTGCGCGTCCGGCACGCGAACGAATTCGACGATGAAACGGAAGATGCCATAGAACAGCGCGAACATCCCGGACACCGCCATGGTCGGCCGCGGCTTGCGCGAGAACAGCCAGAGAATGGCGAACAGCGCCACGCCTTCGAGGGCGAACTGATACAGCTGCGACGGGTGACGCGCCAGTTGCGCCGGATCGGTCGGGAAGACCATCGCCCACGGCACATCGGTGGCCTTGCCCCACAACTCAGCATTGATGAAGTTGCCGATACGTCCGGCGCCCAGACCGATCGGCACCATCGGTGCGACGAAGTCCATCAGCTGGAAGAACGACTTGCCGTTCTTTTTACCGAACCACAACGCGGCCAACATCACACCGATGAACCCGCCGTGGAACGACATGCCGCCCTTCCACACTTCGAAAATCAGCAGCGGGTTGGCGATGTAGGCGCTCAGGTCGTAGAACAGCACATAACCTAAACGGCCGCCGACAATGACGCCCATCGACATCCAAAACACCATGTCGGAGAGTTTCTCTTTGCTCCAGGTCGGGTCGAAGCGGTTCAGCCGACGGGACGCCAGCAGCCACGCGCCGCCGATGCCGATCAGGTACATCAGGCCGTACCAGTGGATTTTCAGCGGGCCGATGGCCAGGGCCACCGGGTCGATCTGCGGGTAAGGCAGCATTGCGACTCCTCGTTAGAGTTGAAACCTTCAAATTCCCGGATGACGCTGTCACGCCAGGATTAAGCCAGGATTGCGCTGCGCGTCAGAGCAAGAAGCTCAAGCCGACGCAAAACAGCAAAGCGGCAAACAGTCTTTTCAGCAAGCGCGGCGACAGCGTGTGGGCCAGTCGCGCACCGAGGCGGGCGAAAACCATGCTGGTCAGGGCGATCCCCAGCAGCGCCGGCAAATAAACAAAACCGAGACTATGGGCCGGCAGCAGTGGATCGTGCCACCCCAGAATCATGAAACTTAATGCACTGGCCAAGGCGATAGGCAGGCCACAGGCCGACGAAGTGGCCACCGCCTGCTGCATCGGCACGCTGCGCCAGGTCAGGAACGGCACGGTCAACGAGCCGCCGCCGATCCCGAAAATCGCCGAGGCCCAGCCAATAATGCTGCCAGCCACGGTCAGACCGACTTTACCGGGGACCGTTCGGCTGGCCTTGGGCTTGAAGTCCAAAGCGAGTTGAACGGCGATGATCAGCGCAAATACACCTATGATCTTCTGCAAATTCGGCCCGGAAATCGCTTCGGCAGTCAGCGCACCGAAACCGGCACCGATCAGAATGCCCAGCGTCATCCAGGCAAAAATCGGCCAACGCACGGCCCCGCGGCGATGGTGCTCGCGAATCGCATTGACCGACGTAAAGATGATCGTCGCCAGCGAGGTGCCGACTGCCAGATGCGTCAGGATCGACGCATCAAATCCCTGCAAGGTGAAACTAAACACCAGCACCGGGACAATGATGATCCCGCCGCCTACTCCAAACAGCCCGGCCAGCACGCCCGCACAGGCGCCCAGCGCCAGATAGAGCAGAAATTCCATGTCCGCATCCCCAAGCATCCCGAATCAGGAGCGGCATGGTAACGGATGCATGGCCTCGGGCTCCACTGTGGATGGCGATGGATCGATGAGCGATGTCTGCGTAGAGTGAGCAAAAAACACACAAGGACCACCTTATGTGCCTGATTGTTTGTGCTTGGCGGCCGGGTCATGCCCAGCCGCTGATCGTGGCGGCGAACCGCGACGAATTCTACGCCCGGCCCAGCCTGCCCCTGGCGCAATGGCCGCAAGCTCCGCACGTGTATGCCGGTCGTGACCTTGAGGCTGGCGGTACGTGGCTCGGTGTCGGCGCCAACGGGCGCTTCGCCGCGCTGACCAACATCCGTGATCCCCTTCAACCACCAGCGCGCAAGTCGCGAGGCGAACTGGTGGCGCAGTTTCTCAGCGGGGACATGTCGATTGACGACTACTTAAGCGACGTTGTTGCACGTACGCTGGAATATGCCGGGTTTAACCTGCTGATCGGCAATGCCAATGAGCTATGGCACTTCAATGCCCGTGAGACAGAGGCAGTCATGCTCAAACCTGGGGTTTATGGCCTATCGAACGCGGGGCTGGATACGCCGTGGCCGAAAGTGCTCAAGGCCAAGGCAGCATTGAGCGAAGTGTTGGGCGATCCGCAGCCGCAGGCACTATTGGCCTTGCTGAGCGACCCGCAGACGGCGCCGCTTGCCGAATTGCCGGACACTGGCGTGGGGCAGGCTACCGAGACGTTGTTGTCGAGCGTGTTTATCAAGAGCCCGACTTACGGGACACGGGCGAGCACGGCGTTGATCGTTCAGGCGGATGGGGGGCGGCATATGGTCGAAAGGAGTTTCGGGCCGTATGGGGGGCATCTTGGAGAAGTGGAGATCAAAATCTAAAAGATCGCAGCCTTCGGCAGCTCCTACAGGGTTTTGCGTACACCTGTAGGAGCTGCCGAAGGCTGCGATCTTTTCGAGTCCACTCAGTCAGAGGGTCTTGACCGAAGCCGGATTAATCATCCGCGCCAACCCAAGGTTCTTCAGCGCCAACTGCAGCGAGCTGTGGATAACTTGCGGGTTGTCGATGGTCATCAGTTCCGCCAGCAATTCCTTGGCCTTGCTCAGGTTAATCTGACGCAGCATCCACTTCACTTTCGGCAAGTTGGTGGCGTTCATCGACAGGCTGTCGAAACCCATCGCCATCAACAACACCGCCGCCGCCGGGTCACCGGCCATTTCGCCGCAGATACTCACAGGCTTGCCTTCGGCATGAGCGTCACGCACCACGCTCTGAAGGGCTTGCAGCACCGCTGGGTGCAGGTAGTCGTAGAGATCGGCCACCCGCGGGTTGTTGCGGTCCACGGCCAGCAGATACTGGGTCAGGTCGTTGGAACCGACCGACAGGAAGTCCACTTGCCGGGCCAGTTCCTTGGTCTGATACACCGCCGCCGGAATCTCGATCATCACGCCAATCGGCGGCATAGGCACGTCGCAGCCTTCGTCGCGGACTTCGCCCCAGGCACGGTGGATCAGGTGCAGGGCTTCTTCCAGTTCATGGGTGCCGGAAATCATCGGCAGCAAAATGCGCAGGTTGTTCAGGCCTTCGCTGGCCTTGAGCATGGCGCGGGTCTGCACCAGGAAGATTTCCGGGTGGTCGAGCGTCACGCGAATGCCGCGCCAGCCAAGGAACGGGTTGTCTTCCTTGATCGGGAAGTACGACAGCGCCTTGTCGCCGCCGATGTCCAGGCTGCGCATGGTCACCGGTTGCGGATGGAACGCGGCGAGCTGCTCGCGATAGATCGCCAGCTGCTCTTTTTCGCTTGGGAAGCGCTGGTTGATCATGAACGGCACTTCAGTGCGGTACAGACCCACGCCCTCGGCACCGCGCTTCTGCGCCCGCGCCACGTCCGCCAGCAGGCCAGTGTTGACCCACAGCGGCATGCGGTGACCGTCGACCGTTATGCACGGCAGGTCCCGCAGCGCATCCAGACCGAGGGCCAGTTGCTTCTCTTCCTCGACCACCTCGGCGAACTGCTTGCGCAGCACGTCACTCGGGTTGGTATAGACCTCGCCGTGGTAGCCGTCGACGATCATCTGGATGCCGTCGACCTTGGAGTACGGCAAGTCGACCAGGCCCATCACCGTCGGAATACCCATGGCGCGCGCCAGGATCGCCACGTGGGAGTTGCCGGAACCGAGTACCGACACCAGTCCCACCAGCTTGCCTTCCGGCACTTCGCCGAGCATCGCCGGCGTCAGTTCTTCGCTGACCAGAATAGTGTTGTCGGGGTAGACCAGGGTCTGCTGCCGCTCTTCCTGCAGATAAGCCAGCAAGCGCCGACCGAGGTCTTTGACGTCCGAGGCGCGCTCACGCAGGTAGGCGTCGTCCATCAATTCGAAACGGTTGACGTGTTCGGTGACCACTTGACGCAACGCGCCCTGAGCCCACTGACCGGTCTTGATCACCGTGGTGATTTCGCTGCCGAGCGAGGCATCGTCGAGCATCATCAGGTAAACGTCGAACAGCGCCCGTTCTTCAGGCCGCAGCTGGGTCGCCAGCTTGGCGGACAAGGCACGCATGTCGGCGCGTACGCCCTCGATGGCGGTCTTGAACAGGCCAAGTTCCGCGTTGATGTCGGTGATGGTCTTGTCCGGCACCACGTCCAGATCGGCCGGCGGCAGCATGACGACCGCGGTTCCGACCGCCGCGCCCGGCGAACCCGGTACACCGACGAACTTTGCTTCCTGGATACCTTTGCCCTGACGGCCCAGGCCACGGATCGAACCGGTGGCCTCGGCGTGGGCGATAACGCCGGCGAGTTGCGCGCTCATGGTCACGAGGAAGGCTTCTTCACCTTCATCGAACTGGCGGCGTTCTTTTTGCTGAATGACCAACACACCGACAACGCGACGGTGGTGAATGATCGGCGCCCCGAGGAATGAGGCGTAGCGCTCTTCACCGGTCTCGGCGAAGTAACGGTAGCGCGGGTGATCCGCGGCGTTTTCGAGGTTCAGGGGTTCTTCACGCGTGCCGACCAGGCCGACCAGACCTTCGTTGGGTGCCATGCTGACTTTGCCGATCGAGCGCTTGTTCAAGCCCTCGGTGGCCATCAGCACGAAGCGGTTGGTCTCTGGGTCAAGCAGGTAGACCGAGCAGACCTGGCTGCCCATGGCCTCTTTGACGCGCAACACAATAATCCCCAACGCCGCCTTGAGATCCTTGGCGGAGTTAACTTCCTGGACGATCTTGCGCAGCGTATTGAGCATGGCTCGGGGTCGAACTCCGTCGTCAGTCGCGCGCTAAAAGGCGCGGGGCAAGCTCTTTGAGAGCGCGGCGATAAACCTCGCGCTTGAATGTCACCACCTGGCCCAACGGATACCAATAACTGACCCAGCGCCAGCCATCGAATTCCGGTTTACCGGTCAAATCCATCCGCACCCGCTGCTCGTTGGAGATCAGGCGCAGGAGAAACCATTTCTGCTTCTGGCCGATGCACAGCGGTTGGCTGTGCGTCCTGACCAGACGTTGCGGCAAACGATAGCGCAACCAGCCCCGGGTGCAGGCGAGTATTTCAACATCTTCGCGCTCCAGGCCCACTTCTTCGTTCAACTCGCGGTACAAGGCGTCTTCCGGCGTCTCCTGGGGGTTGATCCCTCCCTGTGGAAACTGCCAGGCATCTTGATTGATACGGCGAGCCCATAGCACCTGGCCGGCATCATTCGTCAGAATGATCCCGACATTGGGGCGGAAACCATCGGGGTCGATCACGGCAACAACCTCGCAAACGCATATCGGGGCATTGTTCCACAAAGGTTGTGAAAGCAGCAACGAGCCGACCTACCTTATGTGCACTCTTGTGAAAAGTCCGTATTCTGGACACCTTTCTACAGACTTTTCAGCGAGTAACTGCAATGCGGCTGGCTTTATTCGACTTGGACAACACGCTTCTGGGCGGTGACAGTGACCACGCCTGGGGCGATTATCTGTGCGAACGCGGTTTCCTCGACGCCGTTGCCTACAAGGCACGCAACGACGAGTTCTATCAGGATTACCTGGCCGGCAAGCTGGATAACGACGCGTACCTGAACTTCTGCCTGGAAGTTCTCGGCCGCACCGAGATGGCCACACTGGAGCAATGGCATCTGGACTACATGCGCGACTGCATCGAACCGATCGTGCTGCCCAAGGGCATCGAACTGCTGGCCAAACACCGTGAAGCCGGCGACAAGCTGGTGATCATCACCGCCACCAACCGCTTTGTGACCGGGCCGATTGCAGCACGTTTAGGCGTCGAAACCCTGATCGCCACCGAATGCGAAATGATCGACGGTCGTTACAGCGGGCGCAGCACCGATATCCCGTGCTTTCGTGAAGGCAAGGTGACCCGATTGATTCGTTGGCTGGAAGAGACTGGCCACACTCTGGAAGACAGCTATTTCTACAGCGATTCGATGAATGACTTGCCGTTGCTGGAGCAGGTGGCGAATCCGATTGCTGTTGATCCGGACGTGAATCTGCGGGCCGAGGCTGAAAAGCGTGGTTGGCCGGTAATTTCGTTGCGCGATTGAACATCAAAAGATCGCAGCCTTCGGCAGCTCCTACAGGTGTACGCCAAACTCTGTAGGAGCTGCCGAAGGCTGCGATCTTTTCGGGGCATCTCTGGTTTCAAGCCTTAAACCGGCTTGGCCCCCATCAATCCCGCAATGGCGACAAAGCAGACAAAGCTGAACAACGCCAACGCAAACGTAAACTTCCCATTTCCCCCCGCGGGCGCCTTACGCAGCCGATTCAGTCGCACCACCAACCAGAACCACCCCAACGCCGCCAAGGTATACAGCACACTGGAAGCCAACAGCCAGGTCTGCCCCAACGGCCAGCCCACCAGATGCACCATCCACCAACCAGTGAACGGCATGCTCAGCAGCGCCAGGCCCATCAACAGCCAGATGAACACCTGCGGTCGTTGCAAGGTACGAGTGTGAGCCGTCGCGTCGCCGTTACGGCGTGTGCGCCAGACCCAGATCGCCAGTCCCAGCGCGCTGATCAAC
Source organism: Pseudomonas sp. JV414 (assembly GCF_032424305.1). Taxonomy (NCBI): domain Bacteria; kingdom Pseudomonadati; phylum Pseudomonadota; class Gammaproteobacteria; order Pseudomonadales; family Pseudomonadaceae; genus Pseudomonas; species Pseudomonas sp. JV414. The sequence continues at coordinate 293,254 of NZ_VYKC01000013.1, read as the reverse complement.
AGCAACACCGTCGCTACGCCATGAGCGATTTTGAGGGCGGTTAACGTTTCCATTGTTCGATTTCCTTATGACTTGCTCGTCAGCGTAGCCGCTCAGCCGAGAAACAGCTGATAGGCCGGGTTGTCGCTTTCGTCCCAGTACGGGTAACCGATTTCTTCCAGCGCGGCCGGTACCAGATGACGCTCGTCGTGCGGCACTTGCAGGCCTGCGACCACACGACCATCGGCCGCGCCGTGGTTGCGGTAGTGGAACATCGAAATGTTCCAGCGCCCGCCGAGTTTGTTAAGGAAGTTGAACAAAGCACCCGGACGCTCCGGGAACTCGAAACGCAGCACCACTTCATCGACAACCTGGGCGGCACGCCCGCCAACCATATGACGAATGTGCAACTTGGCCAGTTCGTTGTCGGTCAGGTCAAGCACCGGGAAACCCTGCTCGGTGAGACTGGCGAGCAGCGCACTGCGAGGGTCGTTGTCTGGATGCGTCTGCACGCCGACAAAAATGTGCGCTTCGCTGCCGGTGTTGTAGCGGTAATTGAATTCGGTGATCTGGCGCTTGCCGATGGCTTCGCAGAACGCCTTGAAGCTGCCCGGTTTCTCGGGGATGGTCACGGCAATGATGGCTTCGCGGCCCTCGCCCAGTTCAGCGCGCTCAGCCACATGGCGCAAGCGGTCGAAGTTGACGTTGGCACCGGAGTCGATGGCCACGAAGGTGTGACCCGTGATGCCGCGTTGCTCGACATACTTCTTGATCCCGGCCACGCCCAAGGCGCCGGCAGGTTCAGTGATCGACCGGGTATCGTCGTAGATATCCTTGATTGCTGCGCAGATCTCGTCGGTGCTGACGGTGATAACTTCGTCTACGTAATCTTTGCAGATATCGAAAGTGTGCTGGCCGATCTGCGCCACCGCGACGCCATCGGCGAAGAGACCCACAGTTGGCAAAACCACGCGCTCGCCGGCCGCCATGGCGGCTTGCAGGCAGTTGGAGTCATCGGGTTCGACGCCGATGATTTTGATGTCCGGGCGCAGGTATTTCACGTACGCCGCGATCCCGGCGATCAGCCCGCCGCCGCCCACCGGAACGAAGATCGCATCCAGACGCCCCGGGTGCTGGCGCAGAATCTCCATGGCCACCGTGCCCTGCCCGGCAATGGTGTGGGGATCATCGTAAGGGTGAATGTAGACGTAGCCTTTCTCATCGACCAGTTTCAGCGAGTAGGCCAGGGCTTCCGGGAACGAATCCCCGTGCAACACCACTTTGCCGCCGCGCGAACGCACGCCTTCGACCTTGATCTCCGGGGTGGTCTTGGGCATCACAATGGTCGCTTTCACGCCCAGTACCTTGGCCGCCAGGGCCAGGCCTTGCGCATGGTTGCCCGCCGACGCGGTGACCACGCCGCGAGCACGCTCTTCATCGCTCAGTTGCGTCAGCTTGTTATAGGCGCCGCGAATCTTGAACGAGAACACCGGCTGCAAGTCTTCACGCTTGAGCCAGATATCGTTGCCCAGCCGCTCGGAGAGCTGGCGGGCAGTCTGCAATGGGGTTTCTACGGCAACGTCATAAACGCGCGAGGTGAGGATCTTTTTGACGTACTGTTCGAGCATCGGAAAGCATCACTGAGCGGGTTGGGCAGGGCCAAGGAGTCTAACCCGGCTTTTGGGCGGGCGACCACACGAATCATGAGGTTTCAGGCTTCGCAGACACCGCGGATCCATTGTGGCGAGGGGGCTTGCCCCCGTTCGGCTGCGAAGCAGTCGTAAAATCTGTTTATGCGGTATGTCTGAAAGAATGCCAGGGGAGCGCTGCGCACTCCAACGGGGGCAAGCCCCCTCGCCACAGGAGTGTTTCCCCCTGCACTATCGCGAGGCCTATAATGCCGGCCTTTCGTTCCCCTTTCGGCACTTCGGAGCCCGCATGACCCAGGATCAACTCAAACAGGCCGTAGCCCAGGCCGCCGTCGACTTCATCCTTCCAAAACTCGACGACAAGAGCATCGTCGGGGTCGGCACCGGCTCCACCGCCAACTGCTTCATCGATGCCCTGGCCAAGCACAAAGGCGCGTTCGATGGCGCGGTCGCCAGTTCCGAAGCCACCGCCGCACGCCTCAAGGGCCACGGCATTCCGGTGTATGAGCTCAATACCGTCAGCGACCTGGAGTTCTACGTCGACGGCGCCGATGAAAGCGACGAGCACCTGAACCTGATCAAGGGCGGCGGCGCGGCCCTGACCCGCGAGAAGATTGTCGCGGCCGTGGCCAAGACCTTCATCTGCATCGCCGACGCCAGCAAACTGGTGCCAGTCCTCGGTGCGTTCCCGCTGCCGGTGGAAGTGATCCCGATGGCCCGCAGCCACGTGGCCCGCCAACTGGTGAAGCTCGGCGGCGACCCGGTTTACCGTGAAGGCGTGCTGACCGACAACGGCAACATCATCCTCGATGTGTTCAACATGCAGATCACCAACCCGGTGGAGCTGGAAACACAGATCAATGCGATCGTCGGCGTGGTCACCAACGGCTTGTTCGCAGCCCGCCCGGCTGATTTGCTGCTGCTGGGGACGAGTGAAGGCGTGAAAACCCTGCGCGCCCAATAAGGCAAACACCCAACAGTGTGGGAGCGGGCTTGCTCGCGAAGAGGGAGTGTCAGTCGACATCAATGTTGCTGACACACCGCTTTCGCGAGCAAGCCCGCTCCCACATTTGTTTTGGGGTGTTTATCAGTTTTGCGGTGGTTTTTTGAATACGTAGAAAAGATTCGGCTCGCTGACGAGGTACAAGGTGCCGTCGTCGTCCATGGCGATGCCTTCCGCTTGCGGCACAGTTTTCTGTAATCCCTGACGCCCCTTGCTCAGTGAAAGGGTGGTCAGCGGTCGCCCATCGACATCCAGTTCCAGAATCAGTCGCGACTCATCCGACAGCGCCAGCAAATGGCCGCTGCGCTCGTCGTATTGCAGGCTCGACAGATCCCGTACGAACATCCCGGCATCACGCTTGGGGTTGTTTACCACATGCACCGCGTAGGACTTCTCCGGGTTGTAGTGCGGAAAGCCCTGCACTTCGTAAATCAGCATCGGATCGCGCTCTTTGGCGACAAACAAGCGCTTGCCCACCGAGTCATAGGCCAACCCTTCGAAACCCTTGTTGCCACTCATATGCACGCCGAGGGTTATCTGCTCGGCGTCCGCGGCATCGAGGAACGTCGTGTCCTTCTCCAGATGAATCTTGATTAGCCGCTGCTGGCGCTCGTCGGTGATCACGTAAGTGTCAGCGCTGATGAATTCCACCGCCTCCGGGTCGCCAAACCCGACCAACGCCACACGCCGCAGGATTTTGCCCTCCAGGGACATCTCAATCAGCTCGGCATTTTTGTTGGTGACGGTGAACAGGCTTTTGCGCACGGGATCGAAGGTGAGGGCTGAAACATCGTCGTCCAGACCGTCAATGACTCGCGCCTCGATCACTACCTGATACTGATCCAGGCCAATCGACTGAGCATTCATCGGTTGCCATAGCGTCTGCACATTGAACCAGGTGCGCTCGAACAGACGCAGGTACTGGCCGACGGCAATCAGCACGATCAGCGCAATGACCGACAAGATCAGCATCAGGGGTTTGGGACGGGCAAGTCGGCGCATTCAGGCGAGCTCGGAAACAAGACGGGTGGATGAAATACCACGGCAGTATGAATTCAAGCTTAATGGCCACTGGCCTTCGACCACAATTACCGAAATTCGGCAGCCCCTACCGTTGTTTTTCGAAGCGATAGAACAGGTTCGGCTCACTCACCATGTACAGCGTGCCCGCTTCGTCCATGGTCACGCCTTCGGCACGGGGAATGGTTTTTTTCAGACCATTGAAACCACCCAGCAAAGTCATGAAGCTGACCTGCTCGCCTTTCTCGTCCAATTCCAGCAACAAGTGAGAGTCGGCGGACAGCACCAGGGTATGGCCAGTGCGCGAATCGATGGCCAGGGCTGACAGATTGCGAATATCCAGTTCATCGCTGGACAGCTTTTGCTTGTCGCCCTGGAGGATTGGGCTGCCGTCGCTTTTCCAGCTGAACAACACCGGTGGACGCTCTTCACCCAGCAACAGTTGCTGGTTGCGTGCATCCCAAACGATCGCTTCGAAGGCTTTATTCTGGTTTTTCGACGGACCCAGGTCATATTTCGGGAAACTGGCGATATTCAGTTCGCGAGTATCGGCATCGACCTTGACGATGGAGAGCAGGTGCGAGCGCTCATCGGTGATCGCCAACAAACCATTGCCCATGACCGCCACCCCTTCCGGATTGCTCCAACCCACCAGCGGCATTTTGCGCAATACATCGCCCTGCAACGTCAGCTCGACCAGGAACGGGTTCTTGCCCATCACCGCAAACAGGGTTTTGGTCTGCGGGTCATAAGACACGTCTGACGCTTCATCCTTCTCCATGCCCGGCAGCTGCTGGGCGTCGATCACCGCCCGGTAATCCGGCAACCAGATACTCTCTTTTTTCTCAGCCGGGCTTTCGAAGCGCTCCATCACCCAGAGCAAGCCGCGATCATCCCAATGCATCGCAAACACGAGGCCATAGACGGCAGCCGCCACCAGCAAAAGCCAGGAATACCAACGCATGACAAAGCGCGAGCGGCGGGCAGTTTTCAGCTTGGGCAGCGGTTGGGTGGCCATGCAGGGATGCGTTCCAGAAATTCAGGCTATGGGTAATAGCACATTGGGACAGGCTCAGACGCCAGAAGCCCCGGAATTATCCAGACAAGATGTGAAAAAAACAGGAAATGGCGGGATTGCCCTGTGTGGACAGAAATTTGCGACCACTAGAAACCATTGTGGGAGCGGGCTTGCCCGCGATGAGGCCATAACATTCAACATTGATGTTGAATGTCAGACCGCCATCGCGGGCAAGCCCGCTCCCACAGGGTTTTGTGTTGGGTCAGCGGACGCTGCTGGTGAAGCGGCTGGCACCCGGCAGTTCGAGCACCAGTTCGTCACCGACATTCAGCGGGCCAACACCCACCGGCGTACCGGTAAGGATCACGTCACCGGCCTGCAGCGAGAAGCAGCCGGCCATGTACTGGATCATCGGCACGATCGGATTCAGCATGTCCTTGCTGTTGCCATCCTGGCGCACTTCGCCATTGATGGTCAGGCGGATGCCAATGTCGGTCAGGTCGGCGAAGGTACTGCTCGCCACGAACGGCGCAATTACCGCCGCGCCATCGAAGGATTTGGCGATTTCCCACGGCAGGCCCTTGGCTTTCAGTTCGGCCTGTTTGTCGCGCAGGGTCAGGTCAAGGGCCGGGGCGATGCCGGAGATGGCATCCAGCACTTCTTCACGACTCGGTTTGGTCGACAACGGCTTGCCGATCAACACAGCGATTTCCGCTTCGTAATGCACCGAGCCACGCTCGGTCGGAATGCTGAAACCGCCTTCCAGCGGCACCACGCAACTGCCCGGCTTGATGAACAGCAGTGGTTCAGTAGGCACCGGATTATCCAGTTCCTTGGCGTGTTCGGCGTAGTTACGGCCGATGCATACCACTTTCCCCAACGGGAAATGAATACGCGTACCGTCGACATACTGGTGCTGATAGCTCATTGACCGACTCCTGCTTCGTGCTCTTAAAGTTCGAAGAATCAAACAGCGAAAATCTTGCCCGGGTTCATGATGCCGTTCGGGTCGAACACCGCTTTGACGGCTTTCATGTACTCGATCTCAACCGGCGAGCGACTGTAGGTCAAGTAGTCACGCTTGGTCATGCCCACGCCGTGTTCGGCGGAAATCGAACCGTTGTACTTTTCGACGGTTTCGAACACCCACTTGTTGACGCTCGCGCACTTGGCGAAGAACTCGTCCTTGCTCAGGTTATCCGGCTTGAGGATGTTCAAGTGCAGGTTGCCGTCGCCGATGTGGCCGAACCAGACGATTTCGAAATCCGGGTAGTGTTCGCCGACGATCGCATCGATTTCCTTCAGAAACCCCGGGACTTTCGACACAGTGACCGAAATGTCGTTCTTGTAGGGCGTCCAGTGGGAAATGGTTTCGGAGATGTACTCGCGCAGCTTCCAGAGGTTCTGCAACTGGGTTTCGCTCTGGCTCATCACGCCGTCCAGCACCCAGCCCTGCTCGACGCAGTGCTCGAAGGTTTCCAGGGCGTGGTTGGCCACTTCTTCAGTGGTGGCTTCGAATTCCAGCAGCGCGTAGAACGGGCAATCGGATTCGAACGGAGCCGGCACATCACCGCGCGCCATGACCTTGGCCAGGGCTTTGTCGGAGAAGAATTCGAAGGCGGTCAGGTCAAGTTTGTTCTGGAACGCGTGCAATACCGGCATGATCGAATCGAAATCGGCGGTGCCGAGGACCATCGCGGTGAGGTTTTTCGGCGCACGGTCCAGACGCATGGTGGCCTCGACCACAAAACCCAGCGTGCCTTCGGCGCCGATAAACAGCTGACGCAGGTCGTAGCCAGTGGCGTTCTTGATCAGGTCCTTGTTCAGCTCCAGCAGATCGCCCTTGCCGGTGACGACTTTCATGCCGGCTACCCAATTGCGGGTCATGCCGTAGCGAATCACCTTGATCCCGCCGGCATTGGTGCCGATATTGCCGCCAATCTGACTGGAACCGGCCGACGCGAAGTCCACCGGGTAGTACAGACCGTGCTCTTCGGCCTTGTTCTGCAATTGCTCGGTAACCACGCCCGGCTGACAAACGGCCGTGCGGTCGGTCAGGTTCACGTCGAGGATCTGGTTCATGTAGTCGAAGGACACGACCACTTCGCCATTGGCCGCCACCGCCGCAGCCGAAAGCCCGGTACGACCGCCGGACGGCACCAACGCAACCTTGTGCTCATTGGCCCAACGGACAATGGCCTGGACCTGCTCGGTAGTCTTGGGGAACACAATGGCCGTCGGGGCCGGGGCGAAATGTTTGGTCCAATCCTTACCGTAAGCATTCAGGGAGTCGGCGTCGGTCAGCACCTTGCCAGGCTCAACCAGGGTCTTCAGCTCATCAATCAGCGCAGGATTGGTCATCGACAGAACTCTCGAACAATTCATGGTCATCCTGAAGACGCTTCACGTCGCAGGAATGAGTGTTTAGCGGGGTGCATATGCTAGCATACCGACCCCGCAGGATAGTGCCCAAAGGCTGTTCTGCGGCGACGGCTGTCATGCCGCTCGGGTCAGCGTCTGCTGGCTACTTCCCTGCCAATTTTCTCCGGGATACAGGTTTACGCAGATGAGCAAGACTTCTCTCGATAAGAGCAAGATCAAGTTCCTTCTTCTCGAAGGCGTCCACCAATCGGCTGTCGACGTCCTCAAGGCGGCGGGCTACACCAGCATCGAGTACCTCACAGGTTCTCTGCCGGAAGCCCAGCTGAAGGAAAAGATCGCTGATGCTCACTTCATCGGCATTCGCTCCCGCACTCAACTGACCGAAGAGATCTTCGATCATGCGAAGAAACTGGTAGCTGTCGGCTGTTTCTGCATCGGCACCAACCAGGTCGACCTCAACGCGGCTCGCGAACGCGGCATTGCGGTATTCAACGCGCCGTACTCCAACACTCGCTCCGTAGCCGAACTGGTATTGGCCGAAGCGATCCTGTTGCTGCGCGGCATTCCTGAGAAGAACGCTTCCTGCCACCGTGGCGGCTGGATCAAGAGCGCAGCCAACTCCTTCGAAATCCGTGGCAAGAAGCTGGGTATCGTCGGTTACGGCTCGATCGGTACACAATTGTCGGTCCTGGCTGAAGGCCTGGGCATGCAGGTGTACTTCTACGACACCGTGACCAAGCTGCCACTGGGTAACGCCACCCAGGTCGGTAACCTGCACGAGCTGCTGGGCATGTCCGACATCGTCACCCTGCACGTTCCGGAAACCGCAGCCACCCAGTGGATGATCGGCGAGAAAGAAATCCGCGCCATCAAGAAGGGCGGCATTCTGATTAACGCTGCTCGCGGCACCGTGGTTGAGTTGGACGCCTTGGCGGACGCGATCAAGGACAAGCACCTGATCGGCGCGGCCATCGACGTATTCCCGGTGGAGCCGCGCTCCAACGAAGAAGAGTTCGAAAGCCCGCTGCGCGGCCTGGACAACGTGATCCTGACCCCGCACATCGGTGGTTCCACCGCGGAAGCGCAGGCCAACATCGGTCTGGAAGTGGCGGAAAAACTGGTCAAGTACAGCGACAACGGTACGTCGGTATCGTCCGTGAACTTCCCGGAAGTGGCTCTGCCGGCTCACCCTGGCAAGCACCGTCTGCTGCACATCCACGAGAACATTCCGGGTGTGATGAGCGAGATCAACAAGGTCTTCGCCGAAAACGGCATCAACATTTCCGGTCAGTTCCTGCAGACCAACGAGAAAGTCGGCTATGTCGTAATCGACGTCGATGCCGAATACTCGGAAATGGCGCAAGAGAAGCTGCAGCACATCAACGGCACCATTCGTTGCCGCGTGTTGTTCTGATCGCTGCTTGAGCGACAAAAAAGGGAGACCATCTGGTCTCCCTTTTTCATGCCTGTGGAAAAGTTACTTCACAGTCACGGTGATTTTCTTCGAAACGATCGGCGGATCGAACGGCATGTGACCGCTGTCGCCCAGTTCGAGCTGCAAGGTGTGCTTGCCCGGTGCCAGTTTGATGGTGGCCTCGGTTTGCGCCTTGCCGAAGTGCATGTGGTTGGCATCTGTCGGAATCGGTGCGCCTTCGGCAGGTAGCTTGTCGACATCGATCAGCAAGTGATGGTGACCCGTGTTTTTGGTGACATCACCGGCCGGGGCAAGTGAGATGTCCTTCACGCCAAACTTGACCTTGAACTCCTGCCCCACCGTCGCACCGTCTTCCGGGGAAACGATGAACGCTTGAGCACCTTTGGGAGCAGGTGTGGCAGCCGTTGCCAGCATCGATGCACCCAGCAACAGGCCAGCCAACGCTGCACGTGACATAAAGCTTTTCATTCTCTTCTCCAGTTTTTCCGTAAAATTCGCTCGACCGTGACAACTTCACGGCCATTCGTTGTCGAAGGCACACGACAACCATAGCAAAGCGAGCCTGAACAGCGCGTCGCGATAAATGAATTCAAGGAGTGACCATGCGCTTTTTGCCTGGCCTGATCTGCCTGCTACCCCTTTTGAGCCCTTTGGCTCATGCCGAACTGATTGACGATGTAAACGACCGCGGCGAATTGCGCATTGCCCTTGAGGCTAATACCCCGCCCTTCAATTTCAAGGATGAGGACAAACTGACCGGGTTTGAGGTCGAGCTGGGGCAGTTGCTGGCCAACGAACTGGATGTCCGCGCCGACTTTGTCGTTACCGATTCCAACGATCTGCTGACCGGTGTCGAAAGCGGCAAGTACGACATCGCCATCAACCACATCACAGAGACCCCGGCGCTCACGGAACGTTTCGACTTCAGCCAACCTTACATTCAAACCAATGCGCAATTGATCGCGCAGAAAGAAGAGCCGCGCTCAATATTGCTGGTGCAGTCGCTGACGGAGGAAAAGCCGAAAGCCGACCAGACCGTGAGCCTGGCGATTCCGTTTCAGAAGGGTAACCCGGCATTTCATGCCAGCCTGGAAAACGCGCTGCAGCGGATCAAGGCGGATGGTCGGCTGGAAGCGCTGTCACAGAAGTGGTTGGGTGCTGATACGAGTGTGGCGCCGAAACCCTGATTCGAGGTTGACGAATAACCCTGTGGGAGCGGGCTTGCCCGCGATGGCGGTTTAACATTCAACATCGATGTTGAATGTTATGGCCTCATCGCGGGCAAGCCCGCTCCCACAGGATTTTGGGCAGGTCGTTAGTCGAGGGCTGCCAGAGACTGCGCCGCTTCGACCAACTCCAGCTCGCTGAAGACTTGAACGCCATTACGCTTGAGCAATGCCGCGGTGACACCCTCACCAATGACCTTCACGCCACTGAACGTCCCGTCATAGGTCAACAGATTCCCGCAAGACGGGCTGTTGGCCTTGAGCACGGCAATGCGGATGCCATGCTTTTCCACGAGCGCCAGCGCCTGATAAGCCCCCGAAAGAAACGCGGCACTGACGTTCTCGCCCTCGGTGGTGATGACCGATGCAAGGCCATCAAGCACTTCACCGCCCTGCCCGCCCGGAATCTCTGCCGCGGCTCTTGGCGTCGGCAAACCGCCGGCGACTTCCGGGCACAACGGCACCACCCGGCCTTCGGCAATCCACTGTTCCAACAGATTGAATGGCCCACTGGCGCCACCGTCGTAACGGACGCGGTGACCGAGCAAACAGCGGCTTACCAGAATCTTTTGCATGATCAGAACGGCTCGTTGCCACGACGGCGGAACCAGCCCGTCAACGACAGGCGATCTCGGGTCGCGGGCAGGACTTCGTGGGGGACTTCGCCCGACAGGAACACCACCAGGCATCCGCCAGTGGGGACCACATCATGTTCGACACCTTCGTCCAGGTACATGCGCAACTGACCGCCATGCTCGGGCAGCCAGGCGTCATTGAGGTAGATCACCGCCGAGACCATGCGTCGGTCGTCGTCGCGGAACCGGTCGACATGCTTGAGGTAGAAAGCGCCAGGCGGGTACAGGGCGAAATGGCTCTCGAAATCTTCCAGGCCCAGAAACAAACTGCGATTCATCGCCTCACGCAGGCTGTCCATCAACCCCAGATAGCTGTCGCAGGCCTCGACCTGACCGGGTTCGAGCCATTGGATATGGTCACCGCGAATGCCCTCGCGGATCTCCGAAAACGGCCCGCGCCCCACAGCAGCAGGGGAGAGTTCGCCCTCGGCGGCACGTTTGCGGCACTCGGCCGCCAGTGCCCGGGTCAGATCCAGAGGCAGGAAAATATTCTGCTGCGACCAGCCACGCTCAGCCAGGTCGTCGACGATACGTAACAGCAGCGGATGATCAGAGGATATTTGCATGGCGCGCATAGTATTCCTGTGCCCGCAAATCCGACAGAGCCGCGCAGCGGAGGATTGGTCGGATAAGGCACGCAACCTGATACGAATTCTCGACAAGTACGAATGCCGCACGGAGAATAGTCGCCTGCTGACAGGAGTCCCTATGCGCCGTTTGCTTTTTTCACTGCTGATGTTCTGTGTTTTGCCCGCCTGGGCAGACGGCCACGACCAGTTGTACAAGGTCGCCGGTTGGCCAGAACAACGCGCGCATTTCAATGATGCTCTCTCGGCCGCCCAGCAGCGTTACCAGAACAGCCTGCCGCCGGCGGTGTTTCAGGCCCTGGTCAACAACAGCAATCAACGCTTTGCGCCCAAAGCCATGGATCAGCGTGCCGAAGCGCAACTGCGCAAGAAGCTTGCCGATCCGAAACCTGCGCTGACTTTCTTTCAATCGCCCCTGGGCAAGAAAATTGTCGCCGCCGAACTGCTGGCCACCCGTCGCGATCAATTGGCGAAAAACGCCAAGGGCTTGCCGAAAATGCAGGCCAGCGATACCCGCCAGCTGATCATCGGCCACCTCGCCCAGGCCCTGCCCGCTCGCGAGGCCGGTGCTGAAGTCAGCCTGGCGATTGCGGGTGTGGCGGCCGACAGCCTGAGCTCGATGATCCCCGGCCTGCTCGGTGGCGGTCAGGCTCAAGGCATGTTGAATGGTCAGCGCCAGCGCCTGATGGAGCAGATCGGCGCTGATCTGAACAACACGCTGCTGTATGTCTATCGCGACCTGTCGGATGAAGAGCTGGAAGAGTTCGCGACCTTTGCCGAATCCATTGAAGGCAAGGCTTACTACCAAGCGGCATTGGCGGCGATTCGGGCGGGGTTGGCGGTGGGGCAGAGTACGTCGAGCCTCAGTCAATAATATTCAGCGTCTGGAAGATCGCTTTCGCGAGCAAGCCCGCTCCCACACTTGATCTGTGGCGTACATAAATTCTGTATCCGCTGGAGATCTAATGTGGGAGCGGGCTTGCCCGCGATGAGGCCCTGACTACCACTAAAGATTCCGCCCCTTCATCCGCCGGGTCAAAAACCCGAAATACTCCTCCCGCAACCCCGGCGTCTCATTTGCCAGATGATGCCGCGCCTCAGGCAACATCAGCACCTGAGGCCGATCGAACTTGCCGCGCAATACATCAAGGTTGTGCTTCCAGTCCACGGTCATGTCCGCCTGCCCCTGCACGATCAGCGGCTGCCGCGGGCTCTTCGGTGCCGCTTCGATGCGCTTGATCCACCGTCCCAGCGCACCGACCCAAGCCGTGGGCAGACGCAGCGGTTGCAGCGGATCGGCTTGCAGGAACGTCAGGAAGTCAGGGTCGTTGGAGTTCTCGCTAAAACGCCGGGCGATGCCTTTGACGAACGGCTTGAGCAGGTAATAACTGAGCTGCGACCAGCCCCAGGCTCGCGGCCGCACCAGTGGCGACAGCAGAATCACTTGCCCCTGGGCCGGACTGTTCGCGCCCTGATTGAGCACATGATCGATCACGATCGCCCCGCCGGTGCTTTGCCCGCACAAGTGCCAGGGCTGCGGAAGGTCCAGCGATTGCCCCTCGGCCAACAGCCCTTGCAGGGTGCTCTGATACTCGGCGAAATCCTTGATGCTCGCCCGTTCGCCACTGGACAAGCCATGCCCCGGCAGGTCACAGGCGATCACCACAAAACCCTGGTCCAGCGCCCACTCGATCACATGCCGATAGAGCCCGGTGTGATCGTAGAAGCCGTGAAACAAAAACAGCGTCGCCTTCGCCCGTTCGGGCCACCAGAGCTGGCTGACCACTTCATAGCCATCGACCTCGAAACGCCCCAGGCCACTGCGCAGGTTGCGTTGCGGAAAATCCAGCCCATAAAAATGCTGATAAGCCATGGCCTCCGTCGACAGCGGCTGCCACTCGGCCAATGGCCGCAGGCTGGCACGCAAATGATCGGGGTCGAAAGTGGCAGGCATGGGCTATTCCAGAGCGCGAAATGGACTTTATGGGCCTGCGATATTCATCTGTCGCGGCAAGCATGGCAAGCTAGCCGACCTTCGAGGATTGAAACCCATGCGTCCGGCCTACCGCACCACACTGCTTGCCAGCCTGCTCGCCCTAGTGTGTGCCGGCGTGCTGTGGGCCGCCTATGACTGGTTTCAGGGGCGCTACTTGCGCGCCTTCAGTTCGCACACTGCGGTGTTCTCCGGCGACCCGTTGCGCCTGCCGGACGAACTTGCCGGCCCCGGCGCCATTCGCCTGGTGCACTTCTGGGACCCAGCCTGCCCGTGCAATGTCGGCAACCAACAACACCTGACCGAACTGGTTGAGCAGTATGTACCGCAGGGCGTCGAGTTCTATGCGGTCCAAAAGCCCGGCAGCCATGGTCAATTGCCCAGCACGTTGAGTCGCCTCAAAACCATCTCTGTCCTGCCAGGTTCTGAACAGATCCCTGCCAGCCCGGCGGTGGCGATCTGGGACCGCAGTGGCAGGCTGGCGTATTTCGGTCCGTACAGCGAAGGCCTGACCTGCAATTCGAGCAACAGCTTTATCGAGCCCATTCTGCAAGCGCTGAATGAAGGCCGGGCGGTGAACGCCACCCACACGCTGGCGGTAGGTTGCTACTGCCCGTGGCCTGCTGAGGTGGTGAAGTAAGGCATTCCTGACTTTTCCAGGACCGCGATGCCCGGCACAGGAGGTCTGTGCTACACGTTTGCAGCCCACACGGGCGGCAATCCCGAAAGAACAAGGAGTCACCATGAAACGCGTCCTGACCGTACTTGCCTTGCTGATCGTCGTACTCGTCGCCGGGGGCGGCTGGTATGTGTACAGCAAGCAACCGACGCGCCAGGGCCAGGTGGAGTTGCAGCACCTGCAAGGTTCGGTGACCGTGCGCTACGACGTGCGCGGCGTGCCGCATATCCGTGCCGAAAACGAAACCGACCTCTACCGCGCCCTCGGCTACGTGCATGCCCAGGACCGACTGTTCCAGATGGAAGCCATGCGGCGCCTGGCCCGTGGAGAGCTGGCCGAAGTCCTCGGCCCGAAGCTGATCGACACCGACAAACTGTTTCGCAGCCTGCGTATCCGCGAACGGGCTGAAAGCTACGTGGCCGCGCTGGATCGTCAGTCTCCGGCGTGGAAAGCGCTGCAAGCCTATCTGGACGGCATCAATCAATATCAGGACAGCCACGCTGCGCCGGTAGAGTTCGATGTACTGGGGATCCCCAAGCGCCCTTTCACCGCCGAAGACAGCATCAGCATCGCTGGCTACATGGCCTATAGCTTTGCCGCGGCGTTTCGCACCGAACCGTTGCTGACTTACGTGCGTGACCAACTGGGCGCCGAGTACCTGAACATCTTCGATCTCGACTGGCAGCCCAAGGGCGTGCTGGCCAAAAGGCGCACCAACCCTGCACCGGCCCTCACTGCCAATGACTGGACGGATCTGAACGCCCTCGCCCGTTTGAGTGAGCAGGCGCTGGCCGACAATGGCCTGCCGCAATTCGAAGGCAGCAATGCCTGGGTGATTTCCGGCAACCGCAGCAAAAGCGGTAAACCACTGCTGGCCGGTGACCCGCACATTCGCTTCTCGGTGCCGTCGGTGTGGTACGAAGCGCATCTGTCGGCGCCGGGTTTCGAGCTGTATGGCTACCATCAAGCACTGGTGCCGTTTGCGTTTCTCGGCCATAACCTGGACTTCGGCTGGAGCCTGACAATGTTCCAGAACGACGATCTGGACCTGATCGCAGAGAAGGTCAACCCGGACAACCCGAACCAGGTCTGGTATCGCGGCCAGTGGGTCGACATGGTCAACACCGAACAACAGATCGCGGTCAAAGGCCAGTCACCGGTCACGCTGACCCTGCGCCAGTCGCCCCACGGCCCGATCATCAACGATGCACTCGGCACCGCCGCCGGCAAGACGCCGGTCGCCATGTGGTGGGCCTTCCTCGAGACGCCGAATCCGATCCTCGATGGCTTCTACCAGCTCAACCGCGCCGACACCCTGGCCAAGGCCCGTGCCGCGTCGGCCAAGGTTCAGGCTCCGGGGCTGAACATCGTCTACGCCAACGCCAAGGGCGACATCGGTTGGTGGGCCTCGGCGTTGCTGCCCAAGCGCCCGACCGGGGTGAAGCCCGGTTTCATCCTCGACGGCAGCACCCCTCAGGCGGACAAGGAAGGTTTCTACCCGTTCAGCGCCAACCCACAGGAAGAGAACCCGGCGCGGGGCTATATCGTCTCGGCCAACTTCCAGCCGGTGTCGCCGACCGGCATGGAAATTCCCGGTTACTACAACCTCGCCGATCGCGGTCAGCAGCTCAATCGTCAGCTCAGCGACAAGAACGTGAAGTGGGACAACGACTCCAACCAGAAGCTGCAACTGGGCACCACCACCGACTACGGTCCGCGTTTGCTGGCGCCGTTGCTACCGGTACTGCGTGAAGTGGTGAGCGATCCCGCCGAGCTAAAACTGGTCGAGCAACTGGCACAGTGGAGCGGCGATTACCCGCTGGACTCCATCAGCGCCACGCTGTTCAACCAGTTTTTGTTCAACCTTACCGACGCGGCGATGCGCGATGAACTGGGCAATGACTTCTTCGAAACGCTGCTCCCGACCCGAGTGATCGATGCCGCACTGCCGCGTCTGGCAGCCTCCGCCGACTCACCGTGGTGGGACAACCGCAACACCCCCGGCAAGGAAACCCGCGCCGATACGGTCAAGGTCGCCTGGCAAGCGAGCATGGCTCACCTCAAGACCACCCTGGGCGCCGATTCCACACAATGGCAGTGGGGCAAGGCGCACACCTTGACTCACGGCCATCCGCTGGGGACGCAGAAACCGCTGGAGCGGATCTTCAACGTCGGGCCGTTCGCGGCGCCCGGCACCCACGAAGTGCCGAACAACCTCTCGGCCAAGATCGGCCCGGCGCCGTGGCCTGTGACTTACGGCCCGTCGACGCGACGGCTGATCGACTTCGCCGACCCGGCCCACAGCCTGACCATCAACCCGGTCGGCCAGAGCGGCGTGCCGTTCGACAGCCACTATGCCGACCAGGCCGAAGCGTATATCGAAGGGGTTTATTACCAGGCGCATTTCAATGAGGAAGAAGTGACGGCCAATACCCGTAGTACGTTGAAGCTGTTGCCAGCGCGTTCGGGGCAATAGATTTTTTGTTGGCCCGGCTGACGCCTTCGCGAGCAAGCCCGCTCCCACATTAGACCGTGCCTGTCTGAACAACTCGGTCAACTGTGGGAGCGGGCTTGCTCGCGAAGGGGCCATGACAAGCAACACAATATGCCGCTAAACCATCACCGCAAAATTCAACCTGAACTGCTGCGGTGTCACTCCCAGCCTGCGGTTGAACACACTGCGCATGTGCTGGGCATCGCGAAACCCGCACTGGTACGCCACGGTTTTCAGCGGCGCATGGGTGCTTTCGAGCATCACCCGTGCCGCGTCCACCCTCGCCCGTTCGACAAATTCCGCCGGGGTGATTTTCGCCTCCTTGGCAAACACCCGGGAAAAGTTGCGCGTGCTCATGTTGGCGGCGTTGGCCAGATCAGCAATGGTCAGGTCGCCATTGAGGTTGGCCAACACATAGAGCTGGACCAACGCCACCGCCGAAGTCGGTTCGGCATGGGGCGTGAGGAACGGGCTGAACTGCGATTGCCCGCCCGAGCGCTGAGTGAACACCACCAGCCGCTTGGCCACGCTGAGTGCCACGTCCGGCCCGTGATCCCGGGCCAGCAGATACAGCGACAAATCGATCCCCGCCGTAACCCCGGCCGAGGTGTAAAGCTCGCCGTCCTGCACGTACAAACGATCAGCCTCGACCTGAGTCGACGGGCACAACTGCGCCAGCGCCGCGGCATCACCCCAATGGGTGGTGACTGTTCGCCCATCGAGCAGTCCGGCCCGGGCGAGCATGAAGGCGCCGTTGCAGATCGAGCCAAAACGTTGCGCCCGCGCGCAGGCATCGCGCAACCAGGTATCGAACGCCGCGCCAAAATTCATGAACGGCAACTGCGGCCCGCCCGCCACCAACAGCAAGTCATAAGCCTCCAGCGCTTCACTGAAATGCCGGTGGGCGTTGAGCGACAAACCGTTGGAGCACGCCATCACGCCATGCTCGACACCGATCACCTCCAGCCGATAGTGATCCTCCGGGGCCAGGAAACGATTGGCTTCGGAAAACACATCCATGGGACCGGTGACGTCCAGTGACTGAACGCCTGGGAACACCACGATGGCAACGGTTTTGTGCATGGTTCAAGTTCACCTTCAAATTGAAAAGATCGCAGCCTTCGGCAGCGCCTACAGGTGTACGCAATCCCATGTAGGAGCTGCCGAAGGCTGCGATCTTTTCTGGCTGGTCACCCTCAACCCTAGCCAATCCAAGCCCAACAAGCGAGGTTGGCGCGATAGGCAGGTTCATTGGCCGGGATCGCAGCCATGGATCGATTGTCCGGTTTCGGCTGCGCGAACAGACTGACCCCATCAGCGCCGCCACGGCGTTCCCCATGAGGAAAGCACCATGAGCAGCATCATCGCCGGTATCAAAATCCCCGACAGCGCGTTGGCCAGGGCCACCACTGAATACATTCGCGACATCGAGTCCGACCTGCTGTTTCACCACTCACGCCGGGTGTTTCTGTTTGGTGCCTTGAGCGGTGAGCGCAAGCAGTTGGCCTACGACCCGGAGCTGCTGTACGTCGGCGCGATGTTCCATGATTTGGGCCTGGTGGAAGGTTATCGCAGCGATGACGAACGCTTCGAAGTCGACAGTGCCAACGCAGCCAAAGCATTCCTCAAACCCTACGGTTTGTCCGACGACGATATCGAACAGGTGTGGTTGTCGATTGCCCTGCACACCACACCGGGCGTGCCGCAACACCTGCGTCCCAACGTGGCGCTGGTGACTGCCGGCGTCGAGATGGATGTGCTGGGCATCGACTATGCGGCGTTTTCCACCGTGCAGCGTGAAGCAGTGGTGCATGCGCATCCACGGGGTGAAGGGTTCAAGGAGTGCATCCTGTGTGCGTTCACCAATGGCTTCAAACATAAGCCGGACAGCACTTTTGGCACCGTGAACGCGGATGTGCTGGTGGACAGCGAGCCGGGCTTCAAGCCGATGAACTTCGTTGAGATCATCCGCAAATCACCTTGGGTGGCATAAACCAATGTGGGAGCGGGCTTGCTCGCGAAGGCGGTGTGTCAGTCAACATGGATGTTGAATGTCAGTCCGTCTTCGCGAGCAAGCCCGCTCCCACAGTGGATTTGGGTTGGCCACACATGCGTGGTCAACCCGGCATCAAGCTCAAGCCGCTTCCGGCGCCTGCGCCCGGCGCACGTCCGGTTGTTTCCAGGAATCGGCGGCGCCTTCTTCGATGGCCTGCTGGATCGCACGCTTGCGAATCTCTTCGGCACGACGGCTGAAGTACCAGACCAGGAACGTCACCAGCGACACCGCCAGCAGAATCAGGCTGGCCACGGCGTTGATCTCGGGCTTCACGCCCAGGCGCACCGCCGAGAACACTTCCATCGGCAAGGTCGTGGAACCCGGACCGGACACGAAGCTCGCCAGCACCAGGTCATCCAGCGACAAGGCAAACGACATCATGCCCCCCGCCGCCAGCGATGGTGCGATCATCGGGATGGTGATCAGGAAGAACACCTTCCACGGCCGCGCGCCCAGGTCCATGGCCGCCTCTTCGATGGACAGGTCCAGCTCACGCAAACGCGCCGAGACCACCACCGCCACATACGCTGCACAGAACGTGGTGTGGGCGATCCAGATGGTGACGATGCCGCGCTCCTGTGGCCAACCGATCATCTGCGCCATGGCCACGAACAGCAGCAACAGCGACAGACCGGTGATCACTTCCGGCATCACCAGCGGTGCGGTGACCAGACCACCGAACAGCGTGCGGCCCTTGAAGTGGGTGATACGCGTCAGCACGAAGGCCGCCAGCGTCCCCAGTGCCACCGCTGCAATCGCCGTGTAGCAGGCGATTTCCAGCGAACGCACCACCGAGCCCATCAGTTGGGTGTTGTCCATCAACCCCACGTACCACTTGATCGACCAGCCGCCCCACACCGTCACCAGTTTCGAGGCGTTGAACGAGTAGATCACCAGGATCAGCATCGGCGCGTAGATGAACAGCAAACCCGCTACCAGCATGAAACTTGAGAAACGGAAGCGCTTCATTCCTTGCCCTCCATTTCTTTGGCCTGACTACGGTTGAACAGGATAATCGGCACAATCAGGATCGCCAGCATCACCACCGCAAGCGCTGACGCCACCGGCCAGTCACGGTTGTTGAAGAACTCTTGCCAGAGCACTTTACCGATCATCAGGGTTTCCGGACCGCCGAGCAGTTCCGGGATCACGAACTCACCCACCACCGGAATGAACACCAGCATGCAGCCGGCGATGATGCCGTTCTTGGACAACGGAATGGTGATTTTCCAGAAGCTGTTGAAGGTGCTCGAACCCAGGTCGGACGCGGCTTCCAGCAGGCTGTTGTCGTGTTTAACCAGGTTGGCGTAGAGCGGCAGGATCATGAACGGCAGATAGGAATAAACGACCCCGATATAGACCGCGAGGTTGGTGTTGAGGATCTGCAGCGGCTCGTCGATCCAGCCCATGCTCATCAAGAAGCCGTTAAGCAGCCCGTTGTTACTGAGAATGCCCATCCACGCATAAACGCGGATCAGGATCGCGGTCCAGGTCGGCATCATGATCAGCAGCACCAGCACCGTTTGCAGCTCTTTGCGGGCGCTGGCAATGGCGTAGGCCATCGGGTAGCCGATCAGCAAACAGAGGACGGTGCTGATCAGCGCCATCTTCAATGAGCCGAGGTAAGCGGCGATGTACAACTCGTCATCGCCCAGCATCGCGTAGTTGCTCAGGTTAAGCAGCACCTGGAGCTTCTGGTCGATGAAGCTATAGATCTCGGTGTACGGCGGAATGGCCACGTCGGCTTCGGCGAAGCTGATCTTCAATACGATGAAGAACGGCAGCATGAAGAACAGGAACAGCCAGATGAAGGGAACCCCGATGACCAGCTGACGGCCACCGGGAATTATTCGATTGAGCCGGCGTTTGAATTTGCGCATGTTCATGAGCGAAGTACCACGCCGCTGTCGTCTTCCCAGTACACGTAAACCTGGTCACCCCAGGTTGGGCGCTGGCCGCGGCGCTCGGCGTTGGCGACGAAGGACTGCACCAGTTTGCCGCTCGGCAATTCGACGTAGAACACCGAGTGGCCGCCGAGGTAGGCAATGTCATGCACTTTGCCGCTGGACCAGTTGTGTTCGCAGGTCGGCATGTCGGCCGTCACCAGCAGTTTTTCCGGACGGATCGCGTAGGTCACGGACTTGTCCTGCACCGAGGTGCTGATGCCGTGACCCACATAGATACTGCGGTCCAGATCCTTGCAGGTGATCAGCGCATGGCCCTCGGCGTCGTCCACCACTTCGCCTTCGAATATGTTGACGTTGCCGATGAATTCGCAGACCAGACGGCTGGTCGGGGTTTCGTAGATGTCGATCGGGCTGCCGATCTGGGCGATCCAGCCCAGGTGCATGATCGCGATGCGCTCGGCCATGGTCATGGCTTCTTCCTGGTCGTGGGTCACCATCACGCAGGTCACGCCGACCCGCTCGATGATCTCGACCAATTCCAGCTGCATTTGCGAGCGCAGTTTCTTGTCCAGCGCGCCCATCGGTTCGTCTAGCAGCAACAGCTTCGGCCGCTTGGCCAACGAACGCGCCAGCGCCACACGCTGACGCTGACCGCCGGACAACTGATGGGGTTTGCGCTTGGCGTACTGGCTCATCTGCACCAGCTTGAGCATCTCGGCCACGCGAGCGTCGACTTCAGCCCCCGGAATCTTGTCCTGCTTGAGGCCGAAGGCGATGTTCTGCGCCACGGTCATGTGCGGGAACAAGGCATAGGACTGGAACATCATGTTGATCGGCCGCTCGTACGGCGGCATGTCAGTGATGTCTACGCCATCAAGAAAAATGCGCCCCTCCGTGGGCCGTTCGAAACCTGCCAGCATCCGCAGCAAGGTGGATTTGCCCGAACCCGAGCCGCCGAGCAAGGCGAAGATTTCGCCTTTCTTGATTTCCAGGGACACGTCGTCCACGGCAATCGTCTCGTCGAACTTTTTTGTGACCCGGTCGATTTTGACCAGCACCTGTTTAGGTGTCTGGTCGCCCTCGAGGGCTTTCTTATAGGCGCCGGAGGCAACTGCCATTTACGAAACTCCCAACAGAATTTGCAGTTCGCTCAACGTGGCGAACCTGGATAGTTTGAAGCTATTTGCCCGACTTGACCTTGGTCCAGCTGCGCGTCATCAAACGTTGAATGTTCGGTGGCAACTCGGTGGAGACGTATGTCTTGTCGAGGACCGCTTGCGGTGGATATACCGATGCGTCGGTGCGTATAGACTGTTCCATCAGTTTGTCCGACCCGGGATTCGGGTTGGCGTAGCCAACGGAATTGCTGACCTGGGCAATCACCTCGGGTTTCAGCAAATAGTTGATGAAGGCATGGGCTTCTTTGGCGTTGGCGGCATCCTTGGGGATCGCCAGCATGTCGAACCAGAGCGCGCCGCCTTCTTTCGGAATCGAGTAGGCGATGTTCATGCCTTTACCGGCTTCATCTGCGCGGGCCTTGGCCTGGAACATGTCGCCGGAGAAACCGATCGCCACGCAGATGTCACCGTTGGCCAGGTCTGCGATGTATTTGGACGAATGGAAGTACGTCACGTAAGGCCGCACCGCCAGCAACTTGGCTTCAGCCTTTTTGTAGTCTTCAGGGTTGGTGCTGTTGGCGTTCAGGCCCATGTAGTTAAGGACCGTGGGCATCATTTCATCGGCGGAGTCGAGGAACGCCACGCCACAGCTGTGCAGCTTCTTGATGTTCTGCGGTTCGAACACCACATCCCAGGAATCGATCTTGTCGAGGCCCAGCACTGCCTTGACCTTGTCGACGTTGTAACCGATGCCGTTGGTGCCCCACAGATACGGTACAGCGTACTGATTGCCCGGATCGTTCTGTTCCAGGCGCTTGAGCAGTACCGGGTCGAGGTTGGAGTAGTTGGTTAGCTTCGATTTGTCGAGCTTCTGAAAAGCCCCGGCCTTGATCTGCTTGCCAAGGAAATGGTTGGACGGCACGACCACGTCATAACCGGTACGCCCGGCCAGTAACTTGCCTTCCAGGGTTTCGTTGGAATCGAATACGTCATACACCGGCTTGATGCCGGTTTCTTTCTGGAAGTCGGCCAGGGTGGTTTCACCGATGTAGTCCGACCAGTTATAAATATGCACTGTGCCAGCGGCCTGAACACTGACAGCCAGTGTCAGCCCGGCGCCGACCAGCAGGGCATTACGCAACAAAGAAAAAATAGGCACGTGGAGGTCCTCTAAAATTAGTTGGGCCCAAGTTGCCCCGCGTTACATGACAGCCATGGCTGCCTGGCAACAAAACCGGCGCGCAACTTACCCTCGAAAAACCGTTCCAGCAAAACTTTCTGTCATTTAATTATTCCTGTTGCCGCCGGCGCGTAGACGACGGCAACAGGTAGTTACCTCAAACCGGCTTACTTACCGGATTTGATCTTGGTCCAGCTGCGAGTCAGGATCCGCTGGGTCGCGGCCGGCAAGTCGGCAATCGCGTACAGCTTGGCCAGTACTTCCGCTGGCGGGTAGATGCCTGGATCGCTGGTGATTTCTTTATCAACCAGTGCGGTAGACGCCGCGTTACCGTTCGGGAAACGTACGGCGTTGGTGATTTCAGCCATGATTTCCGGCTTCTGCAGGAAGGTCATGAACTTGTAGGCGCCTTCGACGTTTTCGGCATCTTTAGGGATGGCGACCATGTCGTAGAAGCTGCCGGCACCTTCTTTCGGAATGTTGTAGCTGACTTTCACCTTGTCACCGGCCTCAGCGGCGCGAGCCTTGGCCTGGTAGATGTCACCCGAGTAACCCACGGCGACGCAGATGTTGCCGTTGGCCAGGTCGGAGATGTACTTGGACGAGTGGAAGTAGCCCACCGAAGGACGAATCTTCAGGAACAGCGCTTCGGCTTCAGCCAGTTGTTTCTTGTCCTGGCTGTCGGTTGGATAGCCCAGGTAATGCAACGCCACCGGAATCATCTCGGTTGGCGAATCGAGGAAGCTGATACCGCACGACTTCAACTTGGCAGCGTTTTCAGGTTTGAACAGCAAGTCCCAGGAGTTGGTTGGCGCATCGGCACCCAGTGCAGCCTTGACCTTCTCGGCGTTGAAACCGATACCGATCGAACCCCACATGTAAGGGAATGCGTGCTCGTTACCCGGGTCGCTTACCGATACCGCTTTAAGCAGGTCCGTGTTCAGGTTTTTCCAGTTAGGCAGCTTGGACTTGTCCAGCTTCTGGTAAACGCCGGCCTTGATCTGTTTGGCCAGGAAGTTGTTCGACGGCACGACGATGTCGTAGCCGGACTTGCCCGCCAGCAGCTTGGCTTCAAGGGTTTCGTTACTGTCGAACACGTCGTAGACGACTTTGATGCCCGACTCGGCCTCGAACTTCTTGACGGTATCCGGTGCGATGTAATCGGACCAGTTGTACACGTGCAGCACCTTGTCGTCAGCCTGAACGGCACCCGCCATCACGCCCATCAGGGACATGGCGAGGAGGGTCTTGCCAGCTATCTTCATACCTAATGCCTTCATGGGTAATGCTCCAATTTTTCTTTTTAACCACGTGCTCAGCGGCCTGTTACTGGGCATCCGAACAACCGGTAGTCTGGCAAGATCCAAGGCAGGCTTTCAAGGAAAGACCCATCCTTTGTTTGCACTGAGCGAAGTGCAATCTTCACACCTCGCTCAGAGCCTAGCACTTAGCCCTGCAACGCACTCAGGGTCAGGTCCAGGCACTTGCGCGCCTTGGTCACCAACTCGTCGATTTCAGCCGGTGTAATCACCAGTGGCGGAGCAATGATCATGGTGTCACCGACGGCGCGCATGATCAGGCCGTTTTCGAAGCAGAACGTGCGGCAGATCATGCCGACGCCCTTGCCTTCGTAACGTTTGCGGGTGGCTTTGTCCTGAACCAGTTCGATGGCCCCCAACAGACCGACCCCACGCACTTCCCCCACCAACGGGTGATCGCTCAGTTCCCGTAGACGCTTTTGCAAATAAGGTGCCGTTTCTGTACGCACGCGCTCGACAATTTTCTCGTCGCGCAGGATACGAATGTTTTCCAGCGCTACTGCAGCGGCCACCGGGTGCCCGGAATAAGTGAAACCGTGGTTGAAATCGCCACCTTCGTTGAGCACCTCGACCACGTCGTCATGCACGATCAGGCCACCCATGGGGATGTAGCCGGACGTCAGGCCTTTGGCGATGGTCATCATGTGAGGCTTGAGGTCGTAGAAATCGGTACCGAACCACTCACCGGTACGGCCGAAACCGCAGATCACTTCGTCGGCCACGAACAGAATGTCGTACTTGGCGAGGATTTCCTTGATGCGCGGCCAGTAGCTGTCTGGCGGAATGATCACGCCACCAGCGCCCTGGATCGGCTCGGCAATAAAGGCACCGACGTTGTCGACGCCGACTTCCAGAATCTTCTCTTCCAGCTGATTGGCCGCCCAGATACCGAACTCGTTCGACGTCATGTCGCCGCCTTCGCCGAACCAGTACGGCTGGGCAATGTGGACGATGCCCGGGATCGGCAAGTCGCCCTGTTCGTGCATGTACGTCATGCCACCCAGGCTCGCGCCGGCCACGGTAGAACCGTGATAGCCGTTCTTGCGACTGATGATGACTTTCTTCTTCGGCTGGCCCTTGATCGCCCAGTAGTGGCGAACCATCCGCAGCATGGTGTCGTTGCCTTCGGACCCGGAACCGGTGAAGAACACGTGATTCATGCCTTCAGGCGCGACGTCGGCGATGACCTTGGCCAGCTCCAGCACCGGCGGGTGAGCCGTCTGGAAGAACAGGTTGTAATAAGGCAGTTCGCGCATCTGCTTGCTGGCGGCATCGGCCAGCTCATCGCGACCGTAGCCGATCGCCACACACCACAGGCCGGCCATGCCATCGAGGATCTTGTTGCCTTCGCTGTCCCAGAGGTAAACGCCCTTGGCGCTGGTGATGATCCGCGGGCCTTTCTCTTTCAGCTGCTTGAAGTCGCTGAACGGGGCCAGGTGGTGATCGTTGCTCAGGGCTTGCCATTCACGGGTTTGCGGGTTGTTGCTGGTCATGCGAATTCTCCTAAGATTCGAGTGGAGGGCGCCGCCAAGCGCAGCGGCGCCCGGCGCATCAGACGGCGAAGAGCAGGAACTCCCGCTCCCACGAACTGATCACGCGCTTGAAGTTTTCATGCTCGGCCCGCTTGACCGCGATGTAGCCCGTGATGAATTTCTTGCCCAGGTACTTTTCGATGGTCTTGCTGTTTTCCATGCGTTCCAGGGCGTCTTCAATAGTCAGTGGCAGGCGCAGGTTGCGCCGCTCGTAACCACGACCCACAACCGGAGCACTCGGGTTATGCCCTTCGACCATGCCGATAAAGCCGCACAACAGGCTGGCGGCGATGGCCAGGTAAGGGTTGGCATCGGCACCCGGCAGACGGTTTTCCACCCGACGGTTCTGCGGCCCGGCATCCGGAACCCGCAGGCCCACGGTGCGGTTCTCTTCACCCCACTCCACGTTCACCGGTGCCGAGGTATCCGGCAGGAAGCGGCGGAAGGAATTGACGTTGGGTGCGAACAACGGCAGCAACTCAGGAATGAATTTCTGCAAGCCGCCGATGTGGTTGAGAAACAGCTGACTCATGGTCCCGTCTTCATTGGAGAAAACGTTTTTGCCGGTCTCGATGCTGATGATGCTCTGGTGCAAGTGCATGGCGCTGCCCGGCTCGCCGGTCATGGGCTTAGCCATGAAGGTCGCCGCCACGTTGTGCTTGAGTGCGGCTTCACGCATGGTGCGTTTGAACACGAGAATCTGGTCGGCCAGGGACAGTGCATCGCCATGACGGAAGTTGATTTCCATCTGTGCGGTGCCGTCCTCGTGGATCAGCGTGTCGAGGTCCAGCTCCTGCAGCTCGCACCAGTCGTAGACGTCTTCAAACAACGGATCGAATTCGTTCGCGGCTTCAATCGAAAAAGACTGACGACCGGTTTCCGGACGACCGGAGCGGCCAACCGGCGGTTGCAACGGGTAATCCGGGTCATCGCTGCGCTTGGTGAGATAGAACTCCATTTCCGGCGCCACGATCGGCTGCCAGCCGTGGTCGGCGTAGAGTTTCAGCACCTTCTTGAGCACGTTGCGCGGCGACAGTTCGATCGGATTGCCCTGCTTGTCGTAGGTGTCGTGGATCACCTGGGCGGTGGGCTCGATGGCCCAGGGCACCAGAAACACCGCGTTCTGGTCGGGGCGGCAAATCATGTCGATGTCGGCCGGGTCGAGCAGTTCGTAATAAATGTCGTCTTCGACGTAGTCGCCGGTCACGGTCTGCAACAGAACGCTTTCGGGCAGGCGCATGCCTTTCTCGGCAATGAACTTGTTGGTCGGCGAGATCTTGCCCCGGGTGATGCCGGTCAGGTCGCCAATCATGCATTCGACTTCTGTGATCTTGTGGTCTTTCAACCAATCGGTGAGCTGGTCGAGGTTGTTACTCATAAATGCCTCTTAGGCTGAGTTTCCTGACTCTTATAAGTCAGGCGTTGTTTGACGCATCGGCGTCGCGTTGTAGAGCATGCTTGCGGCAGGCATCGCCAAATGCCTGGAAAATCGCAAGGTAGTCAGGATTAAAGCTTACCTGCCATTCGGGATGCCATTGCACACCTAAAGCAAAAGCCTTGCCTTCAATAATAGAGACGGCTTCGATCAACCCGTCGGGCGCCACGGCTTCCACACGAAGGCCCGGCGCCAGACGCTCAATACCCTGACCATGAATCGAATTGACTTGAATCTCGCTCGCCAGGCCCAGCCCGGCCAGTACACCGCCCGGCTGGACGTGCACCGGGTGACTTGGCGCGTATTGCCCTTCCAGCGGCAGGCTGTCGTCTTCACGGTGATCCATGAACGAACCGGCCTCGTGAACCTTCTGATGCAGACTGCCGCCGAACGCCACATTCATTTCCTGGAAGCCGCGGCAAATGCCGAGCACGGGAACACCGGCCTCGACAGCGGCGCGAATCAGCGGGAGAGTGGTGGCATCGCGTGCAGAATCATGAGCAGTACCTGGCGCACTGGCCGGGCCGTTATAGTGAAACGGTTCTATATTAGAAGGAGAGCCTGTAAAGAGAATGCCGTCCAGAGCGTCCAGAATATCGGACGACGTCTGTAGATCCGCCAGGGATGGAAGAATCAACGGCAGGCCCTTGGCAGCTGATGCCACGGCGCGTACGTATTTGTCGCCACTGATGTGATAAGCATGCAGACCGATCTGCTTTGAGCAGGCGGTGACGCCGATTAACGGCAGGCGAGACATGAAGCACCCCGGTATTATTGCTGTTATGGGTTTAAATCGAGCTTAGCCTTGTTCATTTTTTTACACAACACCCCCGTAAAAAATACAACACGGCCGGCTCAAGCTCGCGGGCGCCAAGACCGCTAAAGTCAAAAAAACGCCCCAAAGTGCCTCAAAAAAGCCTCACGAGTGCTTTTTTAGGGCAGAAAAGGCCTCGCTTGACTTCGGCATGCCGTTCGGGTTGACTGGAATCCGAAGAGATCAATGATTGATATTTTTAACAACAAAGGTGTTGCATCATGTCGGTACCCCCGCGTGCCGTTCAGCTTAACGAAGCGAACGCGTTCCTTAAGGAACATCCTGAGGTTCTGTACGTTGACCTTCTGATTGCGGATATGAATGGTGTGGTGCGCGGCAAGCGCATTGAACGCACCAGTCTCCACAAGGTTTACGAGAAAGGCATCAACCTGCCGGCCTCTCTATTTGCTCTGGATATCAATGGCTCGACGGTGGAAAGCACCGGCCTGGGCCTGGACATCGGCGATGCTGACCGAATCTGCTATCCAATCCCCGACACCCTGTGCAATGAGCCCTGGCAGAAGCGCCCGACCGCGCAACTGTTAATGACCATGCACGAACTCGAAGGTCAGCCATTCTTTGCCGACCCACGTGAAGTGCTGGCCAATGTGGTGCGCAAGTTTGACGAAATGGGCCTGACCATCTGCGCCGCGTTCGAGCTGGAGTTCTACCTGATCGACCAGGAGAACGTGAACGGTCGCCCGCAACCACCTCGCTCGCCGGTTTCCGGCAAACGCCCGCACTCGACACAGGTCTACCTGATCGACGACCTCGACGAATACGTCGATTGCCTCCAGGACATTCTGGAAGGTGCGAAAGAGCAAGGCATCCCTGCCGACGCGATCGTCAAGGAAAGTGCCCCGGCACAGTTCGAAGTGAACCTGCACCACGTGGCCGACCCGATCAAGGCCTGCGACTATGCGGTCCTGCTCAAGCGTCTGATCAAAAACATCGCCTACGACCATGAAATGGACACCACCTTCATGGCCAAGCCTTATCCGGGCCAGGCGGGTAACGGTCTGCACGTCCACATCTCGATTCTTGATAAAGATGGCAAAAACATTTTTGCCAGCGAGGATCCCGAGCAGAACGCCGCACTGCGTCACGCGATCGGCGGTGTGCTCGAGACCCTGCCGGCGCAGATGGCTTTCCTCTGCCCGAACGTCAACTCCTACCGTCGTTTCGGCGCACAGTTCTACGTGCCGAACTCGCCGTGCTGGGGCCTGGACAACCGCACCGTGGCCATCCGTGTACCGACCGGTTCCTCCGATGCCGTGCGCATCGAGCATCGTGTAGCCGGCGCCGACGCCAACCCGTATCTGTTGATGGCTTCGGTTTTGGCAGGCGTGCACCACGGCCTGACCAACAAGATCGAGCCGGGCGCACCCGTGGAAGGCAACTCCTACGAGCAGAACGAGCAAAGCCTGCCAAACAACTTGCGTGACGCACTGCGCGAGCTGGATGACAGCGAAGTCATGGCCAAGTACATCGATCCGAAATACATCGATGTTTTTGTCGCCTGTAAAGAGAGCGAGCTGGAGGAGTTCGAACACTCCATCTCCGACCTTGAATACAACTGGTACCTGCATACCGTGTAAGCGGTTGCAGTAAAAACAACGCCGCCGGCTTCACAGCTTGCGGCGTTTTTTTATGGGGTTTATTCAGTTAAACCGAGGTGCCTGCATCGCGGGCAAGCCCGCTCCCACAGTGTCGTGTGATGCACATAGATATTGCGTCCACAGCAGTTCCCTGTGGGAGCGGGCTTGCCCGCGATGGCGGTCGAGAAGACAACACACAACTCGACTCGTACAATGCCCGCTGCCCCGCAGGAGACTTCAATGACGCGCACCGCCACCATTCGCAAACCCCGCGCCCGCAGTCAGGCGCGGATCGATTCGATACTCGATGCCGCCCGTACGCTGCTGGCCGCCGAGGGCGTGGCCAGCCTGTCGATTTACAGCGTCGCCGAACGCGCGGAGATTCCGCCCTCCTCCGTCTACCACTTTTTCGCCAGCGTCCCGGCCCTGCTTGAAGCCCTGACCGCCGACGTCCACGCCGCGTTCCGCGCCTGCCTGCAAGCGCCCATCGACCACCATGCCCTCAACGGCTGGCGCGACCTGTCGCGACTGGTGGAACAACGCATGCTCGCCATCTACGACGAAGACGCCGCCGCCCGCCAACTGATCCTCGCCCAGCATGGCCTGACCGAAGTCACCCAGGCCGACCGCCAGCACGACATCGAACTCGGCGACCTGATGCACAAGCTGTTCGACCACCACTTCGAACTGCCGACACTGCCAAGTGATGTCGATGTATTTGCACTGGCCATGGAGCTGGGGGATCGGGTGTATGCACGCTCGGTGCAGCAGCATGGGCAGATCACGCCGCGAATGGCTGAAGAAGGGATGCGGGTGTTTGATGCTTATCTGGGGTTGTATCTGCCGCCGTACCTACCGAAGCGCGCCGCGCTTTAAAAAGATCGCAGCCTTCGGCAGCTCCTACAGGGGTACGCATTCTTCCGTAGGAGCTGCCGAAGGCTGCGATCTTGGCGACTTAAAACACACCATCACTACAACTGCCCCCACAAAAAACCCCGAAGGGCTCACACCCTCCGGGATTGTAGTTGGCGCACGCGCTTACAACTTGGCGATCGACACCTCGGTGGATTTCACAAACGCAATCACTTCACTGCCGACCACCAGTTCCAGCTCTTTCACCGAACGAGTGGTAATCACCGAAGTGACGATGCCGGAGGCAGTCTGCACGTCGATTTCCGACAGCACGTCACCCAGCACGATTTCCTTGATCGAGCCTTTGAACTGGTTACGAACGTTGATGGCTTTGATAGTCATGATGTTGATTCCTGTCGTTGGATGAATCTTTAAGTTATTGAGCCCAACGCAATTGCGTAGGCAGTGGTGAAACAGGTTCCGGTTCCGGCGGTTGGCCAGGCAGGGACAGCACGCGGTTGAGTACTTCGGTTTCCAGCGCTGCCAGCCGATGGGAGCCACGGACCCGAGGACGCGGCAGTTCCACATGCAGGTCGAGGCCGACTTCGCCCTCTTCAATCAGAATCACCCGATCGGCAATCGCCACCGCTTCGCTGACGTCGTGGGTCACCAGCAACACGGTGAAGCCATGCTGTTGCCAGAGCCGTTCGATCAGTTGCTGCATTTCGATTCGGGTCAGGGCATCCAATGCGCCCAGCGGTTCGTCGAGCAACAGCAAGCGCGGTTGATGGATCAACGCGCGAGCCAAGGCCACACGCTGCTTTTGCCCGCCGGACAAGGCGGCCGGCCATTCATTGGCGCGATCGGCCAGACCGACCGAGTCCAACGCTTCCAGTGCTTGCGGCCGCCAGTTGCCCTTGAGCCCGAGACCGACGTTGTCGATGACCTTTTTCCAAGGCAGCAAACGCGCGTCCTGGAACATCAATCGAGTGTCTTCCCGCGCCTCACTCAGCGGTGCGGAACCGGCCAGCAGTTCACCGCCCGTGGGTTTGTCGAGACCGGCGAGCAAACGCAGCAAGGTACTTTTGCCGCAACCGCTACGACCGACCACGGCGACAAACTGACCGGCCGGGATGTGCAGATCGATCTCACGCAGCACTTGCCGCGAGCCAAAGGTTTTTTGCAGCTTGCGCACCGCCAGCGGAATTCCGCGCAGCAGGCGTGGAGGTTGTTGAGCCGTCATGCGGCACCTCCCTTGGCAACCTGATAGGCCGGATGCCAGCGCAGCCACACGCGTTCAAGCCCGCGGGCCGCGAGGTCGGCCAGCTTGCCGAGCACTGCGTACAAAAGAATCGCCAGTACCACCACGTCGGTCTGCAAGAACTCCCGGGCATTCATCGCCAGGTAGCCGATGCCGGAGCTGGCGGAAATGGTTTCGGCGACGATCAATGTCAGCCACATGAAGCCCAGCGCAAACCGTACACCGACCAGAATCGAAGGCAGCGCCCCCGGCAGAATCACCTGGCGGAACAGACTGAAGCCGGACAAGCCATAACTGCGGGCCATCTCCACCAGCGCCGGATCGACGTTGCGGATGCCGTGATACGTGTTGAGGTAGATTGGGAACAACGTGCCCAACGCCACCAGAAAAATCTTCGCCGACTCGTCGATCCCGAACCACAGGATCACCAGCGGAATCAGCGCCAGGTGCGGCACGTTGCGGATCATCTGCACCGAACTGTCGAGCAGGCGTTCGCCCCATTTCGACAAGCCGGTGATGAAGCCCAAGGCCAGACCGATGCCGCCGCCAATGGCGAAACCGAGCGCCGCGCGCCAGCCGCTGATGGCCAGGTGGGTCCAGATTTCACCGCTGCTGACCAGGCTCACACCGGCTTCGATCACCGCGATCGGCGCCGGCAGAATTCGCGTCGACAACCAGCCCGCCGACACCGACAACTGCCATACCACCAGCAACAAGACCGGTAACGCCCAAGGCGCGAGGTTGTGGATGATTTTCTTCATGGCGAATTACTGCACTTTGGCCACGGCGGCGGGTGGCGTCCAGATCACGTCTTTGATGCTCAAGGGTTTGGGAATCAGCTTGAGCTGGTAGAAGCTGTCGGCGATTTTTTGCTGGGCAGCGACGACTTCCGGCGTGAGGAACAGGGCGCCGTAGCCCTGGCGTTTCACCGAGGTCAGGGTGATGTCCGCTGGCAGGCCGAGCAGTGGCGAAACTTGCTGGGTCACGTCCTCGGGATTGGCCTTGGACCATTCGCCAACCGCGCGCACTTCTTCCACCAGAGCCTTGATCACTTCTGGATTTTTCTGCGCGTAAGGTTTGGTCGCCAGGTAGAACTGGTGGTTGTCGACGAGGCCTTTGCCATCGCGCAGAGTGCGTGCTTGCAGTTGCTGTTCGGCGGCGGCCTGGTACGGGTCCCAGATCACCCAGGCATCGACACTGCCGCGCTCGAACGCGGCGCGGGCATCGGCTGGCGGCAGGAACACGGTCTGGATGTCGGTGTATTTGAGGCCGGCGTCTTCAAGCGCACGCACCAGCAGGTAGTGCACGTTGGAGCCTTTGTTGAGCACGACTTTCTTACCCTTGAGGTCCTGCACCGATTTGATCGGCGAGTCCTTCGGCACCAAAATCGCTTCGCTGTGTGGCGCTGGTGGTTCATAGGCGACATAGAGCAGATCGGCGCCGGCCGCCTGAGCAAACACGGGCGGCGTTTCACCAGTGACGCCAAAGTCGATGGAGCCGACGTTCAGGCCTTCGAGCAGTTGCGGGCCACCGGGGAATTCAGTCCATTGCACGTCCACGCCTTGGGCGGCGAGGCGTTTTTCGAGTGTGCCTTTGGCTTTGAGCAGCACCAGGGTGCCGTATTTTTGATAGCCGATCCGAAGGCTCTCAGCTTGGGCTTGAGTGATGGCGCCGAAGGTTACAGCCGCAGCAAACAGAGCGACCAGACCACGACGCAAAATGACAGTGCGCATAGCGCTCTCCTTTTTGCAGTTGGGTTTTGGCTGCACCTGCTTGGCCGTTAGCGGCTGAGTAAGGTGAGTACTTCAAATTCAGGTGTGGCTTGAGTGCTGGCCTAAATGCTCCAGCGAGCACTCAGCAAACGTTCATTCAACAGGTTCGGATCGAGCGGCCTGGGCCGACGAGCCATGGCGCTGAAAAACTGCTCCAGCGCTTCAAACAATCGTTGCGCAAGCTCCGGCGCCAACTGTGCCTGAGCACTGCCTTCGCCGTAAGCGATCTGGCTGTCCACGGCGAAAATCCCCTGCAGCATTTCCTGGGCTTTCAACGCTGACAGCACCGGCTTGAGCGCATAATCCACCGCCAGCATATGGGCGATGCTGCCGCCGGTAGCCATCGGCAAAACCACCTTGTGGCTCAGGGCACGTTCGGGCAGCAGATCGAGTAAGGTTTTCAGCGCACCGGAGAACGACGCTTTGTAAACCGGCGTGGCGATCAGCAAGCCATCGGCGTTTTCAATCTGTTGCAGCAGGTCGATCACCTTCGGGCTGTCGAAGCGGGCATGCAGCAAATCTTCGGCCGGGAAGTCCCGTACCTGATAACTCACCACTTCCACCCCTTGCTCCTGCAACCAGCATCGCGAGCGCTCCAGCAAAACTCCGGAACGGGAGCGTGGGCTGGGACTGCCACCGAGTGAGACGACCAGCATTCAGACAATTCCTTGAGCGGTGTTGGCGATTCGCGGCTCGCGATCTCGCGTCGATGGAATGACCTTAACAGTTGATTTATATATCCATAAATCATATTTATTCATTTGGTTATTCTTTATAGAAATATAAAGAATGCCTTTTTCAGGCGAAAAAAAAGGCCGTCGAAACGGCCTGAAAACCCCTGCTTTGTGGTGATCGTTCCCACGCTCCGCGTGGTAATGCCTCAAGGGACGCTGCGCGTCCAGTGACGCGGAGCGTCACGGGCTGCATTCCCACGCAGAGCGTGGGAACGAGAGTTAGCTGAGTTACCTGTTCGGTTGAGGTGTCAGACGCAGGTATGGCTTCACTGCGCGATAGCCTTTGGGAAAGCGTCGCTTGATTTCGTCTTCGTCCTTGAGCGACGGCACGATCACCACTTCATCACCGTCCTGCCAGTTGGCCGGGGTGGCCACCTTGTAGTTGTCAGTGAGCTGCAGCGAATCGATCACCCGCAAGATTTCATTGAAGTTACGACCAGTACTCGCCGGGTAAGTAATCGTCAGCCGAATCTTCTTGTTCGGATCGATCACGAACAGAGAACGTACGGTCAGGGTGTCGTTGGCATTCGGATGGATCAGGTCATACAGGTCGGACACTTTACGGTCCGCATCGGCGAGGATCGGGAAGTTGACGATGGCGTTCTGGGTTTCGTTGATGTCCTCGATCCACTTGTGATGCGAGTCCACCGGGTCTACCGACAGAGCAATGGCTTTGACGCCGCGCTGGGCGAATTCATCCTTGAGCCTGGCGGTGAAGCCCAGTTCGGTGGTGCACACCGGCGTAAAATCCGCCGGATGGGAAAACAACACGCCCCAGCTATCGCCCAGCCATTCATGGAAACGAATAGTGCCGGCGCTGGAATCCTGTTCGAAATCGGGGGCGATATCGCCAAGTCTGAGGCTCATGGTGCGGCTCCTTGTGAGTGCTTGTTGAGCCCAACTGTGCCTGTGTTCCTTAGAGATTAAAAAGAATAAATATCGATTTATTTAGATCATAAGAGAATATTAAATATCTGTTCACTGGACCTGAATGCACATGAGGACGAACATCGCCGACAAGGTTCGAGAAGGCCTTGAGTTGCTGCAAAAGAGGGGAATTTCAAGGAGGGTTTACGGGGGTGAGCCGCCTTGAAAACGCAAAAGCCCCGCCCGGCGTGATGCCGGGCGGGGCTTTTTTTACGTCGATTACGCGAGTGCTGTTACAACAGCGGGATCGAGTAGCTGACGATCAGACGGTTTTCGTCCTGGTTACGCTGAGAGGCAACATCGGAGCGCAGGGTAGCGTTTTTCCACGCCAGGCCCAGACCTTTAAAGGTGCCTTGCTGTACTACGTAGCCGAGGGAGAAGTCGCGTTCCCACTCACCTTTGTCGCCAGTAGAGGTAGCGACGTTGTCACCCTTGAGATAGATCACGGAAGTGGTCAGACCTGGCAAGCCAACGGTGGCAAAATCATAAGCATATTGAGCCAGCCAGGTGCGCTCACCGGCACGCTGGAACTTGCCGATCTGCGAGTCGGTGATCAGATAGGCAGACGCACCATCTCCCTGGTTCAGGAACGGGAAGTCGCTGGTGCCATTCACACGCTGGTAGCCGGCACTGAGCGCGTGGCCTTGCAGGCTATAGGTGAATTTCGCACTCCAGGTGCGGTTATCTACTTCACCACTGTTCTGGAAGCCAGAGGAGCGATAACCCGCCAGACGACCTTCCTGGCTAGAGTTCTTGCCATCGGAGTCACTGTTGAAGTAACGCAGGTCGGATTTCAGGCTACCCACTGGCAACGCTAGATTGTGGGTCAGCCCCAGGAAGTGCTGCGTGTAGAAATCTTCCAGGTTGCCGTAGTAGTACTGAGCGACCAGATCCTTGGTGATCTTGTAGTCGCCACCGGCATAGTAGAACTCGTTGCTGCGCTTGTTGGAGGTGGCAGTGGTCGTCGCCCCGTTGGAGCCAGCAATGGTCAGCGAATCGTTATTGGTCGAGTTACGACCTTTGGCATGTTCCAACTTACCGCCAACCAGAGTCAGGTTGTCGATGTCGTTGGACATGATCTGGCCACCTTCGAAGGTCTGCGGCAGCAGACGCCCGTCGTTGGAAGTTACCACCGGCAGTTTTGGCTGCAGGGTGCCCAGACGCAGTTCAGTCTTGGAGATTTTGGCCTTGGCGGTCAGGCCCAGGCTACCGAAATCGTCTACCGCACGACCGTCGCTGTCGCTTGGGAAAACGGTACCGCCCTTGTTCGCGCTACCGGCGTTGTAGGCAGTGCCTTTACCGGAATCCAGCTTGACGCCCAATAGACCGATCGCATCAACACCAAAACCAACAGTGCCTTGGGTATAACCGGAGGTAAAGTTGAAGATGAAGCCTTGGCCCCACTCTTCCTGCTTGGACGGATTGGCAGTGCCATCACGGTTATCCGTGTTGATGTAGAAGTTACGCAGCCCCAATGTAGCCTTGCTGTCTTCAATGAAACCGGCGGCGCCTGCCTGCTGCGCCAAAACCCCTACGGCCACAGCCAGGGCCAAGGTGGACTTCTTCATTGTTTCGCTCCTCTCGTTCTAATTTTTGTGTTCTTTGGTCTTGGGTCTAACGCCCTAGATCCAAAGATGCGCGATTAGCGCCAGACCGTGACAGACAAGTCAATCGTAACCATGTGTGTCTACGACCAAGGTCTAACCGCAGTGATTTGGTCCCTGCAGGGTAATGATTTCCTCATAAACCCAAAAAGAATTATTTCATTCTTTTTAATGCCATTTAGGAATATAGCTTTTCGCCAGTGATCCGAACCGGGACACAGGCTATCGGCTCATAAGCTAATTCCTAAATGGTATTTATTGGACTTTTTTTAGATCGTTTAGCGTTGGCGTATTCCCCATACGTCAATCACTTTCGAAAAGGCGACGCCATCATGGCCAAACGCGCACTATCTAGTCAATTTGTTACAGTTTGTGTGTCGCTTATATTTTCTTTTTCCGCCCAGGCGGCGACTCTCACCGTCGGTTATCAAACCGGTATCGACCCCAGCAAAGTCCCTCAGGCCGATGGCATTTATGAGAAAACCATTGGCCAGAAAATCGATTGGCGACGTTTCAACAGTGGCCCGGAAGTGGTCACCGCCATTGCGTCCGGCGATGTGCAGATTGGCAACCTCGGCTCAAGCCCACTGGCGGCAGCCGCTTCGCGCAATCTGCCGATTGTCGCGTTCATTGTTTCGGCTCAGATCAACGCTGCCGAAGCACTTGTGGTGCGCAACGGCAGCGGCATCGATAAACCGGAAGATCTGATCGGCAAAACCATCGCCACGCCCTTCGTTTCAACCTCCCATTACAGCCTGCTCGGCGCGCTGAAGCATTGGGGCCTGGACGCCTCGAAAGTCAAAGTGGTGAACCTGCAACCGGCGGAAATCGCCGCAGCCTGGAAACGTGGCGACATCGATGGCGCGTTTGTCTGGTCGCCGGCGCTGGGGGAAATTCGCAAGACTGGCAAGACGTTGACCGACGCCGCACAGGTCGGCCAATGGGGTGCGCCGACCTTCGAGGTGTGGGTCGCTCGCAAGGATTACGCCGAAAAACATCCTGAAGTGGTGGCCCGATTTGCCAAGGTCACTCTGGATTCATTCGCCGACTATGCAGCCCATAAAGACAGCTGGACCGCCGATTCGGTACCGGTGCAGAAAATCGCCAAATTGACCGGTGCCAATCCCGCCGATGTGCCGGAGCTGCTGGCCGGTTCCGCATTCCCGGATGCCAAGGCACAACAGACCACCGCGCTACTGGACGGGGGTACAGCCAAGGCGATTGGCGAGACGGCGAAGTTTTTGAAGGAGCAAGGGAAGGTCGAGACGGTGCTGCCGGATTATTCGCCGTATGTCAGCACGAAATACGTCACCGAATAACACCCCGCCCCTGTAGGAGCGAGGCTTGCCCGCGAAGCAGACGACTCGATTTATCGGTTGTCCTTGGTGACGTCTTCGCGGGCAAGCCTCGCTCCTACAGGGTTCGGGTAGCCCGGAGGTCAGAGGGTTTTTTCGAAGATCTTCGAATTACGCTGGTAGTTGTAAAGCGACGCCCGCGCCGACGGCAGGCGTTCGACGCTGCTTGGCACGAAGCCCCGCTCACGAAACCAGTGGGCGGTCCGGGTAGTCAGCACGAACAAGGTTTTCAGCCCCTGAGCCCGGGCGCGGGTTTCGATGCGCTCCAGCAGTTCATCGCCGCGACCGCCATGACGGTACTCCGGATTCACCGCCAGACACGCCAACTCCCCGGCATCCGAATCGGCAATCTGATACAGCGCCGCGCAGGCGATGATCATGCCTTCGCGTTCGACCACGCTGAACTGCTCGATCTCACGCTCCAGCACCTCGCGGGAACGGCGTACCAGAATCCCCTGCTCTTCCAGCGGGCTGATCAAGTCCAGCAAACCGCCGACGTCCTCGATGGCCGCCTCACGCACAACCTCGAATTGCTCCTGGGCCACCAGCGTACCGCCACCGTCACGGGTGAACAGTTCGGTCAGCAGCGCGCCATCTTCGGCGTAGCTGACGATGTGACTGCGCGCCACCCCGCCCCGGCACGCTTCAGCCGCCGCGTCCAGCAGCTCGGCTTGATAGTTGCTGCCCAGACGCTGCAAATGCGCCGGCACTTGTTGCGGGCGCAATTCGCGGACCAGCCGGCCATTTTCATCGATCAAGCCCAAATCGGCACCGAACAACAGCAGCTTGTCCGCCCCCAGATCGATAGCCGCTCGGGTGGCCACATCTTCGCAAGCGAGGTTGAAGATCTCACCGGTCGGCGAGTAACCCAATGGCGACAACAGCACGATGGAGCGTTCGTCCAGCAGGCGATTGATGCCCTTGCGATCGACCCGGCGCACTTCGCCGGTGTGGTGATAGTCGACACCTTCAAGTACGCCGATCGGCCGTGCAGTGACCAGATTGCCGCTGGCCACCCGCAAGCGCGAACCCTGCATTGGCGATGAGGCCATGTCCATGGACAGCCGCGCTTCGATGGCGATGCGCAGTTGGCCGACCGCATCGATCACGCATTCAAGCGTCGCCGCATCGGTGATGCGCATGCCGTGGTGGTAATGCGGGGTCAGGCCGCGAGCAGCGAGGCGCGTTTCAATTTGTGGACGCGAACCGTGAACCAGCACCAGTCGCACGCCCAGGCTGTGCAGCAGCACCAGGTCGTGGACGATATTGCCGAAGTTCGGGTGCTCCACGCCATCGCCGGGCAGCATGACGACGAAGGTGCAATCGCGGTGGGCGTTGATGTAAGGCGAAGCGTGACGAAGCCAATTGACGTATTCGGGCATGAACCTGGGCCTGTAATAAATAGCAGCCGAAAAAAGGGTAAAGCAGTAAACGCACAGCGGGCTGATGGTTATCGTCGGAACAGGCTTGGCGACACGCGCGCTCTCCTCATGAATACGGGTTGGGACATCGGCAATTTATACGCGCTCCCTGTAGGAGTTGCCGAAGGCTGCGATTTTTTGATCTTTGAATTTTAAAAGCAAGATCACAAGATCGCAGCCTTCGGCAGCTCCTACAGCATCGCTGTTTTGGCCGGCGTCAGGCAGTAATGTTCAATCAGTTGTCGTAATAGATGCACGGTAGGCTGCAAACGTGACATTTCGAGGTATTCCCCCGGTTGGTGCGCGCAGGCGATATCACCCGGCCCCAATACCAATGTTTCACAGCCAAGTCGCTGAAGATAAGGCGCTTCTGTGCCGAATGCCACTGCTTCGGCGCGATGGCCGGTGAGCTTCTCAGCGATCCTCACCAATTCCGAGTCCTCGGCCTGCTCGAAGGGTGGCACTTCGGGGAACAGCGGCGCGTAATCGATCTTCACCTGATGCCGTTCGGCAATCGGGTTGAGCTTCTGCAAAATCGCCGCGCGCAAGGCTTTGGGGTCCATGCCTGGCAACGGACGCAAGTCGAACTCCAGCGAGCACTGGCCACAGATGCGGTTGGGGTTATCGCCGCCGTGAATGCAGCCGAAATTCATCGTCGGTTGCGGCACGCTGAACTGCAGGTTACGGAATTCGCGCTGCCACGCCAGGCGCAAGCCGCGCAGTTCGCCGATGGCGTCGTGCATGGCCTCAAGGGCACTGTGGCCCAGGCGCGGGTC
Source organism: Pseudomonas sp. JV414 (assembly GCF_032424305.1). NCBI lineage: Bacteria > Pseudomonadati > Pseudomonadota > Gammaproteobacteria > Pseudomonadales > Pseudomonadaceae > Pseudomonas > Pseudomonas sp. JV414. The sequence goes on along the minus strand of NZ_VYKC01000013.1, from coordinate 253,493 downwards.
CGAGGAATGGCCGCTCTGACCGAGAATGTCGATGCGCTCCATCATGATGCCTTTGTGCATCCGGACCGGCTTCAGCCCGGTCGGCTCACCGATCACCGCCGCGCGACCTAATGGCCGCCCGGCTTCGGCCAGAGCGCGAGCGCCAGACATCGAGCTTTCTTCATCGCAGGTGGCGAGGATCAGCAAGGGTTGCTTGAACGGTTGGTCGAGCAAGGGTTTGACGGCTTCGATGGCCAAGGCGAAAAAGCCCTTCATGTCGCAACTGCCCAAGCCAACCCAGCGACCGTCCACTTCCGTCAGTTTCAGCGGGTCGGTCTGCCACAACGCCTCGTCGTACGGCACCGTATCGCTGTGACCGGCCAGCACCAGGCCGCCGGGGCCGGAACCAAAACTGGCCAGAAGATTGAATTTGCCGGGGCTGACCTGCTGGATATCGCAGGCAAAACCCAAGTCCCCGAGCCATGTCGCCAACAAGTCGATGACCGGCCGATTGGTTTGATCCAGGCTGGGTTGGGTACAGCTGACGGACGGCGCGGCGATCAGCGCAGCGAACTGATCTTTCATGGACGGCAAAGGCATCGCTGACTCCCAACTCCCGAATTGAAGTCCATCATAGAACCATCCGGCGACAGGAATAAACCGTTGCGGAGCCTATCTCGAACGAGTCCTGTACACTGCACGACCTTGGCAGCCACACATTCCCCCGGCTGCGCTCCCGATCCTGGATTTTCCGGCCATGCAGAAAGAAACCGAAATCAAACTCCGCGTCAGCCGCGAAACCCTCGCCGCCCTGCGCGAGCACCCGTTACTGAAAAAACGCAACAAAAGTGGCTGGGAACGCCGTGAGTTGATGAACCAGTACTTCGACACGCCTGAGCGCGACCTGGCCCGCGCCAAGGTTGCCCTGCGCCTGCGCCGCGATGGCGAAGAAGTGATTCAGACCCTCAAGACCCGTGGCCAGAGTGTCGCCGGTCTGTCCGAGCGTCACGAGTACGACTGGTCCCTGCCCAAAGCCAAACTCGACGTGAAGAAACTCGACGGTGAATGCTGGCCCGAAGAGCTGGCCGAGCTGGACAAGAAAACCCTGAAAGCCATCTTCACCACCGATTTCGTTCGCGAACGCGCGGAAATCGCTTGGGGCCGTGGCAAGACCAAAGTGGTCATCGAAGCCGCGCTGGACCTGGGCCACGTGGTGGTCGGCAAGCAGAAAGAAGAAATCTGCGAGCTGGAGTTGGAGCTGCGCGAAGGCGAGCCGGCCGCGTTGCTGGAACTGGCCGCCGAATTGGCTGCAACCCTGGCGCTGATGCCCTGTGACATCAGCAAGGCCGAGCGCGGTTATCGCTTGTTCGACGCCAACAGCTACTCGCTGAGCTTGCCGGCGCCGCAGATCACCGCCGAAATGCCGCTGGACGATGCGTTCGCCGCGTTGAGCTGGCACTTGCTGAGCAGCAGCCAGCGTCTGGCCGAGCAATATCGCTTCAATGGCCACTGGCGCCTGTTGCAGGACTGGGTCGAGAACCTCGCTGAAATGCGCGCGCTGATCAGTAGCCTCGGTCAGGCCGCACCGCGTCAGTCGACTCACGATCTGCGGGTCGCGCTGGATGCCCTGCTGGAAGACTGGCGCCCGCTGGTACAAGCCGGCCTGGACGACGAAGACGTGCGCAAAGCCGCGCCGGAGCAATTCCTCGAAGAACTGGAAGACGTGCGCTGGGGCCTGTTCTCACTGAACACTTCGCGCTGGTTGCTGGCCCGCACCTGGGCCGCCGATCGCAACACCCGCGGCAATCGCCAGGGTGCTGCACAACTGGGTAGCTGGCTGCCGCGCATGCTGGGCGAAGAAGCCAACTCGCTGCAATTGCAGCGTTACCAGCAACAGCCGGAAGACTTGGCCGAGCAGCTGCCGCGTATCGAGCGCATCCAGTCCTGGTTGCATCATGCCCGTGGCGTGTTGGATATCCCGGAAATGGATCGCCTGTACGGTGAGCTGAACAAACTGACGCAACTGGCCAACGAGCCGATCACCGATGAATCGCTGGATGCGCGTAAGCACCAGGCGATTGCGGTGTATCAGAATCGCGCCTGGAAGATGCTCCTGCGTATGTAAGACCGCCATCGCGGGCAAGCCTCGCTCCTACAGGATTTGGTTGACCGCCCAATTGGGTTCGACCCAGATCCTGTAGGAGCGAGGCTTGCTCGCGAAGAGGCCCGCACAAACGCTGAAATCTCTAACCCCGCAACACCGGCAAACTCGTCGTGGATTTGATTTCAGATAAAGCCACGATCGAGTTGACCTCCTGAATCCCCGGCACCATCGACAGCTTCTCGAAAAAGAAGCGCTCATAAGCTTCGATGTCCGCCGTGACGATCCGCAGCAAGAAATCCACCGACCCCATCAGCACATAACACTCCAGCACTTCGGGAAAACCGCGAATCGCCTCGGTAAACTCAGTGAAGTTCGAGCGTCCGTGGGCGTTGAGTTTGATCTCGGCGAAGATCTGCGTGTTAAGGCCGATTTTCTTCCGGTCAAGCAACGTCACCTGACCGCGAATGATCCCCTCTTCCTTCATCCGCTGAATCCGTCGCCAGCACGGCGACTGCGAGAGCCCTACCTTTTCGGCGATCTGCGCGCTGGAGAGCGAAGCGTCCTCTTGCAGCAACGCGAGAATCTTGCGGTCGTAGCCATCCAGCTCGCTGTGCATAGAAAAACCTGTAGTGGGTACTAAATCGAATTGATCGATTCGATAAATGGTCAATAAGCCCAATCATAGATAAGAAATGCCCCGCACCGAATGTAAAAATTCCTCCAGTGATTTTGGAGACCGACCATGCCGCATTTAGAAGCCGTGAACACCCCGCCCGCCCGTGCCGATGTCTGGAACGTCAGCAACACCCACTGCCGCGTTCACTATCAATTACTGGCCGAGGCCGAGCCGGATCTGCTGTGCCGGGCGCTCAACTTGTTCGCCTTGCAGTTTCTGACGCCGCAGCAGGTCAATGTGCAGCGCATGGACGATCTGCTGTCAGTCGACATCGTCATGGACGGCCTGAGCTGGCACCGTGCTCAAGTGATAGCGGAAAAATTACGTAACCTGATCAGCGTCTGCTCGGTGAACCTGCAAGCGGCTGATTCTGCGTGGGGAGAGCCGTCTCAGGCAGCTGGTTAAAAAAACCCAGACAAAACCCGACACGTCTTGGTCGGGTAGTGGCCCAACGGTCTGCGGGTGCGCGGCTATCCTTTGCGAACGGTTGTTCATAAGGAGCCCGCATGTCCGTTCAACTCGCCACTCAGGACCGCTGGCTGGACCTCAATGATTTGCTGCGTGAATTGGTCGCCCAAGGCTTTATCAGTCAGGATTCGGCCGAACACGCACTCAACGCCCGCCGCCGTCACGCCATAAATGGTCAGCAGCACCCGCTGGAATTCATCGCCAGCCAACACCTGGACGACCTCAGCCGTCCCGGCAAACACCTCGATCTGGAAAGCCTGACGCTCTGGCTGTCTCAGCAGGCCGGTCAGCCTTACTTGCGCATCGACCCGCTGAAAATCAACGTCGCAGCCATTACGCCGCTGATGTCCTATGCCTTCGCCCAACGCCACAAGATTCTGGCGGTGTCCATCGACCGCGACGCCGTCACCGTGGCCAGCGCCCAGCCCTTCGTCAGCAGCTGGGAAGCCGACCTGACCCACGTGCTGAAGCTGCCGATCAAGCGCGTGGTGGCCAACCCGGTGGACATCCAGCGCTTCAGCGTGGAGTTTTTCCGCCTGGCCAAATCGGTCACCGGCGCCACCAACGCTGATCAACAAATAAGCACCCTGGGCAACTTCGAACAGTTGCTCAACCTCGGCGCCAGCGACCAGGAGCCGGACGCCAACGATGCGCACATCGTCAACATCGTCGATTGGCTGTTCCAGTACGCGTTCCAGCAACGGGCCAGCGATATCCACATCGAACCCCGGCGCGAGCAAGGCACGGTGCGCTTTCGCATCGACGGCGTGCTGCACAACGTCTATCAATTCCCGCCACAGGTGACCATGGCCATCGTCAGTCGCCTGAAAAGCCTGGGGCGGATGAACGTTGCGGAAAAGCGCAAACCCCAAGACGGCCGAGTCAAAACCAAAACCCCGGACGGCGGCGAAGTCGAGCTGCGGCTGTCGACATTACCGACGGCGTTCGGCGAGAAGATGGTCATGCGGATCTTCGACCCGGAAGTGCTACTCAAGGACTTCGACCAGCTGGGTTTTTCCGCCGATGACCTGCGTCGCTGGCAAGACATGACCCGCCAGCCCAATGGCATCATTCTGGTGACCGGGCCGACCGGGTCAGGCAAGACCACCACGCTGTACACCACCCTGAAGAAACTGGCGACGCCGGAGGTCAACCTCTGCACCATTGAAGACCCGATCGAAATGGTCGAGCCGGCGTTCAATCAGATGCAGGTCCAGCACAACATCGACCTGACCTTTGCCGCCGGTGTGCGCGCACTGATGCGGCAAGACCCGGACATCATCATGATCGGCGAGATCCGCGACCTCGAAACCGCCGAAATGGCGATTCAAGCCGCACTCACCGGCCACTTGGTGCTGTCGACGTTACACACCAACGACGCCCCGAGCGCCATCAGCCGCCTGCTGGAACTCGGCGTGCCGCATTACCTGATCAAGGCCACGGTGCTCGGGGTCATGGCTCAGCGTCTGGTCCGGACCCTCTGCCCGCATTGCAAGGCACCATTAACTTTGGGCGAGGACGACTGGCAAACCCTGACCCGGCCTTGGCAAGCGCCACTACCAGGTAACGCACAACGCGCCATCGGTTGCCTGGAATGCCGCGAAACCGGCTATCGCGGCCGCGCCGGGGTGTACGAAATCATGCAGCTGACTGACGGCATTAAAGCGCTGATCAACCCTGATACCGATTTGCTGGCGGTCCGCCGTCAGGCTTTCAAGGAAGGCATGCGCAGTTTGCGGCTGTCGGGGGCGCAGAAGGTGGCGGCGGGTTTGACCACGATCGAAGAGGTGTTGCGAGTGACGCCGCAGAGTGAGCAGAAGTAAGTCTGATACCGGTAGGAGCTGCCGCAGGCTGCGATCCTTTGATCTTGTTTTTAAAAGCGAAAATCAAAAGATCGCAGCCTGCGGCGAGCCGACTAACGTCACGGAACTCGATTGGGTTATCGGCAATCAAAGCCCGCAGTTAATCCACTGGAGTCACCTTTTATGCGTCTCAAACTTGCTGTCGCTACCTTCGCCGTGTTGTCCCTTCAAGTCGGTTCGGCGATGGCTGATGACAGCTTTTTGCGTAACGTCCTTACGTCCGGTGCCACCACCGGTACGTCCTACCTGACCTCAAGGGATCACAAGCTGGTCGTCGCCGCCCAGGACGACGCCGGCAGCTTTGTCGCCAGTGACGGCGCTATTCGCGGGCCGTACCTGGAAGCCGCCATACAGAAAGTCCGCGCCGACAACCCTGGCCTGCAAGCCACAGACATGGAACTGGCGAACGCAATCCTGGCGAAGAATGCCATCGCCTCGAAATAAGGTTCGTTGCTCAACAAAATGCCGCTCACATGAGCGGTATTTTTTTGCCTGACGCAAAACCCTGTAGGAGCGAGGCTTGCCCGCGAAGCTTTTGGCATTCTTGAGGACGCCTTCGCGGGCAAGCCTCGCTCCTACAGGGCCTGGTACTTCAACGGTATTCGTCCACCGGCACACATGCGCAAAACAGATTGCGGTCACCGTAGACATTGTCCACACGGTTCACCACCGGCCAATACTTATGGGCCTTGGTGTGAGCATCCGGCGTCACCGCCTGCTCGATGCTGTACGGGCGCTCCCAAACCCCGGTGATGTCCGCCAAGGTATGCGGTGAGCGTTTCAGCGGGTTGTCCTCCGCCGGCCAGTTGCCGTTCTGCACCTCGGTGATTTCCGCGCGGATACTCAGCATCGCGCTGATAAAACGGTCCAGCTCCGCCTTCGACTCACTTTCGGTCGGTTCGACCATCAACGTCCCCGGTACCGGAAACGACATGGTCGGCGCATGGAAGCCGTAGTCCATCAGGCGCTTGGCAACGTCCTCTTCACTGATTCCGGTCTGTGCCTTGAGCGGTCGCAAGTCGAGAATGCATTCGTGAGCTACTCGCTCATTGCGCCCGGTGTAGAGCACTGGAAATGCGCCGGCCAAATGCTGCGCCAGGTAATTCGCGGCGAGAATCGCCACCTCGCTCGCATCCGCCAGTTGCGGCCCCATCATGGCGATGTACATCCAGCTGATAGGCAGAATGCTTGCGCTGCCCCAAGGTGCCGCGCTCACCGCGCCGTTCTCCGGCAGCGGACCTTCGATTGGCACCACCGGGTGATTGGCGACGAACGGCGCCAAGTGCGCCCGAACGCCGATCGGACCCATTCCCGGTCCGCCACCGCCATGGGGAATGCAGAAGGTTTTGTGCAGGTTCATGTGCGACACGTCGGCACCGATGTCGGCCGGCCGAGCCAATCCAACCTGCGCATTAAGGTTGGCGCCATCCATGTACACCTGACCGCCATGGCTGTGTATAACTTCACAGATCTCGCTGATGCCTTCCTCATAGACCCCATGCGTTGAAGGATAAGTCGCCATCAGGCAGGCGAGTTTATCCCCCGCCCCCGTGGCCTTTTCCTTCAGATCATTCAGATCGACATTACCCCCCTCGTCGCACTCGACGATCACTACTCGCATCCCGGCCATCTGCGCCGAAGCCGGGTTGGTGCCGTGGGCCGAGGACGGGATCAGGCAAATATCCCGCGCGCCCTGATGGCGGCTCTCGTGATATTTGCGAATCGCTAGCAACCCGGCGTACTCACCCTGAGCGCCCGAGTTGGGTTGCATGCAGATCGCATCGAAACCGGTGATCGCGCAGAGCCAGCGCTCCAATTCCTCGATCATCAAGGAATAACCCACCACCTGCTCTTTCGGCACGAACGGATGCAAGTTGGCGAACTGCGGCCAGGTGATGGGGATCATCTCGCTGGTGGCATTGAGCTTCATGGTGCAAGAGCCCAGCGGAATCATCGATTGGTTGAGCGCCAAGTCTTTGTTTTCCAGCTGCTTGAGATAACGCAGCATTTCGGTTTCGCTGTGATGAGCGTTGAACACCGGATGACGCAGATACGGCGTACTGCGCTGCAACCCGGCAGGAATGCCGGATGCTAGCGCTTCAGCGTCCAGTTCGTCGATGTTGAGCCCATGATCGGCACCGAGAAACACATCGAACAGCTTCGCCACGGTGGTTTCGTCACAGGTTTCGTCGAGGCTCAGGGCGAGCTGTCCACGGCCGAGAATACGCAAGTTGATCTGCGCCGCCTGGGCACTTTCGATGATCGCAGTCTGAGTGCCACCGACCTCCAGGGTCAGGGTGTCGAAGAAATGCTGATTGAGACGGGTGATCCCATGACGCTCCAGTCCGGCGGCGAGGATGCAGGTTAGTCGATGAACGCGTTGGGCAATCCGTTTGAGCCCTTCCGGGCCATGGTAGACCGCGTAGAAACTGGCGATATTGGCCAGTAGCACCTGAGCGGTGCAGATGTTGGAGTTGGCTTTCTCCCGGCGGATATGTTGCTCACGGGTTTGCAGGGCCATGCGCAGGGCGACGTTGCCGCGAGCATCTTTCGACACACCGATGATCCGCCCGGGAATCGCCCGTTTGTATTCGTCGCGACTGGCAAAAAACGCCGCGTGCGGGCCGCCGTAACCCATGGGCACGCCGAATCGCTGGGACGAACCGAACACCACGTCGGCGCCCAACTCCCCCGGCGGGGTCAGCAACAGCAGGCTTAGCAGATCGGTCGCCACACAGGCCAAGGCTTGCTGGGCATGCAAATGATCGATCAATGGACGCAGATCGCGCACTTCACCGTGGGTGTCGGGATATTGCAGCAGCGCGCCGAACACCTGGTGCTGTTTCAAGTTATCCACAGTGTCGACGATCAGCTCGAAACCGAACCCTTCGGCCCGGGTCCGCACCACGGAAATGGTTTGCGAGTGACAATTCTCATCGACGAAAAACAGGTTACTTCTGGATTTGGCCACGCGCTTGGCCAGAGCCATGGCCTCGGCCGCCGCCGTGGCTTCATCCAGCAGCGAGGCGTTGGCCAGTTCCAGGCCGGTCAGGTCGATGGTCAGCTGCTGGAAATTCAGCAACGCTTCGAGCCGGCCTTGGGCTATTTCTGGTTGATAGGGGGTATAGGCGGTGTACCAACCGGGATTTTCCAGCACGTTGCGCAGGATGACGGCCGGCGTGAGGGTGCCGTGGTATCCCATGCCGATCAGGCTGGTCCAGACCTGATTCTGCTCGGCGTAGCCCCGCAGCTTGGCCAGCGCGGCTTCTTCGTCGAGGGCCGGCGGCAAATCCAGTGGCCGGTTGAGGCGGATTCCCGGCGGCACCGTCTGCTCGATCAGTTCGACCCGGCTGCCAAGACCAAGGCTGTCGAGCATCGCCTGCTGCTCGGCGGCATCGGGGCCCAAGTGGCGGCGCAGGAAGGTATTGGGGTCGCGTAACTGGCTCAAGGACGGCAACTGGGACATGACGGGCTCTCTCTTGACTGGCGCTCGGCGTCGATGCAATGCGGTCAAACCAGCATAGCAGCCGCTGTCACAGTGCCTTAAAGAAGGAGTCGTATGTAAACGATGTAGGAGCTGCCGAAGGCTGCGATCTTTTGACTTTGATTCTTAAAACAAGATCAAAAGATCGCAGCCTTCGGCAGCTCCTACGGGGCGAGCATTACTCGCCGATGGCAGCCTTGTAGGCTACCGGGTCGAGCAGGTTGTTCAGTTCAGAGGTATCGCTTGGCTCGAGTTTGAAGAACCAGCTGTCATAAGGCGCGCTGTTGACCAGTTCCGGGTTGTTGGCCAACTCTTCGTTAACGGCAATGACTTTGCCGGAGACTGGCGAGTAGATATCGGACGCAGCCTTGACCGATTCCACTACACCCGCAGCCTCACCGGCAGCGAACACTTTGCCGATTTCCGGCAGTTCAACGAACACTACGTCACCCAAGGCTTCCTGAGCATGGTCTGAAATACCCACTTTCACGCCGCCATCATGGTCTAGACGGGCCCATTCGTGACTTTCGGCAAAACGCAGGTCGACAGGGATTTCGCTCATGTTCTGTGTCCTCAAGAAAAATGTCAGCGGTCATTGCCCGCCAAAAAAAGTTAGATCAAGGTTTTGCCGTGGCGTACGAAGGTCGGTTTGACCACTCGAACCGGGTACCACTTGCCACGGATTTCCACTTCAGCGCGGTCGGCGGTGGCCACCGGCACGCGCGCCAGTGCAATCGACTTGCTAAGCGTAGGAGAGAAACTACCACTGGTGATCTCCCCTTCGCCAACATCGGCGATGCGAACCACTTGATGCGCCCGTAACACTCCACGTTCTTCCAGGACCAGACCCACCAGTTTGTGCTGCACGCCATCGGCCTGTTCGGCTTCCAGGGCAGTGCGGCCGATGAACTGGCGCGTGGCCGGTTCCCAGGCAATGCTCCAGGCCATGTTGGAGGCCAATGGCGAAACTTCTTGATGAATGTCCTGACCGTAGAGGTTCATGCCGGCTTCGACACGCAAGGTATCGCGGGCGCCGAGGCCGATAGGGGAAATACCCGCGCCCACCAGATCGTTGAAGAAGCCCGGTGCCTGATCGGCCGGCAGCACGATTTCCAGACCATCCTCACCGGTGTAACCGGTGCGCGCGATGAACCAGTCACCGTCGGTCTGACCTTCGAAATATTTGAGCTGCTGAATCAGCGTGCCACGGGACTGAGTCACCAGTTCGGCAATCTTGTGCCGGGCGTGAGGCCCTTGAATGGCCAGCATCGCCAACTCGGAGCGCTCGTTGAGCTGCACCTCGAAGTCACCGAGATGCGCCTGCATCCAGGCCAAATCCTGATTGCGGGTGGAGGCGTTGACCACCAGGCGATAACCGTCCTCGAGACGGTAGACGATCATGTCGTCGACGATGCCGCCCTGCTCGTTGAGCATGGCGCTGTACAGGGCACGGCCGGGGCTGTGCAGGCGTTCGACGTCATTGGCCAGTAAATACTGAAGCCAGGCCTTGGCCTGGGGGCCGTCAACATCGATCACGGTCATGTGGGATACATCGAAAACCCCGCAATCGCGGCGCACCTGATGGTGTTCCTCGACCTGCGAGCCGTAATGCAGAGGCATATCCCAACCGCCAAAATCGACCATCTTCGCGCCGAGGGCGAGATGAAGGTCATACAGAGGCGTACGCTGTCCCATGGGTTTCTCCTTCCGGGCGTGGCGAAGGTGCGGACAGGCGCTGTACGGGGTGAAATGCCTTGAAATAAAAGGCTTTCAGCCGTTTCAGCGACCCGGTCTGAAAGACGGACCGCACCGAATGCCGCGCATTGTAGCCGCAAGGTGTAGGACTGACACCTACGTGTTTCGATGCGCTGAACGTCGGATCAATCCGATGACCGGTAACAGCCCGACCAAAACCAGCGTCAGTGCTGGCAACGAGGCCCTCGCCCACTCCCCCTCGCTGGTCATTTCAAAGATCCGCACCGCCAGCGTGTCCCAGCCAAACGGGCGCATCAGCAGGGTTGCGGGCATTTCCTTGAGCACATCGACGAACACCAGCAACGCCGCGCTCAACGTGCCCGGCAGCAGCAGCGGCAGATACACTTTGAAAAACAGTCGTGGCCCACTGACGCCAAGGCTACGTGCTGCTTCGGGCAAAGATGGCCGTATTCGCGCCAGGCTGCTTTCAAGCGGTCCATAGGCCACCGCGATAAAACGCACCAGATAGGCCAGCAGCAACGCCGACAGACTGCCCAGCAGCAACGGTTTGCCCGCGCCGCCAAGCCATCCCGACAGCGGGATCACCAGCTCGCGATCCAGGTAACTGAACGCCAGCATGATCGACACCGCCAGCACCGAGCCCGGCAAGGCGTAGCCAAGGTTGGCCAGACTGATGCCGGAACGGATCGCCCGGGTCGGCGCCAATCGACGGGCAAAGGCCAGTACCAGAGCGACACTGACGGTGATCAACGCCGCCATGCCGCCCAGGTACAAGGTATGGATGATCAATCCGGTATAACGCTCATCCAAATCGAAGCGCCCGCGTTGCCAAAACCACACCATCAGTTGCAGCACAGGAATGACGAAGGCGCAGGCGAATACCAGACCGCACCAGCTCATGGCCGCCAGCGCCTTGACCCCGCGCAGGTGATACAACGCCTTGACCCGTGGCCGTTCGTTGCTCGCCCGGTGGGCCCCGCGGGCACGGCGCTCGCCATACAGCACGACCATCACCACCAACAGCAACAGGCTGGCCAGTTGCGCGGCCGTGGAAAGACTGAAAAAGCCGTACCAGGTTTTGTAGATGGCGGTGGTGAATGTATCGAAGTTGAACACCGACACCGCACCGAAATCCGCCAGGGTTTCCATCAGCGCCAACGCCACTCCCGCGCCGATGGCCGGACGTGCCATCGGTAACGCCACTCGCCAGAATGCCTGCCATGGGGATTGCCCAAGGACTCGCGCTGCTTCCATCAAGCCTTTGCCCTGAGCCAGGAATGCGCTACGCGCCAACAGGTAAACGTACGGATAGAAAACCAGCACCAGCACCAGAATCACACCGCCGGTGGAGCGCACTCGCGGCAGCCTCAGGCCGCTGCCGAACCATTCGCGCAGCAAGGTTTGCACGGGGCCGGCGAAATCCAGCAGGCCGACGAAAACAAATGCCAGCACGTAAGCAGGAATCGCAAAGGGCAGCATCAACGCCCAGTCCAGCCAACGCCGCCCGGGGAATTCACAGAGGCTGGTGAGCCAGGCCAGGCTGACGCCCAGCAGCGTTACGCCGAAACCGACGCCGAGGACCAGCGTGAGGGTATTGCCCAGCAGCCGGGGCATCTGGGTTTCCCACAGGTGGGACCAGATCTGCTGATCGATGGTTTGCCAGGAAAGAAGCAGGACACTCAGGGGCAGCAGGACCAGCGCAGCAATGGCGAAGACCAAGGGATACCAGCGGCGTTGGGCGGGGTGGGCCAAAGAAAGCTCTCGTTTAAATGATTGTGCCCACGCTCTGCGTGGGCACACATCTTGTGACGCTCTGCGTCACGCCTCGACGCGGTGCGTCGGTGGATGCATTCCCACGCAGAGCGTGGGAACGATCAGGCCGGCTGGAACGCCGCCGACTTGATACTGTGGCGCAGTATATCGACAGACTCAGTTCCAGCCAGCCCGATCCATCATCCGGATCGCTTCAGCCTGACGCTTGCCAGCCACTTCCACCGGCAGGGTATCGGCAACGAACTTGCCCCAGGCCGCGACTTCTTCCGAAGGAGCCACTGCCGGGTTGGCCGGGAATTCCTGGTTCACGTCAGCGAAAATCTTCTGCGCTTCAGGCGTGGTCATCCATTCCACCAGCGCCTTGGCGGCTTCCGGGTGTGGAGCGTGTTTGGTCAGGCCGATGCCCGACAGGTTGACGTGCACGCCACGGTCGCCCTGATTCGGCCAGAACAGTTTCACCGGCAGGTCAGGCTTCTGTTTGTGCAGGCGACCGTAGTAGTAAGTGTTGACGATGCCGACGTCACACTGACCGGCGTTGATTGCCTCCAGCACGGCGACGTCGTCGGAGAACACGTCGGTGGACAGGTTATTGACCCAACCCTTGAGGATCTTCTCGGTTTTCTCGGCGCCATGGACTTCGATCATGGTGGCGGTCAGGGACTGGTTGTAGACCTTCTTCGCCGTGCGCAGGCACAGGCGGCCTTCCCACTGCTTGTCGGCCAGCGCTTCGTAGGTGGTCAGCTCACCCGGTTTCACCCGGTCGGTGGAGTAGGCGATGGTCCGCGCCCGCAGGCTCAGGCCGGTCCAGGCATGGGAGGAAGCGCGGTATTGCAATGGGATGTTGGCGTCGATCACCTTGGAAGTGAACGGCTGGAGGATGCCCATCTGCTCGGCCTGCCAGAGGTTGCCAGCATCGACGGTCAGCAGCAGGTCGGCAGTGGCGTTTTCGCCCTCGGCCTTGATCCGCTGCATCAGCGGCGCTTCCTTGTCGGTGATGAACTTCACCTGCACGCCGGTTTTCTGGGTGTAGGCATCGAAGACTGGCTTGATCAGCTCATCGATACGCGAGGAGTAAACCACCACCTCGTCGGCGGCCTGGGCGGCGGTGCTGCCAATCAGGGTCAGGGCCAGTGCAGTCAGTAGACGCTTGGGTGCCAACATGGAAGCGGTCTCTCGAATGGGGAAGTGAGGCCAAATGATAAGGACTCACATTTCGCTTCTCAATCGAACAGTGGATTGAGGCGTTACCAGATGTTGCACAGCTGGGATTGGTGGTGGATGTACCGACGCCTTCGCGGGCAAGCCTTAATGCCAGTCAGTTAAGCCCTCCGGTCTTCTTTTTGGGGTATTTGACTGGCCTGGGCTTCACCACCCTTGGGTAACTTCGCGGCCGCCTGGCAGGAAGCATAAAGTGCTGAGCCTGGACTCTCAGGTCTGCCAGTCGTTTAGGGATCGTGCCTGGCGTTTCCAGCGGACAAAAGCGCAGCGCATTGGTGACCGCTTGAGCCAACCAGAGAAAACTCAAGCGTTGCGGCGCCACCTTCATTTCTTCAGCCATCAAGCGCATTTCCTGACGGATCAGGTTGTAGGCAAGTAGGGTGCCCCACAGCTCTTGGCGCACCAGATCAGGTTGTTTGCTGCGTAACTGCTCTCCTTTGAGCAGGTTTTGCTTGATCTCGCGGTAACCCAATTCGATTTCCCAGCGTTCGTTGTAGTGCCCCGCCACCTGATTGGCAGGGTAACGTTCGGCATCGGTCAACGAGGTTAGATAGCGGCGCGGTTTGTCGTCTATTGAGTACTCAATCAGTCGTGCATGCCAATAAGCGGGAAGGTCTGGACGTTGCTTGAGAGCGTCTCGGGAAACGGTCAGTCGCACGAGCCAATCATCCGGGCCCAACTCTTCGATCACCTCGTATTTAAGCGGTTTGCGTGCCCGCATGAGCCAATGCCGTTCAGTCCCGCTTTGTTGCCAGTCGAGCAAGAGGGCTGCGGAGTAGTAAGCTCGATCAAAAATCGTCACCGAGTGATCGCTTACCGCTTTTTCCAACCCCTTCGCATGACGAAGCTCGCCGACAGCAAACTCGCCAAAACAGGCGGCTCGAATCAAGTGACTATAGGTATCCATCAGGCAAACGCCGCGCACTTGCGGCCAGGCCCCATCTCCCGAGTGAGTCCGCCCGCCACCAAAGGTCTGGCGGTTTTCCGGTGTGTCGGGGGTGGACCAAACCACGCCGTCCACCGCAAAACTACGCAACCCCAAAAAGCTGGCCGAAGCCGGCTGCTCAGCACTGCCCCATGCTTCGGCCAATTGCTTGAACAGTGCAGCCAGCGGTGCTTCTCCAAGCCGTTGCCGGGCCTGGACTGCGGCACTGGGTGCAGGCACTTTCGCTTCGCCCAAAGCTAATCCCAGTTGTTGCACGATGAGCCAAATCGGTTCGTTCTTGAACAAGGCCAACCCAACCACCAGCCACACAATACGCTCGGCCGGCAGACGTCTGCGGCGAATAGAGACCGTACCGGTCGACGCCAGCGCCTGTTCAATCCACACAGGATCAATCAGCTGTGCAAAGCGTTCGAAGGAGATCGGATTAAGTTTGGTAACTTCTTGAAGGTCGTTTTGGAGGGGCATGAAGCGAGCTCATAAAAACATAAGCCCGTTTCTATTATTGCTTGGCGGGCAAGTCAATTCCTTAACTGACTGGCATTAGGGCAAGCCTCGCTCCTACAGGTTTTGTGTCGTTCGCCAATGTCGCGATTGACTCAATACCTGTAGGAGCGAGGCTTGCCCGCGAAGAGGCCATCAGCCCCAACGAAGATCTCAAGCCTTGGCCAACGCCGGCAGATCCCCGATCAACCCAAGCGCTTCGCGCACGAACAACGCCTTGGCCTCGGGCATCTGATCGACCATCTTCAACCCGGTATTGCGCAACCAACGCACCGGCAACGGATCGGCCTGGAACAACCGCTCGAACCCTTCCATCGCCGCCATCAACGCCAGGTTGTGGGGCATGCGCCGACGCTCATAACGACTGAGCACTTTCACATCCGCCAACCGCTCGCCACGCGCGGCCGCTTGCAGCAGCACTTCGGCCAGCACCGCGGCATCGAGGAAACCGAGGTTCACGCCCTGCCCGGCCAGCGGATGGATGGTGTGGGCCGCATCGCCGATCAGCGCCAGGCCTTCAGCCACATACCGCTTGGCATGACGCTGACGCAGCGGCACGCACAAACGCGGGTCAGCGCTGAGCACTGTGCCGAGGCAGCCTTCGAAGGCCCGCTCCAGCTCCTTGCAGAAGCCTTCGTCGTCCAGCGCCATCAGGCGTTCGGCTTCGCTGGGCGTGGTCGACCAGACGATCGAGCACCAATCCCCTTGACCGTCCCGTTCCAGCGGCAGAAACGCCAGCGGGCCATTGTCGGTGAATCGCTGCCACGCGGTCATTTGATGAGGTTTTGAGCTGCGCACACTGGTAACGATCGCGTGGTGCATGTAATCCCACTCGCGAGTCGCAACGCCGGTCAGGCGCCGAACGGCCGAATTGGCGCCATCCGCCGCAATTACCAAAGGCGCTCGCAAGGTTCGACCGTCGGCCAGGGTCAGCAGCCAGTCGTCACCGGAGCGGCGCATCTGCTCCAAACGCGCATTGGCCAGCATCCCGAGATCGCAGTCGTGCAGTCGATCGAGCAAAGCGTCCTGAACCACGCGGTTCTCGACGATATGCCCGAGCACTTCGGCATGGACACTGGTCGCCGAGAAATGGATCTGCCCGGTGCCGCTGCCATCCCAGACGTGCATGTCGGTGTACGGACTACTGCGCCGGCTGACAACGCCATCCCAGACGCCCAGGCGTTCAAGTATTCGCTGGCTGGCCGCCGACAAGGCACTCACTCGAGGTTCGAACGGAGCCTGCCCATCGAAGGGTTTGACGCTCAGGGGGCTACCGTCCAGCAGCAGGACTTCGAGCCCACTGTTTTGTAACGCCAGCGCCAGGGCACTGCCGACCATTCCGGCCCCGACAATCAGCAGATCTGCGCGCATTTCCATGCTTTAAGCCTGTCTCGCTTGCGGCTTGAGCCGCACGTAAAGGGTTTTTCCGACCCGCGTCACCAAAGTGCCGGTGCCGTCGTGAATATCGACTTGCAGATACGCCCTCTTAAACATCGGGACGCGTACCCAGGCCCATGGCCTGTCGAGCGAACCAGCGCTTGGCCGGCGGCAACAGATCGAGGCCGAGCAGCCCAATGTTGCGGCCCAGGGAAACCAGTGGCTGGGTGCTGCCGAACAAGCGGGTGACCTGATCGGAAAAACCCACGGTCAGGCTCTGGTCCAGACGCTGACGCTCGCGATAGGCCTGCAAGGTGGCGAAATCGCCGGGCGATGTCTCGCTGCCCAATAAACTGTCGGCCAGCGCCTGGGCGTCACGCAACGACAGGTTGAACCCTTGCCCGGCAATCGGATGCAGGCTATGAGCAGCGTTGCCGAGAATCGCCAGATGCGGGCGGACTTGTTCCTCGGCTTCGATCAGCGACAGCGGATACAAATGCCGTGCGCCGACCTGTTTCAGCGTGCCGAGGCGATAACCGAAGATGCCCTGCAACTCGCCGAGAAAGCTGCGGTCATCAAGGGCTGCAAGCCGTTGCGCATCCATACCCAGACGGGTCCAGACCAACGCGCAGCGATTGTCCGGCAACGGCAGCAAGGCCATCGGGCCATCGTCGGTGAAACGCTCGAAGGCCATGCCGTTGTGCGCTTCGCTGGGGGTGATGTTGGCGATCAGCGCGCTCTGGTTGTACGGGCGTTTCTTGATGCCGATCCCCAGTTGCTCACGCAAGCCGGAACGGCCGCCATCAGCGAGCACCGCAAGGTCGCATTCCAGCAGGGTTTCATCGTCGAGCGTCAGGCGATAGCCGTCGGTCAGGGGCTCCATGCCGGTGACTTCCGCCGGGCACCGCCAACCGACCACGTCCTTGTCCAGACCTTGCCAAAGGCATTGGCCGAGCCAGGCGTTTTCCACCACATAACCCAGCGCCGGAACGCCCTCTTCCATCGCCGACAGTCGCGCGGTGGAGAAACGTCCACGGTCGGAGACATGAATCTGCTTGATCGGCTCGGCGCGGCGGGAGATTTCCTGCCACACACCCAACCGTTGATAAATCTGCCGGGCGCCGAAGGACAACGCCGAAGAACGGGCGTCATAGCTCGGCTGGTAGGTGTGACCGGGGGCAAACGGTTCGATCAGCACGATCTTCCAGCCACGGGCCTTGGCCCCTGCCTGTAATGCCAACGCCAGGCTGGCGCCGACCAAACCACCACCGATGATTGCCAGATTGACTCGACTCATGCCGCTTGTGTCCGTGCTGTGGCCATCAAGGCCTCGATTTCGGCGACCGTTTTCGGCACGCCGTTAGTCAGGATTTCACAACCGGTTTTGGTGACCACTACGTCGTCCTCGATGCGTACGCCAATGCCGCGCCATTTCTTCGCTACGTTCTGGTTGTTCGGAGCAATGTAAATGCCCGGCTCGACCGTCAGCGCCATGCCGATTTCCAGCACGCGCCATTCGCCGCCGACCTTGTATTCGCCGACATCGTGCACATCCATGCCCAGCCAGTGGCCGGCGCGGTGCATGTAAAACGCTTTGTAGGCTTCGCTGGCGATCAATTCGTCAACGTCGCCCTGCAACAGGCCCAACTTCACCAGACCGGCGGTAATCACCCGGACCGTGGCTTCGTGCGCCTGATTCCAGTGTTTGTTCGGCGCGATTTCGGCAAATGCTGCTTCCTGGGAAGCCAGCACCAACTCGTAAATCGCCTTCTGCTCCGGTGAATACTTGCCGTTGACCGGCCAGGTGCGGGTGATGTCGCTGGCGTAGCAGTCGATCTCGCAACCGGCGTCGATCAGCACCAGATCGCCGTCCTTGAGCACCGCGTCATTCTGCTGGTAGTGCAGGATGCAGCTGTTGCGCCCCGCCGCGACGATCGACCCGTACGCCGGCATCTTCGCCCCGCCCTTGCGGAACTCGTAATCGAGCTCGGCTTCAAGGCTGAACTCATGCAAACCGGCACGGCTGGCCTGCATCGCACGAATATGTGCCTGGGCGGAAATCCGCGCAGCTTCGCGCATCACCTTCACTTCTGCCGCCGATTTATACAGGCGCATGTCGTGAAGCAGATGATCCAGGGCAACGAATTCGTTCGGCGGCTGGGCGCCGAGGTGCGCTTTAGAGCGGATCACGTTGATCCAGTCCATCAGGTGCCGATCGAATTCGGGGTTACTGCCCATGGCCGAGTACACCCGGTCGCGGCCTTCGATCAAGCCCGGCAGAATGTCGTCAATGTCGGTGATGGGGAATGCGTCGTCGGCGCCGAAGTCACGGATCGCGCCTTCCTGGCCGGCGCGCAGGCCGTCCCACAATTCCCGTTCGGCATTACGTTCCCGGCAAAACAGCACGTATTCGCCGTGCTCACGGCCGGGCATCAAGACGATGACGGCTTGAGGCTCGGGGAAACCGCTGAGGTACTGGAAGTCGCTGTCCTGACGGTAGACGTGCTCGACATCGCGGTTGCGGATGGCCACCGCGGCGGCGGGCAGGATGGCGATGCTGTTGGGTTCCATCTGCGCCATCAGCGCCTTGCGGCGACGGCTGTATTCCGATTTCGGGATATGAATCATGGGCAGATGGCTTTCCCTGGCACGCGATTAATGCAACGACGGTTTGGCAGCCGCTTCGTCGGTTTTCTTGGTTTCGGTGAACAGCAGCAACGGAGCGACGCGCAGGTACTCCATCACTTCCATGTAGTCGCTTTCGCCGTCGTCGGACTCTTCCAGCGCGTCTTGCACCTGGGCAATGGCGGCCAGATCCTGCAGCACTTCGGTGGCTTCAGTGCTCAAGGCATATTCGCGGCGGGTCAGACCGAAGCCGGTAAGGAAGCCCTGGCACCACTGGCCCAGTGCAGCCGCACGCTCGGTGAGCGGCGCGTCGTCAGTCGGCAGCAGCAGAACAACGGTCATGTCGTCGCTGGTAAGCTCGCCCTTGACCATCTCTTGCAGGCCGATCAAGGCGTTGCGAACGTTGTCTTGCGGCTCGCCTTCGAGCAGCTCGGCGGCATCGGCCAACCAGCTGTCGGCTTCGAAGCCGGCACCGGCGCAACTGCGACCGAGCAACAGGCCGTGCAGTTCGGCAGGCGAGACGGGATGGCCGCTGGTGCTCAGCAGGGTGGCAAAGGCTTGGTACGGAGAATTCTGAATGGGCATGGGCAGCTAGGCGCCAGACGGCGCTATGTCTAGAATGAAGGCCTTGTATCCTACATCGACAGACTCGCCAAGACTATTAAAGGCTGTCCGCCAGCCAGGCCTGTACGAAAACTCGCCGAGCGGCGATCAGGCAAGGCAAAAACAGGCGAGCAAGCGGAGTGTAGGGCCCTACATGAGCATTGCGAGCCTGTTTTTAACGCAGCATGATCGACGCGCAGGCAGTTTTGTACAGAGCCTGCCACCCATCAGACACAACCAGTGGACACAATGGAAGACACCGACCTGCAAGCGCTGATGGCCAGACTCGAACTGCTAATTACTCGAGTCGAGCAACTAAAGAGTCAGAATGGACTCCTATTAGCTCAGGAAAAGAGCTGGCGCGAGGAACGCGCGCACCTCATTGAAAAAAATGAAATCGCCCGGCGTAAGGTCGAATCGATGATTTCGCGCCTCAAGGCCCTGGAGCAAGACTCATGAGTTCAAGCAATAGCGTTACCGTGCAGATCCTCGACAAAGAATATTCGATCATCTGCCCCCAGGAAGAGCGCAGCAACCTGGTGAGCGCTGCCCGTTACCTGGACGGCAAGATGCGCGAAATCCGCAGCAGCGGCAAAGTCATCGGCGCCGACCGCATCGCCGTGATGGCCGCGCTGAACATTACGCACGATCTTCTGCACAAGGAAGAACGCCCGGATGTACAGGCCAGCGGCTCGACCCGAGAGCAGGTTCGCGACCTGCTGGACCGCGTCGATCTGGTGCTGTCGACCGATCCGGATGTCACCAAGGGCTGATTCGCGTGACCGCTTGGGGTATACTCGCATCACTCCCTGGGGTGCTTGCCAGTTGACGACGTCCCTGAGCCGATTCGCACTACCCTGGAGGTTGCACGTTGGGCTGGTGTGCATGTCCGCTAGACGGAAAGCCTTAAAGCCTACTGCATCTTCCACCTTGAACTTTCGGGTTCAAGGGCTAAGTCGACAGCGGTTCATCCGGGGAGCCTGATTCCAGTCCGATGCCGGTTTAATTACCGGCATCGGCTTTTTTACGGGTACGCTTTAGTACTCGCACTTCCGAAGCATGAATCCATGACCGAACCTGCGCTGCTGCCCCGCCCGCAACTTCGACGCATGCTGCGCAAGGCCCGCCGCGCACTGACCCCCAGTCAGCAGCGCGAGGCCTCTCGCGGGCTGTATAAGCAATTGGCCCAGCACCCGCTGTTCCGCCGCGCAAAACACATCTCTCTGTACCTGCCCAACGACGGTGAAATCGATCCGCGCCTGCTGATGCGTGCCGCGCAACGTCGGGGCAAGGCGATTTATCTGCCGGTGCTCAGTGCCTGGCCGCGAACCAAAATGGTGTTCCAGCGGATTCGTCCCGGCGAAAAGTTCAAACCCAACCGCTTTCGCATCCCCGAACCTCGGCACAATATCGCCCGACAACGCAAAGTCTGGGCGCTGGACCTAGTGTTGTTGCCGCTGGTGGGGTTTGACGATGTTGGCGGACGCCTGGGAATGGGCGGTGGTTTCTACGACCGGAGCCTGGCGTACCTGGCGCGTCGCAAAAACTGGCGCAAGCCGACGCTGCTGGGCTTGGCCCATGAATGTCAGAAGGTTCAACGATTGGCTCAGGCGAGCTGGGATGTGCCGCTGCAGGGAACGGTCACGGACAAGGCGTGGTATTTCGCGGACTAGACGCCACTGAAATCAGCGGCGCCCAAAAGACAGGTTCAGCGCTTGAAGGCCGACGGCTGTTGCTGTGCGATCTCGATGGGAGCATCGGGTTTGTTGTTCCACAGGCTTTGGGCATAGCCGGTGGTCACGACACCAAGGCCGAATAAAATTACCAAAATCCATAGTAAATCCGGTTTGCGTTTCATCGATTGCCCCCCAAAGGCACATCAACACGATGACAGCAGCGGTTTCCGTTGTAGGTGTAGGCCGTGCAGCAGCGTCAAGCTTAGAAGGCCGGCATTTTGCGACAACGTGAACCGACACGCAAACGCTGGCGTCAACCGACCGTCGGTTTGTCATAAAATTGCCCGACCGCTTGCCCACTCACCTCGCAAGGAGCAAAACCATGGCCTATTGGCTGATGAAATCCGAGCCCGACGAACTCTCGATCAAAGACCTGCAGAAGCTTGGCCGAGCGCGCTGGGACGGGGTTCGCAACTACCAGGCGCGTAATTTCCTGCGGGCCATGGCAGTGGGTGACGAGTTTTTCTTCTATCACTCCAGCTGCCCGGAGCCGGGAATTGCCGGGATCGGCAAGATTGTCGAAGCCGCGTACCCGGACCCGACGGCGCTGGAGTCTGAGAGTCATTACTTCGACCCGAAGGCCACTGCCGAGAAAAACGCCTGGAGCGCGATTGATGTTGCGCATATCGAGACGTTTCCCAAGGTGCTGAAGCTCGATTATCTGAAGCAGCAAACGGCGCTGGCCGAGATGCCACTGGTGCAGAAGGGTTCGCGGCTGTCGGTGATGCCAGTGACGGCCGAGCAGTGGGCGGCGGTGATTGCACTCAAGCCGTAAAATCTCCAGCGCTATTTCGAATGTCATCGCGGGCAAGCCCGCTCCCACAGGGATCTGGGGTGGATGCAAAGGCTGCATTCACTGGAGATCATTGTGGGAGCGGGCTTGCCCGCGATGAGGCCTGCCCGGACAGCAAAAGACTTATTGAATGATCAGGTTGTTGAACAACAAATCCTCAACCACCGGCTTGCCGGTCTCGTCGTTCATCACCTGCTGGGTCTGCTTCAAGGCTTCCTGACGCAGCTTTTCCTTGGCTTCGACGTTATTCATGGTTTCAGTGGTCTGCTGCGCAAACAACGCCACCAACTGATTGCGGATCAATGGCTCATTGGCCTTCACCGCTTTGGTCGCTTCTTCACCGGTCACCCGCAACGCCACATCGGCCTTATAGACCTTGAGCTTCGGCGTACCGTCCAGCCCATAGTTGCCCACGAATGGAGGGCTCAGGGTGATGTAGTTGACCTTCGGGGCTTCACCTTCTTTGGCTTCTTCGGCCATCGCTGCCACAGGCAGAGACAGGGCCAGCAACAACATGATCCACGCTTTCACAATTCGCTCCTTATCCGGTTTGCGGCCAAGCATAACGACCCGCCGCTCAAGCACAAGCTTATGGCTGACTATCAGGGTCGGGCATGCTCGTTGACCCAATGACTCACACACCTACACTTATCGGCCATCACTCCCAAAGGAATAGCCCTGATGAAAGCCGTGCTGTGCAAAGCCTTCGGCCCTGCCGAATCGCTGGTGCTGGAAGACGTCGCCAGTCCTGTCGCGAAGAAGAATGAAATCCTGCTGGACGTGCACGCGGCCGGGGTGAATTTCCCGGACACGTTGATCATCGAGGGTAAATACCAGTTCAAACCGCCCTTCCCGTTTTCTCCGGGTGGCGAAGCGGCCGGCGTGGTCAGCGCCGTGGGCGAGAAGGTCAGCCACCTCAAGGTTGGCGACCGGGTCATGGCCCTGACTGGTTGGGGCAGCTTCGCCGAGCAAGTCGCGGTGCCGGGCTACAACGTGTTGCCGATCCCGCCATCGATGGACTTCAACACCGCCGCTGCATTCAGCATGACCTACGGCACTTCGATGCACGCTCTCAAGCAACGGGGCAACCTGCAACCCGGCGAAACGTTGCTGGTGCTCGGCGCTTCCGGTGGTGTCGGCCTCGCAGCGGTGGAAATCGGCAAAGCCATGGGCGCCCGCGTTATAGCCGCCGCCAGCAGCGCGGAAAAACTCGCGGTGGCCAAGGCCGCCGGCGCCGATGAGTTGATCAACTACAGCGAAACCAACCTCAAGGACGAGATCAAACGCCTGACCGACGGCCAGGGCGCCGACGTGATCTACGATCCGGTGGGCGGCGATCTGTTCGATCAGGCGATCCGCGCCATCGCCTGGAACGGCCGTCTTTTGGTAGTCGGTTTCGCCAGCGGACGAATCCCTGAGCTGCCGGTGAATCTGGCGCTACTCAAAGGCGCAGCGGTGGTCGGCGTGTTCTGGGGCTCCTTCGCCCAACGCCAGCCACAGGACAACGCGGCGAACTTCCAGCAACTGTTTGGCTGGTTTGCCGAGGGCAAGTTGAAACCGCTGGTGTCGCAGGTGTATCCGCTGAGCAATGCGGCGCAAGCCATCAATGATCTTGGCCAGCGCAAGGCGGTCGGGAAAGTGGTGGTTCAGGTTCGCTGATTGCTTACCTGACCTGCTTGACCCAAACCGGGTCGCAGACCTGCGACCCGGCTCCGCCATTCCCATACCGCCCTGCATTTATATCTGAGCGACATGTTCATAAAAGAACATGCGATCTCCAACATTTCCGCTGTTTGGCCGATGTTAACCGGTGCTATTTTCGGTAACGAAACTGTAACATTCGCATCCGCAGTCAAAACAAGAAATCTGGAGCTCTTGAATGTTTGCTTTCTTTCGTCCTGCCGCACATCAGGCTCCATTGCCTGAAGAAAAAATAGACAGCACCTACCGACGCCTTCGCTGGCAGATCTTCGCCGGGATTTTCATCGGCTATGCGGGTTACTACCTGCTGCGCAAGAACTTCTCCCTGGCCATGCCGTACCTGATCGACGAGGGCTACACCCGTGGCCAACTGGGCCTGGCAATGTCGGCGATTGCGATTTCCTACGGCCTGTCGAAGTTCCTCATGGGCCTGGTGTCTGACCGCTCCAACCCGCGCTACTTCCTGCCGTTTGGCCTGTTGGTGTCGGCCGGCGTGATGTTCGTTTTCGGCTTCGCGCCTTGGGCAACGTCCAGCGTGACCATGATGTTCATCCTGCTGTTCATCAACGGCTGGGCCCAGGGCATGGGCTGGCCGCCGAGTGGCCGAACCATGGTGCACTGGTGGTCACAGAAGGAGCGCGGTGGCGTGGTGTCTGTGTGGAACGTGGCACACAACGTCGGCGGCGGCCTGATCGGCCCGCTGTTCCTGCTCGGCATGGGCCTGTTCAACGATTGGCACGCCGCGTTCTACGTACCGGCGGCGGTGGCTCTGGCAGTGGCGGTGTTTGCCTTCATGACCATGCGCGACACGCCACAGTCGGTGGGCCTGCCGCCAATCGAGAAGTACAAGAACGACTACCCGGAAGGTTACGACGCCAGCCACGAAGAGGAATTCAGCGCCAAGGAAATCTTCGTCAAGTACGTGCTGCGCAACAAAATGCTCTGGTACATCGCCATGGCCAACGTCTTCGTCTACCTGCTGCGTTACGGCGTGCTGGACTGGGCACCGACCTACCTCAAGGAAGCCAAAGGCTTCACCGTGGACAAAACCTCGTGGGCGTATTTTTTCTACGAGTGGGCGGGGATCCCGGGCACGCTGCTGTGCGGCTGGATGTCGGACAAGATCTTCCGTGGCAACCGTGGCCTGACCGGCATGGTGTTCATGGCGCTGGTGACCGTGGCGACATTGGTTTACTGGCTTAACCCGGCCGGCAACCCGACCGTCGACATGATCGCGCTCGTCTCGATCGGCTTCCTGATCTACGGCCCGGTGATGCTGATCGGTCTGCAAGCGCTGGAACTGGCGCCGAAGAAAGCCGCCGGGACTGCAGCAGGCTTCACGGGGTTGTTCGGTTATCTGGGTGGTTCAGTCGCGGCCAGTGCAGCGATGGGCTACACCGTGGACCACTTCGGCTGGGACGGCGGTTTCGTCTTGCTGATCGGCGCATGCCTGCTGGCGATGGCCTTCCTTGCGCCAACGCTGTGGCACAAGCAAGTCGCCAGTCAGAGCCGCGAAGCGATCGCCTGATCGGCCTTTGATTTGCAGCGCTTGAGCCGCGCCTCCAGATTACGGTCTGGCATGGCGTGGCTACGCAGGGCGTGAGCGGTCTGCTCGACATACTCGCGAGTGGTGCCGTAACGCCCGCAAGCGCTTTCGAACACCTGGCTCAGCACATGATCCGGCAAGTTGCCGGCATAGCTGGGCAGGTGCCGCTCCAAAACGAATCCCAATGCCTGAACCTGACTTCCGTCTTCGAGACGGCAGTTAAGCCAATGTGGGCGATAGGACGGAAATGGCATTTCACGCTGCCAGAGTGCATAAAGCGAAGCTTCGAGTTGTTCTTCGGGCAAGCGATAGGCAAACCCGCTGCATGAGCCACCGCGATCCAGGCCAAACACCAGCCCGGGCACTTCCGGCGTACCGCGATGTTCGTGGGACCACAGGTATAAACCGCGATGGTAGCCATGCACACGCCCGCGCACTCGCTCAACCGCCGCACATTCAGGGCGCCAGATCAGCGAGCCGTAAGCGAACAGCCAGACCGGCCCACCCTTGTGGCGCGCCATGGTCGCCTGCATTGAGCCGAGTAATTGTTCGTGCGTGAGCTGCGGCCCCAGATCGAGCCGCGGAGGGTAAGCCAGATTCAAAAAAGCAGATTCAATGGCGCTCATGGCGAATAGCGTTCAGCTCCCCGCGGGTAAAGAATTACTTAATAGAACGCACCGCTGTAACAATAAGGCACATATGTCTTAAGGCAATTTAAGTGCCATGGCGGAGTTCAAAACGTATTGCCTGAATGAGATATAACCTACCGGCATTTATATAATCCTATAAATACCGATCGGCTATATGTGGTGTTATAACGATTTACAGGATCAAGATCGCGGCGCGTAAGCGAAAACATCCGCGCGCATTTGATGGGCATCCATCCCCGCTTCGACCAGCGCATCCAGCGTGCCATAGACCATGGCCGGAGAGCCGCTGGCGTAGACGTGCAGGGCTTTCAGATCAGGGAAATCTTCACACACCGCCTCATGCAACATACCGCAGCGCCCTCCCCAGCCGCATTGATCGCTGACGACTTTATGCAGGAACAAATTGGGCAACTTCAACCATTCGTCCCAATGCTCAATGTCATAAAAGTCTTCGGGACGACGCACGCCCCAATATAGATGCACCGGATGCTTGAACCCCGTGGCCCGGCAATGTTCGATCAGGCTGTGGATCTGACCCATGCCGGTACCGGCAGCAATCAGTACCAGTGGACCGTCCGGCAGTTCCGCCAGATGGGTATCGCCGAACGGCAGTTCGATGCGCACCATCGGGTTGCGCTGCAGCTGCTCGATCAGGCTCAGCGCACTGCTTTCGCGCGCCAATACATGAATTTCCAGATCGCGGCCGGAATGCGGTGCAGAGGCCAAGGAGAAGGCGGATTTCTCGCCGTTCTCACGCTCGATCATCAGGTACTGACCGGCGTGATAGCGCGGCGGCTTGCCCGCAGGCGCACGCAGACGCACGCGCCAGGTATCGCCGCCGACGTCCCTGCATTCAATGACCTGACACGACACGCTGCGCACCGGCAATTCTCCCAGCGCGAGCACGCCATCCCACAGCACGATGCAGTCTTCCAGCGGCTCTGCAATGCAAGTGTAGAACTCGCCATGGTCGCGCACATCGCCGGCTTGTTCGACCCGCCCTTCCACCAGCAACGCGCCGCATACATGGCAATTGCCGTTGCGACAGCTTTGCGGGCATTCATAGCCCAGGCGCCGCGCGCCATCGAGAATACGCTCGCCGGGCAGAATCTCTAGCACTGCTCCGGAGGGCTGCAAGGTTACACGCATCAATCTATTCCTAACTGATTCCAGATGGCATCGATCCGTTGGGTAACGGCTTCATCCTTGACGATAACCCGGCCCCACTCGCGAGTGGTTTCGCCCGGCCATTTATGCGTGGCATCGAGCCCCATCTTCGAACCCAGGCCGGAGACCGGCGAGGCGAAGTCCAGGTAGTCGATCGGCGTGTTGTCGATCATCACCGTGTCACGCTTGGGGTCCATGCGCGTGGTGATGGCCCAGATCACGTCGTTCCAGTCCCGTGCGTTGATATCGTCGTCGGTGACGATAACGAACTTGGTGTACATGAACTGTCGCAAAAACGACCAGACACCGAGCATTACCCGCTTGGCATGCCCAGGATACGACTTCTTCATGGTCACGATGGCCATGCGGTACGAACAGCCTTCGGGCGGCAGGTAGAAGTCGGTGATTTCCGGGAACTGCTTTTGCAGGATCGGCACGAACACTTCATTCAGCGCCACCCCGAGAATCGCCGGCTCATCCGGTGGACGACCCGTGTAGGTGCTGTGGTAGATCGGCTTGATCCGGTGGGTGATGCGCTCGACTGTGAACACCGGGAAGCTGTCGACTTCGTTGTAGTAGCCGGTGTGGTCGCCGTATGGACCTTCATCGGCCATTTCGCCCGGATGGATCACGCCTTCGAGGATGATCTCGGCGGTGGCCGGCACTTGCAGGTCATTGCCGCGGCACTTCACCAGTTCGGTGCGGTTACCGCGCAACAGACCGGCGAAAGCGTATTCGGAGAGGCTGTCCGGCACCGGCGTCACGGCGCCAAGAATGGTTGCCGGGTCAGCGCCCAGTGCCACAGACACCGGGAACGGCTGGCCGGGGTGTTTCTCGCACCACTCACGGTAGTCCAGCGCGCCGCCACGGTGGCTCAACCAGCGCATGATCACCTTGTTGCGGCCGATCACTTGCTGACGGTAGATGCCGAGGTTCTGGCGATCCTTGTTCGGACCTTTGGTGACGGTCAGACCCCAAGTGATCAGCGGGCCGACGTCACCCGGCCAGCAGGTCTGTACCGGCAACATCGCCAGATCGACATCGTCGCCTTCAATGACCACTTCCTGGCACACCGCGTCTTTGACGACTTTCGGCGCCATGGCAATGATCTTGCGGAAGATCGGCAGCTTGGACCAGGCGTCCTTCAGGCCCTTCGGTGGCTCGGGCTCCTTGAGGAACGCCAGCAGCTTGCCGATTTCGCGCAACTCGCTGACCGCTTCTGCGCCCATGCCCAGCGCCACGCGCTCGGGGGTGCCGAACAGGTTGCCGAGTACTGGAATGTCATAACCGGTAGGGTTTTCGAAAAGCAGCGCAGGGCCCTTGGCGCGCAACGTGCGATCGCAGACCTCGGTCATTTCGAGCACTGGGGACACTGGAACCTGGATGCGCTTGAGTTCGCCGCGCTTTTCCAGGCCGCTGATAAAGTCGCGCAAGTCGCGATACTGCATGCGTGAGCCTCGTGTTGGCCGTGGCGTTCGGGGCAGGCAGTTTAGCGCCGAACCCCTCTATTCAGAACCATGAACATCAAAAATCAGATAGCAAAAAGCCGGGTTTCCCCGGCTTTTGCTGACTTTCTGCGATTTACTTACGTTTCATCGACAGGAAGAACTCGTCGTTGGTCTTGGTCTGTTTCAGCTTGTCGACCAGGAACTCGATGGCAGAGACTTCGTCCATCGGGTGCAGCAGCTTGCGCAGGATCCACATACGCTGCAGTTCGTCGTCGGCCGTCAGCAACTCTTCGCGGCGAGTACCGGAGCGGTTGATGTTGATGGCCGGGAACACACGTTTTTCAGCGATCTTGCGATCCAGAGGCAGTTCCATGTTGCCGGTGCCTTTGAATTCTTCGTAGATCACTTCGTCCATCTTCGAGCCGGTTTCAACCAGCGCGGTAGCGATGATGGTCAGCGAGCCGCCTTCTTCGATGTTCCGTGCAGCGCCGAAGAAACGTTTCGGCTTCTCCAGGGCGTGGGCATCGACACCACCGGTCAGTACCTTGCCGGAGCTCGGGATCACGGTGTTGTAGGCACGCGCCAGACGGGTGATGGAGTCGAGCAGGATCACCACGTCCTTTTTGTGTTCGACCAGGCGCTTGGCCTTCTCGATCACCATTTCGGCAACCTGCACGTGGCGGGTTGGCGGCTCGTCGAACGTCGAGGCAACCACTTCGCCGCGCACGGTGCGCTGCATTTCGGTCACTTCTTCCGGACGTTCGTCGATCAGCAATACGATCAGATGAACTTCAGGATTGTTACGTGCGATGTTCGCCGCGATGTTTTGCAGCATGATCGTTTTACCGGCTTTCGGCGGTGCAACGATCAGGCCGCGCTGGCCTTTGCCGATCGGGGCGCACAGGTCGATGACACGACCGGTCAAGTCTTCGGTGGAACCGTTGCCGGCTTCCATCTTCATGCGCACGGTCGGGAACAGCGGGGTCAGGTTCTCGAAGAGAATCTTGTTTTTCGCGTTCTCGGGACGATCGTAGTTGATCGTGTCGACCTTGAGCAGCGCGAAATAACGCTCGCCTTCCTTTGGAGGGCGGATCTTGCCAACGATGGTGTCACCGGTGCGCAAGTTGAAGCGGCGGATCTGGCTCGGCGAGACGTAGATATCGTCTGGGCCGGCGAGATAGGAAGCGTCAGCGGAGCGCAGGAAGCCGAAGCCGTCCTGGAGAATCTCCAGCACGCCATCACCGGAGATTTCCTCGCCGCTTTTAGCGTGCTTTTTGAGCAGGGAGAAAATCACGTCCTGCTTGCGCGAACGGGCCATATTTTCTATGCCCATCTGTTCGGCCAATTCGAGCAGTTCGGTAATCGGCTTTTGCTTGAGTTCAGTCAGATTCATATAGGAATGACGTAATCATTTATGGAGGGGGGAAATTAAGCTTTTGGCTTAATGAGGCCGCGCCGCAGAGAAGGCGACAGGATCGCGTACTTATTCGAAAAGGAGTGCGTCGGCGACGGCTAGCAGGGGGCAGTGGAGAAACCAGTGCGGGGCCGAATGTACCACCTGAGTTTCGGAGCGTCTAGCCCTCAATAACGAAAAGGCCCCGCATTATGCGGGGCCTTTTCATGACGCTTTATAACAACGCTTAGATGTTGGCGTCGAGGAAAGCAGCCAGTTGCGACTTCGACAGCGCGCCGACCTTGGTAGCTTCGACGTTGCCGTTCTTGAACAGCATCAGTGTCGGGATACCACGTACGCCGTGCTTGGCCGGGGTTTCCTGGTTTTCGTCGATGTTCAGCTTGGCAACGGTCAGCTTGCCAGCGTAGGTGCCAGCGATCTCGTCCAGAACCGGGGCGATCATTTTGCAAGGGCCGCACCACTCAGCCCAGTAGTCAACAAGCACAGGGCCAGCAGCCTTCAGTACTTCTTCTTCGAAGTTAGCGTCGGTGACGTGCTTGATAAGATCGCTGCTCATGGATGTCTCCGGGTTGTAAGCAATAAAAAACGTGGCCCATCATAGCCGCCCTTCCCGTGTTCAGGAAGCCGCAGATGATTGAGTCTCGCTATGGTGGCCCATGAGTTTGGGTATAGCTCAAGTCATGAGGTGGCGGGAGCGACGAAAGCGATTCCGGTGCGCAGGGCGGCATTGCGCACATGCTCTTGCATGGCCTTCTGCGCGGCGCCAGAGGCCCGACGCGCCAGCGCGCGGAGGATTTTACGGTGTTCCTGCCAGGTTTCCATGGCGCGTTCGGCCCGGATGAACGGTAGCTTCTGGCTCTCCAGGAAAATGTCGGCGCTGGCTGTAAGGATGCTCAGCATCGCCTGATTGCCGCTGGCGAGAAGAATGCGCCGGTGAAACTCGAAATCCAGTCGCGCCGCTGCATCGAAATCAGCGGCACGCAGTTCGTTGCGCATGGCGGCGACATTGTCTTCCAGGGCATCGAGCTCATCGGTGCTCAGGGTCACGGCCGCCAGCCCGGCGGCAAAACCTTCCAGCGCGTAGCGCAACTGGAAGATGTCCAGCGGCGATGCCTGAGCCGCGAACGGCCAGCCCGGCGCCGCATCGCCCCGGGGCAGATCGACCGGTGACTGCACGAACACGCCTTTGCCTGGCTGGATACTGATCACGCCCAGCGCACTCAGAGACGATAACGCCTCACGCAATGACGCCCGACTGACCCCCAATTGCACCGCCAGGTCCCGTTGCGAGGGCAAGGCATCCCCCGCCCCGAAACCTTGCTCGGCGATCAGTTTGCGGATGGCTTGCAGCGCCACTTCAGGTACGGCGCGGGAGATCGAGTTCATGGTTTTTTTCAGACGAGCCAGGCCAATGAGCGGCTAGTTGTAAAGCTATTCGCGACGTCCGGCAAGTCGTGCCCCATGGGGGTTCGGGAATTTTCACGGGTGCGCCATCAGGGTGCGAAATGCCACCCAACTGTTCAGACCAGTAAGACCGAACGACACCAGCAAAACCGTGGCCTGCGCCCCCCAAAACCTAATCTTGGCATGGCCCGTGCTCTGTCGATCCGCAGAAATCACTTCCCGCCGATCCGGAGATTTGCCATGACCATGCGTTACAGCGTCCTCATCAAAGCCCTGTTCGCCAGCCTGATGCTGAGCCAGGCACCCGCCCACGCCGACGGTCTGGAGGATGTGGTCAAGCGCGGCACCCTCAAAGTCGCGGTGCCCCAGGACTTCCCGCCGTTCGGTTCGGTCGGCCCGGACATGAAACCTCGCGGCCTCGATATCGACACCGCGAAACTGCTGGCCGACCAACTCAAGGTCAAACTCGAACTGACCCCGGTCAACAGCACCAACCGCATTCCGTTCCTGACCACCGGCAAAGTCGACCTGGTGATTTCCAGCCTCGGCAAGAACCCTGAGCGCGAAAAAGTCATCGACTTCTCCCGTGCCTACGCACCGTTCTACCTCGCCGTGTTCGGCCCACCAGACGCCGCCATCAAGGGCCTGGACGATCTCAAGGGCAAAACCATCAGCGTCACCCGTGGCGCCATTGAAGACATCGAGTTGACCAAAGTCGCTCCCGAAGGCGCGACCATCAAACGCTTCGAAGACAACAACTCGACCATCGCCGCCTACCTCGCTGGGCAAGTCGACCTAATCGCCAGTGGCAACGTGGTGATGGTAGCGATCAGCGAGAAAAACCCGAAACGCGTGCCGGCGCTGAAAGTGAAGCTCAAGGACTCGCCGGTTTACGTCGGCGTGAACAAGAACGAGCCAGCGCTGCTGGGCAAGGTCAACGACATCCTCGCCACGGCCAAGGCTGACGGTGCGCTGGAAAAGAATTCGCAAACCTGGCTGAAAGAGCCGCTGCCGGCCGATCTCTGATCGTTCGCGGAGACGACTTATGGCTTATCAGTTCGATTTCTTGCCGGTGGTGGAAAACACCGATTTGCTGCTGCGCGGTGCGCTGTTCACTCTTGAGCTGACGGCCATTGGCGCGGTGCTCGGGGTCGGCCTGGGTATCGTCGGGGCACTGGTGCGGGCGTGGAACATCCGCCCGTTCGCCGGCATTTTCGGGGTTTACGTCGAGTTGATCCGCAACACGCCATTCCTGGTGCAGTTGTTTTTCATCTTCTTCGGTTTGCCGTCGCTGGGCCTGCAGATTTCCGAATGGCAGGCGGCGGTGCTGGCGATGGTGATCAACCTTGGCGCCTATTCGACCGAGATCATCCGCGCCGGCATTCAAGCGATCCCACGCGGGCAGCTGGAAGCCGCAGCCGCCTTGGCGATGACGCGTTTCGAAGCCTTTCGCCACGTGGTTCTGTTGCCGGCGCTGGGCAAGGTCTGGCCGGCCCTGAGCAGTCAGATCATCATCGTGATGCTCGGCTCGGCAGTCTGTTCGCAGATCGCCACCGAAGAGCTGAGCTTCGCCGCCAACTTCATTCAATCGCGCAACTTCCGCGCCTTTGAAACCTATGCCCTGACCACACTGATCTATCTGTGCATGGCGCTGCTGATCCGCCAATTGCTGAATTGGATCGGCCGGCGCTACATAGCCAGGAGCAGCAGCCAATGAGCGATTTCACCTTCTGGGACATCCTGCGCAACCTGCTCACGGGCCTGCAATGGACCTTGGCATTGTCGCTGGTGGCGTTTATCGGCGGTGGGCTGATCGGTTTGCTGATCATGGTGATGCGGATTTCAAAAAAATCCCTGCCCAGTAACTTCGCCCGCACCTACATCGAACTGTTCCAGGGCACGCCGCTGTTGATGCAGCTGTTTCTGGTGTTCTTCGGTGTGGCGCTGGCCGGTGTGGAGATTTCGCCGTGGATGGCGGCGGCGATTGCCTTGACGCTGTTCACCAGCGCTTACCTGGCGGAGATCTGGCGCGGTTGCGTCGACTCGATCCCCAACGGCCAGTGGGAAGCCTCGTCGAGCCTGGCACTCAACCCGCTGGAGCAACTGCGCTACGTGATCCTGCCGCAAGCCCTGCGCATCGCCGTGGCGCCAACCGTGGGCTTCTCGGTGCAAGTGGTCAAAGGCACCGCCGTCACCTCGATCATCGGCTTCACCGAACTGACCAAGACCGGCGGCATGCTCGCCAACGCGACCTTCGAGCCCTTCATGGTCTACGGCCTGGTGGCGCTCGGTTACTTCCTGCTCTGCTACCCCTTGTCCCTCAGTGCGCGCTACCTGGAAAGGAGACTGCATGCCTCTGCTTAGAATTTCCGCCCTGCATAAATATTACGGCGACCACCATGTGCTCAAAGGCATCGACCTGAGTGTCGACGAAGGCCAGGTGGTGGCGATCATCGGCCGCAGCGGCTCGGGCAAATCCACCTTGTTGCGCACCCTCAATGGTCTGGAGTCGATCAATGACGGCGTGATCGAAGTCGACGGCGAATACCTCGACGCCGCCCGCGCCGACCTGCGCAGCCTGCGGCAGAAAGTCGGGATGGTGTTCCAGCAGTTCAATCTGTTCCCGCACCTGACTGTGGGCGAAAACGTCATGCTCGCGCCGCAAGTGGTGCAGAAAGTGCCGAAAACCAAAGCCGCCGAGCTGGCGCGGCAGATGCTGGAACGGGTCGGGCTGGGGGAAAAGTTCGATGCGTTCCCGGATCGACTGTCTGGCGGCCAGCAA
This sequence comes from Pseudomonas sp. JV414, assembly GCF_032424305.1. Classification (NCBI taxonomy): domain Bacteria; kingdom Pseudomonadati; phylum Pseudomonadota; class Gammaproteobacteria; order Pseudomonadales; family Pseudomonadaceae; genus Pseudomonas; species Pseudomonas sp. JV414. Next base: position 219,520 of record NZ_VYKC01000013.1, on the reverse strand, counting down.
CAGCGGGTGGCGATTGCTCGCGCGCTGGCCATGTCGCCGAAGGTGTTGTTATGCGACGAGATCACCTCGGCACTCGACCCGGAACTGGTCAACGAGGTGCTGAGCGTGGTCCGGCAACTGGCCAAGGAAGGCATGACGTTGATTATGGTCACCCATGAAATGCGCTTTGCCCGCGAGGTTGGGGACAAATTGGTGTTCATGCACCATGGCAAGGTGCATGAGGTGGGGGATCCGAAGGTGTTGTTTGCCAATCCGCAGACAGCGGAGCTGGCGAATTTCATTGGGACGGTGGAAGCGGCGGGCTGAAAGACCGTCAGTGCCTTCGAGGCCGCCTTCGCGGGCAAGCCCGCTCCCACAGGGTTCGATGTGCGCCTCGATTGTTCGAACGACACAAAATCCATGTGGGAGCGGGCTTGCCCGCGAAGAGGCCGTCTGCAACGCCACGAATGCCACCCGCGCTGAAAGATCGCAGCCTTCGATAGCTCCTACGCGTTGGCGTCAGCGTTTGATCGTGGCAGGATGTCGAGGTTATCGACCGAGACCCCCTGACCATGCCGCAATCCCAAGCCAAGAATCTGTCCCTGATCGCCGCAATCGACCTGGGCTCCAACAGCTTTCACATGGTCGTGGCCAAGGCCCAGAACGGCGAAATCCGGATTCTCGAACGTCTCGGGGAGAAGGTTCAGCTGGCCGCCGGCATCGACGAAGAACGTCAACTCAGCGAAGAATCCATGCAGCGCGGGCTCGATTGCCTGAAGCGTTTCGCCCAACTGATCAGCGGTATGCCGCCCGGTACCGTGCGGATCGTCGGCACCAACGCACTGCGCGAAGCCCGTAACCGCGCCGAATTCATCCATCGCGCCGAAGAAATCCTCGGTCACCCGGTAGAAGTCATCTCCGGCCGAGAAGAAGCGCGCCTGATTTACCTCGGCGTCTCCCACACCCTCGCCGACACCCCGGGCAAGCGCCTGGTGGCCGACATCGGCGGCGGCAGTACTGAATTCATCATCGGCCAGCGCTTCGAGCCGCTGCTGCGCGAAAGCCTGCAAATGGGCTGCGTCAGCTTCACCCAGCGCTATTTCAAGGACGGCAAGATCACCCCGGCCCGCTACGCCCAGGCGTACACCGCGGCGCGGCTGGAGATCATGAGCATCGAACACGCCCTGCACCGCCTGACCTGGGATGAAGCCATCGGCTCCTCGGGTACCATTCGCGCCATTGGTCTGGCGCTGAAGGCTGGCGGGCATGGCACTGGCGAAGTGAATGCCGAAGGCCTGGCCTGGCTCAAGCGCAAGTTGTTCAAACTCGGCGATGTCGAGAAAATCGATTTCGAAGGCATCAAGCCCGACCGCCGGGCGATCTTCCCCGCCGGGTTGGCGATTCTCGAAGCGATCTTCGACTCCCTCGAACTGCAACGCATGGATCACTGTGAAGGTGCCCTGCGCGAAGGCGTGCTCTATGACCTGCTGGGCCGTCATCATCACGAAGATGTCCGTGAGCGCACGCTCAGCTCGCTGATGGAGCGTTACCACGTTGATCTGGAACAAGCCGCGCGGGTCGAACGCAAGGCGCTGCATGCCTTCGACCAGGTGGCCGTGGACTGGGAGCTGGATGACGGTGTCTGGCGCGAACTGCTGAGCTGGGCGGCCAAGGTCCATGAAGTGGGCCTGGACATCGCGCACTATCAGTACCACAAGCACGGCGCCTACCTGATCGAGCACTCGGACCTGGCCGGATTCTCCCGCGAAGACCAGCAAATGCTCGCGCTGCTGGTGCGGGGCCACCGACGCAACATTCCCAAGGACAAGTTCGCCGACTTCGGTGACGACGGCATCAAGCTGATTCGCCTGTGCGTGCTGCTGCGCTTTGCGATTCTGTTCCACCACATCCGCGGTACCCAGGAGATGCCACAAGTGGTGCTGCACGCCAACGGCGACAGCCTTGATGTGTTATTCCCGGAGCACTGGCTGGACGACAACCAGTTGACCCAGGCCGACTTCGCCCTGGAAGCGGAGTGGCTGACCCGCGTCAGCTTCGTGCTCAACGTCCGCTAATTACGCAATATCCCGTAGGAGCTGCCGAAGGCTGCGATCTTTTGATCTTGCCTTTCAGTAGCCCAGAAAAGATCAATATCAGAAGATCGCAGCCTTTGGCAGCTCCTACACGGAACAGGTTCGGCATAAACGTCAGGTGAAAACAAAAATGGCGATCCGCAGGGATCGCCATTTTTTTACGCTACGTCGAGGTTAACGTACGGCCAGAATCGGGCTGCCCAAACGCTCAAGCAAGGTTGCCTGGGCACTGCGCGGGTTCTGGTTGCCGGTCGGCGTGTTGCGGATGTAGCGACCGTCCGCCTGCAGGCTCCAGCTGTGGGTGTTATCGGTCAGATAAAGCTCGAGCTCTTTCTTGACCCGCAAAATCAGCTTCTTGCCCTCGACCGGGAAGCAAGTCTCGACGCGCTTGTCGAGGTTGCGCTCCATCCAGTCGGCACTGGACAGGAACATCTGCTCTTCGCCGCCATTGAGGAAGTAGAAGACCCGGGTGTGTTCCAGGAAGCGACCGATGATCGAGCGCACGTGGATGTTGTGGGAGACGCCGGCAATGCCCGGGCGCAGGCAGCACATGCCGCGCACCACCAGATCGATACGCACCCCGGACTGACTGGCCTTGTACAACGCACGGATGACTTTCGGATCGGTCAGCGAGTTGAACTTGGCGATGATGTGCGCCGGCTTGCCGTCGAGGGCGAACTGCGTCTCCCGGGCAATCATGTCGAGCATGCCCTTCTTCAACGTGAACGGCGCATGCAGCAGTTTCTTCATGCGCAGGGTTTTACCCATGCCGATCAACTGGCTGAACAGTTTGCCGACGTCTTCGCACAAGGCATCGTCGGAGGTCAGCAGGCTGTAGTCGGTGTACAGACGGGCGTTGGCCGCGTGGTAGTTGCCGGTACCCAAGTGGGCGTAGCGGACAATCTCGCCAGCCTCGCGACGCAAAATCAGCATCATCTTGGCGTGGGTCTTGAAGCCGACCACGCCGTAAATCACCACCGCACCGGCCGCTTGCAGACGGCTGGCCAGTTGCAGGTTGGATTCTTCGTCGAACCGCGCGCGCAATTCGATTACCGCCGTCACTTCCTTGCCGTTACGCGCAGCGTCCACCAGCGCATCGACAATCTCGGAGTTGGCGCCGCTGCGATACAACGTCTGACGAACCGCCAACACGTGTGGATCCTTGGCCGCCTGGCGCAGCAAGTCGACCACCGGGGTGAACGATTCGAACGGGTGCAGCAGCAGGATGTCCTGCTTGCTGATCACGCTGAAAATGTTCTCGCTGTTTTGCAGCAGTTTCGGGATCTGCGGGGTGAACGGCGTGTATTGCAGCTCCGGATGACTGTCCAGACCGGTGATGCTGAACAGCCGGGTCAGGTTGACCGGGCCGTTGACCTGATACAGCTCGGTCTCGTGCAGGTTGAACTGCTTGAGCAGGTAATCGGACAAGTGTTTCGGACAGGTGTCGGCCACTTCCAGCCGCACCGCGTCACCGTAGCGACGGGAGAACAACTCGCCGCGCAGGGCTCGGGCCAGGTCTTCTACATCTTCGGTGTCGACCGAAAGGTCGGCGTTTCGGGTCAGGCGGAACTGGTAGCAACCCTTGACCTTCATGCCTTGGAACAGGTCATCGGCGTGAGCATGGATCATCGACGACAGGAACACGTAGTTGTCGCCCGGGCCACCGACTTCTTCCGGCACCTTGATGATCCGCGGCAGCAGACGCGGCGCCGGGATAATCGCCAGACCGGAGTCGCGACCGAAGGCGTCGATGCCTTCGAGCTCGACGATGAAGTTCAGGCTCTTGTTCACCAGCAACGGAAACGGGTGCGTCGGGTCGAGGCCGATCGGGGTGATGATCGGCGCAATCTCGTCACGGAAATAACGACGAACCCAGGTCTTGAGCTTGGTGGTCCAGTAGCGACGACGGATGAAGCGGACCTGATGCTTTTCCAGTTCCGGCAACAGAATGTCGTTGAGGATTGCGTACTGACGATCGACGTGACCGTGCACCAGCTCACTGATGCGGGCCAGAGCCTGGTGCGGTTGCAAGCCATCGGCGCCAGCCTGTTCACGGGCGAAGGTGATCTGCTTCTTCAGGCCGGCTACACGAATCTCGAAGAACTCGTCCAGGTTGCTGGAGAAAATCAGCAGAAACTTCAGCCGCTCCAGCAATGGGTAGGACTCATCCAGCGCCTGTTCCAGCACGCGGATGTTGAACTGCAGTTGCGAGAGCTCACGATGGATGTACAGGCTGCTGTCATCCAGGCCGGGAATGGCAATCGCTGGCGCCGCAACAACGGGCTCGGCCACCACCGCGGGTGGAGCAGGCTCCAGTTCCGGCGGGGTTTCGGCGATTTGCTCCACCACAGGTTGAGCGTCTTTTACGGCAACTTCAGTGAGTCCTTCGGTATTCATCGAATGTTCCTGGGAGGGCTATTTTTGCTCTCGTAACAATTGAGCAGCGCGGACGGCAAAGTAAGTCAGGATGCCATCAGCGCCTGCACGTTTAAAAGCGGTCAGGGATTCGAGGATAACCCCTTCGCTCAACCAGCCATTCTGGATCGCTGCCATGTGCATGGCGTATTCGCCGCTGACCTGATAAACAAAGGTCGGCACTTTGAATTCTTCTTTGACCCGGTAAAGGATATCCAGATACGGCATGCCTGGCTTGACCATGACCATGTCCGCGCCTTCTGACAAGTCCGCCGCCACTTCGTGCAGGGCTTCGTTGCTGTTGGCCGGGTCCATCTGATAGGAGGCCTTGTTGGCCTTGCCCAGGTTCAGCGCCGACCCCACCGCATCGCGGAACGGGCCGTAATAGGCGCTGGCGTATTTGGCCGAGTAAGCCATGATCCGCACGTTGACGTGATCGGCCAGCTCCAGCCCTTCGCGGATCGCCTGGATGCGCCCGTCCATCATGTCCGACGGGGCCACCACCTGAGCGCCGGCTTCGGCGTGGGACAGGGCCTGTTTAACCAGTGCGTCGACGGTAATGTCGTTCTGCACGTAGCCTTCTTCGTCGAGAATGCCGTCCTGACCGTGGGTGGTGAACGGGTCCAGGGCGACGTCGGTGATCACACCCAACTCCGGGAATCGATCACGCAGAGCTCGGGTAGCGCGCTGAGCGATGCCGTCGGGGTTCCAGGCTTCAGCGGCGTCCAGGGATTTAAGCTCTGGTGGTGTCACCGGGAACAGTGCCAACGCAGGAATCCCAAGCTCGACCCACTTGGCCGCTTCTTCAAGCAACAAATCGATGGTCAGGCGTTCGACGCCCGGCATCGAGGCCACCGCTTCGCGACGGTTTTCACCGTCCAGCACGAACACCGGCAAGATCAGGTCGTCGACGGTCAACACGTTTTCACGGACCAGTCGGCGCGAGAAATCATCACGACGGTTGCGACGCAGGCGGGTTGCAGGAAACAAACGGTTGGCGGGGGTAAAGCTCACGGCAGACTCCTGAGCCCGCGCAGACGGGCGAGCGTGACAGTTATAAGCGGCCATTATGACGAACACATGACAGTTGTGTGCACCCTGTGACACGTAGCCGCATTCCATTGTCCTTGTAGGAAATGTTCACGTCGAGACACATTTGGACACTTTCATGAATGTGCACGAAGGGTTAGGCTGCGCGTTCATTTCGCCAGCACCCAGACAATGCTCCAACAATTTCTGCATGACTTCGGCTATTTTGCCCTTTTTCTCGGCACGTTTTTCGAAGGCGAAACCATTCTCGTGCTCGCGGGCTTCCTTGCGTTCCGCGGATACATGGACATCAACCTGGTGGTGGTCGTGGCGTTCTTCGGCAGCTATGCCGGCGATCAGCTGTGGTACTTCTTGGGGCGCAAGCACGGGCGCAAATTGCTGGCCCGCAAACCGCGCTGGCAACTGATGGGTGATCGGGCGCTGGAACATATTCGCAAGCACCCGGACATCTGGGTGCTGAGCTTCCGTTTTGTCTATGGGTTGCGCACCGTAATGCCGGTGGCGATCGGTCTGTCGGGCTATCCGCCGGGACGTTACCTGCTACTCAACGGCATTGGCGCAGCGATCTGGGCCACCGCGCTGGCCGCAGCCTCTTATCACTTCGGCGCGGTACTCGAAGGCATGCTTGGCAGTATCAAGAAGTACGAGCTGTGGGTGCTGGGCGCCCTGCTGGTACTGGGCTTTGGCCTGTGGCTGCGGCGGCGCTTCAAGAATGCCCGTCTGGCTAAGAAGATCTATGCCGACGAGCAAGCGTTGAAAGCCGAACAGGCCAAGTCCAGCGAACCTACGACGCCCATCGAGTGAAGCGGTTTCTACAACAGTAGAGACCGATTGCGCTGAGCAGGCTGTAACTGAGCAGCCCCACCCAGCCCACCGCGCTGCCCGGCCATAGCCCGACCATCGGCGCCAGCCACACCAGCGGCAGGTTCGACGCCAGCCGCAACAGCTCCAGCTTCAATGCCTGCGGGCGATTTTCCAGGGCCGCGCCCAACACAAACAGCCCCCATCCCACAGCCCCCCAGCCCAACACCAGGGCCGACGTCGGCAGGCTCTGCTCCAGATTCATCAAGTAACTGCCCAAGGCGATGTAGACGCAAAATTGCAGCGCCACATACCACTGTTGGCGCCCATCCAGCGGCACCTCGAATTTGCGGAACTGGCTCAGGTCCGGTTTGTTCATCGGGTATTTGGCCGCCACATCCGCCGGCCGCCAACCGGTGCGCATGAACCAGATTCGCAGTTTGTCCCACCTGCTTTCGGCGCGCCGGGCGTCATCCCACAGCTGCACATAGAACTGCACGTTCGCCCACAACGGATTCCAGCTCGCCAGCGGTGTGGTCACGCCGAAAATCACCGGTTCGTTGTCGTCCTCTTCCTGGAACGAGCCGAACAGACGGTCCCAAATAATGAACACCCCGCCGTAGTTGCGATCCATGTAAAGAGCGTTCTGTGCATGGTGAGCCCGATGATTGGACGGCGTGACGAAGAACCATTCGAACCAGCCGAGCTTGGGAATGTGCCGGGTATGCACCCAGAATTGATACAGCAGATTCAGCGCCGCGACGCTGACAAACACCAGCAGCGGCACGCCGAGCATGGCCATGGGCAGGTAGAAAATCCAGCTGAGCAGAAAACCGGTGCTGGTCTGGCGCAAGGCCGTGGAGAGGTTGTAATCCTCGCTCTGGTGATGCACCGAGTGGGCGGCCCAGAGGATGTTGCGCTCGTGGCCCATGCGGTGCAGCCAGTAGTAGCAGAAGTCGTAGAAGACAAAGGCAAACACCCAGACCCAGACGCTGTCGGCCGACAGCTCAATCACGGCCAGATGCTTCAGGGCAAAGGCATAAGTCACCAGGCCGACCCCTTTGGTCAACAAGCCCGTGGTGGTCGACAGCACGCCAGTACTGACGCTGTTGATCGCGTCTGCCACGCGGTAATTGCTCACCCCGCGCCAACGGTCGGCCAGCAACTCGACCGCAATCAGCACAAAGAAAAATGGCACCGCATACAGAATGAAGTCCATGACGCGCCCTGATCAGAATTGTTCAGCAGAGATTAGGTGTAGCCGTGAATTAACCCTATGGCAACGAGTGACAAATTAGTGGACATTTAACGCCATGAATCTGGAGAAAAGCCCATGAGCAAAAAAATTGCAGTGATCCTTTCCGGTTGCGGCGTGTACGACGGAGCCGAGATCCACGAAAGCGTGATCACCCTGCTGCGGCTGGACCAGCGCGGTGCCCAGGTGCAGTGTTTCGCACCCGATATCGCGCAATTGCATGTGATCAACCACCTGACCGGCGAAGAAATGCCCGAGGCGCGCAACGTGCTGGTGGAATCGGCGCGGATCGCCCGGGGCAATATCAAGGACATCCGTGAAGCCAGCGTCGAAGACTTCGATGCGCTGATCGTTCCTGGCGGATTCGGGTCGGCTAAAAACCTGTCGAGCTTTGCCGTCGAAGGTGCCGGATGCAGCGTTCAGCCTGACGTCCTGGCGTTGACCGAAGCGTTCGCCGAAGCCGGCAAACCGGTGGGGCTGATCTGCATCTCGCCGGCCCTGGCCGCAAAAATCTACGGCCCGGGTGTGACCTGCACCATCGGCAACGATGCCGATACCGCCGCCGCGATGAACAAGATGGGCGCCACCCATGCCGAGTGCGCAGTGACCGACATCGTCGAAGACAAGGCGCGCAAATTGGTGAGCACTCCGGCGTACATGCTGGCGCAATCGATCAGCGAGGCCGCTTCCGGCATCAACAAACTGGTCGACCGCGTACTGGAACTGACCCACGAAAACGACGAGTAAAGAGGCAAGATCAAAAGATCGCAGGCTTCGCCAGCTCCTACAGGATTTTGCACTGACCCGTAATTTGCGTCGGTCACGGTCCGTGTAGGAGCTGCCGCAGGCTGCGATCTTTTCAGGCTTTGCGCGACAACCGCGTAAGTATCCGGTCCAGCGCATTGGCGAACGCCTGCTTCTCGCGCTCGCCAAACGGTGCCGGTCCGCCGCTCATCTGCCCCTGCTCACGCAGATCAGTGAACAGGTTACGCACCGCCAGCCGATCGCCCATGTTCTGCGCATCGAACTCCTTGCCTCGTGGGTCCAGCGCCGCAACGCCTTTCTTCACCAACCGATCCGCCAGCGGCACATCGCTGCAAATCACCAGCTCACCTGGCACGGCGTATTCCACCAGGTAATCGTCGGCGGCATCCGGGCCGCTGGGCACCACGATCAGCTTCACCAGGGCGAGGCCCGGTTTGATCTGCGGCTGGCCGGCCACCAGCACTACTTCGAATTGGCGCTTGAGGGCGAATTTCACCACCAGATCCTTGGCTGCCCGCGGGCAGGCGTCGGCATCGATCCACACGCGCATAGTTATTTCCTCTGTTGAAAAGCATCGCGGGCAAGCCCGCTCCCACAAGGTTAGCGCTGAACCTGTGGGAGCGGGCTTGCCCGCGATTGTGAGCGCAGCGAATGCTTTTAAGAAGCCGACACCCGCCGCTTCTCCGCCATCCGACTGCGGCTGTACAGCACGATGATCGCAATGATCGCCACGGCTTGGGCACTCAGCGAATACGCATCAGCGTGGATCCCCAGCCAGTCGAAGTCAAAGAACGGTACCGGCCGCGTGCCGAAGACACCAGCTTCCTGCAACGCCTCCACACCATGGCCGGCAAACACCACCGACAACGCGCACAGCAATCCGGCATTGATGCCGAAGAACAACGCCAGCGGCAGTTTCGCCGAGCCGCGCAAAATCACCCAGGCCAAACCGATCAGCAATACCAGCGCCGTCGCCCCGCCCGCCATTACGGCGTTGTGCCCTGCCGGCCCGGCCTGCAACCACAGGGTTTCGTAAAACAGGATCACTTCGAATAGCTCGCGATACACCGAGAAGAACGCCAGGATCGCAAACCCGAAACGCCCGCCGCCACTCACCAGGCTGCTCTTGATGTAGTCCTGCCAGGCCGCTGCGTGGCGACGGTCGTGCATCCACACGCCGAGCCAAAGCACCATGACACTGGCAAACAACGCCGTCGCGCCTTCCAGCAATTCACGCTGGGCACCGCTAACGTCGATCACATACGCCGCCACCGCCCAGGTCGCCAGCCCGGCCAGCAGCGCCAGGCCCCAACCGATGTTGACGCTGCGCACCGCCGATTGCTGACCGGTATTGCGCAGGAACGCGAGGATCGCCGCGAGCACCAGAATCGCTTCCAGGCCTTCTCGCAACAGAATCAACAGACCGGAAATATAGCTAAGCGACCAGCTCAAGCCATCACTGCCAAGCAGGCCAGCGGACTCTTTCAACTTGGCCTTGGCCGCCTCCAGACGCTGCTCGGCCTGGGCTAACGGCAAGCCGTCCTGCAACGACTGACGGTAAGCCATCAGGGACTTCTCGGTGTCTTTGCGCACGTTGGCGTCGACGTTGTCCAGAGAGCTTTCGACCAGCTCGAAGCCTTCCAGGTACGCCGCCACCGACAGGTCATAAGCCTGATCGTGATCACCGGCGCGGTAGGCTGCGATGCTCTTGTCCAAGGTGGCCGCCGTGTAATCCAGCAACTGTCCCGGACCACGCTTGACCTGCGGCGGTTGCGCTCGCTGCTCGCGGAAGGTCGGGGCGGCTTGCGGACCTTCGGCGGCCTGCACTTCGGCTGGCGTCTGACGTGCCAGGTCGGCGATGTTGTAGGTTTTCCCGGACTTTGCCGCGGCCGGATCGGCGCTGAAGCTGGCGATGTAGGTCGCCAGGTCCCAACGTTGACGATCATCAAGCTGATCGGCGAAGGCCGGCATGTCGGTGCCTTCAACGCCCATGCCCAGCGTGTTGTAAATCGCGTAAAGGCTCAGGCGATCCAATCGCGCGGCATCGCGCAGATTGGCCGGCGGTGGCGTCATGCCGACGCCTGCCGGGCCGTCACCGGCGCCCGCATCGCCATGGCACACCGAGCATTGCTGGGCATACAGCGGCGCGCCGCGAGTCGGGTCTGGAGTGATAACCGGAGCCTGGCTGACCTCATAGGTCACCGCCAGTTTTGCGCCCAATTGCCGTGCCTGACGAGCGACATCCGCGCCATCTTTGCGAGCAGCGATTCCAGCACCAAGGCTGCTGACGCCCTGCTCCAGCTCTGCGCGTTCAGGTTTGGCCGGCAAATCGGCGATCAAACCTTGCAGCACCTTCAGGAATTCCTGCTGTTCACGGTATTCGGATTCATCGATGACTTTGCCCGCCTCGACCGTCGCCGGGTAATCGGCGCCAATGTAATCGAGCAAATGCAGGGCCTTGGGCGCACCTTCTGCGGTTTCGGCCAGCGCATTGAAGCTGCAGAACGCGATCATCGGCAGCACGAGCCACGCCAGAAAACGGGAGGAGGCAATCATGAACAAATCTCAAATGGAAATACGAAGTAACACATTGTTCACTTCCAATGAGTTTCACTCAAGCTTTGTTGGTATTTCCTGCGTAGCTGCGTATAAATTCAGCGGCCAATTGCCACCCTCCGTCGGTTTCGTTCAGGGAAGAATCAACGTCCATGCGTTCACTCCTGTTTTTCTCACTGCTGTTAAGCCTTGCCCTGACCGGTTGCGCCGCCTACCGCGACTACGACCTGGAACTGGAGCAAACGACCGCCCAGTTGAAAGCGGGAAATCCGCAGGGCGCTCTCCAACTGCTGGAGCTGCACAATCCGTCAGAAGAACGGGATTTGCTCTACTACTTCGAAAAAGGTGCAGTCCTGAGTGCCGGTGGTGCGCTGCCGCAAAGCCAGGTTGCCTGGCGCAGTGCAGAGCAAATGGTGATCCAGCGCCAGGACACCGTCGAGTCTGCCGGCACACAGCTCTTGTCCGCGATGGGCGATCATTGGGGCAGCATCATCAACGACAAACTGCGGCGCTACGATGGCTACGACTACGAAAAAGTCATGCTGACCACGCAAATGGCCCTGAACCAGTTGGCCGTGAATGACTTCGACGGTGCTCGCGCCGACATCAAGAAAACCCACGAACGTGAAGCACTGATTGCCCGTCAGCGGGAAAAGGAATACGAGCGACTTGAAGAAGAAGCCAAGGCCCAGGGCGTTCGCGTGCGCTACAAGGATCTCCAGGGCTATCCCGTGATGACCCTCGATGCGCCCGCCGTGATCGCGCTGAAAAACGGCTATCAGAGTGCGTTCAGTCACTACCTGGCCGGGTTTACCTATGAAGCGCTGGGCGAGCGTAATCTTGCCGCCCCGGGATATCGCCAGGCCATCGAGTTGCGACCCGACCTGCCCTTCTTCGAGCAGGCATTGCGCGAACTCGACAAACCTGCAGCCAAGGCAAATGAAAGTGATGTGCTGATCATCGTGCAAAGCGGCCTGGCGCCGGCGCGCAGTTCGGTTCGTGTCCCGTACCCGGTGCGCCTTGAAGACAACCAGGTGATCGTCGCCAACGTATCGTTTCCGGTGATGGTTCCCGACACGTCGACCCCAGCGTTCACGCAAATGACTATCGACGGTCGCAAACAGCAACTGATACCCGTCAACAGCATCACCGACATGTCGCTGCGCACCTTGCGCGACGATATGCCAGGCATCATTCAACGTACCGCGTATCGCGCCTACCTGGCCGCTTCTGTCCAGGGCACAGACAACCGACGCGACCCGAGCAAAGCCTCCTACGTGACGAAGCATGATGGCTTCGAGCACGCGGACACCCGAACCTGGCGCACCTTGCCCAACATCACCCTGGTGGCGCGCTTGCGCCTGAAAAAAGGTGAGCACCTGATCAACCTGCCCAACGCGCCGGGCGCCACGCCCCTGAAAGTCCGCATCGAGCAGAACCATCAGGTCATAGGCCTGCGAGCGCTGGGCGAGCGGGTTTACAGCAACGGAGTGGCTTTCGAACCTGCCACTGCGCCTGAAAGCAGTGCGGTATCCGGTCTGAAATAAGTAGTGGCACGTTGTGAAAAGATGTAATTAAAAAGCCATTACATAGCCAGCATCCCTGTTTATAATGCCGCGCCGTCGTTATTGCGATATGGCATTTAAGCTCCTCTTTTTATGAGGAATTGGCAGGACGCCAGTCTCCCTGCCGATAGGTCCCAACAGCCCGACCCGCACGCGGCTGCTTATATTCAGGGAAGACGTACCCCTTATGGCATTCCGTGCCCCCACCTTGATCGCGCTCAGCGCTGTCACGTTGCTTTCCGGCTGCTCGGCCTTTCGTAACTACGATTCGGAACTTGCGCAAACCAACCAGCAATTGGCTTCCGGCAACGTCGACGGCGCATTGACCCTGCTGGAAAAGAACAACACCAGCAAAGACAAAGACCTGCTCTATTACTTCGAGAAAGGTGAATTGCTGCGCGCCAAAGGCGACTTGTCCGGCAGCCAGAATGCCTGGACCAGCGCCGATCAGGTGGTGGGCAAGTGGGAAGACGCGGTCAAGCTCGACACCGACAAATACCTGGCTCAGTTCGGCAGCTTCCTGGTCAACGACAAGGTTCGTCGCTACGAAGGCTACGACTACGAAAAAGTCATGCTGACCACGCAGATGGCCCTCAACCTGCTGGCGGTGAACGACTTCGACGGCGCACGCACCGCGATCAAGAAGACTCACGAACGTGAAGCGGTGATTGCCGACCTGCGTGACAAGGAATACCTCAAGAGCGAAGAGCAAGCCGAGAAAGAAGGCGTGAAAACCCAGTACAAGGATCTTCAGGGTTATCCGGTAGCCAGCCTCGACGCGCCAGAAGTGGTCAGCCTGAAAAACAGCTACCAGAGTGCGCTCAGCCATTATCTGGCCGGTTTCGTCTACGAAGCCCTGGGCGAGAAAAATCTGGCGGCACCGGGTTATCGCAAGGCCGCCGAACTGCGTCCGAACACGCCGCTGCTGGAACAGGCGTTGGTGAATCTCGACAAACCCGCCAAGAACGATGACAGCGACATCCTGATCGTTGTGCAAAGCGGTCTGGCGCCGTCCCGCGACTCGATCCGTATTCCGCTGCCATTGCCGATCAGCAACAACGTGGTGATCACACCGCTGTCGTTCCCGATCATCAAACCGGATACCTCCACTGCCGCCTTCGCCCAGATCGGCGTCGACGGTCAGCAGCTGGACCTGACCCAACTCAACAGCACCACTGCCATGTCCCGGCGCGCGCTGCGTGATGACATGCCAGGCATCATCCTTCGCACCACCGTGCGGGCGATCACTCGTGGTGTGGCACAGAAACAGATCAACGAAACCAACCCGCTGGCGGGTCTGGCGGTCGGTATCACTTCAGCCGTACTCGAAGGTGCCGATACCCGTACGTGGCGTACGCTGCCGGACAACACTCAGGTGGTGCGTCTGCGCTTGAAGAAAGGCGAGCACAGCGTCACGCTGCCGAGCGCCGTGGGCGGCTCGGTGGTCAAGGTCACCGTCGATCAGCGCTTTCAGGTCATCACCCTGCGCGCCGTGGGCAATCAAGTATTCGCCAGCGGCCAGGCTGCGCACGTGAGCCCGAGCGCCAACCCGACCACCGTGGCCAGCCTCAAACAACCTTAAGAACGGAGTCTTTGCATGCGCTTCAAATTCATCGCTGTCGTCGCCCTGGCCTTGCTGGCCGGTTGCGCCACCCCGCCACCGCCGGAGCCAGGCAGCGCTGCCAGCAAGGTCGTGGCCATGGGCAAGCTCAAGAACATCGTAGTCGGCGCCATGCGCGTGGCCCGGGAAAACGGCTTCATGACGGTCAATGCGCAGCTGAGCAACACCAGCTACAACAACAAGACCTTCTACTACCGTTTTGCCTGGCTCGGCCCTGAAGGCTTCCCGGTTGCCGAAGAAGAAACCTGGAAAAGCCAGCTGATGTACGGCGAGCAGACCAGTTTCATTCAGGCCATTGCGCCAACCGCCAAAGCCGTGGATTTCCGTCTCGAAATCAAAACGCCTTAAGCCCGACACCCTATTCGTTCAGTTCTAGAGAGCATTCCCATGTTTGCACGCTTTTCGTTCATCGCCGTCATCGCCCTTCTGGCCAGCGGTTGCGCCAACACTTCGCCAACGCTGGGCAGCAAAAACATCAGCTACGGTGACACCAAAGCCGTGGAAACCGTGACCAACGAGTTCGGCTCCACCGACCTGCAGATGATCGCTGAATCCATGACCCGCTCCCTGGCTCAATCCGGCATCCTGCAAGGCCGTCCGGTGGTTCAGGTCTACGACGTGAAGAACAAGACCAGCGAGTACATCGATACCCGCGAAATCACCACCAGCATCAAGACCCAGCTGATGAAGACCGGCGTCGCCCGCTTCGCCAGCGACAACACTGCCATGCAAAGCCAGGTTGACCAGCTCAAGCTGCAAAACCAGAGCGGCCTGTACAAGAAAAGCACTGTGGCCAAGACTGGCAACATGATCGCTGCTCAATATCGCATCGAAGGTTCGATCAGCTCGATCGTCAAACGCAGCAGTGATTACAAGGACGTCTTCTACAAATTCAGCCTGCAGTTGATCGACGTTGAAAGCGGTCTGGCCGAGTGGATGGACGAAAAAGAGATTCGTAAAACCACGGAGCGTTAATCGATGCGCACATGGATTGGCATGATGGCCCTGGCTTGCGCGTTCAGCGTGCAAGCGGCCCCGAAAGTCGCGGTAGCGGACCTGGCGTATCAGGAACGGGTGGAGCAATACGTCCACACTATTTCTGCCCAGAGCAACCACAGCCAGAGCTATTACGGCGCCAGTGGTTCGTCCAGTTACGAAGAGTACGAAGCAACCAGCAGCTACATCGAGCAAGGTGAACTGCGTAAATTCACTGGCGACATCAAGGGCGAGATTCTGCGCACTGGCATGTTTCAGCTGGTTCAGGGCACGCCTTATACAGCCTCGTCCAAAGGTGACGTGTATGACGTGATCAAGCGGATCAAGGCCGGTAGCTTCAAGGGTGCCGACTACGTGCTGTTCGGTACCGTGTCAGACATCGACTTCACCCGCGACATGAACGAGCTGGCCAACACTGACAGCTATTCGGCGGTACTGGGGCTGACGCTGGTGGCGGATTTCAGTCTGATCAACACCAAGACCTATGAGATCACCTCGGCCTTCACGGCGATGGGCGAAGGTCAGGACACCAAACTGGTGAATGGCCGGGACATCCGGGTTTCCCTGA
Source organism: Pseudomonas sp. JV414 (assembly GCF_032424305.1). Classification (NCBI taxonomy): domain Bacteria; kingdom Pseudomonadati; phylum Pseudomonadota; class Gammaproteobacteria; order Pseudomonadales; family Pseudomonadaceae; genus Pseudomonas; species Pseudomonas sp. JV414. Next base: position 203,856 of record NZ_VYKC01000013.1, on the reverse strand, counting down.
ACCGCCCACGGGTGGTGCGTGACGTGTCCAAGGCGTTGGGTGAGGATGTGGCTGCGCAATTGAGCCAACAGCTTGGTGGCGGTGGCTACGAGCAGCCGGGGCAAGCGCCGCTGCGCAATAATCTGCCGCGGGATACGGCACCGGTGATTCTGCACTGATATTTCAGTAGGCACCTGTGGCCAGGGGACTTGCCTGTGGCGAGGGGGCTTGCCCCCGTTCGGCTGCGAAGCAGTCGTAAATCCCGTGTACGCTGTGTATCCGGGAAATTGAGGTCACTGGTTTTGGGGCCGCTTCGCGACCCAACGGGGGCAAGCCCCCTCGCCACAAAAGCTCCCCGCCACAAATGAAAAAGGCGACCTGTGATGGTCGCCTTTTTTGTGCCTGAAGGTTTTACACCGCGGCTTTGCGCAGGGTCGCCATGAACGCCGCCGCGCCAATGAACAGCCCGGCAAAGGTGCGGTTCATGCGCTTTTGCTGCTTGGGTGTGCGCAGCAAACGCAGCACCTTCGCCGCCAGCCCGGTGTAGCCAGCCATGACGATCAGGTCGACACAAATCATGGTCACGCCGAGGATCAGGTACTGGGCCACCAGCGGCGCGTGGGGGTCGATGAATTGCGGCAGCACTGCGAGCATGAACACCAAGGCCTTGGGGTTGCTGACGTTCACCAGAAAACCGCGGAACATCAGCGCTATCGGCTTGCCGATCTGCCGGATGGCCGCGTCGTCGTTCATATCATTGGGCAGCGCGCGCCATTGCTTGACCGCGAGGTAGACCAGGTAGGCCACGCCAAACCATTTAATCGCATAGAAAGCCGTAGCGGAGGCCGCGAGGATCGCACCGACACCGGCAGCGACAATCGCAATCTGCAACGCCAGACCCAGTTGCAAGCCTATGGCGTTCCAGTAACCGCGCCAGAAACCGTAGCGCAAACCGCTGGACATCGACGCAATGGCGCCGGCACCGGGAGAAAGACTGATCACCCAGCAGGCGGCAAAAAAAGCCAGCCATGTTTGAAGCACCATCGCACACCTCGACTCAGACTCCTGACAGACGTCTAAGCTAATGCGCCTTTGGGCCAATGACTACCGTTTTTTGCAGGACATGGCGACTGTCGACCAGCGTTTACGGCTTGAAGGGCCCATCGTCTGACGGACCGCCATCGCGAGCAAGCTCGCTCCCACAGGGTTTCGGGCTGATCACAAACCTGTAATCCAACCCAAAAAATGTGGGAGCGGGCTTGCCCGCGATGGCGGTGTATCAGGCAACAAAAGGCTTACTTTTCGAACCCGTTCGAAGGGAACACATCAGTGCCACGCCAGCGTCGAACCGAGCGCTGGAAGAACAGGCTATTGGGCACTTGCACCATGGCGCTGCCGGTGCCGAGTTCTTCGGCTTCGATCAGCGTGGTGTAGAGCAGATTGATCGCCACTACCCGGCCTTTGACACCAGGCTTGTCGGTGGTATCCACCAACTCGACCACATCGCCAATACGGAATGGGCCGACGGTAAAGATCAGGATCGCGCACAGCAGATTGGAGAGCACGCTCCACATGGCGAAAAACGCCACGGCGGCTACTGCAACGAAACCGGACAACGCCGTCCAGAGCACCGTGGCCGACACGCCGAGGCGTTCCAGCACGAAGATCAGCGCGCTGCCCATGATCAGCCAGCGCAAACCGCCGCGCAGCGGCATGAAAAACTGCGGTGGAAACGGGTAGCGCTCACCCAATCGAGTCAGGCATTTAGCGACGACTCGCTGGGCGATATAACCGGCCAGCAGGATTAGCAGGATTTGCGTGACCAGCCAGAGCGGCTCGCCCCACCCAGCCGGTAAAGGCAGCTTGAAGGCTTCCATCAGGACAGCGCCTCCAGCTCCGCCTGCATGCTTTCCAGCAGTTCCAGCGCTTCCATCCAGGCTTCTTCCAGTTCGGCTTCACGCACCTTCAGCCTGGCTTGTTCAGCCAGCAGATCACGCAAATCGTTCTTGCGCATCGGCTCGTAAATGTCGCTGTCGCCGAGGCTGGTATCGATCTTCGCCAGCTTCTCGTGCAGCTTGCCCAGTTCGGCTTCAAGCTTGTCAGCCTCGCGCTTGTGCGGAGCCAACTGCTGACGCAATGCAGCAGCGGCTTGGCGCTGGGCCTTCTTGTCGGTCTTGTCCGGATTGACCGGGGTATTGCTGACCGGGGCATTGCGTTGACGGTATTCGACCAGCCAACGGGCGTAGTCTTCCAGGTCGCCGTCGAACTCCTCGACCTTGCCGTCTGCCACCAGATAGAAATTGTCAGTGGTGCTTTTGAGCAGATGGCGATCGTGTGAGACCACCAGTACCGCGCCACTGAATTCCTGCAGGGCCATGGTCAGCGCCAGACGCATTTCCAAGTCCAGGTGGTTGGTCGGTTCGTCGAGCAGCAACAAGTTCGGTCGATCCCAAGCGATCAATGCCAAGGCCAGACGCGCCTTCTCACCGCCGGAGAAATTCAGTACCGGCTCATCGATACGCGCGCCGCGGAAATCGAAACCGCCGAGGAAGTCGCGCAGAGTCTGCTCACGCTCGGTCGGCGCCAGGCGCTGCAAGTGCAGCAACGGGCTGGCCCTGGAGTCGAGGGAGTCAAGCTGATGCTGGGCGAAGTAGCCGACGACGGTGTTTTCACCGCGCGTCAGGCGACCGGCCAACGGCTCAAGCTCACCGGCGAGGTTTTTGATCAGGGTCGATTTACCCGCGCCGTTCGGGCCGAGCAAGCCGATCCGCGCGCCTGGGGTCAGTTGCAGCTTGACCTTCTCCAGAATGGCTTTGTCGCCGTAACCCAGTCGAGCATCCGACAGGTCGATCAGCGGGCTGGAAATTTTCGTCGATTCGCGGAAGACGAAATCAAACGGAGAATCGACGTGGGCGGCAGACAGTTCTTCCATCCGCTCCAGCGCCTTGATCCGGCTCTGGGCCTGACGGGCCTTGGTGGCCTGGGCCTTGAAGCGGGCGATGTAGCTTTCCATGTGCGCACGTTGCGCCTGCTGCTTCTCGTAGGCCTGTTGTTGTTGGGCCAGACGTTCGGCACGGGCGCGTTCGAAGGCGCTATAACCACCGCGATACAGGGTGATCTTGCGTTGATCGACGTGGGCTACGTGATCGACCACGGCATCGAGGAAGTCCCGGTCGTGGGAAATCAGCATCAAGGTGCCGGGGTAGCTTTTAAGCCACTCTTCGAGCCAGATGATGGCGTCGAGGTCCAAGTGGTTGGTCGGTTCGTCGAGCAGCAACAGGTCCGAAGGGCACATCAAAGCCTGCGCCAGGTTCAGACGCATCCGCCAGCCACCGGAGAAATCTCCTACTTGCCGATCCATCTGCTCATTGGTAAACCCAAGGCCGGCCAGCAGCTTTCGAGCCCGAGCGTCGGCGGTGTAGCCGTCGGCGCTGTCGAGTTCCGAGTGCAGGCGGGCCTGAGCGGCACCGTCATGGGCCGCTTCGGCTGCGGCGAGGTCGCGTTGCACCTCGCGCAGGCGCAGGTCACCATCGAGCACGTAGTCGACCGCGATGCGTTCGAGCGTCTCGATTTCCTGACGCATGTGGGCGATGCGCCAGTCGGCCGGCAAGAAGCAGTCACCCGAGTCCGGGTGCAGTTCGCCACGAATCAAGGCGAACAGGCTCGATTTGCCGGCGCCGTTGGCACCGATGAGGCCGGCTTTGTGGCCGGCGTGCAGGGTCAGCTCGGCGTCTTCTAGCAGACGTTGCGGGCCACGCTGTAAAGTCAGGTTCTGAAGTCGAATCATAATGGCGGCGGAGTCTACCAGCTTCGCTCGCAACTGGCGCGAGTAGCACTATGTCCTCTGACCTGTGGAGCTTTTCCCTTGGCACTTACGCCCGTCCCGGCGTTGAAGATGCCTGCCTGCGATTGCAGTCGAGAGGGGTGAACGTGTGTCTGCTGCTCTGTGGTCTGTGGCTGGGACAGCGGGGTGCCGCCTGCAACGAGCAACGAATAAAGCAGCTTCGCGACGTAGCCGAGCCCTGGGACGTGGATATCGTGCAACCGCTACGGGCGTTGCGTAGGCAATGGAAGGCCGGCGCGGCCGAAGACGTCGAACTGAATACGTTGCGCGAACAAGTCAAAACCCTGGAACTGCAAGCCGAGCGACAGCTGTTGTTGCGACTGGAGCGATCGGCAAAGAGCTGGCCGCAGGATGAGGCGACCGATCTCTCGGCCTGGCTGGAAGGTATGGCGGCAGGCGCCGCCAACCTGGACCGCGACGCGCTGCATCAGCTGCGCGTCGCGGTAACCGGCACTTAAGAAGCGCTGGTTGGGTTGGTGCTGGTGCTCGACGACGCGGCTGGCGTTGGCGCAGACGTGGTGGTCGAGGTGGTTGCTACAGGCGCGGGCGAAGCCGAGGAGGCCGGGGTCGGAGTTGCTGGCTTGATCGCTGGCGCAGCAACCGGCTTGGCAGTGGCGACTGGCTTTTTCACGGCCGGTTTTGCTGCTGGCTTGGCTGCGGATTTGGCTGCTGGTTTTGCAGCCGGTTTTGCAGCGGCTGGTTTGGCAGCGGCAGCAGGTTTCGCAGCAGCAGTTTTGGCAGCCGGTTTCGCGGCGGGTTTGGCCGCAGCTTTTGCAGCGGGTTTAGCAGCTGGTTTTGCAGCAGGCTTGGCTGCGGCGGTTTTAGCCGCGACAGGTTTGGCGGCTGGCTTGGCAGCCGGTTTCGCGGCGGCAGTTTTAGCAGCTGGCTTGGCAGCAGTTTTAGCCGCTGGTTTTGCCGCTGCAGTTTTTGCCGCTGCGGGTTTGGCAGCCGTGGTTTTTGCAGCCGGTTTAGCGGCAGCTGTTTTGGCAGCAGCGGGCTTGGCGGCAGGTTTGGCAGCCGTCGTTTTAGCCGCTGGTTTCGCAGCGCTGGCAGCAACTGGTTTTTTCGCAGCCGGTTTTGCGGCTGGCTTGGTTGCGGCTTTCACCGCAGCTTTGGCAGCAGGCTTGGCCGGTGCTTTTGCAGCAGCTGGTTTGGCAGCGGCTTTCTTCGCAGGTGCCGCAGCTGGTTTGGCCGAACGCAGGGACAACGCCTTGCCGACAGCCTCTTGGACACGACCGACACCCTGGGCCAGTTTCAGGCTTTCTTGAGCGTCGCGTTTGAGTTGCAGGATGTAGCTGCGCGTTTCGGACTGGCGATCCTTGAGGGCATCGAGCAAGTTCTCAAGTTCTTTCACCGCCTCTTTGGCCTTGGCTTGTGCCTTGGCTTTGCCGGCCGCCGCAGCGTCCTGCAATTTGGTCCGGGATTTGTGCAGTTTTTCCTGCGCTTTTCCGCGCTGCTTTTCCAACTTGGCGAGCAGTTTCTCAGCATCAGCCAGAGCTTGGGAACAAGCGTTTTCCAAATGCTCGAGCAAGCTGCCCGAGAGTTGTTGGAGTAAGTGCAACGGAGTATTTACAGGCTTCTTGGTGGCCGACATGGTTTACCTCCTGGCTGACGTGAATGCGGCTCATACTAGACCTCTGCTGCTACCGCCGCTAGGGCATGTTGACAGTATCGAAAGCACTCCGTTGCAACGAATCAAAAAAGTTCTGCGCTTAGGTAAAACCAGTTCACCTTCGAGCGCATTCGCACTGGCATAATCCTGCGCATCTCAGGTCGGAGAGTGCCCATGTCGCGCTACCTTTTCTTATCGCTGTGCGTGTTTTTTTCCGTGGCCCAGGCCGCCGAAAAAACCGCCGCAAATGACGCTCACGATCTCGCTTACAGCTTGGGCGCAAGCCTTGGCGAACGCTTGCGCCAGGAAGTTCCGGATCTGCAACTTCAGTCGCTGCTCGAAGGTTTGCAGCAAGCCTATCAAGGCAAGCCGCTGGCACTGAAAGATGAGCGGATCGAACAGATTCTGACCGAGCATGAGGCTCGGGTTGCCATGCAATCGCCTGTGCCGCAAAGCGAACTGGCTTTAGAAAACGAGCGACGGTTTCTCGTTGAAGAAAAAGCCAAACCCGGCGTTCGCGAACTGGCCGATGGAATATTGCTGACAGAGTTGGTGCCGGGCACCGGTGCCAAGGCCGGTCCGAATGGCAAGGTCCAGGTGCTGTATATCGGACGCCTGCCTGACGGCTCGGTGTTCGACCAGAACAGCCAGCCGCAGTGGTTCAGTCTTGATAGCGTAATCAGCGGATGGCGCAGTGCGCTGCAAAACATGCCGGTCGGCGCGAAATGGCGCCTGGTGATTCCATCGGCCCAAGCCTATGGTGCCGACGGTGCCGGCGACCTGATCGCGCCGTTCACACCACTGGTATTCGAAGTCGAATTGCGTGGTGCTACAAGCTGAAACCCGGAAACGAAAAACGGCGCGCATAGCGCACCGTTTTGAGGGTGTTGCTGGATAAGGTTCAGGCCTGAACCGAATCCTCTTCCTTGTGAGCGGTGTGCAGCACTTCGATCAGGCAGTCTTCCAGTTCGAAGCGTTCGTGTAACAAGCCACCCAGCTCTTTGAATTTCTCCGCGACACATTTACCGGCATCACACAGATCGTTAAACGCCAGCAGCTTCTCGGTAATGACGTCGATGCGCGGGTAGATCGTCTCGGCCAACTCCAGACCGCGAGTATCACCGAACGCCTTGGCTTCGCCGGTCAGCTGTTCGTAGATCTCGAAATGCCCGGCAGACACGTAGTCGACCAGCACACCGCAGAATTCCTGCAACGGTTTTCGGTTCTCGCCCAAAGCTTCGGGCTTGGCGCCGAGAGCATCATAGGCCCGAACCAGTTCGTGACGCTCCTGCAACCAGCGATCGATCAGCAGATGCACTCCACCCCAACGTTCCTGAGCATTCTGACAACTTTCGAGCATGGTGATTCTCTCTTCCCTTGTGGGTCATGCTGCTCTACACCTGTCGCACACTTGAAGACCAAGATTCGACCAGGCAGAGCGTCATTCGAGCAACATAAATCCAATGACACGTGCGGGCCAGATTATGCCCGCGCGCCTATGGCTTCAAGGTACGCAGGAGATAAAGTTCATACAAGTGTTTAATCGCCCGCCAGCACCCGGTGCGACGACTCGCCGCTGAGCGGTCGCTGACACGCGATCCAGACAAGGCGCAGCAACTGATGCCCGCCCAGAATCATCATCGCAACGAAGAACAGCAGACTCCACTCCGGGATGCTCAAGTCGAACAGCGTCCAGGAAATTTCCGCGCAATCGGCGGTTCCTTTGAACATGCGCTGCACGACACACAGCCAGGGTGTACTGGCGAACAGATCGGCAAGATCAGATGAGCATGCCGATAACTGATGCACTGGATCGCTCTGCAACACCACCTGCCGCCACGCCGTGATGGTACCCGCCAGACTGCAAAGCAGACCCAGCAACCAATACAGGAAGCATCCAAAGCGGCCAGGCCCCTGCACTGAAGCCGCCAGGCAGACACCCGTGAGCAGTGCCAGGCAAACCCGCTGCAACAGGCACAACCCGCAAGGCTTGAGGCCGACCACATATTCCAGGTGATAGGAAACGCCCAAGGCCAGGGCACCTGCAATGAAAACCATGAAAAACAAGGAGCGTGAGCAGGCCAAAGACATGGCTTTTCCGTAACAGTAGAGACAGGCGGTTACGGTAGAGGAAAGCGCGGCAGCCTTTCAAGGCAGACCACCACGGACACTTCACCAGAAGTGTAGGGAAATCCCGACAGCGTCGAGAGGATTTGATGTAGTCCTCTGTAGGACTTTGCCGGCGAAGGATTACAACGCTGAAACAGTGGGGGATTCAGAGCGACTGCGCTCTTATGACAAGATCAAAAGATCGCAGCCTTCGGCAGCTCCTACATAGGTCCGGCGCAGGAATCAGGCGTGAGCCGGCACCGGCAGCGGTGCCGCCAGCAAGCGCTCATCCAATAGTCCCAAGCCCTCCTGGAACAGCTGATTACTGCGTTCGGTGTCACCCAGTTGCGCCAGCAACCGCGCCAGTTCGGCGCAGGCTTCAGGGTTGCGCTGCACACGCAGGCTGCTCTCCAGATAATCCCGGGCCTTGCCCCACAGACTGCTTTGCAGACACAAACGGCCCAACGTCAGCAACAGGCTCGGGTCGGCGGGATGATCCTTGAGCCAACTCTCGGCGGTGTGCAGCTGCCTGGCCGGATCACTGCCACGAACCAACCCATACAGGCGTGCCAAATGGCTGTCGTATTTGCGTTTGAGGGCTGCACGCAGGACTTCTTCGGCCTCGACCTGCGCGCCCAGTTGCCGCAATTGCTCGGCATAGGCCAGCACCAGTTGCGGTTCCTGGCGCTGAGCAGCGGTGAGTTGCTGCCAGGCGCGATTGAGCGATCGCAAACCGACCGTTCCGTCCTCTTCCCGGTGCGCCGCCAACGAAAGATTTTCACCCCAGGCCCGGCGCTCCAGCTCAGCCAGTTCGGCCGGTGGCAACACCTTGTCCTTGCGTAACTCCGGCAACAAGCGAATCACTGCCGACCAGTCGCCCCGCTGCTGAAGCAGGCGCTGCAACTGGCGCAAGGTCTGGACGTTATGAGGATGACGCTCGTGCATGGCTTGCAGGGTCACCAGCGCGCCTTCAGTGTCGCCGCGATCAGTCTGCAATTGGGCATGGTTCAAGGCAATCGCCAGCTCGGCCTGGGGCTGCCGCTCCAGAGCGCGCTCCAGCAGGTTGTCGCTTTCCTCGTAGTGACCTTGTTCGTTCGCGGCACGGGCGGCACCGAGGTAATAGAGCAACGGCTGGCGCTCGGCTTCCGCCGCGCGATACAGATGGCGCTGCGCACTGGCCCAGCGACCCTCGGCCAAATCCAGCTGACCGTGCTCGATCGCCACTTGCACTCGTCGACTGCGATTGCGCCGCGACCATGGATTGACCACTCCACCGGAAGTCGTCACCAGCTCGACCAACGCCTTGATGCCCCAGAACACCAGCCACAGCACGACTACCAGGGCCAGGGTTGCCCATAGGCTCGATTCGTAACGGAAAGTCTTGTAGGCGATCAGCACGTAACCGGAATGCTCGGCAATCGCCAGCCCCAGCGCGGCGGCCGCGGCGATGACCACGAACACGATCACATAGAGGCGCTTCATGGCGTGGCCTCCTGCATCGTGCTCGCGGCAGGTTTGGCCAGAGGTTTCACTGAGTCCTCGGCATTGACGTTGCGCCGCTCAAGGTAAGCCTGAACCGCACTCAACGTGCCCGTCAGATCTGGCGTGACCACCGTGACTGGCTGCTTGCTCAACTCGGCCACTTGCTCGAGCATGATTTTGCTTTGAGGGTTGTCCGGGTTGAAGTTGCCCTTGAGCACGTCCCGCGCTTCGGCCAGCGCCTGGGTGTAAACCGCGGCCTGGCCATTGAGCGCGGCCCACTGCGCCTGCTCCAGCGCCAGGCTGAGGGCCAGACGCACCTGGCCCAGGCTCTGCCCTGCCAGCAATGGACGGACATTCTTGTCGGCGTTGAAATCGATGCGGATATAACGCGAGATCTGATCCCACCATTGCGCCCAGCGACTGGCACCGTCGCCATCAGCGGTCAGGCCCAGCAGGGATTCGCCACGGTCCTTGTACTCAGGCGCCAGCTCGGTGAGGTTGATCACCTGGTCGCGCAAGGCACCCAGTCGCAGGAACAACCCGGTGCGATCCGGCTGTTCGGTACTGCGCAGGGCTACCAGGGTTTTCGCCACTTGCTCACGAGCGGCAAAAGCCCCCGGGTCGTTCTGTTCACGGAGAATTTCATCGGCGCCCTGCACCAGGGCCTGGGCGCTGCTGATGTCCTGCAACGCCGACAGACGCAGGCTGGCCAGACGCAGCAAGTGCTCGGCTTCGGCCAGACGCCAGTCCTTGCGGCTCGCGCCGAGGACGGTTTCCAGGCGTTGATTCAGGCGTTGCTGATCGCCTTGGAGTTGAGTGACCAGACGACTGCGCGCGTCGAGTTCCTCGGCGGCCGGCATTTGCTCCAGGCGAGCCGTCAGGCGTTGCTCGTTGAGCTTCAGGCTCTGTGCCTGATCGTTCAACGCCTGCACCTGACTCAACTGCTGCTGGTTATTGGCTTGCAGGTGACGCACCTGCCAGACTCCCCAACCGCCCACGGCAACACCGGCAGCGCCCAACAGCAGCGCGACGATTGCCAACCCATTGCCTCGGCGCTGCTCAACAGCAGGTGGCGCAGTTTCAACCGGTGCATCAGCCGGTGCATCAAGCACGGGCCGGACGTCATCTTTAGGCAAGGCTGTTTCGCTCACGTATCCATCCTTTGCATTAGAAAACGGGCACGGGGTGTTCCCGTAACGCCGCCAGCAAGGCCGCGGCACTGGCGCCACGACAATCCACAACTGTTTGGGCCCCGGCGGCGCGTGCCAGCTCGGCGACCCTGGGGCTTGGAACAAACAACGGCAGCCGCACCATGCTCGGCCAGGCATCGCCAGCCAATCGGTGCAGGTGCTCAAAACCCTGTCCACTGCTGACCACCAGCCCGTTCAAGCGTTCCGCCTTGATCCGGTCAGGCAGCGTTGCCGACGGGTACTGCGGCAAACCGCGTCGGTACAACTCCAGATACTCGACACTAGCACCAAGCTCGCGTAAACGCTCAGCCAGCAGCTCGCGCCCACCCTCCCCGCGCATGATCAGCACCCGCGGATCGGGGCCCGCGACAGCCTCGCGCAACGGCGCAAGCTCAAGCAAGGCTTCGCTGTCGTCGCCGTCGACCGGGAAGCTCACATCCAGCCCGTTATCCTCGAGGATTTGCGCCGTCGCCGCGCCCACGCTGAACCACTTCAGATCCGGTGGCTGCGGCCAGTACTGGTTGAGCAGATCGACAGCGATTCTGGCGGCCGGTTTGCTGACCACGATCACCGCGCAATAGCTATCCAGGTTCTGAATCACTTCGCGCATTGTGTCAGAGGCAGGAATCGGCTCGATATCCAAAAGCGGCAAGCTGCTGCTGAAAACCCCCGCGTCGGCCAGCACACTGGCAAGCGCCGCCGACTCATCCGCAGGGCGCGTCAGCAACAGGCGCCAGCCAGTCACTCGTGCCCTGCCTCGCCATAGACTGCTTTCAGAATGTCGGCGGCGCCCTGGCTCAGCAGGTCTTCGGCCACTTGCACACCCAAAGCCTCGGCATCAGACCGTGGCGCCCGGGCATCGGCGCTGAGCAACAGGCCGCCGCTCGGATCACCCACCAACCCACGCAACCAGATCTGCTCGCCTTCAAGCACGGCGTAGCAAGCGATCGGCACCTGGCAGCCGCCATTCAAATGTTTGTTGAGAGCACGTTCGGCAGTAACACGAATGGCCGTGTCCTGATGATGCAGCGGCGCCAGTAGCGCGTGGATTTCAGTGTCGGCGCTACGGCATTCGATACCGACCGCGCCCTGGCCACCGGCCGGCAGACTGTCTTCGACGCTGATGGCCGAGGCGATGCGGCCTTCGAAGCCCAGGCGAATCAAACCCGCCGCGGCGAGGATGATGGCGTCGTATTCGCCGGCATCGAGCTTGGCCAGGCGAGTGTTGACGTTACCGCGCAGGAAGCGGATTTCCAGGTCCGGGCGACGGGTCAGCAGCTGAGCCTGACGACGCAGGCTGGAGGTGCCGACGATGCTGCCTGGCGGTAACTCATCCAGGCTGGCGTAGGTATTGGAGACAAAGGCATCGCGCGGGTCTTCGCGCTCGCAGATGCAGAACAGACCGAGGCCTTCGGGGAAGTCCATCGGCACGTCTTTCATGGAATGCACGGCGATGTCGGCTTCATTTTCCAGCAGCGCGGTTTCCAGTTCCTTGACGAACAGGCCCTTGCCGCCGATTTTCGACAGCGGCGAATCGAGCAGCTTGTCGCCGCGACTAACCATGGGAACCAACGTCACGAGCAGGCCCGGATGGGCCTTTTCCAGACGAGCCTTGACGTATTCGGCCTGCCACAGGGCGAGAGCACTTTTGCGGGTGGCGATGCGGATTTCGCGAGAGGACATGGATCAATCAATCCGTACTGAATAGATACGGCAGATAATAACAGCTCAGCCAAATCCACTTTGACTTGTATCAGAAACTGCGTGGCCTCCCTGGCCCTCAATGTCCGGTAATAGGGTAGAAATCCGCCCTTAAAGCTGTTGCATCATTTTGCGCACGCCGGCCACATGGCGTCGACTGACGATCAGGGCATCGCCGTTCAGACCTTTGAGGAATAGCTGGAAATGCCCCAAGGGCGTGCGTTGCAGCCGCTCGATGCGTTCACGAGCAACCAGTGCGTTGCGGTGGATCCGCACGAAACGGTCGCCAAATTCGTCTTCGAGGGCTTTGAGTGGTTCGTCGAGCAGCACTTCCCCGCCCTCATGACGCAAGGTGACGTACTTGTGGTCGGCAATGAAGTAAACCACCTGACCCAACGGAATCAGTTCGATACCTTTTCGGGTACGGGCGCTGATGTGGCTGCGCGGGCCGCTACCGGTTTCGGCTGCCGGACGAGTCAAGGCCGCGAGTTGGACGCGATTGGGTCGCTCGGCTTTCTTTAATGCTTCGTGTAACTGTTCTGTGCGCACTGGCTTCACCAGATAGCCCACGGCGCTAGCCTGTAGGGCTTCCACGGCAAATTCATCGGGCCCGGTGCAAAACACCACGGCGGGCGGGGTTTCGCGTTCGCACAATCGTGCAGCCACTTGCAGGCCATCAAGGCCGGGCATGCGAATATCGAGTAGCACGATATCCGGTTTGTGACTGTCGATCAGTGCCAACGCCTCTTCGCCGTTCGTGGCGCTGGGCTCCAGGACATTGTATCCCTCGAGTTCGCCGACCATTCGGCTCAGGCGCTCGCGGGCCAGGGGTTCGTCATCAACGATCAGGACATTCATATTGCGCTGGATTCCTGCGTGAGTCTCGCACAAGGATAGCGTAGACAGGTGAAGTGACGTCCGTCACCGCGATCCACGCTAAGACTAGCGCGAGGGCCAAAAAGTGCCGCGAGACCGGCGGCTAAATTTTTATCTGCCGCGTGACTGGCGGCCAAGGCCCGCACTGGCGAGGCATCGCCGTAGGGTTTGCTGATACACAATATGAACACCCCTCTTCTCTCTATAGTCAGCTGCAGCATCGAGAAGTGCGCTGATCCTCTGTCCAACTGTAGACGGTTGCCGGGACGATATTGCTCAATTGAAAAATATCGTTGCGCAATTTCCGTATCGCTTGCTTCGAGCAGGGGTGGCGCGATAAGAAAAAAACCTGTCGACCAGTGTCAGCGACAGGATTGGCAACCCTGTTATTATCCGCGTCAGCGTTCCACGCCATCTTTCTTCAAGCCGATACGAGCGAATTCATGAGCACTGACAAGACCAATCAGTCCTGGGGCGGCCGCTTCAGTGAACCCGTCGACGCCTTCGTCGCCCGCTTCACCGCCTCCGTCACCTTCGACCAGCGCCTGTATCGCCACGACATCATGGGCTCGATCGCCCACGCCAGCATGCTGGCCAAGGTCGGCGTGCTGACCGATGCCGAGCGCGACAGCATCATCGATGGCCTGAACACCATCCAGGGTGAAATCGAGGCCGGCCAGTTCGACTGGCGCATCGACCTTGAAGACGTGCACATGAACATCGAGGCGCGTCTGACCGACCGCATCGGCGTGACCGGTAAAAAGCTGCACACCGGCCGCAGTCGTAACGACCAGGTCGCCACCGACATCCGCCTGTGGCTGCGTGACGAGATCGACCTGATCCTCAGCGAAATCACCCGTCTGCAACAAGGCTTGCTGGAGCAGGCCGAGCGCGAAGCCGCCAGCATCATGCCGGGCTTCACTCACCTGCAAACCGCGCAGCCGGTGACCTTCGGGCACCACATGCTGGCCTGGTTCGAAATGCTCAGCCGCGACTACGAGCGTCTGGTCGACTGCCGCAAGCGCACCAACCGCATGCCGCTGGGCAGCGCCGCACTGGCGGGCACCACTTACCCGATCGACCGCGAATACACCGCTCAACTGCTGGGCTTCGACGCTGTCGGCGGTAACTCCCTGGACAACGTGTCCGATCGCGACTTCGCCATCGAGTTCTGCTCGGCCGCGAGCATCGCGATGATGCACTTGTCGCGTTTCTCCGAAGAGTTGGTGCTGTGGACCAGCGCGCAGTTCCAGTTCATCGATCTGCCGGACCGTTTCTGCACCGGCAGCTCGATCATGCCGCAAAAGAAAAACCCGGACGTCCCAGAGCTGGTTCGCGGCAAGACTGGCCGGGTATTCGGCGCGCTGATGGGCCTGCTGACCCTGATGAAAGGCCAGCCACTGGCCTACAACAAGGACAACCAGGAAGACAAGGAGCCGCTGTTCGACGCCGCCGACACCCTGCGCGATTCGCTGCGGGCCTTTGCCGACATGATCCCGGCGATCAAGCCCAAGCACGCGATGATGCGCGAAGCGGCATTGCGCGGTTTCTCTACCGCCACCGACCTGGCTGACTATCTGGTTCGCCGTGGCCTGCCGTTCCGTGATTGCCACGAGATCGTTGGCCATGCCGTGAAGTACGGCGTGGAAAGCGGCAAGGACCTGGCGGAAATGAGCCTGGAAGAACTGCGCAAGTTCAGCGACCAGATCGAGCAGGACGTATTTGCCGTGCTGACCCTCGAAGGCTCGGTGAATGCCCGTGACCACATCGGCGGGACTGCACCGGCGCAGGTCAAGAAGGCTGTTGCTCGCGGTCAGGCGTTGCTCGCCAGCCGTTAAAAGCTTCGCGGGCAAGTCGGATCGCCGCACCGCTCGCTCCTACAAAGACCGTGTTTGTTCTTGTAGGAGCGAGGCTTGCCCGCGAAGGCATTCTCAAGATCGTTACACGTCTACTTTTTGGACGCGATCATCTCCAGGAACGCTGGCATCGCCGCGTCCTTGTCCTTTGCGATTCGCTGCACATGCGGATTCTGCTCAAGACGCTTCAGCAGCGCCTTGGCCGCTGGCATCTCGGCCAACAGATCGATATCAAACAGCTTCTGCGCCACGGCACACGCCATCGGCACGCTGTAGACGAAATACAGATCGGCAACGCTCAGGCTGTCACCCGCCACATAAGGAGCGAATTTGCCGTGTCTGCCCAGCGCGGCAAACCCCAGCAGTAACTCTGCCTTGGTCTTTTCCTGGATAGCGTCCGGTACCGTCATGCCGAAAAACGCCGCGGGATAACAGGCGCGGCCGGGCAATTCGATGTACAGCTCGATTTCCTTGGCCAAAGCCAGGACCTGCGCTCGCTCGAAAGGATCGCTCGGCAACAGCGGCATGCCTTTCTGGCTCTGCTCGATGTATTCGAGAATAACGCTGGTTTCGTTGATGAAACCTTGTTCGACGGCCAGCACGGGAACCTTTCCACGTGGGCTGATGGCTAGCGTTTCCGGGGACGTGCCTGGGTAAAACGGCACTTCTTCAAATGGCAGTCCCTTCTCCAGCAACGCCAGCTTGACCATGTTGTAGTAGTTGCTGACGCAAAATCCATAAAGCTTGAGCATTACATAGCCTCCAGGCCGTGCAGGGGTTGGCAGCGCCAGTTATAGAACGCCCGGGCACTTCTTGCCAGCAGCATCACAGCGCTGAATGCAGGTAAACTGGCCGCCTTTCCTTGAGGAGCCTGCCATGAGCGAGCCAAACGATATCGACAACGACGAAGAAGAGTTCACCGAAACGACGCTGATCGAAGCGATCGAGAACCAGATCGAAAGCGATAACCCGCCAGCAGCCAAGGCGACCTTCAACAAGCTGACCCTGGTGGGTTACGAGCGTGAAGAAATCCTCAACCTGATGGCCCACGTGCTGGCGGTGGAAATCGACGCGATCCTCGAAGAAGACCGCGCGTTCAACACCGAATGGTACGAAGCTGCGCTGCGCGCTCTGCCAGAGTTGCCGCCGGAAAAGAAATAAGCCCATCCCCCATGTAGGAGCGAGGCTTGCCCGCGAAGGCCTCACCGCGGTCTTCCTGAAAAACCGCGTCATCGTTCTTCGCGGGCAAGCCTCGCTCCTACAGAAACCACGCCCCCGCCAGGGAATGCTCCCCCCGAGGCAAAAAACCCTGTTACGAGCACTGGACATGCTGCGCGAGTGGGATCACCTTAGGAGCGCTATCGTCCAATTCCTAGAAAGTCTGGAGTCCTTATGTCGCTTACCCCTGAGTTGGTTGCCGAACTGGAAATCCTCGCCCTCTTCAACCTGGACAGTTCCCAGGAAGGTTTGAAAATTCATCAGACCGCTGCCCCGAAAGCCATTGCCGCTGCCCAAAGACTGTTCGACAAAGAATTGATCACCCAGCCCGACGGCGGTTATCTGACCAGCCTGGGGCGTGACGCTGCGCAAAATGTGCAAACCGTTCTAACCATTCTGTCCGTGCGCGAAACAGCCTGAGCCTCACCGCATCGCCCACGGAAACCTCTGTCACGGGATTTCCGCGGGCACACTTTGGTGTCCGCTGTCGCCTTGCGATAGAAACCTGACACCAGAAATACAAAATCAGCTTAAAAGTCCCGGGGCCGAGGCGCTAAACTGCCCCTCATCCCGAGCCCTCCACGTCCGAGCCCCGCGAGCCGGATTGAGCTGACATGACCCGTACCCATGAAATCCGCCCCGATCTGGACGAGGGAATCGACCGAAAGGTTCTCAGCCAGCTGCGCGCCCGTTTTCTGAAGCTCAACGAGGGTCGCATGGCCCGTGCCATGGAAGGGTTGTCGACCCGCCAGCAAACGGTTCTGACCCTGCTGCCGCTGTTTTTCCATGTCAATCATCCGCTGTTGCCGGGTTATGTTTCGGGTAGCACGCCGGCCGGGCTATCGAATTTCGAACCTGACGCCAACGCCCTCGCCGAAGCCCAGCGCCTGACTCGCTCGTTTTCCTATAAGCCGCGCCACGGCAGCAATCCGCCGCGACCGATTCACGGTCTGTTTCTGATGGGCAGCCTCGGCACCCTGGCCCAGGCCGATCAGAGCGACATGGACGTATGGGTCTGTCACGGGCCGGACTTGAGCGAAAGCGAGCTCACAGAGCTGCGCAAGAAATGCCAGTTACTTGAAATATGGGCTGCCAGCCAGGGTGCCGAGGCGCATTTCTTCCTGATCGACCCTGCTCGCTTCGTGCTCGGCGAGCGCGATACCCAGCTGAGTTCGGAAGACTGTGGCACCACCCAGCACTATCTGCTGCTGGACGAGTTCTACCGCACCGCGATCTGGCTGGCCGGCCGTACACCCATCTGGTGGCTGGTGCCGGTTTATGAAGAGGCGGCTTACGACCGGTATACCCACACGCTGCTATCCAAGCGCTTCATCCGTGCCGACGAGACTCTGGACTTGGGGCATCTGTCGTATATCCCGCCCGGGGAGTTCATCGGTGCCGGGCTCTGGCAGTTGTTCAAAGGCATCGAGTCACCGTACAAATCAGTGCTCAAACTGCTGCTGACTGAGGTCTACGCCAGCGAACACCCCAAGGTCCAGTGCCTGAGCCTGCGCTTCAAACAGGCGGTGTTTGCCAATCGACTGGACCTTGATGAACTGGATCCATACGTGGTGGTTTACCGGCGTATCGAGGAATACCTCACGGCCCGGGGCGAACCGGAACGGCTGGAGCTGGTACGCCGCGCGCTGTACTTGAAGGTCAATCGCAAACTCACCGGCAGCAGCGGTCGCACCCAGAGCTGGCAGCGTTCATTGCTCGAACGCCTGGCCAACGAATGGCATTGGGATCAGCGTCAGCTCGCATTGCTCGACAGCCGCAGCCAGTGGAAAGTCCGCCAGGTCAGCGACGAACGCCGAGCCCTGGTTGGCGAGCTGAATTACAGCTACCGCTTCCTGACGCAGTTTGCCCGCAATGAGCAGACCGTCAGCCTGATCAACAAGCGCGACCTCAATGTGCTGGGCAGACGACTGTACGCGGCCTTCGAGCGCAAGGCCGACAAAGTCGAGTTCATCAACCCGGGCATCGCCCCCGATCTCGCCGAAGACACCCTGACGCTGGTGCAGGCGCCAAACAAGAAAGAACCGGGGCAAACCCAATGGGGTTTGTACAACGGCAGCCTGACCGTCCACGAGTGGGAGCATTTCTCACCGATCAAGCGCAGCCGTCAGTTACTGGAATTGCTCACTTGGTGCCACCGCAATGGCGTGATCGACAGCAGCACCCGCTTGGCCCTGCACCCCGGCACCAGCGACTTGAGCGAGTTCGAACTGTTCAACCTGCTCGGCAGCCTGCAACAAAGCATCGCCCTGCCCCTGACCACTGTCGCCGAAGAGCCTTTGCTACGCGCCAGTGTGCCGAGCGAAGTACTGATTCTGGTGAACGTCGGCATCGATCCGCTCAAGCACCATCGCGACCTGAACATCCTGATGACCACCGAGCGCACCGATTCCCTGAGCTACGCCGGCGTGCGGGAAAACCTGGTGCTGACCCTGGATCAGGTCACGCTCAATAGCTGGAACGAGGTGCTGGTCAGCCGTTTTGACGGCCCCCACGCCCTGCTCGACTGCCTGCGCGATTACCTCAACAACCTGCCGGACGGGCCACAACAGCCCAAACTGCGGGTGCGGTGCTTCTGCCACAACCGCGCGCAATTCATTGCCCGGCGGGTCGAAGAAATCCTCGACACCGCGCAGAACCTGCTGCTGAGCAAACTCAATCATCGTTACCTGATTCAGGTCCAGCAGCACTACCACGTGCTGGAGCTGGTGCCGGGCCAGGTCAATCACGTCGCCCTCGCCACCCTCCCGGCGCTGTTCGATTACCTCGGCGAAGAACTGGCGAGCTACAGCCCGTTTCATCTGGACCCGATGGCACTGGAAGACCACGACCTGGCGCTGATCCTGCCCATGGGGCAACCCGACTGCGTGCAGGTGTTCTACCGGATCAACGAACACCAGGCCGATGTGTATGTACTGGATGAATTCAATGCCTTGTGGCAGCAGCGTTTGCCTTATCACGACGAACAAAGCCTGTTGGTGCCGCTGCAACGCTTCCTGCAATCGATCCAGTACCGGCGCGATGCCTTGCTGCCGATGGACGCAGCCCAGCCATTGAGCCTGGATACTTTGTATTACCAGTTGTTGCCTTCAGGTACCGCACGGGCGCGTCGGGTCGAAGCCCGGCCGGCGCCGCAAACCCCGGTCAACAAACCGTTCTATGACGTGCAGGCGATCGTCGGCAAGGCCGCACCAGGACAGGTGCAGGTCACGTTGTATTGCAATCAGCGGGAATTTTCGGAGCTGGAATATGGCGACCAACTGTTCAGCGTAGTCGCCTGGGAAATCGTCGAGCAGCGCCGCGGGACCGAACGCTATCGCTGCTACATCACCGACCTGGACCTGTCGGGCCTGCTCGGTGATGGTCAGGGTTCAAGTCAGCTGTATCTACGCTACAAGGCCGACCTGGAACGCGCACTGAACGAGGCGCTCGAGCAGGTCTGAAGGGATGTTATTCCGGGAAGTCGCCGCCATGAGCAGGCTGCGATTCAACTTCCAGCAGGGTCAGTTTGAGGGTCTTGCCGCCCGGTGCCGGCCAGTCGATGTGCTGGCCAACCTTCAGGCCGAGCAACGCACTGCCCACCGGCGCCAGAATGGAAATCCGGCCTTCGTCGGCGTTGGCATCCTTGGGGTAAACCAACGTCAGGTGATAGTCCTTGCCGCTGCTCTCTTCACGGCAATGCACACGGGAATTCATGGTCACGACATCGGCGGGCACTTCATCGTGACCGACCAGAGTATCGGCGCGATCCAGTTCGGTTTGCAGCGCGATAACGCCCGGCAGCGTGTCATCCAGGCTGTCGATCAGGCGCTCCAGACGTTGTACGTCCAGACGGGTAAGGGTGATGGAAGGTGCGGTCATGATCAGGGCAGACTCCTTTCTTCTGCACGAAAAAAGCAAAACCCCGCCAGAAAAAGGCGGGGTTTTCACGAGCCTCGATGGGTTGAGGCGTCTCTGGACACTATCACAGCTCAATAAATATACAAGCCGCCACCCGGCGGCGTAGGAGCTGCCGCAGGCTGCGATCTTTTGATCTTGATTTTTTACGGACCCGAAATCGCTGAAAATCAAAAGATCGCAGCCTTCGGCAGCTCCTACGGGGGTCGAGTTAGCCGCTTCTCTTTCGATCGAGGGCCTGCGCACAAATCACCCGCCGCCGCTCATCATCCGCCGAGCGCCATTCGCGGATATCTTCGACATGGCGGAAACACCCCAGGCAGACCTTCTGTTCATCCAGCCGACACACACCGCTGCACGGCGAAGGCACCGCCGGGCTGACATTGCTGTAAAGCGGTTTGGGCGGACGAACGGGCGCAGGCTGGGTCACGATCTCACAGACCTTCGAAATCGAGTTCGACGTCGGCTTGCTGTTTGACGATGCGCTCAAGCATCTCACCAAGCTGCTCTTCACTCTTGTCACACATCCAGCGCTCGCTTTCTGCGTCGTAATCAAAGTGGAAGCCACCCGACACGGCCGCCAGCCACAACTGACGCAGCGGTTCCTGGCGACTAAAGATCAGCGCGCTGCCGTTTTCAAACTTGACGGTGAGCACACCGGCCGAGCTCTCCAGATCGATATCCAGGCCACTCTCGTCAAAAATATCCTCCAGCGACTGCTGGGTGGCATCGACCAGGTCGTGGAAACGGGCTTCGGTCAAACTCATTGCAGGAACCTCAAAAAGTGTCTACTCACGCTCAAGCGCCGCAAGATACGGGCGAGCCCCGGTGATTGCAAAGGATAACGTCCAAGTACCGATCTGTGGGAGCGGGCTTGCCCGCGAGGGGGTCAGCACATTCAATATCTTTGTTGACTGAACCAACGCCTTCGCGGGCAAGCCCGCTCCCACAGGGATTTCATTAAACCGACGCGCATCAGGCAAAGGCCCGCCAGACGGGAGGCGCGTCGCATAGGCAAGCTGCCGGGTGGCCGGTATACTCCGGCGCAATTAACGCATTTTCAAGGATTTCGCCATGAAGCGCCTGATCTCTTCCCTTGCTGCGCTCGCTTCGCTCGTCGCTTTTGTCAGCTTATTATCGGCCTGTGGTCAAAAAGGCCCGCTGTACCTGCCTGATGAGAACCAGGATCCTGCCGAGCAGGCCAAGTCCTCGCAACAGCAGCCTGCCTCCAAGGCACACAAGCACGACGTCTACCAATAAGGGAACGCCATGGACGCTTTTAACTACCGTGACGGCGAGCTGTTCGCGGAAGGTGTTGCCCTGTCCGCCATCGCCGAGCGCTTTGGCACACCGACCTACGTCTACTCCCGTGCGCACATCGAAGCCCAATACCTGGCTTACGCCGATGCGCTGGCCGGCATGCCGCACCTGGTCTGCTTTGCGGTCAAGGCCAACTCCAACCTGGGTGTACTGAATGTCCTGGCGCGTTTGGGCGCCGGTTTCGACATCGTTTCCCGTGGAGAGCTGGAGCGCGTACTGGCCGCTGGCGGCACTGCTGACAAGATCGTGTTTTCCGGTGTCGGCAAGACCCGTGACGACATGCGTCGTGCGCTGGAAGTCGGCGTGCACTGCTTCAACGTCGAATCCACCGATGAGCTCGAGCGCCTGCAAGTAGTGGCCGCCGAGCTGGGCGTTCGCGCGCCGATCTCGTTGCGCGTGAACCCGGACGTCGATGCCGGCACTCACCCATACATCTCCACCGGTCTCAAGGAAAACAAGTTCGGCATCGCCATCGCCGACGCCGAAGACGTGTACATCCGTGCCGCGCAACTGCCTAACCTGGAAGTGGTCGGCGTCGATTGCCACATCGGTTCGCAACTGACCACCCTGCCGCCGTTCATCGACGCCCTTGACCGCCTGCTGGGCCTGGTCGACCGCCTAGGCGATTGCGGCATCTACCTGCGCCACATCGATCTCGGTGGTGGTTTGGGCGTGCGTTATCGCGATGAAGAGCCGCCATTGGCTGCCGACTACATCAAAGCCGTGCGCGAACGTCTCGACGGTCGTGACCTGGCGCTGGTGTTTGAGCCGGGCCGTTTCATCGTTGCCAACGCCGGCGTGCTGCTGACCCAGGTCGAGTACCTCAAGCACACCGAACACAAAGACTTCGCTATCGTCGACGCGGCCATGAACGACCTGATCCGCCCGGCGCTGTACCAGGCCTGGATGGACGTCACCGCCGTGCGCCCGCGCAACAGCGCCGCTCGCGCCTACGACATCGTCGGCCCGATCTGCGAAACCGGTGACTTCCTGGCCAAGGATCGTCAGTTGGCCCTGGAAGAAGGCGATCTGTTGGCCGTGCATTCGGCCGGTGCCTATGGGTTTGTCATGAGTTCCAACTACAACACCCGCGGCCGTGCCGCTGAAGTGTTGGTGGACGGTGATCAGGCATTTGAAGTGCGTCGCCGTGAGACGGTAGCCGAGTTGTTTGCTGGCGAAAGCCTGCTGCCGGAGTAAAACCATGCTGCTGCGTTTTACCAAGATGCACGGCCTGGGCAATGACTTCATGGTTCTCGACCTGGTCAGCCAGCACGCGCACATCCTGCCAAAACACGCCAAGCAATGGGGCGATCGGCACACGGGGATCGGTTTCGATCAGTTGCTGATCGTCGAAGCGCCCAGCAACCCGGACGTGGATTTCCGCTACCGGATCTTCAACGCCGACGGCTCCGAAGTGGAACAGTGCGGCAACGGTGCGCGCTGTTTCGCCCGCTTCGTGCTCGACAAGCGCCTGACCGCCAAGCGGCTGATTCGCGTCGAGACCAAAAGCGGCATCATCGAACTGGACATCCGCAACGATGGCCAGATCAGCGTCAACATGGGCGCCCCGCGCCTGGTACCGGCCGAGATTCCGTTCGAAGCCCCGAGCCAGGCCCTGAGCTATCAGGTCGACGTCGACGGCACCACGGTCGAACTGGCCGCAGTGTCCATGGGCAACCCCCATGCCGTGTTGCGGGTCAGCGACATCAACAACGCTCCGGTGCATGAACTGGGACCGAAAATCGAACATCACCCTCGCTTCCCGGCGCGGGTCAATGTCGGTTTTCTCCAGGTCATCGACCGGAGCCGCGCGCAGTTGCGCGTCTGGGAACGCGGGGCCGGGGAAACCCAGGCGTGCGGAACCGGCGCCTGTGCTGCCGCAGTGGCCGCGATCAGCCAGGGGTGGATGGATTCGCCGCTATTGATCGACCTGCCCGGCGGGCGTCTGTCCATTGAATGGGCAGGCCCTGGCCAACCGGTCATGATGACCGGCCCGGCAGTGCGCGTATACGAAGGACAAGTGCGTCTTTGAGTGAGCGAAATCCATGACCGACAAGCCCCAGGTTCCCGCCCTACAGCCCGACGAATCTCCTTCCGAAAGCCTTGAGGCGGCGGCGATTGCCGCGTACCTGGAGGCTCATCCGGATTTCTTCATCGAGCACGAAGAACTGCTCCCGGCCCTGCGCATTCCGCACCAGCGCGGCGACACCATTTCGCTGGTCGAACGTCAGATGACCATCCTGCGCGACCGCAACATCGAGTTGCGGCATCGCCTTTCGCACTTGATGGACGTAGCCCGCGACAACGACCGACTGTTCGACAAGACCCGCCGCCTGATTCTCACGCTGATGGACGCCACCAGCCTGGAAGATGTGGTGATCAGCGTTGAAGACAGCCTGCGTCAGGACTTCCAGGTGCCCTTCGTCAGCCTGATCCTGCTGGGCGACAACCCGATGCCGGTGGGCCGCTGGGTGACGCATGCCGACGCGCAAACGGCCATCGGCGGCTTGCTCTCGGAAGACAAAAGCGTCAGCGGCAGCCTGCGCGAACACGAGCTGGACTTCCTGTTCGGCGAAGAACAGCGCAAGCAGATCGGCTCCACCGCCGTCGTCGCCATCAGCTACCAAGGCATCCACGGCGTCCTGGCCATCGCCAGCCGCGATCCGCAGCACTACAAGAGCTCGGTGGGCACGCTGTTCCTGAGTTACATCGCCGAAGTCATGGGCCGCGTGCTGCCACGGGTCAACAGCTCCCTGCGCTCGGTACGCTGACCATGGAACGACAACTGGACGCTTACTGCGAACACCTGCGCAGTGAGCGGCAGGTGTCGCCGCACACGCTGTACGCCTACCGCCGCGACCTCGACAAAGTGCTGGGCTGGTGCGTCAAACAGAACATCGACAGCTGGGCCGCGCTGGACATCCAGCGCCTGCGCAGCCTGATCGCTCGCCTGCACTCCCAAGGCCAATCATCCCGCAGCCTGGCACGGTTGCTGTCGGCAGTACGCGGGCTCTATCACTATCTGAACCGCGAAGGTCTGTGCGACCACGACCCGGCCAATGGCCTGGCACCGCCCAAGGGCGAACGTCGCCTGCCGAAGACCCTCGACACCGACCGCGCACTGCAACTGCTTGAAGGCGCGGTAGAGGATGATTTTCTCGCGCGTCGGGATCAGGCCATTCTGGAACTGTTCTATTCCTCCGGTCTGCGGCTTTCGGAACTGACCGGGCTCAACCTTGATCAGTTGGACCTGGCTGACGGCATGGTCCAGGTGCTCGGCAAGGGCAGCAAGACTCGACTGTTGCCTGTGGGCAAAAAGGCTCGCGAAGCGCTGGAGTTGTGGCTGCCGCTACGAGCCATGAGCAACCCGGCAGACGACGCCGTATTTGTCAGCCAGCAAGGCCGGCGCCTCGGCCCTCGGGCGATTCAGGTGCGGGTCAAGGCCGCCGGCGAGCGTGAACTGGGGCAGAACCTGCACCCACACATGTTGCGACACTCCTTCGCCAGCCATTTGCTGGAGTCCTCTCAGGACTTGCGGGCGGTGCAGGAATTGCTCGGCCACTCGGACATCAAGACTACCCAGATCTATACCCACCTGGACTTCCAGCACCTGGCGACGGTCTACGACAGCGCCCACCCACGGGCCAAACGCATTAAAGGCGATGATTCATGACCCTCCAATTGATCACCTTCGACCTCGACGACACCCTGTGGGACACCGCTCCGGTGATTGCCAGCGCCGAAGTCATATTGCGTGAATGGTTGACCGAGCACGCCCCGAACCTGGGCGCGGTGCCGGTGGAGCATCTGTGGTCGATTCGCGAGCGAGTGCTGAGCAACGAACCGAGCCTAAAACACCGCATCAGTGCCCTGCGTCGGCGGGTGTTGTTCCATGCGCTGGAAGAAGCCGGTTACGGACATACCGACGCATCCGACCTGGCCGAGCAGGGTTTCGAAGTGTTTTTGCATGCGCGGCATCAGCTGGAGATCTTCCCGGAGGTGCAACCGACCCTTGAAATTCTGGCCAATCACTATGCGCTTGGCGTGGTCACCAACGGTAATGCCGATGTGCGTCGGTTGGGGCTGGCGGATTACTTCAAGTTTGCCCTGTGCGCCGAAGACATCGGCATCGCCAAGCCCGATGCGCGACTGTTTCATGAAGCGCTGCTGCGGGGTGGCGCGACCGCCGAAACAGCGGTGCATATCGGCGACCATCCCGGCGACGACATTGCCGGCGCCCAGCAGGCGGGGTTGCGGGCAATCTGGTTTAACCCGGCAGGCAAGGTGTGGGAAGCCGAGAAGGCGCCGGATGCCGAGATTCGTAGCCTGAACGAATTGCCGGGGTTGTTGGCGCGGTGGAATTCGGCTTCCGCCTGATACATAACCTGTGGGAGCGGGCTTGCCCGCGATAGCGGTGTGTCAGACGACATCAATTTCGAATGTAACGCCCCCATCGCGGGCAAGCCCGCTCCCACAGGGATCAGCGTGAATTTTGAATTTCTGCGCCCATGAAAAAGCCCGCAGCGACGGCGGGCTTTTTCAGCAAGCAAGAAGCAGGCGCTTAGATAGGCCGGCTGCCGTACTTGTTATCAGGCTTCTTGGGAGGATCGGCGACCACATTGGCCTCCACTTCCTGCACCTTGCCGCCGCGCGCAAGAAACTCTTCCATGGCCTTGGCC
This sequence comes from Pseudomonas sp. JV414, assembly GCF_032424305.1. NCBI lineage: Bacteria > Pseudomonadati > Pseudomonadota > Gammaproteobacteria > Pseudomonadales > Pseudomonadaceae > Pseudomonas > Pseudomonas sp. JV414. Next base: position 178,075 of record NZ_VYKC01000013.1, on the reverse strand, counting down.
AGGGCGTCGCGTTCCTTGTTCTTGGCTTCGACGCTCGGCAGCTCATCGACCGATACCGCAGCCTTGGCCTTGCCTTTGGCAGTCGGAACGGGCGTATCACCGCCATCATCTTCAGCGACGTCTTCTGCCGCCGCTTCAAGGCCTTCTTCGGTTTCGTCTTCGTCGCCTACTTCGAGGTCGTCGTTTTCCAGATCATCGTCGCTCATGTTCTACCTCATGACTTGCGAAAAGCAGATTAGTTATAGCCCAGCTTTGCCGTCTGTCGACGGCTGCCGGAAAAAAATCAACCACCGCTGGTAACCAGCGGTTTTTATGCCCCTTCACCGTGCACGGTGGCGAGGACTTTACGGGCACCGCCGTGATCACGGTGCTCGCCCAGATAAACACCTTGCCAGGTCCCCAACGCCAGTCGGCCTGCCGAGATCGGCAAACTGAGCTGACAGCCAAGTACGCTGGCCTTGAAGTGCGCCGGGAGGTCGTCCAGGCCTTCGTCGTTATGCTCATAGCCGTCTGTTCCTTGTGGGATCAGACGATTGAAAAATCGTTCGAAGTCGCGACGTACCGCCGGATCGGCGTTCTCGTTGATGGTCAACGACGCCGAGGTATGCTGTAGCCACAAATGCAACAGACCGACCCGACACGCTTTGAGTTCAGGCAAGCCGGCGAGTAATTCGTCCGTTACCAGATGAAACCCTCGGGGCCGTGCTCGCAAGGTGATCAGAGTCTGTTGCCACATACTGTTCTCCGCACGTTCGGGGCGCATTCTAGCGCGCTCTGGAAAAAAACAAAGGCCCTAATATTCCTTCAATCGTGTAAGCCATTGGCCGCAGAAAAACGCCCGTCGTAAACGCGACCGAACGTGTCAGAAAAAACCTTTCAGCCCTTCCTTCACTGACAAATCCCGGACAAAAAAATGCCCGGCAAGCCGGGCAAATTTTTCATGCGCGTGCTTACAAGTTGTAGCCGCGTTCGTTGTGAAGCGCCAGATCGATGCCGACAGCTTCTTCTTCCTCGGTGACACGCAGACCCATGACAGCGTCCAGGACCTTGAGGATGATGAACGTGACGATCGCGGTGTAGATCACCGTGAAGCCCACGCCTTTGCACTGAATCCAGACTTGTGCACCGATGTCGGTGACGGTGCCGAAGCCACCGAGAGCCGGTGCCGCGAACACACCGGTCAGGATCGCGCCAAGGATACCGCCGATACCGTGCACGCCGAAGGCATCCAGGGAGTCGTCATAACCGAGTTTGCGTTTCAGGGTGGTGGCGCAGAAGAAGCACACCACGCCCGCCGCCAGACCGATCACCAGGGCGCCCATCGGGCCCACGGTGCCTGCCGCCGGAGTGATCGCGACCAGACCGGCCACCACACCCGAAGCGATACCCAGTGCGCTTGGTTTGCCGTGGGTGATCCACTCGGCAAACATCCAGCCCAGCGCCGCAGCAGCGGTGGCGATCTGGGTGACCAGCATCGCCATGCCGGCAGTGCCGTTGGCGGCGGCAGCGGAGCCGGCGTTGAAGCCGAACCAGCCGATCCACAGCATCGCGGCGCCCATCAGGGTGTAGCCGAGGTTGTGCGGGGCCATCGGGGTAGTCGGGAAACCTTTACGTTTGCCCAACACCAGGCAGGCAATCAGACCGGCCACACCGGCGTTGATGTGCACCACGGTGCCGCCGGCGAAGTCGAGAACGCCCCAATCCCACATCAGGCCGCCGTTGCCGGACCAGACCATGTGCGCAATCGGTGCGTAAACCAGAGTGAACCAGATACCCATGAAGATCAGCATGGCGGAGAACTTCATCCGCTCGGCAAAAGCACCGACGATCAACGCTGGGGTGATGATGGCAAAAGTCATCTGGAAGGTGATGAAGACCGCCTCGGGGAACAGCGCCGCGGGGCCAGTCAGGCTCGAAGGCGTGACACCGGCGAGGAATGCCTTGCCCATGCCGCCGAAGAACGAGTTGAAGTTGACGACGCCCTGCTCCATGCCGGTGGTGTCGAACGCAATGCTGTAGCCATAAATGACCCACAGAATGCTGATCAGACCGGTAATGGCGAAGCACTGCATCATCACGGAAAGAATGTTTTTCGAGCGAACCATGCCGCCGTAGAACAGCGCGAGGCCGGGAATGGTCATGAACAGCACAAGGGCTGTCGAGGTCATCATCCAGGCGGTATCGCCGGAGTTGAGGACTGGGGCCGCCACTTCGTCTGCCGCCATGGCCAGGCCGGGCATTACGAGGGACAACAGGGCTCCTAGCCCTGCGAATTTACGCAGAGTCATATTGTTTTCTCCTGGGGCGTTGGGTTTGTGGCGGCTTAGATTGCGTCGGTATCGGTTTCGCCGGTACGAATGCGAATCGCCTGTTCCAGATTGACCACGAAGATCTTGCCGTCACCGATCTTGCCGGTGTTGGCGGCCTTGGTTATCGCCTCGATAACCCGGTCCAGATCCTTGTCGTCAATGGCGACATCGATCTTCACCTTGGGCAGAAAATCGACCACGTACTCCGCGCCGCGGTACAGCTCGGTGTGACCCTTCTGCCGACCGAAGCCTTTGACCTCAGTAACGGTAATGCCCTGCACGCCGATCTCGGACAGCGACTCGCGCACGTCGTCCAGTTTGAACGGCTTGATGATGGCAGTGACTAGCTTCATGAAAACTCTCTCCCGAATTGGTGGACTTGCCCCAGGAAAACAAACCCGACTCAAGTCTAAGCGCAGTGCCTGGCTTTGTAACGCATCGTCGGCCTTACCTGCCCGTCCGACGCCAGCGAACCACTCCGCACGAAACTTCCCCCGTTCCGCTTGGCGCACTGCATTCGTCACAGCGACTGCATCAGTGCATGGGTCACCAGCGACTAAGCAGAAAGCTTGCCATCTATCCAAAACCCATTGATTTCAATGCTTTGGCCGCTGCTGAAGAACCTTTCGACCGATTGACGCAACCGTTACGCACAACAACAGTGCGCGACTGCCCACTCGACTGCGCGAAAAGCGTGCATCGCTGCTGCCGAGATTGACTATAGACACTGCGTGATACACTGCCCGCCATTGTTGACAGGACATTTCCCATGCTCGCGCCCAAAGACTTCCTCGACGCCCTGAGCGGCACCGCCTCCCGCCTCTTCAGCGGCGACACCCCACTGCCAAAAAGCGAAATCGAAAGCCAGTTCAAGGCTCTGTTGCAGAGTGGCTTCAGCAAGCTGGATCTGGTGAGCCGGGAAGAGTTTGATAGCCAGATGGTCGTGCTGGCACGCACCCGGGCACGGTTGGAGAGCCTTGAGGCGAAAGTGGCTGAGCTGGAAGCGAAGCTCAATCCTCCTGCTGACGCCGAGTAAGCTGATCGTTCCCACGCTCCGCGTGGGAATGCCGCCAGGGACGCTCCGCGTTCCGCTTCAGGATGTGACGCAGAGCGTCACGGGATGCATTCCCACGCAGAGCGTGGGAACGATCATTCAATGTGTCCTGTAGGAGCTGCCGAAGGCTGCGATCTTTTGATCTTAAGCCCCGCAAACATCCCGGCAACGTCCTACAAAGAACACACCGCCGTCCGATTGCGCCGCAAAGCCCCGGTTCCTAAGCTCACCCTCAGCTGAATATTCAGCACTGGGTTTGGCGACCTGAAAGCTTAAGGTGCACAACGACCATCCGACGGCGGGCTAATTTCCGCCACATCGAGTCATGGCGGCTGTGCGTGGGAGATCTTCGGGTCTGCCGGGTTCCTTTTGCTCCGGTTCGCCAACCCGCGTACAGCTGCCACCCAATCGTTTGGCGACGGTTGACGGCAGCCCCTTTAGCAAAAGGAGCTGTATCAATGAATAGCGATGACACTTACCTGACCCCACACATCTTCACCCGCCACAAACTCCACCTCCACGCCCTCCTCCTGGAAAACCAACCCTGGTTTAGCGCCCGCGACCTCGGCCGATTGCTCAGGCTATTCCTCGACGAACGAGCGCTACGCAAACTCGATCCCGACCAACACCAGAATCTGCAGACACTCATCCACGGCACCGTCGAAAACACACTGCTGATCAGCGAATCCGGCGTCTACGCGCTACTGGTCTACCATTACTGCCCCGAATACCGAGGCCTTCGCGAATGGCTGACCCACGACGTGGTGCCTGCGCTCAGAGACGCCCAGCAACCCACCTCAACAGAGCGCCCGATTCTGAGCCTGCTGAATTGGCCGCAGATGTCATTGAGCTTGCTGCACTGGAATAACCAGCCGTGGATTCGGTTGCAGGATGTTCCGCAGCTGCTGCCGAATGAGGAACGACCGCGAAGTACGGTCAATGCTCCGTGGTGGAAGCGTGCTTCGCGGGTGCTGCAGTCTTTTTAAGTACCCGAAGCTCAACCACGCTCGATTTCGGCTCTGCGCTGATCGTAGGTCGATTGCAGGTTTAGCCAGAACTCGGGCGTGGTTTTCAGGCAAATGGAAAGCCTCTTGGCAAGGTCAGGGCTTACACCTCTCTCCCGCATCACAAGGGCGCTCACTTCGCCCGCGACCTCTCTCAACGAACTAGCCAAACCATCCGCTGTAATACCCAGCGGCTCAAGAAATTCCTTTTTTAGGATTTCGCCAGGATGAATCGGCCGCATTCCAGAATTGCTCATTCCCCCTCCTGAGGACTAGATCAGCTGTGATCATAAGCAGCCACCTCGATCCGACAAGTGCGGCCGTGAGTTTTCACCGAAGTCCTTCATCTATCCAAGACCGGTCCTACAAAAAACAGCTCTCGCGGCTGATTACGTCAGCCATTCCCCTTCACTTACGATTCACCAAAAACCAAGTATCCAATAACGAGGTGCCTATGAACCCCAAGAAGCGAAAGCCCAAATCAGTATGGATTGCTGAACTTCATGCTGAAGCACTTCGCTTGGCTGGCAACGTTTCTGCCAGCCAACATCGCTTTTTTAAAGTGGCGACAACATATGGCAAAGAACTTGAACCTGATGGCTTGCACGAGTCTGACCAGGCTCCCCGAAGAAACCGCCCGAGTGGCGGTTTTTTTGTGCCTCGCGATTGGCCTGCTTCCTACTTGCAACATCCAGTGAAAGTTTGTCGCCCCAAACATCCCACCAAATCCCCCTCCCCCTACTACCCTTCAAAAACCGCAGGAAGCGGTGCTCTTCAGCTCAAGGAACGACCATGTCCCTCTCCATCGTCCACAGCCGCGCCCAGGTCGGCGTAGAAGCACCCGCCGTCACCGTAGAAGTCCATTTGGCCAATGGTTTGCCGTCGCTGACGATGGTCGGTTTGCCCGAAGCGGCGGTGAAGGAAAGCAAAGACCGGGTGCGCAGCGCGATCATCAATTCAGGCCTGCAATTTCCGGCACGACGTATCACCTTGAATCTCGCTCCGGCCGATCTGCCAAAGGACGGGGGGCGATTCGATCTGGCGATTGCCTTGGGAATTCTCTCGGCCAGCGTGCAAGTGCCAACGTTGACGCTGGATGACGTCGAGTGCCTGGGAGAGTTGGCACTGTCGGGCGCAGTGCGGGCGGTTCGTGGTGTGTTGCCCGCTGCGCTGGCGGCGCGTAAGGCCGGGCGCACGCTGGTGGTGCCACGAGCGAATGCCGAGGAGGCCTGCCTCGCGTCGGGATTGAAGGTGATTGCGGTGGATCATTTGCTGGAGGCGGTCGCACATTTCAACGGCCACACACCCATCGAACCCTATGCGTCCAATGGCTTGCTCTACGCCAGCAAACCCTACCCCGATTTGAATGAAGTGCAGGGACAACTCGCGGCCAAGCGCGCGTTGCTGATTGCGGCGGCGGGGGCTCATAACTTGCTGTTCAGCGGACCACCAGGGACGGGGAAAACATTGTTGGCGAGTCGTCTGCCGGGGCTGTTACCGCCGTTGGCCGAGAGTGAAGCGCTGGAAGTTGCGGCAATTCAATCGGTCGCCAGTTGTGTGCCGTTGAGTCATTGGCCGCAGCGTCCCTTCCGACAGCCACACCACTCCGCTTCAGGCCCGGCACTTGTGGGCGGCGGCTCAAAACCGCAACCCGGCGAAATCACCCTCGCCCACCACGGTGTGCTGTTCCTCGATGAGCTCCCGGAATTCGATCGCAAGGTGTTGGAGGTGTTAAGGGAACCGCTGGAATCCGGCCACATCGTGATATCCCGCGCCAAGGATCGAGTGAGGTTTCCGGCCCGCTTTCAATTAGTGGCCGCAATGAACCCGTGTCCCTGTGGATATCTTGGCGAGCCCAGTGGTAAATGCAGTTGTACACCGGACATGGTTCAGCGCTATCGCAACAAACTGTCGGGGCCGCTGCTGGACCGCATCGATCTGCACCTGACGGTTGCTCGCGAAGCCACGGCGCTGAATCCTGCGTCGAAACCCGGCGACGACACTGCCACCGCCGCCGAGTTGGTCGCCGATGCACGAGAACGGCAACAAAAACGCCAGGGCTGCGCCAATGCATTCCTCGATTTGCCCGGCCTGCGCAAACATTGCAAGTTATCCACAATCGACGAAACCTGGCTGGAAACGGCGTGTGAACGGCTGACCTTGTCGCTGCGAGCGGCTCATCGACTGCTCAAGGTTGCTCGCACGTTGGCGGACCTTGAGCAAGTCGATGGCATTACCCGCGAGCACTTGGCCGAAGCGCTGCAATATCGGCCGACAACGCTCTAATCGGCATCACCCCTTGGTGAGATCAACCAACGGCGTCTGTCGCACCTCAGTCTCCCGCCCACCCTGAATCTCGCTCACCCGCTTCAACGCCTTATCCACAGCAGCCTTATCCGCCAACAAGCTGTAGCTGATCCCGAACTGCTTCTGTTCCTTAGGCCCAATCGTCGGCACCAGATTCAGTGGCCGCTGATACCGGCGGTTGTAGGAAAAACTCGTCCCCGGCTCCAGCCCCGTGACATAGCCCTGCCCTTGGGTATCGGTGTTTTTCCACAGGGAGAACACTGGCAGTGTTTGAGTGTTGAAGCCGACCGAAACCCCCAAGCTGCCGGCCTTGTTATGCAACACGGTCAATGTGTCGCCCTTGGCATCGGCATACGGCACCACGTTGTAGACCGTTTCGTCGTAGTCCTTGGTCGGTGCGCGGTAGGTTTGCCAGTCGGGCAGATCGCCCTTGGCCTTGTCGTTGAATGGCGACACTTGTTTCACCGGCGCGGCGAAGCGGGCGCCCTGTTCCAGGAATGGGGTGCTGAAGTTGCTGTGATACAGCGCCTGGTATTCCTTCGGATAGTCGCCGTTATTGGTCAGGGTGTCGTTGAGGGCGAACGCTACGCTGCCGGGTTCGGTGACCAGTTCGGTCGCGACGGAGAAGTCGACTTTCTTGAACGCCTGTTCTTTAAGCTCGCCGCGCAGAGTGATGGCGTACGGCGGTTTTTCATCGATGTGCAGGGTGACTTTGTTCGCAGGGATGTTAGCGGCCCGGCCGTGCAGGGTCAGCAGTTCGCCGTTGTCCATGCCGGGGTGGCCTACCCATTCGTAGCCGCAGCGGGTGACCAGTTCATTGAAACCTTCCAGCCAGCCCAGGCCACCACGGCCGTTGAGTTCGATGAAGGAAGGATTGACCACTTCCTTGACCGGCGAATCCCAGCCCATGCGCACATCGCCGACCGAGGCCTGCAGGACGTTCATGCCGCGAGTCGGTACTAGCGAAAGTTTCATCGTGCCGTTATCGATGTCGACGATGCTGACCCCTTCTTGCCGACCGCCGTGCAAGGTGCGCAGGGTGACGCTGAAGGGTTTGTCGGTTTTTACGCCGAGTTGCTGGCTGGTGATTTGCCAGTTCTGGGCGGCTTTATCGGTATCGAGCAGGACATAGTCCCAAGCCATGGCTTGGGAGGCAGCGGACAGTGCGCTGAGGGCAACAAAGAGTTTGAGCGGGGTCATGGCAGCAGCCTTTCTTGGAGTTGTGCCAATTTTATAGACTTGAAGAAACGTTTCAGCAAGCATAAAAATCGAGACACTGGTGCTAAATGCCAAGGAAGACTATTAGTGAGGAATTGATCCACAGCGTTGAGACAAATTGGGAATCGAGTCGATCCCTTCGCGGGCAAGCCCGCTCCTGATCTCCAGCGTTCACAAATACTGTGTTCACCGCAGATCTACTGTGGGAGCGGGCTTGCTCGCGAAGGCGATTTCAGAGGCGACTCAACGAAACCGGTCAACCTCATGCCGCAAGTCCGCCGCCAGCTTCTCCAGCTCTTTGGCAGTCACAGCCAGGTTCGACACCACTTCGCGCTGCTCACTGTTCGCCAAAGCGATACTTTGCAGATTGCTGCTGAGCAAGGTCGCGGTGCTGCTTTGCTCCTGGGTCGCAGTGGTGATCGCGGCGAATTGCTGACCGGCCGAGCGGCTTTGTTCATCGATCCGTGCCAGCGCCGAGGCGACGTTGGCGTTGCGCGACAGGCCTTCCTGCATCAGCACGTTGCCCTGCTCCATGGTGCTGATGGCGTTGCCGGTTTCCTGCTGGATGCTTTGGATCATCCCGGAAATTTCGTCAGTGGCCTGGCGGGTACGTGAGGCAAGGTTGCGCACTTCATCGGCCACCACCGCAAACCCACGACCTTGCTCTCCGGCGCGGGCAGCTTCGATGGCGGCGTTGAGCGCCAGCAAGTTGGTTTGCTCGGCGATCGCGGTAATCACCCCGACAATGCCGCCGATTTCCTGGGAGCGCTGCCCCAAGGTATTGATCACCGTCGCGGTGCTGTTCAGTGCACCGGCGATTTGCTCCAGGGATGAGGACGCTTCGTCCATCGACGTACGACCGATCTGGGTTTGCTGTGCGTTTTCCTGCGCCAGACGCTGGGTGTTGCCCATGTTGTCGGCGATGTTCAGCGAGGTGGCGCTGAATTCTTCTACGGCGCCAGCCATGCTGGTGATCTCGCCAGACTGCTGCTCCATCCCTTCATAGGCACCACCGGACAAACCGGATAAGGCCTGGGCACGGCTGTTGACTTCTCCCGACGCTCGGCGGATGTGCTCGACCATGGTCGACAAGGCCTGGCTCATCTGGTTGAAGGCGCGGGCAAGTTGACCGATTTCGTCATTGCTCGACACGTTCAGGCGAACGCTCAAATCACCGGCACCCAAGGCTTCGGCCTGACGCACCAGATCACCCAGTGGAGCCAGTTTGCTGCGCAGCAACCAGACCGCCGCACCGACCGCCAGCAGCATCGCCAGCAGACTGCCGATCGCCAATTGAATGCCGACGCTCCAGGTCACGGCGCGGATTTCGGTTTTCGGCATGCTCGCCACCACCGACCACGGCCCGCCTTCGAACGGCACGGCAACACTGTAAAAGTCTTGCGACTTGTCGTTCCAGAAGTCGCCTTTGCCCGGTGTCTTGGCCAGACCGACGATGCTCGAGACCGCCTGATCCAGCGCTTGTACACCGGCAATCGGCACCAGCCATTTGCCTTGTTCATCCAGCAACGCCAGGGAACCGGTCTGGCCGATGCGGAAGCGTTTGAGGTTGGCGAACTGCGCGTTCTGCGCGTCGGTGTAATCGAATCCTACGTACAGCACGGCAATGATCTTACCGCTGCTGTCGCGTACAGGAGTGTACTGCGACATGTAGAAGCGTTCGAAAAGCAACGCTCGACCCACGTAGCTCTGCCCCGCCATCAAACGGGCGTAAGCCGGGTTCGCGTGGTCGAGCAGAGTGCCGATGGCACGGCTGCCATCTTGTTTGCTGACATTCGTGCTGACCCGAATGAACTCCTCACCGCTGCGCACGAACACGGTCGCGACGCCTGCGGTCATCTGCTTGAACTCGTCGACTTCTGCGAAGTTGTTGTTCAACACTTCACTGCCCAAGTGCAGGCCCGGAGTCTGCACACCCGCCACGGTCACCGGCTCATCCGGATGCACGCTCAAACCGGCGCTGAAGCGCTTCTCGAACAGGCCGGCCAGGCGCTGGGTGCTTTCACGCAAGGTGCCGTGAAAGGTGCTCAGCTGATCGGCAAGCAAGCGGGCCTCACTGGCCAGATGCTCTTCGCGGGTGGCGAGGTTGGCGGTGTCCAGCGAGCGCAGGGCGAATACTGTACTGCCACTGATGACAATCGCCAGAATCACGGCAAGCGCAAGACCCAGCTGTGAGGCAATCCGAGCACGAGGTTGAGACATGACAGCTCCTGACCCAGTGGCCGGATCATTCTGATCCCATCGCACACTCGGCAAAATTTCTGATTGTGGGGAAAACATGGAACCTGCACGAAGGTCCCATCAGCAGATTTTCGGCGGCAAAGCTGAATACTTGAGTAATTAACGGGGATATGGCTCAAGGCCGCCATTGCGGCGGCTCCATCGATTCAGCCCAGGCGTTCGACATCCGGTAATTCCATGGCCCGGACCTCGCCTTGCAGGAAATCGCTGAGGCGGCGCAAACGTTCACCTCCAGGGCGGGTTTTCGGCCAGACCAGGTAATAATTCTCACCACTGGCGACGGCCGTCGGCCACGGCAAACTCAGACGTCCCTGCGCAACATCCTCCGCCACCATCAGCAAGTCGCCCATGGACACGCCGTAACCTCGGGCGGCAGCAATCATGCCCAGCTCCAGCGTGTCGAACACCTGACCGCCCTTGAGCGAGACTTGATCGGTCAGGCCCATGCGCTCCAGCCAGTTGCGCCAGTCACGGCGGTCCGGCGTCGGGTGCAGCAACTCAGTACTGGCCAGGCGCGCAACGTCCCACGGTTGATCCTTCAGAAGATTCGGCGCGCCCACCGGAATCAGCTCTTCGGGGAACAGGAAAGTCGCCTCCCAGTCCGGTGGAAAATGCCCATTGCTGAGAATGACGGCGCAGTCGAAGGGTTCGTGGTTGAAGTCCACCCGATCGATGTCCATCCAGGCGCTGGTCAATTGCACTTCGTTCCCCGGTCGCAGGTGGCGAAAACGGCTGAGCCGGGCCAACAACCAACGCATGGTCAGGGTCGATGGGGCTTTCATGCGCAAGATGTCGTCCTCGGCGCGCAAGGTATTGCAGGCCCGTTCGAGGGCGGTGAAGCCTTCGCGAATGCCGGGCAGGATCAGCCGCGCCGATTCGGTCAGTTGCAGGTTGCGCCCGCTGCGATGAAATAGCCGACAGGCGAAATGCTCTTCGAGCGTACGAATGTGCCGACTGACCGCACTTTGCGTGATCGACAGTTCTTCGGCGGCGCGGGTAAACGAGCTATGCCGCGCCGCCGCTTCGAATGCTCGAAGGGCATACAAGGGAGGAAGACGACGAGACATCGGGAAAGCTCCTATAGCGCGATTGCATCAACTTATCAGAAACTCCCCAGCATGAGTTTTAATCATGCCACCCATCCTTTTTATCCCTTTGTGCAAACCCCGCAGAGCGCCGAGAATCGACGCTTCCTGTTCTCTCTGACAATCGAGCGTGATGATCATGCAGCATCCAGCGCGTATTGAACTCTGGGCCATCCTGCGGCTGGCGGGGCCGTTGATTGCCTCGCAGTTGGCGCACATGCTGATGGTTCTCACCGACACGTTGATGATGGCGCGCCTGAGCCCCGAGGCATTGGCCGGCGGAGGCCTGGGCGCGGCGACGTATTCATTCGTGTCGATTTTCTGCATCGGCGTGATCGCCGCCGTCGGCACCCTGGTGGCGATCCGTCAGGGCGCGGGCGACATCATTGGCGCGGCGCGACTGACCCAGGCCGGGTTGTGGCTGGCATGGTTGATGGCGCTGGTGGCGGGTTTGCTGCTGTGGAACCTCAAACCGGTGTTGCTGCTGTTCGGCCAGACCGAAACCAACGTCCAGGCTGCCGGCCAGTTTCTGTTGATTCTGCCGTTCGCCCTGCCCGGCTACCTGAGCTTCATGGCGCTGCGCGGCTTCACCAGCGCCATCGGCCGGGCGACGCCGGTGATGGTCATCAGCCTCGCCGGTACTGTGGCCAACTTCCTGCTCAACTATGCATTGATCACCGGCATGTTCGGTCTGCCGAAAATGGGTCTGGTGGGCATCGGCCTGGTCACGGCGATCGTTGCCAACCTCATGGCGCTGGCGCTCGCGCTGCACATTCGTCGGCATCCGGCCTACGACGCGTATCCGTTGCGCCAGGGTCTGTCGCGGCCCAACCGTCAGTACTTGAAGGAATTGTGGCGCCTGGGCCTGCCGATTGGCGGCACTTATGCGGTGGAAGTCGGCCTGTTTGCCTTCGCTGCGCTGTGCATGGGCACCATGGGCAGTACGCAACTGGCGGCGCATCAGATCGCCCTGCAAATCGTCTCGGTGGCGTTCATGGTGCCGGCGGGGCTTTCCTACGCGATCACCATGCGCATCGGCCAACATTATGGGGCAGGCCAATTGCTTGATGCGCGGCTGGCCGGACGGGTCGGGATCGCCTTCGGGGCGGCGGCAATGCTCGGCTTCGCAATGGTCTTTTGGCTGCTGCCGCATCAATTGATCGGCTTGTTCCTGGACCACAACGATCCGGCGTTCCGCGAAGTTATCAACCTGGCCGTGAGCCTGCTGGCAGTGGCGGCGTGGTTCGAGCTGTTCGATGGCACACAAACCATCGCCATGGGCTGCATCCGCGGGCTCAAGGATGCCAAGACCACATTCCTGGTGGGTTTGGGTTGCTACTGGCTGATCGGCGCACCGGCCGCCTGGTGGATGGCCTTCCATTTGAACTGGGGGCCAACGGGGGTCTGGTGGGGGTTGGCGCTGGGGCTGGCGTGTGCGGCGGTGAGCCTGACGTTGGCGTTTGAGTGGAAGATGAAGCGGATGATCAGGCGGGAGCCGTCGTCAGAGCAGAATTTCGAGATCGCCTAGCCCTGTAGGAGCGAGGCTTGCCCGCGAAGGCGTCGTGTCAGTTAACAACAATGTCGACTGACACGACGCCTTCGCGGGCAAGCCTCGCTCCTACAGGGCCTGAGGTTAGCTCACGACTTCCAGTACGTGCTGCTGACTGCTGCCGAATGTCAGGTACTCAACCAACTCCGTCAACGGCAACGGCTTGCTGATCAGATATCCCTGAACCTGATCGCAACCAAACCCGCGCAACAAATCCAGTTGCTCCAGCGTCTCCACGCCTTCGGCGACCACTTCGAGGTTGAGGTTATGCGCCAGGTTGATCATCGCGTGGACCAGTTTGCGATTCTCTTCCCGCTCCTCCATGCCGCCGACAAAGCTCTTGTCGACCTTCAACAAGGCAATCGGCAGGCTGTTAAGGTGCACGAACGAAGAGAACCCGGTGCCGAAATCATCCAGTGAGAAGCGCACGCCCAAACGCCCGAGGGCGTCCATGGTCTGCTTGACCAGATCGCTGCGACGCATCACCGCGGTTTCGGTCAGTTCGAATTCCAGCCATTGCGCCTCGACGCCACGCTCGGCAATCAGCCGGCTCAGGGTCGACAGCAACTGGCTGTCCTGAAACTGCCGGAACGACAGGTTGATTGCCATGTGCAGCGCTGGCAGACCTCGTTCGCGCAACGCTTGCATGTCCCGCAGGGCCCGGGAAATCACCCAGTAACCCAGCGGCACGATCAAACCACTTTGCTCGGCCAGCGGCACGAATTCGCTGGGGGGCAACAAGCCGCGTTCGCCATGACGCCAGCGCACCAAGGCTTCGAGGCCGACGATCTGGCCGTCCTCAAGGTTCAGGCGCGGCTGGTAATGCAATTCCAGCTCATCGCGACGCAAGGCCCGGCGCAGCTCGCTTTCGAGGTCGGCGATGCTGCGGGCATTGCGATTGATCCGCTCGTTGAAGATGTGAAAGGTACAGCCCTGAGTGCTCTTGGCCTGCTGCATGGCGATGTGCGCGTGCCACATCAACGGGTCGGGGCCGGCCTGCGCTCGTGCGTGAGCGATACCGAGGCTGGAACCGATCAACAGGCTTTCGCCATCGACCCAATAGGGTTCGGACAGGGCTTCGGTAATGCGTTCGGCCATCCATTCGGCACGCTGAGGGGCGCGACGGGTGTCGATCAGCAGGGCGAATTCATCGCTGCCCAGCCGCGCCAGTTGATCGCTGGCCTCCAGTTGGCTTTTCAGCCGCGAGACCACTTGCAGGATCAACCGATCGCCGGCCTGGTGGCCGAGGGCGTCGTTGGCGTGTCGGAAGTTGTCGAGATCAAGGTGACCGAGGGCCAACCCGCGGCCTTCGTTTTCAGCCAGGCGCGCCGCCAGCAAGGTCTGGAAACCCTGACGATTGGCGATACCGGTCAACGGATCCTGCTCGGCCAGGCGCTGCAAAGTGTTTTCCAGCACGCCGCGCTCACGCACATGGCGCAGGCAGCGGCGTAGCATGCCGGGATCCAGCAGATCGCGCACCAGCCAGTCGCTCACACCGTCGGGCGGCGCCAGCGGCTCGTGTTCAAGCAGCAACACGGTCGGCAAGTTGCAACGGCCGGGTGCTGGCTGGAGAGCAGGAATCGTCAACAACACCGCGCTGCGGTTGTCATCGAACAGGTTGCTGACTGACTCCCAGCTCGGCGCGCTGAGCAGCACAGCCGAACTCCCCATCGGAGCCAGACACTCGCGCAACAACGCTGCCCACGCCGGCTCTTCGGCCAGTAGCAGCAAACGCAAGGGTTCGACAGGCGTAGACAAGCTAGCTCCCTAGACTCTGCAAAGATGTAGGCGGCGGGCATTATGCCGCGCAGATAACCAATGACAACATGACATCGGTTATCAAACACGACTTTGGCGTATTGAATACGAACATTAGACGCAAATTCACTGCGCATCCTGCGTGAAAGAAGCAAAACCGGCAAATAGAGATAGCGTGTTGGGTCACAAGTCGGAGAGAGCAGCACAATTCGCTGAGCCTGTTAAAATGCCGGCCCATTTCGCTAATGACTCCCTGATTTCGTATGTCCCGACTCAATCCCCGGCAGCAAGAAGCCGTGAGCTACGTCGGCGGCCCTCTTTTGGTGCTCGCCGGCGCAGGCTCCGGCAAGACCAGCGTGATCACTCGCAAAATTGCGCACCTGATCCAGAGCTGTGGCATCCGCGCCCAATACATTGTCGCCATGACCTTTACCAACAAGGCCGCGCGCGAGATGAAGGAACGGGTTGGCACGCTGCTCAAGGGCGGCGAAGGCCGCGGCCTGACGGTCTGCACCTTCCACAACCTGGGCCTGAACATCATCCGCAAGGAACACGTGCGGCTGGGCTACAAACCGGGCTTCTCGATCTTCGACGAGACCGACGTCAAAGCCCTGATGACCGACATCATGCAGAAGGAATACTCGGGCGACGACGGCGTCGACGAGATCAAGAACATGATCGGCTCGTGGAAAAACGACCTGATCCTGCCGCCCGAAGCCCTGGAAAACGCACGCAATCCCAAGGAACAGACCGCCGCCATCGTCTACACCCACTACCAGCGCACGCTCAAGGCGTTCAACGCGGTGGACTTCGACGACCTGATCCTGCTGCCGGTAAAACTGTTCCAGGAACACGACGATATCCTGGAAAAATGGCAGAACAAGGTTCGCTACCTGCTGGTGGACGAATACCAGGACACCAACGCCAGCCAGTATTTGCTGGTGAAATTGCTGATCGGCAAGCGTAACCAATTCACCGTGGTGGGCGACGACGACCAGTCGATCTACGCCTGGCGCGGCGCCCGTCCGGAAAACCTGATGCTGCTCAAGGACGATTACCCGTCCCTGAAAGTGGTCATGCTCGAGCAAAACTACCGCTCCACCAGCCGCATCCTGCGTTGCGCCAACGTGCTGATCTCGAACAACCCGCACGAGTTCGAAAAGCAGCTGTGGAGTGAGATGGGCCATGGCGACGAAATCCGCGTGATCCGTTGCCGCAACGAAGACGCCGAAGCCGAGCGCGTGGCCGTGGAACTGCTGACCCTGCACCTGCGCACGGACCGGCCATACAGCGATTTTGCGATCCTGTATCGCGGCAACTACCAGGCCAAGCTGATCGAGCTGAAGCTGCAGCACCACCAGATTCCGTATCGCCTGTCCGGCGGCAACAGCTTTTTCGGACGTCAGGAAGTGAAAGACCTGATGGCCTACTTCCGATTGATCGTGAACCCGGACGACGACAACGCCTTCCTGCGGGTGATCAACGTCCCACGCAGGGAGATCGGTTCGACCACGCTGGAGAAGCTGGGCAACTACGCCACCGAGCGCAAAATCTCGATGTACGCCGCCACCGACGAAATCGGCCTGGGCGAGCATCTGGACACGCGCTTCACCGA
The DNA here is from genome assembly GCF_032424305.1 of Pseudomonas sp. JV414. Lineage (NCBI taxonomy): Bacteria > Pseudomonadati > Pseudomonadota > Gammaproteobacteria > Pseudomonadales > Pseudomonadaceae > Pseudomonas > Pseudomonas sp. JV414. The sequence continues at coordinate 161,917 of NZ_VYKC01000013.1, read as the reverse complement.
TCGCCTGTCGCGCTTCAAGCGTTTCATGGACAAGGTCCGCGAGCAGTGTGCCGGCGAAGACCCGATCTCCGCCCTGCGCAGCATGGTCATGGACATCGACTACGAGAACTGGCTGCGTACCAACAGCTCCAGCGACAAGGCCGCCGATTACCGCATGGGTAACGTCTGGTTCCTGATCGAGGCGCTGAAAAACACCCTGGAGAAAGACGAAGAAGGCGAGATGACCGTCGAGGACGCCATCGGCAAACTCGTTCTGCGCGACATGCTGGAGCGTCAGCAGGAAGAGGAAGACGGCGCCGAAGGTGTGCAGATGATGACCTTGCACGCCTCCAAGGGTCTGGAGTTTCCCTACGTGTTCATCATGGGCATGGAAGAAGAAATTCTCCCGCACCGCTCCAGCATCGAAGCCGACACCATTGAAGAGGAACGTCGCCTGGCCTACGTCGGGATTACCCGAGCGCGTCAGACGTTGGCGTTCACCTTCGCCGCCAAGCGTAAGCAATACGGCGAGATCATCGACTGCGCGCCCAGCCGTTTCCTCGATGAACTGCCGCCGGACGACTTGGCCTGGGAAGGTAATGACGACACTCCCGTTGAAGTCAAAGCCGTCCGCGGTAATACCGCACTGGCGGATATACGCGCGATGTTAAAGCGCTAGAATTGAGCACTTTTTAACCGAACACTTTTTACAAGCTAGGCGCACACGGCGCCGGTAGAGGAAAGCTTCATGGAAGCACTGCACAAGAAAATTCGCGAAGAAGGCATCGTGCTTTCCGATCAGGTTCTGAAAGTCGACGCCTTTCTGAACCACCAGATCGACCCGGCCCTGATGAAGCTGATCGGCGACGAATTCGCCACGCTGTTCAAGGATTCGGGCATCACCAAGATCGTCACGATCGAAGCCTCGGGCATTGCCCCGGCGATCATGACCGGCCTGAACCTTGGCGTGCCGGTGATTTTCGCCCGCAAGCATCAGTCCCTGACCCTGACTGAAAACCTGCTGTCGGCGACCGTTTACTCGTTCACCAAGCAAACCGAAAGCACCGTGGCAATCTCCCCGCGCCACCTGACCAGCAGCGACCGCGTGCTGATCATCGACGACTTCCTGGCCAACGGTAAGGCGTCGCAAGCGCTGATCTCGATCATCAAACAGGCCGGCGCGACCGTTGCAGGCTTGGGTATTGTGATCGAGAAGTCGTTCCAGGGCGGCCGTGCGGAACTGGATGCCCAAGGTTATCGCGTTGAATCGTTGGCGCGGGTGCAGTCGCTGAAGGATGGCGTTGTAACCTTCATCGAATAAACCAGCTGCATCACCGAACCTGTGGGAGCGGGCTTGCCCGCGATGAGGTCATGACATTCAACATTGATGTTGGCTGTTCCACCGCCATCGCGGGCAAGCCCGCTCCCACAGGTTTTTGTGGTGGCAGTTATTGCGCGGTGGCTTTGAGGCCGGTGAGCAACAGCCGCTGAAACAAATCCTCTTTCAGCCCTTCCGGTTTCGTCAGCTGCATCCTTTCCAGATGCACCGGGAATTCCGAAGCCGCTGGCGCATCCAGCGCTGCCTTGCCCAGCTCCAGAATCTCCGTGAGCTTGAACTTGCTCTTCAACCAGTTCAGCGCCCGCAATAAGTCCCGTTCCTCAGCGGTGAAATCACAGCCCAGCGGATACTCTGGAAACAGATTCGAATGCCGCCCCTGAATGGCCTGCAATCGCTGTGGGCTGTTGTCGGCGAAATGCGGATCGAGTCGAAAATGCTTCGGCAATTTGCCAACGCTCTGCGCCTGCTCGATCAGCCCCGATTGGAAACGTGAGTCGCTGATATTCAGCAACGCCTCGATCACCGCCGCGTCGGTTTTTCCGCGCAAATCGGCGATGCCGTACTCGGTGACGACGATGTCCCGCAGGTGCCGTGGGATCGTGCAGTGGCCGTATTGCCAGACGATATTCGAACTGACGTCACCGCCCGACTCGCGCCAACTGCGCAGCAGCAGGATCGAACGCGCGCCTTCCAGCGCATGGCCCTGGACGACGAAGTTGTATTGCCCGCCGACACCGCTCAGCACCCGCCCGTCTTCGAGTTGATCGGCCACGCCGGCACCGAGCAAGGTCATGGTGAAGACGGTGTTGATGAAGCGCGCATCGAGGCGCTGCAAGCGTTTGAGTTCTTCCTGACCGTAGAGCTCGTTGATGTAGCTGATGCGGGTCATGTTGAATTCGAGCCGTTTACCTTGAGGCATCTCCCGCAGGCGTTCATAGAAACTGCGCGGCCCGAGGAAAAACCCGCCATGCACCGAGATGCCGTCAGTCTGCGCGGCCTCGTCCAGCGTTCCGGCATTTGCCTGCTGCTGGGTCGGCACGTCCGGGTAAACTTTGCGCCGCACGATCCCGGCGTCGGCCAACACCAGCAAGCCGTTGACGAACATTTCGCTGCAACCGTAAAGGCCCTTGGCGAACGGTTCGATACCCCCTTCGCGCTCAATCAACTGCGCCCACTGGCTGAGATTCAGATCCGCCAACAACGCCTTGTAACCCTCACTGTCAGCCTGTCGCGCCAGCAACGCTGCCGTCAGGGCATCACCCATGGCGCCGATGCCAATCTGCAGCGTGCCGCCATCGCGCACCAGCGTACTGGCGTGCAGCCCGATGAAGTGATCCTGGAAACCCACCGGCATATTCGGCGTGGAAAACAGCGTGGTGCGGTCCTTCGCGTCGATCAGCAGGTCGAAGGAGTCGATGCCGATTTCCGCATCGCCGGGCATGTACGGCAAATCGTTGTGCACCTGGCCCACCAGAAGGATCGTTTCCCCCGCCGCCCGGCGCTTGGCGATCATTGGAAACAGGTCGAGGGTGATGTCCGGATTGCAGCTCAGGCTCAGGCGATCGGGATGCTCACTATGGCTGGCGACCAGTTGCGCGATCAGGTTCAATCCGGCGGCATTGATGTCCCGGGCGGCGTGGCTGTAATTGCTGCTGACGTAATCCTGCTGGGCCGATGCGCTGTTAAGCAGGCTGCCTGGCTGCAGGAAGAATTGATGGACGTGAATGTTGGCAGGCAGGCTGTCGCGATGCAGGTCGGCGAGAAAATCCAGCTCCGGATAATCGCCGAACACCCTTTCGATGAAGGGTTCGAGGAAGCGCTTTTGCAAGCCATCTCCCAATGGCGGGCGTCCGAGGCACAGGGCGGTGTAAATCGTCAGTTGCCGCTTAGGCAGTTGCGCGATCCGTTGATACAGCGCGTTGACGAAGTGGTTGGGCTTGCCCAGCCCCAGCGGCAATCCCATGTGAATGTGCGCTGGTAACCGCGCCAGAACATCATCGACCGCCTGCTCGATAGAGCACAACTGCACCATCTGATCCTCCCGCCCGTTCCATGAATTGGGGTTGGGTCTTTGCAGCAAAGAATAGCCTCAGGGAAAAATCGCAGGCACAAAAAAGCCGCTCGAAAGCGGCTTTTCGTTGAAGACCGGGCTTACTTCAGACCGGACATCTTCTGGATGGCGCCCTTGAGATCGGCATCAGAGCAATCGGCGCAGGTGCCTTTTGGGGGCATCGCGTTGACGCCGGAGATCGCTTTCGCCAGCAAGCCGTCAAGGCCGCCTTCTTTCTTGGCGCGCTCGCCCCAGGCTGCGGCATCACCGACTTTCGGTGCGCCCAACAGGCCGGTACCGTGGCAAGCGTTGCAATGTTTTGCAATCACCGAGTCAGGGGTCTTGGCATCACCACCCCCCGCAGAAGCAGTGACTTCCATCCCCTTGCACTCTTTGCCCTGCACACAAACCTGGCCGACTGGCTCAAGACGTTTAGCGATATCGTCGTTGGTCGCTGCTTGTGCGCTGACTGCCCAAAGGGCCAATACGGTTGCTGGTACGGCCAGCATTTTCATAATTAGATTCACGCGTTCACCCTCAATGGTGGCTAGTCACGCCCACGGCCACGGTTCGCAGGCGGGCGCAAGTATAGCGGTAAGCCCGCCACACTGAAACAACCCCAAAGTCGAAGGGGTTTTGTCGTGGGATGGGAATACAGCATGGGCGTCTCCACAATCCGGGCAGGACGCCTCTTCTCTTAGAAATTCGCTGGGGTAGCTGCGCTGATTAGTCGCGCCGGGGCATCGAACGGATTACGGAAGCGATGCGGCTTGGTACTTTCAAAGTAGTAGCTATCGCCGGCTTCGAGCACAAATGTTTCGAGCCCGACCACAAGCTCCAGCCGACCTTCCACCAGAATCCCGGTTTCCTCGCCCTCATGGGTGAGCATCTCGTCACCGGTATCGGCGCCTGGCGGGTAGATTTCGTTGAGGAACGCGATAGCCCGGCTCGGGTGAGCCCGACCGACCAGTTTCATGGTCACTGCCCCATCGGAAATATCGATCAGCTCGTGGGCTTTGTAGACGATCTGAGTCGGTTTTTCCTGCAGGATTTCTTCGGAAAAGAACTCGACCATGGACATGGGAATCCCGCCCAGTACCTTCCTCAGCGAACTGATCGAGGGGCTGACGCTGTTCTTCTCGATCATCGAAATGGTGCTGTTGGTTACACCCGCGCGTTTGGCGAGCTCACGCTGGGAAAGACCTTTGAGCTTACGGATCGATTGCAGTCGTTCACCGACGTCCAATGCTGGAGCCTCCAGGGATTCAGGTTTGCAGGAATATTGAGCGTTATCATGGCGACAGCGTTCAGTATTTACAACACTTGGACCTGAATCCTGTTTGGCGAAGCGACTTTCGGTCGGGAACCTTATTCGTCAGGCCCCGGAATAGAGCAGCGGCACTCGACGCAGGTTGCAGAAGATCTGGTAAGGAATCGTGCCCGCGGCCGTCGCAACGTCACTGGCGAGGATATTTTTGCCCCACAACTCGACGGGCGAACCGAGGCCGGCTTGCGGCACGTCGGTCAGGTCGATGCAGAGCATGTCCATCGACACGCGGCCAATCAACTGGCTGCGCTGCCCGGCGACCATCACGGGCGTACCGGTCGGTGCCTGACGTGGATAGCCGTCGGCATACCCCATCGCCACCACGCCAACGCGCATTGGCTTGGGGGTGACGAATTTCGCGCCGTAACCAATCGGCTCGCCGGCCGGCAGTTCACGCACGCAAATCACTTTCGATTCCAGAGTCATCACCGGTTGCAGGCGGGCTGCCACGGCATTGGCCTCTTCGAAAGGTGTCGCGCCGTAGAGCATGATGCCCGGACGCACCCAATCGCTCGGAATCTGCGGCCAACCGAGCACCGCTGGCGAATTACGCAGGCTGATTTCAGCCGCCAAACCCTGACGCGCCGCCTCGAACACCGCGACCTGCTCGGCGCTGGTCTGGCAATGTAGCTCATCGGCGCGAGCGAAGTGACTCATCAGCACGATCTTCGCCACTTTGCCGCTGGCCAGCAGCCGTTGATAGGCCGCCTGGTAATCCGCCGGGTGCAAGCCAACCCGATGCATGCCCGAGTCGAGCTTGAGCCAGACTGTGATCGGTTTGCTCAGCGCGGCTTTTTCGATGGCTTCGAGCTGCCACAGCGAATGCACCACGCACCAGAAATCATGCTCGACGATCAGCGACAGCTCATCAGCTTCGAAAAAACCTTCGAGCAACAACACCGGCGCACGAATACCGGCGGCACGCAGCTCCAACGCCTCTTCGATGCACGCCACGGCAAACCCGTCCGCCTCGGCTTCCAGCGCCTGGGCGCAGCGTACCGCGCCATGGCCATAGGCATCGGCCTTGATCACCGCGAGGGCTTTTGCCCCTGTGACTTCACGGGCGATCCGGTAGTTGTGGCGCAGGGCTTGAAGGTCGATCAGGGCACGGGCTGGACGCATGGCGGCAGACTTCTAGTCGGTCATTTGAAAAAAAACCGGCGCTGGCTGACAGCGTGAACCGCCAACAGCGCCGGGAGAGGGATCTTTCTGGCTGAGCGTTATGGCAGCGCGGCAACAACCGACAGCTCGACCAGGATTTGCGGTTCGCACAGCTTCGATTCAACGGTAGCGCGGGCCGGGGCGACGCCTTTTGGCAGCCACTGGTCCCACACCGAATTCATGCCTTCGAAGTGCGCATCGATGTCTTTCAGGTAAATCGTCACCGACAGCAGACGGTTCTTGTCGGTCCCGGCCAGATCCAGCAAACGCTCGATGTTGGCGAGGGTTTCACGGGTCTGCTGTTCAATCCCGGCGCTCATGTCATCGCCGACCTGCCCTGCCAGATACACGGTACTGTTGTGGACAACGATCTGGCTCATGCGCTCATTGGTGAGCTGGCGCTGGATTGACATGTTTTGCAGACTCCTTGAGTTTGTTGCCATAACGGGAGATATCGAGACCTTCGGCGCTGATCTGCGGCGTTCTCTTGGCCATCAGGTCCGCCAGCAAACGACCGGAACCACAGGCCATAGTCCAGCCGAGCGTACCGTGGCCCGTGTTCAGAAACAGATTTTTGAACGGCGTGGCACCGACAATCGGCGTGCCATCCGGAGTGGTCGGACGCAGACCGGTCCAGAAACTCGCCTGAGGCAGATCGCCGCCCTGAGGATAAAGGTCGTTGACGATCATCTCCAGGGTTTCACGCCGACGCGGGTTCAATGACAGGTCAAAACCGGCTATTTCAGCCATGCCGCCGACGCGAATGCGGTTGTCGAAACGGGTGATCGCAACCTTGTAGGTCTCGTCGAGAATGGTCGACGTCGGGGCCATCGCCGGGTTGATGATCGGCACGGTCAGTGAGTAACCCTTGAGCGGATACACCGGAGCCCGGATGCCCAACGGCTTGAGCAATTGCGGCGAGTAGCTGCCCAACGCCAGCACGTAGCGGTCGGCAGTTTCCAGCTTGCCGTCGATCCATACGCCGTTGATGCGATCACCGGCGAAGTCGAGGCGCTGAATGTCCTGGCCGAAACGGAATTCCACACCCAGTTTCGTAGCCATCTCGGCCAGGCGGGTGGTGAAGATCTGGCAGTCGCCGGTCTGGTCGTTCGGCAGGCGCAAGGCACCGGCGAGGATGTCGGTGACACTGGCCAGGGCCGGTTCGACCCGGGCAATGCCGGCGCGGTCGAGCAATTCGAACGGCACGCCGGACTCTTGCAGCACGGCGATGTCTTTGGCGGCGCCATCAAGCTGCGCCTGGGTGCGGAACAGCTGGGTAGTCCCCAGGCTGCGGCCTTCGTAGGCAATGCCGGTTTCGGCGCGCAATTCGTCGAGGCAGTCGCGGCTGTACTCGGACAGGCGCACCATGCGTTCCTTGTTCACCGCGTAACGGCTGGCGGTGCAGTTGCGCAGCATCTGCGCCATCCACAGATATTGGTCGATGTCGGCGGTGGCCTTGATCGCCAATGGCGCGTGACGCTGCAACAGCCACTTGATGGCTTTGAGCGGCACGCCCGGCGCGGCCCACGGCGAGGCATAACCCGGCGAAACCTGCCCGGCGTTGGCGAAACTGGTTTCCATGGCCGCTGCTGGCTGACGGTCAACCACCGTCACCTCAAAGCCGGCCCGTGCCAGATAATAGGCACTGGCGGTACCGATGACGCCGCTACCCAAGACCAGAACGCGCATTTTCATATCCCTCATCGCGGCTTACCGCTGACGTTTATTGTGCAGACCGAAGATGTGGGCAGTTTAAAAAAGATTAGCCAGTGCTTTTCACTATATAAGTGCCTATATTTGGCGACAATTCTCGGCAAAAACCCTTTTCACGGAGGCGCATCCCCTATGCGGACCAACACTCAGACCAAACGTGAGCTGGACAAGATCGACCGCAACATCCTGCGGATCCTGCAAGCGGACGGGCGCATTTCCTTTACCGAACTGGGGGAAAAGGTCGGCCTCTCCACCACGCCCTGCACCGAGCGGGTACGGCGACTGGAGCGCGAAGGGATCATCATGGGCTACAACGCCCGCCTGAATCCGCAGCACCTCAAGGGTAGCTTGCTGGTGTTCGTCGAGATCAGCCTCGACTACAAATCCGGCGATACTTTCGAAGAGTTCCGACGCGCGGTGCTGAAACTGCCCCACGTACTGGAATGCCATTTGGTGTCAGGTGACTTCGATTACCTGGTGAAAGCACGGATATCCGAGATGGCCTCGTACCGCAAACTGCTGGGCGACATCCTGCTCAAGCTGCCGCATGTGCGCGAATCCAAGAGCTATATCGTGATGGAAGAAGTGAAAGAGAGCTTGAACCTGCCGATTCCGGATTGAGGCTTTGTGGTGCATGTTCGGGCCCCATCGCGGGCAAGCCCGCTCCCACAAGATCGGCGCAACACCTGTGGGAGCGGGCTTGCCCGCGATGGAGTCGACTCGGTGAGGCTGATTCACGCAACAGTCAGACCAACACCTGTCGGGTAGAAGCCATGTACTCATGAATCTGCTTCTCGACCCGCGGATGGATCAGCTCCACCGGCCGCCGCCCGTTGGGGCATGGCAACGTCTTGGTGGTACCGAACAGCCGACAGATCAGCGGTCGCTCGTCATACACTGTGCAACCGTTGGGCCCCAAATGAACGCAATTGAGTTCATCCATCGCCGCATCCTGCTCCGCCCGGGTCTTGCGCGGCAGGCGGGACATTTCTTCGGGCGAGGTGGTCACCGGCCCACAGCAGTCATGGCAGCCGGGCACGCACTCGAAAGAGGGAATCTGCTGGCGTAGCGTGCGAATCTTCTGACTGTTGCAACTCATCGAAGCGGTGACCGAATGTGGAATAGACCGGGATTCTGACGCAAAAGCCCCGATCCAGACAGCGCCAACCGACCGGTGTTGCTCGCGTGCGAAGCGGCGGCTTATGCTCCGTCAACTTTTTCAAACACACGCATCAGGATGACGGATATGAACGCCCCCGTTCAGCAACCTGCCTCGAGCCATCAACACGCGGCCTCTTATTACGCCGCCAGCAGCTTGCCGCAACCCGATCTTGCGGTGCTCACAGGTGAGCTGGTTGCGGACGTGTGCGTGGTGGGCGGCGGATTCTCCGGGCTGAACACCGCGATTGAATTGGCCGAGCGTGGCTTCAGCGTAGTGCTGCTGGAAGCGCACAAGATCGGTTGGGGCGCCAGCGGACGCAATGGCGGGCAATTGATTCGTGGTGTCGGGCATGGCCTTGATCAGTTCACCAACGTGATCGGCGTCGACGGTGTGCGTCAGATGAAACTGATGGGCCTGGAAGCGGTGGAAATCGTCCGACAGCGGATCGAGCGTTTTCAGATCCCTTGCGACCTGACCTGGGGTTACTGCGACCTCGCCAACAAGGCTCAAGACCTGGAAGGCTTCGCCGAAGACGCCATCGAGCTGCACAGCCTCGGTTACCGTTACGAAACCCGTCTGCTGCAAGCCCACGAAATGCACAGCGTGGTGGGTTCCGACCGCTATGTCGGCGGCTTGATCGACATGGGCTCCGGGCATCTGCATCCCTTGAACCTGGCACTCGGCGAAGCGGCCGTCGCCGGGCAATTGGGCGTGAAGCTGTTCGAACAATCGGCGGTGACCCGCATTGATTACGGCCCCGAGGTCAAAGTCCACACCGCCCAAGGCACGGTTCGCGCGAAGACACTGGTGCTGGGTTGCAACGCGTACCTCAACGATCTCAATTCGCAACTCGGCGGCAAGGTGCTGCCCGCCGGTAGTTACATCATCGCCACCGAACCCTTGAGTGAAGAACAGGCTCACGCCTTGCTGCCGCAAAACATGGCGGTCTGTGATCAACGGGTGGCGCTGGATTATTACCGACTCTCGGCGGACCGACGCTTGCTGTTCGGCGGCGCCTGCCATTATTCAGGACGCGACCCGAAAGACATCGCCGTGTACATGCGACCGAAGATGTTGGCGGTGTTCCCGCAACTGGCCGGAGCGAGAATCGACTATCAATGGGGCGGGATGATCGGCATCGGCGCCAATCGCCTGCCGCAGATCGGCCGGCTCAAGGAGCAGCCGAATGTGTATTACGCCCAGGCCTATTCCGGTCATGGGTTGAATGCCACGCACTTGGCGGGGAAGTTGTTGGCTGAGGCTATCAGTGGTCAGCAGAGTGGAGGGTTCGATCTGTTCGCCAAGGTGCCGCACATCACCTTCCCCGGCGGCAAGCATTTGCGTTCGCCGTTGTTGGCGTTGGGGATGTTGTGGCATCGGATGAAGGAGTTGGTCTGATCGGTTAGCTGCGTTCTTTCGGGCCTCATCGCGGGCAAGCCCGCTCCCACAATGGTCGCTGGTGTTCACAAGAATTGTGTTCACCGCCAATCCCTGTGGGAGCGGGCTTGCCCGCGATGAGGCCCGAAAAAACGCCCTGGATCTCAGATCCGCCAGAACGGTTTAAGCCCCTCCTCCAACGCCTGCTCCTGACTCAATCCGACATCCCTGAGCTGCTCCGGCGTCAATTCCAGCAACGCCTTGCGCGTGTGCAGACGATGCCAGAACAGGCCCCAGCGACCCAGGCCGGACGGTGCGTTGCGCATGACCGCCTCGCGTGCGCCGTTTTTTTGCCCTGCCGCCAGTTCCTGACTGTGTAACGTCAGCCGCACATCGCTCAAGCCGTTCATTTTCATTGCTCCTGTTTACTTGGGTAGCCAGAGCTTTCATGATGCGCGGACGGCGAAAAGCATTACAGATTCAACGATGGTGTATTAACTCCATACAGATTTTTCGTTTCAGCCTCTGAATCACATATTTTTGCCCCATCTGTACTGGTTAACCGAATCACCCACACCGAGACTGCGCCATGACCCTTTACGTCAACCTCGCCGAATTGCTCGGCACGCGTATCGAACAGGGCTTCTATCGCCCCGGCGACCGGTTGCCCTCGGTGCGGGCACTGAGTGTCGAACACGGGGTCAGCCTGAGCACGGTGCAACAGGCCTATCGAGTGCTGGAAGACGTTGGTCTGGCGATGCCCAAACCCAAGTCCGGCTACTTCGTACCGGTGAGTCGCGAACTGCCGGAGCTGCCAGTGGTTGGCCGGCCAGCCCAACGACCAGTGGATATTTCGCAGTGGGATCAAGTGCTGGAACTGATCCGCGCCGTACCGCGCAAAGATGTCGTGCAACTAGGTCGCGGCATGCCGGACATCACCACGCCGACCATGAAACCGCTGCTGCGCAACCTGGCGCGAATCAGCCGTCGGCAGGATATGCCCGGTCTGTATTACGACAACATCTGCGGCACCCTCGAACTGCGCGAACAGATCGCGCGGCTGATGCTCGATTCCGGCTGCCAGTTGAGCGCCAACGATCTGGTGATCACCACCGGTTGTCACGAAGCTCTATCCACTAGCATCCGCTCCATCTGCGAACCGGGCGACATTGTCGCCGTGGATTCGCCAAGCTTTCACGGCGCCATGCAGACGCTCAAAGGCCTGGGCATGAAAGCGCTGGAAATTCCCACTGATCCGCTCACCGGCATCAGCCTCGAAGCTTTGGAACTGGCGTTGGAGCAATGGCCGATCAAAGCCATACAGTTGACCCCCAACTGCAACAACCCGCTGGGCTACATCATGCCGGAGTCACGCAAACGTGCGTTGTTGACGCTCGCACAGCGATTCGACGTGGCGATTATCGAGGACGATGTGTATGGCGAACTGGCCTACACCTACCCGCGCCCCCGCACGATCAAATCCTTCGACGAAGACGGCCGCGTTTTGCTCTGCAGTTCTTTTTCCAAGACTTTGGCACCAGGCCTGCGCATTGGCTGGGTCGCACCGGGTCGTTATCTGGAACGGGTGCTGCACATGAAGTACATCAGCACCGGCTCCACCGCGCCGCAACCGCAGATTGCGATTGCCGAATTTCTCAAGGCGGGGCATTTCGAACCGCATTTGCGGAAGATGCGCACGCAATACCAGCGCAATCGCGACGCAATGATCGACTGGGTGACCCGCTACTTCCCCGCTGGCACCCGGGCCAGCCGTCCGCAAGGCAGCTTCATGCTGTGGGTCGAACTGCCGGAGGGCTTCGACACCCTGAAACTCAATCGGGCGCTGCATGATCAAGGCGTACAGATTGCTGTCGGCAGTATCTTTTCCGCCTCGGGTAAATACCGTAATTGCCTGCGGATGAACTACGCAGCCAAACCAACACCACAGATCGAAGAAGCGGTGCGCAAGGTCGGCGCGGCGGCGATCAAACTGCTGGCGCAAACCGACTGACCTTTCCGCGGGATCCGGCGTCCATATGCTAACCGCCACCACCGGAACACGCGCCGTGAGAATCAGACAGCCCTTGCTCGCTCTTCTGTTACTCGCCTCGTTCCTGGGTGGCTGCGCGACACTCAACGTCCCTCGCGAACCGAGTCAGGCCCTGCCGGCGGCCGATTCAGCGTTCGGCCGTTCGATCCAGGCACAGGCCGCCCCCCATAAGGGCCAATCGGGCTTTCGCTTGCTCTCCGATAGCGCCGAAGCCTTCACCGCCCGCGCCGAGCTGATTCGCAACGCCCAAAGCAGCCTCGATCTGCAGTACTACATCGTCCATGACGGCATCAGCACACGAATACTGGTGAGCGAACTGCTCAACGCCGCCGACCGCGGCGTGCGGGTGCGGATTCTGCTCGACGACACCACCAGCGATGGCCTGGACCGGATCATCGCAACCCTCGCCGCCCACCCGAAGATTCAGATCCGCGTGTTCAACCCGCTGCACCTGGGCCGCAGCACCGTCGTTACGCGAACCATGGGCCGATTCTTCAACCTGTCGCTGCAACACCGGCGCATGCACAACAAACTGTGGGTGGCGGACAACAGCGCTGCGATCGTTGGCGGGCGCAACCTGGGGGACGAGTATTTCGACGCTGAGCCCAACCTGAATTTCACCGACATCGACATGCTCAGCGTGGGCCCGGTTGCAGAGCAATTGGGGCACAGCTTCGACCAGTACTGGAACAGCGCCCTGAGCAAGCCGATCGAACAGTTTCTCTCAAGCAAGCCGACAGCCAGGGATCTGAGAAACACCCGGACCCGACTGGACGAATCCCTGGAGGAAACGCGCAAACAGAACCATGCCCTTTATCAGCAGTTGATGGCCTACACCACTCACCCGCGCCTGGATGTCTGGCGCCGGGAGCTAATCTGGGCGTGGAACCAAGCGTTGTGGGACGCACCGAGCAAGGTGCTGTCCAAGGGCGAGCCGGCTCCGCACTTGCAGTTGACCACCCAGTTGGCGCCCGAGCTCAATGGGGTCAGTAAGGAGCTGATCATGGTCTCGGCTTACATCGTGCCCGGCCAACCGGGGCTGGTGTATCTGACCGGTCGCGCCGATGCCGGCGTGTCGGTGAGTTTGCTGACCAATTCACTGGAAGCCACCGATGTACCGGCCACACATGGTGGTTACGCACCTTATCGCAAAGCCTTACTGGAGCATGGCGTGCAGCTGTTCGAATTACGCCGTCAGCCTGGCGACAACGGCGACAACGGCAGCGGCCCGAGCCTGTTTCATAAAGGGAGCAGCTCCTCCCGCAGTTCCGACTCCAGCCTGCACAGCAAGGCGATGATTTTCGACCGACAGAAAGCCTTCATCGGCTCATTCAATTTCGACCCGCGCTCGGTACTGTGGAACACCGAAGTCGGGGTATTGGTGGACAACCCGCAGCTTGCCGGGCGGGTGCGCGAACTGGCACTGGAGGGCATGGCGCCTGCCCTCAGCTATCAGGCCCGGCTGGAAAAGGGTCAGATCGTCTGGGTCACCGAAGATGACGGCAAGCAGCACACATTGACCAAAGAACCAGGAGGTTGGTGGCGACACTTCAATTCATGGCTCAGCAGCATGGTTGGGCTGGAGCGGATGTTGTAGCTTAAATTGCCAGGATCGCAGCCTTCGGCAGCTCCTACAGGGATCGCATTTCAAATGTAGGAGCTGCCGAAGGCTGCGATCTTTTGATCTATGCCGGCTGCACCACACCAAACGCCCCTTGCCGCGACACCAGAATCACCAGCCCCAACGCGCCCGCCGCCATCAGCAATGGCAAGGCATGCCCGCTGATCCACTGGCTCCCGGCACCGGCCGCCAAGGGCCCGATCAGGCAACCAATTCCCCACAGCTGGGCGATATGGGCATTGGCGCGCACCAAGGCATCGTCGCGATAACGTTCGCCGATCAGGATCAGCGACAAGGTGAACAAGCCACCGGCACTGGCGCCAAACAACACCCACAGCGGCCAGATCAGCAGCGTATCTATCAGCAGCGGAATCGCCAGACTCGACAGCAGCAAGAGCATCGCGCAACCGGTAAACAATGTACGCCGCGACAAGCGATCGGCCAGCGCGCCAATCGGCAATTGCAGCAAGGCATCACCCACCACCACCGTGCTGACCATCGCCAAGGCGATTTCCGTGGTAAAGCCCTGACGCAGGCAATAGACCGGCAGCAACGTCAGGATCATCGCTTCGAATGCGGCGAACAGCGATACCGCCCAGGCAATCGCCGGCAAGCCGCGGCAGAAGGTCAACAAGTCAACGAGGGTTACGCTACAGGCTTCGCTGGTGGGTGCGCCGCCGCGGCCCAGCAGCAGAAACGGTGACGTCATCAGCAAACCGACGCCGACCCAAAAACCATAATCGTGCTCGGTGCCCAATGCACCCAACAACAACGGCCCGGCCAGCTGACTCAACGCATAACTGCTGCCATACAACGCCACCAGTCGACCGCGCCATTGCTCGACCACCAATTGGTTGATCCAACTTTCGCCGAGGATGAAGACGAGCGTCAGAATTACCCCGATCATCAACCGCAACACGAGCCAGACTGGATAGCTCGGCCACACGGCCAGCAAACCGATAGATATCGCACCGGCCCACAGGCACAGGCGCATCAGATTGGCCGTGCCTAGACGCGCCGCGAGGTGACTGGAGATCTTCGCCCCCAGCAATACGCCAATGGCCGGCATCGCCGCCATCACGCCGATCGCGAACGAGCCGTAACCCCAGCCTTCCAGACGCAGCGATACCAACGGCATGCTGACACCCAGGGCCAGGCCGACGCTCAAGACAGACGCCAAAACGGCGAAATACGTCGCCCAACGCATGTTCCACACTCCTGTGGATATTTTTATGTACAGCACAAAACAGTGTGGGAGTGGGCTTGTGTGGCGAGGGGGCTTGCCCCCGTTGGGTCGCGGAGCGGCCCCAAAACCTGCAATTGCGGTGCATCAAGTACGCCGCGCGCAACGATTTTGCGACTGCTTCGCAGCCGAACGGGGGCAAGCCCCCTCGCCACACAAGCCCGCTCCCACAGGGATCTCTGTCCTTCAGGAGCCCGATGTTCAATCGGGCTCCCTTACTGACTTACAACTTGATCCAGGTCGCCTTCAGCTCGGTGTACTTGTCGAACGCGTGCAGCGATTTGTCGCGACCGTTGCCGGACTGTTTGAAGCCACCGAACGGCGCGGTCATGTCGCCGCCGTCGTACTGATTGACCCACACGCTACCGGCGCGCAAAGCCTTGGCGGTCAGGTGAGCCTTGGAGATGTCGGCGGTCCAGACTGCAGCGGCCAGACCGTAAGGCGTGTCGTTGGCGATCTGGATGGCTTCTTCAGCGCTGTCGAAGGTGATGACCGACAACACTGGCCCGAAGATCTCTTCCTGGGCGATTTTCATCGCGTTGCTTACGCCATCAAAAATCGTCGGTTCAACGTAAGTGCCACCGGTTTCCTGAAGAATGCGCTTACCGCCGGCCACCAGTTTGGCGCCATCGGTGTGACCGGACTCGATGTAGGACAGCACGGTGTTCATCTGCTGGGTATCCACCAGCGCACCGACGTTGGTCGCAGGGTCCAGCGGATTTCCCGGCTTCCAGGTTTTCAGGGCCTCGATCACCAACGGCAGGAATTTGTCCTTGATCGAACGCTCCACCAGCAGGCGCGAACCGGCGGTGCAGACTTCGCCCTGGTTGAAGGCAATGGCACCAGCAGCGGCTTCGGCGGCGGCTTGCAGGTCCGGCGCATCAGCGAACACGATGTTCGGGCTCTTGCCCCCAGCTTCGAGCCAGACGCGCTTCATGTTCGATTCGCCGGAGTAGATCAGCAGTTGCTTGGCGATCTTGGTCGAACCGGTGAACACCAGGGTGTCGACGTCGTTGTGCAGGGCCAGGGCCTTGCCGACGGTGTGACCGTAGCCCGGCAGCACGTTCAGCACACCTTTCGGGATACCGGCTTCAACGGCCAGCGCCGCAATGCGAATGGCCGTCAGCGGCGATTTTTCGGAAGGTTTGAGGATCACCGAGTTACCGGTGGATAGCGCCGGGCCGAGTTTCCAGCAGGCCATCATCAACGGGAAGTTCCACGGCACGATCGCACCGACCACGCCGACCGGCTCGCGTGTCACCAGACCCAGCTGATCGTGCGGAGTGGCGGCGACCTCGTCGTAGATCTTGTCGATGGCTTCACCGCTCCAGCTCAGGGCTTGCGCCGCGCCGGGAACGTCGATGTACAGGGAATCGCTGATCGGCTTGCCCATGTCCAGGGTTTCGAGCAGGGCCAGCTCTTCGGCGTGCTGTTTCAGCAGGCCGGCAAAACGAATCATGGTGGCTTTGCGTTTGGTCGGCGCCAGGCGCGACCAGGCGCCGGAATTGAAAGTGGCGCGGGCGTTGTCCACGGCACGTTGGGCATCGGCGGCGTCACAGCTGGCAATCTTGCCCAGCAGACGGCCATCGACCGGGCTGATGCACTCGAAAGTCTCACCGGAGACGGCATCGGTGTATTCGCCATTGATGTAGGCGCGGCCTTCGATCTTCAGATCGCGAGCCCGTTGTTCCCAGTCGGCACGAGTCAGGGTGGTCATTCGAGTGTCCTCCTCTTATTGAATACGAGTGCCCCGCGTTCTATGCGGGCGCTGTCAGGAATTCTGCCCGGCCAGCCTGCTTTTCGGCTCAAGGCAACCGTTACCCTAAACCAGCGGCCGGTAAAGTTTCAATATATTTGACACAAGGCCAGCAAACGGCCTTGCGATGTTCATTTTAATAAACATAGACTTTCAATTTTCCAGCGCAATCACGGGGGAATACCAGCATGAGCATTCAGGATATCGTCGATTTCAACCAGGCCAACACCCAGCCCGATCGTTATCGGCCCGACCCTGCAAAAATCCTCAAGGGCGACCCCGAGCAAGCGGTGTACAACCACTACAACAGCCCGTGCGGCCAGATGAGTGCAGGTGTCTGGGAAGGCGAAGTCGGCCAGTGGCTAGTGAACTACACCGAGCACGAATACTGCGAAATCGTCCAAGGGGTTTCAGTGCTGCGCGACGGCGATGGCAACGCCAAGACCCTGCGTGTGGGCGATCGCTTCGTGATTCCGGCCGGTTTCAAAGGCACCTGGGAAGTGCTGGAGCCGTGCCGCAAGATTTATGTGGTGTTTGAACAGAAGGCTTGAGGATTTGTGCTGTCCGGGCCGGCCTCATCGCGGGCAAGCCCGCTCCCACAGGGATCTGTGTCGATCACAAAACCTGTGGGAGCGTGGCTTGCCCGCGATGAGGCCCTGCCAGACAACACAAAACCCACAGGCAACAAAAAAGGCCCGTATCTCGCGATACGGGCCTTTTTCGTAAGAGGGAAAAATCAATTACTTGATTTTGCCTTCTTTGTAGATCACGTGCTTACGAACAACCGGATCAAATTTCTTGATCTCGATTTTGTCCGGAGTAGTGCGCTTGTTCTTGTCGGTAGTGTAGAAGTGACCAGTACCGGCGCTCGAAATCAAACGAATCAATTCACGCATGATTAGCTCCCTTAGATCTTGCCAGCTTTGCGGATTTCGGCCAGCACGACAGTGATGCCACGCTTGTCGATGATACGCATGCCTTTGGCAGATACGCGCAGACGCACGAAACGTTTCTCTTCTTCAACCCAGAAGCGGTGATGCTGCAGGTTCGGCAGGAAACGACGACGGGTTTTGTTGTTTGCGTGGGAAATGTTATTCCCAGTCACCGGACCCTTACCGGTAACTTGACATACTCTCGACATGCCTCAGCCCTCTAAAACCACATGCCCAACCCGGCATGGGTTGGCCGCTTAATCTCTCAGTCATTTGGCGCCAGGCGCCGCGTTTCTTTAGAGGTCTTACCGGCTACACCTACAGTGAAGGAACCGGGCCCCTAGAAAAGAGCGCTGCTTTATACCAGAAAGACTGGAGAGCAACAACATTCCGTGTGCGCGGACTCGATAAATTCCCCATTTTTCGGGCGGCGGGCGCCTTGGATAAAGGCTGTGGTCAATGAAGACCGCTCGTCGCAGAGAATCGGCCAACCGACCGATTCCGGGTTTTCCTCGGCCCGCATCACGGAAACAAGCGCCCATAGTCCCCTTAAAACGAAAAAGGGGATAGTCATTTGCAAAAGAGCCTACTAGGGTAAGCCTTTTCCAGACTGCACTTGCAGATGGGCCTTCGATCTGTAAAGGAATCCGACCATGCGCCTCGCTGCCCTACCGCTGCTGCTCGCCCCGCTTCTACTGAGCCCACAGGCTATGGCTGCCGCCCTGAGCGTCTGCACCGAAGCCAGCCCGGAAGGGTTCGACGTGGTGCAATACAACTCGCTGACCACCACCAACGCCTCGGCCGACGTGCTGATGGACCGCCTGGTGGACTTCGACACGGCCAGCGGCAAAGTGGTCGCCAGCCTGGCGGACAGCTGGGAAGTCACACCCGATGGCCTGACCTACGTCTTCAAATTGCACCCACAGGTGAAATTCCACAGTACCGAATACTTCAACCCGACGCGCGACCTGACCGCCGAAGACGTGAAGTTCAGCTTCGACCGCATGCTCGACCCGGCGAACCCGTGGCACAAAGTCGCCCAGAGCGGCTTCCCGCACGCCCAGTCGATGCAGTTACCGGCGCTGATCAAGAAGATCGACGCACTGGACCCGCTTACCATCCGCTTCACCCTCGATCACCCGGACTCGACTTTCCTGCCCACCCTGAGCATGGGTTTCGCCTCGATCTATTCGGCCGAATACGCCGACCAACTCATGAAGGCCGGCACTCCGGAAAAACTCAACAACCAGCCGATCGGCAGCGGCCCGTTCATCTTCTCGCGCTTCCAGAAAGATGCCTCGATTCGCTACAAGGCCAACCGCGACTACTTCCGCGGCAAGCCATCGGTAGACCCGCTGATCTTCGCCATCACCCCCGATGCCAACGTGCGCCTGCAGAAATTGCGCCGCAACGAGTGCCAGATCGCCCTGTCGCCCAAGCCGCTGGACGTACAGGCCGCGCTGAAAGAGCCGACCCTGAAAGTCGAAAAGACTGACGCCTTCATGACCGCCTTCGTTGGCATCAACAGCCAACATCCGCCGCTGGATAAACCTGAAGTACGCCAGGCGATCAATCTCGCGTTCGACAAGGCCAACTACGTCAAAGCCGTGTTCGAAGACACCGCCGAACCCGCCAACGGCCCGTACCCACCTAACACCTGGGGCTACGCCAAAGGCTTGCCGGGCTACCCGCATGACATCGAAAAGGCCAAGGCACTCATGGCCAAGGCCGGGCTCAAGAATGGTTTCCAGACCACCATCTGGACCCGCCCTTCCGGCAGTCTGCTAAACCCGAACCCAAGCCTCAGCGCGCAAATGCTGCAATCCGACCTTGCGGAAATCGGCATTCAGGCCGAGATTCGCGTGATCGAATGGGGCGAACTGATTCGTCGCGCCAAGGCCGGCGAGCACGACCTGCTGTTCATGGGCTGGGCCGGCGACAACGGCGATCCGGACAACTTCCTCACGCCGCAGTTTTCCTGCGCGGGGCTCAAATCCGGCACCAACTTCGCCCGCTACTGCAACCCGGACCTGGACAAACTGATCAGCGCCGGCAAGACCACTGGCGAGCAAGGTGTACGCACCAAGCTCTACGAACAGGCCCAGGCGCAGATCCAGCAACAGGCGTTGTGGCTGCCACTGGCGCACCCGACGGCCTTTGCGCTGACACGCAAGGATGTGCAGGGTTATCAAGTCAGCCCGTTCGGTCGTCAGGATTACTCGAAGGTCAGCCTCAAGTAATCCGCCTCGCCACAAAACCCTGTGGGAGCGGGCTTGCTCGCGAAAGCGGTCTGTCAGTAGACATTGATATCGACTGACACGACGCCTTCGCGAGCAAGCCCGCTCCCACAGGGGTTGCTTACCTCTAGCCCTCTTACATCCACCCATACTCGGCCATGGACAGCGGATCGCCGTCACCAACTATGAAATGGTCGAGCACCCGCACATCGATCAGATCCAGGGCCTCTTGCAGGCGCTTGGTCAGCATTCGGTCGGCTTGACTGGGGTCTGGGTTACCCGACGGATGGTTGTGACACAGGATCAGCGCTGCGGCGTTGTGAGCCAGGGCGCGCTTGACCACCTGCCGCGGATAAACGCTGGTGCTGTCGATGGAGCCGCGAAACAGCGCCTCAAAGGCCAGCACCCGGTGCTTGGAATCGAGAAACAGGCAACCAAACACCTCGTGAGGCTCATGGCGCAGCATCGACTTGAGGTAGTCACGCACCGCCAATGGATTCTCCAGCACCGAGTTGTGACGCAAGCGCTCGGCCAGATGCCGCCGGGCCATTTCCAGCACTGCCTGCAACTGGGCGAACTTTGCCGGCCCAAGGCCAAGCTGACCGCTGAAGGTCGGCTGATCGGCCTCCAGCAAGGTGCGCAGGCTGCCAAATTGATGCAGCAGGTGTCGCGCCAGATCGACCGCGCTTTTACCGGACACGCCGGTTCGTAGAAAGATTGCCAGCAACTCGGCGTCTGAAAGACTTGCCGATCCCTGCTCAAGTAGCTTCTCCCGCGGTCGCTCCGCCGCCGGCCAATCGCGAATGCTCATAGCACCTCCATGTATGTGGGCGCCGCTGTTCCATAGCGGTCGCTGTGATATCGTAGCCCATCTTTTTTGCTGGCGAATTCATCCCTGGGGAGGGGGTATCGCCAAGCAGTCATCAACGAAATGAAAGGCAGACCTATGCAGCGGCTGTATCGGAAACGCATCGTTCTGGGCGTCGGCGGCGGCATTGCTGCCTACAAGAGCGCCGAGCTGGTTCGCCGCCTGATCGACCAGGGCGCCGAAGTGCGCGTGGTCATGACCCGTGGCGGTAGCGAATTCATTACCCCGCTGACCATGCAGGCGTTGTCCGGGCATCCGGTCCATCTCGATTTGCTGGACCCGGCGGCCGAAGCCGCGATGGGCCACATCGAGCTGGCCAAATGGGCCGACCTGGTGCTGATCGCTCCCGCCACCGCGGACCTGATCGCCCGACTGGCCCAAGGCATTGCCGACGACCTACTGACCACGCTGGTGCTGGCCACCGACGCGGTGGTCGCGGTTGCCCCGGCGATGAACCAGGCCATGTGGCGCGACCCGGCGACCCAGGCCAACCTGCAAACCCTCGAAAGCCGTGACCTCAAGGTTTTCGGCCCAGCCTCCGGCAGCCAGGCCTGCGGCGACGTCGGCATGGGCCGCATGCTCGAAGCCACCGACCTCGCCCAGTGCGCGGCAGACTGCTTCCAGCGCCAGGCGCTGACCGGCAAACATGTGCTGATCACCGCTGGTCCGACCCAGGAAAACATCGACCCGGTGCGCTACATCACCAACCACAGCTCCGGTAAAATGGGATTTGCCCTGGCCGAAGCCGCGGTAGAAGCCGGCGCCCGCGTGACCCTGATCACAGGTCCCGTGCACCTGCCGACCCCGGATCGCGTCACGCGCATCGATGTGGTCAGTGCCCGCGACATGCTCGCCGCCTGCGAAGCGGCGATCCCTTGCGACCTGTTCATCGCCTCTGCCGCGGTCGCGGACTACCGTCCGGAAGTCGTCGCCCCACAGAAACTCAAGAAAGATCCTACGAACGGCGACGGCTTATTGCTACAGATGGTCCGCAACCCGGACATCCTGGCAACCATCGCCACCCGTCCCGACCGTCCGTTCAGTGTCGGCTTCGCTGCCGAAACCGAACATCTGCTCGATTACGCTGCCCGCAAGTTGAAAGACAAAAACCTCGATCTGATCGTCGCCAACGACGTCGCGAACCCGAGTATTGGCTTCAACAGCGAAGAAAACGCCTGCAGCGTGATCGACCGTGAGCTGCACGCCACACTCTTCGCCCAGACCAGCAAGAGCAAAATCGCTCGCCAGCTGATCACTTTTATCGCCGAACGTCTGAACCAGGTTTAATTTACATGCACGCTTTGCAAGCCAAGATCCTCGACCCCCGCATTGGTACCGAATTTCCGCTGCCGCAGTACGCCACGCCAGGCTCCGCCGGCCTCGACCTGCGCGCCATGCTGGAAAAAGACACCGTCATCAAGCCGGGCGAAACCCTGCTGATTCCGACCGGCCTGTCCGTCTACATTGGCGATCCAGGTTTAGCCGCGCTGATTCTGCCGCGCTCCGGCCTGGGCCATAAACACGGCATCGTGCTCGGCAACCTGGTCGGCTTGATCGACTCCGATTACCAGGGCCCGCTGATGGTGTCGTGCTGGAACCGTGGCCAGACCGATTTCAATATGGTGGTAGGCGAACGCCTGGCCCAATTGGTGCTGGTGCCGGTGGTTCAAGCGCATTTTGAAATGGTCGAAGAGTTCGTCGAAACCCAGCGCGGCACTGGCGGGTTCGGCCATTCGGGTAGCCACTGATCATCGGCATTCAGGCTGGGAGCCCTACCCGGCCTGACCTGTCCTCTGCATTTTAAGGATGAAAATTGCAAAGACGTCATCTGGAAGGTTTACCACTGGAAATCAAGGCATTGGCCGGCCAATTGCTCGCCGATGCTGATGGCATGGCACTTACACACCACGAACTCTCTGCCGAAAACGCCGTCATACCCTTCAGTTTGAGCCAGCCCACGAATTTTTCGCAGGCTTGTCCAGCCACTTTAGAGATGGAGCATTCCTACAGATGAGCACCCCAGCCCAAGTCGCACCCAAGTTCCCCGACAGCATCTTCCGCGCCTACGATATTCGCGGCACCGTCCCGGAATTCTTGAACGCTGAAACCGCTTATTGGCTTGGTCGCGCCATCGGCTCCCAGAGCCTGGCCCAGAACGAACCCAACGTATCCGTTGGCCGTGACGGTCGCCTGTCCGGCCCGGAACTGGTCGAGCAACTGATCCAGGGCCTGGCCGACAGCGGTTGCCACGTCAGCGACGTCGGCCTGGTGCCAACCCCAGCGCTGTACTACGCCGCCAACGTACTGGCTGGCAAATCCGGCGTGATGCTCACCGGCAGCCACAACCCGTCGAACTACAACGGCTTCAAGATCGTCATTGCCGGCGACACCCTGGCAAACGAACAGATCCAGGCCCTCCATGAACGCCTCAAGACCAACAACCTGAGCAGCGGCAAGGGCAGCATCACCAAGGTCGAGATTCTCGACCGCTACAACACTGAAATCGTCCAGGACATCAAACTCGCCCGCCGCTTGAAAGTGGTGGTCGATTGCGGTAACGGCGCGGCTGGCGTGATCGCCCCGCAGCTGATCGAAGCCCTGAACTGCGAAGTCATCCCGCTGTTCTGCGACGTCGACGGCAACTTCCCGAACCACCACCCGGACCCGGGAAAGCCTGAAAACCTCGTCGACCTGATCGCCAAGGTCAAGGAAACCAACGCCGACCTGGGCCTGGCTTTCGACGGCGATGGCGACCGTGTGGGCGTCGTTACCAATACCGGCAGCATCGTCTACCCGGATCGCCTGTTGATGCTGTTCGCCCGCGACGTCGTGGCACGCAACCCGGATGCGGAGATCATCTTCGACGTCAAATGCACCCGTCGCCTGACACCGTTGATCAAGGAATACGGCGGTCGCCCGCTAATGTGGAAGACTGGTCACTCGTTGATCAAAAAGAAAATGAAACAAACCGGCGCCCTGTTGGCCGGCGAAATGAGCGGGCACATCTTCTTCAAGGAGCGCTGGTTCGGTTTCGACGACGGTATTTACAGCGCCGCGCGGCTGCTGGAGATCCTGAGCAAGGAAAAATCCACCGCGGAAGAGCTGTTCGCAACCTTCCCGAACGATATTTCTACGCCAGAGATCAATATCCATGTGACCGAAGAGAGCAAATTCAGCATCATTGATGCACTGCACGATGCGCAATGGGGTGAAGGCGCCGACCTGACCACCATTGACGGCGTGCGAGTCGACTATGCCAAAGGCTGGGGCCTGGTTCGCGCCTCCAACACCACACCGGTGCTGGTGCTGCGCTTCGAGGCCGATGACGAGGCTGAATTGCAGCGCATCAAGGATGTGTTCCACGTCCAGCTGAAACGCGTTGCCCCTGATCTCCAATTACCGTTTTGATCTTCTGAAGCACCCGGAGCCCTGAATGACCCTCGAACGCGAAGCCGCCGCCAACACCGCCAAGGTCCTGTCCGAAGCGCTGCCTTACATTCGCCGCTATGTCGGAAAGACGCTGGTGATCAAATACGGCGGCAACGCGATGGAAAGCGAGGAGCTGAAAACCGGCTTCGCCCGCGATATCGTGCTGATGAAAGCCGTGGGCATTAACCCGGTGGTGGTTCATGGTGGCGGCCCGCAAATCGGCGACCTGCTCAAGCGCCTGTCGATCGAAAGCCACTTCATCGATGGCATGCGCGTGACTGACGCGCAAACCATGGACGTGGTGGAAATGGTCCTCGGTGGCCAGGTCAACAAGGACATCGTCAACCTGATCAACCGGCATGGCGGCAGCGCCATCGGCCTGACCGGTAAAGACGCCGAGCTGATTCGCGCGAAAAAGCTCACTGTCACCCGTCAGACGCCGGAAATGACCCAGCCGGAAATCATCGACATCGGTCAGGTGGGCGAAGTGGTCGGTATCAACACCGACCTGCTGAACCTGCTGGTCAAAGGCGATTTCATTCCGGTGATCGCGCCAATCGGCGTCGGTGCCAACGGCGAGTCGTACAACATCAACGCCGATCTGGTGGCCGGTAAAGTGGCCGAGGCACTAAAGGCTGAAAAGCTGATGCTGCTGACCAACATCGCCGGCCTGATGGATAAGTCGGGCACGGTTCTGACCGGCCTGACGACTCAACAGGTCGACGACCTGATCGCCGACGGCACTATCTACGGCGGCATGCTGCCGAAGATTCGGTGCGCGCTGGAAGCGGTACAGGGCGGCGTGGGCAGCTCGTTGATCATCGATGGTCGGGTGCCGAACGCGATTCTGCTGGAAATCTTCACCGATACAGGTGTGGGTACGCTGATCAGTAATCGCAAGCGTCACTGATTCAAACCTTAGAAAGGTCGCAGCCTTCGACAGCGCCTACGACAGCGGATTTTCGGACGTACGAAAACCCTGTAGGAGCTGACGAAGTCTGCGATCTTTTTTATGCGCGCAGGAAATGCCTGACCTGACTAAGCGAAACGTCTGACATCGCGAAGTAAGCAATCTGCATAGGATCTTCCCTGAGCCCACAGGAGATCTATCCATGCAAAAAGACTATGTTCCATACGGCAGCGATGTTTCACCTGGCACCTATGCCTGCGTCGATTGCGGTCATGAGTACTCGAATCAGGCCAAGACCTCGATGCCGCCGTGCCCGCAACTCCGGAAAACACCACACACCCGTCATGGCTGGAAAATTCTTACCGGTCAGGGCGATGCGGCTATTGATCCGTACCCAGAGAAAACCAATAAACCCGTCGGGATCAAAAAGGCCGAGACGCTCAGCAGCACCAGCAAAAAATAATCCTGGAGGACTGAGCCATGCAGATCTCGTTCACGATCGACGCCCAGGCCTTCGACCTGGAACAAAAAGAACCGGTCAAAAAGACCCTGAGGATTTCCGATCATGAAATCGCTCATGCCCTACAGCGAATAGCCAAGGCGAGTCTGACCGAATACTTGAAAATGCTGGTCGAAGGCGGCATGCCCAGCAGGGCCGATGAGGCGAAACAGGATCGTCTGCTGTATCTGATTCAAAGCTACTTCGGGCAAACGCTGCCGACCGAATCGCAGATATCAACAATCTTCCAACTGACCCAGAGCCAAAGCAAAACGCTCCTGAAGAACACGGTCTCGCGGTTTCGCAACCAACTCGACGAAATCCTCCACAACAGCATGCGGGCCGTGATCGAAACCGCAGAGCATGCGCAGACGGTTTACCTGGTGGTCATCAGCTCCGACGTCATTCGTGACGAATTGAACATGCTGATCACCCAGAACGAGCCGACCTTCAAACCCATCACCAAACGCAAAGGCAGCGCCGGGCTGTTCGAAATCAGTGAAGACTCTCACGACCTGTTGTGCCGGACGCTTGGCCTGAATGCCGTTCAGTGACATCGTCGCGGTCAGCGGCCTGCTGCTGACCCTGACCACTTTCATGTTCAACCTGGCGTGGCCCAGGCTGCATGAAGCGCTGGAACTGGATGAAAAACAATCAGGTCCGCAGGCGAGAAAACGCAGCCGGGAACAGGTGATCAATGTTTTCTTCAGCTGTGCATTGCCGCTGACTTGCACCTTCGTGGCGCTGTTTTACGTCAATTTGCCCGCCGCCGTGCGGATCATGCGCAGCAGCACGCTGGATCTGTGGGATTTCGAGGTGGATCGCACGCTTTACGTGTTAGTTGTCCTCGCACTGCTGGTGTTTGCCCTGTTCAACCTGGGATTGGCATTCAAACTGTTAGGGAAATGGCGAAGACTTCACTGACGGCACAAACAAAAGCCCCCTGTAGGAGCGAGGCTTGCCCGCGAAGAGGTCGTCACATCCAACATGGATGTTGGCCGTTAGATCGCTTTCGCGGGCAAGCCTCGCTCCCACAAGGGATAGCGTCAAACGCCGAATTGGGCGCGGTAGGCTTCAACTGCTGGCAGGTGTTGCTTGAGCTGCGGGTCATCCGCCAGGAACTCGAGCACCTGATTCAGCGACACAATGCTGATCACCGGGATGCCGAAGTCACGCTCCACTTCCTGGATGGCAGACAATTCGCCGTTGCCCCGCTCCTGACGGTTCAGGGCGATCAACACGCCCGCGGCCTTGGCGCCGTCCTGGGAAGCGATGATCTGCATCACTTCCCGGATGGCGGTGCCTGCGGTGATCACGTCGTCGATGATCAGCACGTCGCCGGTCAATGGCGCGCCGACCAGGCTGCCGCCTTCGCCGTGGGCCTTGGCTTCCTTGCGGTTGAAGCACCATGGCAGATCACGGCCATGATGCTCGGCCAGCGCCACGGCAGTAGTCGCCGCCAGCGGGATGCCTTTGTAGGCCGGGCCGAACAGCACGTCGAACGAAATACCGCTCTCGACGATGGCTGCCGCATAGAAACGACCCAGCTGCGCCAGGGCGGAACCCGAGTTGAACAGGCCGGCATTGAAGAAGTAAGGACTGGTGCGTCCGGACTTCAGGGTGAACTCACCGAAGCGCAAAACGCCACGATCAATGGCAAAACGAATGAAGTCGCGCTGATACGCTTGCATGAAAAAAACCCCAAATACCACGGATTTAGCTAATTAGGTAGACGCCGTGTATCATACCCGCACGCGATTTTTGGGGCCACTTATGCGGATCATCAGTGTGAACGTCAATGGTATTCAGGCTGCAGTCGAGCGTGGTTTGCTCAGTTGGCTGCAAGCACAGAATGCCGACGTCATCTGCCTGCAGGACACCCGCGCCTCCGCCTTTGAACTGGACGATCCAGCCTTCCAACTGGATGGCTACTTCCTTTATGCCTGCGAAGCTGAAGTTCCCGCCCAAGGTGGCGTGGCTTTGTACTCGCGGTTGCAACCGAAGGCAGTCATCAGCGGTCTCGGCTTCGAGACGGCCGACCGCTACGGGCGTTACCTGCAAGCCGATTTCGACAAGGTCAGCATCGCGACCTTGCTGCTCCCTTCGGGGCAGAACGGCGATGAAGACTTGAACCAGAAGTTCAAGCTAATGGACGACTTCGCCCGTTATCTGGATAAACAGCGACGCAAACGTCGCGAGTACATTTATTGTGGCTCGCTGTACGTGGCGCAACAGAAGCTGGATATCAAGAACTGGCGCGACAGCCAGCAATCTCCGGGCTTCCTGGCACCTGAGCGTGCCTGGATGGACGAGATTGTCGGCAACATGGGTTATGTCGATGCCCTGCGCGAAGTCAGCCGTGAAGGCGACCAGTACAGCTGGTGGCCGGACAACGAACAGGCCGAGATGCTTAACCTGGGCTGGCGCTTCGACTACCAGATACTGACCCCGGGCCTGCGCCGCTTCGTACGCAGCGCACGCCTGCCACGTCAGCCACGGTTCTCGCAGCATGCACCGCTGATCGTGGACTACGACTGGACGCTGACTATCTAAGCGTCTTTTCGCAGATGCAAAAAAGCCGACATCGCTGTCGGCTTTTTTGTGGGCAATGATTTTCTAATGCGGGAGCGAGCTTGCTCGCGTAGGCGTCGTGTCAGGCGACATTAGTATCGACTGACCCACCGCATTCGCGAGCAAGTCGAATCGTCGCACCGCCGCTCCCACAGGGGATCAGCGGCGTACTTATGTCACCAACCGCCAGGTGAAGGGATAACGATAAGGCACCCCGTCATTGGCCTTGAGCCCGGCAATGATGCACAGCACCATCGCCCCGATCAGCACCAACGGCAGCAGCGCAAAGCCAATCAACACCAGCATCAGCAGATAACAGATGCCCGAGACCAGGGCCACGGTGATCTGAAAGTTCAGTGCTTCCTTGCCTTGGGCGTCGATGAACGGATCGGTTTCACGCTTCCACTGCCAGAGTATCAGCGGCCCGATCAGGTGACCGAATGGAAACCAGACACCGAGAAACGCCGAGAGGTGACAAAACATCGCCCACTGGCGAGCCTCGGGACTCGGGGTGGGAAGCAACTGCTGTTCATCACTCATGGCGCTCTCCTTGCCGGGCGTCAAAACAATCAGTCGGCCAGTGCAGCCTTCTGCAGTTCGAAAATCTCGTTCATGCCTTTCTTCGCCAGCGCCAGCATCGCGTTCAGCTCTTCCGGCTGGAACGGCGCGCCTTCGGCAGTGCCCTGAACTTCGATGAAACCGCCAGTGCTGGTCATCACCACGTTGAGGTCAGTCTCGGCAGCCGAATCTTCCAGGTAGTCGAGGTCAAGCACAGGCTCGCCCTGGTACATGCCCACCGAAACGGCCGCGATCATTTGCTTGAGCGGGTCGCCACCTTTCAGGCCGCCGCGCTTCTTGATCACTTTCAAGGCGTCGATCAGTGCAACCATGGCACCGGTGATGGACGCGGTGCGGGTGCCGCCGTCAGCCTGGATCACGTCGCAGTCGACGTACAGGGTGACGTCGCCCAGCTTGGACATGTCCAGCGCAGCGCGCAGGGAACGGCCGATCAAACGCTGGATTTCCAGAGTACGGCCGCCTTGCTTGCCGCGGCTCGCTTCACGCTGGTTACGTTCGCCAGTGGCGCGCGGCAGCATGCCGTATTCTGCGGTCAACCAACCCTGGCCCTGACCTTTCAGGAAACGTGGCACGCCATTCTCGACGCTGACGGTGCAGATGACTTTGGTATCACCGAACTCGACCAGTACAGAACCCTCGGCGTGTTTGGTGTAGTTGCGGGTAATGCGGATCGAGCGGAGCTGATCGGCAGCGCGACCACTTGGACGTTTCATAGGGATTACCTGTACGGGGGACGGAAAACTGCCGAGCATTATAGAGCCGTGGGCCGCGTGTGGGCACTTCTAAAAAAATCGCCCGACGATTGAAGCCCCTGAATAGAGCTTAGCCGACGGCCTGCAGCTCTTTGTCACAGCGTGTGTTTGGGCGCATCCGCCCCACTGCGCTACAATCCTGCGCCTTTGCTGCCTGTCGGCTTTAATTCACAGATAGCGGGTCCGCGAACCATGGGTTACGCGCCGACCTGCATTGCGAGGTACCTCCATGGTGCACAGCATGACCGCCTTCGCCCGCGTCGAGAAAGCCGGCGTCCAGGGCACCCTGAGCTGGGAATTGCGCTCGGTCAACAGCCGCTACCTGGAACCCCACCTGCGTTTGCCGGAATCTTTCCGCGACCTCGAAGGCGCGGTCCGCGAAGGCCTGCGTCAGGAACTGTCCCGGGGCAAGCTCGAATGCACCCTGCGCTTTACCGAAGAAAGCACCGGCAAACCGCTGCAAGTGGACCGCGAGCGCGCCGCGCAACTGGTCGCCGCCGCCGAGACGGTCGCCGGTCTGATCAAGAACCCGGCCGCACTGAACCCGCTGGAAGTCCTGGCCTGGCCCGGCGTGCTGGTCGCCGATGCCGCCGACCCGCAAGCGCTGAATGCCGAAGCCCTGGCGCTGTTCCATCAGGGCCTGAAAGAACTCAAGGCCGGTCGCGAGCGCGAAGGCACTGAACTGGCGCGATTGATCAACGAGCGCCTGACCTCTATTGAAGGGGATGTGGTGATCCTGCGTGAACTGGTCCCGCAGATGCTCGCTACCCAACGCCAGAAAGTTCTCGACCGCTTCACCGACATGAAGGCCGACCTCGACCCGCAGCGACTGGAACAGGAAATGGTCATGCTCGCGCAAAAGAGCGACGTCGCCGAAGAACTGGATCGCTTGAGCACTCACATCATCGAAGTTCGCCGAGTGCTCAAATCCGGCGGCGCTGCCGGTCGGCGCCTCGACTTCCTGATGCAGGAACTCAACCGCGAAGCCAACACACTGGGCTCCAAAGCCTTCGACCCGCGCAGCACGACAGCGGCGGTCAACCTCAAAGTGTTGATCGAGCAGATGCGCGAACAAGTGCAGAATATTGAGTAAGGCAAACCCGACATGACCCACAGCACCGGCACCCTGTACATCATTTCCGCCCCTTCGGGCGCGGGCAAGAGCAGTCTGGTCAAGGCCCTGACCGACGCTGATCAGGAGATCCGTGTCTCGGTCTCCCACACCACCCGCGCCATGCGCCCCGGCGAAGCGAACGGCGTGAACTATCATTTCGTCGAACGCAGCGAGTTCGTGAAGATGATCGAGCACGGGGATTTCCTCGAGCGCGCCGAAGTGTTCGGCAATCTCTATGGCACCTCGCAAAGCCACCTGCAGCAGACCCTGGATGAAGGCCACGACCTGATTCTGGAAATTGACTGGCAGGGTGCCGAGCAAGTGCGCAAGTTGATGCCCCAAGCACGTTCGATCTTCATCCTGCCGCCGTCCCTGCAAGCCTTGCACCAGCGCCTGACCAATCGTGGCCAGGACAGCGACGAGATCATCGAAGGCCGGATGCGCGAAGCCGTCAGCGAGATGAGCCACTACGTCGACTACGACTACCTGATCATCAACGACGATTTCGCCCATGCACTGCGCGATTTGCAGGCGATTTTCCGCGCCAATCAGCTGCATCAGAAGCGTCAGCAGCAGCGTCATGGCAAATTATTGGCTGAATTGCTCGGCTAAACAGCGCTTCCCAAAACCGCTGCAAGGGCTTTACATTGGCACTTATAGCGCGTTGAAGAGCCTGGTCAAAAAATCAGCGCTTCCCTAATCGCTGGTGATTTTTTAAACTGTTGAGTCCGCTCGCCCACCCGGGCAGCGCGCATATTGCATTCGCTCCGAGGAATACCATGGCCCGCGTAACCGTTGAAGACTGCCTGAACCACGTGGAAAACCGTTTTGAACTGGTCATGCTGTCCACCAAGCGTGCCCGTCAACTGGCCACCGGCGGCAAAGAGCCCCTGGTTCAGTGGGAAAACGACAAGCCTACTGTTGTAGCGCTGCGTGAAATCGCCGAAGGCCTGATGAGCTACGAGTTCATCGCCAACGCAGAAATCGTCGAAGACGAACCGCTGTTCGCAGCGTTCGAGGACGAGTCCAACGAGGCAGTATAAGTCCATGCCTGGTCGACGTAGCACGGCGCGGGGTCACAACGAACGGCAGGAATTATCATGCCGAGCATAGACGCCCTCGCCGATCGCTTATCGACCTACCTCGGCAAGGACCAGGTCAATCTGGTCCGCCGAGCGTACTTCTACGCCGAACAAGCCCACGATGGCCAACGCCGTCGCAGCGGTGAGGCGTACGTCACGCACCCACTCGCGGTTGCGAATATTCTTGCCGATATGCATATGGACCATCAGAGCCTGATGGCGGCCATGCTGCATGACGTGATCGAAGACACCGGTATTGCCAAGGAAGCGCTGCAAGCGCAGTTCGGCGAAACCGTGGCCGAACTGGTCGACGGGGTCAGCAAACTGACCCAGATGAACTTCGAGACCAAAGCCGAAGCCCAGGCCGAAAACTTCCAGAAAATGGCCATGGCCATGGCGCGCGATATTCGCGTGATCCTGGTCAAGCTGGCCGACCGCCTGCACAACATGCGTACCCTGGAAGTGCTGTCAGGCGAAAAACGCCGACGGATCGCCAAGGAAACCCTGGAAATCTATGCGCCCATCGCCAACCGGCTGGGCATGCACGCCATCCGCATAGAATTCGAAGACCTCGGCTTCAAGGCCATGCACCCGATGCGTTCCGCGCGAATCAACCAGGCGGTCAAGCGCGCCCGGGGCAACCGCAAGGAAATCGTCAACAAGATCGAAGAGTCACTCAGTCACTGCCTGGCCATCGACGGCATTCAGGGTGAGGTCAGCGGTCGTCAGAAACACCTCTACGGCATCTACAAGAAAATGCGCGGCAAGCGTCGGGCCTTCAACGAGATCATGGACGTCTACGCGTTCCGGATCATCGTCGACAAGGTCGATACCTGCTACCGCGTGCTGGGCGCTGTACATAATTTGTACAAACCGTTGCCGGGGCGCTTCAAGGATTACATCGCGATCCCCAAGGCCAACGGCTATCAGTCGTTGCACACCACGCTGTTCGGCATGCACGGCGTACCGATCGAGATCCAGATCCGCACCCGTGAAATGGAAGAGATGGCCAACAACGGCATCGCCGCCCATTGGCTGTACAAATCCAGCGGCGACGAGCAGCCCAAAGGCACTCACGCCCGCGCCCGCCAGTGGGTCAAAGGCGTGCTGGAAATGCAGCAACGGGCCGGCAACTCGCTGGAATTCATCGAAAGCGTGAAGATCGACCTGTTCCCGGACGAGGTCTACGTGTTCACGCCCAAAGGCCGGATCATGGAGCTGCCCAAAGGCTCCAC
Organism: Pseudomonas sp. JV414; assembly: GCF_032424305.1. Lineage (NCBI taxonomy): Bacteria > Pseudomonadati > Pseudomonadota > Gammaproteobacteria > Pseudomonadales > Pseudomonadaceae > Pseudomonas > Pseudomonas sp. JV414. The sequence continues at coordinate 128,931 of NZ_VYKC01000013.1, read as the reverse complement.
GGCGGTCGACTTCGCTTACGCGGTGCACACCGACGTGGGCAACAGCTGCATCGCCTGTCGGATCAATCGTCGTCTCGCGCCGCTGTCCGAACCGCTGCAAAGCGGCTCCACGGTCGAGATCGTCAGCGCTCCGGGTGCGCGGCCGAATCCGGCATGGCTCAACTTTGTGGTCACCGGCAAGGCGCGGACGCACATCCGCCATGCGCTGAAACTGCAACGACGTTCCGAGTCCATCAGCCTCGGCGAACGCCTGCTGAACAAGGTGCTCAACGGTTTCGACAGCTCCCTGGAAAAAGTCCCGGTCGAGCGCGTGCAGTTGATGCTCCACGAATACCGCCTCGAACTCATCGAAGACCTGCTCGAAGACATCGGCCTGGGCAATCGCATGGCTTACGTGGTCGCCCGCCGCCTGCTCGGCGAAGGCGAGCAATTGCCAAGCCCGGAAGGTCCGCTGGCGATTCGCGGCACCGAAGGTCTGGTGCTCAGTTACGCCAAGTGCTGCACGCCGATCCCGGGCGACCCGATTGTCGGGCACCTCTCCGCCGGCAAAGGCATGGTGGTGCACCTGGACAACTGTCGCAACATCAGCGAAATCCGCCACAACCCGGAAAAATGCATCCAGCTCTCGTGGGCCAAGGATGTCACCGGCGAATTCAACGTCGAGCTGCGCGTCGAACTGGAACACCAGCGCGGCCTGATCGCCCTGCTGGCCAGCAGCGTCAACGCGGCCGACGGCAATATCGAAAAAATCAGCATGGACGAACGCGACGGTCGTATCAGCGTGGTCCAACTGGTGGTCAGTGTGCACGACCGCGTGCACCTGGCCCGCGTGATCAAGAAACTGCGCGCCCTGACCGGGGTCATCCGCATCACCCGCATGCGCGCGTAGCCCACCCTTCACAAGGAGTCATACATGACCAAGACCGTTATCAACAGCGACAAGGCCCCGGCCGCCATCGGTACTTATTCCCAGGCGATCAAGGCTGGCAATACCGTTTACATGTCGGGTCAGATTCCTCTGGACCCAAAAACCATGGAACTGGTCGAAGGCTTCGAAGCCCAGACCGTCCAGGTGTTCGAGAACCTCAAAGCCGTGGCTGAAGCGGCCGGTGGTTCGTTCAAGGACATCGTCAAACTGAACATCTTCCTCACCGATCTGAGCCACTTCGCCAAGGTCAACGAGATCATGGGCAAGTACTTCGACCAACCTTACCCTGCCCGCGCCGCCATCGGCGTAGCAGCCCTGCCAAAGGGTTCGCAGGTTGAAATGGATGCCATTCTGGTCATCGAGTAATGTGTCCGGCGCAGCCTTTCAACGGCTGCGCCGATCTTGCTTTGAAAGGATTCCACCATGCGCCAAGCGCTTGTTCTCTCGCTGCTCGCCCTTCTCTTGGGCGGTTGTGCCAGCGACCCTGCCGACCGTGATATCAGCGGCACCTGGATCAATCAGTCGGCGATCGATGCTGCATCCGAAGGTGCCCCCCTGCGGGAAGCGCTCCAGGCCTATGGCCCGAATCTGGAATGGGACGTCAACACCCGAGCCGGTCAGGCCCGCTACACCAATGGTTTTGAAAACGTCGACGGCAAGCTGCTGGGCGAAGAGTCCGGCGCCTGGAAAGTCGACTTCTATGGCAGCTCCGCCAGCGAGCTGAAGCGTGATGGCAAGCAACTGAGCCAAGCCGCCAACGACAACGAGCCGGAGCAAGTCTTCGACCGTGCAACGGTCCCGGTGCCCGAAGGCGCACCGATTGGCGCGAGTTTCGAGCGGGCGTTGTATTCGGCTTATATGGGCGGCAGCTGGAAAATTCTCAGCGGCCCGGGCGAAGGCAATACCGTGCAATTCCAGCCCGACGGCCAGGTTGCCGGCCTGCCCGGAGCGGATCGTTATGCCCTGTGTCTGGCGGGCGATTGCGCGTCGATGAGCGGCGGCAACGACAACATCTGGCTGCAGGTGAACGGCCAGGGCAATACCTGGATCTTTGCGCGCAAGGGCAAGGAACTGGAGATTTTCCAGACGGTGAATGCCGCACTGGCGGACGAGATGCCTTCGTTTACGCCGGGTGATCGCAAGTGGTTGCTGGAAAAGCAGTAACCCGGCCCTAAGGCCAACGCAGAATCCATGTGGGAGCGGGCTTGCTCGCGAAAGCGGTGTAACAGTCAACGATGATGTTGAATGTTATGACCCCTTCGCGAGCAAGCCCGCTCCCACATTTGGTTTGTGGTGACTGGAAATCATCAGCGGCCTTCGAGGATCGCAGCGTAGCCTTCGCGGAAACTCGGATACTTCGGCACCCAACCCAACGCCTTCGCCCGGGCATTGCTGCAGCGCTTGCTGCCGGCACGACGCACACTCGCATCCTCGGCCCATTCGGTCACGCCCAGATACTCACGCAACCAGCCCACCACCTCAGCCAATGACGCGGGCGCATCGTCGACGCCTATATAGACATCATCCAGCGCCACGCCACGCCAATCCGCCTCAAGCAGGAATGCCAGCAACCCCGCCGCGTCGTCGACGTGAATGCGGTTGGCGTACAACGGCGGATCGATCGCCACGCGATAACCGCGACGGACCTGGGTCAGCAGCCACTCCCGACCCGGACCATAAATGCCGGTCAGGCGCACGATGCTGGCCGGAATGCCGCTATCACGCGCCACTTGCTCGGCTTCCAGCATCACACGCCCTGAATAGCCAGCCGCCACAGCCGGCGAGGTCTCGTCGACCCACTCGCCCTCTTGCTGGCCGTAAACGCTGCTGCTGGAAACGAATAGCAGTCGATTGGGCACTTGCCCATAGTCGCCCAGCCATTCCAGCACGTGCTGCAAACCCTGAATATAAGCGGCTCGGTATCCGGCCTCATCGTGATCGGTAGCCGCCGCGCAATACACCAGGTAATCCACCGCTCCGATTGGCCAGGTCGCCGGGCAGTCTTTATTGAACAAGTCACCGGCAACGCCAATCACCCCTTGGGGCAGGCGTGAGACGTCACGCCGCAAGCCGTGAACCTCCCACCCCGAATTCAACAATTGCGTGGCCAGACGACTGCCGACATCACCGCAGCCGGCGATCAAAACAGAAGGCGCGGACATCAGAAAACTCCTATCGGAAAGCTACAGACTAGCGTCGACAAAGGACACGCGGCTAGCAATGCAGGAAAAAAAGATACTCTATTACTTTTGTTAACAAGAATTACTTGCAATAATGCACGCCACTTTTGTTCTCGGCCTCACGAGGCCTGGAAGAACATTTACCGTCTTTTCCTTTCAGGTCCGGCCAGCATGACACGCAATCAATTCCCCGCTTCGCCAACCAAACGACCTCGCGCCTGGAGCGCGGTGGCCGCCCTGCTGCTCAGCCTGATGCTGGCGCCGACCGCCGCCTTCGCTGATGCACAAGCGCCGGCCACACAGCCTGCCGCCGCTCAAACACCCGCCGCGCCTGCCGTGACCCCAGCCGCGACCGATCCGGTCCAGGCCGTAGACGCCGCTGACGTGCCGGAAGTCCTCGAAGCCGACAACACCCTGGGCATGGCCCATGACCTGTCGCCGTGGGGCATGTACCAGAACGCCGACATCATCGTGAAGATCGTGATGATCGGCCTGGCCATCGCCTCGATCATCACCTGGACCATCTGGATCGCCAAGGGCTTCGAGCTGATAGGCGCCAAGCGTCGTCTGCGCGTTGAAATCGCCCACCTGAAAAAAGCCGCCACCCTTAAGGAAGCCAGCGCTACGGCGGCCAAGGAAGGCACCCTCGCCAACCTGCTGGTTCATGACGCGCTGGAAGAAATGCGCCTGTCGGCCAACAGCCGCGAGAAAGAAGGCATCAAGGAACGCGTGAGCTTCCGCCTCGAGCGCCTCGTCGCTGCGTGCGGTCGCAACATGAGCAGCGGCACCGGCGTACTCGCCACCATCGGTTCCACCGCGCCGTTCGTCGGTCTGTTCGGCACCGTATGGGGCATCATGAACAGCTTCATCGGCATCGCCAAAACCCAGACCACCAACCTCGCCGTCGTAGCTCCCGGCATCGCCGAAGCCCTGCTGGCAACCGCGCTGGGTCTGGTTGCAGCGATTCCTGCGGTGGTCATCTACAACGTCTTCGCCCGCTCCATCGCCGGTTACAAGGCGCAAGTGTCCGACGCCTCGGCAGAAGTCCTGCTGCTGGTCAGCCGTGATCTCGACCACCTGCCGGCCGAGCGTAGTAGCTCGCAACCGCACATGGTGAAAGTGGGGTAATCGGCCATGGGCCTGCATTTGAAAGAAGGCGCAGACGACGATCTGGCCGAGAACCACGAAATCAACGTCACGCCGTTCATCGACGTGATGCTGGTGCTGTTGATCATCTTCATGGTGGCAGCCCCGCTGGCCACCGTGGACATCAAGGTCGACCTGCCTGCTTCCACCGCCAAACCGGCGCCGCGGCCAGAGAAACCGGTGTTCCTCAGCGTGAAAGCTGACCAGCGCCTGTTCCTCGGCGAAGACGAAGTGAAGGCCGAAACCCTCGGCGTCACACTCGACGCCAAGACGAAGGGCAAGAAAGACACGACGATCTTCTTCCAGGCCGATAAAGGCGTGGACTACGGCGACCTGATGAGCGTGATGGACGCCCTGCGCGCCGCCGGTTACCTGAAGGTCGGCCTGGTCGGACTCGAGACGGCAGCCAAGAAATGATCAACACGCGCCAAAAGCTGACGCGTTACAGCGGGAGCCTGGCCGTGGTGCTGGGCGTCCATGCGCTGGCCATTGCGCTGGCGCTGAACTGGACGTCGCGCCCGCCGATCGAGCTGCCGCCGCAGGCGATGATGGTCGAACTGGCGCCGGTTCCGGCCCCGCCACCGCCCGCACCGCCAAAGGTGATCACGCCGCCACAGCCACCGGCTCCGGTGGAAGAACTGCCGCTGCCAAAACTCGCTGAAGCGCCGAAGGCCGAGATTGCCGTGCCCAAGCCGGTCAAACCCAAGCCGAAGCCTCAACCGCCCAAGCCTGTGGAGAAAAAGCCGGAGCCGCCGAAGGAAAAGCCTTCCGAGGAAAAACCGAGCGACGCGCAACCGACTCAGGCACCGACGGAGAAATCCGCTCAGCCGGCACCCGGCCCATCGCCAGCGCAACAAGCTGCCAAGGCCAGCTGGCAAGGCACCCTGCTCGCACACTTGGCCAAGTACAAAAAGTACCCGGCCAGTGCACAGGCGCGGGGCAAGGAAGGTTTGAACCGTCTGCGCTTCGTGGTCGATGCTGAAGGCAACGTGTTGTCGTTCGAACTGGTGGGCCGCTCCGGCAACGCCGATCTGGACCGGGCCACCCTGGAAATGATCCGCCGCGCCCAACCGCTGCCCAAGCCACCGGCCGACATGCTGAACAACGGCTCCATCGAAATCGTTGCACCGTTTGTTTACTCGCTGGAACGTCGCCGTTAAAACAGAAGATCAAAACATCGCAGCCTTCGGCAGCTCCTACCTGGGATTGATGTACATCCTGTAGGAGCTGCCGAAGGCTGCGATCTTTTTGCTTTTTGCATATCCGCAAACGCCAAACCTGCATTGCCCTGTGTCACTCAACACACTCAGTCTGATAACGTGCGTCTATCGATTGCAGCCGGTATGCTTGGCCCGCAACTTCATGGACGCTTGCTATGACTCTCACAGAATTACGCTACATCGTTACCCTCGCCCAAGAGCAGCACTTCGGCCATGCGGCCGAGCGTTGCCACGTCAGCCAGCCGACCCTGTCGGTGGGCGTGAAAAAGCTTGAAGACGAACTCGGTGTGCTGATTTTCGAGCGCAGCAAGAGCGCCGTGCGCCTGACCCCGGTCGGCGAAGGCATTGTCGCCCAGGCACAGAAAGTCCTGGAGCAGGCCCAAGGCATCCGCGAACTGGCCCAGGCCGGCAAGAACCAGCTGACCGCACCGCTGAAAGTCGGCGCGATTTATACCGTCGGCCCGTACCTGTTCCCGCACCTGATTCCGCAACTGCACCGGGTCGCCCCGCAGATGCCGTTGTACATCGAAGAAAACTTTACCCACGTGCTACGCGACAAACTGCGCAACGGCGAACTCGACGCGATCATCATCGCCCTGCCGTTCAATGAAGCCGACGTACTGACCTTGCAGCTCTACGACGAGCCGTTCTACGTCTTGATGCCGGCCCAGCACCCATGGACCCAAAAAGAATCCATCGACGCCGCCCTGCTCAACGACAAGAGCCTGCTGTTGCTCGGCGAAGGCCACTGCTTCCGCGATCAAGTGCTGGAAGCCTGCCCGACCCTGGCCAAAGGCAACGACGGCGCCAAACACACCACGGTGGAATCCAGCTCGCTGGAAACCATTCGCCACATGGTCGCGTCCGGCCTGGGCATTTCGATCCTGCCGCTGTCGGCGGTCGACAGCCATCACTACGCTCCCGGTGTGATCGAAGTTCGTCCATTGAGCGCGCCAGTGCCGTTCCGCACCGTGGCCATCGCCTGGCGCGCGAGCTTCCCGCGGCCGAAGGCGATTGAAATCCTCGCCGACTCCATTCGCCTGTGCTCGGTGGCCAAGCCGCCAGCGCCGGTGGTGGCCGGTTAAGTCGCTGCCATGACCGAGTTGTCGCAAGTGTCGGTGACGGCACTCAAGGGTGTCGGCGAAGCCATGGCCGAGAAACTGGCCAAGGTCGGCCTGGAGAATCTCCAGGACGTGCTGTTCCACTTGCCGCTGCGTTATCAGGACCGCACCCGTGTGGTCCCGATCGGCCATTTGCGACCCGGGCAAGACGCCGTGATCGAGGGCACCGTCAGCGGCGCCGACGTGGTCATGGGCCGGCGCCGCAGCCTGGTTGTCCGTCTGCAGGACGGCACCGGCGGGCTCAGCCTGCGCTTTTATCATTTCAGCAACGCCCAGAAAGAAGGCCTCAAACGCGGCACGCGTATTCGCTGCTACGGCGAAGCGCGGCCCGGCGCATCGGGGCTGGAGATCTACCACCCGGAATACCGCGCCATCACCGGCGACGAGCCGCCGCCGGTGGATGAAACCCTGACCCCGGTCTACCCGCTCACCGAAGGCCTGACCCAGCAGCGTTTGCGCCAACTGTGCATGCAAACCCTGACCCTGCTCGGCCCCAGCAGCCTGCCCGACTGGCTGCCGACCGAACTGGCCCGGGACTATCAACTGGCGCCGCTGGCCGATGCAATCCGTTACCTGCATCACCCGCCCGCCGATGCCGATGTCGACGAACTCGCCCTCGGTCATCACTGGGCCCAGCACCGTTTGGCCTTCGAAGAACTGCTGACCCATCAACTGTCCCAACAGCGCCTGCGCGAAAGCATGCGTGCCCTGCGTGCCCCGGCAATGCCAAAAGCCACCAAGCTGCCCGCTCAGTATCTGGCCAACCTCGGCTTCACCCCAACCGGCGCCCAACAACGGGTCGGCAACGAAATCGCTTACGACCTCAGTCAGCATGAGCCGATGTTGCGGCTGATCCAGGGCGACGTGGGCGCAGGCAAAACCGTGGTTGCTGCCCTCGCCGCGCTGCAAGCGCTGGAGGCCGGTTATCAGGTCGCATTGATGGCGCCCACAGAGATTCTCGCCGAGCAGCACTTCATCACCTTCAAGCGCTGGCTCGAACCGCTGGGTATTGAAGTCGCGTGGCTGGCCGGCAAGCTCAAGGGTAAAAACCGCGTAGCTGCGCTGGAGCAAATCGCCAGCGGTACGCCAATGGTGGTCGGCACCCACGCGCTGTTTCAGGAAGAGGTGCAGTTCAAGAACCTGGCGCTGGCGATCATCGACGAACAACACCGCTTCGGCGTGCAGCAGCGCCTGGCATTGCGACAGAAAGGCGTCGGCGGGCGGATGTGTCCGCACCAGCTGATCATGACCGCCACGCCGATCCCCCGGACGTTGGCCATGAGCGCCTACGCCGACCTCGACACCTCGATCCTCGACGAACTGCCGCCCGGCCGTACGCCCGTAAATACGGTGCTGGTCACCGACACCCGGCGCGTCGAAGTAATCGAAAGGGTGCGTGGCGCCTGTGCCGAAGGGCGTCAGGCTTATTGGGTGTGCACGCTGATCGAAGAGTCGGAAGAGCTGACTTGCCAGGCCGCCGAAACTACTTTTGAAGACCTGACCGCCGCCCTCGGCGAGTTGAAAGTCGGGCTGATCCACGGCCGCATGAAGCCCGCCGAGAAAGCCGCGGTGATGGCCGAGTTCAAGGCCGGTAACCTGCAACTGCTGGTCGCCACCACCGTGATCGAAGTCGGCGTCGACGTGCCCAATGCCAGCCTGATGATCATCGAAAACCCTGAACGTCTCGGCCTCGCGCAACTGCACCAACTGCGTGGCCGTGTCGGTCGGGGCAGTGCCGTCAGCCATTGCGTGCTGCTTTACCATCCGCCGCTGTCGCAGATCGGCCGTCAGCGGCTGGGCATCATGCGCGAAACCAACGACGGTTTTGTCATCGCCGAAAAAGACCTCGAACTGCGCGGTCCCGGCGAAATGCTCGGCACGCGCCAGACCGGTCTGCTGCAATTCAAGGTCGCGGACCTGATGCGCGACGCCGATTTGCTGCCCGCCGTGCGCGACGCCGCTCAAGCATTGCTCGAGCGTTGGCCGGATCACGTCAGCCCGCTGCTCGACCGCTGGCTACGCCATGGGCAGCAATACGGCCAAGTGTGAGCACTGTCGCAGTTTCTGAACCCTGGCTTTAAACAAGCTGGTTATACTCCCGCAATTGTTTGCAAACGGATACAGACCATGACAGAAGCTGCCCTTGCCCCCGAAACCCCGCACGCTCCGTCTGTTATTCGGCTGCTGCTCGGCAAGTTGGGCATCGCCTACGAAGAAGTCCTCGACCATCACGGCCTGAACGCCGCACGCAAAGTGCAGGCAGTTCTGCTGGACGATGCCGTCGGCGCGCTCATGGTGCTGTTCCCCCAGAGCCAATTGCTCGACCTCAACCGCCTCGCCGAACTCACCGGCCGCCGGTTGACCGCCGTATCCACCGAACGCCTGGGAAAAATGCTTGGCAAACACAGCCTGAGCCTGCTGCCCGGCCTGCCGGCGCTCACCAGCTCGCCGTGCCTGTACGAAGAAAGCCTGCTGCGCGAACCGATGTTGCTGATCAACTCGGGCGAGCCGGGCGTGCTGCTGGAAATCTCCAGCGACGCTTTCAAAACCATGCTGACCAAGGCCAGCGCCGGCAATTTCGGCGAAGCCGTGAACCGCATCCGCCCGAACCTCGACCGCCCCGACGATGACCGCGAGGAAATCACCCAGGCCGTACAAGCGTTCACCGCGCGGCGCATCCAGCAGCGTCTGGAAGAGACCATCGAGATTCCACCGCTGGCCGAAACCGCGCAGAAAATCATCAAACTGCGGGTCGATCCCAACGCCACCATCGACGACATCACCGGCGTGGTCGAAACCGACCCGGCGCTGGCCGCACAAGTCGTCAGCTGGGCAGCGTCGCCGTTCTATGCCTCGCCGGGCAAGATTCGTTCAGTGGAAGACGCCATCGTCCGGGTGCTGGGTTTCGACCTGGTGATCAATTTGGCGCTGGGCCTGGCCCTCGGCAAAACCCTCAGCCTGCCGAAAGACCACCCGCAACACACCACACCGTACTGGCAGCAATCGATCTACACCGCCGCCGTCATCGAAGGCCTGACCCGCGCCATGCCCCGCGCCCAGCGCCCGGAAGCCGGCCTGACCTACCTCGCCGGCCTGCTGCACAACTTCGGCTACTTGCTACTGGCCCACGTATTCCCGCCGCACTTCTCGCTGATCTGCCGCCACCTGGAGGTCAACCCGCACCTGTGCCACAGCTACGTGGAACAACACCTGCTGGGCATCAGTCGCGAACAAATCGGCGCGTGGCTGATGCGCTTCTGGGACATGCCCGAAGAACTGGCCACCGCCCTGCGCTTCCAGCACGACCCAAGCTACGACGGCGACTACGCCGAATACCCGAACCTCGTGTGTTTGGCGGTGCGTTTACTGCGCAGTCGCGGGATTGGGTCTGGGCCGGATGAAGACATCCCCGACGCCCTGCTGGAACGCGTAGGCCTGAGCCGCGATAAAGCCAATGATGTGGTCAGCAAAGTGCTTGAGGCTGAAGTGCTGCTGCGGGAATTGGCTTCGCAATTTAGCCAGGCCTGAAAAGCATCGCGAGCAGGCTCGCTCCCACAAGGATCACCTAAATCCCTGTGGGAGCGAGCCTGCTCGCGATGAATCCAACTCGGTTTACCTGACCACCTCAAACCTGAGCCCCGCTATGATTCGACTGCAAATAGAGGGCTTTCCGATGATCCGAACAACGGCTGTCAGTGTTGCAAGTCAAATCCGCAAGCTTGCTAAAGATCACGAGGCTACTGCTGATCCTGACGACCTGAGCCGTATGGCCGTGAACATTACCCGCTTGGCTGGCGATTTCGTTGAGTTGGATGGCATCGAACAGTTGCTCGTCAATCTCAAGAGAAAAGGCGTTCTGAGCAAGTCTGAGATCCTGGCACTCCAAGGAGGCTACCTTCAGGAAAGGCGCTCACAGAAACATAGCGCATGACTTTTGATCCGTTCAGCGCCTTAGAGGCCAGCCACTCGACGCCCACGAGCCTCTAGAGTCGGATGGTTGAAGAGGCGAGCTTGCCTCTCGAAGATCTTGGCGAGCTACTTGAAGGACCTTAAGCTTTCGGCTTGGCCTTCCTAGGCTTCAAATACTTGGTCAACCCCTGAAACCAGATCACCAACGCCGGGTTGCCCTTGATCTGAATCGACTTGTCCTGAATCCCCGTCATAAACGCCAATTGCTTGTTCTTCGCCTGCATCGTGGCAAAGCCATACGCCGCGCCCTTAAACGCAATCGCAAACGCCGGCTCGGCATACACGCCCGACTTGCTGGTAATGCGCTGATCCTTCACAAAGAAATGCCGCGCCACCTTCCCGTCCAGGGTCTGTAATTGGAAAACAAGCTCCTTGTCACCCAACTGCTGCTGAAACGCAGGATTAGTCCGACTGGCCTTACCCATCAACAAACCCAGCATCCACAGAAGAAAACGAAATTTCATGCGCACAGCCTCATGAGAAAAGTGAACGGCCGGCGCAGTGTAGCCGCTTCAAACCGGAACGCCACCATCTGGTTGCGTTAGAAGAAGATGAACCGCTTTTCCCGCATGATGACCACCAAGTCACACGTTCCCTCCTCCACCTTGATCGTTCCCACGCTCCCGCGTGGGAATGCATCCCGTGACGCTCCGCGTCACACCCAACACCCGCCCTACACCTGAAGAAACACATTTCTGTAGGAGCTGCCGAAGGCTGCGATCTTTTGATCTTGATGCCCTCAAACCTCTCGGACATTTCCTTCAAAACGCCGGGCTGTTCATGAACTAGGCAGCCCTCACCTTCACCGATAACCTCTGTTCGTCACCGCAAAAAACGGTGACACGGACGTGCAAGTCCGGTGGAGTACACATTCGGTTATGGCAATTCATCGAGCGTTTTCCTATGCTCGCGAATCGTTATGGCGGCTGTGTATGGGAGATCTTCGGGTCTGCCGGGTGACTCCACCGGTCTTGCACACCTATGCACAGCTGCCACCTCTTTCGAAGTGCACGCGAAACGGTGTCAGCTCCTTAAATCATGGAGTAACACTTAATGATCAAGCCAACACCCAATCCTCCAGAAAACCCAGCCACATCCCCCTACGAATCCTTCGATTCGAAAAAGCTCCACGAAGCCGCCGAACGCGCCCTCGACCACCATTTCGCCCCACCACCCAACGAAAAACCCAAGCGTAAAGGCAAACTCTTCACCGTCTCCCCCGACATCGACACCGAAGCCCTCCTGGCCAACGCCTCGGAAGACCTGCTGTCCATCAGCGCCATCGCCGCCAACTTGGCCGACGATGTTGATGGAACACGGCGCTCCTTAGCCTTGGCGCTAAGCAGATTGGCGGATGGGGTTCGGTTGTTGGTGGAGCGAGCGCTGGATCACATTGATTCGCCGAATCCGGCGGAGCATCGGGCTAAGGCATAACGGACAGCGGATAGAAAAAGGGGACGTTAAGTCCCCTTTCTTGATGACCCCTGGCTCACCACTGGCAGCCTGTCTCGGGCGGCGAGTCCATATTGCTATCCTGCTCGAATACGTATTTCTTTCCGGATTTGTAGTTCGTATAGACCATTCCGTAAATCAGAGCCCCCTGACCGACCATTCCATAATCTCCGGTCACCGAACCTTCAGACACTTCAACCCATCTTGTCGTGAACTGAGAGGGCCGACTCGGATCGAGCACCTCTTCTTCGGAATCTTTATAGACGAGAGAAATGGCCTCCTTCGATTTACTGTACTTGACGCTTGCGCCGCTCCATTTGGAAACCGAGTCGTAATAGCTTCTAAACTCAAAATTGATGTCTTTGCCTTCCTGCGAGCGGAAGCAATAGACCTCAGTTGTGACTTCGCTGTGAGCCGCCATCGGACAGATGAGTAGCAGGGCTACAAAAAACAACGAAAAAGACTTCAACCCGATCATTCCTTTTAGCGGTTCATGGGCAACTGAAAGCGCATTCGCACAGCGCAATAAGCGAGGTCTTCACGAAACAGTCGAAAACGCATCTCACACTGCCCATCCGCATATTGCTTCCAAACCGGATCGTCGAAGTCACCCCCTCCCAGCAGATTGATCGAGGTCTTCAGACCGTTTTCACGGTCCTGCCCTGCCATCAACGATGCAGCTTTGTAAAAGCCATCATTGGGCAGGCCGGTCTGTAGATAAATGAGCTCACCCAAGCGGGCACTGGTTGTCTGCGCCAAACACGCTAGCTTCTCGATAGGCGCCTCAGCTCCCGGCAAAACGGCCTGATACAGATCCTCGCAATACGCCTCTTTGAAGCGCACCCAACTCCTTTGCACATCGGTTAGTTGCTTCTTGTCTGTGAGAGACAAGCTGGTCAGGGTTTTCTTGTATTGCTCATTCAACACAGCGTCGACTTTTTCGTAGCTTTGCTGGCCGCAAGTGATCAAATCGGGATTGGTAAAGCTGTCGTGGTTGCAGGTTTCCTGTGCATGAACCGAAACCATCGACGCCGCGAAGGCGACGCTCATCAGTGCTACGGCAGACCTTTTAAACTTCGTTGTCACGGTTGACCCTCGACGCCACGACCGATCACAGGAGAAAAATAATAAAGCATAGAAAAGCGGGACAGATTTACTTACCCACACCTAACTTTCTTTACATAAACCCACCTGCTTTTTTGACAGCCGCTCATGTACCAGACTCATATTAAACCAAAACTTTCTACCACCCCACTACCTATCTTCACTGGCAACCAAATGGAATTCATTACCATCAAACTCATAATATCTAGTTCTATATTTTCGCGAGACTTTATTGTTGTTAGCATCCACTTCCCGATTTTGAGCGACCCCCATTATCACAACCAACCTGCTATTAGCCCTAAAGTCTATATCGAACGACTCCTCAGTTTCCTCATCGTCTGCCTTGTAAGCATTCGGCAAGCTCCTTACAACCTCCCCAGTTTTCGCATCAATGACTTCTCCACAAATTGAACCACCACCACACTCACCGGTAAAAAGAATGTAATGACCTGCAAAGTTTACTGCTTTTTTTGCGGCATTATTTCTTAATTCATCCCAGCGCTGACCCGCGGTATCAATTTTAGCTAACGGATGACTTGCGCCCTTATACAAAGTGCCGGCGTCGTATTCTGAAAATGATGGAGGCGCCGCAAACGCTAAAGCACTAATAAAACAAAGCAATAGAAGTGTTTTAGACAAAAATTTACCCAGCATTTCTTTTAGACTCCTCGAGTGCACGGACCATTTCGTCGGGTGTAATATGAGCAGAGTTCAGCCCATCGCCTTGATAGAAAGATACTCCTTCCGACTGAGCATGTCGCTCGACCCACTGTTTTTTATGAGTTACAGGGTGAAGAATTGGGACGCCTGCAGCATCCTTCAAAACTATAGAGCTGATTTTCTTTCCTTGCCTTACGCCTGCCGACGCAAATTCTTTCGCCCATGCGTAAATTGCATCCTCCACATCACCATCCCCTTCCAGATAGTTAATTATGGCTTTCCTTTTTATTTTAATCAGGTAATCAACAAATATTCTATCCTGCATCGCCTCATCATATTTTTGAGACGTATCCAAACCAAGCTTATCTACGGCCTCAGCTAGAGTAGGCGTGATAAGTTGGTACCGCCCTGTTGCAAACATTTCATCATTTTCTTGCTTCTGCTGAACCTCAGCAATTGTCAGAGATGTCAGATTTGTATTGTAGAATGATTTAAGTACAGGTGTTGTAGCATTGTAAGCCGTGTAATCGTTATTCGATTCCACTTTACCCAACAAATTTGCAAATGCGCTATGGGCCCATCCAGACGGCGCACGCTTCAACAAGTGCGTACTGACAAACTCAACCGGATGAAAGTGCCAAACAACTTCAGAGTTGATAACTGCGCTCCCAGAAAGCTCCTCCCAAAACACATACTTACTTATTCTTTCTTTTTCATGCTTCAACGTTTTCGGCGACAGCTCCAACAAGTTATCTAACTTACTCCACTTAGGTGCATCGGCTTTACTCTTCCACTCAGTCGGATGATGAGCAATAAATTTGGCCCACTGATCTCTCGTATCAGCGTTCTTCAGTGCGTCAGCGAGCTCGCCCGGATCAACTTCACCATCGTGGTTTTTGTCAATTTTTGCAAAGAGATCCTTGAAAAATTGCGGCATGTCTTCCGGATCGAGAAAACCATCCGCTGTGGCGTTTGTTTCCTCAACAATCTGAAAACCCATCTTCTCCCAATCATGCTGCGTGATGACTTCTGCGCCGGCCTTCTTTACAAGGCCAGTGATCGATTGGTCATCCTCTGTCACTTTGACTTCGTAATAGTCGTCGCTGCCCTCTTTGATAACTGGAGCCTTACGCAGATCAACGGCATGTTCCTTCTTAAGTGGCGTGGTGCCAGTTGCCGGTGCTTTTTTCTTCAGTTCGGCCCCCACCGGTAGATACAGATACTGCTTGCCAATCTTCAAACCGGCAGAGTTCTTAAGGAATTCTTTCACGTCAGCTTCGGCAGTGAATATCTCGACATGTACTTGATACTTGCTTGCCACGCCACCGTTTTCGCCTGTGAGGTTTTCGGTTTGTCCCAAGTAACCAATCGGATCGCCAGCCTTGATGCCGGTTCTGGTTGATGCAACGCTATCAAAGTCCGTAGAAGTCACCGTCTCCCACTGCACATACTGGCTTGCCGGATCGTTTTCGACGTTCGTCCAGAATGTCGGCGGTGCATTCCCCGTTGGCTGCCATACTCCGCCAGACACCAGTGTGCATGAGGCCATGCGCCTTAATTTATTGCCAATCACTAGGTTAACGATTTCTTTGCTATCGAACTCGATAACACTATTGACGGCCAACTCCAGGCCGCCATCGACGGGCGCACCGGCAGGCTGTCCGTTCGTTGGATTCGCCGGACTCTGATGTATAGGCAACCGTTTAGTCGCCCTAGCTTTAACCTTTCCTTGCCAGTAATTTGGCCGGGCGCGCTCTGGAATGACGTCTGCTGTCCAAATGCGGTGATGTTGGGAGTTTTTGTATGGCTCACCATCCTTCAAATAGGCGAACCAAATTTCAGTCCCTACGTCGCGAACTTTGTTCGAACCAGCCTTCACGCTGCCGGAAAGAATTTTGCCTTTGGCGTATGTGATGTTGTTAACGTCTTTCTGCTCCAGGACTTCAAGCTTGGTACCGTTCGTCACTTTACCAGGGGAGATTATGTCGCTCGACAAGGGCGCCTCGTCATAAGCCTTGAAGTCCCCTACCTTCATGGTCACCTTCGGTTTTGGCGTTTCATCCGGTGATAACGGATAGCGCTTATACGGTAAGAGGTGCATGTAGAGGCTGTAGAAGATCAGCTTGTTTTGCTTACCCTTGTTCGGTCCTTCTTCCGGGTTAGGCGTCGACTTGTACTCGTGACGTACCAGGCAAAAGGAGTTGGAGTATTTCAGCTTTTTCTCATTGTCACCAAAGGTTGACTCCAGATAGTCCTGATTGAGCCGATACGCAACGACCTCACCATCAGCCATACAACGTACTGGTTCATTCAGCACGCACTGAGGAGCACTTTTGTCGGTGATGTGAATACCACCGTGCCAAAATTTGTTGCTACCCAGCAGGTAATGACCCGAGGTCTCACCCTCAAGGACTTTGTAGATTTCTTCAGCATCTGTGAATTGCTTACCGTCAGCCTTGCGAAACGGATATTGGAAGTTCATCAGCGGCGCAGGGCCCGCCGGAGCAGGTGCTGGAGCGGGAGCGGGAGCAGCCGCCGGCGCCGGTTGCGCACCAGTTCTATATTGGGGTTTTGGACGCAAGAACTTTTCTGGCATTGGCCAGTAACCACTACCGTTCCCGAACTTGGCGGACTTAGGCCCCGATGAGGTTTGCGAACCGAAAAAATCCCCCGCATTGCGCACCGAATTGATGCTCTCGACTACCCCCGTATGCCCGTGAAAATTGATCCAGAGTGCAATATCACCAGGCTCGACGTTCGCGAGCGGAACGACGACAAAATGGGTTACGTCAACATTCAGCTGTCCCGTTGTCAGGTATGGAATTGAATAACCCGCGTCCTTCAGCATTCGGTACAACAGACCTGAACAGTCGATTTCCTTTCGACCGTCGCCGTCGGCATCGGCATAGCCTTTCGCTGGACCGTATTCATATTGGGTATGCGGGTAGTTGGCCCGCTGTTCGAGTAGTCCGGTACTCATCGGAAGCTCCCTGCTTTAAGACATTGAATTGAGTTATCAGCGACGACGCCTTGGGCCGCCAAGTGGTCAACACCTCGCGTGCCGGACTCAGGATCCTTTTTCTGAACCTCCTGATAACACGCCATTGCTCGGGGCAGGTCAGCAGGGGCGACGGTGCCGACTTCATACACCTCGCCAAGTTGGCTCAGCGCATCTACCGAGCCTCGGCTCGCGGCGCTTTCCAATGCAGCCATTGACAGTTGCGGGTTGATACAGACTTGCTTGTCGTCGTATTCGCCCTCATCGCAGTAAAAATTCGCAAGCGTCACGCCTGCGTCGGGAATGCTTTTTGAAGCAGCAATCAAAAGATCCACAATTTTGCTGTTATCCAGGCGGGGAGCTTGCCCAGAAAGACTGATTCCCGCAGCAGCGAGTGCAGCTTGCGGCGAACCTTCTTGCGCTCCGGCCAAGTAGCTATCCAGTGCTGCTGCGTACAAATAAACACCCGATTCAGGCGATGCATGATTAGCCAGCCTGTCAAACCATGCACCTTTCCTCAGCTCTCGCTGACCTGGCAATAGTTTCTCTGTTCGAGACACAACATCAGATACGTTTTCAAGCGACCAATCTTCGACACGATCCAGAACCCAACAGTCGCCGTGTTTGAAGACGAAAACCTTTAGAAATTTGCCTGCCTGGTCACGAACGATCAGCTTGTTCGGTAAATCGACCTTAATAGTTAGGCTCGACGCAGCAGCATTTTCCGGCACAAGAACGTTCAACTCGGTAGCGTCCAGCGCTTTGATATTGCGCTGGACAACCTTTGGCTTGTCGCCATCGGCAACCACTCGAAGTTCCTGAACGGACGAGGCAATAGATGCCTTCTGTATCTCAGGTTGGGATGAGAAAACCTGGGCGAACTCTGCAAAGTTGCCGCTCGGGCATTGCGGGTCACTGGGCGATGAGGCAACGGCGCCGCTGCACATACCCAACGTCAGCAGTGCGATGGAGCACCACCTGAACTGCCTTGCGTTTTTGTTTGTTGTCATCACGAAACTCATCACTCAGAAAACACAAAAAAAGCCTTCGGTTTAACCTTCTCAGGCACCGCATTCCCCAACGCCTGATCCATCAAACTCCCCGCCTTATCCTTATCCGCAGCCCCCGGCAACACGGGCGGCTTAATCCCGATCCCGGTCCCCGAGCCTGCCGACCCACCGGCATTAATCTTCACCACCGGCCCAACCACGGTAACCCCACCCGCATCCAGCTTGATAAAACTCCCACCGGCTTTAACCGTAAGCTCCATCCCAGCTTCGATAACAATCTTGTCCCCAGCCTTAAGATGAATCTCTTTCCCAGCGCTGGTCAGCTGCGCAGTCCCCAGCTTCACATGCTGGTTCTGCCCAATCGTCAGATGATCATCCACCCGCACTTCACTCTTGCGATCAGCAATCGTGGTGCGATGCTCCTCAGCCTTCAGCTCGGTGTAAGTGTTCTTCTCAACGGTATCGTGGCGTTCATTCCCCACCCGAATCTTCTGATCGTGCTCGATGTTTTCATCCCAATCCCGCTGAGCATGAATGAAGATCTGCTCCGCCCCCTTCTTGTCTTCAATCCGCAGTTCATTAAACCCACCGCCCCCCGGTGAGCTGAGGGTTTTGAACACAGTGCGAGTCTTGTTCGCCGGCAGGTCGTAAGGAACCTGGTTTTCCTTGTGGTAAAGGCACCCAGTCACCAATGGCTGGTCAGGATCCCCTTCAAGGAAGGTCACCAACACTTCCATACCAATCCGCGGAATGGCAATGGCGCCATACCGATCCCCGGCCCAACTCGAAGAAACGCGCATCCAGCAGCTGGTTTTGTCATCAGCCAAACCTTCGCGGTCCCAGTGGAATTGCACTTTGATGCGGCCGTATTGATCGCAGTGGATTTCTTCGCCTTTGGGGCCGGTGACCATGGCGGTCTGGCTGCCGAGGACGCGGGGTTTCGGGTGTTCCAGGGCCGGGCGGTAGAACACGGCCCATGGGGTGGCGAGGAAGCGGTTGCGGTAGCCCTGGTGGAAGTCGTCTTTGTAGTCGGTGGTGTCGCTGGTCACGCCTTCTTCGAGCACTTGCGGCTGTTTGCCTTCGTGGACGACTTCGGTGAGCAGCCAGAGGTCGTTCCACTCGGTGCGCGGGTGGTCGGAGATTTCCAGGAAGTGGCCGCTGACGAGGGTGGTCTGGTCGCCATGGCCTTCGGCTTGCTGGTAGTCGGCGCGGTGGCGTTCGAGGGCGCGTTGGCTGAGGAATTTGCCGCGCGCGCGGTCGAGGAAGCGGCCCGGGTAGTCGTAGTCTTCGAGGTCCGGCTCTTGGCTCTGAACATCAGGTTTATAGGCAGCTTCCAATTGCAGGCGCGGTTTTTCAAAGTCGTAGTCGCGGCGGGTAGTCCGACTGGTGCGGGTTTCCAGGCGCAGTTTGAAGCCTTTGATCACTGGCTCGTCGGCGACCATGCCGCTGCCTTGCACATAAGCAGTGGGCTGGCCGAGTTTCGGGAACACCGTTTGATCGTCACCGAATACCAGTAAATGACCTTTGGAGGTGTGCTGGAAGTGGTAGTGAATGCCTTCCTCCTCACACAGGCGCTGGACGAAGTGCAGGTCGGTTTCGTCGTATTGCACGCAGTAGTCGCGGTCCGGGCACGGCTGGCTCAACTGGAATTTGTAGGCGTTGCCTTTGATGCCGTGTTCTTCGAGGATCAGGGCGATGATTTTCGGCGCCGACATCTGCTGGTAGATGCGCTGATTGGTGCGGTGATGCAGGTATTGCAGCTGTGGCACGAGGGAGATTTTGTAGCGGGTCAGACGCTTGCCGGCATCACCTTGGGCGACGCGGTAGATCTGGCCGTGGATGCCGGAACCCTTTGGGTCGAATGCGAGGAACGCCTGTTTGTGCAGGAGCTTTTCCAGGTCCAGGTCCGGGTTTTCGCTGACCAGTTCGAGGTCGAAGCGATACGGCTGGCTGATGCCTTCGGTGCCGGTGAACGACAGCACTTGCAGGTCGCCGGCATAGTCTTCGACTGTGAGGCTGAAATGCGTTTCGTTGGAAGGGTTAAACATTGTTTGCTCCCTGTTCGGTAGTCATCCGTTACGCCCGGAGTCGCAGACGTTGCAGCCAAGACGATGTGGCGCCCATAGCGTCACGCAGTTGGGCGGCAGTGATCGTTCGATCTGCCGCATCGAAAGCCAGCGCCTTTCGCAGGGCTGGCCAGCAGTGTTTGGGTAGATTTCTAGGGGCGTGCAGCTCGCGCTCGAGGCGTCCGTCGCGGGCCTCGGTCGACGGCAAGCGGCGGAACGGGTGTTTGCCGCCCGCCAGTTCGTAAATCACGCAGGCCACGCCGTACACGTCCGCGCTGGCCGACAGCGGCTGGCCTTCGAGCAGTTCGGGGGCGGCGTAGCCGGGGGTCCAGGCGTTGAAGCGGTTACGGCTCAGGTGCGGCAGGCCGGGCAGGATGCCCTCTTCCGCCTGGCCGAGGCCGAAGTCGAACAGGCGCACGCCTTCTTCGCTGAGCATGACGTTGCTCGGCTTCATGTCGCCGTGCAGCACGCCGCGAGCGTGGGCGTAGGCCAGCGCGTCGAGCAGCGGCAGCGCGATGTCGCGCAGTTCTTTCCACGGCAGGCCCAAGGGGCGCTCGCAGAGTAATTTGTCCAGGGTCAGCCCACGCATGAGTTCCATGGTGATGAAGGCGCGCTGGCAGTCGGTGTCCACTTCAAAGGTGTGCGGTCGCAGCACGTTGTTGTGGCGCAGTCGTCGGGTCAGGGCGAACTCGCTGTAGAGCAAGGCGCTGGCGTCCGGCGATTCGGCAAATTCTTCGCTGAGGATTTTCAGCGCGATGTAAGGGTCGGGATCGCCGAACTGTTCGTGCAGCAGATCCCGTGCACGGTAAACCGCGCCCATGCCACCGGCACCGAGCAGGCGCTCGATGCGGTAACGGCCTGCGAGCACGTCGGGCAGCGCACCGACGCTGGCCCGGGTTGGCGCCAGCGCAGGCTCGGCCACATGCGGCTTTCCGTTTAAAGGCTTGGCGAACGCAAAGTAAGTCAGGTTATTGGCTTCTTCCTCGGTCACCAGCAGGTCGTCGATCGGTGGCATGAATTCAGTCATTGGCGGATCACCACGGCAGTCAGATTGTCCCGGGCCGAACCACGCAGAGCGCCGTCGAACAGACGCTCCAGCGCAACGTGCGGCGCGGTCAGGCTCAAGGCGTTACCCAGGGCATCGCTGCTCAGCCCTTGATACAAACCGTCACTGCACAACAGAAATGCATCGCCGGGATAGACCTCGAGTTCGAGCACATCCAGGGTCAGCTGCTCGGCAGCCCCGACCGCACGGGTCAGGGCGTGGGCGGCAGGGTGAGCCTGGGCTTGCTCGACGCTCATGTTCTGCTCGTCGATCAGTTGCTGTTGCAGCGAATGGTCCTTGGACAGTTGATACAAACGCTGGCCGCGCCACAGGTAGCAGCGGCTGTCGCCGGCCCAGATGCAGGCCGCACGATTGCCTTCCACCAGCAGCGCCACCACGGTGCTGCCCATAATGCTGTCGTGGCGCCCGGCGGTGACAGTCAACTCCTGACCCAAGCGGCGGTTGAGCCAGTGCAGGCACTGGCGAATACCTTTGAGTCGTTCGTCGAAGTCGTCCTGCACCGGCAGTTCCGCCAGGCTGGCGACGATCAACTGGCTGGCGATGTCGCCACCCTGATGACCGCCCATGCCGTCCGCGACCACCCACAGCCCCTGCTGGGGACAGTCGAGAAAAGCATCTTCGTTGCGCGCCCGAACCTTGCCCGGGTCGGTACGCGCAGCGCTGCGCCAGGGACTGGCAACCTGCATCAGAGCTGCACCGGCATACGGAAAGTACGCAGTACGCCCATGTCAAACGGGTTCGGCGTGCGCTGGCTCGACAGCAAGTAGTTGGCGCGCAGGCCACCCACGTCAGCTTTCAGCACAAGCACATCGCGACCGGTCAGGTACTCGGTCTGCATCAGGTCGAACAGACGGAACAGCGACCATGGGCCGGTGTTCTTTTCGATACCGATCGGGCGGCCGGCCATTTTGTCGAGGACCAGGCTGGTGCGACCGTCTTCAGCGTCGGTCGGCCATTTGAACGACACCGGCACGATCGGGCCGTGACGGTATTCAATGGTCTTGTCGCCGAACTTGAACTCGGAACGGCTGACGGCCGGGTCGAGGGTGTACGGCTCCAGTTTGAACTGCACTTGCGGCTCGGCCGGGTTGATCGAGAAGAAGCTCTGGCGGATCACTTGTGCCGCGGCCATCTGGTCGAGGTAAACCTTGGAGATCGGCATGCTGTGACCGTCAACGCTGCGCAGGCGGTAGTTGCCTGGATCGCCACTCACGAACGGACGCATGTAGTTCTCGAAGAAGCGATCGGCAATGCCCTGGGCCTTGAAGAACTCGCGGAAGTCGCTGATCGCGACGTCGCTGGTGCTGTGGGCACTGAACGGGTAACGCTTGTTGATCGCCTTGCCGTAAAAGCTGTACAGCTCGCTCTGATAACGCTGGTTCAGGTACTGGTAGGAATCGTTGAGCACCAGACGCCAGGTGTCTTCAGCCAGCACGTTGAACCACACGCTGACCGGACGCGGCAAACGGTTCGACGCGTTGCGCAAGTTGCTCAGCGCATCACGCTGGCCGCTCATGCGGGTCTTGGCCATTTCGAATGCAGCCTGCTCCGGCGCGCTGGCGCGGGCCAGGCTCGACAGTTGCAGTTGCAGGTCGTTGAGTGCTGTCAGGGCCGGGGTCAAATCAGCGGCCGGGCCGTTGTTGTCATCCAGCAAACGGTGCAGTGGTTCGAAGCGACGTTGCAGGGATTTCTTTGCGGTGTCCGGCAAGTTCTTCGCCATGTCCGACGCTTTGTCCGCGGCGGCCGCAGCGAGCTTACCCAACTTGCCACCCTTCTCACCCAGCTTGTCAGCCGCTTCAGCGGCTTCATCAGCGCTGTCTGCGATGACCTGGAAACGGGTGTTCTCGCGCACTTCCACCAGCAGCTGCAGCACCGGGGAGTTAGCCGAAGTCAGGCCCGCCAGTTGCTCGGCGCCTTCACCGGCGTCGTTGATCGGTGGCAATGCCACCTGGCCGACCGCTTCGCTCCAGAAGTTGGCGTAGTCTCGGAAGTACAGCTGCTCCAGTTCGACCATCAGGCGACGCAAGTCCATGCCGCTGATGCCCGAACCTTCGCCCAGCACCCAGTTGTCACGCAGGATGTCGGTGACCAGTGCAGTGCCCTGGACCGAGAAGTACTGCTGATAACCCTGTTGGGTGTAGAACCCCGGGATCACGTAATCGGTGCCGACAAACAGCGCACCCTGTGGGCCCAAGTGTTGGCTGAAACGGTATTCCGGCAGATTGCGAGCCTGCTCGCGCAGCATCCGGTAAACCACGTTGGCCAGCGACTCGCTGCGCAAAACCTGACGCGCCTGCGCTACCAGTTGATCGTTCAGCGGGTAGATAAACGGCTGCTTGAGCAAACGTTCGAAGTGGGTGTTCAAGCCGTTCTGCACCGCTGTGTTGCCGGCATAACGCAGGGACCAGTCAGTGGCGACCCAATCCTTGAGCCACGTAGCATCGCGGCGATCTTTCATGTTCAGCATCAGGTACGCACGCAGGCTGTTGAGCAGGCGTTCGCGGTCCTTCATGTTGGCGCGGATCTGGCCTTCCAGCAGCGTTGCAACCCGTGGCAGCAGTTGCGCTTCAAGTTCACGCTCGTAGGCGCTCTTGACCACTGGATTGACGTCTTCGCCTTGGTACAGGCCACCGCGTTCGTGGTACGACACGTCACCTTTTTGCGGGAAGACCTGCGTTGCCGCGTAACGGGTGTCGAGGGTCTTGAGTACCGCCATCGAATCATCACGCGCAGTCAGGGCCGAGCGTTGCTGATTCCAGTTTTGTGCCAGGTTACGCAGGTTTTCCAGACGCTCGTAGTTGGCCGAGAAACCACCAGCCCACAACATGCCGAACAGCGCCAGTGCCGCCAGTGCGCCCACGTACAGGGCACGTTGGCCCCAATGGATGCGGCTGCGTTCGCGCTTGTCCAGACCGGCCAGATCGGCCTCGGGGAAAATCACTCGGCTGAGCAAATGGTGAATAAACCGCGAACGGCCACTGCGCAGGGTCGGCAGCATGCCAGCGTTCATGCCCAGGTTCGCGCCGATGCCGGCGGTGGTCTGGTCCATCTCTTGAGTCAAGTGCGGTGCGCTGGTCAGGTAGAAACCGCGCAACTGGCTGACACGCTGGTAGCGGTTGCCGGTGAACGCCATGTCGACGAACAGGCACAGGCGCTCGCCGATCTGCCCCAGTTGATGCGGGAAGTCGAGGATGCGGCCACGGCGTTGGGTGTCACGCTCCTGGTGCATGCGCATGATCACCTGGCTGTTCAGGCGACGCAGCAGCTCTTCGAACTCGGCGCGCAGCACGGCCACGTCAGTGCCGCTCTGCTCTTTGCGGAAACTGGTGCCGAGTACCTGGTCGCTTTCTTCGCGGGTCAGTTGATCGAAGAATTCGTCGAAACCGAGCAGGCGATCGGCCTTGCTCAACACTAGATAAATCGGCACGTCGACATGGAGTTTCTGATGCACGTCTTGCAGACGCGCACGCACCTGGCGGGCCAGGGTGTCGAGGTCTTGCTCGGTGTTGCCCAGCAGCATTTCCACCGGGATGGTCACCAGCACGCCGTTCAACGGACGGTTGCGGCGACGCTTGCGCAGCAGGTCGAGCAAGGTGCTCCAGGCGCTGCCATCGACTTCGGCATCCGGTTGGGTCAGGTAACGCCCGGCGGTGTCGATCAACACGCCGTGGTCGGCAAAGTACCAGTCGCAATGCCGGGTGCCGAGGGTGTCGCGGGTGAGTTTGCGGTCGATCTTGTTGATCGGAAACTCAAGGCCCGAGAAGTCCAGCAGGCTGGTCTTGCCGCTGCCCTGCGGGCCAATCAGCAAGTACCACGGCAAATCGCTGCGCCAGCGTTCGCTGCGACCGCGATACAGGCTCGAGGTCTTCAGGGTTTTCAACGCATCCTTGAAGCGTACGCGAAGCTCTTTCTGCTCTTCGTCGATCAGCTCATCACGACGAATACGGTCCTGGCCATCTTCAGTTTCTTCCACAGCCTTTTTGCGCACACCGGCGCGCCAGCTGACGAAGACCATGGTCAGGCCCCAGATCAGGAACAGCACACTGATCGTCAGCAGACGGGAGGTCGAACCTTCCCAGAACTTGTAGTCATTTACCGCCAACAGCGGCCCGACGAACCACACCAGCAGCGCGACGAACAGCACCAGCAGCAAGGTCCAGACCCAGGTCTGGCGCAGGAATGCGCCAACTTTCTTGAAAAACTTTTTCATCACACGTCCCTGTTTACGGCTGCGACTGCGGCTTAACCGCGGTCGGTTCTAGCTGCTGATAAGGTTGCAGAACGGTTTCGCGTTGCTCGCCCAGCACCCAGGCAAAACCCGAATACATCACCACCAGGCAGACCACAGTGAACAGCACCACCATCCACGCCGGCACGATGCGCACCAGGCTGCGACGCTGATCGTTCAGGCCTTCCCAATGCGGCGACAACTCACGCGGCACGTCGCCACGCAGTTGACGAATCTGCCGATACAAGGCGTCGCGGATGCCTTCGAGTTCAAGCATGCCGCGCGCTTGCACCCGGTACTTGCCTTCGAAACCGAGGGACAGGCACAGGTACATCAGCTCCAGCATCGGCAGGTGCTTGACCGGGTTTTTCGACAGGCGATCCAGCAGCTGGAAGAACTTCTCGCCACCGAAGGTTTCGTTGTGGAAGCTGCTGAGCAGGCTCATTTGCGACCACTCGCTTTCGTTGCCCCACGGCGTGGTGACGACAGCTTCGTCGACCACGGTGCACAGCACGTAACGCGCGGCCATCACCTGGCTGCTTTCGGCGCCGTTGTGCAGCGCCCGTACTTCAAACAGCTTCAGCCCGGCGGTCAGCCGCTCGTTGAGCGCGTACAGGTCTTCGCGGGTATCGCTGTGCTTGAGGCGCACCACTTCCGACAGCAGCTCGGACGCCGCTGCCACCAGCGAATTGAGGCTGATGTTGAAGGCTTCGGCCGGGCGCAAACGCGCGGCGTAGATCATCCGCTCTTCCAGCTGTTCGAAACGCGGAGGTGCAGCGAAGTCAGTCAGCGGACTCGACGCCGGGCCGTGGCCCTGACGGTCGAGCAGGACGGTTTTGTCGTCCTGGTTGTATTCCATGTCCTTGATCATGTCGGTCAGTTCCTGATGGCCCAGAATTTCAGTTCAAGCTCGGCGAATTCGCCGGACACGTGGAACGCGAAGCCGCCGGAGCGCTCGAGTTGCGCCAGGTCTTCGGAACTGAGTTCGAGGATGAAATAGGTTTTGTTGGAGTGGAACGCGATCTGCCGTGGGGCCACCGGCAACGGTTTGACCTTGATGCCTGGCAGATGCAGGTTGACCAGTTGGCGAATGCGCTCCACCGGGCCGACCTTGAGGTGCGCCGGCAAGCGATGGCGCAGTTCTTCGGAGTCGCAGTTGGCACTGGCCGCCAGCACGAACGAGGCCGAACCCAGCAGTTTGTGGTCGTGCAACGGCGACACGATGATCCCGTACTGACGCGCTTGCAGCACCAGTTCGATGGCGTGCTGTTCGAGCACCATCGACAGCACCTGACGAATCGCTTCCATCAGTTTGCGGAAACTCGCGCCCTGGTCGCTGTGCTGGTAACGGCTGTCCAGGCGCGGGCGTTTGCTCTCGCTGGAAAACGTCGCCAGATCACCGAGCATGGTCAGCAGCGTGCGGTACAACTCTTCCGGGTGAACCTGTTCCAGGCCGAGGTAATGGCGCAGCAGCATTTCGGTGCGGTTGATCAGTTGCAGCATCATGAAGTCGCCGATTTCCGCGCCACCGACCTTGCCGTTGGAGCTGATCCGCTCGGCAATGGTATCGCCCCGGTGGCCGAGCATGCTGATGACTTCTTTGAGGCACGACAGCAGGTAGCTGGACGAATGCGCTTGAATGTAGGTCGGCACGAAGTCGGGGTCGAGGCTGATCACGCCATCGGGCGTGGTGTCGAGCACTTCGCAGATTTTCAGCTTCACGTAGGCCTGGTCGCTCTGCTGCTCACCGAGCAACAGTTTGAAGTCCGGACGACCGCAGCTGACCTGGCTGGCGGAGTCGTCGCCGGCGTTGGAGTCGGCGACTTCCGCGTCGTACGCGGTGTAGCGCGCCAGCACGTCGGACTGCTCCGGGCGGCGAGACTCGATGTGGTTACCGGTCACCAGTGGCAGCGCCAGATAAATCGGCGTGTTGCCAGTGTTCGGCGGCACGTCCAGGGCCAACGGCTCAGTGTTGCCGCCGAGTTCGAAAAGGCTGCCGTCCGGCAGAATCCCCGAGGCTTGGCTGATCACCAGTTTGCCCATGTTGAGGAACTGCAAGTCGATTTCCAGGTTGAGGAAGCCCCAGATGTAGCTGCCCAGCAACTGGGTACGGGTCTTCATCTGGTGGTCGTAGTAACGATCGTTGTGCTGGAAGTGCTGCGGACGCAGCAGCATGCCTTCCTGCCAAATGACTTTATGGGAATTCATGATCAGTCATCCGCCTTGGCGAGCGTTTCATGGGTATTGCGGATGCCGGCCTGATCGAGGGTCAGGTCAGCCACGGTGACTTCCAGCGGAGTGATTTGCACGGTGTAGCGCCATTTGGTTTCCGGCAGGTCACGGTAGGCCGCGAGTACGCCGACGTAACGGCTACCCTCCTCCACGCTGAGCTTGAGCTCGATGGTTTCACCCGGGCGCAGCTCGAGTTCTTCGCTGGCCACCAGGTCCGGGACCAGGGATTCCTTGGCGCGCTCGTAGAGGCTGAAGAAATCAGCGTTCTCGAAAGTCACCGGGTGCTTGAGCTCCAACAGGCGCACAACAATCGGCGACGGACGACCGTTGAGGTCCGGGTTCAGCTGATCGCTGGCGGTCAGCTTCAGGTTGAGCTTGGTCACGGTGGAATACGGCGACAGCGACGAGCAACCGGCCAACAGCACGAGGGCAGTGAGCGCAGTCAGCGTCTTGAAAAAAGCGGTCGAGCAGCGAGACATGCGCATCATCCTTGGTGGTCGGTGTGAAGGGTGGAAATCAGGCGGATCTGTTCTTCGTAGGCCTGGGCAAAGTCGCGGGCCAGCAGGCGTTCGCTCCAGTCATCGTCCTGACGCAGGGCCTGGTGATAACGCCCATAGGCTCTCCAGCGACTGCCGGAGGTGGCGAGCAGCGGCTTGCTATCGCGCTCAAAGCGCAGGGTCAACTGTTGTGGCGAGAAGTGTTCCAGGGTGCCGCGAACGGCGGCGCGGCTGGCGGTCAGCAACGCCACCTGATGCGCCTGCAAATCGCGGAACGCACGGGAGATCGCTTGCTCCGCCGGCAACTGGCCCGGCTTGTTGCCCTGCAACAAAATGCCCAGCGCTTCACCGGCATCGACGGCGAATTTCAGTGGATTCTTGTGGTTGCCTTGCACGGTGGTCTGGGCCAGGCGCAGTTCGTTTTTCAGTTCACTGCGGGTACGCAGGCTCTGCTGCAAACCGCCGACGCTCTGCTTGAGCAGGCGCGCGGCGTTCAGGGCCAGGGCTTCGCGGGCGTCGTGGTCGAGGCCTTTGAGATCCACGCCGAGGGCGGCACCGAAGTGCTCCCAGAAACCTTCGCTCTGACGTTCGACCGCTTTCGGCGGAGGGGCTGGTGCAGGCTCTGCCGGGGCATCGATCAGCTCCGGGACCATCAGGCTTTCCATGTCGATGCGCGCGTAGTCGGCACGCTGACGGGTGTCTTCGATCGTGGTGCTCGGGGAAATCAGTTCGTCGATTTCCGAGTACACGCGCTCTTGCTGTTCGAGGGCGTTGAGCGGATCGAGATCGAGGAAAGCATCATCCGGAATGATGCTGCCCGCCGCCCGTGGACGGCCCACTTCACCGTCGAACGTCGCCGGGTCGCGCACCAGTCGCGCACGGATCTCGAAGTCACCCAGCACATAAATGCTGCCGTGCTCGATGCGCATCGGCTCGCCCTTGCGCAGGCGCGCGCCGCTTTCGCCGTCCTGAACACCGTTACTGCTGGTATCGGTCAGGAAAAACGTGCCTTCGCGGTAGCTGATCACCGCGTGGTGGTTGGACAGGTGACGCTTGCGGTCGGGGATGATCCAGTCGCAATCCTCGCCCCGGCCGATCACGCCACCGGCCTGCTTGAAGGTCTTCTGGCACAAATCCGTGGGCACGAACTGCTTGGTGTTCAGCATTTCGAAAACCAGTTCCATGGTGATACTCCTTGCGGTCACTTGCCGCGATTGACCGCCTGCGGATCACCCAATGGGCGATAGGTGTTGTCGTTGTATTTGTAGTTGCCGCTACAGCCGCCGAGGCCGCATAGAACGACGAGGGTCAGCAGGACGGCTTGCCAGTGACGAACAGACATCAGAGGGTCTCCAGGGATAGACAAAGCACAAAGCGCCGACCCGTTTGGGTGGCGCTGTTAGAAGCGAATGAGGTGAAATCGACGGTCTTTTGCCTACCCACCGAAGTCACCCAAATTGATATTCAGGCGACCAAGGCGATACAGCAGCGTGCGGCGCGGCAACCCGAGTTCGCGGGCGGCGAGGGTCTGGTTGCCGTCGTTTTTGCGCAGGCAGTCGAGCAGCAGGCTGCGTTCAACCTGCTCCAGGCGTTCGCGCAGGTTCAGGCTGCTGTCTTCCGGCATGGCTTCCATGCGCAGGGAGAAATGCTCGGCCAGCAACTCGCCGCCTTCGCACAGCAATACCGCGCGCTCGACCAGACCTTTGAGTTCGCGCACGTTGCCGGGGAAGGCATAACCGGACAGGTGATCCAGCGCCGCGTCGGACCAACGCACCGCATCCCGTTGCAGAAACGCGCACGCCTTGTCGGCGAAGTGCCGGGCCAGGTCGAGGATGTCGCCTTCGCGCTGACGCAGGGCCGGCAACTCGATCGGGAATTGCGCGAGGCGGTAGTACAAGTCCTCGCGGAATTTGCCTTCGCTGACCAGCACCGACAAATCCCGGTGCGTCGCAGCGATGATGCGCACGTCAATCTTGTGGGTGTCGTTAGAACCCAGCGGACGGATCTCGCCTTCCTGCAACACGCGCAGCAATTTGGCTTGCAGCGACAACGGCATGTCGCCGATTTCATCGAGCAACAAGGTGCCGCCATTGGCTGCGTCGAACAGCCCGGCACGGTCGCGGTCGGCGCCGGTGAAAGCACCTTTGCGGTAGCCGAACAGCTCGCTTTCCAACAGGTTTTCAGGGAACGCCGCGCAGTTCTGCACGATGAACGCCTGGGAACGTCGCGGGCCGCAGTCGTGAATCGCCCGCGCGACCACTTCCTTACCGGTGCCGGTCTCGCCGCGCAGCAGCACGGTGTAAGGGCTGTGCAAAACTTTACTGATCAGCGAATAGGTCTGCCGCATCGCCGAGCTCTTGCCGATCAGGCCATAACCGCTGGCGCTCGGGACGTTGACCGGAGTCGGCCGTGTATTGCCGGTCGGCTGACGCAAACGCTGCAGCAAGTGCAATTGGCCGAGCACGAACGAGCCCAGTTGACCGAGGGAATCGGCAAAGCCTTGCAGGTCGATATGCCGGCGACTGGCGCACAGCAGCAAACCTTCGACAGCCTTTTGCTGATTAACCAACGGCACGCACAACAGCGACTGCCAAGGCGTGGCCTGGAGCGGCAGGAAACTCGTTTCGTGCAGGCTGCCGCTCAGCTCGCTGAGGCTCACCACGCGGTTCTGGCACAGGGCGAATTGCAGCAGTTGTTCACCGTTGTAATCCGCCGGCAGGCTCGCCCCTTCCCGGGGTTGCAGAATGCCGTTCAGGCATTCGGCGTTCATTCCCAGGCAGGTGTGGGTCGCGTCCAGCAGGTACAGCTGCGTCAGCTCGCAACCGCTGAGCTCGGCCAAACCGCGCACGAAGTCACCCAGCAGCGCAGCACCGTCCGCCGCGCGCGACAGGCTGGCGAACTGCGCCAGCAAGGCTTCGGCATAGACCAGCGGTTGCGGCACTTGAGTGAACATCACACCCACCTCAGGCGAACTCGCACATCACGCTGGCGTCGCCGTCGAGCGTCGCATGCACACGCTTGAGGTTTTCACCGGTGGCCATTGCATCGAGCAAACGGTCAGCCACCAGCGGCAGCACGTGCAGGTCGAGCAAGTGGTCGATCAGGCGCGCGCCGCTGTCGCTTTGGGTGCAGCGTTCGGCCAAGTGATCGACGAGGTCCTGGGAGTAGGTGAAATCCAGCTGACGACGGTTCAGGCGCTCGCCCAAACGACCCAGTTTGATTTCGATCAGCTCGCGTAGCACCGGGCCACCGACCGGGTAATAAGGCACCACGCGCATGCGCGCCAACAGCGCCGGTTTGAAGTGTTTGCTGAGTACCGGGCGAATAGTCTCTTCCAGCACTTCGGCGGTAGGGCGCGCGCCGTTTTCGCAGAGTTCGCTGATGCGGTCGCTGCCCAGGTTCGAGGTCATCAGGATCAGCGTGTTGCGGAAGTCGATCTCGCGCCCTTCCCCATCGTTGGCCACGCCTTTGTCGAAGATTTGGTAGAACAGGTTGAGCACGTCCGGGTCTGCTTTCTCGACTTCATCGAGCAACACCACGGAGTACGGCTTCTGGCGCACGGCTTCGGTGAGCATGCCGCCCTCGCCGTAACCGACGTAGCCCGGTGGCGCACCGATCAGACGGGAGACGGTGTGCTTCTCCTGGAACTCGGACATGTTGATAGTGGTGATGAAGCGATCACCGCCGTAGAGCAAGTCGGCCAGGGCCAGGGCGGTTTCGGTCTTGCCGACACCGCTTGGACCAACCAGCAGGAACACGCCGACCGGTGCATCAGGCTTGTTCAAGCCTGCAGCAGTGGCGCGCATCGAACGGTCCAGTGCATGAACCGCTTGTTCCTGACCACGGATGCGCGTGCGCAGGTCGGTGGCGAAGCTCGCGACCTTGGCATTGTGTTCCCGAGCCAGTTGGGCCAATGGCACGCCGGTCCAGGCGCTGATGACTTCGGCTACCAGACGCGGGCAGACTTCGAAGCTCACCAGGCGCTCTTTGACTTGCAACTCGGTCAGGGAACGGTGGGTTTCGTTCAGCGCAGTTTCCAGGGACGCGACGCTTTGTGCTTCGTCTACTGGCAGGGTTTCAATCACGGTGCCTTCAGCGTCTTCTTCAACCGTGATGGTCGGTTCGACGGCAGCGGCTTCACGGGCCTTGGCCAATTGCTGACGCAGGTCCAGCAGACGCTCGGCCAGTGCTTTTTGTTCGGTCCAGAGGGTTTCCAGAGCGACCATTTCGTCTTCGGCGTTGGCCAGGCGATCTTCCAGAGCATCCAGTGCTTCATGATCGATCAGCAGACCGGCCTCGGCGTCACGACGCAGGGCCTGACGCTGACGGCCACCTTCGGCCAGTTCACCACGCAGGCGTTCCAGGCTTTCCGGGGCGGCGGCGAGGCTAATGCGTACTCGGGCGCACGCGGTGTCGAGCACGTCGACGGCTTTGTCCGGTAGCTGACGGCCTGCCAGGTAACGGGCAGACAACTCGGCCGCTGCAACTACTGCGTCATCGCGCAGGTAGATGCCGTGGCTCTTCTCGTAAACCTGAGCCAGGCCACGCAGGATGGTCACCGCTTCGCTGACGGTCGGTTCGTGCAGTTGCACCGGCTGGAAACGACGGGCCAGGGCCGGGTCTTTCTCGAAGTATTTTTTGTACTCCGCCCACGTGGTGGCGGCGATGGTGCGCAACTCGCCACGGGCCAGGGCCGGTTTCAGCAAGTTGGCCGCGTCGGAACCACCGGCATTGCCGCCTGCGCCGATCAGGGTGTGAGCTTCGTCGATAAACAGAATGATCGGTTTTGGCGAGGCTTTGACTTCGTCGATCACGCCTTTGAGGCGACGTTCGAATTCACCTTTGACGCTGGCGCCAGCCTGCAACAGGCCCATGTCCAGCGACAGCAACTCGACGCCTTTGAGTACCTGTGGCACTTCACCGGCTGCGATGCGCGACGCCAGGCCTTCGACGATGGCGGTTTTGCCGACGCCGGCTTCACCGACCACGATCGGGTTGTTCTTGCGGCGACGGGCGAGGATGTCGACCATCTGACGGATCGCGCCATCACGGCACAGCACCGGGTCGAGTTTGCCGTCGCGGGCCTGTTGGGTCAGGTTGTGGGTGAAGCGCTGCAACAGCGATTCGCCCTGCGCCGCCGGTTTGCCGTTAGCCGCCGGTTGCTCCTGTTGCGACAGGGCAAATTCTTTCAGGCGATCGATGTTCAGCTTGGCGAGCAGCGGCTG
Organism: Pseudomonas sp. JV414; assembly: GCF_032424305.1. Taxonomy (NCBI): domain Bacteria; kingdom Pseudomonadati; phylum Pseudomonadota; class Gammaproteobacteria; order Pseudomonadales; family Pseudomonadaceae; genus Pseudomonas; species Pseudomonas sp. JV414. The sequence goes on along the minus strand of NZ_VYKC01000013.1, from coordinate 95,829 downwards.
ATAGCGACTGCCGGCGTAGCGCATCGGATTGCGCAGCAGAGCGAGGATCAGCGCAGCGTCTTCAACCTGGGTCTGACCCAGTTCGAGGTTGGCCACCAGCAGCGCATCTTGCAGCCACTGCACCAGCTCCGGGGCGAACACCGGGTTGCGCGAAGCGCTGTGCTCGACCCGCGATTGCAGCGCGGCGCTCAGTTCGCCGGCATCCACATCGGCGTCCTGCAACGCGCGTGCGAGTAAGCCGTTCGGACGCTCCAGCAGGCCGAGCATCAAGTCCTCGACGAGGATCTTGCTGCCGCCACGGGCGACGCAACGCTCGGCCGAACGCTCCAGATCACGGCGGGTTTCGGCGTCCAGCGCCTGGATGAGTTGTTGCAGGTCTACGTTGATCATGCTCACGTCCTTAATGAATTTTGCTGCCCAAGGTCACCACGCCGTCCGCTTTTTCGCGGCCCAGCCAACTGGTCCACCCCAGGCGACAGGCGTTCTGCTCACCGATGCGCAGTTCGCGGATTTCTTCCTGGCGCAACACCAGGCGAATGTCGTAATCGAGCGGGTCACGCAAGGTGAACCGCACCAGCGCGCACAGCGGCTGATAGCCGAAACCGATCGGCAGGAATTCGTGGAAGCGTTGCCAGTCGAGCTCGCGGATGTGAATGCGGAATTTGCCGCTGCGATCGCGCACGTGTTCGCCCAGCACCAGGTCTTCGCCGAGCAGGCTGTTGGCGCGGCCCAGGCGATTGCGCTGCTCGTCGAGGATTTCGACGCGGCGCTCGATGCATTGCTCGATGGTCAGTTCGGCGTGCTTGAAGTAGTAACGCAGCACCGCTTCGATCAGCGCCGCCGAGTGCGCCCGCAAGCTGAGCAAACCGAGGTACGGCAGCAGGCGTTTCCAGTTCAGTTCCTGGGCCCTGCGGATCTCTTCGCCACCGAGGCCGATCAACGCAAACAGCTGCGCCGAAAACGGGTCGAGCGCCCCGCTCTGGAAACTGGCGCGGTAGCGGTATTTTTTCCAGATCGGCAGCATCAGCCGTTGCAGGCGATGGTGGAACAGGTCGAGGAAGTTGCGGGTCGGATTGCCGTCTTCGCTGTCACCCAGGGCCTGTTCGCCATAGAACGCCGGCAGCGGCGAACCGGAACCGACCAGGCCAATCAGGTTGAAACGCAGACGCGCACGCATCTGCCCGTGCTCTTTGAAAAACTCCACGCGATCAACGTCGCTGCCAGGGAAACCCAGGCTCGGGTTGGCCTGGAATTCCAGCTGGTCGTACAGGTCATCTTCGCTCAGGTGCGGGTGTGCATCGCGCAGCCGGTCAATGACCAGCAGCACGGCCTGAAACAGCGAGTACTCGCGTATTACCCGGGTCAGCCCGCTTAAAGCAGGGGCTGCAGGCCCATACGTGGTGTCCATTGGTACACCTCTCCCTGTGTGCTTTTTACCCGCAGCTCGTGGAACGAATTGAGACTGGCGTAAAGCGCGAAAAACTCGTTAAGAACCGAAGCGAACACGAACAGGTCGCCCTCGCCGATATACCCTTCCGGGTCGATGGTCAGCTCGGTGCGCAAGCCGCGCACCGGCAAGCCACGGTGCAAGCGGTCAACGTGGTGGTGCTTGATGTGCTTGAGGCCGCCGAGCAGGCGTTTGCTGACTTTTTCCGCGTGTTGGTCGTAGTAGCGCGGCAGGTCGTAGGTTTCGAGAATCACCTTCAACGCATTGACGTCGGCCAGCGACAGGTAGTTAAGCGACATGTTGCTGATCAGCTTCCAGAGGAAGTCACGGTTCAGCGGCGGCGCGAAACTCGAAGTGGCCGGGGTGATGTTGCGGAAACTCAAAAACTCCGGCGTCTCTTCACAGGCCATGCAGATGTCGCCGAGCTTGAGCTTGCGCGGCAGGTTCTGGTTGGTGCACATCAGCTCGATCGACAGGGTTTCGTGGGCTTCGGTATGGCGGATGCCGAAGCTCAGGTAGGTGTCGAGGCCGTCGTGCAGCAAGGACGAACGCTGGCGGATGCTGTAATGCGGACGGCTGGTGGGCACGTCGAAACTCGGGTCGTGCTCGAAGGATTCGAACGGCACGTACTCCTGATAACCGAGGCCGCCGGGCTTCCAGCCGGTCACGGTTTCCACCGAAAACACGCCGCAGTTTTCCAGGTCGTATTCGGCCGGCAACAGCAGGTATTCGTCCTGCTTGCCATCGAGGCGAATCGGCAGCGCATCGTGCTCGAACAGGTTGACGATCGGCGTGCAGTAGAGCTTCACGTTGTCCAGGGTCGGACGCATACGCATGATGCCGCTCTTGCGAATATCGAAGCGCAACTCCAGGCCGCGCATCTGCTTCAACGTGTCTTCCGGCAGCGCCTTGAGTAGATCCAGACCGTTGACATCGACGAACAGGAATTTGTCCTGGAAGGCGAAGTATTCCTGGAGGTAGCGATAGCCGCGGAAGGTGTTCAGCGGATACGGAATCAACGCTTCTTCCTCGGCAAACCCCACCGGCTGCACGCGGTCGCCAGGCATCTTGAACGCCATCGGCTGGCCGTTCACACCGTTGATGGGCTTGCCGGCGCCGTCCAGCGGAATCAACTCAATGCCTTCGAGATTGCGCAACAGGCTCAGGTAAAGCATCTGGCTGATGTAGCGCTCACCGGCGAAGTGCAGACGCAGGCGACTCAGCTCCAACTCACCCAAGTGACCATCCGCGCTCATCTCCAGGCGCAGACTCAACAGCGAACCGTCGCCCTTCACCGAGTAGGTCAACGCCGCCAGATCCAGTGCCTGAACTTCAGTCGGGTAGCACGTGCGAAAGCGGCAACGCACGTCATCGACCGGCACACTCTCCACCGGTGTATCACGCTCGACCTTCAACGCAGGCCCGGAACGCTTCAACGGGTCGAACTGCAAAATGCTGAATGCCGGCAGCGGCCGCATGTAGTTCGGCCACAGCAACTGCATCAGCGAATGGCTGAGTTCCGGCAACTCGTCGTCGAGCTTCTGGCGCAGGCGACCGGTCAGAAAGGCAAAGCCCTCCAGCAACCGCTCCACATCCGGATCCCGCCCGGCCTGCCCAAGGAAAGGCGCCAACGCCGGGCTACGCTCGGCGAAACGACGACCTAACTGGCGAAGTGCGGTGAGTTCGCTTTGGTAGTAGTGGTTAAAGGACACGGGTTACCTGCCTGGTAGTGAAACTCATGAAAAAATTGTCCTGTAGAGCGCGACCGTCAGGCCGGCACACACGTAACCGCCGATCAGGAGATAAGGCACAAGCATGATCGAGCCGAACGCCATGTAAGCGTCCTGAGACTGCCCGGCGATCAAACAACACACGCCATAAATCACCCATGGCACGATGTAAAAAGGGATGAACTTCACCGGCGCCCACCAGACCATTCGCAGCGCTTGTTGCTCGTTTCGGCTCTTCGCGGATCGGGACATCCACAGCGAAAATCCCAAAAGCCCAGGAATGCCCCACAACAACAGGTACTCCCAATGGGTGTGGGATGAGTCGTACGTCGTGTACTCGCCAATCCACAACTGATAGGAAGAGATCGTCAGTACAGCAAGCAATGGCCACCACAAGGCGACCATGAAGAAACTCAGTTGCGCGCGGCTAAGCATGGTCGGCCCCCGACGCGAGCTTCGAGGCTTTGGCGCCTGCAAATTTGCGCTTGTACCAGCTATCCAGCCCTGTGCTGAGAAGGATCGCCGTCAAGGTGAATGTCCCTTGGCCAATGCCATAGAGCAGCGCCCGCAGCGGATGATCCGGCAGCATCCACAAAAGAATCAGCCCCACCCAGATCGCCCACAGGATCAACTTCACACGTAGCACAGGAATCAGCGCCAGCACCGCGTTGAAGACGAGAAAAAACTCGTAGAGGAATTTGCTGGTAAGACGAATGTTCACGCCACGGGAGGTCAAACCGCCGTAGGTCGAGATGTACCAGTCGGCCGCGAAGTTATTCAGAAACGTGTAACCCACACAGAAAACACTGTGGATCAACAGGCAGCAGATGATGCGCGTCGGCATGTTCATGCGGGAGGCACCGATGAGTAGCAACTGCCGGCGATTTCGATGGCCACCAACGAAATCAGGACCATGAAAGTCAGCGCGCAATGCAGCCATGACTGGCGCAGTCGCTTGCTGATTGCCGTAACAATCAGCAGAAAACTTACGATCGCGATGCCGCCGAACAAATTGCTGTCGGCGATGAACATCAGGTACATGCGCATCTCGTCTGATACGTCAATCATGGGCAAAAGGCTCCATCCTTGAGGGTCCAACTGCGCTGAAGATCCTCGCGTTCGCGTTTGACGGAGCACGGTCGCGCCGATCAGGGATCGCAATCAACGCAACGGGCGATATTGTTCGACGGTTGCGCATCACGACTGGGCCGCTCCCTGTTTCCCGCGCAAGCGGACAAAGGCTGCGTTCATGACATGGCTCAGCACAATCGCCAACAGCGTCAAACCACCCGCCAACGCGCAATACGCCATGGCGCGAACGGGGTATTGCGGTAGCAGGTAAAACAGGATCGCCAGCATCATGAAGACCGTCACGCCAAACTTGATGGCCAGGCGATTGATTAAGACCAGAGCAACATTGAGGAAAACAAAAAAGTAAAAAACCAGGTACATGCCCATGCCGATGGCCACGCCACGTGAGGTCAGGCCGCCGACGAGCTGTTTGTAGATAGGCACTGCAAAGTTATTGAGCACGATGTAGAGCACGCAGGCCAGCGCATGCACGATCAGACCGATGACTCGACGGCTATTCATGCTCAGCTCCGGTCATGGCTCTATCGGCACTCAGAATCTGGCGTTGCTGAAGATAAATAACGCCCTCGCCGGCGAAGAACATCACGTTATCGACAGTGAATGGCTCACTGTTTTCTTCTCCAGATTTCAGCCAACCTTGATCCCACAATGATCCATCATCATTTCTGATCTGAACGAAATAATAGGGCCGTTCAGATTTGGTGATTTCGACGAACTGGCCACCCTCAGCACCGCCACGCCACTTCGCATTCGGGTACTCGCTCAACACGCGATGCCGATCTTTCGAAAAGTCCATGTAGGAAACGATCACCACGAGCGCCACGCAGGCGAGCGCACCCATCGCCATCAGGAAGCGCTGTAGCCAGATCATTTCGACACAGTCCGGGCGAACGGATGGGGACGCAAGAGGCGAGTCATCTCAGCTCCAACAATAACTTTCAAATCATGCTTCCCATATAAAATATTAGGGACAGCCCACTTTTTCGTTCTTTTTTTTCGTGCTCTTGCAAAGAGCATCCCGATCACTGAACCCAGCTCAATTTTCCAGAACCCTGTAAGGTGTATTGCTGATAAAAAAATTCAACCAATGCTTTTTCGGGCTAGAAAGCCCCAACGTAAAAGCCTTGCTCGACTTATCAAATTCTATAAATACAACACCCACTGTTTTTTCATCTTCGTCGGCGCGCATATCCAACTCCAACTCGGAAAAAAGAGGTGTACGGTAAACCTGACTGGGGTTGTTTAAATCGGTGAATCGCAGATAGACAAAGTCTCGCGGGGTCAAAAGCGAGCTTGCAGGAACAGACTCGATAAGATATTGGCCAGACGGACTTTTTTTCGAATAGTCTGGCGCACGACCTAAAACCTCAACCACAATTATTGCAATAGCAATCAACAAGCTACACAACAAGACAGCCAAGCTTATGGCGTACTTATGTCCGATCTTCATTTAGCAGATATCTCAATAAGTGCAGACGTTACGGGTTCGTACATAATGTCCGAATACACGCGAAAATCGCCGCCCTTCTTATTCAGATCACGATAGTCTCGAAAGTCACTGTTTTGAACGAGCATGTAGTGTTTGCCTTCGAGCTCTCGATATCGACGTACGGCCTCATCTTTTTGCTGTGTGCTTTGCTGTCCTCTCACACCCTGATATTGCGACTCCGCCATAACGGCATTCATTTGGGCAGCCAGTTTCGCGTTAGCTTTTGCTCCCTCAACGGGGTCCGTCACTAACTTATCGAAATTCCAGTAGCCAAGAATCTGACTGAACAGAGCTACTCCATCGTTGAAATCGTAGGAATCCTCGATATAAAAGCCCAATTGCGACGGGGTAAACACGATACTCTTATCCGTTACAACGACTACACCTTCAGCAATAGCTCGCATGTTGAAGTTAGCCAGTGCCGCTCGAAGCTCATTCACCTCATCAGAGCCTGCCTGCTCAAACTCGACTACTTTGTTATTTGAATAACCAAATTTCTCAGCAGCACTGGCAACACCATTAAACGCAACCGGATAACACCCAGAGGCTTTACCGGAAAACGCTCGACGGAGCCTGCTTTTGATCAGAGTGACTCCAGCTGGACTATTCCAAGTCTCCCTCAAATGCTTTATCGCAGAATTTGCACGTTCAAAACCGGAAACCCAACTCATTTTAACGATGGATTCTTCTATGTATTCCTTGGGCGCGAAAACATCATGCTTCTTTACTTCATCATCCATCCCGCCTTCATCAGTCGGCCATGGCTTACCATTGAACCAATGGTTCATAAGGTCTGCGGCAACTGGCCATTTCATTTTTTTCATCGTATCTGGAATATCAGTGATCTTGAACTGACGCGCAGTCGCAGACTGTCCGACTTTATTACTTGCCGGAGTCATGGTCGTTGCCACTGTTGTTGCTGCCATTTCCATATCCCTCTAACAGTTACTCCAGGATCCGATTGTCACTGGCGGTGAAAGCAAATAACTAAGCGAGTACAACTCTGGTTTGAGGCTCAATGACCAACTCAACCGCCTCCGCAGTAGCCGAGAAGACTCTTTGTGTTTTGCCGTCCGCTCCCGTCACACCGCTAATGATCTTCCCCGAGGCCGTTTTAAGCGTGTACTCCACCCCGGCGAGCGGCTTTCCGCTCTCTTGGCAATTGATCACAAAGTGCTCGTTAAACGGCCACTGAATCTCCACCGGCAACGGCGGAACAAACGGCACCGGCGTATGCGAATTCCCGATAATCACCGTCGAAGACCCAGCCGTAACCTTATTGCCATGAGTACCAACAGAACCCACCGTTGCCGCCGACTTACCATTGATCAAAACGGTCGTCGCAAGGTCGCCAACCAACGCGCCACCGCACGCCGAGGCATCGCCTTGGCTGGCAGCTGCGAGGCCGTCGAAGAACACGTCGCCGGACCCGGCGACGATCGGGTTGGTGCCGTGGCCGGGGAGCGGGCAAGCGGTGGGGTCGGTGACGCGTGCTGCGGGTTTTCCTGACATGGGGCTCTCCTTAATTGACCTTGGCTTGATGACTGTTCATTGCTCAACCACACACTGGAATTTTCCAGCCCTCGTAACCCGTCGCTGTGGGATAGATCGCATGAGCGTTTACCCATTGCGCCCGTTCATCCGTCGTGAATTCGTTCTGCCAAATCAACCATTCAGACGACTTCAACAACGTGCCGTCTTTTGCGTACACCCTGAAAAAGGCTTCACTGGTGAAAAGACGGAAGATCTTTCCGGGGATGCCCAGAGCCGAATACTGCGGAATGTAGGAATTGATGTAACAAGTCCCAGGCTCGTTCCAGACTGTGGAGTACACGTGAGCGAGCCTTGAAGCCGTCACTTTCATGTAGCAGGCAGCCAACATCAGGGCAGAGGCAGTCAGGGCGATCAGCAGCAAAGCGCGGCGCACGATCATTGCCAACGTACTTGGAACCCTCAATCGCATATCCCTAGTTCACCTTCACTTGACCGCTGCCATCCAGGCGCGCGGCGAAACTGACCTGGCGCTTGAAACCATCAACTTCCAGCAGGCCTTCGATGCTGAAGGACAGGCGAAGCTGATCGTTGTCACGCGGCAGGGAGATGACACGCACGTTGCTCAGGCGTGGTTCGTAGGCTTCGATGAAGCTTTCGATGGCCAGGCGGGCCTGACTCAGGGAGTCGTGCAGGCTCAGGCGCATGTCATTGAGATCGGGTAGCCCGTAATCGGACAGCGTTTGCACGCTGCCCGCACGGGTGCTGAGCATCTTGGCCAGATGGGCAGCCACGGACGCCATGGCGGAAACCTCGCGGCTCCAGCCGACGCGTTTGTCCGCGTCGCCACCCAGGCGTTCGAAAAGGCTGCCGTATCCAGTCATGAGTTAGGCTCCGCTTACTCTTTGTCCAGCTTGCCAACCAGCGACAGGGTGAAATCGGCACCCATGTACTTGAAGTGCGGGCGCACGTTCAGGCTGACGCGGTACCAGCCAGGCTCGCCTTCAACATCGCTGACGATGATCTGGGCTGCACGCAGTGGACGACGGCCACGGACTTCGGCGCTTGGGTTTTCCTGGTCGGCCACGTACTGGCGGATCCACTTGTTGAGTTCCAGCTCGAGGTCGGTACGTTCTTTCCACGAACCGAGTTGCTCGCGCTGCAGCACTTTCAAGTAGTGAGCCAGGCGGTTGACGATCATCATGTACGGCAGTTGGGTGCCGAGCTTGTAGTTCAGCTCTGCGGCCTTGCCTTCAGCGCTGATGCCGAAGAACTTCGGCTTCTGCACCGAGCTTGCGGAGAAGAACGCCGCGTTATCGGAGCCTTTGCGCATGGTCAGGGAGATGAAACCTTCCTCGGCCAGTTCGTATTCACGACGGTCGCTGACCAGTACTTCGGTCGGGATCTTGGTTTCGATTTCGCCCATGCTTTCGAAGTGGTGCAACGGCAGGTCTTCAACCGCGCCACCGCTTTGTGGGCCGATGATGTTCGGGCACCAGCGGAATTTGGCGAAGCTGTCGGTCAGTTTGGTGCCGAACGCGTAGGCCGTGTTGCCCCACAGGTAGTGCTCGTGGCTGTTGGCGACGGTTTCTTTGTACACGAACGATTTGACCGGGTTTTCTTCCGGATCGTACGGGTTACGCAGCAGGAAACGCGGCACGGTCAGGCCAACGTAACGAGAGTCTTCCGACTGACGGAAGCTCTGCCATTTGGCGAATTGCGGGCCTTCGAAGTGATCTTTCAGATCTTTCAGGTCCGGCAGACCGGTGAAGCTTTCCAGGCCGAAGAATTTCGGGCCGGCGGCAGCAATGAACGGCGCGTGCGACATGCACGCAACGCTAGACACGTACTGCATCAGTTTCACGTCCGGCGAGCTTGGGGACATGAAGTAGTTGGCGATGATCGCGCCGACTGGCTGACCACCGAACTGACCGTATTCAGCGGTGTAGATGTGCTTGTACAGGCCCGACTGCATCACTTCCGGCGAATCTTCGAAGTCGTCCAGCAGGTCGTCTTTGGAGACGTTGAGGATTTCGATCTTGATGTTTTCGCGGAAGTTGGTGCGGTCGACCAGCAACTGCAGGCCACGCCACGACGATTCCAGGGACTGGAAGTCCGGGTGGTGGAGGATTTCGTCCATCTGACGGCTGAGCTTGGCATCGATCTCGGCGATCATGCGGTCAACCATGGCTTTCTTGACCGGCTCGCCGTTGTTCTGCGGCTTGAGCAGTTCTTCGATGAACGCCGACACACCGCGCTTGGCGATGTCGTAGGCTTCGTCGTCCGGGGTCAGGCGGGTTTCGGCGATGATGCTGTCGAGAATGCTGTATTCGCCGTTCTCGTTGCTCTTTTGCTGTGCTGCGCTAGTGCTCATTGTGTTGGCTTCCTTGGCTGATAGGGGCTCAGGCGTCCTGGGCTGCGGCGTTCAGGCCCAGTTCACCCAGTACGCGACCGCGGGATTCGTCGTCGGCGAGCACGCCTTCGATGGCTTTGCGGAACGCAGGCGCGTTACCCAGCGGGCCTTTGAGGGCCACCAGCGCGTCGCGCAGTTCCATCAGTTTTTTCAGCTCAGGCACTTGCTCGACCAGCGAGGCCGGGTTGAAGTCCTTCATCGAGTTGACGCGCAGTTTCACAGCCAGTTCTTCAGTGTCACTTTCTTCCTGAAGACGGTTCGGCACGCTCAGCGTCAGGCTCAGCTCTTGCTTGGCCAGCACTTCGTCGAACGTCATTTTGTCGATGCTGATCGGCTTGCGATCTTCGACTTTGCGTTCGTCCTTGCGGTGGGTGTAGTCACCGATTGCCAGTAGTTTCAGCGGCAGTTCAATCTCTTCCTGAGCACCGCCGGTGGCGGGTTTGAAGGTGACGTTGATGCGTTCCTTGGGGGCTACCGAGCCTTCTTTGGCCATGGCTTTTCTCCTTGCGGTTGTGGCCCTGGGGCCTATTCGAGTACCACTTCGAGATCGAGGTGGCACAGCCTGCGATAAATCTCTTCCTTGCGTTCACGCACTGCATGGTTCTGCGGTAACAACTCGCAGCAGCTATGCAGCAAATGCAGCACTTCCAGCGCAAGATCGGGCTCCCAGGCGTGCAGGCCTGAGTCCTGTAATGTTTGGTCGAGGGTTTCGAGTTGGGTCTTGGCCAGTTCGTATTTCTTGGCCATGAAGCACAGCCGTGCGAGGGCGAACTGCCAGAAGAATCGGACCCGCCCGCCCTGGGCACTTTGCAGGCCCTGCTTGAGAATCTGCACGGCGGCCTTGAGGCCGTCCTTGCGCAGAATCGGCAAGACTTCTTCCAGGGCCAGTTCCCAGGCCGGCTGGGTATCGGCGACTTCGACCTTGCGCGGCGCACTGGCGCTTTGCAGGTGCGGCATGACGTTGGCGCCGATCCAGGCGCGGGTGGCCGGATCGGCGAACGGCGCGCCGTCATGGAAACGCAATTCGATGATGCCGGGCAGACGCTGAACCAAAAGCGCGAAGTGGATTTCCACTTCGCGCATTGCCATCTCGGCGTTCAGCCCCTGAAGGCATTCCCAGACCATTCGCTGGCCATCGAACCAGAACGGCGCCTTCGCCAGGCTCGCCTCCAGCTCTACCAGCAGATCAGCGTATTTGCCCTGATCGTAGCGGTCCTGATAGGCCTTGAGTTTGTCCGCCGGCAAGCCACGCAGAACGGTGATCTGTTCTGCGTTGCGCTCGGGCACCGCGTCGATGGGCAGCCACAACAGCGTGCGATTGAGGCGCAAGGCGCGCAGATCAGTAGCCTTCTGCTTGAGCCACCAGGCACACAGCGGACGGGCGTTTTCCTGCTGGGCACGCAGGGCCTTGTGGGCTTCTTTCTCGTTATCGATCGGTGCGCCGGGGGTGAACAGCTGAGTCGCGGCCTGCTTGACCTGCGCCACCGCGGCGCCCACCACACCGGGCTCCGGCTGGTTGTCGGCGGCGCGCTGGACCATGTTTTTCAAGCGACGGGAGATCGGCAGCAGCAACGGCGCGTCATCGCCCAGGTGCTCGGTGCACGCGGCATCGAGGCCTTCAAGGTGTTCGACCAGCCGCCGGAACATCGGCAACTGCTCTTTGATCGCGACGTTTTCGGTCAGCACCTGCTCAAGACGCGGCACCAACCAACTGATGGCAGCGGAGCGAGTGCGGGCCTTGTTCGGGTGAACCTCGGCCCAATGGTTTTCACAGAGATGGTGCAACAAACCGACGCCGGCCAGCAGTCCCTGGAAGGATTCACGCTGGTACAGCGCCCAGGTCAACCACGCGCCAACACGCAAATCCTTGGATTGTGTGCGCAGCAGGTTTTCGCTGTTTTCGCGGATTTTCAGCCAGTCGATCTGACCGCTTTCGTGCATGGACGAGGCTTTACCCAACTCGCTTTCCAACGCCTCATATTCGCTCGAAAAGCGAACATCCTCGCCCGCGAAATTCTCTTTGGAAACAGAGGCTTTTGCGAGTTCAAGGTAATGGGCGGAAAGTTTGCTTGAGTAGGACATCCGTGACCTTTAATTAGGATTACAGTCTTCGGCCATTGGAGTTGAAATGGCGCTGGACAGTATCAAAGAGCTGCGATGAGTCTCATCCAATTGAGTTCGCGCTCTTTCAAGGCGCGCATCCTAATCATAATGATGGCCATTAGCAAGCATCCGATAAAACAATAAAACTGCGTCTTCGTTGTTGCTGTAGGAGATCACCCTATAGGGCACAGGGGATCCCCTGACGCCGGTCTTTACCTCCCCACCTTCGACGCATCGCCCCCGCAGCCATTGAACCCGAGCGGTTCATCAACGCCGCCAAGCATCACTGAACATTCACACCCTGAAGCGGAACCCAGCATGACAAAAATAAAACATGAAAAATGTAGGAGCTTTCCGAAAAGTTACAGTCATCCATGGACGTAGCAATAACTGACAATAAGAAATAAAAGATGCCATCAAAATGATGGCACTTTTTATTTCACCCATCTTCCTCCAAACACGTACTCAGTTCGCCTCAAACTTCTTACAAAAGTATCGAAAGCCATTCGCGCATCGCAGACACAACATTCTGAAATGCGGAAAACTCTGACGTACTTTCTGGACGCGTCCGACATTCATTCTTTTTCCCTCTTGTTAGCGTGCTGGGCAGTTTGCGTTTGCTCACGCCGGGCATGGCTTGGGCACCGCGATTTGTCTCCTCTTCGGCTTAAGGACAAGCCACGGAAAAGCAAAAGGATAAGCGCATGTTCGCCCCGGCCAATGCTGCTCACTTCACGTTACTGATCCCAACGGTTCGCAACGATTTCAAAGTACTGGCCTTTGAAGGCATTGAAGCCATCAGCACCTTGTATTCGATCCAGATCGAGCTGGTTAGCGAATACCCTGATTTCGATCTGGAAAGCTTGCTCAGCCAGCCCGCGTTTCTCCAGTTCGGCCTCAATGGTGAAGGCATTCATGGCCGTATCGAAGATGTGCGCGTAGGTGAAGCTGGTAAACGGCTGACCCGTTATCACCTGACCCTGGTGCCCGCACTGCACTACTTGCAGTTCAGCCACAACCAACGGATTTTTCAGCACCTGACGGTGCCGCAAATTATCGCTCAGGTCCTCCAGGGGCATGGCATTCAGGCCGATGCTTTCACCTTCAGCATCGGAACGAATCACGAGCGCGGGTACTGCACTCAATACGCGGAAAATGACTTCGAGTTCGTCCAGCGGCTGTGTGCCGAGGATGGTATCGCGTGGCACCACCAGCATTCCCGGGAAGGCCATGTGCTGGTGTTCACCGACGACCAGACCGTCTTCCCCAAGCTGGGCGAAACCCCTTATCAGCAAGACTCCGGCCTGGTGGCGGAACATTCGGTCGTCAGCCAGTTCTCCCTGCGTTTCAGCACCCGCCCCAGCACGACCACCCGCCGACACTACGACCTGCAACGCCCGAGTCTGTTGCTGGAAAGCCGCTTCACAACCGAGTTCACTCCTGAGCTTGAAGACTATCGCTACCCGCTGCTTTTCGAGAGCGAAAAACGCGGTAAACAGCTCGCCCGGCAGACCCTGGAACGGCACCGTACCGATTACCAATTGGCCGAAGGCGAAAGCGACCAGTCGACCCTGCGCAGCGGTCATTTTTTCAGCCTGACGCAACACCCACGCGAAACGTACAACGATCTATGGCTGCTGCTCAGTGTCACTCACGCTGGAAAACAACCCCAAGTGCTTGAAGAATCAGTCATCAGCGCTGCCGAACCTGCGGACGGCTTTACCCAGGGCTACCGCAACCGCTTCAGCGCGATTCCCTGGGACGTGTTTTATCGGCCACCGATGCCTCCCCGAAAACCTGTGCTGGTTTGCCAGACCGCGCGTGTCACAGGACCTCCCGGAGAAGAAATTTATTGCGATGAGTACGGCAGGGTTCGTGTCGAGTTTCCTTGGGATCGGGCAGAACTCAACAGTGAAAAAAGCAGTTGCTGGTTAAGGGTTGCATCCAGTTTGGCGGGCGAAGGTTTTGGGGCAGTGACCATCCCACGCGTTGGCATGGAAGTGGTCGTGACATTTCAGGAGGGCGATCCGGATCAGCCGTTGATCACCGGTTGCGTGGTCAACAAGGTCACGTCCGTCGCTCATCAATTGCCCGAGAACAAGACCAGAACTGTCCTGCGCAGCCAAAGCTCGCCGCGCAATGGCGGCTACAACGAACTGTCGATTGAAGACCGTACCGGGCAGGAAAAAATCTACCTGCGCGCCCAACGCGACATCGAGCAACTGATCCTCAACGACAGCCACAGCGTGATCAGTAACGACCGCTTCGAGCAGGTGGACAACAACAGCACCAGCCTGATCAAGGGCGAGGAATTCCACACCACCGAAGGTGTGCGTAGCACGGTGATTGGCGGTGATGAGCTGATCACTATCAGCGGCAATAGCAGCACGACGTCCGCGGGGTCGCTGGTGATTCAGGCCGGGCAACAGGCGCATGTCACCGCTACCAACGTGGTGATCGATGCCGGCATGAGCCTGACGTTCAAGGCAGGTGGTCATCACATCGTCATCAACGCCGGCGGGATTTTCAGCAGCGTGGCCATTGTCGAGGGCGGTGCGCCCCTGGCGGGTATTCCGCCGCTACAAGCGCTACAGGCTGTGCCCAGCAATCCGAATCCCGTTATCGCCAGCCCACTGTCTATCGTCACCGGCGCCCGCCAGCAGGCGGCGGACTACTGCCCGCTTTGTGAGGCCTGTCTTGCTGGCCAATGCAACATTGGAGAAGTCGCATGAGTACGCTTGAACAATGGCTACACGAGCAATCGCGATCCGGGCGGGATCTCTATCTGATGCTCGACACTGACGATCAACTCGACGAGCGCATGGCGTTGGCCAAGGAACTGGGAGCCGATCAGTACCGCAATTTGTATGTGGGTACGGCAGCCAACTCAATGGCGCCAACAGGCCCTGTTCTTTTCCATATTGGCACCGTCAAACATCCACTGATCCAGGCACTGCTCGCCACTCCAGAGCGTCATTGGGGCTGGCTGGCGAGCGCCACCAACTTTGACCTTGATGCGTTGGTCACTCACTGGCGCGACCGGCTGGTAGTCGGTGAGCGGCCGAATCAAGCGGTGTATCGCTTCCACGATAACCGCGTACTGGGGCGTGCCCTGACCTATCTGCAACTTGAGCAGCGCGCCGAATATCTTGGGCCGATCGCCAGCGTCTGTTACTGGCACGCTGAACAATGGACCGTCACTGACAACCCTGACCCCGGGGAACACCCACTACCGCTCGAACCGGCGTGGCAGAAAACCCCGACGCCGGAGATTGTCTACGCGAACGTGCAGTTCGATAACACTCGCCGCTACCTCGTCCGTGAGCACACCGAAGCCTTGGCGACCCTCGCCGAGCAGATGAATGTGGATGACTGGTTATGGGGGCAGGTTCAATTGGCCCGTTTATGGGGATGGCAGCAACCGGAGCAGGTGCATTTTTTGCTGACCCAGAGCCTGCACGCGCCGGGTTACCTTCCGCCCCGGTCCTGGCTACCCAAGCCCGAAGAAGCCCCAACGGCACATTTTGAGCGCGTGTATCAGCAAGCGCTGTATTGGCAGGGGAATGTTCCCCTATGAGGTTTGTATTTCAAGGCTTGAGCCTCGGTGGTTGTCTGTCTCTGATCCTGGGGTGTTCGGTTGTTGGTAAGCCAGAGACTTTTACTTTCGTTCCCGATTTCCCTCCTGACTTCACGTACGACCTGACGGCCACCTACGTGCCCGCCAAAGGGCAGACGTGCACGGTGCCAGGTGGGAAAGATACTCAGCTTGGCTTCAATAAAATCTACATGGATTACGAAGCCACTTCCGAGATCCCGCTTTACAGAACCGTGAGCGACTGCCCGCTTGCGCTAAACCATGTGGAGATCAAAATCACGGGGATTTTTGGCCCGGGACGAAGTAACAGCAGCTACGACTTCGCCTCCTTTGCCGTGCGCCCGGAGTTGTTGGAGCGGCACATGGGCACTTTCAACGCTGACGGCGCAGGTGAGTTCTTTGGCGAATGCCAGTGGGCTTTTCGCACAGTCGGCCCCAAGCGTTACCTAATAAAACTGCTCACCTGCAAAAAAATGGATGTACAGGGAAATGTCGCCCGAAGTCGCCCTTTCACGGCGTACACACTGACTCAGCTATCGGGGAAAACCGTGAGGTTGAAAATCAAATTAGCCGATGAAGAAAAACCCGGCTGGGGTGACACCTGGGTTCAAGTTCCTGGTGGTTGGAAACGCTGTATGGGCAAAGGCTTTGAAGATCAGCGTGGCTATTGCAATGGAAATTACAAAGATTTCAGCACTTTCAGAATGGTGGACGAAAGAGTCTGCACTATTTACCCAGGGTGCACGGAAAACAAGGACACGAACCCATGAGCCTCAAACCTTTAGCCGCCAGTGACGCCCCCTTCATGACGGGTAACATCCATGCCTGCCCACTGCGTGGTCATTCGACAAGCTTTCAATTAGTGGACGAATTCGGTGATGGCAAACCCTATGCCGGTTTAACCTTCGAGATCACCGATTACGAAGATACTATCTACACCGGAAAACTGGATGCTACAGGTTCCGGAAAGGTGGATAACCACTACTGCGGCCCAGTAGTGCTCAAACTTAACCAGCCCTTTAAAGGTGCAGAAGCACTCTATAAGGATTTAAGAACAAGACCACACTACCCCCTCCCCATCACCGAACTTCAAGTGCGCGCCGAGAAAACCCGCTTTTTCAACAAATCAGGCGTACGAACCCAAGCCAATCCCGCAAAAGACCTCGCAGCCCCCGCTGCCTATTACCAGATTGAAGTGAGTGAACTGGTAAAGCATGTGGCGCATTTGCCGCCGCTGGCCTTTCGTCGCGATCCACCCAATATGGTGGTGCACAAGCTGCTGCGATCCACTCCCAAAACCAGAGCGTTCACTATTGTCGATAAAAACATCCCGGATGGAGGTATAGGTGCGGTCTTCAGTCAGATGGACATGGCCACAGTCGAATTGGGGTTTTTCCCGCCACCGCCCAAACCAAAGGGCATTGCCCTGCTGCCGAACAAGCATCATGTGATGGAAGTGCGCCCAATGAGGGCGCTACGCCCAATGCTGTCGACCGGCAGCGAATTTTGCGCGCTCAATCTCTATCAACTGGCCTTGATGTCGACCCTGAGTTACACCGACTTTGGTCAGGAGCCGGATACACAACCCGTCAGAACGGACTGTGTGAGTTTTCCCTTGCAGCCCAGCAGCGGTAACTGGTTCGGCCATGCCCTGCCACAGTTTGATGAGTTGTGGAAAGTCGATGCCACGCAGACGAAAAAGTACTACCCGCTGTATGAAGAGGTGCCTTATTCGAAACGGCTGGAAGTTATGCCGTTCGACCCGTTGCTCTACCCCGAGGTCAACAATCCAGAGTTGGGTGACGAGCAGGAGCACCCAGCCAAACTGCACTTTCTCGATGATCGCAAACAAGTCAAAAGCTCGGACACGCAGGCATTTATCACCCATCACGACGAATTGATATTAATCAGCGTGCGCGGAACCAATGAGCTGCTGGCCGATGGCCTGCGTGATGCGGATGCCCAGCAGGTTCCTTTTGAAGAAGGGGAAGGCAAAGTCCATAACGGTTTCTACGGAGCCGCCAAGGTCGCCTACACGTTTGTCGTGAGCTACCTGGAAAAATTCTACAGCGGACAAAAACTGCTGATTACCGGGCACAGCCTCGGTGGAGCGGTGGCGCTGTTACTGGCCGAGATGCTGCGACGCGATCCGCAATATGCGCCGGATATCGTGCTCTACACCTACGGCGCACCCCGCGCCGGCGACGCAACTTTCATCGAAAGCGCCCAGCCCCTGAACCATCACCGGATCGTCAAACACAACGACCCCGTACCGAGCGTGCCCGCCACCTGGATGAACACGCCGTCCAAGTCGATGTATCTCAAACACGGGGCGGTGATTGTATTGACCCCCGTCATTGGCTTGGCATACCTGGTTGTGAACATGATCAACTTCAGGGGCGAGCCCTACGGTCACCACGGCAAGCTGCGCCACTTCATGCCGGTGATATTCGGCAAAGAACACAAGTCTTCGATTCTGTGGGAGCCGGGTTGCAGCACGATCAATGATCATGGCTGCGCAGAGGCGTTACAGCAGATCGATGGCCTGCCCCAGCGCGGTTCACTCCTAGAGCAAGTGATGCAAGCTGCGGATCACTCCGGTTGCTGGGCCAGCCTGCGGCGTTGGCAGGAGGCCCAGGAGCTCAAGCGCTCACTGGTGACCCTGAGGGAGTTCGACTGGATCAAAAACGGTTTGGAAAACATCAGCAGACAATTGACCGACCTCGAGAGGCAAATCGACAGGAATCCCACCGCGCATGCCAATTACCATCAAGACGACCAAAAGAAGCGGGCTCTGAAGGAGGAAAAGGAAAAGATCCAGATGACCCAGGCTCGACTCGTTGCGCTGCACAGCCAGCAAGTCACCGAGGCTGACGTTTATGGCAGCTACGCCGACCAGCCCGAGTGGGTACAGGAAAATCTGCTGCGCTGGAAAGCCCATCCGGAAAACATCGTTCAGGAACAGTTGGCGATGATTCCACCAGTGGCCGAAGACCACGATGCAGCCATTGCGGCAATGACCGGAGGGCATGCCGTCGGCCTGCCATTTCATCTGGATATTGATTCGATTGTGTAGCTTTGCTGGTGAAACGAGCGCTGGATCATTTGCCAGCGCAGGAGATGGCGGCGCATAGCGCCAAGGCGTAGCCAGTACAGATCACTCCCACGCAAAGCGTGGGAATGATCAAAGACCTACAGAAACTCAATCAAGCATTCGGGCAAGGCACCGGTGCCCAGTCGCCCAGGTCCGGGTTCTTGCACATGCTGTTGACCTGAGTGTTGCCGGCGCTGGCAACTTGCTTGCTTTCCGCCTGTTTGGCTTGTGCGGTCTGCAGGGTTTTCTCGGTGGTGACCGCTTCTTTCGGCACGGTTGGCAGCACCGGTTTTTTCGCCGGTTTCACTGCTTTTTTGCTCTTGGTTGGCGCCACGACCGGCGTGGTGTCGGCGGTTGCCACAGTGACCACGTCAGTGCGCTGCACACCTACTTGCTGCAGGTCTTTTTCGTAGGCCTGGGTGTAGTTGTTCAGGTCTTCGCTGGCTTTACCGTTAACCGCGACGATCAGGTCGTTGGACTCTTTGAGGCCCGCGACGATTTCAGCCAGGCGCTTGCGGCCTTCGGTGTCGTTGACGGTCTTGGCCTTGCGGTCGGCGACCAGTTTGGTGAACGCGTTCTGGTAGCACTGCTGCGAAGTCTTGGCGTACGCGGTGCTGCGGTCGATGTCGGCGGTGCTTTTGTTGACGTCAGAGGCGTAGGACGCGATGCGCTGGTTGTCGTCGGCGATCTGCTTCTGGCGCTCGGTGTAGTAACCGGTCGCGCCACCGGCCAGGGCACCGCCCGCGGCACCGATGGCGGCGTTGCGGCCACGGTTCTCGGAATCGACCAGGGCGCCCAGCAGTGCACCGCCGACAGCGCCGACGGCCGCGCCGGTGACGACCGACTTGGTCATGTTCGAGTCAGTGGCACGCAGGTGCTGCACCGGCTCATAGCAGTTTGGGTAGTACTCGACCTTGGTGCTCGAGGCGACCTTGGAGGTCGGCGACGTGGCGCAACCGGTCAGTACGGTGCTGAAGCCGACGGCCATCAGCAGCAAGTGACGCTTGGAAAGCGAAGCAAAAGGTTTACGGGAGGAAAGCATAGTTGTGTTCTCTTTTAAGTTTGACCAGCTCAGCACGGCCCACCGCCGCCTGAGTCCCTTCCAAGCTCGCTGTACAACGAACGATCAAGACCGCTGGGCGTTCGATGCGAGCAATTCCTTCAATATCGCCGCCGGGTCGGCTCGCCGTTGCTGACGATAATCACCGACATGACGAACGAATAACGTGGCGCGCGTTACCAGGCTCTTGCCCAGTACCGGCTTGCGCTCCAACTCTTCCTTGATGCGTTGAAACTGCGCCTGGATCACGGCATCGGTGTAGCGCGTGCCGGTCGCGAGGTTGTCGATGTAGATCGCCACCGCGCCATCCAGCGCGCTGCGGCCATTGTCGATGGCGGTGGCGAACAGCTTGGCGCTGGCCTCGTCCTTGGCGTCCACGGCCTGCTGGCGACTCTTCTGCAAATTGGTCAGGCGAATGTTGTAGTTGTTGACGGTCTCGGCCACCAGGGCCGCCGACTGGATCAGGTTGCCGGCCGCTTCCTCGCGCTGCTGGGCGATGAGCGAGACGTTGCGCTTGAGCTCTTCGTTGACCAGCCCCAACTCGGCTTGCAGGCGCGGGTCGACGCTGGCAGCAATGATGCTGTCCAGGCGTTTGGTCGGGTCCTGGGCGTCGTCGATGGCATCGGTCAACGAAGCCAGCCGACCTTCTTTCTGCCATTGGGCAAACAGTTCCTTGTAGCGCGAACGCGGTGCCGACAACGCGCCAATCGCGACCCGGAAGCCGGTGGTTTCGTTGTTTTGCTCGGTGCCGTCGGCGGCGAACAGCGGGTACTCGCGACGCATCCCGGTGAACAAGGTGCCCTCGCCTTCCAGGTAGTTGCCGCCCTTGACCACGAAGCCGCCGTAGGTGCCTTGGCGGCGTCCGGCGTGCACGAGTTGGAAGGACTCCTGGACCATTTCGGCGGCGTTGCCGATCACGTCGAACAGGCCGATGGGGTTTGGCAGTTTGGTACCGACCGGCATCAGACGCGCGGCCTGGCCGGTGCCACCGGCGACCTGATTGAAGACTGCCCAGTCCGCCAGTGGCCCGTCACTTTCGCTGCCTTCCAGACGACGGGGAAACAGACGCCCTTCCAGGTCCTGACGGCTAATGGCCTGCCCGCCACGGGCGGCAAATTCCCATTCGACCTCGGTCGGCAAGCGCACAAAACCCAGCCCGCCCTCTTCCGCCGAGGTACCTCGACCGCTCACCGGCAGCAGGTCCTTGTGGTATTTCATCAGCCAGGCGCTATACACCGCCGAGAAGCGCTCGGCCTCGAATCGCGACAACTTCACCTTGGGCAAACGCCCGGCCATGCCTTGCGGCGCCTCGGCTTGCAATGCCTCGCAGGCAGGCGCTGGCTCGCCGCTGGCCAACGATTGCGCCTGGGCCATGACCTGGGCGTATTGGCGGGCGGTGACTTCGTATTTGCCGATGAAATAGAGCATCGGTTTGAGCGGGGTCTTGGCGTCCGTCTTGGGCATCAACGGCGTGATGGTCTTGCCCCAATCCTTGGGCAGATCCTTGAGGGTGAACTGGCCGTTGATAAAGTCCCGACGGTAACCGGAAATGAACGACTGTTGATAACCGGCCTCACCCTCGCTGAATGGATAGCCGAGGCTGATCTCGCGGTCGTCCAGAGTGCCCTGCGCCAGGATGTAGACGTAACGGAACACCATCTGCCCTTCGCACGGCAGCGGTAGGCTGACGTCATCGGGCAACGGCTTGGGGTTGTCCAGTTTGTCGGTGCTTTCATCGGCCAAGACCAAGCTGGCCAGGCTCAGCGCCACGGCGGCGCCCAATAACTTATACATCTCGGATTCCTTCACACGCCTGGATACGCGCCACTCGCCAGCCACCACAGACTGCCGCCACGGCGCTGACGCCGAGCACTGCCGCCAGGGCCAACGCGTAGTGACGCGCCAGCAGATGGCTGGCGTACTCGCCCGGCATCTGCGCAAATAAATGGTTTAAACCCGATTGCGCCAGGCCATACAGCCCGGCACTCAACAGGGCGGCAAGGCCGGCGCTGTACAGCGCCTGCACCACCACAAATAACAGCAACGCCGCCGTGGAAAACCCCAGCAGGCGCAACACCGACAACTCTCGGCGCTTGCGCTCGACCGCCGCCAGCGCGCCGGCAAAAATCGCCGCGAACGCTCCCGCCAAGGCCAATCCGGCGATGATCCAGAACACGATCGAGAGGTTGCGGCTTAGCGATTGCACCTGGGCGATGGTCTGGGCCTGAGTCGAGACCAGCAGATTCTGTGCTGCGAAGTACTGACGCAGCGGCTCGACATCCTTGAGGCTGCGGGCGTACAGGCGAAACGCCGGATACACCCGCTGCTCCGTCACGCCCACCACATCACCTGGCCAACCGAACGCTGGCACGGCGCGACCGTCCCGGTAATCTTCAGCCGCTTCCAGCAACGTCAATGACGCGAACAGTCCGTCCCGGGCGAAGGCTTCCAGCGGCAGAACGTGCGACACCTGGACGCGAGTGCGCTGCGCCTCGCCACGACCGGCCACCTGCCGGCCGAAACTGGCCTCCAGCCAATCACCGGCCTTGGCCCCGAGTTTTTCGGCCGTGGTCTGGCTGAGCAGTACCTGATCCAGCCCTTGGGGCACCGGCAGACTGCCGAGCAAGGGGTCGTTGACGGCGGTGGGGATCATTTCGACGGTCACCGTCGAAGCGCCAGCGGTCAGATCCGCCGTCGCGGCAATCTGCCGGGTACGCGGCAAGGCGAAAGCCACGTCGCCGCGCCGGCTCAATTGTTCGATAAACGCGGCACTGAACCGGCCGCCCCCCAAGGGAATGATTTCCCGGGTGGCCGGGTCGTTTTCCAAGCGCTCGGTCAAACTGCTGACCAGGCCGAATTTCAAGCCGAACAGCACCAGCAGCGGTGCGACCACCGCCACCAGCGCCAGTACCGAACAGGCCGACAGCCACGCATCGTTGCGGTAATCCTGCCAGGCCAGGGAAGCCACCAGCGCGCTGCGCATCAGCAAGCCTCCCCGAGGATGGCGGTGACACCGCCATCGACGTCGCGATGACAACTGATACGCCGCACCTGCAAACCGCTGGCGCGGGCCAGTGATTCATCGTGGGTAGCGACGACGCAGCACACGCCCTGTTCGCGGGCCTGGGTCACCAGTAACTGCATCACTCGTTCCGCGTTCAGCGGATCGAGGGCGGCGGTCGGTTCATCGGCCAACAGCAAACGCGGCCCATGGGCCAGGGCGCGGGCGCAACTCACCCGTTGCCGTTGGCCGACGGACAAGTCACCCGGCTTTTTGCCCAGTTGATCGGCGATATCCAACACCCCGGCCAGGCGATCCACGCTGCCGTCGTCTTTCAAGCCGAGCAGTTTGCGCGACAGGTCAATGTTGCCGCGCACGTCCAGAAAATCCAGCAGGCCACCGGTTTGCAGCACGTAGCCCAAGTGCCGGCGGCGCAGGTCCGCCAAGGCACTTTGCGCATCTGCGCGCCACAACCCGGTAATGTCCGTCCTGGTTTGGACCGGCGCAAAATCAAACTGCCCGGCCTGATCCGGAGCCAGCACCAGCGCCAGCAAATCGAGCAACGTACTTTTGCCACAACCACTGGGACCGACCACCGCCAATTGTTCACCAGCGTGCAGTTGCAGCCGTGGAATCACCAGGCTGTAACGCTGGCTGCCGACGCCCCGGTTTTTGTGCACTGCGTTCATGTTCAGCATTACGGCAGCGTCGACAACGGAACGCGGTACAAGGCATCACCCGGTTCGGCATCACCGAAACGCACCCAGTTGGCCAGGTCGTTGTGGAAGGTTTCGTAAAGGCGAATTTTCGAATCCAGCTCGTCGATAAAGTCCTCCTGCTCGGCCACGCTCAACGAAAGCCACAAATCCTGGGTCATGTTCAGCGACTTGCTGCGGTATGGCAGCCCTTCCAGGTATTCACCCAGAACCCCGCCATCGGCCAGGTTGCCACCCTTGCGCAAGGCCGAGGGATCGCGGCTCATGTAGGCACTGGCGCTGGCGATTTCCTGAAAGAAATTCTTCGGCGAGGTCTGGGTCTTGCGGGCCGCATCGACGATCAGTTTCAGCGATTGCTGCAAGTCGTTGAGCTGCAATTTGGTCAGCATCACACACACCTGAAACGCCGGCAGTGCCGGGTTGGTCAGGTCGCGGTCGGCGGTCCAGGCGCTGATCAGTTGCGGCGCCTGGCTGGCGGCTTTGCGCCCCAGGAAATCCATGTGCATCGCGTAGCCGACGGCCGCCGATTTGTCGCTCAGGCTCGGCGCGGCGCTCAGCAGCGGCACGGTTTGCGGCTTGTTGCCACGCACCTGATGCACCAGGTCGGCAAACACCGAGCCGATCTCGTCCACCCGCTCACCGAACTTGCGCACATCGGCGCCCGGCACCGGAATGTACAGATCGCCGATCTGCGGGTTAGCGTCGGCGGTCAGGGTGCGATATTGGCTTTGCGCACCGCCATGGGTTTTCTTGCCGGCATCGCTGAGCAGGTGCAAGGCGTAGATCTTGATCTGCTTGCCCAGCGCGGCTTGACGCACTTCGGCCTCGTTCATTTGCGTGGCGGCATACGGGTCGTTCTTGCGCAAGGCACCGGCATCGGTGACCAACAGAATCAAGCGCCCGCCATAGCCGGACCAGTCCATGCCCTCGACCGCTTCCATCACACCGGCAAACGCATCTTCGTTGAACGAATGGCTAGAGACCGTGGACGCCTTGACTTGCCGCGCCAGGTCCATGAAGCGCTGTGGGTCGCGGCCCTGTTCCAGGGTGATCAAGGTTTTGGCGACGTATTCCAGGCCCGGGGTTTTCTGGGTGCTGCTGCGAAACCCCACCAGGCCGAAGCTGACACTGTCCAGCTCGCCGCGTTCCGCAATGCGGGTTTGCAGTTGGTGTACGACGTCGCGGACCTGATCGATGTAGGGCTGCATGGACACGGTGGTGTCAACGACCAACACCACGGCGGTGCGGAACGCGTCGGCGTTAGCGGTAGTGATTGGCGTGTTGTTGGCAGCGGCCTTCGGAGCATCACCGGGGTCGATGGACGCCACGTTCAGCAACTGCACCGACTGGCCGTTCTCATCGAAGCTCTCGCGCGAATCGAAAATCGGCAACAGGTAAAACTGATTCTGCGGCACCGCACTGGCGGCCGGTTCCAGGGCCAGTACCTGCTGGTTGTCTTCGCGATTCTGCTGGGCCTTGAGCAGCAGGTTTTTTGCCGCCGACGGATCGGCCAATAACCTCTCCACGTCGCCGGGCTGACGCAAGAACATCACCGGCGCACGGCCGGAGCGTTCGGTGAACTTAAGTACCAGGCTTTGCTTCCAGTCGCTGACTTGCGCGGCCGGCAACCAGCCCTCACTGCGCCCGTCGGTGGCGGCGCCGACACGCAGCCAAGGGCTGCCATCAACCTCTTGGCGCTGATAGACGTAAAGCACCGAGAACGCCGGCAAGGCCTTGTCAGGTGTGGCCCCCGGGTCGCTGGCGAGTTTCGCCCCCGGCTTGCTGAGTACTCGCTGGAACAAGGTTTTTTTGCCGGCCATCAGCAGCGGACGCTGACCGCCATCGACCTCTGTGGCCACGGGAGGGGGCACGGGTGGCGCCACGGTCGGCGGCGCACTGGCCGGCGGTGCTGAAACCACCGGCACCTTGGCGTCGGCTTCGACGTCACCGGACAGCCACCAATAACCCGCGCCGCCCAAGGCCAGCGCCACGGCCACCGCGATGGCGGCGAGTGCCAACACCGGCCCCTTTCGCTGTTCCGAGACCGTGGACGACGGCGTCGGCTTCACAGTTGGCGGAACAAGGTTGGGCCGAGGTTGTGGCTGCGCGGGGCCGGTCGGTATATCGATGGACACTGGCGTCAGTCCCGCCAGGTCATTGCTCACCGCAATCGGCGATACCGGAATGGGTAATGGCCGGATGGTGGTCGCTTCAACCGATTCCCGAGGCAGATTATCCAGCGCCTGCAACAGCGCCGCTGCATCCGGGAAACGGTCGGCCGGATCCTTGGCCAACAGCTTGCGCAGCACTTCTTGATAGCAACCGTGGTGCACTGGCAGCTCCGGCAACGGTTCTGTCAGATGCGCCAAGGCCGTGGAGAGTGCGTCATTGCCGGTATACGGCAGTTTGCCGACGAGGATTTCGTAGAGCACCACGCCCAGGGCATAAAGATCGGCCCGACCATCAATATCCTGGCCGCGCGCCTGTTCCGGGCTCATGTAGCTGGGAGTACCGACGGCGAAACCGGCCTGGGTGAACTGGGTGCGGTCATCCATGGACTTGGCGATGCCGAAGTCTGAGAGCACCGCCGTGCCATCGGCACGGAACAGAATGTTCGCCGGTTTGACGTCGCGATGAACCAGCCCCAGCCCATGGGCATAGCCCAGGGCCGAGGCGATCTGGCGGATGTAGATCAGGCCCTGTTCCGGCGTCAGGCCGGCGGCGATGCGCTCCTTGAGCGTGCCGTTGGGCAGGAATTCCATGGCCATGTAATACAGCTCACCGACATGGCCGATGTCATGGATGGTGACCGTATGCGGGTGAGACAGGCGCGCCAGGGTTTTACCTTCGCGCAGGAAACGCTCACAGAAACTCGGGTCCGCCGCCAGTGCGGCAGCCATGACCTTCAGCGCCACCTTGCGCTCCAGCGAGCGCTGGGTCGCCAGGTAAACGCTGGCCATGGCGCCTTCGCCAATCTCGCCGTCAATGTCATAGCCGGGGATCAGAATGTGCAAGGCGGAATTCATGACGGCACCTTCACGACGATGACGGTGATGTTGTCCGGAGCGCCGCGCATCAGGCCCAGGGACACCAGGCTGCTGGCGATTTCCCCGGGCTCATCGTGACTCAGCACCTCGCGGATCTCATGGTCTTCAACCGTTTTGGTCAGCCCGTCGCTGCACAACAGGTAACTGTCGCCGGGCATCAACAACAGATCGACTATCGCCAGTTTCAGTTGCGCCTCGACCCCGATGGCACGGGTGACAATATTGGCCCGTGGATGCACCCGGGCTTCAGCTTCGCTGAGCAGGCCGCTGTCCTGTAGATCCTGAACGTAACTGTGGTCCCGCGAGATGCCTTCGAGCAGGCCGTCACGCAGGCGATACAAGCGGCTGTCACCCGCCCACAGGCACACCCCGCGCAAGCCGCGCGCCGCCAGCACCACCACAGTGCTGCCCATCATGGTCACGCCGCGGTTGGCGGTTTCTTCACGCACGGCGGCGTTGACCCGCAGCAGGTCGGTTTTCAGCGCCGCGACGTATTCATCCAGCGAGCGGCCCACGGCAATGCTACGCAAACTGTCGACGATCAGACTGCTGACGTAGTCGCCCGCCGCGTGCCCGCCCATGCCATCGGCGACCACCCACAGGCCGTTTTCCGGCCGGTCCAGGCAAGCATCTTCGTTAACCTGGCGGACCATACCGACATGGCTCTTGCTTGCAGACTTGAACGTCTTTCCAACGCTTGGAGACATCTACACAACACCTTCTTGGCCGAGCAAAAATTGCGCAAAATCAGCGGCGGCCGGCAAGCCCTGGCACCGCAACAAAGCAGGGGCGATACGCTGTGAACCCTGGCCCCACCACAGGCTTGTGCCTTCGCAGGCCAGTTCGGCAAGCGCGCTCATTCGCGCCTTCGGGTCGGTGGCATCAAAGCGATGCAGGCCGGCAAAACGGCTGCTTGGAGCGCGTGGCAGGTACGCCGGGCTGCCCAGCGTCTCCAGTCCTGCACCGAAGGCTTCGAAGCTCGCCTCCACGCTCAACGTGCTCAACAGCAATTGCTCAACATGCTCAAACCAGACATCCGAGCCGCCCACCACCGACGCTGGATCAGCGTCGTGGTCCAGCAGCACCGCGACGGTCAGCGGAAAATACCGGCCAACCCGATCGATGCTCGGCATCACCACCCCAACGGCGGCCTGCGGCCCACACACACCGGGCCCGAGCATAAAACGCCACAGCGGACTGACCAGATAGGCATCCAGCCAACGGTCCCCAAGGCTCTGGCTGGCGAGCAGGCCCGCCGCCAGCCACGAATCCCAGGGGCCGATAAAACTCTGCGGCAAGCCACGGCTGACAAAGTCCCCGCGACTGGCCAGCTTTCCATAGAAGCCCGGCGTGCTCATAAACGCTCCGGCAGGCTGAACCCGCTGAGCACACGGCTCTTGAACGGGTTGAAGGCGCTGTTGGCCCTCAGCTCATAAGAGACGCTGGCGCCGTCGACCCGCAGCCGCAGGTTGAAGCGATCCGGCGAGTTGCCGGCGGTCAGGTCCGATTGCTCCAGCAGGCGGAACCAGGCCCAAGGCCCGTCCAACGTGATGCCGGAACGACCGCTGGATGACGGCGGCATGATCGAGATCCGCACCACGCCGATGCTGCCGGGGTTGGGCCATTGCATGGAGGTGGGGCGGCTCGGGCCGTGGTCGTAGCTCAATTGCTGGCCGTCGAGGTCGAGCAAAAACTGGGTAATGGTGGCGTCCATCGCCACGGGCTTGAGTTCGAAGCGCACCATCGGCTGGGTGCCGCCGGAACGGAAAAACGCATCCCGGATGGTCGCTGCCCGCTGGAAGGTTTGCAGCACGCCCGGGGCGATGCCAAGCTTCTGTGCGGCGCCCGGTTGCCAGCGCCAGGCCTGGGTCGAGGTATCCACGTACGGCTGCAGGTATTTGCGGAAGTAGTTGTCCATCACCCCGCCCACGCCGAAGAACTGGCCGAAGTCGTCCAGGGTCGCGTCCCGCGCACTGCCCGGCGACATCGGATAACGCCCGGCCAGGGACTGGCGATAGATGTTCACCACTTCGCTGGTCCAGGCCGCGTTCAGTTGATTGCGTACTCCGCCCATCATGCTGTTGGTGGTGGAGTTGACCACCGACTTGACCAGGCCCTGCACCAGTGGCGGCTGACGCTCGGCGTTGAGGCTGACCCGTGTCGCGGCCGCTGCGGCCTGGTTCTTGGCTTCGCCGAGCAAGGCGTCGCCGCTGGCGCCGACCATGGCGCTGACCTGCACATACAGGGCGTTCATGTCGGCCAGAAGGCCGTCGATGGCTGCCGGCTCGCCTTCGTTTTTGCTGACGATGCTGTTGAGTCCGGCAAAATGCGCGGTGATGGGATCTTCACTGGCATCCGGTGTGTTTTGCATTGCCTGCTCCTGGCCGAGCAAGCTGCCCAGACGCTCCTTGAGCTTGTCGACCCCGCCCTCCACCGGTGCGCCCTTGGCGGCCAGCAGGCGTTCTTCCTGTTGCAAGTCGGTTTCTTTTGCCACTGCCACCAGCAGTTTTTTCAACGGCGAGGTCGGGCCGGAAATCACCCGCAGCACATCGGCGGCCTGGGCCACGCTAGTGATCGGCACAAAGTCGATATCAGCCAGCAAGGCATCCCACTGGCGTTGGTAATCCTGGAAATACAGACGGCGCACGTCGGCGGCCAGGCTTGCAACGTTCTGTTGTTCTGCCTGATCGTTACCGAGGACCCACTGTTCCTCGGCCAAGGTGCCGGTCTGGCTCAGGCTGGTGAGCAAAAACCCTTGGCGGTAACCCTTGGCCGTGAAGAAACCGCTCAAGGGTTCGCCCAGTGGCTTGCCGCTCTTGCGGCTGAACACCAGCGCGGCATCGCGCCCGGCCGCTTCGTTGAGACGAAAGTCCGGGATGCCGTCCGGCAGTTTCTGCCGCTTGATCCGGTCATAGACGCGCTGGGCTACCGGCAGCTGCTGCAACTGCCGGCGCAGGTCGTCGATCAGGCGAGGGTCCAGACGTGCGGTGGGCGGATGACGCTCGAACAGTGCCTGCAAGTGCTCCTCCAGGGCTAGACGCTGCTCGGCCGGCAAGTCGCGCGGCAGGCTGCGATCCCAGTCCAGGGCGATCCACGCCTTGATGAAATCGGCATCGTAATGCTCGCTGTCGGCGAGCATCAGGTAGGCCTTCAAGCCTTCGTAAAGGAAGTCCGAATTGCCGCCGCCGTGCAGTTGCTCTTCGATGCGCGTGAGCAAGCGTGGCGCGAAGACCGCGATCAGCAGCTTGCGATAGACGCTGCCAGACTCGGCTTCAAGCATGTTGCCCTGATACAGGCCCAGGCCTTCGGCCCAGCTCGGCGCGTCGTCGGCCAAGTGCTTTACCGCGTTGAGCAAGGGCAACACCGCGAGCACGTCCCGTTGCGCGGGGCTGAGGTTCTGCACGGCCTGGCCCAGGGGCGCGACTTTCTGATCGACTTGCGCGATGTACGCCTGGTTGGCGCGGTAGCTGACCCACCACAAGGTCCCGACCACCAGCACCAGGGCCACGGTCGAGGCCAGCACGCCCCGGGCAATCCACTTGCGCCGACGTTCGACTTTCGGGTTGACCCCCACCAGTCCACGCTCGGCAAAGGCCACGGCGCTGAAGAGTCTTTCGATGAAGTAACTGCGCCCGGTACCGTTCTGGCGTGCCAGGTGCTGGCGGTCCAGGTTCATGCTCTGGGCCATGGAGCCGATCAGCCGGTCAATCGGGCTACCTTCCTGAGTGCCGCTGGTGAAATACACCCCGCGCAACAGCACTCGCTCTTCGAAGGCGTTGGGTTTGAACACGCCCTCAAGGAAGCTTTGCAGGCAATCCTTCAACGCGCCGAACTGTTGCGGGAAGCCGTAGATCAGATCGCGCCGCGCCGGGTCGCGTTCCTGTTGCAAACGCTCCACCAAACGATCGTTGAGGCGCTGTTCCAGGCCGGTGAATTCGCTTTGCAGATGGGCCAGTGGGCTGTCATTGTTTTTGCCGTCGTCCAGGGCAAAGGTCATACCCCAGACCTGAGCCCGTTCTTCCTTGCTCAGGGTATCGAAATACTCCATGAACCCAGGCACCAGATCGAGCTTGGTCAGCATCAGGTAGATCGGAAAGCGCACGCCGAGTTGCGTGTACAGCTCCTGGATACGCAGACGGATCGCGGCGGCATGGGCGGCGCGCTCGGTGTCGCTGCCCAGCAGCAGGTCGGAGAGGCTGATGGCGATAAACGCGCCGTCGATCGGACGCCGGGCCCGCTGTTTTTTCAACAGGCCGAGAAAACCCAGCCACGCGGCTTTATCGACCGTCGCGTCGCTGTCCTGGGTGGTGTAGCGCCCGGCGGTATCGAGCAGCACGGCCTGATCGGTAAACCACCAATCGCAATTGCGCGTGCCACCGACGCCGCGTACCGCCCCGGCGCCCAACTGCGCCGCCAACGGAAAATGCAGCCCGGAATTGACCAGCGCCGTGGTCTTTCCCGAACCCGGCGGGCCGATGATCACGTACCACGGGAGTTCGTACAGGTTACGTCGCTCGTCACCACCCAGCTTGGCTTTCTTCAACAGCGCCAAGGCCTCGTCCATGCGTTGGCGCAAGGTTTCGAGTTCTTCGGCGGTGGCGATGCTGGTCGGGTCCGGCGGGGTTTGCGCCGCCAGGCTGCGCATCACTTCGGCGGCCTGACGGCGAGCCTGGATGATGCGAAACACCCGATAGGCGATCCACACCGCGAACACCAGAAGGATCAGCGCCCAGCGCCGGCCTTCGGGCACCAGGAATTCAAGCAGCGGCCCGACAAACCAGATGATCAGGCTCAGGGCGATCAGCCCCAGCAACGGAATGACCCAGCGGATGATAAAACTGAAAAACGCCTTCACTCGACCCCCTCCGCCAACACTGTGATTTCGACCCGACGATTGCGTGCGCGGCCCTCTGTTGTAGCGTTCGAGGCCAGCGGTTCGGTGTCGCTGCGACCTTCGGCGCTGAAGCGTTCGGGCTGGCCGGTTTTGGCCGAAAGGATTTGCAGCACCGAATTGGCCCGCGCCTCGGACAAGGCCCAATTCGATGGAAACCGCAAGGTGGCAATCGGGCGATTGTCACTGTGGCCGGTCACCCGGACCTGGCCCTTGACCTTACGAACGGCATCGGCGATGCGCAGCATCAGCGGCTGGAAATCGTCGATGATGCTGGCGCTGCCCGAGGCGAACAGCTCATCGCCACGGATGGTCACCACTGAACGGTCAACGGCGTCTTCCACCGCTATCCGGCCCGCCTTGATTTCATCGGCAAGGAAGCCCGCCAGGCGGGGACGCTCGATCAGTTTCGGTTGCACCACCGGACGGTCGATGGCCTGCACCGGGATCTCGCCCAGCGCATGGATATTTTTAAACACCGGCTCGGCATCGGCGGCCAGTTTCAAGCGCAGGCCGAACAGCAGTGCCAGCAGCAACGCCACGCCGATGGCCACGGCAATCCATGGCGGCATGAATTGCGCCAGCCGGTCGCGGGCCACGCTGACGCCGCGCCAATGCGGCGACAGTTCACGCTCATAATCGCCACGGGCGCTGCGGATGACCGCACTGGTGCGTTCACGCAAGGCTTCCAGTTGGCTGCGGCCGTCGTTCATGACCCGATAACGCCCTTCGAAACCCAGGCACATGCACAGGTACAACAGCTCCAGCAGATACAAACGTTCGCGGGGGCTTTGCAGGCAATGCTCCAGGAGCTGGAACACCTTCTCGCCGCCCCAGGCTTCGTTGTGCACGGTGATCAGTAGGCTCTGTTTGCCCCAGTCGCTGGCACCACCCCACGGCGTACTCAACACCGCTTCATCCAGAGCGGTGCACAAGGCGTAGCGGGCCAGCAACACATCGTTGCGCACCACGCCGGCAGCCTCGGCGCGCTCCTCGAACTGGCGCAGGTAGGCCAGTAATTGCGCCCGCAGGCTCGCCGGCGCCGGGTGGGCAATGGTGTTGCGCAAGCGGGTCAGCAACGCCAGCAACGGGCCAGCGGCGCTCTCCAGGGGGTTGAGACCTTCGGCGCTGCCGATCAAAAGCGGCGCGGCCGGCATCGAAAGCGGCGCGGCCTGGGCACGACCAGCATCCGGACGGGCGGGCTCGGCGCCACGGCCACCGGGTGTCGGCATGAATTGGGTACGATCGTCGTTGCTCATTGCGGTTTATCCTCGGATCGCCCAGAAAGCCAGGTTCAGCCCCGGGAATTGCCCCGCGATGTAGAACGCAAAACCGCCGGAGTTGGCCAGTTGCTGCCAATGCTCGCTGCCCCGGTCCAGTTCGTAATAGGTGGAGCCAACGTGATACGGGATCTGCCGTGGCGCCACCGGCAGCGGCAGCAGGCCAATGCCCGGTAATTGCAGGTTGACCAGGTTGCGGATGTGCTCCACCGAGCCGACCTTGCTCTGTTGGCCAAAGTGGCTGCGCAGGGTTTCGGCGGGTACGTCGGCGCGCACCACCAGGATGAAGCTGGCGCTGTCGAGCAGGGCCTTGTCGGCCAGCATCGCCACATGGACGCCATAGGCTTTTTCGACGATCGGAATCGGCGTGGCCTTGCTGTCGATCAGCATCGACAGCGCCTCACGCAGGGCTTGCATCACCGGCGCGAAACTCAGCGCCAAGTCATCGTGCTGGTACTGCGGGTATTCCTGGGGCCGTCGCCCGGAAGCGGTAAAGGTCGAGAACTCGCCGGCCAGACTCACCAGCTCGCTGTAGAACCGCTCGGGGTGCAATGGGCTCAACTGGCTCAAGTGCTGGATCAGCGGCTGGGCACGGTTGACCAGTTGCAGCAGCATGAAATCGGCAATCTCCGAGGCACCGCCGGCACCGGACGCCACCACCCGCCCGGCGAGGGCTTCGCCGCGCTGATGCAGCAAGCCCAGCAGTTCGCTGCGAAACGCGGCCAGGGGGTTGGAGGCGACCACATCCAGCAGCGGCGGGATGTAGGTGTCGTCGAGCACCAGGGCTCGGTCGGCGCGTTTCTCCTTGATTCGTACCAGGCCGATGGCGGCGTAGTCGCTGATGCCATCCCGGGCTACCAATAATCGCAGCGCCCTCGAACCCACTGCCACCGGGGCCTGGTTTTCGAACGGCGCGTTGTCGTCCCGGACTTCGCGCACCTGGCTCACGTAGCGCGCAGCGCCCAAGGCTTCGCCTTCGTCGACCGTATCACGCGCACCGGCGCGCTTGAGCGGCAAGGCCAGGTACACCAAACCATCGCGCAGGTTGTCATCGACATTCAGCGGGCTCGGTGCCAGGTCATCCTGGGGAATGTTGAATGGCGTGCCGTCCGGCAACAGGCCCCGCGCCGAGATAATCGCCAGTTTGCCCTGGGCCAGCAGGCCCTGGTCGATCAGCAATTCGGAGAAACCCCAGGCGCCGGCCGACAACGGGCGGCTCCGGGCGTCGATGAGGTTCTCCAGGTAACGGTCATGCTGCTGGAAGTGCTGCGTTCCAATGAACATGCCTTCCGACCAGACCACACGATTGTTCCAGGACATGGGGGGCTCCGATTGCTTATTGGGCAGGGCTGGATGGGGAAACCACGACGGCGCTGCGCACGGCTCGCACGTCGAGGCTGATCTGGTATTCGGTGTATTGGCGCGGCGGGACATTCATCACCGCGCGCCACAACGACTGATCCAGCTCGCGATACCCCACCAGTACGCCGATATGGCGGGTGGCCGGGTCGAGGTCGCGCTGCAGGCTCAACTGCTGGCCGGGCTGGATCAGCACTTCGTCCTGGTCGATCAGGTCTGCGCCGAGCGTCGCCTGGGCCCGTTCGGCCAGTGCGAAATAATCGGAACGGCCGAAGGTGGCGGCATTTTTCAATTCAAAAATACGCACCCGGACCGGGGCTGGCTGGCCAGTGGCGCCGGGGTTGAGCCCGGCAATGGCGTGAAAGTGCAACTCGACGGCGGCCGTGTCGGCCTCGGCCTCGGCCTCTTCGGGCTGGGGTTTGGCTGCATCCTTGGCACATGCGGTCAGCAGAAGCGCGGTAGCGACTGCGAGTAAAAACCTGGGAATCATCCTGCGTCCTCAATGACGTTTCAGCTATCCGTTGTTCCGTTCTTTGCTATGAATGGCGCTATGCGATGGCGACGCTCAGCCGCGGCGCTGCCTCGTACTGTGTTCTTCGTAGGCGCGGCTGAATTCACGACCGAACAGGTCCTGGAAATCCTCTTGGGCCTCGCGGGAAATATTGCTGTAGAGCTCGGTGAACTGCTGCCAGTACTGGGCCTGTCGCGAGCCATTGAAAATGCTCGACAGACCACCGGGCTTGCCCATGCGCTCTTCCAGTTGTGCCGGCTCGAAGCGCGCCAGCAGGTGCTTGATCGCAGCTTCCACACCGGCCATCACCGCCAATTGATGGGCACGCAAGTCATCGAAGCTGTCGCGCACCGCCAAGTCCGGCGCCATGAACGCCTGATTGCTGTGGCGCAACAGCAACAGCAATGCTTCATCGACGTTGGGAGCGAATTTCAGAGGATTGTTTTCCACCGGTTGAATCATCGTCTGCTGGATGCGGAACTCGCCCTTGAGGCTGCTGCGGGCACGCAAGACATCGATCAGGCCTTCGACCATCAGCCGATAACTGCGACCGATGCTTTCCATTTGCGCCTCGGCCTGAGCCTTGTCCAGGCGCACTTGATCCAGCCCGGCCCCGCGCAGAAAAGCTTGCAACAGGTCGGGTTGAGAATTGTCGGCAGGATTGACCGGGCGTTCGACGATGGCCACGGGTTCGCGCAGAGGTGCCGGCTCGATCGGTACACTGATGTGAGGTACGGGTGGCGGCGCAACTTCTGCAACAGGCAAGGAAGCGACAGGCGGGGGGGCAACCGCCACCGGCGCAGGCTTGTCGCTGAACAGATCCCAATCTTCCGGAATCAGTTGGGCCGACGCCTGCGGCGCGGGCTCGGCCACGGGCGTTGGGTTGGGAATCGGGGTCGGTGGGCGGAAGTCGTGCTGCTCGGCCGGGACATGGTCGGGTTGGGTGGCTGGCGGGACGCTGGTCGGTGTCAGAAAGTCGAACAGGTCCGGCATCGTGTCCATGGCCGATACGCCCTGAAAATGTGCAGGCGGTGCCACAGGCAACGACGTCGGCGTATTCACGACGGCGCCCTGACGCCCCATCAGGGCCTCGAAGCTGCTGGACGAATCGGCGAAAGGGTTGCCGTCGGTCACCGGCAGACTGAAATCGATACGCGCCTGGATTTCATAATCACCGATGCGGATAACTTCGCCATCTTGCAACGGCTCGCTGTTGCCCTTGCGCAGACGAATACCGGCCTTGACCAATTCCACACCGTTAGTGCTGTTATCAGTTAAGTAATACCGGCCATCTTTATATTGAATAACGCAATGTTTTCCGGAGACCAAACGCTCTGGATCGGGCAATACCCAGTCATTATCAGAATTGCGGCCAATTGCCATCACTCCCTGATCCATGGATTTTTCAGAGCACTGGCCAGGGGTAATCTTGTGATAACTAGTGATAGTCAAACACAGTGACATCTTGCCTCCTTGCTGAACACTTTGCGCGCGGGCGAATCGGGATTCACTCCCGCGAGACTCGCTCCGACAACCTTGCAAAAACAACCTGAAAACGGTTTTTTAACAGCACAATTGCTGATCTTAACCTGCTTGCGTGACAAAAAACCTGCGTCAGTGCCTGCCTCGACCTATCGGTCGCGCGGGTTGTTAAGCACCTCACATCTGTCACACAGAGGAAATAGCTTACCTTGACAAGCCATAAGTACTACACCAAAAATGCATAACTTCTTGAATATAAATGATGGCACTTTAAGATCACCGCGCATCTAAAGGGCTATTACACTCAAGGAAGCACGTGAAGTTCCAACTGGAACTAGCATGTGAACTGCCCGACTCTGTCAGTCGGGCGATAGGGAGATCAAATTCAGTGGAAGTGCCTTTGTTGCTCGCCGCCGTTTCCGCGACTTCGCCTTGTGGTGAAGATCTGGAATATGACGCGGATTTTTTACGCCTGGAACGCGATTCCCTGGGCCAGCCCGAGCGCAGCATGGGCGATTCAATATTGCCTGCGACCCCTCCTGAATGGCGCGGCATCCAGCAGCAAAGTCTGGATTTGTTGCAACGCAGCAAAGACCTGCGTATCACCCACTACCTTTTGCAAAGTTCCCTTGCCCTCGAAGGCGTCACCGGCCTGGCCCGCGTCCTGACACTGATCAGCGAATTGCTCAAGCAATACTGGGCCGACCTGCATCCGCGCCTGGATGCCGAAGACGACAACGACCCCACCGTGCGCATCAATGCCCTCGCCGGCCTGACGTCCGATGCCACCATTCGCCTGTTGCGCGAAAGCATCCTGGCCCGTTCGCGAACCTTTGGTGCTGTCAGCCTGCGCGCCGCCGCCAATGCCAGCGGCCTGCAAAGCTTCCCTGACGAAAACCTCGGCGCCGAGCAGCTCGCCGGGGCGTTCCTGGACAGCGATCCCGAACAGTTGGAAATCACCCGCGCCGCTTTGCACGAGGCCCGCAGCGTCGCCGAGGCCATCGAGCAACAGGTCAGCGAACAAGTGGGTTCCGCCCAGGGCGTTGACCTTGGACCGTTGAAGCAACCGCTAAAAATGGCCCTGCAGATTCTCGGCCAGTTCGCCCCGCAGAGCGGCGACAGCCCCCTGCCCGACTCCATCAGCGACGACAGTGCCGCGTCGGTTGAACACACCACCGTACCAAGCACACCGCGCAGCACTGGTACCAGCAGCGGCGAAATCAACAATCGCGACGACGTGCTGCGCAGCCTGGACCGGATTCTTGCGTACTACACCCGTCATGAGCCCTCCAGCCCGCTGCCGGTGCTGTTGAACCGGGCGAAGAATCTGGTGCACGCCGACTTTGCGGCGATCGTGCGCAACCTGATTCCCGACGGCATGAGCCAATTTGAAAACCTGCGCGGACCAGACAGCGAATAAAAGCGAACGGATCACGCAGTCACGTCACCGGTACCACCGGTGACGCCAACACCGTCGCTTGAGCGACCAGGAGCAGCAACGTGGCGAAGCAAAGTTCTCAGAAATTCATCGCGCGCAACCGCGCGCCTCGAGTGCAGATCGAGTACGACGTCGAGCTTTACGGCGCCGAGAAAAAGGTCCAGTTGCCCTTCGTCATGGGCGTCATGGCGGACCTCGCCGGCAAGCCCGCCGAGCCTCTGGCGCCTGTGGCCGATCGCAAGTTCCTTGAGGTGGATGTCGACAACTTCGACTCGCGCCTCAAGGCCATGCAGCCACGCGTCGCGTTCCACGTGCCCAACGAGCTGACCGGCGAAGGCAACCTGAGCCTGGACATCACCTTTGAAAGCATGGACGACTTCAGCCCGGCCGCCGTGGCGCGCAAGGTCGACTCGCTGAACAAGTTGCTCGAAGCGCGCACCCAACTGGCCAACCTGCTGACCTACATGGACGGCAAGACCGGTGCCGAAGAAATCATCATGAAGGCCATCAAGGATCCGGCGCTGCTCCAGGCGCTTGCCAGTGCGCCGAAGCCAGCCGAGCCTCAGGCT
This sequence comes from Pseudomonas sp. JV414, assembly GCF_032424305.1. Taxonomy (NCBI): domain Bacteria; kingdom Pseudomonadati; phylum Pseudomonadota; class Gammaproteobacteria; order Pseudomonadales; family Pseudomonadaceae; genus Pseudomonas; species Pseudomonas sp. JV414. The sequence continues at coordinate 58,021 of NZ_VYKC01000013.1, read as the reverse complement.
TAATCAGGACGAATGATCATGACCGATTCAGTACGTGCAGACGCTCAGACACTGGGCACCACCGAAGAAGCCAGCGAGTTCGCCTCCCTGCTGCTGCAAGAATTCAAACCCAAGACCGACCGCGCCCGCGAAGCCGTCGAAACCGCCGTGCGCACCCTGGCCGAGCAGGCCCTGGCGCAGACCGACCTGGTGTCCAACGACGCCATCAAGTCGATCGAATCAATCATCGCCGCCATCGACGCCAAGCTCACCGCCCAGGTTAACCAGGTCATCCATCACCCGGACTTCCAGCAACTGGAAAGCGCCTGGCGTGGCCTGCACTACCTGGTCAACAACACCGAAAGCGACGAGCAACTGAAGATTCGCGTGCTCAATATCTCCAAGACTGACCTGCACAAGACCCTGAAGAAATTCAAGGGCACCGCGTGGGACCAGAGCCCGATCTTCAAGAAGATGTACGAGGAAGAATACGGCCAGTTCGGCGGCGAACCTTACGGTTGCCTCGTGGGCGATTACTACTTCGACCAGTCGCCGCCGGATGTCGAGTTGCTGGGCGAGCTGTCGAAAGTCTGCGCCGCCATGCACTCGCCGTTCATCGCAGCCGCATCGCCGACCGTGATGGGCATGGGCTCGTGGCAGGAACTGTCGAACCCGCGCGATCTGACCAAAATCTTCACCACCCCGGAATACGCGGGCTGGCGCTCGCTGCGCGAATCGGAAGACTCGCGCTACATCGGCCTGACCATGCCGCGCTTCCTCGCCCGTCTGCCGTATGGCGCCAAGACCGATCCGGTGGAGGCCTTCGCCTTCGAAGAAAGCACCGACGGTGCCGACAGCTCCAAGTACACATGGGCCAACGCCGCTTATGCAATGGCGGTGAACATCAACCGCTCGTTCAAACACTTCGGCTGGTGCTCGCGCATTCGTGGCGTGGAGTCTGGCGGTGAAGTGGAAAACCTGCCGGCGCACACCTTTCCGACCGACGATGGTGGCGTGGACATGAAGTGCCCGACCGAAATCGCCATTTCGGACCGCCGTGAAGCGGAACTGGCGAAGAACGGTTTCATGCCGCTGTTGCACAAGAAAAACACCGACTTCGCCGCGTTCATCGGCGCCCAGTCGCTGCAGAAACCGGCCGAGTACGACGACCCGGACGCCACCGCCAACGCCAACCTGGCTGCGCGCCTGCCGTACCTGTTCGCCACCTGCCGTTTCGCCCATTACTTGAAGTGCATCGTGCGCGACAAGATCGGCTCCTTCAAAGAGAAGGACGAAATGCAGCGTTGGTTGCAGGACTGGATCCTCAACTACGTCGACGGTGACCCGGCGCACTCCACCGAAACCACCAAGGCCCAGCACCCATTGGCTGCGGCCGAAGTGATCGTCGAGGACGTGGAAGGCAACCCGGGGTACTACAACTCCAGGTTCTACCTGCGCCCGCACTATCAGCTCGAAGGTCTGACCGTGTCGCTGCGCCTGGTATCCAAGCTGCCTTCGGCCAAGGGCGCGTAAAAACCTGCAGAGGCACGCTTGTGTGGGAGCCGGGCTTGCCCGCGATGGCATCAATGCGGTCCGGCTGAAAACCGCAGTGCCTGCATCGCGGGCAAGCCCGGCTCCCACAGGTTCTGTGCCTTGACTGGCATTTGGGACAGGCCCGAGAAGCGTGATTCTGCAGGAGCTTTGAACAGATTTCGCAAGGTCGGCGTTAACCAAACAATGTGGTAGAGACCACACAGGGAGAGAACATGGCTGTTGATATTTTCATCAAGATCGGCGACATCAAGGGCGAGTCCATGGACAAGGCCCACAAGGACGAAATCGACGTCTTGAACTGGAGCTGGGGCATGTCTCAGTCCGGCAATATGCACGTGGGCAGCGGCGGCGGCGCCGGCAAGGTGAACATCCAGGACCTGTCGCTGACCAAGTACGTCGACAAAGCCTCACCGAACCTGATGATGCACTGCGCCAGCGGCAAGCACATCGACAAGGTCAAGCTGACCGTGCGCAAGGCCGGCGGCGAAAGCCAGGTCGAGTACATGATCATCAATCTGGAAGAAGTGCTGGTCACGTCCCTGAGCAGCGGCGGCTCGGGTAGCGATGATCGCCTGACCGAAAACCTGACCCTGAACTTCGCCAAGGTGCTGGTGGACTACCAGCCGCAAAAAGCCGATGGCACCAAGGAAGGCGGGCCGGTCAAATTCGGCTGGAACATCCGCCAGAACGTCAAGGTGTAACGAACATGCCCCCGCCGTTATACGTCGGGGGCATTTTGGTGCTTGCTCGAATCCAATCCTTTCCCATCCGGTGTCTGAGTCATGGCCAAACCTTCGTTTATTAATTTGTGGAAAGCGTATTCCGATCTCCTGATTAAGTACCCTGACGCAAAGCCCTGTGAAGGGCCTTGGGCAAACCAGTGTGCTATTCGCATGAGCATGACGCTCAACGCAGAGCTGACAATCAAGGTCAACAAATCCACCTATACCGAACCCAAATGTGCACATGAGCACGCCAGGGGTGCCGAGTCGCTGGCGAACTGGTTGTGGAAACATCCTCTGGGACGACCACTGATTCTCGGTGGAAGTGCCGACGAACGCCGCAAGCTTCAAGACAAGACCGGACTCATCTTCTTCAAGGATTGTTTCCAGCAGACAGGAGAGTCATCGGACAATCGCACCGGCGATCATATCGACCTGTGGAATCGCGGCCTGACCATCGGCCGGTACAGCGACCCTGCATACCGCTCCAAAGCCATCTGGTTCTGGGAGCTGACATGATCAGATCCAGCCGAAACCTGGCGGCCCTGTGCTGCGTATTATCGAGCCTGTGGGCGTGCGCCGGCCAACAGGCTACCCCTGCTTCCGAGGATCAGGTCGTCACTCTGGGCGAACAACGACTGACGCTGGGGAACGATCAGCAGCAATGCGTGTTGCGTAAACCGGATCAGAGCGTGCTACCCCTCGAGATGCCATGGCCTTGCCAATTTGCTGTCGACCGACAGGGAAAACCTCACGTCGAATCCTTCAATAACGTACCAATCGTGATCGTGCTGCATGTGAGCGTTGATCCTGCGAACAGTCGTGAATGCCGGTCCGAGTACCGCGCCGTACGCCAAGTCAAAGGCCAGCTCGAACCTTCGGTGGTCGCGCGCAGTGCCAGTTGCCTGCGCGGTGCAGGGGATCAGAAAGATTACACGGGTCTTTTCATTTGGTAGCCGACCTCACATGCGATCGTCCACGACTCTGCGCATCGCTCAAGAAAGATTGGGCTTTGAAGGTTGAAATGATTAAAAGAACCCTGTTGATACTACTCTCGGGCGGCCTGCTGAGCCTCAATGCCTGGGCCGAACAGCAACCATCCGCTGCACCCGGCAATCAGGTAATTGTCGCCGGACAAACACTGACCCTGGAAAGACACGATCAGCAATGCGCCTTGCGCAAACAGGACCAAAGCCTCTTGAAACTGGACATGCCGTGGCCTTGTTTTCTGAGTGTCGATCGAAAAGGTCAGCCACGGGTCGAAACCTTCAAAAACGCCCAAATCATTATCGTGGAGCACTCCACACCCGAGCCGCCTCCAAGTCGTGATTGTGACGCTCGGTATCAGGCCATCCGCCAAATCAAAGGCCAGCCAATGGAAGTGTCGAAAGTCGCCCATAGTGCTGGCTGTATGACCGGCGTCATGGACCAGAAAAATTTTGTGGCGCATTTCTCGTGGTAACCGAAATCGCCACCCGCGATCGCCTGCAACCGTCCCTGCTGGACCGGTTGACCGACGACGACCCGAGCAACCTCAAGGAAAGCGCCGACAAGCGCGTGCTCTCCCTGACCCAACTGAAAGCCTCGGTGCTGCGTGACTTGGCGTGGCTGCTCAACACCACTTCGTTGCTCAGCGCCGATGCGACGTTGCACACCCCGGCCGGCACGTCAGTGGTCAACTTCGGGCTGCCAGCCTTGGCCGGCAACAGTGCGTCGAACGTCGATATCGCGGCGCTTGAAGCGCTGATCCACCAGGCCATCGCCACGTTCGAACCGCGGATTCTGCGTAATACTTTGCGCGTGCGGGCCCGGGCATCCGCCGAGATGAACCACAACGCCCTGAGTTTCGAGATCGAAGGCGATCTTTGGGCGCAGCCAGTGCCGCTGCGCCTGATGCTGCAAACCGATCTGGACCTGGAATCCGGCCATGTGCGAGTGGTCAACGCCGAACAGCGGAGACGCCCATGAATCCGCGCCTGCTGGAACTGTACAACCAGGAGTTGCATCACGTGCGCGAAAGCGCGGCGGAGTTCGCTCAGGAATACCCGAAAATCGCCAGTCGGCTGACGTTGTCCGGCATGGACTGCGCCGACCCGTACGTCGAGCGCTTGCTGGAAGGGTTTGCTTATCTGACGGCGCGAGTACAGCTCAAGCTCGATGCCGAATACCCGACCTTCACCCACAACCTGTTGGAAATCGCTTACCCCCATTACCTGGCGCCGACACCGTCGATGACCGTGGTGCAATTGCAGGCCGACCCCGATGAAGGCTCGCTGAGCAGCGGCTTCCCGCTTCCCCGGGACACGGTCCTGCGCACCGCCCTGGGCCGCGAAACCCAAACCTGCTGCGAGTACCGCACCGCCCACGCGGTGACGTTGTGGCCGTTGCAGGTCAGCCAGGCCGAGTACTTCGGCAACCCGTCCGCCATGCTCGGGCGCTTGGCCGCCAGCGAACCCAAGGCCAAGGCCGGTCTGCGCCTGACCCTGCGCACCGGCGCCGAACTACCGTTCAACAGTCTGGCCCTGGACAACCTGCCGCTGTACCTCAACGGCGCAGACGAGCAGCCCTTCCGCCTCTACGAACAGCTACTGGGCAACGTCTGCGCCGTGTTCGCCCGTCAGCCTGGCGGTGATTGGGTGGAACGCCTGCCGCAGGATGCACTGCGCTCCCAGGGATTCGACGATACCGACGCCGCGCTGCCAGTGGTCTCGCGGGCCTTCCAGGGCTATCGCCTGTTGCAGGAATATTTCGCCCTGCCCCAGCGCTTTCTGTTTGTCGACTTCACCCAGTTGAGCCGGGCGGTCAAACGCTGCGACGGCCAGGAACTGGAGTTGATCGTGCTGTTCGACCGTCACGATCCAAGCCTGGAAGGCAGCGTCGGAGCCGCGCAGTTCCTGCCGTTCTGCACCCCGGCAATCAACTTGTTTCCCAAACGCCTGGATCGCATTCACTTGTCGGAACGGGTCAATGAACACCATGTGATCGCCGACCGCACCCGGCCGATGGATTTCGAGATTCATTCCCTGACTACCCTCACCGGCCACGGCACCGGGTCGGAGCAGCCTTTTTTGCCGTTCTATGCGGTACGCGATCCGTCTCGTTACGGCCGCGATCAGGCCTGGTACACGGTGCGACGCGAACCCCGCGTGCTGTCCAGCGGCCAGCGGCGCAACGGCCCGCGCTCGACTTACATCGGCAGCGAAACCTTCGTCAGCCTGGTGGACAGCCAGCAGGCGCCTTATCGCCACGACCTGCGCCAACTGGGCGTAACAGCGTTGTGCACCAACCGCGACCTGCCGCTGTTCATGAGCGTGGGCAACAGCAAGACCGACTTCACCCTGGCCGACAGCGCACCGGTAGCGGCGGTGCGCTGCGTAGCAGGCCCGAGTCGCCCACGCGCCAGCCATGCCCATGACGCCAAGGCGTGGCGGTTGATCAGCCAGCTTTCGCTGAATTACTTGTCCCTCAGCGAACAAGGCCAAGGCGCCGCTGCCCTGCGCGAACTGCTGCGCCTGTACGGCGACAGCAACGATGCGGCGTTGCAATTGCAGATCGAAGGCCTGCGCGAAGTCAGCAGCAAGGCCTGCACCCGACGCTTGCCAATGCCCGGTCCGATCGTGTTTGGTCGTGGCCTGGAGATCACCCTGGAATTCGATGAAAACGCGTTTCGCGGCACTGGAGTCTTCTTGCTCGGTGCAGTGTTCGAGCGCTTCCTGGCACGCTACGTGTCGATCAACAGTTTTACCGAGACGGTGATCCGTACCACCGAACGCGGCGAGATCATGCGATGGAAAGCCAAGCCCGGACGCCGTCCGACCCTGTGAGTACCCTGGACGCGATGCACCAGGAGCCCTGGGAATACGACTTCTTCCAGGCGTTGCGGCGCATCGAGTGCGAATCGCCTGACCTGCCGCGCCTGGGCCATTCGTTGCGCCTGGCCGATGATCCGCTGCGCCTTGGGCAACAGGCCGATTGCACCTTCGCCCCGGCGACCCTGGCGTCAGTACAGCCGGGCGTCGACGGTGCGCCGGCGCGCCTGGAGCAGTTCTTTTTCGGCCTCGGCGGCCCCAACGGCCCATTGCCGCTGCACATCACCGAATATGTGCGCGAACGCCAGCGCAACAACGCCGACAGCACCAGTAAACGCTTCCTGGATGTGTTCCATCACCGTCTGCTGAGCCTGTTTTACCGGGCCTGGGCCGAAGCGCGGCCGACGGTCAGCCATGACCGCCCGGACGATGACTACTGGTCGGCACGCTTGGCGGCACTGAGCGGCCGGGGCATGCCGAGCCTGCTCAAACAAGGGCTGATCCCCGACACGGCGAAGTTGCATTACAGCGGTCATCTGTCGGCACAAACCCGCTACCCGGATGGTTTGAAGGCCATTCTCAGCGAGTACTTCGGCCTGCCGGTGGAGATCGAAGAGTACGTCGGCCAATGGCTGGAGCTGCCGGAACGCAGCCGCGTGGGCGCCAGCGCCCATCAATTGGGCGTGGATTTTTGCCTGGGCCGTTACGTCTGGGATCGCCAGCACAAATTCCGCATTCGCCTGGGGCCACTAAAGCTGGATGACTACATGAGCATGCTGCCCGGTAGCCAACCCTTCAATGAGCTGGTGGCCTGGGTGGCCGAATATTTGGGCCATGAACTGGACTGGGATCTGAACCTGATTCTGAAACAGCCCGAAGTACCGGCGTTGCAACTCAATCGCCAGTTCCGCCTGGGTTTCAATACCTGGCTGGGCCAACCCGAAAAAGATGCCAAGGATTTAATACTGGCCCGGCACTACGCCGAGCAGGCCAACACCTCACAGATCTCAAGGAGCCATGAGCATGGGTGAAATCAGTCGCGCCGCGTTATTCGGCAAACTCAACAGCGTGGCCTACAAAGCCATCGAAGCCGCCACCGTGTTCTGCAAGTTGCGCGGTAACCCTTATGTGGAGCTGGCCCACTGGTTTCATCAGTTGCTGCAACTGCAGGACTCAGACCTGCACCGCATCATCCGTCAGTTCAATATCGAACCGGCGCGCCTGGCCCGTGACTTGACCGAAGCCCTGGACCGTTTGCCACGTGGCTCGACTTCAATTACTGACTTGTCCTCCCATGTGGAAGAAGCCGTGGAGCGTGGCTGGGTCTACGGCAGCCTGATGTTCGGCGAAAGCCAGGTGCGTACCGGTTACCTGGTGCTGGGCATCCTCAAGACGCCGAGCCTGCGCCATGGACTACTGGGGCTGTCGGCAGAGTTTGACAAGATCAAGGTCGAGGCCCTGAGCGAGCGTTTTGACGAATACGTCGGTGACTCGCCGGAAAATGCGCTCAGCGCCAGCGACGGTTTCAACGCCGGCAGCGTGCCCGGTGAAGCCAGCGGCGCCATGGCCCCAAGCGCCATGGGCAAGCAGGAAGCGCTCAAGCGTTTTACCGTCGACCTCACCGAGCAGGCCCGCAGCGGCAAGCTTGATCCGATTGTCGGGCGTGACGAAGAAATCCGCCAACTGGTGGACATCCTCATGCGCCGTCGGCAGAACAATCCAATTCTGACCGGTGAAGCCGGTGTCGGTAAAACCGCCGTGGTCGAAGGTTTTGCCCTGCGCATCGTCGCCGGTGACGTGCCGCCAGCGCTCAAGGACGTGGAATTGCGCAGCCTCGACGTCGGCCTGTTGCAGGCCGGCGCGAGCATGAAAGGTGAATTCGAACAGCGCCTGCGCCAGGTCATCGAAGACGTCCAGGCCTCGCCAAAACCGATCATTCTGTTTATCGACGAAGCCCACACGCTGGTAGGTGCCGGTGGCGCCGCCGGCACCGGGGACGCGGCCAACCTGCTCAAACCGGCCCTGGCCCGGGGCACCCTGCGCACCGTGGCCGCCACGACCTGGGCCGAGTACAAGAAGCATATCGAGAAAGACCCGGCCCTGACCCGCCGCTTCCAGGTGGTGCAAGTCGCCGAGCCGTCCGAAGACAAGGCGCTGTTGATGATGCGCGGCGTGGCCTCGACCATGGAAAAACACCATAAGGTGCAGATCCTTGACGAAGCCCTGGAAGCCTCGGTCAAGCTGTCCCATCGCTACATCCCTGCGCGCCAATTGCCGGACAAATCCGTGAGCCTGCTGGACACCGCTTGCGCCCGGGTCGCCATCAGCCTGCACGCCGTGCCGGCCGAAGTGGACGACAGCCGTCGTCGCATCGAGGCGCTGGAAACCGAACTGCAAATCATCGCCCGCGAGCACGCCATCGGCATCGTCATCGGCGCCCGCCAGAGCAACAGCGAAAACCTGCTGGCCGCCGAGCGCGAACGCCTGACCGAACTCGAAAGCCGCTGGGCCGAAGAGAAAACCCTGGTGGACGAACTGCTCGCCACCCGCGCCACCCTGCGCGAAAGCGTCGGTGTGGTCGACCGCGACGTTGGCAGTGACGAAAGCCACGCCCTGTGCGAGAAACTGGTGGACCTGCAACAGCGTCTCAGTGCTCTGCAAGGGGAAACCCCGCTGATTCTGCCGACGGTCGATTACCAGGCCGTGGCCTCGGTGGTCGCCGACTGGACGGGTATTCCGGTGGGCCGCATGGCCCGTAACGAACTGGAAACCGTGCTCAACCTCGACCAGCACCTGAAGAAACGCATCATCGGCCAGGACCACGCCTTGCAGATGATCGCCAAGCGCATCCAGACCTCCCGCGCCGGCCTCGACAACCCGAGCAAGCCGATTGGCGTGTTCATGCTCGCGGGCACCTCCGGCGTGGGCAAGACCGAAACGGCCCTGGCCCTGGCCGAAGCCATGTACGGCGGTGAGCAGAACGTCATCACCATCAACATGAGCGAATTCCAGGAAGCTCACACCGTATCCACCCTCAAGGGCGCGCCACCGGGCTATATCGGCTATGGCGAAGGCGGCGTGCTGACCGAAGCCGTGCGGCGCAAACCCTACAGCGTGGTGCTGCTGGACGAGGTGGAAAAAGCCCACCCGGACGTGCATGAGATCTTCTTCCAGGTCTTTGATAAAGGCGTGATGGAGGACGGCGAAGGCAGGGTGATCGACTTCAAGAACACCTTGATTCTGCTGACCACCAACGCTGGCACCGAGTTGATTGCCCGGGTCTGCAAAGACCCACAAAACGTGCCCGAGCCCGAAGAGATCGCCAAGGCCTTGCGCCAGCCGCTGCTGGAGATTTTCCCGCCGGCATTGCTGGGCCGCCTGGTGACCATTCCGTACTACCCGCTCAGCGACGAGATGCTCAAGGCCATTACCCGCCTGCAGCTCAACCGTATCAAAAAGCGCGTGGAGAACACCCATAAAGTGGCCTTCGATTACGACGACGCGGTGATCGACCTGATCGTCTCCCGCTGCACCGAAACCGAAAGCGGTGGGCGAATGATCGACACCATTCTGACCAACAGCCTGCTGCCGGACATGAGCCGTGAATTCCTCACCCGCATGCTCGAAGGCAAAGCGCTGGCAGGCGTGCGGATCAGCGCCCGGGATAACGAATTGCACTACGACTTCAGCGACGCGGCCTAAGGCTAAACCGCCTTTGTAGGAGCTGCCGAAGGCTGCGATCTTTTGATCTGGCTCTTCGGCTTGAGACTCAAGTGGTATCGAGAAAAGATCGCAGCCTCGCTCCGCTCGGCAGCTCCTACGGGAAATGAGGCGGCAACAAGGGATAACTGATGCTATTCAAGCAACTCTCACGCCTGGCAAAAATCACCAGCCCCCTTGGGCCGGATGTGCTGTTGCTCAAGGACATGGGCGGCGGCGAAGAGCTGGGGCGGCTATTCAACTATGAGCTGCAATTGCACTCGCTGGACAAGCTCCCTCGCCACGGGCTCATCATTTTTCTTAAGTGAACAGCATTGCAGCCTCACCTGCCCTTTCGACGATCAGATGGCGGTGCCGCGGTTCGTTCCCGGCTGGACAATCAACAACTCATCCAGCTCGCGCTTTCTGCAATGTGCCACGAACGGCAGCGCGGCATCCGGGTCACGCCTGAACAGCTCAAAGGTCGCACGGTCGATTTCATAGTATTCCTCGTAGTCGACCATGCCGTTGCTGACCGGTATAGATACGTAAAATCGGCCCGAGTCTTGCTCGAAGCCCACGGAGAACATGTGTTCGCGACTTACCAAAACATCTTGAAATTTCACAGTCATCTCTAAAACGCTAATACCGTTCAACCGAAGTCGTTTAGTGAAATGCTTCCGACATCGATTACCGCCAGCGATCCATAACTCATCAGATATTGGCAGGCACGTAGTCCGGTCCTCCAAGCTTGTCCCTGACGTTCAGGGCGGTACGCATCAACGGCTCCCATAAACCGTTCTCGCTGTTCCAACTGCCACCAGCCCAACGTGTATCCAGGATAAGCGCTGCCTTATTGATCTCAAGCTGCCTTCGAAGGGCCAAGGCCACGGACCCCATGTCGATTTCGAACAGCTCGGCATAGAGCCCCTCGGGCTCCTCGCGCTTTTGGCTCAGGCAAAAAAGGTAATACCAAACCCAGCCCGCTGCGGCATAGATCGCCCGATTACGATCGGGGTAGGTCGCGAGAATCTTGAGAAAAGCCGCCACGAAGCGTGCGGGGAAGTTGGCGTCGCGGGTCTGCTGCCAGTAACGCAACACCAGCAAATCGAAGGCCACGAAGATATTTTGCGGTTCCTCGTAGTCGTTTTTGGCTTCTTGAAAGTAGAACGGCTCGCCTACGAGGAATTTATCCAATTCGTCATAGGCCAGGGCAAGCAGCAATACATTGTCTAGATTGGTACTCATTGAAAACTCTCCCCTTGTTGCCATGACTCAGGCGTCCGTAAGAAGGTATTGGCCGGGCTGCGTCCACGAGACTCTCAAATACTTACCGCTCAGCAAACCCATGTCCCGAAAGTATTCAAAGACTTCAGACGGACACCATTCCTTACCCGCCGAAAAGGCCACTCTCAGTAAACGTAGAGCATCCAATACCTTGGCCTTCTGCGTGCCGTCCGGGACATCCAAAAAATAAACATCATTCTCTGCCGTCTTCGAAAACCCGATAGCATGCAAAGCGGCGTCCAGCGTGCGATCAATAATTCGAACGCGAATTGAGTCAGCGTCTGCTTTTTCCACGTACGCCCTTAGCGCTTCACCAGGCTCAAAAATATTGATGCTCTGGTCCTGCCATGTATCGGGGACTTCAAGATCAGCTTCTTGAATGCGGTAAGAGGTCACAGTAATCGCCTTCCATGGACGTGAGGTGACGCGCGGAGGAGCAGATATTCAGGTAATGCTTGGTAACAATCAAGAACCTGGTTCCTCTCCCTCAACTAACGAACTACATTATGGCTTCAGCGCCACCGCCCCTGGCGGTCGCGCGCCTCTGTACGAGCTGCCGAAGGCTGCGATCTCTTGATATTTAAAGTCAAAAGGCTGCAATCTTCGGCAGCGTCAAAAGGATTGCGGCAGCGATAAGGACGACCATGTTATTCAACCAAGCCTCACGCCTGGCAAAGATCACCAGCCCTCTGGGACCTGAAGTGCTGTTGCTCAAGGACATGGGCGGCGGCGAAGAGTTGGGGCGGCTGTTCAACTATGAGTTGCAGCTGCACTCGCTGGACAATGCCATCGACCTCAACCAGTTGCTCGGCAAACCCATGTGCCTGAGCCTGCAACTGGACGACGGTGGTGAGCGCTATTTCCATGGCATCGTTGCCCGTTGCAGCCAGAACGTCGACCAGGGCCAGTTCGCCAGCTACCAGGCCACGCTACGTCCCTGGCTATGGCTGCTGACCCGCACCTCCGATTGCCGGATTTTCCAGAACCTGACCATCCCGCAAATCATCAAACAGGTGTTTCGCGACCTGGGTTTTTCCGACTTCGAAGATGCCCTGAGCCGGCCCTATCGCGAGTGGGAATACTGCGTGCAGTATCGCGAAACCAGCTTCGATTTCGTCAGCCGCCTGATGGAACAGGAAGGGATCTACTACTTCTTCCGCCATGAACAGGGTCGTCACGTGCTGGTGTTGGCCGATGCCTACGGCGCCCACACTAGCGTGGCCGGCTACGCGTCGGTGCCCTACTACCCCAAGAATGAACAGCAGCGCGAACGCGATCACATCCACGATTGGCACCTGGCCCAGGAAGTCCAGCCGGGTTCGCTGGAACTCAACGACTATGACTTCCAGCGCCCCAGCGCGCGAATTGACGTGCGCTCGGCCATGCCTCGTCCGCACACCGCCGGCGATTATCCGCTGTACGACTATCCCGGCACCTATGTGCAAAGCGCAGACGGCGAACATTACGCCCGCACCCGCATCGAAGCCTTGCAGACCCTGCACGAACAGGTCGAGTTCGCCGGCAACGCCCGGGGCTTGGGGTCAGGACATTTGTTCAGCCTCACGGGCTTCAGCCGCCAGGACCAGAACCGCGAATACCTGATCGCCGGCGCCCGTTACTACGTCTCCCAGGAAAGCGGGGAAACCGGCGGCGCTGGCGCTTCGGCGCAGTTCGAAAGCAGCCTGACCTGCATCGACGCGCAACAAAGCTACCGCCCGCTGCCCAACACCCATCGGCCTATCGTCAAAGGCCCGCAGACCGCACTGGTGGTTGGCCCCAAGGGCGAGGAAATCTGGACCGACCAGTTTGGCCGGGTGAAGGTGCATTTCTATTGGGACCGCCACGACCAGTCCAACGAAAACAGTTCGTGCTGGATTCGCGTGTCGCAATCCTGGGCCGGTAAAAACTGGGGCTCGATGCAGATCCCACGAATCGGCCAGGAAGTGATCGTCAGTTTCCTCGAAGGCGACCCGGACCGGCCGATCATCACCGGCCGCGTCTACAACGCGGAACAAACCGTGCCCTACGACTTGCCGGAAAACGCCACCCAGAGCGGCATGAAAAGCCGTTCAAGCAAGGGCGGCTCACCGGCGAATTTCAACGAAATCCGCATGGAAGACAAAAAAGGCGCCGAGCAGCTGTACATCCATGCCGAGCGCAATCAGGACATCGTGGTCGAGGTGGATGAAAGCCACTCGGTGGGCCACGACCGCAACAAGAGCATCGGGCATAACGAGACGGTGACCATCGGTCATACGCGTCTGCGTGCGGTCAAGGATGAAGACATCCTGCTGGTTGGCCGCAAGAAAACGGACAGCATCGGCACCAGTTACGTTATAGAAGTGGGAGAGAACCTGCGCCTGGTATGCGGCAAAAGTATTCTGGAGCTCAACGCCAGCGGTCAAATCAACCTCAGCGGTGTACAAATCGATTTTTATGCCAAGGGTGACGCCCAGTTCAATACAGGCGGGGTACTGCACCTTAATAATGGCGGCGAAGCTGGCGCTACACCTGATGGCCAAGGCATCAAAGCCAATATCAAGGCTGGCGTGGACGCGATGTTTCCCCAGCCCAAAGGCAATTCATAAAGAGATCTCGGCTCCATGACCTATCGCATCAACGAACTCCAATTCAACCTGCCTACAGGTGAACTGCAAGACGCGACAATCAACATCTTGAAGTTTCCCGAACTAGGAACTTCATTAATCGTCAGTCGCAGCCTTCTCGCTGATGGCGAGACCTTGCAAAGCAATCTCGACAGCCAGCTCAAGCGACTCGAACAACAGGTTCAGGAGCTGCGCTATCAACCTGGTCAGCCAGTGCGTTTGGGGGCAGCTCAAGAAATCGAAGGCATCGAGCTGCGCAGCCAGTTTCACAAAGGCAACGAAAAGGTATTCCAGTACCAATTGGCGCTTGTGCTGCCCGGCACTCGCAAGTTACTTGCCCTCAGTTACGTAAAGGCCCAAAAGCTGGGAGATGCCGAAGCTGCACACTGGGCGACTATCAAGAACTCGTTACAGTTCGATGTCGTCACGTAGATGAGTACTTGTTATGTCTGATGCACTCTGGGCTGCTCGCCTTGGCGATGCGCTGACGCATACGTCGATGATGGCCGACATCCTCGGCGGAGTACTCGAAGTAGCAGCAAACGTAGCAATCACCGCACTGGCGACGGCTGCGGTGGCCGCAGCAGCAGGTATTACCCTCGCCACCGCCGGTATCGGTGGCTGCATCCTCTGTGCGGTGGTCGGGCTAGTTGTCGGCATGGCGATGAGCAAGACCGGGGCAGACAAAGGGCTGAGCAAAATGTGCGAAGACCTTGCCAATGCAATTTTCCCACCGACGATCCAGGCCAACATCGCTGTCGGCTCACCCAACACTTTAATCAATTCGATCCCCGCAGCACGAGCAGCCGGCATAGCACCAGCCAAACTCGAAGCCTCAGGCACGCTAGAACTTGAGCCCCCTCCAGAAGATGCTAGCGCGCCAGAACCAGGATTTCTGGATATAGCCGAGGGGTTCTTTTCACAGCTGTGGCGACCGACCGTCGCTAGCCCCGCACCGGGCGTCGTGCCGCGCATGACGGACTTTATTGCTTGCACCCGTCACCCTCCGATGCCGCCCCAACTACTGGCCGAAGGTTCGGAAAAAGTAACCATCAACGGTCAGCCTGCGGTACGCAGTGGTGACCGTAGTATGTGTGACGCAACAGTGGTTTCTTCCGGACTGATTTCACCCAACGTGACCATCGGAGGTGGCACGGTAGTTGTTCAGGAAATTCGAAGTGGCAAGACACCAGGGGTTGGCCTGGCAATCGAAGCATTGATGTTGCTCAAGGGTGCCAAGGGCAAGACATTGAGCAATCTGCCGTGCCTGCTGCTTGGTGCCGTAGGTTCTTATGCTGTAAGCCAGGCTATGGGAGCGGCCGCCAATGCTGCTGTCGGTTCACCCAACCCTGTTCATGCAGCTTTGGGTGCCAAGGTCCTAGGCGCAGATAATGAGCTGGACTTCGTGTTGCCAGGGCATCTGCCTATCGGTTGGCAACGCTTCTACAACAGCCGCGACGACCGCCGAGATGGGCTGTTCGGTGCGGGCTGGAGTGTCCCGTATGAAATCAGCGTGCAAGTACAGCCCCACCCCGATGGGGGTGAACAGCTGATTTACACCGATGAGCAAGGACGACGCATAGAAATCGGTTCATTGCCGCCGGGTAGCGCAATGTTTAGCTCCGGTGAGGGGCTGGGCTTTCGTCGTCATCGCAACGGCCAATTGTTGATCGACAGCGAGGACGGACTGTATCGGCTGTTTGATCCCACACCAGGGACACCTTCGCTGTTGCGCCTGAGCCAATTGGGCGACCGCAATGACAATCGCATCTATCTTGACTATGACGAAACCGGGCGCATCAGCCGACTGCGTGACACCTTCGATCTGGTTCGGGTCGAACTGATCTACGACAAGCAATGGCCCCGACGGGTCCGCCAGATCGAAAGGCTATACGCAGATCAACGAAGGGAAGTGCTGACGAGCTACACCTATGATCCACAGGGTGATCTGGCAGAAGCCCAGGATGCAGGCGGCCAAGTCCAGAGACGCTTTGTCTATGACGAAAACCGTCGGATGGTGGAGCACCAGTTGCCTACTGGACTACGTTGTTTTTACCAATGGGCTTTGCTGGAGGATACCGAGTGGCGGGTCGTCAGGCACTGGACCGACGAGGGTGACGAATACCAATTCCACTACGATCTTCAGGCTGGTATCACAACGATCACCGACAGCCTGCAAAGAACCAGCACGCGTAAATGGAACCGGCAGCACCAGATCACTGAATACACCGATAACCTGGGTCTGACCTGGCAATTCGAGTGGAATGACGAGCGTCAGTTACTCAACGCGACCGACCCTGCAGGCGGCCGGTATGAGTACAGTTACGATGAATCTGGCAATCTCACCGAGACCCTCGACCCTGCAGGTCGCCGGGAATCGATAGCGTGGCTGGAACATTGGGCGCTCCCGCTGACGCAAGTCGACAAGGGTGGCAACTGCTGGCAATTCCTTTATGACTCGCGTGGCAATTGCATCAAGGAAACTGACCCGCTGGGACATGCCACCCAATATCGCTATGACGCCCATGGTCAGGCCGTGGAAATCATTGACGCTATCGGAAAGTCCAAGAAGCTACGCTGGAACACCTTGGGCCAACTCGTAGAACATATTGATTGCTCCAACCAGCCAACCCGTTTCAGCTACGACAATCGCGGATACCTGCAAACCACCACGAATGCACTGGGCGAGCATACTCACTATCGGTATGACATCCGTGGGCGCTTGATCGAGCGACAGCTGCCGGACGGTCGCACAGAACATTTCCAGCGTGATGCCATTGGTCAACTGATCGGTTACAAGGATCCCGCAGGACACCTGATCAGCTATCAACATAATCGTCGGGGACAAGTCAGCCAACGCCGCGACGCGCATGGCCGTGCTGTGCAATTCAGTTATGACCGTTTCGGACGCCTGCAGGCGCTAATCAACGAGAACAACGAACGCTATCGGTTCGAGTGGGATGCGGGCAACCGCTTGAGCGCACAGTACAACCTCGACGGAAGTGCGCACCGCTATATCTATGATTCACTCAGTCAGGTTGCTCTCGCCGAGACAACTCCAGCACCTTCGAACGACCCACTGTCCCAAGAGTCTGTGGGCTCCATCGTGCATCGCATGGAACGAGACCCCGTCGGGCGCTTGCTGAGAAAGATAACGGAGGATGGAAGAACCGAATACGCCTACGATGCGGCGGGAAAAATAGCCGGGATCGTTTTCATCGACCATCAGGGAAATGAACAAAAACTCGCCTTTGCCTACGATGCTATGGGGCATTTAATCGAAGAGCATTGTTCTGGCGCGAGCCTGCATCACCGCTACGATGAACTTGGCAATCTGATTCAAACGTTGCTACCTGATGGTCGATGGGTCAATCGGCTGTATTACGGTAGCGGCCACCTGCACCAGCTCAATTTGGATGGGCAGGTGATCAGCGATTTCGAGCGAGATCGCCTGCACCGAGAAGTACTGCGTACACAAGGTCAAATCACGACTCGCAGCGAATATGGTCAAAACGGCCGCTTGCGCACACGCACCCACAGGCCGACAGGCCAGCCATCACAACTGCCTGCTTCTGCTCAACAGCACTTCGATTACGATGCCAGTGACAACCTGATCGAGCGTATTGAACAGCAGCCAGCTGGCCAGTTGCGCCAATTACTGCATTACGACGCCAGCGGCCGAATTGTAGCGAGCCAGAACGGTACGCAGGGCCAGAGCGAAACATTCGCCTATGACGCCGCTGCAAACCTGCTCGACGGTCCACCGTCGGGTTCGGGCTTGGTAAAGCACAACAAACTACTGACTTACCAGGACAAACGTTATCGATACGACGCCTTTGGACGTTTGATCGAGAAACGCAGTGTCAGCCGGGGAACCCAACACTTCAGATACGACGCAGAAAGTCGGTTGATTGAGGTACGCAATCGCCAAGGCACCGCTGAAACAGTAGTGACAATGGCCTACGATCCGCTCGGGCGTCGCGTAGAAAAGACCGAATGCAGTGGCGATGGGCATCTGCTGGGAAAAACCCGGTTCAGTTGGGATGCCCTGCAGTTATTGCAAGAGCACCGAAACGAACTGACCAGCCTGTACTTGTACGTCGACAACAGCTACGAACCGTTGGCCAGAGTTGATGGTACCGGCCCCCAACAAAAATTTCGCTATTACCACAACGACCTTAATGGCCTGCCCGAACGGCTTGTGGAAGCAGACGGCCAGCCGATCTGGCAGGCACGTTATCGGACATGGGGCGACACGTTCGAAGAAATACGCGAAGCGCATTACATCGAAGAACAGAATCTGCGTTACCAAGGGCAATATCTGGATCGCGAAACAGGACTGCATTACAACACATTCCGTTTTTACGATCCGCAAATCGGACGGTTCATCACGCCAGACCCCTTGGGTTTAGTAGGAGGAATCAACCTCTATTGCTATGCTCCCAACCCGTTCACCTGGATGGACCCCCTGGGTCTGGCCACTGATGCTGGAACGACCACCTTTTACCATGCCGGTGATATTCAAGGTCCTATTGACCCCTCAAAGGGTAGAGGAGGCCTGGACTTTGACCCGGCAGGTAAAGGAGGTTTCTATGTAACGACTGACAAGGCACAGGCTGTGGAGTGGGCAGCGATGAGGGACCATCCGACTATTACACAATTCGATGTTCCCAACTCGGAACTGGCCAAATTGAACATCAAGACATTCGACTCCCCCAATGGCGAATGGGGAGAGTTCGTTACCAAGGGACGTCAAGGCACACTCGATCACAGCCATGATGCGGTCAGTGGCCCCATGCTCAGGAACTCAACACCGGTTAAATTCAAGGGAGCGACGCCCAAACCGAAGGGGAGTCAGTTTGCCATTTATTCGAAAAAAGCAGCCGCACTCTTCGACCGATTCAAAATTAAAGGTTGTTCATGATGCACAGAGATAATTTTGTCGATGGGATGGTTTTCCAAGATGATGATGACCCGGCTGAAACGGTTATTTTCAACATGCGTAGTTGGGTCGAAGTCATCCGAGGAATTATTGTCCACTATGCCAACAGGACCGAAGCGGAAGCCGATTCGCAGATGGCTGCTGCGCCTGTAATAAACACGCCTGTCACTAACTACATGGCTGTCATTTCAAGGAGCCACGAACTGGAGTACCACTGGGCCATGTTGATAGCCTATGGAGAACAATATTGGTCCACCCAAGGAATCAGCCCAGAACCTCCCGAAGACTATCTTGAGTGGGAAACCAATTACCGGACCAAACATAAGCTGGCACAAGAAAGCTTTGTATTCAGTGAGTAGTGAGCGCACGGGCCTTGAAGGTGGAACAACTGGAAGACGATTACCCTGGCGATGCCGAATGGCAAGTGCTTGTGCGGTTATACGAAGAGGACTATCTCAACGACAACGCCCGCACCCTGGCGAAACGACTGGATGGCAACCTCGATATGGCGGTCATTCTCTACGGTAAAAGAGGGCTCAAGGAAGGGTTGTGGTGGGTAGAACAGCAGGTGCCAGCCTTGGATAACATACGGCCAGCCGATTGCCTCAAGGATCCGAAGCTGATCAAACGCCTGAGGACTGCGCTAATGCGCATGCCGTAACGACAAGGATAGAAGTGCAATGGAAGGCATCGAATTGCGTCACAAGCGCAACGATTACACAGCCGTCAGACGCTTATGCCGGATGAACATCCCGCATGTCTGACGCGCTCTGGGCCGCCCGGTTGGGCGATGCACTCAACCACACCTCGATGATGGCTGACATCCTCGGCGGCGTGCTCGAGGTGGCAGCCAACATCGCGATTACCGCGCTGGCCACCGCCGCCGTGGTGGCAGCCACGGGCATTACCGTCGTCACCGGCGGGTTGGGTTGCATCGTGCTCGGCTTGGTGGTGGGCACGATCGTCGGCCTCGCCATGAGCAAGACCGGGGCCGACAAGGGCTTAAGCAACTGGTGCGAGAAGATCAGCAACGCGCTGTTTCCGCCCACGGTGCAGGCCAACATCCTCACCGGCTCCACCAACACCCTCACCAACAACATCCCTGCTGCCCGAGCCGCCGGGGCGATCCCGTCCCATGTCGCGCCGGCCGGTACCGAGCTGGAAATACCCGAGCCGGAAGCCGAGCCCAGCTATCTGGACATGGCCGAAAGCTTCTTCTCGCAGATGTGGCGCCCCACCGTTGCCACCCCGGCACCCGGCGCGGTGCCCAAGCCGCTGGACCTGCTCGTCTGCATGAAGCATCCGCCGATGCCGCCGCAGTTCATGGCCGAGGGCTCGGACAAGGTCACCATCAACGGCCAGCCCGCCGTGCGCAGCGGCGATCGCAGCACCTGCGATGCCAAGGTCGTATCGTCCGGGCTGATTTCCTCCAACGTGACCATTGGCGGCGGCTCGGTGGTGGTGCGCGAAATCCGTAGCGGCAAGACTCCGGGCGTGGGGCTGGCGGTCACGGCGCTGCTGATGCTCAAGGGCGGCAAGGGGAAATTCTTCAGCAAATTGCCGTGCATGCTGGTCGGTGGCGCGACGTCGATGGCCGTCAGCAGCGCGATGGGGGCGATGGCCAACGCCGCCATGGGCTCGTCGAACCCGGTGCATGCCGCCACCGGGGCCAAGGTGCTGGGGGGCGATGAAGAGCTGGATTTCGTGTTGCCGGGCATCTTGCCGATCGATTGGCAGCGCGTCTACAACAGCCGCGACGAGCGTCGCGACGGGCTGTTCGGGGCGGGTTGGAGTGTGTCCTACGAGGTGCGGGTTGAAATCCTGCCTCACCCCGAGGGCGGTAAAACGCTGGTCTACACCGATGAACAGGGTCGGCGCATCGACATGGGTTCGATCCCCTTGGGCGGTGCGGTGTTCAGTGCAGGTGAAGGGCTGAGTGTTCGGCGGCATGTTAATGGGCAGTTGTTGATTGAAAGCGATGACGGGCTGTACCGGCTGTTTGACGTCACACCCGGCAACCCGTCTTTGTTGCGTCTGAATCAGCTCGGTGATCGCAATGACAACCGCATCTATCTCGACTATGACGACGTCGGACGCCTTGTAAAACTGCGCGACACCTTTGACTTGGTTCAGGTGGAATTGACCTACCTTCAGACACGGGTCAGTCAGGTGGAACGGGTCTACCCGGACCAACACCGCGAAGTGCTCGTCAGCTATGGCTATGACACGGTGGGCAACCTGACAGAAGTGCGCGATACAGCAGGTCAGGTACAGCGACGTTTCGTTTACGACAGTGAGCGGCGGATGACTGAGCACCAGTTGCCCACAGGCCTTCGCTGTTTTTATCAGTGGGCTTGCATCGACGAAAAGGAATGGCGCGTGGTCCGGCACTGGACCGATGAGGGCGACGCCTACCAGTTCGACTATGACCTCGACGCCGGTGTCACGCGCATCACCGATGGCTTGCAGCGCGTCAGCACACGGCGCTGGAACAGCCAGCACCAGATCACCGAATACACCGACAACCTCGGCCACACCTGGCAGTTCGAGTGGAACGACGAGCGCCAGTTGCTCAGCGCCACCGACCCGCAGGGCGGGCACTACGCCTACAGCTACGACGACGCCGGCAACCTGATCGGCGAAACCGACCCGCTGGGCCGCAGTGACTCAACCTTGTGGCTGGAGCTCTGGGCTTTGCCGCTGGTGGACACCGACGCCGCCGGCAACAGCTGGCGGTACCGCTACGATCAGCACGGCAATTGCATCGCCGAGACCGATCCGCTGGGCCACGTTACCCGATACCGCTACGACACCCACGGCCAGGTCGTCGAGATCATCGACGCCACCGGCAAAAGCAAAAAGCTGCGCTGGAACCCGTTCGGCCAATTGATGGAACACATTGATTGCTCGGGTTATCCGGCGCGCTTCAACTACGACAACCGCGGCTACCTGCAAACCATCACCGACGCCCTCGGCGAGCGCACCCAATTCAGCTACGACGCCCAAGGGCGGTTGCTCAGCAGCCAATTGCCGGACGGCCGTACCGAGCACTATCAGCGCGACGTCAGCGGCCAGTTGACCGGTTATACCGACCCGGCCGGGCACACCACGCTCTACCAACACAACCGTCGCGGCCAGGTGCGTCAGCGTACCGACGCCCATGGCCGGCAGGTGCAGTTCGGGTACGACAGTTATGGGCGGCTGAAAACTCTGACCAATGAGAATGGCGAAAGTTATCGGTTTGCCTGGGATGCCGGCGATCGGCTGACCGAACAACAAGACCTCGACGGCAGCGCCAAGCGCTACGCCTATGACCTGCTGGATAACGTCGCGGCGGTAACGGCTGTTCCGGCGCCTTACGGCAACGGCTTGGCCATCGTGCCCGAGACACCCCTGGCCCCCATCGTTCATCGACTGGAACGCGACGCTGTCGGCCGGCTGATCGCCAAAGTCACCGACGATGGCCGCACCGAATACAGCTACGACCCGCTAGACCAACTCACCGCCGTCACCTTCACCGACCTGCAGGGCAACGCCCAGGCCCTGAGCTTCGCCTACGATGCCACCGGCCAGTTGCTCGCCGAAAACAGCGCCGCCGGCAGCCTGCACCATCACTACGACGAACTCGGCAACCTGATCCAGACCCAACTGCCCGACGGCCGCTGGCTCAATCGCCTGTACTACGGCAGCGGCCACCTGCACCAGATCAACCTCGACGGCCAAGTCATCAGCGACTTCGAACGCGACCGCCTGCACCGCGAAGTGCTGCGCACCCAAGGCCAGATCAGCACCCGCAGCGAATACGACCGCAGCGGCCGCCTGCGCGCACGGCAACGCCGTCACAGTAGCCAACCCTCGCTGTTGCCGGCGGCGGTGCAAAAACACTTCGAGTACGACCCCGCCGACAACCTGATCGGCAAACTCGACCAGCAACCCGCCGCACAACAGCGCCAGCTACTGCACTACGACGCCACCGGCCGCATCATCGCCAGCCAGGACAGCCTGCACGGCCAGCGCGAGACCTTCACCTACGACTCCGCCGCCAACCTGCTGGACGGCCCAGCCCCCGGCGCCGGATTGGTGGTGCACAACAAGCTGCTGACCTACCAGGACAAGCGCTACCGCTACGACGCCTTCGGCCGGATGATCGAAAAACGCAGCGCCAAGCGCGGCGTGCAACACTTCGCCTACGACGCCGAAAGCCGCTTGATCGAGGTGCGCAACGACAACGGCAGCGTGGTCAACATGGCCTACGACCCGCTGGGCCGGCGCATCGAAAAAACCGAACACGATACCAACGGCTATCCGCTCGGTGAAACCCGCTTCACCTGGGACGGCCTGCGTCTGTTGCAGGAGCATCGCCATCAACAGACCAGCCTTTACCTCTACGAAGACGAAAGTTACGAACCCCTGGCCCGCGTCGACGGTACCGGCCCGCTGCAAAAAATCCGCTATTACCACAACGACCTCAACGGCCTGCCGGAACAGCTCACCGAAGCGGACGGCCACAACGTCTGGCAGGCGACTTATCGGGTGTGGGGCAACACGTTAGAAGAGGTGCGCGAGCCGTACTACATTGAAGAGCAGAACCTGCGGTTTCAGGGGCAGTACCTGGACCGGGAGACGGGGCTGCATTTCAATACGTTCAGGTTTTATGATCCGGATGTGGGGCGGTTTACGACGCCGGATCCTATTGGGTTGGCGGGAGGGATCAATCTCTACGCCTATGCGCCGAATCCCGCAGGCTATGCCGACCCTTTAGGCCTAAGCTGTACTTCGCCAAAAGGCTTTGCCAGAAAAAATACAATAACCAGAAGATGGATTGGAAAATTATCAGGAAAAAAACCTGCTGACGTCGACGGGTATCTAGCAGCCCGAGGCTGGACAAAATCCTATCCTCAAGCTGGCAGACCTGATGCAATTCAACATGTTCAGTATGTGCGCACCACAAAATCCGGAGCCACCTATAAACTTGACTACCATCCAGGGGGCAGTTCCACCCAGAAGAACATTCACGGAAACGATTATTGGAAAGTGTACAAGGCCAATAAATCTGGAGAAGATGTTGTATTCGGCAGAATTGGACATGGCGACTTCAAAAATTACGACCTAATAAAAGACTCTCCAGTTTATGTTAATGGCACGCTCATGAATGGTGGAACTTAAATATGATTGATTTTACAGCAGACATCAAATCCAAGCACTCCGTAGCAAACATTCTATTAGGGGACAACATCTCCAGCTATATCGATGAATTATATAAGAATCATAGCATCAAGATAAAAAACTATACCTTGCCAGACAGCGAAACGAGAGTGGCCTATATAGTAAATGACACCATCACTATAGCAACCCTTTCTGACGGAACAATATTCTCAATTGGCTGCAATGTACATTACCAAGGACTTTACAGAGGAGTACTTTCTACAGGAATGTCTTTTGGCCAAATAAAAAAACTTACCAAACGTCAACGCATTTTTAATGGCTCAATAATTCTCGATGATGACTTCGGGTTTTCCTATGTGTTACCAGCTCCTTATGACGAGATAGCCGACAGCATTGAAGACATACCTCTAGATTTAATTCTAAGTGAAATATATATTTCTGACTTCTCCTCTTGGCTTAGTAGTCCGAGCTAACCGAGCCAACATGAAAAATAACTATCAACTGGAAAAACTTAAAAAATTTGAATTAGGCCCGTATGAAAGCAGAGAAACCATCTATTCACTGATGTTACAGTCAACACTTTCAGGCGGTTTCATTCAGGTACTCGACTCACTTAGAGATCTGGAGCCTCACATGACTTCAGATTACTATTATGTGGCACACAAACTGGTTGCTTACAAAGGCAAAAAAATAATTTTCAAGGGAGAACTGTGTAAAGCAGAAAGAAACGATCTCTTGAGTTTTCTTGACGATGCCGTGACTTCAGGCGATCTGCGCGAGTTATTAATCACTCCAGTTCAGGCACACCCAAACAGAAAAATAATATACATTTCAGAAGATGCGATTTATTTGTATGCGGCAGGATAATGCTAAGTGCCAGAATAAAAGTTTTCAGGCATTGCCGGAGCATGGACTTTCCCGAAAAGCCACATTGCACAAGGGTTTCAGCCTGACGGAGCCCAAAAGATGGGCTATGCCGAAGCCGCGCACTGCGCAATTATCAAGGCGGTAAAGGGGGTCTGGTTCCGAATACAAAAGGTGAGAAAGCGGTCTGGGTAAATCATGACAGCATGTGGAAAACCTTAAAAAATGGACATATTCAATCTACTTTCATACAAGCTTGAAAATTTCCTGAACATCCGGCCGTGCCCAACGAAGCTGGGCGCTGTTTTTTACGAAGAAGACGAGCCCTCGCTGCTGTCTGTCGTCGCCAGAAAACGCAACGGTTCGACCTTCTACGTGAGCCGCTGGCACGATTTGTTTTCCATAAGCGCCTTCGAAAAATCCATGTCAACAAATGGTTTCACGGAGTCGGACTGCTATGCCCTTCTCTTGGTCCTGTCCCGCTTTGGCTATCTGCTTGAAATCGACAACCGTCAACGTTCAAACAAAGACTATTTTATTTTCTTCTACCTGATTCAACTGATCAGCTTGAAGAACAGTCCTATCGACGCGGATACACAGCTCAGGAACTACATGCTCAGGTTCCTGCTTTTCGAATTGAGTATTGACGACGAAGCGTATCGACGGTTCAGCATCAAGGATAATCAGCTGATAATGGCTACTGACTCTCTGGGGCCTGTAGCTTTTCTGGATGTTATCGACTTGGTTTACAAAGCGATCAAATTTGATAGCAGGAAAGAACATGAATTGCTAAGCACGTTGAAAAACTATCAAACAAGCATAGTCACATTATTGACCGAACCCGACGACAAAAATTACCGTTTCAGGCTTAATGATCGTCACAGCGAACTCATGTATCCCGATGTATTTTTGCACGCCTACGTAAAAAACAAGAAGCAGATATTTAATGCTTTGATTGATACGGTCAACCCTCTTCAATCAACGGAAAATCTGTTTGTCTCCAATATTATCTTGATGAATTACTCCTTTCATATTCTGAAAGGTAAGCCTCGCGAAATTCTAAAACTGAAAAAGTACGTAAGTGATGAGACGCTGTTCAGCAAGCTGCTAGAAGCGATAATCACTCGTCGAATGGCAATCAATAAATCATTATTCGACAAGATATCCATAGGCCAGGATCTATCCTTGATAAAAGACAATCCAGCCTCGTTCTACAATATCTTGTACAGCTTATAGAAGCCCTCACAGACGGCACCCTAAAACGTGCAGTAAAGCTCATTTGCAGCGAATGAATACGAGCAATAAGAACCTTGCCGAGCCCAAATAGCTGGATTTTTTGAAGATGGAACAACTGGAAGACGATTACCCCGGCGATGCCGATTGGCAGGATTTCGTGGATTTATATAACAAAGTCTATCTCGACGACGACGCCCGCACTTTGGCGAAACGACTGGATGGCAACCTCGATATGGCGGTCATTCTCTATGGTAAAAGAGGGCTCAAGGAAGGATTGTGGTGGATCGAACAGCAAGTGCCCGCCCTGGATAACATACGGCCAGCCGATTGCCTCAAAGATCCGAAGCTGATCAAACGACTGAGGACTGCGCTGATGCGCATGCCGTAACCGACTCTATCAACACCAGGTACGCCAGCGCACCGACGCCCATGGCCGGAGTTCGGGTATGACAGCTACGGGCTGCTGCAAGCGCTGATCAACGAAAACGGCGAAAGTTATCGGTTTGCCTGGGATGCGGGCGATCGACTGACCGAACAACAGGATCTGGGTGGCAGCGCCAAGCGCTACACCTATGACCTGCTGGATAACGTCGCGGCGGTAACGGCTGTTCCGGCGCCTTATGGCAACGGCTTGGCCATCGTCCCCGAGACGCCCCTGGCCCCCATCGTTCATCGACTGGAACGCGACGCTGTCGGCCGGCTGATCGCCAGAATCACCGACGATGGCCGCACCAACTACACCCATGACCCACTGGACCAGCTCACCGCCGTCACCTTCAGCGACCTGCAGGGCAACACACAAACCCTGAGCTTTGCCTACGACGCCCTCGGCCAGTTGCTCGAAGAACAAAGCGCAGCCGGCAGCCTGCACCACCACTACGACGAACTCGGCAACCTGATCCAGACCCAACTGCCCGACGGCCGCTGGATCAATCGTCTGTACTACGGCAGCGGCCACCTGCACCAGATCAACCTCAACGGCCAGGTCATCAGCGACTTCGAACGTGATCGCCTGCACCGCGAAGTGCTGCGCACCCAAGGCCAGATCAGCACCCGCAGCGAATACGATCGCAGCGGACGTTTACGTTCACGCCAACGCCGACACAGCAGCCAGCCATCACTGATGCCGGCCGCCGTGCAGAAACATTTCGAGTACGACCCCGCCGACAACCTGATCGGCAAACTCGACCAGCAACCCGCCGCGCAACACCGCCAACTGCTGCACTACGACGCCACTGGCCGCATCATCGCCAGCCAGGACAACCTGCACGGCCAGCGCGAAATCTTCGCCTACGACGCCGCCGCCAACCTGCTGGACGGCCCGCAACCCGGCGCCGGGCTGGTGGTGCACAACAAACTGCTGACCTACCAGGACAAGCGTTACCGCTATGACGCGTTTGGCCGGATGATCGAAAAACGCAGCGCTAAACGGGGACTGCAGCGCTTCGGTTATGACGCCGAGAGCCGGTTGATTGAAGTGCGCAACGAAAACGGCAGCGTGCTCAGGATGACCTACGACCCGCTGGGCCGGCGCATCGAAAAAACCGAGCACGACACCAACGGCTACCCACTCGGCGAAACCCGCTTCACCTGGGACGGCCTGCGCCTGTTGCAGGAGCATCGCCATCAACAGACCAGCCTCTACCTCTACGAAGACGAAGGTTATGAACCCCTGGCCCGCGTCGACGGCACCGGCCCGCTGCAAAAAATCCGCTACTACCACAACGACCTCAATGGCCTGCCGGAACAACTCACCGAGGCGGACGGCCACAACGTCTGGCAGGCGACTTATCGGGTGTGGGGCAACACGTTAGAAGAGGTGCGCGAGCCGTATTACATCGAAGAGCAGAACCTGCGGTTTCAGGGGCAGTACCTGGACCGGGAGACGGGGCTGCATTTCAATACGTTCAGGTTTTATGATCCGGATGTGGGGCGGTTTACGACGCCGGATCCGATTGGATTGGCGGGGGGATTGAATTTTTATCAATATGGACCGAATCCTTCATCTTGGATTGACCCTGCTGGTCTGAGCACTTGCAGTAGCGGAAAAGGCTATAAATTCTCATTTGGATCCCTCCGACACATACTAAGAAGGCACTCGCCACACGTTGGGCCGCCTAAGCAACTCCCTTACTCTGCGATGAAACCAAGCAGACAAAAGGGTTCTTTGTTTCCAGCAGGATGGAGTAATAGAGATATTGCCAAGGCTACCAAAGAAGTTGCCAACAACCCATCAAACCAAGTAATTTCCAATAGAGAAGGGTTCTCAGGAAAAGTATTTGAGGGTACGTCAACACAAAGTGGAGCAACTCAAAAAATCCGCGTAATTACTGACCATGCAGACCCACACATAGGCGGAACAGGACCAGGGGTCATAACATCCAGCATCCCTATCAAATAGTTGAGGCCATTATGAAATACAAAACATGCGAAAATTGCTATGCAAATTACGACCCTCAACTTAATAGATGCCCTGATTGCAACACCTCACAAGGACGGCTCGACGACGGAATAATTGTTTTTAACGAAGCCACCCGAAAAGAAATATCAAACCTCGGCGGAATAACCTGGGACATAATATCTATCGACTCTAAACAGCATATTTTGCCCTGCGAGTGGGGGGTAATTTACTTTCACAGTGAAACTGGTAGACACTGGAGTTACCTATGCGGAATTGTTGACAAAGTTACTGTCAGCCAAAACATAGAAGTAGTCCATGGAAATATTAAAGATTATCTGGAACTCACTAGCGGAAAACTTATAAAAAGAGAGTCAGGCTCATAAACATGATGCCCCCCACGAATCCGATGATGCCAATGGCCGCATCATCGCCAGCCAGGACAGCCTGCACGGCCAGCGCGAAACCTTCGCCTACGACGCCGCCGCCAACCTGCTGGACGGCCCGCAACCGGCGCCGGACTGGTGGTGCACAACAAACTGCTGACCTATCAGGACAAGCGTTATCGCTATGACGCGTTTGGCCGGATGATCGAAAAACGCAGCGCTAAACGGGGCCTGCAACGTTTAGCCTACGATGCCGAAAGCCGGTTGATTGAAGTGCGCAATGAAAACGGCAGCGTGCTCAGGATGACCTACGACCCGTTGGGCCGGCGCATCGAAAAAACCGAGCACGACACCAACGGCTACCCACTCGGCAGGTTGAAAAACCCATTGTATTTATAACGTAAAACTTATTACCAAGGCACAGGCACAGCAACAGATTTCATCACTACAAAGCAGCCTTCGCAAGAAGACTGTTTCAGGAAGAATTCGAACCAAATCCAGTACCGGTCGACTTTGCTGACAAGAGGCTTTCATGTTCTATACCCTTCCATTCAATAAAGACAAAAACTGCCCCACCTTCATTGATGGCGTCATTCATGAGTCGTTCAGCCCTGGCGCCTATGACGATGCGATGGATGCCGACTGGCACGACGCGGGCCCCGACGAAGCTCTCGCTCCCCTCCCGAAAAAACTGGTGCTGATTACCAAGGACAAGCGCTATGACTTTGACTTTTGCACAGCCTTTGAGGGGCATATTGTCAGTGAGCGCTTCCTGAAAGCCTTCCAGACCCTCAAGACTTCCCGATGGGAGATCGCAGAACTGGAGATCGTCAACCCGAAGGGCGTGTCGGTCGCACAGCGCCAGTATTTTTTCATGCGCCAGCAACGAATAGACAAGGAACCTGTGGACGTGATCGATCAGGCACAGTCGAAGATTAATTTTCGAAAGAGCGGCGAGATCAAAAATATTATCAGCCTGACAATCAAAGAAAATATCAGCACAGATTTTTTTAGTATCGATGAAGTTACTTTACTTGGATTCGTATTTCTTTCGCCTCACGCCGCCACTGCACTTCAAGAACTAAATCTGGTAGGTGCAGAAGTGGTCGATACGGAGAAGGTCGGCTCAATTGATAGAGCCTAGGTCCCACTCAGCATGCAGGTGATTACCCTTTTCCGATTTCTGGCCGGTAATGAAGGCTTGTCGCCAGGCCGTGATTTGCTCGGGGTAAAGGCCTTTGTGGCGGCAATACTCGCCCAGGTCGATCTCGGACAAGCCGCTCGCTTCAAGAACGACAGCAAACTTGGTTTCGGATGACCCGTTCTTGGTCAGCGGCTTGTTTTCGGACACTGCACTTCCTTCAGAACTGAGCTGCTTGCGCCAGTTGGACAAAGACATTTCGCTGACCCCTTCGCGCCGGGAAACCTCGGCCATCGACAGGTTCAGCGGGGGAAGCAGCATCTTGAGTAATGCGGCTCTGCGTTCAGGTGAATAATACGGCACGATCAGTCTCTTTCCGCCCCCGATGTGCTTTTTTAGGAATATTCGGAGAGGCGACAACTATCCTGACACCGGGGGACCGGTTTACTCATTCTGGCGGCGTCAAAAACCTCAAATCCTGCCTTTAACAAGGAGCGCAACCATGCCTTTTTTATATAAACCCGGCCTGTCAGATGCGGACATACAGGGGCTTGAGCAGCGTTTGCAAAAAAAACTGCCTTCGGATTACAAGGATTTCCTGAAAAAAAGAAACGGCTTTTATGCGACAGCTCCCGATTATGTAAGTCTGCCACTCGATAAGGTCGATGAAGGCAGCATCGCCTTCGACCGCCTTTTCGGCCTGATACCCGACGAAGAAAGCAATGATCTGCTGGCGTTCAACGAAGAGTTTATCGACGAGCTTTCCTTCCTGGACAACAGCATCGCTATCGGTGAAGACGGTGGCGGAAATCCATTTGTATGGATCGCAGAAGCTGGCAAGAAAGGCCTGTACTACTGGGACAGGACTCACTTGCACGAAAGTGACGACAAAAATGATTTTGATATCGCTGAACGCGACGGCTGTGGAAATCTGTTTTTCCTGGCGCCTGATTTCACGTCGTTCCTTGACCTGATCCTCTCTACGTTTATCAGCCCGCCCGACTTCGTCGAGGAGTGATTCAGGCTCGCGCTACCGGAAAAGAGACAAAATGGATTTTTAAATGAACAACCCAGAAGAAATCCACTACTTGGGAAAGAAAACTTCGAACGGTTTTTTAATTATTTTTATGGTTGATCCTTAGGTCATGGATCTGACCTAGCCTATACGCACAAATAAGCATTCCGTAAGCAACAAGGAGAAAGATGCAATGGAAGGCATCGAATTGCGCCACAAGCGCAACCATCATGCGACGACCAGCCCCATCCAT
The DNA here is from genome assembly GCF_032424305.1 of Pseudomonas sp. JV414. Lineage (NCBI taxonomy): Bacteria > Pseudomonadati > Pseudomonadota > Gammaproteobacteria > Pseudomonadales > Pseudomonadaceae > Pseudomonas > Pseudomonas sp. JV414. Next base: position 26,964 of record NZ_VYKC01000013.1, on the reverse strand, counting down.
GTCTGACGCACTCTGGGCCGCCCGGCTGGGTGATGCACTCAACCACACCTAGATGATGGCCGACATCCTCGGCGGTGTGCTCGAGGTGGCAGCCAACATCGCGATTACCGCGCTGGCCACTGCTGCCGTGGTGGCGGCCACGGGCATCACGGTCGTCACCGGGGGGTTGGGTTGCATCGTGCTCGGCTTGGTGGTGGGCACGATCGTCGGCCTCGCCATGAGCAAGACCGGGGCCGACAAGGGCCTGAGCAACTGGTGCGAGAAGATCAGCAACGCGCTGTTTCCGCCCACGGTGCAGGCGAACATTCTTACCGGCTCCACCAACACCCTCACCAACAACATTCCCGCCGCCCGGGCCGCCGGGGCGATCCCGTCCCATGTCGCGCCGGCCGGCACCGAACTGGAAATACCCGAGCCGGAAGCCGAAGCCAGTTACCTCGACATGGCCGAGAGTTTCTTCTCGCAGATGTGGCGCCCCACCGTTGCCACCCCGGCACCCGGCGCGGTGCCCAAGCCGCTGGACCTGCTCGTCTGCATGAAGCATCCGCCGATGCCGCCGCAGTTCATGGCCGAGGGCTCGGACAAAGTCACCATCAACGGCCAGCCTGCCGTGCGCAGTGGCGACCGCAGCACCTGCGATGCCAAGGTCGTATCGTCCGGGCTGATTTCCTCCAACGTGACCATTGGCGGCGGTTCGGTGGTGGTGCGCGAGATCCGCAGCGGCAAGACGCCGGGCGTGGGGCTGGCGGTCACCGCGCTGCTGATGCTCAAGGGTGGCAAGGGCAAATTTTTCAGCAAATTGCCCTGCATGCTGGTCGGTGGCGCGACGTCGATGGCCGTCAGCAGCGCGATGGGGGCCATGGCCAACGCCGCCATGGGCTCGTCGAACCCGGTGCACGCCGCCACCGGGGCCAAGGTGTTGGGCGGTGACGAAGAGCTGGATTTCGTGTTGCCGGGGGTGCTGCCGATAGATTGGCAGCGCTTCTACAACAGCCGTGACGAGCGGCGCGACGGGTTGTTCGGCGCCGGCTGGAGCGTGTCCTACGAGGTGTGCGTTGAAATTCTGTCTCACCCCGAGGGCGGGGAAACGCTGGTCTACACCGATGAACAGGGTCGGCGCATCGACATGGGGTCGATCCCCTTGGGCGGTGCGGTGTTCAGCGCGGGTGAAGGGCTCAGTGTTCGACGGCACGTTAATGGACAACTGTTGATTGAAAGCGATGACGGGCTATACCGGCTGTTTGACGTCACACCCGGTAACCCGTCTTTGTTGCGCCTGAATCAGCTCGGTGATCGCAACGACAACCGCATTTACCTCGACTACGACGACGCCGGAGGGTTGGCGCGCCTGCGCGACACCTTTGATCTGGTGCAGGTCGAGCTGATTCGCGAACGCGACCGCGTGACCCACATCGAACGCCTGTACCCCGATCAACGTCGCGAAGCCCTCGTCAGTTATGGCTACGACGCAGCCGGCAACCTGGCCGAAGTACGCGACGCCACCGGCCAAGTGCAACGGCGCTTCGCCTACGACGCCGGGCGGCGGATGGTCGAGCACCAGCTGCCCACAGGGCTGCGTTGTTTCTATGAATGGGCGTTGATTGAAGACCTTGAATGGCGCGTGGTCCGGCACTGGACCGACGAAGGCGACGCTTACCAGTTCGACTATGACCTCGGTGCCGGTGTCACGCGCATTACCGATGGTTTGCAGCGCGTCAGTACGCGGCGCTGGAACAGCCAGCACCAGATCACCGAATACACCGACAACCTCGGCCAGACTTGGCAGTTCGAGTGGAACGACGAGCGCCAGTTGCTCAGCGCCACCGACCCGCAGGGCGGGCGCTACGAATATAGCTACGACGACGCCGGCAACCTGATCGGCGAAACCGACCCGCTGGGCCGCAGTGACTCGACCTTGTGGCTGGAGCTCTGGGCCTTGCCGCTGGTAGACACCGACGCTGCCGGCAACAGTTGGCAATACCGCTACGATCAGCGCGGCAACTGCATCGTCGAAACCGATCCGCTGGGCCACATCGTTCATCGACTGGAACGCGACGCCGTCGGCCGGCTGATCGCCAAACTCACCGACGATGGCCGTACCGACTACACCTACGACCCACTGGACCAGCTCACCGCCGTCACCTTCACCGACCACCACGGCAACGCCCAAACCCTGAGCTTCGCCTACGACGCCCTCGGCCAGTTGCTCGAAGAGCAAAGCGCGGCTGGCAGCCTGCACTATCACTATGACGAACTCGGCAACCTGATCCAGACCCAACTGCCCGACGGCCGCTGGCTCAATCGTCTGTACTACGGCAGCGGCCACCTGCATCAGATCAACCTCGACGGCCAGGTCATCAGCGACTTCGAACGCGACCGCCTGCACCGCGAAGTGCTGCGCACCCAAGGCCAGATCAGCACCCGCAGCGAATACGACCGCAGCGGACGCTTGCGCTCACGCCAACGCCGACACAGCAGCCAGCCCTCGCTGATGCCGGCAGCCGTGCAGAAACATTTCGAGTACGACCCCGCCGACAACCTGATCGGCAAACTCGACCAGCAACCCGCCGCGCAACATCGCCAACTGCTGCACTACGACGCCACCGGCCGCATCATCGCCAGCCAGGACAGCCTGCACGGCCAGCGCGAAACCTTCGCCTACGACGCCGCCGCCAACCTGCTCGACGGTCCGCAACCCGGCGCCGGGCTGGTGGTGCACAACAAACTGCTGACCTACCAGGACAAGCGTTACCGCTACGACGCGTTTGGCCGGATGATCGAAAAACGCAGCGCTAAGCGGGGCCTGCAACGTTTTGCCTACGATGCCGAAAGCCGGTTGATTGAAGTGCGCAATGAAAACGGCAGCGTGCTCAGGATGACCTACGACCCGCTGGGCCGGCGCATTAAAAAAACCGAGCACGACACCAACGGCTACCCGCTCGGTGAAACCCGCTTCACCTGGGACGGCCTGCGCCTGTTGCAGGAGCATCGCCACCAACAGACCAGCCTTTACCTCTACGAAGACGAAGGCTACGAACCCCTGGCCCGCGTCGACGGCACCGGCCCGCTGCAAAAAATCCGCTACTACCACAACGACCTCAACGGCCTGCCGGAACAGCTCACCGAGACGGACGGCCATAACGTCTGGCAGGCGACTTATCGGGTGTGGGGAAACACGTTAGAGGAGGTGCGCGAGCCGTACTACATTGAAGAGCAGAACCTGAGGTTTCAGGGGCAGTACCTGGACCGGGAGACGGGGCTGCATTTCAATACGTTCAGGTTTTATGATCCGGATGTAGGGCGGTTTACGACGCCGGATCCGATTGGATTGGCGGGGGGATTCAATCTTTACGCATTCGTTCTGAATCCGTTCACTTGGTTGGACCCTCTAGGCCTTGCCGGCTGTACGCTGACCAAGGCACGGTCGAAACAGTACGACTACAAACTGCGATTGAAACGTTCAGAGTATCCGCAGACGTTCGGTCATATCGACGGTGCAATCAAGAAAGGTCACCCCTACATTGTGACCATTCAACGTGACACCGCTAAGCTCAATCGCAAACTCAGCTTGAAAGACATCAAGACTAAAACAGGCAAGGATCGGGACGAATGGCCGATGGCAATGTTCAAGGAAGGTGGTAACGGCGCCAGCGTCAAATACATCGATCCTAGTGATAATCGGGGTGCTGGCTCGAGTATCGGCAACGCCCTGTCCGACCTCCCCAACGGGACCAGAGTTAAAATCGAGGTTTACTGATGAAAAATAATGCTCAATCTGTGGATCTACTGATATCCCACAGCCAAATTCAATTCCGCTCACGGCCCTTCGACGAAACCTCAAGCCAATGGGGCAAAATTAACTTGGAGCAGGGTGCGGTCCTCCATAGCGACTATGTTGTGTTTGACCCTCTACCCGAAGATGCTTTCGGGGCAAACGTGCACCTGAAACTGGAAGACAGTTTCAACCTCGACCTCTCCACCCAGCGCTGCATCGTCGTGCCATTTCATGTCACGGATCCCGGTCATGTGGAAATTGCATCCGCTGCTGAAAAATTCAAGGTCGAGCTTGATCTAGAGAAACGCGACTATGCGTTGTACTTCGAGGTTTGTGAGGGTGAAGAAATCTTTTACAAAATCACTCTAGTCCCATCAGACAGCAAAGCTCCAGCTAGGTACCTGCTGGACGATCCTTGGGGCGGCGAGAAAGACAAGGTACTGGTAGAGGGACTTCGTTAGAAGTTCATCTCTGCGTCCAACAAAAATGGGCACCTGATCCAGTCCGTGTGCCTGTTTTTGCCGGCCGCCGAGCAGAAACATTTCGAGTACGACCCCGCCGACAACCTGATCGGCAAACTCGACCAACAACCCGCCGCGCAACACCGCCAACTGCTGCACTACGACGCCACTGGCCGCATCATCGCCAGCCAGGACAGCCTGCACGGCCAGCGCGAAACCTTCGCCTACGACGCCGCCGCCAACCTGCTGGACAGCCCGCAACCCGGCGCCGGACTGGTGGTGCACAACAAACTGCTGACCTATCAGGACAAGCGTTACCGCTACGACGCGTTTGGCCGGATGATCGAAAAACGCAGCGCTAAACGGGGACTGCAGCGCTTCGGTTATGACGCCGAAAGCCGATTGATTGAAGTGCGCAATGAAAACGGCAGCGTGCTCAGGATGACCTACGACCCATTGGGCCGGCGCATCGAAAAAACCGAGCACGACACCAACGGCTATCCGCTCGGTGAAACCCGCTTCACCTGGGACGGCCTACGTCTGTTGCAAGAGCATCGCCATCAACAGACCAGCCTCTACCTCTACGAAGACGAAGGTTACGAACCCCTGGCCCGCGTCGACGGCACCGGCCCGCTGCAAAAAATCCGCTATTACCACAACGACCTCAACGGCCTGCCGGAACAGCTCACCGAGGCGGACGGCCATAACGTCTGGCAGGCGACTTATCGGGTATGGGGTAACACGTTAGAAGAGGTGCGCGAGCCGTACTACATTGAGGAGCAGAACCTGCGGTTTCAGGGGCAATACCTGGACCGGGAGACGGGGCTGCATTTCAATACGTTCAGGTTTTATGATCCGGATGTGGGGCGGTTGACGACGCCGGATCCGATTGGGTTGGCGGGGGGACTCAATCTTTATCAGTACTCACCTAACCCATTCACTTGGATAGACGCTCTGGGCCTGAGTTGCTCGAGCGATGCTAAAGTTCTTGGAAGCCGTTTGGGTAAAGCGCCAAACTCAAACTATCGAGCCCACCATATAGTAATGTCTAATTCGAAGGATGTGCGTATGCGCTGGTTGAGAAGACGTATGGACAGACTTGGTATTGACATAAATCAGAAAGAAAATGGTATATGGCTACCTGTAAACCCACAGTCCCGCTTACCAAATACAACAGCAACCGCTCATGCCGGGGAAGGCGTACATGGCAATGCGTATAAACAACACGTATGGGAAACCCTGAAAGGGGCGAACACAAAATCTGGATTCGAGTCGGGTTTAAATAAACTCAACTTGGAGCTCAACGGTGGAAAGGTTTTTCCATTAGCAAAGTAGGAGATTCCCCCATGAAGGACTTTTTATGCGCACGACTCAACGAATATAAGGATAAATACTCAGAGCTTATATCGTCTATGGAGAAAAACTACAAAACGACAATCTGGGGCATGGGGATCATGCCTTCCTATTCGCCGGCCCCCTATATGTCGGAGCTCCAGGGATGTAAGCCTGGACGCTTTCTAAAAAAAGATTCCGAGCCAGACAAAAACAGGCAATGTTACTTCTTAAATAAAGATAACAACATAATAGGTGAGTTGAAATTTGCGAAATACGTAACAATTAAAAAGCAATGGATTGTTTATAGAAGATTTTTTTTGCATGAGGCCGATCAAATCCTTGAGCTTACATTCGGCAGTGAGCTAAACGGCAACCTAGAGGCCAACCTTGACTCGGTTTCCCTTATTAAGTTTCTGAATGACAAAGCTACAGGGCATTACTGCTTGAACAACACGGGAGAATACTTCGAAACCCTTTATAAATATAACGCCGATAAAATCACTTCGATTACTGAAAAAATATGGCGAAGCACCTTCACGGAAAGATTTTATGAGATCAATCACGCAGGTGATTCCCTAACCATTTTTGAAGTACTTACGGACAATAGCAAACTGAAAATTTATCCTGAGGAATGATTGACGAGATCAAACTCTTGACGAGCAAGTATTTACCCACACTTGAAGACTCAGAGCATTCGAGAGGCGGCCGTACTCTAGGGTTATTTATTACCATCCAAGATGGCGGCTCCACCCAGCCCAACATTCACGGAAACGATGCTTCACCTGGGACGGCCTGCGTCTGTTGCAGGAGCATCGCCATCAACAGACCAGCCTCTACCTCTACGAAGACGAAGGTTACGAACCGCTGGCCCGTGTCGACGGCACCGGCCCGCTGCAAAAAATCCGTTATTACCACAACGACCTGAACGGCCTGCCGGAACAGCTCACCGAGGCGGACGGCCACAACGTCTGGCAGGCGAGTTATCGGGTGTGGGGCAACACGTTAGAAGAGGTGCGCGAGCCGTATTACATCGAAGAGCAGAACCTGCGGTTTCAGGGGCAGTACCTGGACCGGGAGACGGGGCTGCATTTCAATACGTTCAGGTTTTATGATCCGGATGTGGGGCGGTTTACGACGCCGGATCCGATTGGGTTGGTGGGGGGATTCAACCTCTATCAATACGCACCGAATCCGATTGGGTGGGTGGATCCGTGGGGGTGGGAAGTTTGTCGACTCAGCGCCTCACAGAAGAGAGCGATGGGGCCTGCACCTAAGGGTATGGTAAAGCCGCATTACCATCATATCGTCCGCGAAAAAGCTCCAAAAAGCTGGAAAGCTCAAAATCAAAAGTACATTACCGACTCGCAAAAAATTCTGGCCAAACACAAAATTGGTCTAAACAACGACCCGCGCAACTTCACCTGGGCCCAAAATGGTGGAGGGAATCACTCGATAGCCAGCGCCAAAAAAGTCTATGAAATACTACAGAAAGCGGACGTCGGCGGGCTGGCCAGTGTCCAAAACGCATTGAAAAATATGGGTGCTCAAATGTCAAAAGGTATTTTTTAAATGAACAACCCAGAAGAAACTTATGAAAAGAACATCAAGACTTTATTAGCCATTCACGCAGACATCGCGTCGGGTAGTGCAGCCTCACTAAAAAAGCACCTAGAGAAAAATTCCGTTCTATTGCACCTGCCCATGTATGGCCTTGATGGGCATGAGACCCTGCTGCACATGGCTGCCGAACAGGGTCAAACCGAAATTTGCCGCTTATTGGTGTCTTTAGGTATTGCGCTGGACCAGCCTGCCGTCAGTTCCGGCAATAGCACGCCACTTGCCGCAGCCGCTGGCAATGGACATCTACAAACATGCCAATGGTTTCTTGAGGCCGGTGCTTTGGTGGATGGGTGGCCTAACAGCATAACCACCCCCCTGATTGACGCGATTACCTTTGGGCATCAGGACGTCGTTAATCTTCTTATAGAACACCATGCCAACATCAATCGACTGCACACCAGGCTGAATACCGCACCATTGGACATCGCCAATACCTGGGGATTTACAGAGATTGCGTCCACCTTAAGAAAATCGGGGGCGGTCAGTATCATGGACATTGTTGAAAGCCGGCCCGAGGAATTTGGTGGTTCTATAGTCACTTTCGTGCACAACACCGCTGGCTGGGTTTTACCCGCACAACTGAGCCCCTTCACTAATGAAGAGGGTCTGGAGCTGCGTATCAGCTGTATTGATGGCAAAAACAAGTTCAAGTTACTCTTCACCATCGGACTTTTTGCCAAAAGTCCTCATACCGAATTATTCGTATGCTTGCCTGGCGACTGGCCTCTTACGCAGCAAGGTTTTACCCCCCACAGTCCTTGGGTTTTTCCGGTTGAGTTGCTGTCTCTGCTCGCTCGCCACACGTTCGATGATGGCCCCTTGTCGGAAGGCTTCTTGATTCGTCGTTCCGATGCCATGTATGCCAACCTGGCCTGGCCAGACGAAGTGGATGCTTTCGTGGCCGTGGATAAAGCCTGGGATACGAAAACTGAAAAAGAGACGATCCCCGACGATGAAAAGGTGATGCTCTATGTTTTGGCACCTGTCAAATTCACGAAAAAAGGCGAACCTGACGCAGAAGCATTGCGTGCTCTGATACAACGCAAACGTACAGCCAGTTGGGCGAGTGTGGTCATTCCCGCTCCGGATCCAGGGATACCACAGTAGAAATGCTTGAAAACACATTCTCAAATGACGAAGCGGCCATCACGCCAGCGGATCTGGATCATCTGGAATCCGTCATTGGTAAGAAGCTACCGACGCCCTTTAGAAACCATTACCTCAAGTACAGCGGCGGCGTACCGGAGCGGACCTATTGGGTCAGCGAAGATTTTGACGAGCCACTGGAAGTGGTTGCGTTCAAGCCGATTACCGGTGACGACTCCACACTGCTGTCCACCTACCAGTTGATGCTAAAAAAACAGGTACTTCCTGCACACCTCCTGCCTTTCGCGAACGACTGGGGTGGCAACTTCTTTTGCTTGAATCTTGATACGGAGGCCGTTAGTTATTTTACGACTGATAGCTTTGATAGCGACCTAAGCCCTGAAGAGAATCAGGCTCAATCCGAAAAACTGGTCTGCTCGAATTTCCTCCGGTTTGTTCAAGGGTTGATCGGTGAGGAAGATTTGGACGAGGAGTGAATGGGTCAACGCCGCTGTTTAAAAGCCTTGTAGGTAACGTCGTGAAAGCTACAACATCTTGCGTCGTTGCCTACGGCTACGCCAGAATCCGCCGGCTTGTGCGCTTTGGGGCCGGTCGGTAACTTCATTCGTGTCACTGATCGTCAGTGGTCGGGTTTAGTCGCCCGCTGGTAATTGAAGTTGTACAAGCGTCCGTCAGACAGGTATTTCCTACCTGCTTTTGATGGTAGCTGTGCGTAGGGCACCTTTGGGTGCGCCGGCTTCTTCAATTCCCCGGTCCGACTAACCTGCGTACAGCTGCCACCCCTTCGTTTAGTCGGCGAAGTGGTGTCAGCATCACTCAAGGAATTGAAGATCATGTTCAAGGTCACACCTAACCCACCGGACACCGATTCGGTCTCCCCATACGAAAGCCCTGATTCAAAAAAACTCAACGACGCCGCCGAGCGCGCCCTCGACCATCACTTCCCGCCAGCCGAACCAAAACCATCGAAACGCAACGGCCAACTCTTCAGCGTCTGCCCGGGCATCAACACTGAAGCCCTCCTCGCCAACGCCTCGGAAGACCTCTTGTCCATCAGCGCCATCGCCGCCGACCTCGCCGACGATGTGGACGGTTCACGCCGCTCCATAGTCTTGGCGCTCAGCCGCATGGCCGACGGGGTGCATTTGTTGGTGGAGCGAGCGCTGGATCACCTGAATGAGCCGGAAATAGCAGCGATTCTCGCCAGGAAACAAAGCCGAGTCGGCTGATCCGCCAGACAGAAAAAATGGGCACCCAACCTCGTTGGCGTGCCCATTTTTTATCCCGCTAACCCGCTATGCGGGAAGTCGGTGCGTGTTACGGATTAACGCTGTCCTTCAACGATTTGCCCGGCTTGAACGCAACAGTGTTGCTGGCCTTGATTTTGACTGGCTCACCGGTCTGCGGGTTTTTGCCGGTACGGGCACCGCGATGGCGTTGCAGGAATGTCCCGAAGCCCACCAGCGTGACGCTGTCTTTGCGGTGCAGAGCGCCGGTGATTTCTTCGAGAACGGCGTTGAGAACGCGGTTGGCCTGTTCTTTGGTGAGGTCTGCTTTTTCCGCAATTGCAGCGGCGAGTTCTGGTTTACGCATTAGTGAAGCCCCTTTGACGGTTTTTTGTTGTTATGTCCGTGCTGTTCTCGTTGGAACAGCGCCTAAGGCGCCGCAGGTGCTCTACTCTGCGGCAGACGGGAGTGAGAATGGCACGCGCTTCAGAGCGGCGCCAGTCTCCCCGCGACCTTTGTGGGAGCAAAAGCGGGGTGATTCCGACAGAACGACCGCTATTTACGCCAGCAAGGCCGGAAGCTCTTTGTTCAGGGCGAGTTTTTCCATCACCGCTGCGCCTGTCAGGGCATAGCCCAGCAATTTGCCGGCGCTGTCACGGCACAACACTTTGATGTCCGCGCCCTGCCCTTCGACCGTCCAGACGCCCTCCGCGCCCCGCGGCGGCGGCGAAACCACCAATGGGCAGACCGGGGTTTTCACGGTGATTGGCATCGGGCCATAACTCACTGCTGTAGGGTTGCCGGCGAGGGTTTGGGCCAGCGCTCTCGCACAGCTCATGAGGGGCATGACGTACAACAGATTCAGCCCATCGACCTCGGCGCAGTCGCCCAAGGCATAAATGTTGGCGTGAGAAGTTTTCAGATGACGGTCGACCACTACGCCACGGTTGACCTGCAGCCCGGCAGCGGCCGCCAGGTCGATGCGCGGACGCAGACCGATGGCCGACACCACCACATCGCAGGAGATCACCTGGCCATCGGACAGATGCGCTTCCAGGCCATCAGCCACTCTTTGCAGGCGATTGAGCACCGGCCCGAGGTGGAAGCGCGCGCCCAGGCTTTCCAGGCCGGCCTGGACCGCAGCGGCAGCGGCCGGGTGCAGCAAGGTCGGCATGACCTGTTCGCACGGTGCAACCAGTTGCACCTCGTAACCACCGAGGATGAGGTCGTTGGCGAATTCGCAGCCGATCAAACCGGCACCCAGCAGCAATACCCGATGCTTGCCGGCCGCGGCCGCGCGAAAGCGTGCATAGTCTTCAAGATCATTGATCGGGAAAACGGCATCCGCCGCGTCGCCTTCGATCGGCACCCGCACGGTTTCCGCGCCCCACGCCAGGATCAGGTCACGGTAGATCACCGCTTCCTCACCAATCCACAGGCGTTTATGGCCTGGATCGATACCGCTGATACGCGTGTGGGTGCGCACTTCGGCTTTCAATTGCTCGGCCATGGCGCCCGGTTCGGCCATGCTCAGGCCGTCGGCGTCTTTATTCTTGCCGAAGCCGGTGGAGAGCATCGGCTTGGAGTAGGAGCGTCCGTCATCTGCGGTAATCAGCAGCAGCGGAGTTTCGCCATCGAGTTTGCGAAACTCCCGGGCCAGGTTGTAGCCAGCCAGCCCAGTGCCGACGATCACGACAGGTGCGTTCATTCCCTTACTCCTTGGATTCTTAGTTGATTTCGATCATTTCGAAATCCATCTTGCCCACGCCGCAGTCCGGGCACAGCCAATCTTCCGGCACGTCCTGCCACAGCGTGCCCGCCGCAATACCGTCGTCCGGCCAGCCCTCGGCCTCGTTATAAATCAGGCCGCAGACCACACATTGCCACTTTTTCATTCAGTTACTTCCTCAGGATTCAGGCTTTTGCCGGCGCGAACGGTCGATCGGTGAAGCGTTGCCGTCCGGCTCAGGGCGTTTTGTACTGATCGGACCCGGCAGATGCAAGCCTGTTCGGCGTAACGGCAGGCCGGTCAATCAAAATCGGCGCCTGACATGGTAAGCTCGCCGCCTCATTTGCTGCCAATAATGACTCACTGTGCCGCACTCAAAATCCCCCTCCGCGACACCGGTCTGGCTTCCCCGAAGCCAACTGACGCCCCTCCCCGATACGTCTACGCTCGATTGGCTGTTCGATGAAGGGTCGCTGACCCGACGCTTGATCCGCCTGTCGAATGATGGCTTCAGCGTCACGCCGCTGTTCGAAGGCTGGCAATCGTTGCGCGCCGACGAATGTGCTGCGCTGGAGCTGGCCGAAGGCAGTGAAGGCTGGGTGCGCGAGGTGTATTTGCGCGGCCACGGAGAAGCCTGGGTGTTTGCCCGCAGCGTGGCGGCGCGTAGCGCGTTGCAGGGTGATGGATTGCATATGGATGAATTGGGCAGCCGCTCTCTGGGTGAATTGCTGTTTTGCGATCAGGCATTCCAGCGCCGGGCCATCGAGGTTTGTCACTATCCTCAAGCATGGTTGCCGGTGGATGCTCAGGCGCCTGAACTGTGGGGCCGGCGCTCGCGTTTCGACCGCGGCGCCTTGAGCGTGCTGGTGGCCGAGATTTTCCTGCCGACCTTGTGGAGCGCCACCCGCGCCCATCCGGAGAATTGCTGATGTACCAGAGCCTGCTCAAGTCCCTGAACCGCGTGAATCCTCGGGCCTGGGATTTTATTCAGCTGACCCGCATGGACAAGCCGATCGGCATTTATTTGCTGCTGTGGCCGACGCTGTGGGCACTCTGGATTGCCGGTGAAGGTTCGCCTTCATTGGTCAATATCGTGATTTTCGTGCTCGGCGTGGTGCTGACCCGTGCCGGCGGCTGCGTGATCAACGATTGGGCGGACCGCAAGGTCGATGGCCACGTGAAACGCACCGAACAGCGGCCGCTGGTGAGCGGCAAGATCAGCTCGAAAGAAGCCCTGGTGTTCTTCGCCGTGCTGATGGGCGTGAGCTTCTTGCTGGTGCTGTGTACCAACGCAGCGACGGTCTGGCTGTCACTGGGCGGCTTGGCCCTGGCGTTCACTTACCCATTCATGAAGCGCTACACCTATTACCCGCAAGTGGTACTGGGCGCGGCGTTCTCCTGGGGCATGCCGATGGCATTCACCGCCGAAACCGGTGAGTTGCCGGCGGCGGCCTGGTTGTTATGGATCGCCAACCTGTTGTGGACCGTGGGCTACGACACCTATTACGCCATGACCGACCGCGACGACGACTTGAAGATCGGGGTGAAATCCACGGCGATTCTGTTTGGCGACGCCGACAGGGCGATCATTCTGACCCTGCAAGGATTGGCATTGGGGTGCCTGCTGCTGGCGGGCTCGAAATTCCAGCTCGGCGGCTGGTTCCACCTCGGGTTACTGGCGGCGGCGGGTTGTTTTGCGTGGGAGTTCTGGTACACCCGCAGCAAGGACCGGATGCGCTGCTTTCAGGCGTTTTTGCATAACCATTGGGCGGGGTTGGCGATTTTTGTCGGGATTGTGCTGGATTACGCGTTGCGCTGAAGCGACTGAGCCTTCGCGGGCAAAAGCCTCGCTCCTACTGGAACGAGGCTGTGGTTCCTGAACTCGCTTACTTCTTCGGTCCGGTATTGGTGATGACGTGCCAGACATCTTTCATGCCGTCACCCTTCATCTCTCCAGGTTTTTCGTCCTTCATAAACGTATATAGCGGCTTACCGTCATAAGCCCATTGCATCGTGCCATCATCCCGTTTAATTGGCGTAAATTTGCCTTCGGCCTTGGCGCCTGCCGGGGCCATCATCGGTGGCCAGTTCTTGGCACAATCATCGTTACACATCGACTTGCCGCCGGTGTCCTTGTCGAACGTGTAAACGGTCATACCCTTGTGGTCGACCATCATGTCGCCTTTCATCATCGCCGGTTCGGCGGCGAAAGCCATCGTCGGAAAAATCAAGGCAGTGGCCAACATCAGGGTTTTGAAGGAAAACGAGTGCGATGTCATGGAAACCTTCCTCTTGTGGTTGTCAGGATTCGGACTTAAAGCTTAGTTCAGGATCCCGCCAATCACAGGACAGCTAAAATACTGTCACACGACTGCAATAATTCCGTTATCTAATGCGGCGCAAGACAGTTAAATGACAAGAGGATTAACGCATGGTTGGCAGGAGCATTCTGATCGTTGACGACGAAGCGCCCATTCGCGAAATGATCGCCGTTGCGTTGGAAATGGCCGGCTATGACTGCCTGGAGGCGGAGAACTCGCAGCAGGCCCATGCCATTATCGTCGACCGTAAACCGGACCTGATTTTGCTCGACTGGATGCTGCCCGGCACTTCCGGCATCGAGCTGGCCCGCCGCCTCAAACGCGATGAGCTGACTGGGGATATCCCGATCATCATGCTCACCGCCAAGGGCGAAGAGGACAACAAGATCCAGGGCCTGGAAGTCGGCGCTGATGACTACATCACCAAACCATTTTCCCCGCGAGAGCTGGTGGCGCGCCTGAAAGCCGTTCTGCGCCGCGCCGGCCCGACTGATGGCGAGTCGCCAATCGAAGTCGGCGGCCTGCTGCTGGACCCGATCAGCCACCGCGTGACCATCGACGGCAAACCCGCCGAGATGGGCCCGACCGAATACCGCCTGCTGCAGTTTTTCATGACCCACCAGGAACGTGCCTATACCCGCGGCCAGTTGCTGGATCAGGTCTGGGGCGGCAATGTCTATGTCGAAGAACGCACCGTCGATGTACACATCCGGCGCCTGCGCAAAGCCCTCGGCGATGCCTATGAAAATCTGGTACAAACCGTGCGCGGCACCGGCTACCGGTTTTCCACCAAGGCCTGAGCCGACCGCCAGACTCGCTGACAAGGACGCATTTTTTCGTGAACCAAAACTGGCATGGCACCCTGATTCGCCACATGCTGTTGCTGGTCACCGCCTGCCTGGTGATCGGCCTGATTTCCGGCTACTACGGCTGGAGCCTCGCCGTGGGCCTGGGCCTTTATCTGGCCTGGACCCTCAAGCAACTGCTGCGCCTGCACGAATGGCTGCGCCTGCACAAACCCGATGAAGCACCACCCGATGGCTATGGCCTGTGGGGCGAAGTGTTCGACAGCATCTACCACTTGCAACGCCGCGACCAACGGGTGCGCGGGCGCCTGCAAGCGGTGATCGACCGGGTCCAGGAATCCACCGCGGCACTGAAAGACGCGGTGATCATGCTCGACAGCGATGGCAACCTGGAATGGTGGAACCGTGCCGCCGAAACCCTGCTTGGTCTCAAGACCCCTCAGGACAGCGGCCAGCCCGTGACCAACCTGGTGCGCCATCCGCGCTTCAAGGAATACTTCGAACAGGACAGCTACGCCGAGCCGTTGGAAATTCCTTCACCAATCAATGATCGCCTGCGCATTCAGCTGTACATCACCCGCTATGGCAACAACGAACACTTGATGCTGGTGCGCGACGTGACGCGTATCCATCAGCTGGAACAGATGCGCAAAGACTTCATCGCCAATGTGTCCCACGAACTGCGCACGCCGCTGACGGTGATCTGCGGCTACCTGGAGACCCTGCTCGACAACGTCGAGGAAGTGAACCCGCGCTGGACCCGTGCGCTGCAGCAGATGCAGCAGCAAGGCGGGCGCATGCAGACCTTGCTTAACGATTTGCTGCTGCTGGCCAAACTGGAAGCCACCGATTACCCGTCGGACAATCAACCGGTGTCCATTGACAGCCTGCTGCAATCGATCAAGGGCGACGCTCAGCAACTGTCGGGCCAAAAAAACCAGCACATCAGCCTGGAAGCCGATCCGACGATCCTGCTCAAGGGCAGCGAAGCCGAATTGCGTAGCGCGTTCTCCAACCTGGTGTTCAACGCAGTGAAATACACCCCGGCAGAAGGCAATATCCGAATTCGCTGGTGGGGTGACGATCAAGGCGCGCATTTGAGCGTGCAGGATTCGGGTATCGGCATCGACAGCAAACACTTGCCGCGCCTGACTGAACGCTTCTACCGCGTCGACTCCAGCCGCAACTCCAATACCGGCGGCACCGGGCTGGGACTGGCCATCGTCAAGCATGTGTTGCTGCGCCACCGGGCACGTATGGAAATCAGCAGTGTGCCGGGGCACGGCAGCACGTTTACCTGCCATTTTGCGCCAGCCCAGGTGACCAAATCCCGGGTTATCAGCACCGCCGATTGATACCGGCCAGCACTCGCCACTAGGCAAGCCAAGAGTCAGCCGCTACATTGGCTGACTTGTGCCTGCCTTTCAGGCGCACTTTTTTCTTTCCTTTCGAATACACGGAACCCGCAAAACCCCATCATGGACCCTTCCCCTGGCTTGACCCTCGCGACACTCTTCGCCGATTTCGGCATGATTCTTTTTGCTCTGATCCTGGTTTTGCTCAACGGCTTTTTCGTTGCGGCGGAATTTGCCATGGTCAAACTACGCTCGACCCGGGTCGAAGCCATCGCTGAACAACACGGCTGGCGCGGACATATCCTGCGCACCGTGCACAGTCAGCTCGATGCTTACCTCTCGGCCTGCCAATTGGGCATTACCCTCGCCTCCCTCGGCCTGGGCTGGGTCGGTGAGCCGGCGTTCGCCCATATTCTCGAGCCGGTACTGAGCGCTGTTGGCGTAGAGTCCGCCGAAGTGGTCAAAGGCGTGTCGTTCTTTACGGCGTTCTTCATCATTTCGTACCTGCACATCGTGGTCGGTGAACTGGCCCCGAAATCCTGGGCTATCCGCAAACCCGAGCTGCTGTCGCTCTGGACAGCCGTGCCGCTGTACCTGTTCTACTGGGCCATGTACCCGGCCATCTACCTGCTCAACGCCAGCGCCAACCAGATCCTGCGGATCGCCGGCCAGGGTGAACCCGGCCCGCATCACGAGCACCATTACAGCCGTGAAGAACTGAAACTGATCCTGCACTCCAGCCGTGGCCAGGACCCGAGCGACCAAGGCATGCGCGTTTTGGCCTCGGCGGTGGAGATGGGCGAGCTGGAAGTGGTCGACTGGGCCAACTCCCGGGAAGACCTGGTGACGCTGGAGTTCAACGCGCCACTCAAGGAAATTCTGGCGATGTTCCGTCGCCACAAGTTTAGCCGCTACCCGGTGTATGACAGCGAGCGTCAGGAGTTCGTCGGCCTGCTGCACATCAAGGATTTGCTGCTGGAACTGGCCGCACTGGATCACATTCCCGAGTCGTTCAACCTCGCCGAACTGACCCGCCCGCTGGAGCGCGTGTCTCGCCACATGCCGCTGTCGCAGTTGCTGGAACAGTTCCGCAAGGGCGGTTCGCATTTCGCCGTGGTCGAGGAAGCCGACGGCAACATCATCGGCTACCTGACCATGGAAGACGTGCTGGAAGTGCTGGTGGGCGACATTCAGGACGAACACCGCAAGGCCGAACGCGGGATCCTCGCGTATCAGCCGGGCAAACTGCTGGTGCGGGGCGATACACCGCTGTTCAAGGTCGAACGCCTGCTGGGCATCGATCTGGACCACATCGAAGCCGAAACCCTCGCCGGTCTGGTCTATGAAACCTTGAAACGGGTGCCGGAAGAGGAAGAAGTGCTGGAAGTAGAAGGTTTGCGGATCATCATCAAGAAGATGAAAGGGCCGAAGATCATTTTGGCCAAGGTGTTGATGCTCGATTAATGCGCTGATCCAGATCCGCGTCGACCCCTTCGCGGGCAAGCCCGCTCCCACAAGGACTTGCGCAGGACCTGTGGGAGTGGGCTTGCCCGCGATGGCGTTGGGTCAGGCACCCATTACTTCTTGCCCAACGCAAAGTTGGGCAACGCGCCTACCGGTTGATTGAACTGGTACGGAATCGATACCAACCCCAACCCGGTATTGCGCTGCACCACGAAGTGCAAGTGCGGGCCGCTGCTGTTGCCGGTATTGCCCGACAGCGCCAGCGCACTGCCCACCACCACTCGCTGACCTTCCCGTACGCTGACTGAGCCTTTCTTGAGGTGCAGGTACACGCCCATCGTTCCGTCATCGTGCAATACCCGCACGAAATTGCCTGACGGATCGTTGCCGCGCCCGGTCTGGCCATTCTCGGTTTTCACCACCATTCCGCCGCGCGCCGCGATGATCGGCGTGCCTTCGGGCATGGCGATGTCCATCGCATAACGGTTCTTCGGCCCGTAGTGGCTGTATTGGCCATTGGCGCCTTGGCTCAGCCGAAACGGCCCGCCACGCCAGGGCAACGGATATCGATACGCCATGGCGGCCCCTGCGGGGTCGCCCAGGGAATATTCGAACCTTGGAGTATAGACCAGCGGCCTTCCGGCCTTCGTCGCCTTGAGCAGCGCCAGGCGAAGGTTACTGCGCGCTGGCATAACCCGACGGATCGGTCGGCTCGGCGCGCCGCTGACGTTATTCAGCCCGGCAAAACTCAGCTCGATCTCGACCGGCGCATACAGGTCGTTGCGCACGAACACGCTGTCCATGCCCCTCTGTTTCTTGATATCGAGGTACACCTGCCGTTCAAGCCGCTCGACCATCCGGTCCCGAAAAACGAACACCTTCGCGCCTTTGGTGGGGCGGTCGCTGTAAGAGACCACGCCACTGGCGTCGGTGGACCGGTAAATCGTCATGGCCACAGCCGAGGTGGAGGCCATGAACAGACCACAGAAAAACAGCAGGCGCGCGAGCATGGGCAAGATTCTGTCGAGTAAGGCCTGGAAAGGAGCCTAGCAGCTGAAATGGACCAGCGTAGTCGACAGATGTTTCAAATGATCATTCCCACGCTCTGCGTGGGAATGCAGCAAGGGACGCTCTGCGTCCCATCCGAAGCGGACACGGAGCATCCGGGGAGGCATTCCCACGCAGAGCGTGGGAACGATCAGCGGTACACGTTACGCGCCCGGTACGAAATGCTTCTGTGCGGTGCCACGGGCGATCAGGCGGGAGATGTAGTCGAGCTTCTGCGCATCCTGGTCGACAAAGCGGAAAGTCAGTTGCAGCCAGTCGCTGTCAGGTTTCGGCTCGTAGGCAACGATGGCGTGCAGGTAGCCGTTGAGGCGGGCGATTTCAGCGTTCTCGCCCTGCTCCAGGTCGAGCACGGCGCTGTCGAGGACTTGCGGCAGAGTGTCAGTGCGCTTCACCACCAGCAGTGCTTCCTTGATGCTCAAGGCCTTGATCACGCATTGCTGGGTGCCACTCGGCAGGCGCAGTTGGCCTTGACCGCGCCCGCTGGCAGGCGCGGAAGCAGCGACCGGTGCCTTGACCGGCGGAGTGTTGAGCAAGCCGCGAGACGGTGCGGCAGCCGGGGCTGGTGCGACGACAGCAGCCTTGCCACCGGTCAACGCGCTCAGGGAATCGTTGCCGAATGCCGAGTTCATTTTGGTCGGCGCACCGCTCATCAGGGCGTCAAGTTTGCCGACCTTGTTCAGCGCCTGTTTGACCTTGGTCAGCAGTTGCTCGTTGGTGAACGGCTTGCTGACGTAGCCGGAAACTCCGGCCTGAATCGCCTGGACGACGTTCTCTTTGTCGCCACGGCTGGTGACCATCACGAACGGCATGGTCTTGAGGTTGTCCTGCTCGCGGCACCAGGTCAGCAGTTCCAGACCGGACATCTCCGGCATTTCCCAGTCGCACAGAACCAGGTCGAACGCTTCTTTGGCCAGCATGGCCTGGGCCTTTTTGCCGTTGACTGCATCTTCGGTCCGGATCCCGGGGAAGTAGTTACGCAGGCACTTCTTTACCAGGTCACGAATGAACGCCGCATCGTCCACGACCAACACACTAATCTTGCTCATCCAACACCCCTTTAAAAATCCCGGCAAGCATAACGCTGGCTGATGGCACTTTGCCAAAACTCTTCAGTCACGCCGGGACTTTTCGTTCGCGGGTGCTGCTTTTCAATTCTTCAATTCGAAGCCACGCAAACAAAAACGCCCGGCCAAAGGGCCGGGCGCTTTCCTAGGGGCAGTCTTACTTATCGTCAGCTTTGCCCGGAACATTAGCGGTTTCGGCACTTGTGCCTTCAACTTCTTCCTTCATGCGCTTGAGGCCCAAGTGACGCACGTCGGTGCCGCGCACCAGGTAAATCACCAGTTCCGAGATATTGCGCGCGTGGTCGCCGATCCGCTCCAGGGAACGCAGCACCCAGATAATGCTCAAGACCCGCGAAATAGAGCGTGGGTCTTCCATCATGTAGGTGGCGAGTTCACGCAGTGCAGTCTTGTATTCGCGATCGATGATCTTGTCGTACTGCGCCACCGACAACGCCAGGTCGGCGTCGAAGCGGGCAAACGCGTCCAAAGCATCGCGAACCATGTTGCGCACCTGGTCACCAATGTGGCGAACTTCCACGTAACCGCGTGGGGCTTCGCCTTCTTCGCACAACTGAATGGCACGACGGGCGATTTTGGTGGCTTCGTCGCCGATACGCTCCAGGTCGATCACCGACTTGGATATGCTGATGATCAAACGCAAGTCCGACGCTGCCGGCTGACGACGGGCCAGAATGCGCAGGCATTCTTCGTCGATGTTGCGTTCCATCTGGTTGATCTGGTCGTCGATCTCGCGAACCTGCTGGGCCAGGCCGGAGTCGGCCTCGATCAGCGCGGTGACCGCGTCGTTGACCTGCTTTTCCACCAGCCCGCCCATGGCCAGGAGGTGGCTGCGCACTTCCTCGAGCTCAGCGTTGAACTGCGCGGAGATGTGATGGGTAAGGCCTTCTTTACTAATCATGTTGGCGTCCTTGGAGCGTCCGGTAAGGTGCGGTGGACCGCAGCGTCAGTTCAGTGAGCAACAACAGCTTCCTAGCCGTAGCGACCAGTGATGTAGTCTTCGGTCTGCTTCTTCGCCGGATTGGTGAACAGGGTATCGGTGTCGCCGAATTCCACCAGTTTGCCCATGTACATGAACGCCGTGTAGTCGGAAACCCGCGCGGCCTGTTGCATGTTGTGGGTCACGATAACAATGGTGAACTTGGATTTCAGTTCGTAGATCAGCTCTTCGACTTTCAGCGTCGAGATCGGGTCGAGCGCCGAGCATGGCTCATCGAGCAGCAGGACTTCCGGCTCCACGGCGATGGTGCGGGCAATCACCAGACGTTGCTGCTGACCACCGGACAGGCCGAGCGCCGACTCGTGCAAACGGTCTTTGACTTCCTCCCACAGGGCCGCGCCTTTCAATGCCCACTCGACCGCTTCGTCCAACACACGCTTCTTGTTGATGCCCTGAATGCGCAGGCCGTAGACCACGTTCTCGTAGATGGTTTTCGGGAACGGGTTGGGCTTCTGGAACACCATCCCGACGCGACGACGCAGCTCAGCCACGTCCTCGCCCTTACGGTAGATGTTGTTGCCGTAGAGGTTGATCGCGCCGTCGACGCGGCAACCGTCCACCAAGTCGTTCATGCGGTTGAAGGTGCGCAGCAGCGTGGACTTGCCGCAGCCGGACGGGCCGATGAAGGCGGTCACGCGCTGTTTCGGGATGTTCATGCTGACGTCGAACAGCGCTTGTTTGTCGCCGTAGAACAGGCTCAGGCCCGGCACTTCGATGGCCACGGTTTCTTGCTCGAGGCTCAGGCTCTGTTTGTCGCGGCCCAGGGCCGACATGTTGATACCGTGAGTGTGTGCTTCGTGCTGCATGGGAGGCTCCCTGTGCTAACAAATTCGGTTCAGTGAGCCGCTGGCCTCACAAGATTGGGCCAGCGGTGTCGCCGTTCTGTAGGAGCGAGGCTTGCCCGCGAAGGCGTCCTTGAAATCGCCTTCGCCGGCAAGCCTGGCTCCTACAGGGAGCGGCAGTAATCAGCTATCCAATGCTTTGTATTTTTCGCGCAGATGGTTACGGATATAAACGGCCGACAAGTTGAGCGTGGCAATCACCAGCACCAGCAGCAATGCAGTGGCGTATACCAGCGGCCGCGCGGCTTCGACGTTCGGGCTCTGGAAGCCGACGTCATAAATGTGGAAGCCCAAGTGCATGATCTTTTGGTCCAGGTGCAAGTACGGGTAGTTGCCATCCAGCGGCAACGACGGCGCCAGTTTCACCACGCCCACCAGCATCAGCGGCGCCACTTCACCGGCGGCACGGGCCACGGCGAGGATCATCCCGGTCATCATCGCCGGGCTGGCCATCGGCAGCACGATCTTCCACAAGGTTTCTGCCTTGGTTGCGCCGAGGGCCAACGAGCCTTCACGCACGGTGCGAGGAATCCGCGCCAGGCCTTCTTCAGTGGCCACGATTACCACCGGCACCGCCAGCAGCGCCAGGGTCAGCGAGGCCCAAAGCAGGCCCGGCGTACCGAAGGTCGGCGCTGGCAGTGCTTCAGGGAAGAACAACCGGTCGACCGAACCGCCGAGCACGTAGACGAAGAAGCCCAGACCAAACACGCCGTAAACGATGGCCGGAACACCCGCCAGGTTGTTCACCGCGATGCGGATCAGCCGGGTCATCGGCCCCTGACGTGCATATTCACGCAGGTAGACCGCCGCCAGCACGCCGAATGGCGTCACGATCATCGCCATGATCAACGTCATCATCACGGTGCCGAAAATCGCCGGGAAAATCCCGCCTTCGGTGTTGGCTTCACGCGGGTCATCACTGAGGAATTCCCAGACCTTGCTGAAGTAGAAGCCGATCTTGGTGAAGGTGCCCATGGCGTTCGGCTGGTAGGCGTGAACCACTTTACCGATGCCGATTTCGACTTCTTTGCCGTTCGCGTCGCGAGCGGTCAGGCTGTCGCGGTTGAACTGCGCGTGCAGATCATTCAGACGCGCTTCGATTTCCTGATAACGGGCATTCAACTCGGCGCGTTCGGACTCCAGGTCCGCTTGTGCGGCAGCGTCGAGACGGCCGGCCAGTTCCAGTTTGCGACCGTGCAGACGCACACGTTCCAGACCTGCGTTGATCGCGCCGATGTCGACCTTTTCCAGGGTCTTGAGCTGCGCGGCGAGCTGGTTGACGCGATCGACACGCGCCTGCAACTCAGGCCATGCGGCCTCGCCTTCAGCAATGACCTTGCCATCCTGTTTGACGTTGACCAGGTAGCCGTAGAAGTTGCCCCACTCACGACGCTCGATAGCCATCAGCTCGGGTGGAGTCGTTTGGTTAGTTAGCCACTCGCCGACAATCCACGTGAAGTCAGTGCCGTTCAGATCACGGTTGCCGACCTTGATCAACTCGCGGGTCATGAACTCCGGGCCCTGATCGGGCACCGGCAGGCCAGCGCTTTTCAGGCGCTCGCGTGGCACTTCTTCCTTCTGCACCACTTCGCCGACAACGAGGTGGTTGGCCTGGCCCGGCACGTCGTAACTGGCGTGCACCAGGTCCGCTGGCCAGAAGTGGCCCAGGCCGCGCACGGCAATCACCGCCAGCAGGCCAATGGTCATGATGACCGCAATGGACACCGCGCCACCGCTGATCCAGACGCCGGGGGCGCCGCTCTTGAACCATCCATTCAGGGAGTTCTGTTTCACAGACTTCTACCTTTCTTAAAGCGACGAGTATTTCTTGCGCAGACGCTGACGAATCAGTTCCGCGAGGGTGTTCATGACGAAGGTGAACAACAGCAGCACCAGCGCCGAGAGGAACAGCACGCGGTAGTGGCTGCCGCCGACTTCCGATTCGGGCATTTCCACTGCGACGTTGGCCGCCAGGGTGCGCAGGCCTTCGAACAGGTTCATTTCCATGACCGGGGTGTTACCGGTGGCCATCAGCACGATCATGGTTTCGCCGACCGCGCGGCCCATGCCGATCATCAGCGCCGAGAAGATGCCCGGGCTGGCGGTGAGGATCACCACGCGCGTCATGGTCTGCCACGGTGTGGCACCGAGGGCCAGGGAGCCCAGAGTCAGGCCGCGAGGCACGCTGAACACGGCGTCTTCGGCGATCGAGTAGATGTTCGGAATGACCGCGAAGCCCATGGCCAGACCGACTACCAGAGCGTTGCGCTGGTCGTAGGTAATCCCTAAGTCGTGGGAGATCCACATGCGCATGTCGCCGCCGAAGAACCAGGTTTCCATGTACGGGCTCATGTACAGCGACAGCCAGCCCACAAACAGAATCACCGGGATCAGGATCGCGCTTTCCCAGCCGTCCGGCACCCGCAGGCGCAGCGATTCAGGCAGGCGACTGAAGGTGAAACCGGCGACCAGGATGCCAATTGGCATCAACAGCAGCAGACTGAAAATCCCCGGCAAATGCCCTTCCACGTACGGCGCAAGGAACAGGCCGGCGAAGAAGCCGAGGATCACCGTCGGCATCGCTTCCATCAGCTCGATCACCGGTTTGACCTTGCGACGCATGCCTGGAGCCATGAAGTACGCGGTGTAGATCGCCGCGGCAACGGCCAGTGGCGCAGCCAGCAGCATCGCGTAGAACGCGGCTTTCAGGGTACCGAAGGTCAGCGGCGAGAGGCTCAGCTTGGGTTCGAAGTCGGTGTTGGCGGCGGTCGATTGCCAGACGTATTTAGGCTCGTCGTAGTTCTCGTACCAGACCTTGCTCCACAACGCGCTCCACGAGACTTCCGGGTGCGGGTTGTCGAGCAGCAACGGTTGCAGCTTGCCACCCTGCTCCACGATCACGCGGTTGGCCCGTGGCGACAGGCCGAAAAGGCCTTGGCCGTCGACCACCTGGTCCACCAGCAAAGTGCGGTGAGCGGTGCTGTGGAACACGCCGAGTTTGCCGGAAGCGTCGAGGGCAACGAAGCCTTTGCGACGTTCTTCGGCGGTGATCTCCACGATCGGCGTAGTGCCCATCTGGAAGGTACGGATCTGCTTGAAGCGTTGTTCGCCATCCGGGTCGCGAGCCATGAACCACTGGGCGAGGCCGCCCTTGGAGTCACCGACGATCAGCGAGATGCCGCCCAGCAATTGAGTGCTGGCGGTCACTTCGGCATCGCCATTTTCAAGCAATTTATAGCGACCGTTGAGGCTCTTGTCGCGCAGGCTGAAAACGTCGGCCTGAGCACGACCGTTGACCACGTACAGCCACTGCTGACGCGGGTCGACGAAGATGTTTTTCACCGGCTCGGTCATTTGCGGCAGGTCAATGCGCTTCTGCTCATTGGTGACTTCGCCGGTCATCATGTTTTCTTCGCTGGTCAGCGACACGACATGCAGCTGCGCACCGGTGGAACCGGCCAGCAGCAGGGTCGAATCAGTGGCGTTGAGGCTGACGTGCTCTAGAGCACCGCCCGCCTCGTTCAGCGCGATGGGTGTTTCGCCGTAGGGGTATTCAACGGCCGGCGAGATGGTTTTCTTGCCATCCGGGTAGCTGACTTTATACGTGTGACGGAACACCAGCGCCTGACCGTTGGACAAACCCACCGCCACCAATGGCTGGCCAGGTTGATCTTCACCGATGGAGGTCACGCTGGTGCCGGCTGGAATCGGCAGGTCGACGCGGCGCAGCTCGGCGCCAGTGTCGATATCAAAGAACAGTGCCTGGCCCTTGTCGGAAACCCGCATGGCGACCTGGTTCTGCTCTTCGAGGGAGATCATCAGCGGCTTGCCGGCGTCTTGCATCCAGGCAGGCATGATGGCGTCTTTGGCGGTCAGGTCGGCACCCTGGAACAGCGGCGCGACGACGTAACCGAGGAAGAAAAAGATCAGGGTGATCGCGCCAAGAACGGCGAGGCCGCCGACGAGGACATACCAGCGGGTCAGCCGATCTTTCAGCGCACGAATACGGCGCTTGCGGTGCAGCTCAGGCGTATTGAAGTCAATTCGCTTGGGGGGATTTGTAGTCATGGTGGAGTTGGCCAGATCATTCATTCGCACACCCTAGCGATCCTGTATGACAGAAAGATGACAATGCAGTGACGCAACAAATCCGCCGCCGGTGGGAACTGGCAGTGGATCGGAAATTTGGGGGCCGGTATTTACCGGCATTGTAGGAGCGAGGCTTGCCCGCGAAGGGGTCGTTACATTCAACATCAATGTTGACTGACCCACCGCTTTCGCGGGCAAGCCTCGCTCCTACACAGGTCCGGGGTTTAGCCCGGACCTAGGGTTTTACTTTTTTACTACGTTGTTGCCTTCTTGCAGACCCAGGTCAGCCAGTGCTTTTGCAGCAACCTTGGCTGGCAGCGGGATGTAGCCGTCTTTCACAACCACTTCCTGACCCTGTTTGGACAGAATCAGCTTCACGAACTCGGCTTCCAGCGGGGCCAGAGGCTTGTTCGGGGCCTTGTTGACGTATACGTAGAGGAAACGCGACAGCGGATACTTGCCGTTCAGGGCGTTTTCTTCGGTGTCTTCAACGAACTCGGTGCTGCCTTTCTTGGCCAGGGCTACGGTTTTCACGCTGGCGGTCTTGTAGCCGATGCCCGAGTAACCAACGCCGTTCAGCGAGGAGCTGATCGATTGCACAACCGAAGCCGAACCTGGTTGTTCGTTGACGTTTGGCTTGAAGTCGCCTTTGCACAGGGCTTCTTCTTTGAAGTAGCCGTAAGTGCCAGATACCGAGTTACGACCGAACAGCTGAACCGGCTTGTTTGCCAGGTCGCCGGTCACACCCAGGTCGCCCCAGGTTTTCACGTCGGTTTTAGCGCCGCACAGACGCGTCGAGGAGAAGATCGCGTCGACCTGTTCCATGGTCAGGTGCTTGATCGGGTTGTCTTTGTGTACGAAGACAGCCAGGGCGTCCACGGCAACCGGAATAGCGGTTGGCTTGTAGCCGTATTTGGTTTCGAAGGCTTGCAGCTCGTTGTCCTTCATCTTGCGGCTCATCGGGCCCAGGTTAGCGGTGCCTTCAGTCAGCGCAGGTGGCGCGGTGGAAGAACCGGCAGCCTGAATCTGGATGTTTACGTTCGGGTATTCTTTTTTGTAGTTCTCAGCCCACAGGGTCATGAGGTTAGCCAGGGTATCGGAGCCGACGCTGGACAGGTTGCCCGACACACCAGTGGTCTTGGTGTAGCTCGGGATCGACGGGTCAACAGCGGCAACCGCGTTGGCAGTCGCAACGCCAGCAGCGACAAAAGTCATTGCCGCCATCAAACGCTTCAGTTTCATGCCTTACTCCTAGCAGATAGGTGTGTTAAGTCGGGGCCAAGTATCAGCAGGCCGTGTGAACACTCTATGGCTGAAATATGACAATTGGATGAAAGGCCAGCATCTAGCGATAGATCGTTCCCACGCTCTGCGTGGGAATGCATCTCGGGACGCTCTGCGTCCCATTCAAAAGCGGACGCAGAGCGTCCATGGCGGCATTCCCACGCAGAGCGTGGGAACGATCGGTTACAAGGTTAGCGCCCCTTCTTCCAGAGATACCCACCCACCAGAATCCCGACACCACAAATGATCGCCACATAATAGGCCGGCCCCATCGGGCTTTCCTTCAAGAGCAACGTCACGACCATCGGCGTCAGGCCACCGAAAATCGCGTAAGCCAGGTTGTAGGAAAACGACAACCCGCTGAACCGCACCACCGCCGGGAAGGCTTTGACCATCACAT
>NZ_VYKC01000012.1:0-13267 GCF_032424305.1 Pseudomonas sp. JV414 | reverse complement strand
GCTCTGCGTCCGCTTTTGAATGGGACGCAGAGCGTCCCGAGATGCATTCCCACGCAGAGCGTGGGAACGATCGGTTACAAGGTTAGCGCCCCTTCTTCCAGAGATACCCACCCACCAGAATCCCGACACCACAAATGATCGCCACATAATAGGCCGGCCCCATCGGGCTTTCCTTCAAGAGCAACGTCACGACCATCGGCGTCAGGCCACCGAAAATCGCGTAAGCCAGGTTGTAGGAAAACGACAACCCGCTGAACCGCACCACCGCCGGGAAGGCTTTGACCATCACATACGGCACCGCACCGATAGTGCCGACCAGCAGACCGGTCAGGGCATACATCGGGAACAGCCAGTCGGGATGGTTGAACAGGCTGTGATAGAACGTCCACGAACTGATCAGCAGCGCGGCGCTACCGAACACGAACACCCGGCCGGCGCCGAAGCGGTCAGCCAATACACCGGAGGCCACACAGCCCAGACTCAGGAATACGATGGCCAGGCTGTTAGCCTGCAACGCGGTAGTCGGCGAGAAGTGATAGACGGTCTGCAGCACGGTCGGGGTCATCAGGATGATCACGATGATGCCGGCAGACAGCAGCCAGGTCAGCAGCATGGAAATCAGGATCGCACCGCGATGGTCGCGCAACACGGCGCGCAGCGGCACTTCTTCGGCCAGCGCTTTGCGCAGTTGCAGTTCGGCGAACACCGGGGTTTCGTGGAGCCAGCGACGCAGATAGACCGAGAACAGGCCAAACACACCGCCCAGCAGGAACGGGATCCGCCAGGCGTAATCCGCGACTTCAACCGGTGTGTAAATGCTGTTGATCGCGGTGGCGACCAATGAGCCCAAAAGAATACCGGCGGTCAGACCGCAGGTCAGTGTGCCGCAGGCATAACCAATATGCCGCTGCGGCACGTGTTCGGAAACGAATACCCAAGCCCCCGGCACCTCACCGCCAATCGCCGCACCCTGGATCACTCGCATCAGCAGCAACAGGATCGGCGCCCACATACCTATCTGCGCATAAGTCGGCAGCAAGCCCATGATCAGGGTCGGCACTGCCATCATGAAAATGCTCAAGGTGAACATCTTCTTGCGCCCCAGCAGATCACCGAAGTGCGCCATGACGATGCCGCCCAGCGGCCGCGCCAGGTAGCCAGCGGCGAAGATGCCGAACGTCTGCATCAGGCGCAGCCACTCGGGCATGTCGGCAGGAAAGAACAGCTTGCCGACCACCGTGGCAAAGAACACAAAGATGATGAAGTCGTAAAACTCCAGCGCGCCGCCCAGGGCAGACAGCGATAACGTCTTATAGTCGTTGCGGGTCAGCGGACGTGCGGATTGGTTGGGCTGCGCGATGCTCGAGGGCGCTGTGGTCATGGCAAGGGCTTCTCTTATAGTCGGATCTGCAACCTCAACAACGCTGGCTGAGGCTTGGGCAGGTTCGGCACGATAGCAAATTGTTCGAAAAAGCACATAGAGGCGCGTATTTGACGGTCAAAATGAGAACCGGACGGTCGTCTCGGAGTCTACCGATCGATATACTCGTGACATTGCAACGGCTTGTAAGGGGTTGCTGTGCGAAACCGTCGTTGGCATCCGTCAGCCGATTTCGCAGAGTTTCCCTTTAGGCGCCTTACGAAAAACGTGACGAACGTAGTATGTTCGGGGCTGAATCGTTTTTCCAAGACGGCTATTCACCCGCTACACCTACGAAGAGTCACGGGTCAGAGGCACCCCCGGCATGATAGAGCTCGAACAAGAAGATCCAATCCCGCAAGGCGACCTGGCCCTGCAAATCACCGCGCTTCCGCGCGAAACCAATGGCTTTGGCGATATTTTCGGCGGCTGGCTGGTGGCGCAGATGGATTTGGCTGGCACCGCAATGGCCAGCAAGGTCGCCGGTGGTCGCGTGGCCACCGTGGCGATCGATCGCATGGCGTTCCTGGTGCCGGTAGCGGTGGGTGCTCAACTCTCCTTCTATACCCAGGCCCTGGAAATCGGCCGCAGCTCGATTCAGATGATGGTCGAAGTCTGGAGCGACGATCCACTGTCCAGCGAATGGCGTAAAGTGACCGAAGCAGTCTTCGTGTTCGTCGCTATCGACGGCAGCGGCCGCACTCGCTCGGTTCCGCCTAGAGCTCGTTAAACCGGAGCCCGTAAAAAAAGTGGGCGTTAAACCCGGTGCCCGTTTTGCGGTCCATTGCAGTCCTGTTCCTGATCGAGAGTTGCCCCATGAGCACGCCCAACGTTGAAGCCGTGAAACTGGATGAACTGAACTGCTGGCGCATCCGCCACGGTCAGGCCGAATTGCTGGTGGCCCAGCAAGGCGCGCACATCCTCAGTTATCAATTGGCTGGCGAACCGCCGCTGATCTGGCTCAACGACGAGGCGGTATTCAAGACTGGCAAGAGTATCCGCGCCGGCGTGCCGGTGTGCTGGCCATGGTTCGGCAACCTGTCGCGCAACCCGCAGAGTGTCCAGGCCATGCGCGTCAGCCAGGAACCGCCGACCGCCCATGGTCTGGTGCGGGCGATGGACTGGGAACTGGGCGGCATCGAAACCGAAGGCGAAAGCCTGAAGGTGGAATTCGTCCTGCCCTACCCCGAAGGCGGTCTGCCGGGATGGCCGCATCAGGTGGACTTGAAACTGAGCATTCGTCTGGATGAGCAGTTGCATATCAGCCTGACGAGCGAAAACAAGGGCGCCGAACACGTCACGATCAGCCAGGCATTGCACAGCTATTTCGCGGTCAGCGATGTGCGCCATGTGCACGTTGAAGGGCTGGATGGCTTGAGCTATATCGAAACCCTGGACGACTGGAAAACCGTCACCCAGACCGGTGATCTGCATTTTACCGGCGAGACCGACCGCATCTATCTCAATACCCCACCGAAGCTGAGCATTGTTGACCCACATTGGGAACGACGCATTGAACTGACCAGCAGCGGCTCGCGCTCGGCGGTGATCTGGAATCCCTGGATCGACCGCGCCGCGGCATTCAGCGACATGGCCGATGATGGCTGGCAGCGCATGCTGTGCATTGAAACGGCGAATGTGATGGGTGATGTGGTGACGCTGGCACCGGGGGCAAGTCATAGCCTCGGTGTGAGCATCGGTAGCAAACCGCTTTAAAATCAAAAGATCGCAGCCTGCGGCAGCTCCTACATAGATCGGCGTAGGAGCTGCCGCAGGCTGCGATCTTTTTTGCGGTATACGCGATTACAAATCCGACTCTTTGACCACCCGCACCTGCGCCGCGTCCAGCGCATACGCCGCGTCCGCCAGGTCGTTGTTGACCTTTTCGATCTTCAGCGTGCCGGTCACCCACAGCGGTGTGTAGATGTCATTCAGCTTCAAGCCTTTTGGATAACGCACCAGCACCAACTGGTTAGGTGGCGGTGGCGGCACGTGGATGCAAGCGCCCGGATACGGCACAAGGAAGAACAGCGTGCTGTGGCCCTTGGCGTCGGATTCCAGCGGTACCGGATAACCACCAATGCGGATGTGTTTGTCGTTCATCGACGGCACGGTTTTGGTCGAGTACATCACCGCCGGCAAGCCCTTGCTCTGCTTCATGCCACCTTTTTGGGTAAAGGTGCCGTTGGCTTCCGGGGAGTTGTGGTCGATTTCGGGCATAGCCTCAAGGGCTTTCTGGTCCGACTTGGGCATCAGTTCAAGCCAGTCGGTTTCCGGCAGTTCGCCGGCATGGGCCAAACCACTGCCCAGGAAGAGAAGAGTCAACAGAAGACGGCGCATGAAAGTGCTCGGCAAAGGAAAGGACAATGTGACGATGGCAACGCCGAGCATTCTAGCCCTCTCCGGCGATGGCGCAGAGAGGGCTTTGTCACTTCAATCAGGTCCTTTTTTTGATCAGGCCGTAAATCACCAGCAATACCACCGCGCCCACCAGCGCACCGATGAAACCTGCGCCTTCGCCAGCGCGGTAAATGCCCAGGGCCTGGCCGCCGTAAGTGGCCGCCAGCGAACCGCCGATACCGAGCAGGATGGTCATGATCCAGCCCATGCTGTCATCGCCCGGTTTCAAAAACCGAGCCAGCAGGCCGACGATCAAGCCGATAAAGATGGTTCCGATAATTCCCATGGCATTTCCCTCTGAATGATTGGATATGCCGAAAGCCTAGCCAGACTTTGGCATCCTGCCATCAGAGAGCGGCGTACCCTGAAGGTTCCGCCGCCGCCACATGAAACTATTCGGCGATGAGCGCTTCGACCTTGAGGATCTGCGCAGCCAACGTTTCACGGTCTGCACAGCGCAGATTGGCGTGACCGACCTTGCGGCCAACCTTGAAGGCCTTGCCGTAGTGATGCAGGTGGCAATCAGCAATCGCAATCACTTTCTCTACTGGCGGTACGACACCAATGAAGTTGAGCATCGCGCTCTCGCCGACCTTGGCCGTCGAACCCAGCGGCAGACCGGCAACGGCCCGCAGGTGGTTTTCGAACTGGCTGCACTCAGCGCCTTCGGTGGTCCAGTGCCCGGAGTTGTGCACGCGCGGGGCGATTTCGTTGGCCTTGAGGCCGCCGTCGACTTCAAAGAACTCGAACGCCATCACGCCGACGTACTCCAACTGCTTGAGCACCCGGCTGGAGTAATCTTCAGCCAACGCTTGCAGCGGGTGATCAGTGCTGGCCACGGACAGCTTGAGAATGCCGCTGTCGTGGGTGTTGTGAACCAGCGGATAGAACTTCGTTTCGCCATCGCGAGCACGCACGGCGATCAGCGAGACTTCACCAGTGAACGGCACGAAGCCTTCCAGCAGGCAGGCGACGCTGCCCAGTTCGGCGAAGGTGCCGACCACGTCTTCAGGCTTGCGCAGGACTTTCTGGCCCTTGCCGTCGTAACCCAAGGTACGGGTTTTCAGCACGGCCGGCAGACCGATGGACGCCACGGCGGCATCCAGATCGGCTTGCGACTGGATGCCGGCGAACGCGGGGGTCGGAATCCCCAGGTCCTTGAACATGCTCTTTTCGAACCAGCGATCGCGGGCGATGCGCAGTGCTTCAGCGCTCGGGTACACCGGGACGAATTGCGACAGGAATGCCACGGTTTCGGCCGGGACGCTTTCGAACTCGAAGGTCACCAGATCGACTTCATCGGCCAGTTGGCGCAGGTGATCCTGATCGCCGTAATCGGCCCGCAGGTGTTCGCCCAATGCGGCTGCGCAAGCATCCGGCGCCGGATCGAGGAAAGCGAAGTTCATGCCCAGCGGAGTGCCCGCCAGCGCCAACATGCGACCCAACTGGCCGCCACCGATTACACCGATTTTCATCGTCAACAACCTCAGGCGATGCGTGGGTCTGGATTGTCCAGGACGCTGTCTGTCTGCTCAGCGCGGAATTTCTTCAACACGGTATGAAATTGCGGATGCTTGGCGCCCAGGATGCTCGCCGAGAGCAGGGCTGCGTTGATCGCGCCAGCCTTGCCGATGGCCAGGGTGGCGACCGGAATGCCTGCTGGCATTTGCACGATAGACAGCAGCGAATCGACGCCCGAGAGCATCGACGACTGCACCGGCACGCCCAGCACTGGCAGGTGGGTCTTGGCCGCACACATGCCTGGCAGGTGGGCCGCGCCACCGGCACCGGCGATAATCACCTCGATGCCACGGGCCTCAGCCTCTTCGGCGTACTGGAACAGCAGGTCCGGGGTGCGGTGGGCAGAGACCACTTTCACCTCGTAAGGGATGCCGAGCTTTTCCAGCATATCGGCGGTGTGGCTAAGGGTGGACCAATCGGACTTGGAGCCCATGATCACGCCAACCAGTGCGCTCATCGTCGTGCCTCTTCTCTCTGGGCGCCCGCAGGCGCGTCAAAAAACAACAAGCCACGCAGAATGCGTGGCTTGATTGTACGAAAAATGGCCGGACGAACCGGCCGAAGGCCGCGCAGTATACCTCAATGAAGCAGATAAACAGCCCCCGATGCGACCATCTGTCATACGGCGCAAAGTGCCGGTTTTATTGACCTCAAGGTCAATCAAATCCACCACAAATCCCTGTGGGAGCTGGCTTGCCTGCGATGGCGTCAGCACATCAAACATTGATATTGAATATGCCGGCCCCTTCGCGGGCAAGCCCGGTCCCACAGGGTTCTTCGTTGTCTTCAAGAAACGGGGGTGGTTTGCGCCGCACCACCCTCAAGCTTGCGCCAGAGCAACCGCACGTTGGCCTTGCGCACCAGCGCGCAGCGGTACAGACGAATTTCCAGTGGCACATGCCATTGCGGGCCGCCGCAGACCACCAACTCACCGCGAGCCAGTTCGGCGCGCACGCTCAGTTGCGGCACCCAGGCAATGCCCAAGCCCTCCAGCGCCATGCTTTTCAGGCTGTCGGCCATGGCGGTTTCGTAAATAGTGGTGAATCGCAGCGCCCGCTGGCGCAACAGCATGTTCACCGAACGTCCAAGAAACGCACCGGCGCTGTAGGCCAATAGCGGCACGCTGGCCTCGCCTTCCAGGTCGAACAACGGTTTGCCATCGGCATCGGCGGCGCAGACCGGGAGCATTTCGGTGTCCCCCAGGTGCAGCGACGGGAAAATCTCCGGGTCCATTTGCATGGCCGCATCCGGGTCGTAAAACGCCAGCATCAGATCGCAGCCGCCTTCGCGCAACGCATGCACGGCATCACCAACGTTGGTCGCCACCAGTCGCGTGGCGATGTTCAGCCCTTCGTTGCGCAACTGCGCGATCCAGCGCGGGAAAAAACCCAGTGCCAGGGAGTGAGCAGCGGCAACCTGCATCACCTCGCCCTGCCCGCCTTCCAAATGATGAAGGTGGCGCAGCACCTCACCGAGCTGTTCGACCACGGTTCGCGCGGTAACGAGAAACAGCTGTCCTGCCGCTGTCAGCTCAACCGGCGTGCGGGAGCGATTGACCAAAGTCAGCCCCAGCGCGGCTTCGAGGCTGCGGATCCGCCGGCTGAATGCCGGCTGAGTCACGAAGCGTCGTTCAGCTGCCTGGGAGAAGCTGCGGGTGGCGGCCAGAGCACTAAAGTCCTCGAGCCATTTACTTTCCAGATTCATTTCGCCCTCCCGGGGCACGCACCAATTTAGGTCACACGCTCGCCGTACACGCGGCGTCACACGGGCATTATGCCGAATGTGCATAGGCTAGTGTTTAACAGCATTGGCCCAAAATTCTTCACAAGCCTAGCATTTGCAGTGTTCCGGCACAGACCGGGTCCCTATCGAGATGATTTCTATCATGTCTTCCGCTGCATCTTTCCGCACAGAAAAAGACCTGCTTGGCGTACTCGAAGTACCTGCTCAAGCGTATTACGGCATCCAGACCCTGCGAGCGGTGAATAATTTCCGTCTCTCCGGTGTTCCGATTTCGCATTACCCGAAACTGGTTGTCGGTCTGGCAATGGTCAAACAGGCCGCCGCTGACGCCAACCGCGAGTTGGGTCACCTGAGCGAAGCCAAGCACGCTGCCATCAGCGAAGCCTGTGCCCGATTGATCCGCGGCGATTTCCACGAAGAATTCGTGGTGGACATGATTCAAGGCGGCGCTGGCACTTCGACCAACATGAATGCCAACGAAGTCATCGCCAACATCGCGCTGGAGGCCATGGGCCACAGCAAGGGCGAATACCAGTACCTGCACCCGAACAACGACGTGAACATGGCGCAGTCGACCAACGACGCCTACCCGACCGCGATCCGTCTGGGTCTGCTGCTGGGTCACGACGCGCTGCTGGCCAGCCTCGACAGCCTGATCCAGTCGTTCGCCGCCAAAGGTGAAGAATTCAGCCACGTTCTGAAGATGGGTCGTACCCAGCTGCAAGACGCCGTGCCGATGACCCTGGGCCAGGAATTCCGCGCCTTCGCCACCACCCTGAGCGAAGACCTGGCGCGTCTGAAGACCTTGGCACCTGAGCTGCTGACCGAAGTGAACCTGGGCGGTACCGCAATCGGTACCGGCATCAACGCCGACCCGCGTTACCAGGCCCTGGCCGTTCAGCGTCTGGCAACCATCAGCGGTCAACCACTGGTACCGGCCGCCGACCTGATCGAAGCCACCTCCGACATGGGCGCCTTCGTGCTGTTCTCCGGCATGCTCAAGCGCACCGCGGTCAAGCTGTCGAAGATCTGCAACGACCTGCGCCTGCTGTCCAGCGGCCCACGCACCGGCATCAACGAAATCAACCTGCCAGCGCGTCAGCCAGGCAGCTCGATCATGCCAGGCAAGGTCAACCCGGTAATTCCGGAAGCCGTGAACCAGGTTGCTTTCCAGATCATCGGCAACGACCTGGCCCTGACCATCGCGGCCGAAGGCGGCCAGCTGCAACTGAACGTGATGGAACCGCTGATTGCCTTCAAGATCTTCGACTCGATCCGCCTGCTGCAGCGCGCCATGGACATGCTGCGCGAACACTGCATCGTCGGCATCACCGCCAACGAAGAGCGCTGCCGTGAGCTGGTCGAACACTCGATCGGCCTGGTCACCGCGCTGAACCCTTACATCGGCTATGAAAACGCCACCCGCATTGCCCGTATCGCTCTTGAAAGCGGCCGTGGCGTGTTGGAACTGGTGCGCGAAGAAGGCTTGCTCGACGAAGAAATGCTCGCCGACATCCTGCGCCCGGAAAACATGATCGCTCCGCGTCTGGTGCCTCTGAAGGCTTGACCAAACGCCGGCTCTGATGAGAGCCACGCTCACCAGGTCGAGGGACTAGACACCTCTCACCTTTTGAGGGCTTGGGGATTTACTCCCTCAAGCCCTTTTTTTTAACCCGTTTGCGGATTTTCACAACATGTTGAATGTTTTCAGTGCCGCCAAGATCGCAGCCTTCGACAGCTTCCACAGGATTTGATATCCCCCAGAAGCTGCCGAAGGCTGCGATTTTTTGATTTTGCAGCGCCCTCGTTCGTCGCTTGCACCACAATCGTGCAGACGGCCGGCGCTCTCCTAGGTATAGTGCCGGCCCTCTTCGCGTGAGCGGTCGTCGTTAACGAGGCCCAAACCCATGCGAAACCCGAACTAATAAAACCCGCGATATGGAAACGGAACGTACCTCGACCCACCTGTTGTGCCCCGCGCAAGCCGGTGTAACGCGATGTGTCGGCCCATCCAGTATTCGCACACACAAAAAATAGCGAGGAATAATCCATGCTCGAAGTCATCAACGACTTCCTCTCAGGGAAAGTACTGATCGTGCTCATTGTCGGGCTCGGTAGCTACTTCACGATCCGCTCGCGTTTCGTTCAGTTCCGCCATTTCTTTCACATGTTCGCGGTGTTCCGTGACAGCCTCAAAAGCAGCGCTGGCCAGCTCAGCTCCTTCCAGGCCCTGATGCTCAGCCTGGCCGGCCGCGTCGGTGCAGGCAACATCGCGGGTGTCGGCATCGCCGTGACCCTGGGTGGCCCCGGTGCGGTGTTCTGGATGTGGGTGACCGCGCTGGTCGGCATGTCCAGCAGCTTCTTCGAATGCTCCCTCGGCCAGCTCTACAAGCGCTGCGACTCCGAAGGCCAGTTCCGTGGCGGCCCGTCCTATTACATCCAGCACGGCCTGCAGAAACGCTGGTTGGGAATGATCATGGCGTTCTTGCTGCTGATCACCTTTGGCTTCGCCTTCAACGGCCTGCAAGCCCACGCCGTAACCCACTCGTTGAACAATGCCTTCGGCCTCGACACCACGTACACCGGCCTTGGCCTGGCGGTATTGCTGGGTCTGGTGTTCATCGGTGGTATCAAGCGGATCGCCAAGGTCGCTGACCTGCTGGTGCCGGTGAAAACCCTGGTGTACATCGGCGTGACCATCTACGTGATCGTGCTGCAGTTCGACCACGTTCCAGGCATGTTGATTACCATCGTCAAAAGCGCCTTCGGTCTGGACCAAGCGTTCGGCGGCCTGATCGGCAGCGCCATTGTCATGGGCGTGAAGCGCGGCGTGTTCGCCAACGAAGCAGGCCTGGGCAGTGCGCCGAACGTGGCCGCCGTGGCCTCGGTCGAGCACCCGGTTTCGCAAGGCGTGGTTCAAGCGTTCAGCGTGTTCCTCGACACCTTCGTGATCTGCACCTGCACCGCGTTGCTGATCCTGCTGTCGGGCTTCTACACCCCGGGCTTCGAAGGCGACGGCATTGCCCTGACCCAGAACTCCCTGGCTGCCGTGGTTGGCGAATGGGGCCGGATGTTCATCTCCGTGGCCCTGGCGTTGTTCGTGTTCACCTCGATCCTCTACAACTACTACCTGGGCGAGAACAACCTGCGCTTCATGATCGGCGAAAACCGCAAGGCGCTGATCGGCTACCGCGCACTGGTACTGGTATTGATCTTCTGGGGTGCCATCGAGAACCTGGGCACGGTGTTCGCGTTCGCCGACATCACCATGACCCTGCTGGCGTTCGTGAACCTGATCGCGCTGTTCCTGCTGTTCAAGGTCGGCATGCGTATCATGCGTGACTACGATGACCAGCGCGCTGCCGGCATCAAGACTCCAGTGTTCGATTCGAGCAAGTTCCCGGATCTGGACCTGGACCTGAAAGCCTGGCCAGCCAATCCGTCAGCCGCTCCTCAAGTGCAGACTGAGCCGCAAGGCGTGACCGCAGCGCAACGCTGATCGGTAAAAAACCGGGCGCATCCCCTGCGCCCGGCGTGACACAGCTTGCGACCGGCGTCATGCTCGGTCGCATGTTGTGGCAGCTTTTTTGATGCTGCCGTTTTGGTTCGGGTTTGAGACCACGTCGCTGCCATCGCGAGCAGGCTCGCTCCCACATCGTTTTCGGAGAACCTCCATGAATTCCTCGACTTTTCCTGCTGCCCAGCACGTCATGGTGCTCTACACCGGCGGCACCATCGGTATGCAAGCCAGTGCCCACGGCTTGGCGCCAGCGTCCGGTTTCGAATCGCGGATGCGCGAGTATCTGCACAGCCAGCCTGAGCTGGTGGTGCCGCAGTGGCGCTTTCGCGAGATGGCGCCGCTGATCGACAGCGCCAACATGACGCCCGCCTACTGGCAGCAACTGCGTGAAGCAGTGGTCGACGCCGTTGATGTCCAGGGCTGCGACAGCGTGTTAATCCTGCATGGCACCGACACCCTGGCCTACAGCGCCGCAGCCATAAGCTTTCAGCTGCTCGGCCTGCATGCCCGCGTTGTGTTCACCGGCTCCATGCTGCCGGCCGGCGTAGCCGACAGCGATGCCTGGGAAAACCTCAGCGGTGCATTGGTTGCTCTTGGCCAAGGCCTGGCACCGGGCGTTCATCTGTACTTCCACGGAGAACTGCTCGACCCGACCCGGTGCGCCAAGGTTCGCAGCTTCGGCCGTCATCCGTTCAAGCGGCTGGAGCGTCAGGGCGGCGGCGTGAAGGCGACTTCCGTGCCGGCGCAGCTGAACTACAACCAGCCTAAACAGCTGGCGAAGGTCGCGGTGCTGCCGCTGTTCCCGGGCATCGGTGCCGATCAACTGGATGGCCTGCTCAACAGCGGTATTCAGGGTCTGGTACTGGAATGTTATGGCAGCGGTACCGGGCCGAGCGACAACCCCGAGTTTGTCGTCAGCCTGGAACGGGCGCGGGACAAAGGTGTGGTGGTGGTCGCGGTGACGCAATGTCATGAAGGTGGTGTGCAGCTCGACGTATACGAGGCCGGTAGCCGCTTGCGTGACGCCGGGGTGTTGTCCGGTGGCGGCATGACTCGCGAGGCGGCATTCGGCAAATTGCATGGGTTGTTGGGCGCAGGGCTTGAGACGGCTGAAGTTCGACGGCTGGTTGAACTCGACCTGTGCGGCGAACTGAGCTGACACAACACAAAACCCTGTAGGAGCGAGGCTTGCCCGCGAAGCTTTTGGCGTACTTGAGGACGCCTTCGCGGGCAAGCCTCGCTCCTACAGGGTTGGTCATAACCGGCATATAACTTGCTCCCTTCCGGCACGCCCAACGCTGGAACTACCCATGCTCCACTCCCATCTCACCACCCTCAACGCCGTCTCCCTGGTGCTCAATACCTTCAAGGCTGAAGGCCTGTCCAGCGAGGCGTTACTGGCTGGCAGCGGCATCAGCGCGGCGGATTTGAGCCGGGCGGACACGCGCATCACCACCAACCAAGAGATGCTGGTTTGCGCCAACGCCGTCGCATTACGTCGCGATATCGGCCTGGAGCTGGGTCGGCGGATGCACGTCTCGTCCTACGGCATGCTCGGGTACGCCTTACTCACCAGCGCCACTTTAGGTGACGCGTTGCGATTGGCGCTGCACTATCCGGCGCTATTGGGAACACTGTTCGAGTTGAGCCTGGAAGAAGAGGACGAGCGCATCTGGCTCACCGCAGGCGACTATCGGGAAAATCCGGCGCTGGCACCATTCAATGTCGAGTTTTGCCTGGTTTCGATGAAAGTCACCTGCGAAGACTTGCTTGGCCACCCTCTGCCTCTGCTCGGCGCCCGCTTCGAACACCCGGCGCCTGACTATCAGGCGCACTACACCGAGCGTTTCGACTGCCCCTTGCAGTTCGATGCGGTGTCCAATGCCTTTGCTTTCGACAAACACTGGCTCGAACAACCCCTGCCTCTGGCCGACGCCATCACCCATCAGGCCATGGCCGAACGTTGCCGCAAGCAAAACACCGAATTCACCGGGCGCCAGGCCTGGCTCGGGCGTATCCGCCAACTACTCGCCGCACAACTCAACGCGGCGCCCGGGCTTGAAGGGTTGGCGGAACAAATGAATTGTTCGGCGCGGACTTTGCGCCGACATCTAAAGGACTTGGGCTGCAGCTATCAGGAATTGCTCGATGAGTTGCGCTTCGAGCAGGCCAAGCGAATGCTCTGCGAAGATCAATTGCCGATCTACCGGATTGCCGAGGCGTTGGGGTTCAGCGAGACCGCGAGCTTCCGACATGCGTTTGTGCGCTGGAGTGGTGTGGCGCCGAGCCAGTTCAGGCCACACCGATAACCCTGTGGGAGCGGGCTTGCCCGCGAAGAGGCCAGTACATTCGACGCATCTCCATTGACCGGACCACCGCTTTCGCGGGCAAGCCCTAATGCCAGTCAGTTAAGCCCTCCGGTCTTCTTTTTGGGGTATTTGACTGGCCTGGGCTTCACCACCCTTGGGTAACTTCGCGGCCGCCTGGCAGGAAGCATAAAGTGCTGAGCCTGGACTCTCAGGTCTGCCAGTCGTTTAGGGATCGTGCCTGGCGTTTCCAGCGGACAAAAGCGCAGCGCATTGGTGACCGCTTGAGCCAACCAGAGAAAACTCAAGCGTTGCGGCGCCACCTTCATTTCTTCAGCCATCAAGCCCATTTCCTGA
>NZ_VYKC01000011.1:0-215458 GCF_032424305.1 Pseudomonas sp. JV414 | reverse complement strand
TACGCTCGGCCGGCAGACGTCTGCGGCGAATAGAGACCGTACCGGTCGACGCCAGCGCCTGTTCAATCCACACAGGATCAATCAGCTGTGCAAAGCGTTCGAAGGAGATCGGATTAAGTTTGGTAACTTCTTGAAGGTCGTTTTGGAGGGGCATGAAGCGAGCTCATAAAAACATAAGCCCGTTTCTATTATTGCTTGGCGGGCAAGTCAATTCCTTAACTGACTGGCATTAGGGCAAGCCCGCTCCCACAGGTTCGGCATTCCATGCCCAATGTTGAAGCATCGGCGTGCAATCAAGGGGCGAATTTCGGTCAAATCTTTTGGCCATATCAATCCCCTTTTGGCCTTTCCTGCCGTTCTCCCAAACGCCGCCCGCCGCAAGACTGTATGCAACCGAATCAGCCTGCGGAGAACAAGAATGCTGACGATCTACTCGGACGATCACCACTTGCATCACGGCCGTTGTGAATTGATGGACGGGCAATTGATGCCCTGCTTCGAAATGCCCTCGCGGGCCGACCATGTGCTGGCACGCGTACAGTCCCGCCATCTGGGCCCGGTCGAGTCGCCGCAGGATTTCGGTCTAGAGCCGATTCAGCGCATCCACAGCCGCGATTACCTCGACTTCTTCAAAGGGGCCTGGGCGCGCTGGACCGAGTTCAATACCGACGGCGACTTGCTGCCCTACACTTGGCCGGCCCGCACCTTGCGCCGGATCATGCCCACTAGCCTGCACGGCCAGCTCGGCTATTACAGCTTCGACGGCGGCGCACCGATTACCGCCGGCACCTGGCAAGCGGCGTATAGCGCGGCGCAAGTGGCGTTGACCGCGCAGGCGCAAATCCAGCGCGGTGCTCGCAGTGCTTTCGCCTTGTGCCGTCCACCGGGACACCATGCCGCCAGCGATTTGATGGGCGGTTATTGCTACCTCAACAACGCCGCCATCGCTGCTCAGGCATTCCTCGATCAAGGCCACAAAAAGGTCGCGATCCTCGATGTCGATTACCACCACGGCAACGGCACCCAATCGATTTTCTACGAACGCAGCGACGTGCTGTTCACCTCGATCCATGGCCATCCGCAAGCCGAGTTTCCGTTCTTCCTCGGTTATGAAGACGAACACGGTGAAGGCGCAGGTGAAGGGTTCAACTTCAACTACCCTTTGCCCGCCGGTTCAGGCTGGGACCGTTGGAGCGCAGCGCTGGAGCAGGCCTGCAAAGAGATCGAAAAGTACGGCGCCGACATCGTCGTCGTGTCCCTGGGTGTCGATACGTTCAAGGACGACCCGATCTCCCAGTTCAAACTCGACAGCCCGGATTACCTGGCGATGGGCGCGCGCATCGCGGGCCTCGGCAAGCCGACGCTGTTCGTGATGGAAGGCGGTTACGCGGTGGAAGAAATCGGCATCAATGCCGTGAACGTTCTCGAAGGTTTTGAAAGCGCCCAATGAGGAATTAGAACAATGAACCGACTCAAGCGTTTTATCGCGCCAGCGCTCTTGCCCACAGTGCTATGCGCCACGCTGCTCAGTGGTGCCGTTCACGCTGAAGAACGTACCTTGCGGGTGTACAACTGGTTCGACTACATCACCCCCAAGGCGCTGGAAGATTTCAAGACCCAGAACACCCAGACCAAACTGGTCTACGACATCTTCGACACCAACGAAGCGCTGGAGGCCAAGTTGCTGACCGGCAACTCCGGCTACGACGTGGTGGTGCCGTCCAACGTGTTCCTCGCCAAGCAGATCGAAGCCGGGGTGTTCCAGCCACTGGACCGCAGCAAACTGCCGAACTCGAACCACCTCGATCCGAAGCTGATGAAGCTGATCGAAGCCAACGACCCGGGCAACAAATTCGCCGTGCCGTACATGTACGGGACCATCCTGATCGGCTTCAACCCGGACAAGGTCAAAGCAGCGTTAGGCGATAACGCGCCGGTGGACAGCTGGGACCTGATCTTCAAGGAAGAGAACATCAGCAAGCTCAAGCAGTGCGGCGTGGCCCTGCTCGACTCGCCGTCAGAGATCCTGCCGCTGGCCCTGCAGCACCTGGGCCTGGACCCCAACAGCAAGAAGCCGGCGGACTACGCCAAGGCTGAAGCGCTGCTGATGAAGATTCGTCCGTACATCACCTACTTCCATTCGTCCAAGTACATGGCCGATATTGCCAACGGTGACATCTGCGTCGCAGTCGGTTATTCCGGCAGCTTCTCCCAGGCCGCCAACCGCGCCAAGGAAGCCAAGAATGGCGTAATCGTCGACATGCGCCTGCCCAAAGAAGGCGCGCCGATCTGGTTCGACATGCTGGCGATCCCCAAAGGCGCGAAAAACCCGGAAGACGCCTACACCTTCATAAACTACTTGCTGCAACCCCAAGTAATCGCGCCAGTCAGCGACTTCGTCGGCTACCCGAACCCGAACAAGGACGCCACGGAAATGGTCGACCCGGCGATCCGCAACAACCCGAACCTGTACCCGACCGAAGCGGCGATGAGCACGCTCTACACCCTGCAACCGTT
Organism: Pseudomonas sp. JV414; assembly: GCF_032424305.1. Taxonomy (NCBI): domain Bacteria; kingdom Pseudomonadati; phylum Pseudomonadota; class Gammaproteobacteria; order Pseudomonadales; family Pseudomonadaceae; genus Pseudomonas; species Pseudomonas sp. JV414. The sequence continues at coordinate 212,941 of NZ_VYKC01000011.1, read as the reverse complement.
GCCTCGTGATGCCGAACGGGCACGGACCCGCGCCTGGACCAAGATCAAGTCCGGCACTTGAAACCGTGAAAACCAAAGACCCGCGCCAGCGCGGGTCTTTTTTTGTCTGCGATATTTATCTACCGCCACCCGTCATCGTCGCCCCAATACCTTGCCCTGACCCGTCGCTGTTCGTGAACAGCGACCTCAGCCGTCAGAGAAGGAAATGACCATGTCCGACCCCTCCGCCCCCAGTGCAGTTGACGTACTGACCCTATTAGTCAGCGGCCCCTCGATCAACGAGGTTGCTTCGACCTTATTGCGTTCCGTGTTTGACCCGCTCTATCCGCAACTGAGCATCGACCCGGCCTTGACCCTGGTTGTCACCCCCGGCTGGATCATCAACGACCAACAGATTACCCATGGCGATCCTCGTTTCGAATCCCTCACCGATGTGCTCGTACGTCTCGCCTTGTCTGGAGACGCGGTGACTTACATCGACGGCGAACATTTCCTGACGCTGAAGCCGGGCGTCGAGCCGGCGATCCAGCTTCCGGTAAAAATCGATGCGATCGGTTGCCTGCTCAATGAACTCGCACCCGTGCTGTTTACCGCCTATCAGGAAAATCAGGTGGACTACTGGAACGATCCCGTCACACCCGACCACCCTCGCTGGTACCTGCTGTCGGATACCTTGCGCAACCAGTGGAATATCGCCGAAGACAACGGCTGGGACGCCGATCAACGGGCCATGGCGCGGGCCGTCTTCAATGAACCGGACAAGGCCCGGCGTCTTTCGGGTGACAAGTACAAGACCCGCGCCTGCCTGATCGATATCGACCTCGGCGAGGCGACTGACCGCAAGCACCTGAGTGTCCTCGATACCGCCGTGCTGATCGGCACGCTCGGCAATCGAACGCTGATCCTGACGCATTCAATCACCCAAGGCTTTCAACGCTTCGACTCATTCGACGCATTGGGGCAGTCGTTGACGCAAGTGCTAGCGGGACCCAACCCAGGCCTTTACTGGCGGTTGTTCGAGCCGCAAGGTAACTACTTCGATCAGCAGGCCTGCACATTGATTGCACTGGAAGCTGAGGCGATCGGTTACATCGATTTCTTCCAGAGCGTCAGCGAAACCGGTCTTGTTTCCCGACCCGGCAGTGCTGGCAATCAGGAACCGCCGGAGCGCCTCAAACCCCAGTTCAATCACATAGAACACGCATTGCCGCAATGGCTGGAAAAAGCATCGCCTGCAGATCAGACCTGCTATAGCCGACACCTGCTGGATCTGGCGGTATTCGAGCAACAAAACAGCGGAAAAACCTTTCAAAGAGAAATCCCCGACATTAAGCGCTTCACCCTGAATGCATTGGCCGAGCAATTGAACAAAAAGCACCCGCATGGCACTGACCTGAAACTCGACGACATCGAAATCAGCATTACCAGCGTTACCGTCTGGGGCACCTTCGTCTTCCCTGGCGACAACGAAACCCTGACCCTGAGCCTTGTCGAACTGGCCTTGCAGAACCTGGTCGGCCTGCCGCCGGGCAACAAGACCGTCCGCTACAAGAACGGCACGGCGGTACCGGCCTGGATGACCTACGACTACGTGGAAAAGCTGATCAGCGCCGTCAACATCGGTGCGACCTACCCGGCCATGCTCAAACGCCGACTGGTCGACGACGCCGCGCAAGCCTCACCACTGCAACGGCTCTATACCCGGCAACTGGCCATTGAACTGCCGTTGCTGACGCTGCAAAACAAGATCCGTGCACAAGCGGATGTTGATGAACAAGGCTATCGGTATGTCCTTGCCGCCCTGGCCAGCGAGCCGGCCGATCGACAGGTCGATGGGCAGGACATCGTCATCCGCCCGCTGGCCTTCGTCACCGGTAAAAATACCGGCGCCAGTGCCGACGAGGTCGTCAATATGTTCGTGATCGAGCCGCGCATACCGGACAAGGGCCCGTGCCTGCTCTATCGCCCGCTGCTCGACCCGCCACTGCTTCAATATCCGTCCCGCGCCAACCTGCTGTATGCCATTCACCATTCAAGATCGTTGCGCCAATCGGTTCTGGCCTGGCTACCGGACCGCGTCCGTTTCAACTATTCGCAATATGTATTTCCGGGCGCCTTGCCCTCGGTCTGGACGGTGCCGCAGTTGCTTATCGATCCTACGGTCTCGCCGCAAATGGCCGGGCTTGTTGTTCTGGGCGGACACGTCATTGAGCAGGATGTGCGAGCAACCCTGTTCAAGGCCAATGCCCGGGCGTTGATCACTCAGGCGGATCGCCAGTCGGTCTCCAATGCCGAGGCGCGCTGGGCCACCCTCAAACGCGGAGGCTGGATGATCTTCAATGCCGCGCTACCGTTTCTGGGGCGCGGCATCGGCACGGCCGCGTGGATCTGGCAAATCATGGATGATCTGCAAGAAGTCGCCGACAGCCAGGAACACCCGCAAGAATCGCTGGCAGGGTCGGCACTGGCCGATATCTTCCTGACACTGGGCATGGTGCTGGCGCATCGCGCCGCCGTTCGGAAAAAACCGCGCCTTGCGCCTTCGGCCAGTCCGGTAACGGCACGCACTGTTGAAGAGAAAACCCCATCAACCCCATCAACTCCAATCACTGCTATCCGGCAGCCAGACCTGCCCACACATGAACTCCCACAAACCCACGCAACATCGCTTCACGGCATCGGCGCCTTGCAACGTTCCCTACCGGCGCTGGAATCATTTCTGGACACTCTGATGATCCCGGCCCCGCAAGGGCTCGCCGAACCGATGACCGAAGGGCCACACAAGCACCTGCGCGCCCACGGTCAACAGTGGTATGCCAAGGTCGGTGAGCGCTGGTTCGAGGTCATCCTCAACGATCATGAGGACGTACAAATCATCGACTCACGCCCACAACCTCCCCGCAGCGGGCCGTTGCTGATGAGCAATGTCCGGGGCGAGTGGTTCGTCGATCTGCGCTTGCGATTACGCGGTGGAGGCCTGAAAAGCCGACGCAAGCAAGTGCAGCGGGAAAATCAGGAGCGGTTGCGCAAGAAGAAGGAAGAAATCGCCGCGTTCGATGCCTCACTTGAAGGCCAGAAAACACAGCTCTTCCGTGTCCGACAAGCCATGCTGGCGGCCGCACCTGGCGCCGTCGAAAGTGCACGCCAACAGTTCCTCGACGAACTGGACTCACAGTTGAAAGCGTACAGCGCCCATATCGAGAACCTGAAGTCTCTGAACGTCCTGGAAGCCATTCCCAATTACCGCACCGCCATGCTCGACCGGATCACGCTGCAGCTGTTTCTGATGCAATCCTGGATCAACGAGCAATACCCAGTGTTCCGCAGCAGTCTGGGGGTCACACTGGAGTTGCTCGACAAGGAAAACCCGACGCCACAGGAAGAGCGTTCCGAGCCTTTCGAAAAAATGACCGACCAGACGCAGGGCATCATCGACAAACTCGAATTCGCTCAATCGCGCTTCGAGGAACTCAGCCTGCTGGGCAAGGAAGGCGCAGAGATCACACGCAGTGCCAAAGCCAAGCTCCCGACCTTTGATCTGCAGGATTTGAAGCTGCTGCAAATCACCCTGGGGCAGGCGCTGTGCCTCAAGCCCGGTACGACAGAGACTCTGGAACAAGCACGGCAGGGGCTGGAAAGCCTGATCGAAGACGCAGCCCTGAATATTCAAAGCTCGCTGGATCTGAGTGAAGATGAAAACCTGCACAACCTCGGTGACCGGATTGAGGCCCTGAACAACCTGGCCGAGCAGTTCGCAATCATCGACCAGCGTTTTCTCGACCTTACCAGCGAGTACCCGGAACAACTCATTCAGGAACGGCTTGATCAAGTGCAAAAACGTGTCGCCGAGTTCAGCCAGGACACTGTGCAACGATTGTCGAACCTGCTGCGAGAGCAACGGCTGATTGATCCTGTTCCCGGTCCGTCCAGATCGTCTTCAGCCCCTGCGAAAAAGATCATCAAAACCCGCTTCAAGGGCACGCTGGTCGGCAAGCCGCGCAAGGACGCCCGCGGACAGGACACAGACTTCGTCGACGTGGTGGCTCCACTGACGGGAAAAGTGATCGCCACCTTCCACGAAAAATCCCCGGGGGTGTGGGTAGAACGAGTGCCGGCCAAACCACCGGCACCGCCCAGGGCAACTCCCGACCTGTCCAAAAGTACGCAAGCCGGGCAGAACCTGCTCACTGAGTTGCCCGCTTTCAGGCGGCGCACCGAAGCCCACATCAACCGGGCGCAGCGCATCCCGACAGAGATCGAAGAGATCTACTACCTGCATGCCGAACAACTGAACGACGCGGTGAAAAAAATCGACCAGGCCTTGAGCGCCGGTAATATCAGCGAAAGCCGCTCCGCTGCCGCCACCACATTGCGCAACAAACTCGACAGCGCGGCTAAAGCGCTTTACACCACGGGCCGAAGCACCCGGATCGCCATGACCAAACAGCAAGCCCCCACTGCTGCCCGGGTCGAGTGGCTCAAAGGCAAAAGCGAGATCGAGATTGCGAAGGCAACGCAGCGCCGCCGCCTCAAGGGTCCTCGCAAAGACTATCTGCTGGAATATGAGATTCTCGACAAACAAACCCAGGAGGTGCTGTGGTATGCCCACTTTCACTACGCCAACCCGGCCGATCCCTTGCCGTCATTCACCGCCGCGCACCTGAAAACGGTGGATCAGCGACGACTGGGAGGTGCCTACGAATGGCGTGATCCCCACAGCAATCAGGAACTCATTGCGATTCACCGCAGTGAGATCAGTCGCTCACTGGCGCAATCGTTGTTCTTCTCGTAAACCAAAAAACCTGCCCTTTCAATCGCACCAGGCTCCGCGCAAACGGGCCAGAGCCGCTTCGATCGCCAGCTCTGGCACCGCGGCAAAACCCAGCACCAGCCCGGCTCGCTGATCCAGCGGTGTTTGCGAGTCGGGCAACCAGTAAGTGCTCAGACCATTAATCTCGACGCCCACGCTTTGCGCTTTGGTAATCAACTCGCGCTCTCGGGCCACACTGCTCACTGATACCGTCAGGTGCAGGCCGGCCGCTACACTGGGCAGCTTACCGACGCCCGGGATATCCACAGGCCAGCCATTGAGCAAGACGTTACGCCGACTCAACGCAGCACGGCGCATACGCCGGATGTGTCGCTGGAAGTGCCCGGCCGCCATGAACTCAGCCATTACTGCTTGAGTGCTGACCTCCGAATGCCGGACGTCCACCGCACGACGCTGGGAGAACGCCTCAACCAATCCGGGCGGCAACACCAGGTAACCCAGTCTTAATGCCGGGAATGCGACCTTGCCGAAGGTGCCGACATACAGCACCCGTCCCTGCCGATCGAGTGCAGCCAACGGTGCCAGCGGCGCGCCGCTGTAACGGTATTCGCCATCGTAGTCGTCCTCGACGATCCAGCCTTGGGTGCGTTCGGCCCAGGCCAACAATTCAAGACGTCGCGCCAGACTCATGACCACCCCGGTCGGGTACTGATGCGACGGTGTGACGTAAGCCAATCGACAATCGCTGAGCCCCGCCAATTGGGTGCAATCAATGCCCTCGCTGTCCACCGCGATCCCGTGCAATCGCGCACCGGCTACAGCGAACGCATGACCCGCCGCTCGATACCCCGGATTTTCAATGCCCACCCCATCTCCAGGCTCCACCAGCAACTGTGCACAAAGGCTAATCCCCTGTTGTGCGCCACTGGTGATCACTATTTGCTCAGCCGAGCACTGCATGCCCCTTGAGCTGCGCAAGTACGCAGCAATCAGCCCTCTCAATCGTGCATCACCCGCTGGGTCGCCGTAACACAGTTGCTGCAAATCCGGCTTGCGCCAGAAAGCCGCGTTCAGCTTGGCCCAGACCTCGAAAGGAAATAGATCAAAGGCCGGAACGCCAACACGAAATGCCCGAGGCGGACCACTGGGAGGCAAGGCCAAATGGTTCTTTTCAACCCGGCCCAAAGCACCGCTGTGGATAACTTTACTGGATGAAATCACAGGTAAATCCAGCCAATTTGTGGATAAGGCTGTGGGTAACCCTGTTGAAAACCCTGTGGATACTTTTGTGGATAATTTTTTTACCGGCACCGCGGCTTGAGGCAATTGCGCGACATAAGTCCCGTCGCCAACACGCCCCTCGATAAAGCCCTCAGCGTAAAGCTGATCGTAGGCACGGACCACGCTGTTGCGGGAAATCGATAACGCCGCCGCCAGATCGCGACTGGCCGGCAGTCGTGTGCCGCTGACCAATCGTCCGTCGAGCACTCGCACCCGCAGCGCTTGATAGAGCTGACGACTCAGGCCCTGACGGCGGTCGAGTTCGATACCCGCCGGATTGAACGACGAGGGGAGCGGCAGATTCGGCATGGTAATGGACCTATGAAATTGGTCATTAATGGCTCTTACAACAGACCAATAGCCTGCCTAGGATGAACGCATTCGCCAAGGAAAATTTCCATGTACACGCCCAGCAATTTCGCGATCGATGATTTGAATGAACTGCACCAGCAGATACGCGGCACTCGCCTTGCTGTCTTGGTCACCCACGGTGAACAAGGTCTGCAAGCCAGTCATCTGCCGCTGCTGCTGAATGTTGACCAAGGCCCGAATGGCACTCTCTACGGGCACTTCGCCCGGGCCAATCCACAATGGCGGGATTTGCAGAACGGCGCCGAGGCGCTGGTGATTTTTGCCGGTGCCGATGCCTACGTCAGCCCGGGGTTTTACCCGAGCAAAGCCGAGCACGGCAAAGTCGTGCCGACCTGGAACTACGTCGCCGTGCACGCCTATGGCATGGCCGAAGTGTTCAGCGACGCCGATCGCCTGCGCACTCTGGTCAGCGCTCTGACTGATCGTCATGAAGCGGGTCGCATCAATCCATGGAAAGTCGCCGACGCCCCCACCGACTACATTGATGGCATGCTCAAGGCCATCGTCGGTTTTGCTTTGCCGATCCAGCGTCTGGAGGGCAAACGCAAGCTCAGCCAGAACCGCAATGCTGCAGACATCGCCGGTGTGCGCGAGGGGCTGGCCGCCAGCCCTGATGTGCACGACCAGGCCCTCGCCCACTTGATGCGTTAAGGAACCAAAATGAGTCAGATCGATATCCGCCAGGTCACCACCGACGATCACACTGCCTGGCTGCCGTTGTGGCAAGCCTACTTGCGCTTCTACAACACCGAATTGCCCGATGCAGTCACCCAGAGCACCTGGCAGCGCCTGCTCGATCCGAGCGAACCGACCCATGGGGCGCTGGCCTGGGCCGATGGCAAAGCAGTGGGCATGGTGCATTTCATCTACCATCGCTCGAACTGGAGCATCGAAAATTCCTGCTACCTGCAAGACTTGCTGGTGACGCCCGAAACCCGCGGCACCGGTGTCGGTCGGCAACTGATCGAATTCGTCTACACCACGGCCAAGGCCGATGGCTGCTGCAAGGTCCATTGGCTGACCCACGAAACCAACGCCACCGCGATCCAGCTCTATGAGCGCATTGCCGAGCGTCCCGGTTTCATTCAGTTTCGCAACGTCCTGTAAGGTTCAAGGAGAGCAGCATGTCGACTTCACTCGCGGACTGGAAAGGTGTTCCGCCGCCCTCGGTGCAACTGATCGAAGGACGTTTCATCCGCCTGGAAAAACTTGACCCGGCGCGTCATGCCGACGGCTTGTGGAAAACCCTGGAAGGCCCGGGTTCGGATCCGAAACTCTGGGACTATTTGCCTTATGGGCCTTTCCCGGAGCGCAGCGCTTTCAACGATTGGCTGAACAACCATGCGGCCAACAGCGACCCGTATTTCTTCACCGTGATCGACCGCGCCAGCGGCGACGTGCAGGGCATCCTCAGCCTGATGTCGATTGTCCCTGCTCAGGGTCGCATCGAGATCGGCCATGTGACCTTCGGCGCAGCGATGCAACGTTCGCCAAAAAGCACCGAGGCGGTTTACCTGCTGGCCAGGGAATCCTTTGCCTTGGGTTACCGGCGTCTGGAATGGAAATGCAACAACGGCAATGCCCGCTCCAAGTATGCGGCAGAGCGGTTGGGATTCAGTTTTGAAGGGGTTTTCCGTCAACACATGGTGGTCAAGGGTAAAAACCGAGACACGGCGTGGTATTCGATTCTGGATTCGGAATGGCCGGCGATTGGCGCGGGGTTCGAGCGGTGGCTGTCCGATGAGAACCAGACGGAATCGGGGCAGGTGAAAACTCTGGTTGAGTGCCGCACCTGATGATCGTTCCCACGCTCCTGCGTGGGAATGCAGCCACGGACGCTCTGCGTTCGATCCGGAAGGCGACGCAGAGCGTCGCGGGATGCATTCCTTTGCTGCGCGTGGGAACGATCTTTCAAACCAGTTTCTGGGCCAACACCGCAATATGCTCCGGCCCGATCCCGCAGCAACCGCCTAAATGGCTGGCCCCGCGTTTCTGCCAATCGGCCGCCCATTGCAGGTAGCCGGGCGGATCGAGATCGTCGCGCAACGGGTCCAGACCGTCATTGGCCGTGGCCTCTTTCGGCTGCGGCGGGAAGGCATTGGCGTATGCGCCGATGTGGATCTTCACCCCCAGGCGTTCGAAGGTTTCCCGCGCCGCATCGATCGCAGCGCCGATCACTTCCGGCTGGCTGCAGTTGAACAGCAAGGTCTCGACGCCCAACTCAGCCGCCACCGCGGCAGCCTCAGCCACGGGCTCACCGGAACGCAGACGCGGCACTTCGTCGGTGTCTTCATCCTTCAAGGTAAACGACAGCCAGAACGGCTTGCCGTCCTTCGGCAGACCGGCATGAATCGCCCGTGCCTCGATAATCGAGCTCTGGGTTTCGGCCAGCCACAGGTCGACATGAGGCGCCAGGCCATTGACCAGAGGCGCCAGCAGTTCAGTCACCCGCGCAGCATCGAACAGGTCCGGGCGATAGGAGCCGAACAACGGCGGCAATGAACCGGCCACGCGCACCGGTTTGCCCGCCGCATCGACTGCACGACGGGCCAACTCCCCGGCCAATGCTGCAAGCGCCTGGCCCTCAGCGGCAAAACGCTCTTCGCCAATATGGAACGGTACCACCGCATAACTGTTGCTGGTGATCACGCTGGCACCGCTTTCGATATAAGCCGCGTGCACCGCCTCCACCGCTTGCGGCGCTTCGCTCAAGGCCAGCGCCGACCACTCGGGCTGCCTGAAAGGCGCCCCTCGGCGTTGCAGCTCACGACCCATGCCACCATCTAGAATTACCGTCCCTGCGCCCATATGCTTTTCACTCATAAGCTTATGAAAATAACTCACTATCAGAGTCGTTCTTATAACTATTTAATACGCACCACCCGGTTAATAACAACCTCTTTTTTTTCAGGGATCAACTGTGAAATTTCAACCACTGCTGGCCCTGGGCCTGACGATTCTGGCTGCCTCCACTCAAGCCTTTGCGGGCGCCACCCTGGATCGCATCGAGCAAAAGAAAGAACTGGTAGGCGTGTTGATGGAAAGCTATCCGCCCTTCTCATTCCTCAACGACCAGAACCAGCTCGACGGCTTCGACGTCGACGTGGCCAAGGCCGTGGCGGACAAACTGGGCGTCAAGCTGCGCCTCGAAACGCCGTCCTGGGATGTGATCGCCGCCGGCCGCTGGAGCGGGCGTTACGACATCTGCATCTGCTCCATGACCCCGAGCAAAGCCCGCGCTGAAGTCTTCGACTTCCCGGTCGAGTACTACGCCTCCCCTGCGGTGATTGTGGTCAACGCCAAGAACGACAGCATTCACAGCGCCAAGGACCTGAGCGGCAAGAAAGTCGGCCTCACCAGCGCCTCCAGCTATGAAAGCTACCTGAACAAAAACCTGGTGATCGAAGGCGCCGAAGACACCCAACTGCAATACCCGTTCGAGAATGTGCAGATCGCCCCGTATGACACCGACAACGTCGCGTTCCAGGATTTGGGCCTGGGCGCTGGCGTGCGTCTGGACGCGATTCTCACCAACCTTGTCACCGCCCAACCACGCCTGAACGAAGACAAGCGCTTCAAACTCGCCGGCCAGCCGCTGTACTCGGAGCCGAACTCGGTGGCCATCGAAAAAGGCGACACCCAGTGGAACAGCAAAGTGCGTGAAGTTTTCGCTCAGTTGAAACAAGACGGAACTCTGAGCAAACTGTCGCAAAAATGGATCGGCGCCGACATCAGCAAATGACCTCTTTCCCCAAACCTCCTCAGCCGCCGCAACCAGTGGCTGAGTCATTGCTGCAGCGGGTCTTCGGCTTCCGTACGCGGCTGTACCTGACCTGGGCGGCGATGTTCAGCTTGTTCGCAAGTTTCTTCCTGAGCTTCGACCTGAAGTTCTCGATCATCCTCGACAAACTGCCGAACCTGATCGGCCTGCACCTGGCACCCAACGGCTTTCTGCAAGGCGCAGCGCTGACGTTGTTTTTGTGCCTGTGCTCGATTGTGACGTCATCGCTGCTGGGCTTCATCACCGCTTTGGCGCGGCTGTCGAAAAGCGCGGTGGCGTTCGGTATCGCGAGCTTCTATGCCTCGTTCTTTCGCGGTACACCGCTGCTGATCCAGATTCTGCTGATCTACCTCGGCCTGCCACAACTCGGCATCGTGCCCGGCGCCATTGCCGCCGGCATCATCGCCCTGTCGCTGAACTACGGCGCCTACCTGAGCGAAATCTTCCGCGCCGGCATCCTCGGCGTTCCCCACGGCCAACGCGAAGCGTCGCTGGCTCTGGGCATGCGCGAAACCGTGATCTTCTGGCGCGTCACCCTGCCCCAAGCCATGCGCACCATCATCCCGCCCACCACCAACCAGTTCATCTCCATGCTCAAAGACTCATCACTGATTTCGGTGATGGGGGTTTGGGAAGTGATGTTCCTGGCGCAATCGTATGGGCGGTCGAGCTATCGCTACATCGAGATGCTGACGACGGCGGCGATTATTTATTGGTTGATGTCGATCGGGTTGGAGCTGATTCAGGCGCGGATGGAGCGGCATTATGGGAAGGCGTATTTGAACCGTAGTTAGCGAAAAGTCGCAGCCTTCGAATAGTGTAGATACTGTCTTGAATGTCACCGAGCAAGCTCAAGTTTCGGGTTACTTGGTGGCCCGACTTGAGCAAGCGCCGTCGACATCGCCTACAAACAGTGTCGATTCAGCTGAGATCACGTCGAACCCGCACCACGCCCATCTTCAATCCAAACGGTCGGAACACCGAATTCAACGATTTCAGCGTCTGATTCCCTTCCCCATGTTCGATATGCACCAGCGTGCGCACCGAGACTTTGCACATCTTTGCAAACTGGGTCTGGTGCAGGCCTGTGACTTCCACCCGCAAGCGGCGGACTGCCTCACCAATCTCAAGAGTGCCTTGGGCCAGCGCCTCTTGAATGCTTTCTATGAGCACTGTGCGCTCGGCAACCGTCATGCTCATTTCAGGTCCCACTCTTTCAAACGCTGCTCCAGATTTTTCAATGCAATTCGCGGGTGATTCATTGTGGCGTCGGGCAATCCGCTGTCAGTCAGAATGTCCGGGAGTGCCAACAAGTGTTTGGCATCCTCACGCAGGCGTTCAAAAGAACCCGGCAAATCAATTAGCGCTGCAAGCGGATCATTCGGATCAGCGATGTCGGCCAATGCCTGGCACACACCACGCCAATTTACATCCCCAGCCCTCTCCAACTCTTTCGGCCACTTGGTGGTTCTTGTTACGCCTTCGTCGTCCATCACCATTGGCGCCAAGTCATAGATCGGTGCCAGGCGAAACGAGGCCGTATCGCGGATAATTGCGGTATTGCGCCCGTGGTTATCTGAGTTACCGAGGATTTTATTGAGCAGATCCCGACGCAGATAGTCAGCAACGAGATTCGGGATTTGGTCCGCCTGCCCTGCATCACGCCATAGCCCCGCAAGCAGCCGGATAACTTCCATGTGGTCCATCGGGCTACCGGGCGTGGTGATTTGCGCCAGAGAGTAGATCGACTCCACGGCAAAACGCTCGATACCCTGAGGGGTCACTTGCCGATCAAAACGCTGCATCCACAAGCTAGGTTTGGTCGCCTCCTCCAAGGCCAAGCCCTGTTCTGCCACCGTTTCGATGCCTAGTTTTTGTAGTGCCTTGTAGTAGTGGTACTCGCTTCTGAGAATGTCCTGATCGTTCCGGGTTCCTTTGTTGCGAGAGAACTTCACGAACCAGTGCTGGGTAACGTCTGCATCGTCCAATACTGCATCGGGGTATAGATCTGTGCCCTTACCCTGAGCTAACAAAAGTTTTGGCGCCTCGCCACCTGCCCCCGTTGCTCCACCAATTGCAGCGCCCTGCTCATAGGCATACTCGAGAAACCGGTTATCACGACTAATGACGTCCTGGCGTTTAAACCCTATAGGCTCGCGCTGATCTACTGCCTCGGCGGATTCCTTTATGCGCATATTGCCAATCGGTGCCGGAGTGCTTCTGGCCAGTAAATAAAGGTCGGCACTGACGTCAGCAGGCTTGTCACGACCTATGTGTGTCAGCAGAAATTTCTTGGCGGCACCGGCAGGTGCGATGTCGTGCAGAAATGCTGGCGCGTTGGATCGCTTACCCTCCCAGTCCAAAGGAAACCTAGCACTTACGGCTTTGGCAAAGGGTGTTCCAATACCCTCAATGTTTTCGACGAGATAGGGGGTTTCGTAGCCAAAGTTGCATCGACTTTCGAACCCTTTTTCAGGGCTGTCGAAGCTGAAGACCATGGCGTCGTGCCAATTCCCGGAGGTAAAGATCTGTAAAGTCAGGTCGTACATATCGTCATCACCTGCATTTAAATGCATCTGTCAGAAGCTAGCGCGCACTAGAGCTGCAATATAGTGCATTTATAGTCACCAAGCATCGTATCCATGCGCAATAAAATGCACATGAATTCAACCTTATGTAGAAAATACGCAAAATAATGCAGATTCGAACCAATATTGGTATCGGCAGCAACAGACGGAGTCTGGGTTGACCAGTCAGTGGCAGATGAGTTTCCGAGTTGCGATAGCCGACCATGTCTCGATTTGTTGTAAGAAAAAGCGTCAGCTCGAACAGGTAAAAACAGCCTTCCTCAGGAGGCTGGCAATTTTCTACACAACCTTCTGACAACCCCCGCAAGCCTGCGGGAAGCAGCTGACATCGGCACCTATAGCCTGCCTCTTAGAGTTTGGCCTCCTATCAACAGAGGCCGAATTCGATGTCCGTTCAACATAAATACCGACCAAAACACCTGGCACTGGCCATTGCGCTTGCGTTGGGTTGCGCTGAATTTTCGCTTGCCCAGCAAGTATCCGTCGATGACACCATTCCTTCGGATGCAACGCCGGAGCAGCTCATAGCCGCGCTGGACGCATTTATAAATGCCCCCACCACCAACAAGATTCCCATCAACAAAGCAGCGGATGGTACTGATCGGACATTCGGCGATGGAGATGACATGGTCATTGTGTCTGGCCGCGGAGTCCTTTCCGGATTTATCGACGGTGGTGGCGGTGTCAACTTCCTGCAACTCGATACCGCCAGCGGTGGCACGTTAGGCGAGAGTCGTCGTTTTGAAGGCCTGGAGCTCAAACGAAGCACTTGGACCATCAATGGTTCCGGCGATTTCAATACCGGTGTCTTGATACGTCCAAAAGCAACGCTAATAAATAATGGACATATCCAGGGTGGGGCGTTGACCCAAGGAACGCTTGTCAACAACGGAAAGATTGGCGGCGGAGCGACCGTGCAATCAGGAGGCACCCTGAACAACCCAGGAACTATCGACGGAGACGTCGTCATCAATGAAAAAGGTGCTTTCGCGGGCAACGGTTTAACGGGTTCCCTGAAGGTAAACGGAAAGCTTTCTGTCGACAGTCTGCACGGCGCACCGAAAGTTAAAGGTAACTTGGATCTCTCAAAAACTGCCGAGCTAACCTACGAGGTCAATGCCGACCGCAAAAGTGAAACGATAATAGTCGATGGCACCGCCAGCCTTGGCGGCTCCACACTGAAAATCGTTGCAGCACCGGGTGAATACCCGCTAATCAGCGAAAACAACATCCTTATTGCGAATAAAGTCGAAGGGGAGTTTGGGAAAGTCCTCAACAACCTTGCCTTCTTAACGCCCAAGCTCAAATACGAAGAAAAGACTGTCGACCTGATCTTCGTCCGTAACGATGTGAAGATGGAGAGTGTCGCAACCACGGATAACGGGAGGGAAGCCGCCCAAAGCATTGAAGAGCCGAAGGACATACCTCAAGCACCCACCGTCGCTGAAGCTCCGAATCCACCTGCAAATGCCGACACATCCGTTCCGGTCTCCACACCGACAACTACCGCTGAAAAACCTTCGACTGCCGCAACGCCACCTACCACCGACAAGCCCCTCACAGCTTCAACTCCACCCCCTGCTACCAATTCCGTCGCCACAGTGCCAAAGGCATCCCGCCCCACAAACGCTGCTGTCGCAGCCCTGCTCAGCGCTGACAAACAGACGGCATCTGTTGCCATCGAACAGCTGGCCGGCGGCAACAACGCTAACCTTGCGAAAGCGACCCTGAACAGTGACAGCCCAATTAGCGCGACCATGCTCTCGGCCATGCGTCAGCTGGACAGCGCCAGTAGCTACGCCAATTCCACCAGGCGCAATGCACCACGCCTGGCCGCCGGCAGTGAAGACAATGGCCGAGTCTGGCTGCAAGCGCTGGGTCATGGCGGGACGCTGGATCGCGACCATGACGCCCTGAAACACTCCACCCAAGGTCTGGTTTTGGGCGCAGATTGGGGAGTTGATGAGGAATGGCGCATCGGAGTAATGGGCGGCAAATCCGAAACGCGTCTGGATAGCCGTGGACTCGACGGCGATCTCGACAGCTGGCATTTAGGAGCTTATGCCCTACGTAAAAACGGACCAATGTCCCTGCGCCTGGGCGCGACCTATAGCAACCACGACGGCAGCACTAAACGCCGGGTTGCCTTCAAAGGTTTCAGCGACCGCCCCGAAGGCCGTTACGATGCCAACACCCAGCAGGCCTTTGCGGAATTGGGTTACAACCTGGGGCGGGCGAACGTCAGCATCGAACCGTTTGGCAGCCTGGGCTATCAACGCTATCAGCGCGACACTTACACGGAAAAAGGTGGCGCAGCGGCACTGAAGGTACACGGTCAAACGCAGAACAATCTGAACAGCACGTTCGGCCTGCGGCTGGCGAAGCTCAACACTCTGGATAACGGCATGCAACTGACGCCGCGATTCAGTGCCGGCTGGAAACACACTTACGGGGACGTCTACAGCGATACCCGCCAACGATTGGTTGCGGGCGGAAAAAACTTCTCCGTTTCCGGTGCGCCGCTGGATCGTGACAGTCTGCTGGTCGATGCAGGGCTGGACCTTGGATTGTCAGCAAACCACACTCTGGGCGTCGGTCTCACTGGTGAGATCGGCACCGACAGTCAGAACCATGGCGTAACGGGTCAGTGGCGAATGAGTTTCTAACAGCCGCAAACCCGGGGCGAAAAAAAAGGGGAGCACATGCCCCCCCGAGGTTTAAAGCGGTAAATCGAGGCTGTTAACTCAGCCTTCGATCTCGATCAGAATCTCGCCCGGATTCACCCGGTCGCCCTTGGCCACGTGGATGGCGGTGACTTTGCCGGCGATGGCCGATTGGACTTCGGTTTCCATCTTCATCGCTTCGGTGATCAGCACGGCCTGGCCGGCTTTCACGGTGTCGCCTTCCTTGACCAGCACATCGACAATGTTGCCTGGCATGGTGGTGCTGACGTGGCCCGGTGCAGTGGCTTGCTTGCGCTTGCTGCTACCGCCGCTGACGAATTCGTTGAGTGGTTCGAACACCACTTCTTCCGGCATGCCGTCGATGGACAGATAGAAGTGGCGCTTGCCTTCCGACTTGACGCCGACACCGGTGATGTCGACGCGGTAGGTTTCACCGTGAACGTCGATGACGAACTCGGTCGGCACGCCTTCGCCGCCGGCCGATGCCACGCCGCCCGCTTCCGGAATCGGCAACAGCACCTCTGGAGTGAGGGTGCCGGCTGCGCGTTCTTCGAGGAACTTGCGACCGATGTCCGGGAACATGGCGTAGGTCAGCACGTCTTCTTCAGACTTGGCCACGGCACCGATTTCGGCACGCAACTTGGTCATTTCCGGCTTGAGCAGGTCAGCTGGACGCACGTCGATCACTTCTTCGCTGCCGATCGCCTGACGACGCAGTTTTTCGTTCACGGTGCCCGGCGCTTTGCCGTAGCCGCCTTGCAGGTAGAGCTTCACTTCGTTGGTGATGGTCTTGTAGCGCTCGCCAGCCAGCACGTTGAAGAACGCCTGGGTGCCAACGATCTGCGAGGTCGGGGTCACCAGTGGCGGGAAGCCGAGGTCTTCGCGAACGCGCGGGATCTCCGCCAGCACTTCGCTCATGCGGTTCAGCGCGCCCTGCTCTTTCAACTGGTTGGCCAGGTTGGAAATCATCCCGCCCGGTACCTGGTTGACTTGAACGCGGGTATCAACGGCGGTGAACTCGCTTTCGAACTGGTGGTACTTCTTGCGCACGGCGTAGAAGTACAAGCCGATTTCCTGCAGCAGTTCCAGGTTCAGGCCGGTGTCGTATTCGCTGCCTTTAAGAGCAGCGACCATCGATTCGGTGCCTGGATGGCTGGTACCGGAAGCGAAGCTGGAGATCGCGGTGTCAATGTGATCGGCGCCGTTTTCGATGGCCTTGAGTTGGCACATCGTGGCCATGCCAGCGGTGTCGTGCGAGTGAATGAACACAGGCAGCGATTGCTCGGATTTCAATGCCTTGACCAGTTCGCCAGTGGCGTACGGGGTCAACAGGCCGGCCATGTCTTTGATCGCCACGGAATCACATCCCATGGCTTCCATTTGCCTGGCTTGCGCCACGAATGCGTCAATGGTGTGCACTGGGCTGGTGGTGTAGGCGATGGTGCCCTGAGCGTGTTTGCCGGCCGCTTTCACCGCTTCGATGGCGACTCGCAGGTTACGCACGTCGTTCATCGCGTCGAAGATGCGGAACACGTCGATGCCGTTGACCGCAGCCTTGGCAACGAAGGCTTTGACCACGTCGTCGCTGTAGTGGCGGTAGCCCAGCAGGTTTTGGCCACGCAGGAGCATTTGCAGACGCGTATTAGGCAAGGCCGCGCGCAGTTGGCGCAGACGCTCCCACGGGTCTTCTTTCAGGAAGCGGACGCAGGCGTCGAAGGTCGCGCCGCCCCAGCATTCCAGCGACCAGTAGCCGACTTTGTCGAGCTTGTCGCAGATCGGCAGCATGTCTTCGGTGCGCATGCGGGTGGCGAGCAGCGATTGGTGGGCGTCGCGCAGGATTGTGTCGGTAACGTGGATTTTCTTGCTCATTGTTATATTCCTCACAGGCCTGCGTGGGCGGCGATGGCGGCGGCGATGGCCAGGGCCAGCTCTTCGGGTTTGCGCTTGATCGAGTAGTTGGTCAGTTCAGGATGGCTTTCAACGAAGCTGGTATTGAACTGGCCGCTACGGAATTCCGGGTTACGCAGGATTTCCTGGTAATACGCGGCGGTGGTCTTGACCCCTTGCAGACGCATGTCGTCCAGAGCTCGCAAGCCACGGTCCATCGCCTCTTCCCAGGTCAGCGCCCAGACCACCAGTTTCAGGCACATCGAGTCGTAGAAAGGCGGAATGGTGTAACCGGTGTAGATCGCTGTGTCGGTGCGCACGCCGGGACCGCCGGGCGCGTAGTAACGGGTGATCTTGCCGAAGCTCGGCAGGAAGTTGTTTTTCGGGTCTTCGGCGTTGATCCGGAACTGCAGCGCAAAACCGCGGTGCTGGATGTCTTCCTGTTTCACCGAAAGCGGCAGGCCGGACGCGATGCGAATCTGCTCGCGAACGATGTCGATGCCGGTGATTTCTTCGGTGATGGTGTGCTCCACCTGCACCCGGGTGTTCATCTCCATGAAATACACCTCGCCCTCGGCGAGCAGGAACTCCACGGTGCCGGCGTTCTCGTAACCCACGGCCTTGGCCGCACGCACCGACAGATCGCCGATGTAGGCACGCTGTTCCGGGGTCAGTTGCGGGCTCGGAGCGATCTCGATCAGCTTCTGGTTGCGACGCTGGATCGAGCAATCACGCTCGAACAGGTGCACCACGTTGCCAAAGCTGTCACCGAGGATCTGCGCTTCGATGTGTTTCGGATTGACGATGCATTTTTCCAGGAACACTTCCGCCGAACCGAAAGCCTTGGTGGCTTCGGAAATGACTCGCGGGAAGGCCTGTTCGAGTTCTTCACGGCTGTCGCAGCGCCGGATACCACGACCACCACCACCGGAGGTTGCCTTGAGCATGACCGGATAACCGATGCGATCGCCTTCGAGCAAGGCTTCCGCAATGTCCGCGACGTTGCCTTCGGTGCCTGGCGTGACCGGCACACCCGCCTTGATCATGCTACGGCGTGCTTCGGTCTTGTCGCCCATGCGGCGAATGACTTCAGCCGATGGACCGATGAATTTGATGCCGCGTTCAGCGCAGATGTCTGCCAGCTCGGCGTTTTCCGAGAGGAAACCGTAGCCGGGATGCAACGCATCACAACCGGTTTCCACGGCCAGATTCACCAGCTTGCGCGCATTCAGGTAACCGGCCAGTGGCTCGGCACCGATGCTGTGGGCCTCGTCCGCACGCTTCACATGCAAGGCATGGCGGTCGGCATCGGAATAGATCGCGACCGAGCGAATGCCCATTTCGGCGCAGGCACGCACGATTCGTACGGCAATCTCACCACGGTTGGCGATCAGGATCTTTTTTATCACTTGGAGGTTCCCTTGAGCCGGTGGTACCCACGACCTGTCAAACCAGGCCGGCGCGTGACCAAATGTTTCAATTCAGTCGCAGCTCCACACTAGCCTTCGCAAGGGATTAACAAAAATGAATAATAATTGGGTTACACATAAGCAAAGACTTATAGTTGAGGCATCAGCCTCCGCTCAGGGTCTCTAGAAAATGCGTAAGTCATTGATGCGTATGACATTGCGTCAATTGCAGATCTTCAATGAGGTGTGCGACTTAAGGTCCTACAGCCGCGCGGCCGACGAAATGTCTCTCACACAACCTGCCGTGAGCCTACAGATTCGTCAACTCGAAGAGCTGATCGGCCAACCCTTGTTCGATTATGTCGGCAAAAAACTCTACATGACCGAGGCGGCCGAAGCACTGCAGCGCGCCAGCCGTGACATTTTCGGGCGCCTGGAAAACCTCGATATGCAGCTGTCTGACATGCAAGGTTCATTGCAGGGCCAGCTGAAACTGGCGGTGGAATCCAGCGCCAAGTATTTCGTGCCGCACCTGTTTGCCGCCTTCAAGCGCCAGCACCCGGAGGTGAACCTGCACCTGACGGTGGTCAACCGTGGCCAGGTCATCCGGCGCCTGTCGGATAACCGTGATGACTTGGTGATCATGTCGATGGTCCCACAAGACATGGGGCTGGAATTCCTGCCGTTCCTCAACAATCCGATTGTCGCTGTAGCCCCGCCGGATCATCCGCTGTGCCATATGGGACCATTGCGCTTGCAGGATCTGGAACCCTACACGCTGCTGTTGCGCGAACCCGGTTCCGGTACGCGATTGGCATGCGACGAGTATTTCAAAGAGAAGCGCGTGCACTTCACCCAGACCCAGGAGGTCGCCTCGGCGGAAGCTCAGCGTGAATGCGTATTGGCGGGTCTGGGCCTGGCGCTGTTGACACGCCACGCCCTGAACCTTGAGTTGGCGACCGGCGCCCTTATTGAGCTGCCGGTCGAAGAGTTGCCGCTGTTCCGTAGCTGGTGCCTGGTGCAGGCCAAGGCCAAACGGCTATCGCCGGTGGCCCACGCATTCCTTGCGTTTATCCGCAGCGAACGGGTGCAGATCAGCGCGCTGGTTGAACGTTTCGACGGGAAGTTGCCGGTGCTGCCTGCCAGTAGTTGAGTTCGAGGTCGTCAGGAAAATCGCCAATTTCGGCCAGTAACTGGCGGCGTTCGCAGCGATCTTCGATGGCGCGGCGAAATTCCATGCGGCGCTGATCTTCTTGCTGACGGCGGGTTTTGACGGCGCTGTTGCGTTCTTCGTAGGGCTGAGCCATTTCGAGTCTCCCAAGGCGAGTACGGGAGTTACACGATAGGTGCGAGGGATGACGGTTTGGCGGCGGGAGGGTTACAGACGTGTGAACATTGGCAGATGACTGGGGTGTTTTTGAGGACGCCTTCGCGGGCAAGCCCGCTCCCACAGGGATCGATGGTGTTCACTCACTCTATGCAACACAGCCGATCCTTGTGGGAGCGGGCTTGCCCGCGAAAAGGTCGGAACGACCTTCCGGCAATGTCAGATCGGGCTCAATCGTCGAGGGCTTTTACTGACTTGGGCGACAGCCGCAAGCTGCGAAGGCTGCGTTTGACGCTCTTGAGGTGATTGACCAGGCTCGGACCGCGGGCCATGGCCACGCCCATCGCCAGCACATCGATCACCACCAGGTGCGCAATGCGCGAAGTCAGCGGCGTATAAATTTCGGTGTCTTCATGCACATCGATCGCCAGATTGACGGTCGACAGCTCGGCCAACGGTGTCTGGCTCGGGCACAAAGTGATCAACGAAGCGCCGCTCTCGCGCACCAGGTTGGCCGTGATCAACAGGTCCTTGGAACGCCCCGACTGGGAAATGCAGATCGCCACGTCGCTCGGCTTCAGGGTGACCGCCGACATCGCCTGCATGTGCGGGTCGGAATACGCCGCTGCGGTCAGCAGCAAACGGAAAAACTTGTGCTGGGCATCCGCCGCCACGGCGCCCGAGGCACCGAAGCCATAGAACTCGACACGCTGGGCCTGAGACATCAGCGACACCGCCCTCTGCAACTCCACCGGATCGAGTTTCTCGCGAACTTCCATCAGGGTGTGCAGGGTGGTGTCGAAGATTTTCAGGCTGTAATCGGCGACCGAATCGTCTTCATGGATCGCGAATTGCCCGAAGCTCGCGCCAGCCGCCAGGCTCTGCGCCAGTTTCAGCTTCAAATCCTGAAACCCGGAGCAACCGATGGCGCGGCAAAACCGCACGATGGTCGGTTCGCTGATGCCCACGTTGTGGGCCAGGTCGGCCATGGAGCTGTGCATCACCGCCGCAGGGTCAAGCAGCACGTGGTCGGCGACCTTGAGCTCCGACTTGCGTAACAGGTGGCGTGACTGGGCGATGTGTTGCAGCAGATTCAAAGGGGCGGACTCTTTGTTATTGGCAGGTGCCGGGGATGTAGCACGCTTGTAGTTATACTACATGAATCGGCTTTTTGCCTGCTCAATGCGTAACTCAATGTCCCCATTTCATGCGACATGCGCTCCATGTAGCCCTCTCGGTCGCTGTAGCAGCTGGCGAAGCCTGCAGCTACAAAGGGTTGGCGTCGCGACGTAAAAGCTCGGCCAGGTCGGCGGCTTCAACAGGACGGCTGACCCAATAGCCCTGCACTTCATCGCAGCGCTCGGTTTTCAGAAACTCCAGCTGCTCCGGCCGCTCCACCCCTTCAGCCACCACCTTCAACGACAGGCCGTGGGCCATGGCGATGATCGCCCGGGTGATCGCCGCATCCTCACTGCTCTCCCCCAGACCGCGGATAAACGCCTGATCAATTTTCACGTAGTCCACAGGGATGCGCTTGAGATAGCTCAGCGACGAATAGCCAGTGCCAAAATCGTCGATGGCCAGTTTCACCCCAAGGTCGCGCAACTGCTGGAAGGTCGCAATGATGTGCTCGACACTGTCCAGCAACTGGCTTTCGGTGAGTTCCAGTTCCAGGTAATGCGGCGCCAGACCGGTTTCCTCCAGCACCTGGCGCACCAGGCTAACCAGTTTTCCCTGACGCAGTTGATGCACCGACAGGTTGACCGACACCCGAATCGGCTCCAGCCCCTGACGCTGCCACTCACACGCTTGCCAGCAGGCTTGGCGCAAAACGAACTCGCCGATAGCGCCGATCAGCCCGGTTTCCTCGGCCAGACCGATGAAATCCCCCGGCGGTACCTGGCCCAGGGTCGGGTGATTCCAGCGTACCAACGCCTCGGCGGCATTCAGCCGGCCGGTGGCGAGGCAGAGTTTGGGTTGATAAAACACTTTCAGCTGTTTTTCTTCGATGGCTTTGCGTAGCTGGTTCTCGAGCTGCAAACGCTCGAGCGTGCTGGCTTGCAGGCTGTCTGTATAGAACTGGAAGTTGTTGCCGCCCAAGTGTTTGGCATGCTGCATGGCCATGTTCGACTGGCTGACCAGCGCGGAAATCTCCCGCGCGGTGTCCGGCAACAAGCTGATGCCCATGGACGCACTCATCACCAATTCATGACCCTCGACGGTGACTGGCAAACGCAGCTTGGCCGACAATCGGGTCGCTACGCGCGCCAGGCTCGACAGGTTGCCGTAGGTATCGAACAGCACTGCAAATTCATCGCCGGACAGCCGGGCGATAGTGTCCGCTTCCGGCAGTGCATTGACCAACCGTCGGGCCATTTTTTGTAACAACTCATCGGCAATTTCGTGGCCGAGGCTATCGTTGAGCAGCTTGAAACGGTCCAGATTGATGTGCAGTAACGCCAGACTGCGACGACCGCCCTGGCGCCCACGTTGATGAGCCTCGTGCAGCCGTTCGCGGAACAACGAACGGTTGGCCAGCCCCGTGAGTTCATCGTAATGAGCGAGGTAGCGCATACGTTCTTCGGATTCACGCCGAGCGGACAGATCGGCGAAGAAGCCGACAATATGACTCACATTTCCCCGCGTATCGCGCACGGCATTCAGTTGCAGCCATTGCGGATACAACTCGCCATTCTTGCGGGCTTCGACCAGCTCGCCCTGCCAGCTACCGTCCTGCTCCAGCGCCTGACGAATAGCCGTGTAATGCCGGCGGGCATCGCGGCTGCAGGGCAACTCGACCACGTTGCGTCCGAGCATGTCATCAATGTCATAGCCGGTAACCCGACTGAAGGCCTGATTAACGGCAATCAGCGCGTAATTCGGGTCCAGAATTACAATGCCTTCGCTGGCAGCCTCAAACACCGTCGCCGCCAGTTGTCGCTGTTGCTCCAGGCCCTTGCTGGCGCTGATATCGCGGCGGGTGCCGACCATGCGAATCACCCGGCCGTTCTCGGCGCGCTCCACCGCTCGACCACGGTCCTCGATCCAGACCCAATGGCCATCGCCGTGCCGCACCCGATACTCGATCTGATAATCCTCGCTGCGGCCCTTCAAGTGCTCGACCAGCGCCCGCTTCAGCGATGGCAAGTCGTCGGGGTGCAGCCTGGGCTTGAGGTGGCGGAGCATCGCTGTCACGAATTCCGGCTCCAGGCCAAACAGCTCCTGGAGTTGGGTGTGATGGACTTCGTCTGTCTGCAGGTTCCAGTCCCACAGCCCGAGTTCGCTCGCCTTCAACGCCAGCGCCAGTCGCGCTTCGCTCTTGCTCAAGGCCTGGTTGGCGGCGTCCAGTTCCAGACTGCGTTGTGCGACCCGGTTTTCGAGGTCGACCTGGGTTTCGCGCAATTTGTCTTCGGCGCGGCGGCGCTGGTCGATTTCCTTGGCCAGTTCGTGGTTGAGCTGATCGCTGCGACTTTGCGCCTGCTGCAAATGCTCGATCAGGGCCTGATTTTGAAAGCGTCGCAGCAGCCCTTGGTTAATCAGCCGATTGACCTGCCAGGCGACCACGCTTAACGAACCCAGCAAAATCAGGCCAAACCAGCCCCAGCCCTGTTCCTGCTCATCCCCGCCCCAAAACAGGTAGCCGATAGCCGGCAACAGACAGGGCAAGGTAAAGGACAGAAAAGCCGGCAGGCTGACGGCATAAGCGACGCTGGCCGAGAGCGCCGCGGCGCCGATCAGGCCGAACACCCAGGCTTGCTGCATGAAATTGTCAGCGGGCACCAACGCGATGCCGGCACCGGCCAGGGTCAGGCCGGTCATGGCAGAGCCGAGCATGAACATGCGACGCCAGATCGGATGGGCCTGACGGTTGGGGATCGCCGAATCGAAGGCCGCGACCTGAATCACCCGCAACGCCACCAGTGACAATAACCAGATCAGCCAGACGCTCACCACGAAGTAACGCTGTGGGCTCCAGAGCAGCCCGGCGCACACCAGACCGTTGATCAGCATGAACAGCGTAGGCAACAGCGAGCCCTGGTACAGCAGGCGCGTGCGCTCGACCGCCATTTCCATGGCGTACTGCTTGCGGATCACCCGGGGCTCCACAGAGGGGCCCGACAGGTCGGAGCTGAGGGTCATAGGCAATGTTCTTGTTCTTATTAGTGAGCATGCGAGCCCGAATTGTGAACGGAGCATACACAAGCAAATGCCCGGACCAAACAGCCCAAGGTCATAAAATAGACGAAAGTTTGGGCCGCCCGCCTTGGTAAAAAAGCAGCCAGACGAGCTCCGCCAATGCTTGCAGCCGGTGACCAACCGGTCGTCATCGGTGCTTCTTTCATCGGCTAATGCAAAGCTCGGTTTGCCCGGTGTGACGGCGCACCCTAGAATGCCCCGATGCGCGATGATCTCTCCCTTCTGCTGAACTCCCTCAACGATGCCCAACGTCAGGCCGTAGCTGCCTCCGTGGGTCGTCAGTTGGTCCTGGCCGGTGCTGGTTCCGGTAAAACCCGAGTGCTGGTGCACCGTATCGCCTGGTTGATCCAGGTCGAAAACGCCTCGCCCCACTCCATTCTGTCGGTGACCTTCACCAACAAGGCCGCTGCCGAGATGCGTCATCGCATCGAGCAGCTGATGGGTATCAACCCGGCCGGCATGTGGGTCGGCACCTTCCACGGCTTGGCGCACCGCTTGCTGCGGGCGCACTGGCAGGAAGCCGGCCTGAGCCAGACCTTCCAGATTCTCGACAGTGACGACCAGCAACGGTTGGTCAAGCGGGTGATCCGCGAGTTGGGCCTGGACGAGCAACGCTGGCCGGTCCGACAGGCCCAGTGGTTCATCAACGGGCAGAAAGACGAAGGTCTGCGTCCGCAACATATTCAAGCCAGCGGCGATCTGTTCCTGGCAACCATGCGCAGCATTTATGAAGCCTATGAAGCTGCTTGCCTGCGCGCCGGCGTCATCGACTTCTCTGAACTGCTGCTGCGCGCCCTCGATCTGTGGCGCGATAACCCGGGCCTGCTCGCCCATTATCAGAAGCGCTTCCGACACATTCTGGTGGACGAGTTCCAGGACACCAACGCCGTGCAGTACGCCTGGTTGCGTCTGCTGGCCAAGGGTGGCGACAGCCTGATGGTGGTCGGCGACGACGATCAGTCGATCTATGGCTGGCGTGGCGCGAAAATCGAGAATATTTATCAGTATTCCGACGACTTCCCGGATGCCCAGATTATTCGTCTGGAGCAAAACTACCGCTCCACAGCCGGAATTCTCAAAGCCGCCAACGCCTTGATCGCCAACAATACCGGGCGCATGGGCAAAGAGTTGTGGACCGATGGCGGCGAAGGCGAAGCGATCAACCTGTACGCTGCCTTCAACGAGCACGACGAAGCACGCTACGTGGTTGAAACCATTGAAAGCGCGCTGAAAACCGGCTTGGCTCGTAGCGATATCGCGATTTTGTACCGCTCCAACGCCCAATCGCGCGTTTTGGAAGAAGCCTTGCTGCGTGAGCGTATTCCGTATCGCATTTATGGCGGTCAGCGCTTCTTCGAACGGGCAGAAATCAAGAACGCCATGGCGTACCTGCGTTTGCTGGAAGGCCGTGGCAACGATGCGGCCCTGGAGCGGGTGATCAACGTTCCGGCCCGTGGCATCGGCGAAAAAACCGTCGAAGCGATCCGCGATCATGCGCGCCACAGCCATGTGTCAATGTGGGAAGCCATGCGTCAGCTGGTGGCCAACAAAGGCCTGACCGGTCGCGCGGCCGGTGCTCTTGGGGCATTTATGGAGCTGATCGAGAACCTCGCCGCCAAGTGCCTGGAAATGCCGCTGCATTTGATGACCCAAACCGTGATCGAGCAATCGGGGCTGATTGCCTACCATCAGGCGGAAAAAGGCGAGAAAGGCCAGGCCCGGGTAGAAAACCTTGAGGAACTGGTCAGCGCCGCGCGCAACTTCGAAAACCCGGAAGAGGATGAAGAGCAGTCGCCCCTGTCAGCGTTCCTCGGTCACGCCTCGCTGGAGGCCGGAGACACCCAGGCCGACGAACACGAAGACAGCATTCAGTTGATGACCCTGCACAGTGCCAAGGGCCTGGAATTCCCTTACGTGTTCCTGGTGGGCATGGAAGAAGGCCTGTTTCCGCACAAGATGAGCCTGGAAGAACCCGGCCGTCTTGAAGAGGAACGCCGCCTGGCCTACGTCGGAATCACCCGGGCGATGCAAAATCTGGTACTGACTTATGCTGAAACCCGACGCCTGTACGGCAGCGAGACCTACAACAAGGTGTCGCGTTTCGTACGTGAAGTGCCGAAAGGCCTGATCCAGGAAGTGCGGCTGTCCAACAGCGTCAGCCGTCCGTTCGGCGGTGGCCAGCAGCAGAGCTCCAGCAGCCTGTTCGGCGGCAGCGAGATCCCGGACACCGGGTTCAGCCTTGGCCAGACTGTGCGGCACTCGGTGTTCGGCGATGGTGTGATCCTGAATTTCGAAGGCGCCGGTGCTCAGGCGCGGGTGCAGGTGAACTTCAGCGAAGGCAGCAAGTGGTTGATGCTGGGTTACGCCAAGCTGGAAGCCGTTTAAAGGCTGAAAAGATCGCAGGCTTCGCCAGCTCCTACAAGGCGTTCGCATACCCTGTAGGAGCTGCCGAAGGCTGCGATCTTTTTCCAAGGCCGCCTCATAGCCAGCTTGCGCAGCAACACTAGGCATCCTTTCCTACAGAACTTATCCACTCCTCCTACAGACCAAAGTTAACAGGCCTTATTGCGCTGACTGAAGCTGAACACAACCTGTCAGGCAAAAGCCCGAAACACTCTGCCGCTAGCCAGTAACACTTCAGCTGTGCAACATGGCGCGCGTGCCTTCCACAAATGGGAATTCCCTTTATGAAACGTTTTCTTAGCATCGCCATGGCGTTGTGCATTGGCCTGACGATGAGCCTCGACGCCAATGCCGCCAAGCGCTTTGGTGGCGGCAAGAGCTCCGGCGCTGCGCCGACTCACCAGACCAGCCAAATGGCTCCTTCTTCTGCTGCAGGCGGCGCTGCTGCCACTGCGGGTGCGGCCGGTGCTGCTGGCGCCGCTACCAAGGCCAGCGGTGCTTCGCGCTGGCTCGGCCCTCTGGCCGGTATCGCTGCCGGTGGCCTGCTGGCTTCCATGTTCATGGGCGACGGCTTCCAGGGCATGCAGATCTTCGACATCCTGATCATGGCGGTCATCGCCTTCCTGGTCTTCCGTTTCATCGCCGCTCGTCGTCGCAAGCAGCAGGAGCACATGGCTCCAGCCGGCGCGCCGATGCAGCGTGAAGTGTTCGAACAGAAACCAACAGCCATGGGTTCGATCTTTGGCGGCTCGGCCGCACCTGCTGCCGCTCGTCCGGTGATCAACGCGCCAGCCTGGTTCAATGAAAACAACTTCATTGAAGCGGCCCGCAACCACTTCCAGTCCCTGCAGCAGCATTGGGACGCCAACGAAATGGACAAGATCGCCGAGTTCGTGACTCCACAACTGCTGGAGTTCCTCAAGCGCGAACGTGCCGACCTGGGCGACGGCTTCCAGTCGACCTACATCGATAACCTCCAGGTACAACTGGACGGTGTTGATGACCGTGCGGACAAGACCATCGCCACCCTGACCTTCAGCGGCGTGTCGAAGTCCTCGCGTTTCGACCAGGGCGAAGTGTTCAGCGAAAGCTGGAACATGGAACGTCCACAGGGCGAAAACCAGCCTTGGCTGGTGGCCGGTATCCGCCAGAACGGCTGATCACTTCCCGCGCTTCACCTGTTGTAATAAAACCCCGGCCTCGGCCGGGGTTTTCTATTTCGCGGTTGCATCTATAGCGAGCTACTGTATAAACCGCCCCAACTAAACCGCGCCATCAAGCAAGAGGATCCCGGACGTGGAAGAAATCATCGAACAACTGCGTGAAGCCAACGAACCGGTACCGGTCCCCTTGGAATTGCCTGACGAAGATCAGATTGTGGAAATCGAAGAGCAACTGTTCATCGACATCCCGTTCGTCTTCAGAGAATTTTTGCTGACCGTCAGCGATGTGGTTTACGGCAGCCTGGAGCCGGTGACCGTCACCGATCCGCAGTCCCACACCTACCTGCCGGACGTTGCCGCCAACGCCTGGGACGCTGGCGTCGATCGCAGCATGATTCCGATCTGCCAGGATGGTGACAATTACTACCTGGTCGAAGAAGACGGCACCGTGGTGCTGTGGCTGGCCGAAGAAGAGCTGATCGCCGAAGAAACCTGGGAATCGGTATGGCACTGGGCGCGGGACGTCTGGCTGGAAAGCTGATCCGCCCTGATGCATCGCGTGGTCAATGCCCGGACGATTCCTTGTGATTGTCCAGCGTTTCCAGCAAGGCCACCTGCATCCGCGTATGCACGCGAATGAACCAGCGCCAGAGCAGCGCCGCCACCGCGGCCGCGACTATGACGATCAGCACCAGCAACTTGTTGGTCGGCAGAATACTGGCCGACAAGGCTGCCAGCAGCAGGAAAATCACTAACAGCGAGAGTATCGGGATCACTTCGGCGATCACCCGACGCACTCGCTGTGTGTGCCGGCCGGCCATTTCCGGCTTCACTCCCATCTCTGCCAGCAGCATCGACAGCGCCTTGAGCTTGCGATAGGCGGCGATCAGGAACGGCAGCGACAGCAGCAACGCCCCGCCCCAGATCAACGCTTTCTGCCAGCTCGGATCGCTGACCCAGGCTTGCAGGTAAACGGACATGCGCTCGGCGAAGAACGCGCCCGAGAGAAAGATCGCAATCACCAACGCCAGATTGACCCCTACCTGCAACAGAATCCGCCGAATCATCGACGCCAACAGTGCGCCCTCGCCCTGAGGCTGAATGCTGCGCAGCCATTCGCCATACATCCCCAGCACACGGCCCAGACGCTGCGGCATCACCGCTGCAAGCTTGATCGACAGCGGATCAGCCGCGCGAATCAGATACGGCGTCAACAGCGTGGTGATCACCGAGACGGCCACCGCCACCGGGTAGAGAAAGTTACTGGTGACCTGCAGCGTCATGCCCAGCGCCGCGATGATGAAAGAGAATTCGCCAATCTGTGACAGCCCCATCCCCACACGCAGTGAGGTGCGTCCGTCATTGCCGGCGATAAAAGCGCCGAGGCCGCAGGACAGCATCTTGCCCAACACCACGGCCACGGTGATCACCGCGATCGGCCAGGCATATTGCAGCAGGATCATCGGGTCGAGCATCAGGCCGATAGCGACGAAGAAAATCGCACTGAACAGGTCGCGAACCGGCTCGATCAACTGCTCGATCTTCAGCAGTTGCCGCGATTCAGCCATGATCGCGCCGATCAGGAACGCGCCGAGGACCATGCTGTATTCAAGCTTGACCACCAGCAGGCAGAAGCCGAAACACAGGCCCAGCACGGTGATCAGCAGCATCTCGTTGCTGTCGAATTTGGCCACATAGGCCAGCAGTCGGGGCACCAGCAGAATGCCAATAACCAGCGCGACAATCATGAACAGTGAAAGCTTGCCGACCGTGGAAAACACTTCACCGGAACTGACGGTGCCGCTGACCGCGATGCTCGACAGCAACGCGATGATGCCGATGCCGAGGATGTCTTCGACGATCAACACGCCGAAGATCAACTGCGCAAAACGCTCGTTCTTCATCTTCAGGTCGTTGAGCGCCTTGACGATGATGGTGGTCGAGGAAATCGCCAGGATCGCGCCGAGGAACAGCGAGTCCATGGTATTCCAGTCGAACCAGCGGCCGATTTCATAGCCGATCCAGATCATCAGGACGATTTCCAGGAAGGCAGCTATAAACGCCGTGGCGCCGACCTTGAACAGCTTGCGCAGGCTGAACTCCAGACCCAGGCAGAACATCAGGAAAATCACCCCGAGTTCGGCGAGGGTCTTGATGGTTGCTTCGTCATGGATCAGGCTGAACGGCGGCGTGTGCGGGCCGATGATGAAGCCGGCGACGATATAACCGAGTACCACCGGTTGCTTGAGACGATGAAAGAGCACGGTCACCACACCCGCGATCAACATGATCACTGCCAGATCCTGAATGAAACTGATGGCGTGCATGGCGTGTGGCTCCTTGGGGTGGGCTTTTGAAGGGTAACATCGCGACTTCCGGCGGGAAGACGGTGCAATATATGGAAACAGTCGATTCGGGCGTGACGGCGCCCCCCCGCCCGGCGTCCCGATAACTGATGGTTTGAAAAACCAAGCACCCACAGAGGTGCAACCCCGAAACTCTGCCTTGAACCCGTGAGTACGTTATGGAACCCGGAAACGCCCAGCTGTCGATGACGGTATTGATGACCCCCGACATGGCCAACTTCTCTGGCAATGTCCACGGCGGCACCCTGCTCAAATACCTCGATGAAGTGGCCTACGCCTGCGCCAGCCGCTATGCCGGCCGCTATGTGGTGACCCTGTCGGTGGATCAGGTGATCTTCCGCGAACCGATTCACGTCGGTGAACTGGTGACCTTTCTGGCCTCGGTCAACTACACCGGCAACACCTCGATGGAGGTGGGCATCAAGGTCGTGACCGAGAACATCCGCGAGCGCTCGGTGCGCCACACCAACAGCTGCTTCTTCACCATGGTCGCGGTGGATGACCAGCGCAAACCGGCTGCAGTCCCGCCGCTGCAACCGCAGAACAGTGAAGACAAGCGTCGGTACATGCAGGCGCAGCAGCGTCGGCAGATTCGCCAGGAACTGGAAAAGCGTTATCAGGACATCAAGGGCGACGCCTGAGGTGTTCGGTCTTTAGATTGCTTTCGCGGGCAAGCCTCGCTCCTACAGGTTCGAGTCGCACACATATTGTGTGATCAACCCGAACCTGTAGGAGCGAGGCTTGCCCGCGAAGCTTTTAAAGGCTAATCGCTGTTGCCTCGAACCGCACCCGCGGATGGGCGATCCGGTCCTGCGCCCGCACCAGTTCCAGCTCATAGCTGGCACAAGCCTGGGTTTCCAGCAGCACTTCATGCACCGCCGCCGCGGTGAATTCGAAGGCGCTCACCAGATTGTCACCCAGCAGCACGCGCGTCAGAAACAGCCCTGCAGTCAGGTCACCAACGCCGACCGGCTGACGCGGAAACGCCAGCAGCGGCCGACGCAGGTGCCAGCTGCCTTCGGCGGTCACCAGCAACATCTCGAAGCCCTCCGCCAGTTTGCCGGGATAGTCCAGATGCTTGACCAGCACCGCCTTTGGACCACGCGCCAGCAGCGCGCGCGCCATGGCCAGGCAATCGAACAAAGACTGCGCCTTGCGCCCCGAGAAGCTGTTCAGCTCCAACTGGTTCGGGCACATGAAGTCGGCCACCGCAGCCGCCTCTTCCAGCAGAAAATCGCTGACCTCGGCTGGAACGGTGCAGCCCTTCTCCGGATGGCCCATCACCGGGTCGCAGAGGTATAGCGCTTTGGGATTGATCGATTTGATTCGTTCCACGCCCGCGAGAATCGCCCGGCCCTGGGCCGCGCTGCCGAGATAGCCGGACAACACAGCATCGCAATTGCCCAGCTCACCGATCGCCGCGATGCCTTCCACCAATTCCGGAATCTGATGCGGGGCCAGCACTTCTCCGGCCCACTGGCCATATTGCGTGTGGTTGGAGAACTGCACGGTATTGAGCGGCCAGACGTTCACCCCGATCCGCTGCATCGGGAAAACCGCGGCGCTGTTGCCTGCGTGGCCGAACACCACGTGGGACTGGATGGCGAGCACATGGGGCGTACGTTTCATGCGGTGAGTTTTCCGTCAAACGATTGAAATTCGAGCCGCGCAGTATGCGACTAAACGCAGCCTGTACGACAGACCGGCGACGCAGTTAAGCTGGCACTATCTTGTTGGAGCACCCTGTTGATGCTGACCCTCGGAAATATCCTCGTGCTGATGCTGCTCGCCACTGGTGGTGCGTGGTTGTGGCACAACCACGGCTTGCGCGAACGCGCGCTGGAGCGGGTCATGCAGCATTGCACCAAGCTGCGGATCGAGCTGCTGGACGGCAACGTAGCCTTGAAGAAGATCGCTTTCATTAAAGACGCCAATGGCCGTCGGCGCCTGGCCCGTGTGTATAACTTCGAATTCACCGTGACCGGCGAAACCCGCCACACCGGCACCATCATCCAGTTCGGCGCCCATAGCGCACAGATCGAGCTCGCGCCCTACCCGATGCCGTTCGACGATACTCCGCCGGTGGTCGATATCGCGAAGCCCAGAGCTGAGGTGATTGAACTGAGTCAGTGGCGGCAAGAACACACGAAGTGGCGTCCATAAATCAAAAGATCGCAGCCTGCGGCAGCTCCTACATTGAGTTTTGCGTACACCCTGTAGGAGCTGCCGAAGGCTGCGATCTTTTGATCTTCAACCCGACCGGCAGTCGGCCAGATCTCTTTGCAGCGACTCAACCGCCTGCGCCTCACTGAAAATCAACTCAATACGCGAATCCCGACGCCATTCGCTGGGCTGCCAATCCAGTAACGAATTATCCAGCGCATTCGCCGATACCCACCCCTCGACACTGTGGATAACCAACTTCGCCCGCCGCCATTCAAGGCGCTCAAGCCATTTCCCGATCAGTACCGCATCGAATATCTGACTCGGATGCCACCGCCATCCAACGCTCCAGCCACCCTCCTGCGCCTGACTCAAGCAAATCGGCAGCGTGGGGTCAGTCCAAATGGCCGGCATCTGCGCCAATCCCTTGGGCATGACAAAGTTATCCACACCTCCGACAGCCTGAGCCCCGAGCCCCGGTAACTCGCTCAAGGGCAAGACGGCTTGCTGCGTCCAGTACAAAGGACGCATCGGCAACTGTGTGGCAATTCGCTGACGATCGCTGTCGTCGAGCCCTTCTGCCTTATTCAGCAACAGCAACCCTGCACTGTCCAACGCTTGCTGTTGCGCCTCAGGCAGCGGCTTTCCGGCCGCGAGCGCCTGGGCATCCAGCACCAACACGCACGGCTGCACCGCCAGGACGCCTTGCCACGGCGCCTCACTCAATTGCCGGAGCAGCTGCGCCGGATGCCCCAGGCCGGAGGGCTCGATGAACAGCCGACCCGGTCGAGCCTTGCGCAGCAACCGCCCGAGGCCGATCTGAAACGGTGCACCATTGACGCAACACAAACAGCCCCCGGCCACGTCCCCCAGTGCGATACCATCGGCGTCCTGGGTCAACAGCGCGGCATCCAGACCGATCTGGCCGAACTCGTTGATCAACACCGCCCAGCGCTCACCTGCTGGCCGTTGCGCCAGCAGGTGCTTGATCAGGCTGGTCTTGCCGGCACCCAGCGGGCCGGCAATGACGTGGGTGGGAATGTTCTGCAACATGGTCGAGGTTTTCTGAGGAGGTAAAGAATGCGGTTGATGGGATGGTCGTTGCTTCTGGCGCTCACATCGGGCGAAGCGCTGGCTCAGGCCTGCGTGGTGCACAGCACGGCTGAGCGGCTCGACGTGAAGGTTTGCCAGCAAAACCGCAGCATCCCGGAAAAACTGTTCGCCGATGGTTTCTGCCAGCCGAATCTACCCGGGCAGAAAGTCGAGGTGCAGTACGTCGACCAATGCCCCACCGGCGCGTTCGGGGTGTGCAGTAATGCTCAAGTCGCCAATATGCCTTACCGGCAGGATATTCACTATTACGGCGTGGCCACCGATGCGGCGTATTTAAAGCCGTTTTGCGAAGCCCAGAGCCAGGGAACCTGGCTCAAGCCTTGAGCCACTAACTCAGCCAGTCCAGGGTCAGAATCAAACGACGCTCGCCCGGCGCCAGCTGCGGCGAGCGGTGGATCAAACCGAAGCCTTCGTTGCCTTGCCACTTCTCCCCTTTAAGCAGCGCCACTTCGCCGCTGGTGATTTGCTGGATCAGCGAATCGTCCTGCGGCTCAGCCTCCGGTTTGCCTAACTGCCGCCGATCCATCGCCCCTTCTTTCAGCCATTGGCTGCCGATACCTGCGTAGGTGGTGATCAACCGCACCGGCACATGATCGACGTGGAAACGCGGGCACATGGCTTTGTCCAGAACCCGCAGGCGCAGGCCGATACGCTGGGCGCCCAACAGGCAGGCGAAAGCGCTGACCAGCCAGGAAACGTCAGCGATAAAGCCTTCGTAGCCTTCCAGGTCGCTGAAGCCTGAGGCTAAGCCGTGGAGATTGGGTTCGGCGTCATCGCCTGGCATTTCCAGGGACAGCGCCTCGGCCAGCGGCTCGTTCAGGGACAACAACAAACCACCGAAATCGGCAATGTGCGCCGGGAGTTGGCGTTGCCAGAGGGCAAGGTTCACGCCGTCGTCCAGAATTCCGGTCAGCGCTTTTGGCGTATCACCTTGAACCTGATAAATGACCGGTCGCAGCTTCAGACTGGGCGCTAACATCAAGCAGCCACCTCTTCGTGCCAAGGACCGAACGGATCGGGCAGTAACTGCCAGCCCTCGACACCCAAGGCCATTTCAGCATCCGTCAGCAGGCAGTTATCGAGTTCGACGGTGAGTTGCGCGAAATCGATGTTCTGGCCGATAAACACCAGCTCCTGACGGCAATCACCGGTGGCCGCCGTCCAGTTTTCCATGATCCCGGCGGTGCTTTCTTCGTCTTGTGGCCACTGGTTTTTCGGCACGAAACGCCACCAGCGTCCGGCAAAACCGTGGCGCATCAAGCCGCCGGCCTGGGACCAGCTACCAGCGTCCCGGTGTTTGCTGGCCAGCCAGAAGAAGCCTTTGGAGCGCAGCAATTTGCCGTTCACCCACGGACGATCGATGAAGCTGAAGAAGCGTTGCGGATGAAATGGTCGCCGCGCCCGATAAGCCGTGGAGGCGATGCCGTATTCCTCGGTTTCCGGCACGTGTTCACCGCGCAATTCCTGCAACCATCCTGGCGCCTGAGCAGCCTTTTCGAAGTCGAAGCGACCAGTGTTGAGGATTTTCTTGAGCGGCACTTCGCCCATGACCATCGGAATGATTTCCGCCTGGGAATTGAGCCGTTCGAGGATCGCGATCAACTCCTGGCGCTCGCTACTGCTGATCAAATCGATTTTGCTGATCAGAATCACGTCGGCGAATTCGATCTGCTCGATCAACAGGTCGGTGATTGAGCGTTCGTCCTCCTCTCCCAGGGTTTCGCCACGGGAAGCGAGGCTTTCGGCGGCCTGATAGTCGAGCAGGAAGTTCATGCCGTCGACCACGGTGACCATGGTGTCGAGCCGCGCAATGTCCGCCAGGCTCTGCCCTTCTTCATCGCGAAACGTGAAGGTTTCCGCCACGGGCAGAGGCTCGGAAATGCCCGTGGACTCGATCAACAGGTAATCGAAACGACCGTCCTTGGCGAGTTTGCTGACTTCTTCGAGCAAGTCTTCGCGCAAGGTGCAGCAAATACAGCCGTTGCTCATTTCCACGAGTTTTTCTTCGGCACGGTTCAGGCTGACATCGCGCTGAACTTCACTGCCATCAATATTGATCTCACTCATGTCGTTGACGATTACCGCGACCCGCAAATTATCGCGATTACGTAGTACGTAATTAAGAAGTGTACTTTTTCCGGCGCCGAGAAAGCCCGACAGGACGGTCACGGGGAGACGATTGGGCATCAGGTATTCCTCATCAGGATGTGGCCGGTCAAATCGCCCGTTGATGGCGTTCGCGCAGCTCTTCACGTTCTTTGGCTTCGATACACAGAGTGGCGGTGGGCCGCAGTAGCAGGCGCTTGAGGCCGATCGGCTCACCGGTTTCGCGACACCAGCCGTACTGGCCGCGAGCCAGGTGTTCGAGGGCTTCATCGATCTTGTCCAGCAGCTTCTTTTCCCGCTCCAGCAGGCGCAGTTGCCACTGGCGCTGTTCTTCGGCACTGCCGATGTCAGCGGGATCGCTGTGGGGTTCCTGCTCGCGCAACACGTCAAACTCACCGGCAATGCGCTCCTGCAACTCGCTGCGCTGAGCCAGTAGCAGGTCGCGAAAGAAGCCTTGCTGGGCGTCGTTCATGTAATCGGCGGCAGATTGAGCGAGGAGTTCTTGTTCAGTCATGGCGGTGGATCATCAGAGCGGGCGTACTTTTATGTTATAGTATAACAATGCAAATAAGCCACTCCCCTCTTGCTCGCCACGACAAAGGGCACGATGCTTGAGCCGTCCGCCCCCTTGAGAAATGCCATGGGAAACGCCCTGAGATTCTCGCTGTTGAGCCTTTCGTTGCTGATCGCGGTCGATGCCTGGGGACAAGTCCCGAGCCTGGCCAACTGCACCCGTAGCGCCAATCTGCTGGCCTGCGTGGATGCCGACGGCAATGCCTACAGCGTCAACACC
The DNA here is from genome assembly GCF_032424305.1 of Pseudomonas sp. JV414. Lineage (NCBI taxonomy): Bacteria > Pseudomonadati > Pseudomonadota > Gammaproteobacteria > Pseudomonadales > Pseudomonadaceae > Pseudomonas > Pseudomonas sp. JV414. The sequence continues at coordinate 176,537 of NZ_VYKC01000011.1, read as the reverse complement.
GTCGGTAGCACGATCTACCTGCGCGGCTTCGAAGTGGCCGGCAAACGCCAATGGGCGCAAACCAACAGCCGCTATGGGCAACTGACGTTCTTCACGGGCATCGCGTCCGATGGCGAAGCCTGGGTCGGCTACAACCGCCGGGTTGGCTGGACAACCATCAATCGGTTTTCCAGCTCCGGCGGCAGCAGCGGCAAGTTCACGTGCAGCCGAATGACCGGCTGCTGAGTTACAAGCGAATGCCCTGTCGCATAAAGGTAAAAAGACACCCCGGGTCAAGGCAAGCGGAGGTAACGACTATAGGAAGAGTCGCACAACTATTCTTCTTTCCATATACTAAATTGATCAACTGCCATATATGCATAATCCGACCAAAAGTTAATTTCAAGCCGTGAAATATAAACGCCCTCTTCACTTCGTTCATATCTAACGAATTGGGCCTCATCGGTTTTCAACGGCAGTGCATTGATAAACTGTCCACCTTGATCAAAATATTTACATTCATATCCATGAGCGTTATATCCATGAAAAGCAAACTCAAAGCCTTTGATACGGGGATACCTGAACGTTACAATTAAATCCCCAGGTCCAAAATGACTATTATTGTCCGACAAGAGACCTTTTTTGTTAAACCCTTTTTCAGACCGAACTAGTCCAATACTTATCCCCAATGAGTTGCTTGGCGAGGTAGTGACAAATGTCATATGAGGAGTGACCAGCATTTCCCCCGTTTCATATTTCTTATCCTCTAGCGCGTCAAAATCCTCAACATATTTAATAGAACGCATATTCACACCTCAATATTCAATAAATTTAAATTATTTTTACCTTTGCTAGTTAAAGTGATAACTGACATGTCGTCTACTGTCAGTTCTTATAGGTAATCCATGAAAACAAAGACTTTCTGGCGATATCAGGTCTGTTTTTTATTATTTACTGACGCTTAAATAATCGAGTTTTTAATTCGGGCTCACGCCGATAGCTGCTTCTGTTCGTTCAGCCAAGCCAAATAACTATTAACCGGAGGATTCTTCTGGAAATACCGCTGCAACCCTTCGAACAAACCATCTGCCACGGCCTGCTGATGCCGCGCTGTCACCAGTCGCTGGCTGTCGCGGGCGTTCGAGATGAAGCCGGTTTCCACCAGAATCGACGGCACATCCGGCGACTTCAATACAGCGAATCCCGCTTGTTCCACGCGCTTCTGATGCAGCGTGGTGATGCCCGCGAGGCTGCCGAGCACCGTACTGCCCAACTGCAAACTGGCGGCGATGGTGGCGTTCATCGACATGTCGAGAATCACCCCGGCGAGCATCGGATCCTTGTCCTTGAGATTGAGCAGACTGGTGGCGCCCAGCAGGTCTGCACCGTTCTCCCGTTGCGCCATGAAGCGCGCCGTGGCCGAGGTCGCGCCGCCTTCGGACAGGCAGTACACCGACGCACCTGAAGCGGTGAGACGCGGCGCCGCGTCCGCATGGACCGAGATGAACATGTCGGCCTTGTGCTTGCGGGCGATCTCCACGCGCTTGCGCAGCGGGACGAAGAAGTCGTCGTTGCGCACCAGCTTCACGTCAAAGCCCTTCTCGCGCTTCAGCCGCTTGGCCAGCAGTTGGGCGATCGACAGCACCACGTCTTTTTCCCGCTCACCTTTGGCACCGACCGCGCCCGGGTCTTTGCCGCCGTGACCAGGGTCGACCACCACGATGATGTCGCGCTTGGGGTGAGCCTTATCGGTGACGGGTTCAGTTTTTTCCAACGGCACTGCCGCGATCTGTAGCGGCGCAGCGGTCTTCAGATCGAGCACCAATCGGTGCCCCTGCCCGTCCTGTGGCGCCAGCAGGAAACTGTTGAGCTGCACCGGGCCGCTGAGGTCGAGGACGATTCGCGTATCGCCCTGGCCGAAATGTCCGGAGCGGATTGCGCGAATCACCGTGTTGCTGAGTGCCAACTGACTGAAGTCGCCACTGAGATTGGCGCCGCTCAGATCGATGATCAGCCGTTCCGGAGCGCTCAGGGAAAACGTCTTGTATTGCACCGGTCCGCTCAGATCGAACACCAGTCGCAGCTTGTCGTCAGAACGCCACAGTCGTGCATTGCGAATTTGCGTGGCCGACGCGCAAAAGGGAAATGCGAAGGCCGCGCTGGCCAGAATCAGGTTGAGCAAGTGACGTCTGTGCATGGTGAAAGCCCGCTCACGAAAAAGGCATCGTCGATTTGATTGTTATAATATAACATGCCAAATCAACTCCCACGATGGACCTGCTCATGAATGCGCTGACTCTGCCGGATATCGCCGCGCAGGCCTCACGCCAAGCCCTGCCACTCGATTGGGTGGGCATGTGCGGCATTGCTCTTCCTGTTTTATTCGATGGCCAGCGACTGAGCGCAAAGGCCGACGCTGGCGTTAGCCTCGACGATGGAGAGGCGCGTGGTATCCATATGTCGCGGCTGTATCTGGCGCTGGAAATGCTTGAGCAGGAAAACCTTTCGCCCGCGTTGTTGCGGCGAGTTTTGCAGAATTTTCTCCAAAGCCATGAAGGACTTTCCCACAACGCGTTCCTAAAAATTCACACCGAACTATTGCTCAAAAGACCCGCGCTTATCAGTCCACTGGCCGGTTGGAAAACTTATCCGGTGAGCATCGAAGCCAGTTTGAAAAACACGATGTTCCACGTGGAACTAAAAATCGACGTTCCTTATTCCTCAACCTGCCCGTGCTCAGCAGCGCTTTCGCGGCAGTTGATTCAACAACAATTCGTTGATGACTTCGCCAATCGTTCATTGCAACACGCTGACGTTCTGGCTTGGCTCGGCTCTACGAAAGGCATCGTCGCCACGCCGCATAGCCAACGCAGCAATGCGCAATTGCAGCTGCGTCTGGACGACTACCTGGATGATCTGCCGCTGATCGCCGCGATCAACGATGCGGAAGCAGCCCTCGGCACCGCCGTGCAAACTGCCGTGAAACGCGCCGACGAACAAGCCTTCGCCCTCGCCAACGGCCAGAACCTGATGTTCTGCGAAGACGCCGCTCGACGCTTGAATCTGGCCCTGAAACGCTCCCCCGGCATCAACGCTTTTCACGTGCGAGTCGTTCACGCCGAAAGTCTTCACGCCCACGATGCCGTCGCCGAAAGCCGTTGGAATTGGGAGGCCGCATGATCCAATGCCAAGCCTTGCGCTGGGGCGCACCCGGTCAACCGCTCACTCCGTCGATGGATTTCCAATTACCCAAAGGAAGTCTGACCGCTGTCATCGGTGCCAACGGTTCGGGTAAAAGCAGTCTGCTGAAAGTCATCGCCGGTCTGCAAAAACCACTCGCCGGCAAAGTCATCATTGATGTTCCACGCAAAGGCGGCCTTTCGTTCCTGCCTCAGCAACAACACCTGGACCGGCAATTCCCCATCAGCCTGCAAGAGTTGGTGGCCGCAGGTTTCTGGGGCAACAAGCAAACTCCGGAAATTCGCAGCCAGCGCCTCAAGTCTGCGCTGGAAGACTGGTGCCTGACCGGCCTGGAACATCGCCCATTGATGGCCCTCTCCGGGGGCGAATTGCAGCGAGCCCTGCTCGCCCGGCTGAGCCTCGCCGAAGCCCCCTTGTTGTTGCTCGATGAACCCCACGCCGCGCTCGACGAACTCGGCCAGGCGCTGCTCTGGAAACACATCCACGCCTGGCATGCCGAAGACCGAACGCTGGTCGTGGTGTGTCATGACCTCGCCGCTGTACGCCAACACATCCCACAAGCCCTCTTGATCAAAAGCAGCGGATGCGTCCTCGGCTCCAGTACCGATCTGATTCGCCAACAACCCCAGACGCAGGTGGCTTGATGATCGCTGCCGCTCAGCTTTGGCAACCGTTCCACGAATTCGTATTCATGCGTCGGGCGTTGCTTGGGGGTCTCGTTCTGGCGTGCAGCACCGCTCCGCTTGGGGTGTTTCTGATCCTGCGGCGCATGAGCCTGATCGGTGATGCAGTGGCTCACGGCATCTTGCCGGGCGCCGCATTGGGCTTCTGGTTTGCCGGATTGAGTCTGCCCGCGCTGACCATCGGTGGCCTCGGTGCCGGCCTGAGCATGGCCGGATTGGCGGCCTGGATCACCCGCCGCACCGGCCTGCGGGAAGACGCGAGCCTGGCCGCGATCTACCCGATATCGCTGGCCAGCGGCGTGCTGATCCTCGGTATCGCGGGCAAACGTCTGGACCTGTTGCACCTGTTGTTTGGCTCGGCGCTCGCGGTCGACGGGCCTACTTTGACCGGCATGATTTGGGTCTCGGGCTTCAGCCTGATCGCCATGGCCCTCATCTACAAACCCCTGTTGCTGGACACCCTCGACCCGCTCTTTCTGCAAACCGTCAGCCGCCTCGGGCCACTGGCTCATGGGGTATTTCTGACCTTGGTGGTGCTGAACCTGGTGATCGGTTTCCAGGCCATCGGCGCCCTGATGGTGGTTGGTTTGATGATGTTGCCAGCTGCGGCTTCTCGCTTCTGGAGTCGTCGCTTGCCGGTGCTGATGGCCATCGCCGCGCTGCTCGGCTGCCTCTCGGTCTGGTTCGGCTTGTTGCTGTCGTTTTACTACTCACTGCCCAGCGGCCCGGCGATCGTGCTGGTGGCTGGCGCTTTGTATTTGCTGTCCGTGGTGTTCGGTCCGGTGCACGGTTTGCTGCGCCGCCCGCCTTTGCTCATATCCCAATGAGGTGTTACACGATGCGCGCTTTACTCGTGCTGTTCAGTTTGATGCTGTCGATGTCGCTGTCTGCCGCGGAAAAACTCCAGGTAGTCACCAGCTTCAGCATCCTCGCCGACATGACTCAACAGGTCGGCGGCGACCATATTCAGATCACCAACATGGTCGGGCCGGACGCCGATGCCCATACCTACGAGCCGACTCCGGACGATGCCAAGGCATTGCTCAAGGCCAGACTGATCATCAAAAACGGGCTAGGTTTCGAGCCATGGCTGGACCGTCTGGTGACCAGCACCGAGACCAAAGCTGCGGTCATCAGCGCCAGCCACGGTGTCATTCCACGCTCGCTGGATGAAGACGGCGAAACCATTCCCGACCCCCACGCCTGGCACAATCTGGCGAACACCGAGCTGTACATCAGCAACATCACCAAAGCGCTGATCGCCGCCGACCCTTCCAACAAAACCGACTACGAACACAACGGCCAAGCCTACCTGAAAAAGATCTACGCCTTGCTCGCCGAGGCCAAAGCCAAGCTCGGTTCGCTGCCGCCAGGTAATCGCAAAATCGTGACCTCCCATGACGCCTTCGGTTATCTCGGCCAGGCTTACGGCATCGACTTCATGGCACCTCAAGGACTGTCCACCGAACGTGAACCATCGGCCGCCGAAGTCGCTGCGCTGATCACGCAGATCCGTCAGGCCAAGGTCAAAGCGGTGTTCATGGAAAACATCAAGGACGCACGCCTGCTCAAGCAAATCGCCGATGAAAGCGGCGCGCATATCGGCGGCACGCTGTACTCCGATGCCCTCGCGGCAACCGGCCCGGCCAGTACGTTCGCCGGGTTGTTCGAATACAACCTCAACACCTTGTATGAGGCGTTGAGCAAGCCATGATCCGCAAGAATCCTTCAGGTGATCTGCCGTCGATTGCGGAGTCGGCGTATGTGGATAAAACCGCCATCATCTGCGGCAAAGTGGTGATTGGCGAGAACGTGTTCGTCGGTCCGTACGCGGTGATTCGCGCCGATGAAGTGGATGACTCAGGCGAGATGGAGCCAATCACCATCGGCGCCAATTCGAACATTCAGGACGGCGTGGTGATTCACTCCAAGTCCGGCGCGGCGGTGACAATCGGCGAATTCAGCTCCATCGCCCACCGCTCCATCGTGCATGGCCCCTGCACCGTCGGTAACCGAGTGTTCATCGGGTTCAACAGCGTGCTGTTCAACTGCGAAGTGGGCGACGGTTGCGTGGTGCGGCACAACTCGGTGGTCGACGGTCGTGACTTGCCTGAAGACTTCTACGTGCCCTCCACCACGCGCATCGGCCCCAACACTGACTTGTCGCAGTTCCCACCAGTTAGCGTCAGCGCTTCGGAGTTTTCCGAAGACGTGGCGCGCACCAACGTCGATCTGGTGCGGGGCTACAAAGCCCTGCAAAACGAGTTCTGACCATGAGCAGCGTGCTGATTCGCAATGCCCGGCTGGTCAATGAAGGTCGTGAGTTCGACGGTGATTTGCTGGTAAGCCACGGTCGCATCGTCAAGATCGCCAGCAGCATCGAAGGTGAAACGGCCACCGTGGAAATCGATGCCAACGGCCAATGGCTACTGCCGGGCATGATCGATGACCAAGTGCATTTCCGCGATCCAGGAGCGCCAGACAAGGGCAGCTTCCATACCGAGTCTCGAGCGGCGGTGGCCGGCGGCATCACCAGCTTCATGGACATGCCCAACACCTCCCCGGCCACCCTGACCCTCGCCGCGCTGGCCGACAAGAAGCGTCGAGCGGCGACGAGTTCAGTGGCCAATTACGGTTTTCATTTCGGCGTGAGCAACGACAATCTCGACACGGTTGCCGCGCTCAATCCTTGCGAGGTGGCCGGGGTCAAAGTGTTCATGGGCGCCTCCACCGGCAACATGCTGGTGGACGATCCACGGATTCTCGAGCGACTCTTCGCCGAGGTGCCGACCATTTTGTTGGCTCACTGCGAACACACGCCGAGCATTGAGGCCAATGCCGCGAACCTGCGAGAGCTGTTCGGCGAGCACCTTCCGCCAGCCGCTCACCCGCTGATCCGCAACGCCGAAGCGTGCTTTCGTTCCTCCTCTATGGCCGTTGATCTGGCCAAACGACACGGCACCCGGTTGCACGTTTTGCATCTGACTACCGCGTGCGAACTGGCGCTGTTCGAAGACAGACTGCCGGCACAGAAACACATCACTGCCGAGGTTTGTCTGCACCACTTGCTGTTCGACGATCGCGACTACCCGAGCCTCGGCAACCTGATCAAGTGCAACCCGGCGATCAAGACCCAGGCCGACCGCGATGCGTTGCGCAAAGCATTGTTGAGCAATCGACTGGATGTGATCGGCAGTGATCACGCGCCTCATACCTGGGCCGAAAAACAGCGCCCCTACAGCCAGGCGCCGTCCGGTTTGCCGTTGGTGCAACACGCCCTGCCCGCGCTGCTGGAACTGGTGGCCGATAAAGTTTTGCCGATCACCACCCTTGTGGCCAAAACCAGTCACCGGGTCGCCGATCTGTTTGCCATTCCTGACCGCGGCTACCTGCGCGAAGGTTACTGGGCCGACCTGGTGTTGATCAAACCCGAGCCCGATGGCCTTGCCGTTTCCCAGCAGCCGATCCTTTCGCAATGCGGCTGGACGCCCTTCACCCACCATCGTTTTCGCCACAGCGTCACCACCACGGTCGTGTCGGGGCAAATTGCCTGGCACGACCAACGTCTAAATGACAGCTGCCAGGGTTTAGCCCTACGGTTTATGCGCTAGCGCGCGTTATCGAAAAACATTCGAGAACACCGATCATGATCCACATCACCCTGCCCGATGGTTCATTGCGTGAGTACGATCAGCCGCTGACTGTGTATGAAGTCGCTGCAACTATCAGTCTCGGGTTGGCCAACGCGGCGGTGGCCGGTCGGGTCGACGGCGTGTTGGTGGACTGTGGATTCCTGATCGAGGGCGATGCCCGGGTCAGTATCGTCACGCCCCAGGAACCCGATGGCCTGGAGATCCTTCGCCGTTCCTGCACGCTGATGCTGGCCATGGCCGTCAAACAGCTCCATCCGAATGCACAGTTGCGAGCCGGATCGTCACTGGGTGATGGTTTCTTTTATGAGTTTGCTTTCCAGCGCTCTTTAACCCTGGCCGAGCTGCCCCTGATTGAAGCGCGCATGCGTGCACTGGCGGCGACCAACCATTCGATCCGCCAGGAAACAGCTCTCCAGGGGACGTCAACCGAACGGTTATCGCTGTATCGCTTGGGGGATTTTGAAAGTTTTGCCACAGGCCCGCATGTTCCCACCACCAAGGTGTTGCAGGCCTTCGCGCTGGATCATATTGGCGGCACCTCTGAGCAACGGATCTACGGCACGTGCTGGTCCAGCCAACAGGAGCTGGACACCTGGCGAGCGCCGCCGCAGGTGATGGTCCTGAACATTGATGAACGTCAGAGCGCTTATGCGCACTCGGTGACCCAGGCACTGCGCCGCCGCGAACTGCGGGCCAACTCGGATCTGCGTAACGAGAAAATCAGTCACAAGATTCGCCAGCACAGCCAGAAAGTGCCGTATCTGTTGGTGGTGGGAGAGAAGGAAAAGGAAGGCGGGTTTGTCAGTATGCGCAGCGGCAGTGGAGAGGACTTTGGGGAGAAAGGGATTGAGGCGGTGTGTGAATTGTTGAATCCGTCCAAGACTGGAGGTGCCTGAGCGGACGCCATCGCGGGCAAGCCCGCTCCCACAAGGTCAAGTGTGATCCCTGTGGGAGCGGGCTTGCCCGCGAAGCTTTTAAGCTCTGGGTTTAACAGTCCCGCAATTCTGACCCAACCACACAGCGCGAGTATCGAGGCTACCTTTCTGCTGAATGCCGGTGGCGTTAAAGGTGCCGTTGACCTTGGTGGTGAACTCACGATCACTGAGGAACGTGGCGACACCCGCACCTTGCGCTTTCGGACAGCTGAAACGGAATTTCCACTGGTTGCCGGTGCGTTCGGTGATTTCCTGCTTGCAGCCCGATTGTGGGTCCGTCAGTGGAATGTTGTCGGTCTTCACCTGCTCAGGCGTCAGGCACGCCCGAATCCCTTTACCACCCATGGTGATACCCTGCTTTTCCAGCATGGCGCGCTGTTCAGGGGTCATCTGACTCTGTATCTGGCCGAGGATCAATTGCAGATCGGGCAGGTTTTGGTCATCGACCTTCATGTTGCTTGAAGTCATTTCCCACAAGCCCGGTTGCAACATCTGCGCCTGAGCAGCCACAGGAAGTGTCAAACCAAACGCAATGGCCAAACCCAGCAGACGAACGTTCATCGAGTTACTCCTGATCATTAGTGGCCGTTAGACGTCAGCCACGGGCTTCGGTTCATGGGCCAATTAAATAGCGACATTCTGCCCGGAACATGGTCTGTTAAGCATTGAATCTTCAGGAGCAAGGCTGCCCCATGGATTATTTTGGACCGCATGTTTTCGGTTATCTGATCGCAATGCTGCACACGTTGGGTTCGATTGCCGCCATCCATGCCGTATTGACCGTTCGGACCGCTCAGGGCTCGATCGCCTGGGCTCTGTCACTGCTGTTCATTCCCTACCTCACGCTTATCCCTTATCTGGTCTTCGGCCGCAGCACCTTCGATGGCTACATCAAGGCCCGGCGGCAAGCCAACGAGGAAATGCGCAAGGCAATCTCCGAGCTGAACTGGCGCCCCTGGGTAGAAGAGGCACTGGCTGCTCGCGCCTCCAGCGCCTACGCGTCTTTGAGGGCTATGCCGAAACTGGGACGCATGCCTTGTCTGGCGAATAACGAAGTGCGCTTGCTGATCGATGGCCAAGCCACCTTCGATGGGATTTTCGACGCCATCAGCAACGCCCGGCAAGCGGTACTGATCCAGTTTTTCATCATCCACGACGACCGCCTCGGCCAACGCCTGCACAGCCTGCTGATGAAGAAAGCAGCAGAGGGCGTGGCGATTTACTTGCTCTACGACCGCATCGGCAGCCACTCCCTGCCCCACGGTTACGTGCAGCCGTTGCGCGATGCCGGTATTGAGGTCAAAGCCTTCGCCACCCGCAGCGGTTGGCTCAACCGCTTTCAGGTCAATTTCCGCAACCACCGCAAGATCGTCGTGGTCGACGGGATTGTCGGTTTTGTCGGCGGGCTCAATGTCGGTGACGAATACATGGGCGAAAAACCACCCTTGGCACCCTGGCGCGACACCCACGTGCAAGTGCGCGGACCGGTGGTGGCCTGCATGCAGGAATCCTTTGCCGAAGACTGGTTCTGGGCGGCCCGTTCGCTACCGCCGTTGATCCTGCCGGAGGTTTATCCGGATGACGGCGTGCTCTGCCAATTGCTGGCCACCGGCCCGGCGGATTCCTACGAAACCTGTTCGCTATTCTTCGTCGAAGCCATCCATGCGGCGACGGAACGGGTGTGGATCACCACCCCTTATTTCATCCCCGATGAAGCGGTGTTCGCCGCGTTACGACTGGCAGTGTTGCGTGGTGTGGATGTACGGATTTTGTTGCCAGCGCGGGCGGATCACCGGATCGTCTACGCCGCTTCCAGCCTTTACGCCTTCGAAGCGGTACGTGCAGGCGTGCGCTTGTTCCGTTACCAGCCGGGGTTCATGCATCAGAAAGTGGTGTTGATCGACAGCGAAATCAGCGCCATCGGCAGCGCCAATCTGGACAACCGTTCGTTCCGGCTGAATTTCGAAGTGATGTTGCTGACGGTCGACAGCGTATTTGCCGCCGAAGTGGAACAGATGCTCAACGATGACTTCGCCCAGGCTCACGAGATCGCCAAAGAAGAAGGCCGGGAGACCCACCGCCTGCAACAGATCGGCATGCGGATCGCCCGGCTTATTTCACCGATTCTTTAAGGGTTGTAAATGTCATCGCGGGTCCATGGCAGTTCATGGCTGCCATCGGGATGGGCTTTCACCGCGAGGATTTGATGCAGGTTGATCCAGCCTCTGGCGAAGGCATAGGCGCACCCCGCCAGGTACAACCGCCAGATGCGTAGAGCCTGTTCTGGCACCAGTTTGCCGGCAGCTTCCAGATTGTCTTCCAGGCGTTCGCTCCAGTGGTCCAGGGTTCGCGCGTAATGCAGACGCAGACTCTCGACATCGATGATCTCCAGCCCCGCTTCGCTGATCTCGGCCGAGATCATCGCCAAGTGCGGCAGCTCGCCGTTGGGGAACACGTACTTCTCGATGAATTCACCGGCGCCGCGCCCAACCGGCCGACCGTCGGTGTGCTTGGCGGTGATCCCATGGTTCATCACCAGACCGCCCTCTTTCACCGCACCGAACAAGATTTTGCAGTACTCGGCCAGATTGGCGTGGCCGACGTGTTCGAACATGCCGACGCTGACCACCTTGTCGAAGCGCCCGTCCTGAGGCAAATCGCGGTAGTCGAGCAGTTGCAATTCGATCTGATCCTCCAGGCCTTCGGCTTTCACCCGTTCACGGGCCAGCGCCAATTGCTCCTTACTGAGCGTTATCCCGAACACCTTCGCGCCGAACTCACGAGCCGCATACCGCGCCAACCCGCCCCAGCCGCAACCGACATCCAGCAGATACTCGCCTGGTTGCAACCGCAGCTTGCGGCACAGGTGGCGAAACTTGGCTTGTTGAGCTTGCTCGAGGGTTTCACTGCCGGTTTCGAAATAGGCGCAGGAATACGCCATGTCGCTGTCGAGCCACAGTTGATAAAACGCGTTGGAGAGGTCGTAGTGATAGGAGATGGCTTGGGCGTCGGTTTCCTTGTCGTGAACCGAGCGCTCCGGTTGCGCATCTTCGTCTTCGTTGATTAGTGCCTGACTCCATTCATCGCAGACACGAATCACATCGCTGATGGAGCCTTCCAGCTCCAGCTTGCCTTCGACAAATGCCGCCCCCAGCGCATGAAGGCTGGGATGGGTGAACTGGGTAACCATGTGGGGGTCTTTGACCACAATGGTGACGCTGGGCGTCGGCCCCAGATTGAACTCATGGCCGTCCCAGAGTCGCAAGCGAAGCGGTAATTGCAGATTCTGTAAGGCCGGTGGAAGTTGCGCGAGCATGAAAAGCCCCCCTTTTTCAGACGACAAATCTGAGGGTAGACCATCCTTGAAAAATAGCAGGCTATCGAATTAATAGCCTTTTTCTATTCCCGTATTGCTTCCAACAGTGAAGCCAGCCGGCGGGCGACCGTTGAAAATGATCGCCTTACCCTAGATGACTACAAATCCGGCACACAGTTCTGAAAAGTTGTAGACGCTCACACCTCATCCTTAAGCTTGAGTAGGGGTTCCTGAAAGCGTAGCAAACGCCCGGCATTACCGAGCACCAATAACGTGCTCAAGTTGTGCAAGAGGGCGGCAATCATCGCTCCTGCCGCGCCGAGCCAGCCGAATGCGGCGAACGCGACGATGGCCAGGGTCCAGCCCAAACCGATGATCACGTTGACCTGCAAGGTCTGGCGGCATTGGCGACTCAAGCGCACACAGGTTCCCAGCCGGCGCAGGTCGCTGCCGATCAGTACGATATCGGCCGAGGCCAGCGCGATGTCCGCACCGCCCGCCCCCATGGCCACGCCGACCACACCGGCCTTGAGCGCCAGGGAATCGTTGATGCCGTCTCCCACCACCATCGGCCGGAATCCGCTGCCGATTTCTTTCAGCACACGATTGAGTTTGTCCTCGGGCAAGGCCTGGGCTTCGACATCGCTGATGCCCACATCCCGGGCCAGCGTATGCGCAACGCTCTGCCGATCCCCGGTGAGCAACAACTGACGACCCAAACCCAGTTCACGCAATTCGCTCAGGGCAAACCGCGCCTCGGGTTTGACGCTGTCAGCGAGCAACAACCAGGCGAGAAATTCACCGTTGAGTGCCAATCCGGCAATCGGGCCGTCGTGTTCGGGCACAGCTGATGTGTTGATGCCCAATTGCGCGAACAGCTCAGGACGACCGAGGGCCGCCTCGCCCTGCTCGGTCATCGCCACTACACCCAGCCCCTGACGCTCATGAATGTCAGAGAGCAGCAGAAAGTGTTCCTGAGTGACCAACCCGGCCAAAGCGCGGCTGACGGGGTGGCTGCTGGCGGAACCGAGGCTGGCGGCAAGCTTCAGTACCTGACTGCGATCTTGCAGTGGACTGTCGATGGATTGCAGGCGCAAGGTGCCGAACGTCAGGGTTCCGGTCTTGTCGACCACCAACGACGTCAGGTCAGCCAACTCTTCAAGGAACGCCGAGCTGCGAATCAGAATCCCGTGCCGAGCCGCCACCGCCACCCCGGCAATGGCCGTGGCCGGTGCCGACAACACCAGCGCGCAAGGGCAAGCCGCTACCAATACTGCGAGCATTGCTTGCGCATCATTGGTAACGAACCAGGTCACGGCGGCCAGCAGCAACACCAACACCATGTAGCTGCCGGCATAGCGTTCGAGCAATCGCGTGATTGGCGGCTTGGAACGTTCCGCGCTTTGCATCAACGCGATGACTTTGCCCAGGGTCGATTCGTTACCGGTGCGGGTCACTTCAATGCGCAGCAGGCCATCAAGATTGATCGCCCCTCCGAACACCGGCATGCCCACGCCGGCTTCTATCGGCACCGACTCACCGGTAATCGAGGCGGTGTCGAGGCTTGCCTGACCGGACAACACCCGGCCATCCGCCGGCACTCGATCACCGGCACGCACCTCCACGAGGTCACCGGCCTTGAGTGTGCCGTTGTCGACTTCAACGACGGAACCGTCAACCTGAATCTTGCGTGCATGGCTGCGAGTCAGTTTGCCAAGGGCATGAATCGCTTCTTGGGAACCGATGACGCTGCGCTCTTCCAGCACGTGACCGAAGATCATGATGATCGGCAGCAGCGCCGCCGTGAGCAGATCGCCTGTGGCCCAGGCGCCGAGCATGGCCAAGGCAATCAACTGATCGGTGATCCCGTGCAAGCTCGGATAACGCAGGCTGTACCACGCCGAGCGCATGACCGGCACGGCCACCAGCAAGGACGCGAAACCCAGCAGCAATTGGCTGACACCGGTCTGCTCCGGCGACAACCAACGCCAGATAAGGCCTAGCGCAAGCAACCCCAGTGCAAGCATGGCCAGAGTCAACTGGCGCGCGGCGCTACGTTGTTCAGCCGAGGACAACATGCTCGGCGCGGCGGCGGTTTGGGCAATCATTGCGCAGCTCCCTGAATGATCAGGCGGGAATCGTCTTTTGGATCAACCGTGGTCACCGAGCCGGCCTGCCCGAGAATCTTCGGCATCCGTTCACGGTAAATACGCAGCAGCATTTGCGGGTCGGTGCCCTGCTGTTGCGCCTTGGCCAAACTCAGCACCGTGGCGGTGTCGGCAGAGGCTTTGGCCAGGCGTTCGCTGGCTTGGGCGTGAGCCACTTGCAGCGTGCGGTCGGCTTGTTCGTTGGCGGACTGAGTCAGTTTCTCGGCTTCAGTGCGCGCATTGGCCACGGCTTTGTCGGCCTGCTGGCTGGCGGTTAATACTGCGTTGAACGCGTTCACCGCCGGGCCGGGCAGACTCGATTGCACATCGACCCGCGTCACTTCAATGCCCACCCCCCGCCCGGTCGCCGTCAGTTCGGCCAAGCGCTGATTGATGCCCCGCACCAGATCGCCGCGTAGACGTTCGCGGCGCTCAGCGGCCTGACTGTCGGCACCGATCAGTTCCGGTCGAGCCACCAGAATGGTGTCCAGATCTCGTGCGGCGGTGAGCGCCACAGCACTGCGCGTCACCAGCCGATCCAGTGCCGGCAGCACATGCTCACCCTGAAGGACGAAGGCATAAGGTTCGGTGACTTTGTAAAACACCCGCACATCCAGCTGCACGACGCCCGCATCACCGGTCAACAAATAACCGGAGCCGGCGAGCGCATCGCTGATGGGCGTGGCGAAACTCGCCACACGATCCGCCTGCAATGCAGCATCGGTGCGCAGCAGATTTTCCACCCGACGCTCGATCACCCGATCCGCTGCCGGCAACAAGATTACCTGCTCGAACGGGCGCGGCCATGCCAACAGCAAACCGGCATTTTGAATGCGATCCAGTGCGCCGAAGTGCAGCACCACGGCACGATTTTGCGGGTCGATTTGCCGCACATTGGAGAATGCCCATGCCAAAGCAGCTAGCACAGTTACGGCGTACAGCGCCAAAAAAGCCAAGCGCCCGGCCTGAATCCAGGGGCTGCTCAACTCATGTGTTCCACGTGGAACTAAACTCATGGCTGCGACCCGGACTTGTTATCGAGCGTCGGCGGGCCGTCAACCAACACCCGAAACGGCGCGGCATCGGTGCGTAAAATCAGTTTGGTGCCTGGCGTGACGATGGTGCCCAAGGTGTCGAGAGAGCGCAGCAAGTTGTAGAGCTGCGGCGAACCGGCGTAGGCACGGCCGTAAATCTGCGCGGCTTCGACGCGGGATTGAGCTTCGATGTCCGCAGCTTTCACCGTCGCATCGGCTTGCACGATTCGCGCATCACGCTCGGCTGCAGAGCGAATTTGCGCGGCTTCACGCTTGCCGATGGCCGTGCGTTCAGTGGCGATGGTTTCACGCTCGGCGCGCATACGATCAACCGTCGCGGTGAGCGTCACCGACGGCAACGTCAAACGCTCGATGCCGACTTGCAGCACTCGCACACCATAAGTGGTGAGCAACTGTTGATCGATCTGCTGACGCAGTTGCGCTTCAAAATCGGCGATGCGTACCTGATTGGCATCGGTGTTCACCAGGTTAGCCAGATCGAAACTGCTGGCGGTGGTTTCCAGCGCCGAGCCGACAAAGGTGCGGATCTGCCGCGCCGCTTCGTCCGGCTGGTTCTGTACGGCGCGCATAAAGCGTTGCACGTTGTCCGGATCACCCTGCACCTGCCAGGCCACGTAAGCTTGCACGATGATGCGCAGACCATCGCGCGTGCCCACATCCTGCAAACCGCTGGAGGTGGTGCGCAGCCGCAGATCCACCGGAATCGCCGCCTCGAACGGTGCCGGCCAGCGCCAGCCAAGACCGGGTTCCAGCAACACCCGCGATGGATTGCCGAAGCGAGTGATGACCGTGGCCTCGCCCGAACGCACTTGCACCAGGCTCGCCGCCGCAATGGCAAACGCCACCAGCAGCGCCGCCCAACCCATTCGCCGCCACGGGAAAGGGCCCGCTTCGTGTGGGTCGCCGTGGTGATGATGGTGATGGCCGTGGTGATGCCCGCCATGGCCGTGATCGTGGCCGGCGTGATCATCGTGATCGCGATTGTGTGTAGGCGTCGGCTGGCTCAATGGACGGCTCCTGGCTGAGCGGAATTACGCGGCGGCGCAGGGTCAGCCGGCAGCGTGAATGTACGTAGGTCGATGGTTGGCGCATTGCTGTTGCCGCCCAGACGATGGTCGAGAACCAGCAGCTTGGCGTTGGTCAAACCTTGGGTCAGTTGACTGAGGTATTGCTCCAGCACGAAGGCCTGGCCGGCGCTGGAATAAGCCTTTCGCTCGGCGGCAAATTTCAGGTCGGCGGCCTGAGCGGTCGAGTTGATTTCATGAGCACTGGCCGTGGCTTGATCGTGAGCGATGCTGGCTTGCAACTGTGCTTGGTTGGTCGCCTCCGCCGCAGCGCCGCGCTCACGGGAAATCAATGCCTGAGCACCAATCTGCGCCGCTTGCACGCCGTGATAAGCGTTGGCCGCCCCCGCTGGCGGGTGAATGGCCTCAACCACCGTGGCGAGAATTTCCACGCCGCTATCGAGTTTTTGCAGGTCAGCCTGCACGGCGCGACCGATCTCTTCGGCGAGCCCTACCCTGTCCTCGCCGAGCAAACCATCGAGGGTTCGCGAGGCGAAATCGTGAACCAGAATCCGGCTGGCGGTGCTGCGGATCAACGTTGGCACATCGGCGCTGTTGTAGGTCGCGGCCAGCGCCGCCTGATCACTCAGGCCGATGCGATAGACGAAGCGCACGTCCATATTGACGATCTGGAAGCTCTGCTTGTCGGCGCGACTGCTGGCGATGACTTGGGATTTGTCGTTCACATGGCTGGCGTCCCACAAGCGATTGGCAATCGCCGGTGCCGGGCCTTCGGCTGGTTCGGCCTCGACCGGTGCCGACGTTTCGCCCACGCTGGTGGCCAACTCGTGGACCACGCCGTTCTCGACGCTCAGCACGCGGCCCAGTGGCCACGGCAAACCGGCGTGCAAACCGGGACCGAAAACTTCCACCGGTTTGCCAAAGCGCTCATAGATACCTCGGCCTTGCAGCGCAATTTCGTGAATGCCGGTGAGCGACCAACCGACGATAGCCACCACCGCCAGCACCGGCAAAAACGCCCGGCGCATGTAAGTAAAGGCCCAGATTTGTCGCAGGTCGATACCGAAGCGGTTGTGCAATTCGTGCTGCAATGCGAGCAAAGGTTGCGGCGGCCAACGCAGCATGTCGGCGACGAAGCTTCGCGCCAGCAAGGCCGGCTCCAGTTGTTCACGACGAGGACTGAACAGCGACAACACGGCCCGTAGCAGTAACTCGACGGCGACCAGCCCCGGCAGCAAGCCGATCAGCACCGCCAGACGTACCGGCCAGACCGATGTTTCGCTGCCGAACAGCAAACACAGGGCGCTGAGCACCAGGCAAATAATCGCGACCCGCGTCAGCTGCGCCAACGGCCCTGCTTCGGGCCACTGGGCGACGTTTTCCTGCGCCAGTTGCCGCTCCAGCACCAGCAAACCGAAAGCCAGCAGCAACGACAGCGTGGCGCCGACACTGGCCGACAACCCCAACGCAGCGGGCGGCAAGGCCAGGTTCCAGACTTGCTCGATGCAGTACATCGTCAATAACGCCCAGCCGGCAAGCCAAAGCGTCGGGGCACCAATCTGCCCCAGCAAGCGCAACCAACGCTGACTGAGCCGGTCCAGCAACCGCTCGTACCAGCCTTCGGCGGCAACGACTTCTTCAGCGACAGCCACCGGCACTAACACGACCGGATTCATCGCCCGTGCGCGCCACTGCGTTACCCACCAGGCCGATTGCAGGCCGGCGACCATGACCAGCAAACCGGCGCTCTGATTAACCAGCAATGCCGGCCAAAGCGACTGCCGCGCAAACAGCCCGACAAAAAACGCCAGCACCAGTCCTGCGCCAGCCAAGGCCCCTAAACCGATCGCGAATTGCCGCAATCGCCGTCCTTGAATGACCGCCTGCTGAAAGCGCGGCAGCCCTGCTATCTGTGCCCCATCGCCATCGAGATCGACTTGCATACCACCCCAGCCATCGCTCACATCACAATTCGTTACGATATAACGAAAGTGGTGAAATATTCGTCGTAAATCGCTCTATCTAAAAACCCTGAACCTGTCGCCAAGCTGAAGCCTTGACCGAAATGGCTCGAAACGCACATATTACGTTCGTAATTTTTATCGAAGGCTACTTTTATCGATCCCGTCCCTTTTGCCAGGAGTACCACTATGAGCACCTATGACGTCGTGATTCTGGGCGCAGGCCCCGGCGGTTATAACGCAGCGATCCGCGCCGGCCAGCTGGGTCTGAAAGCGGCGTGCGTGGAAGGCCGCGCCACTCTGGGCGGGACCTGCCTGAATGTCGGCTGCATGCCGTCCAAGGCGCTGCTGCATGCCTCCGAACTCTACGACGCGGCCATGGGGGCGGAATTCGCCAACCTGGGGATTGAGGTCAAACCTGTCCTCAACCTGGCTCAAATGATGAAACAGAAGGATGAAAGCGTTACCGGGCTGACCAAAGGCATCGAGTTTCTGTTTCGCAAAAACAAAGTCGACTGGATCAAGGGCTGGGGCCACATCGACGGGCCGGGCAAAGTCACGGTGACCGACAGCCAGGGCGTCAAGACCGAGCTGAGCGCCAAGGAAATCGTTATCGCCACCGGTTCCGAACCCACTCCCCTGCCCGGCGTGGACATCGATAACAAACGTATCCTCGACTCCACGGGCGCCCTGTCGCTGAACGAAGTACCGAAGCACCTAGTGGTGATCGGTGCCGGGGTGATCGGCCTGGAGCTGGGCTCGGTATGGCGGCGCCTGGGTGCTCAGGTGACGGTGGTCGAATTTCTCGACCGGATCTGCCCCGGTGTAGATGGCGAAGCGGGCAAGACCCTTCAGCGCTCATTAAGCAAGCAAGGCATCAGCTTCAAGTTGAGTTCGAAAGTCACCCGCGCCACGACGTCGGCGAGCGGTGTTCAGCTCAGCGTCGAACCGGCCGCGGGTGGCACCGCCGAGTTACTTGAAGCCGATTACGTGTTGGTGGCCATTGGTCGGCGCCCTTACACCCAAGGCCTGGGACTGGAAAACGTCGGCCTCGCCACGGACAAACGCGGCATGCTCGCCAACAAGGGCCACCGCACCGAAGCGGCGGGCGTCTGGGTGATCGGTGATGTGACGTCGGGGCCAATGCTCGCCCACAAGGCCGAAGACGAAGCCATGGCGTGCATCGAGCAAATCGTTGGCAAGGCCGGCGAGGTCAATTACGACCTGATCCCCAGCGTGATCTACACCAAACCGGAGCTGGCCAGCGTCGGCAAGACCGAAGAACAGCTGAAGGCCGAAGGTCGCGCCTACAAGGTCGGCAAATTTCCCTTCACCGCCAACAGCCGGGCGAAGATCAATCACGAAACCGAAGGCTTCGCCAAAGTATTGGCCGATGAGCGCACCGACGAAGTCCTCGGCGTGCATCTTGTGGGCCCGAGCGTCAGTGAAATGATTGGCGAATATTGCGTAGCCATGGAGTTCAGTGCCTCGGCCGAAGACATCGCCCTGACCTGTCACCCACACCCGACCCGCTCCGAAGCCTTGCGTCAGGCGGCAATGGATGTGGAGGGAATGGCGACGCAGATGTAGGAAGATCAAAAGATCGCAGCCTGCGGCAGCTCCTACGCGGGCTGCGATCTTTTCAGCTGGGCAAATGCTCCAACGGCAGTGCCCCCGGTGTCTTCACCGTGTGAATCGCAAAGTTGCTGCGGATGTCGCTCACACCCGGCAATTTCAGCAGTCGCCCGGTGAGAAAACGGTCATAGGCGCGCAAATCCGGCACCACCACTTGCAGCAGAAAATCTGATTCCCCTGACACCAGGAACGCCGAAATCACCTCGGGCAATGCCGTCACGGCCAGGCGAAAGGCTTCGGCCTGTTCATCGTTGTGTCGTTCGACTTTGACCCCGACAAACACCGTCAGCCCAAGGCCCACTTCATCTCGATCCAGATTGGCCTGATAGCCGCGAATCACTCCCGCTTCTTCCAGCATCCGTACCCGACGCAAACAGGGCGAGGCGGACAAACCGATTTCGTCAGCCAATTGCACGTTGCTCAGGCGACCGTCCCGTTGCAGCGCCGCGAGAATCTTGCGGTCGTAGGCGTCCAGTTTCATGGTTTGGCAGATCCCGATGGTTCGATCATCATAAAATGGCAGGTTATGCCAAATATCGACGCTTTAGAAGCTGACTACGCAACCACCTGCCCTGCCCTCCAGCCATAGACTGATCCCACCAAATCGACAACGAATGGGGTGCAACATGGCAGGACTCTGGCTGTTTTTCATGGCACTGGCGGTGGTGTACCTGTTGCCCGGCCCGGACATGATTCTGCTATTGCAGACCGGCGCACGTCAGGGCAAAGGCGCGGCGCTGGCCACGGCGTTGGGGCTGGGCGTGGCGCGTGGTTGTCATGTGGCCTTGGCGGCGCTGGGTTTGGCGGCGCTATTCAAGACGGCGCCCTGGACCTTCGATATGGTGCGCCTGGTCGGAGCAGCGTACCTGCTGTGGATCGGCATTCAGTGCCTGCGCACCACGATGCTGCCGAGCTTGAACAGTGCAGGCGCCACAACTGAAAAACCGCATTGGCGCGAGGCGATCCAGCGCGGTTTGCTGACGAACCTGCTCAACCCCAAGGCGCTGCTGTTCTGCTCGGTGCTGTTGCCGCAGTTCATTGATCCGCACGCCGGCCCAGTGCTCGCGCAATTCGCAACGCTGGGCATGATGCTGGTGGGTGTCGGGTTGTTGTTCGACAGCGCCTACGCGTTGGTCGGCGCCGCACTGGGCCGCTGGCTGCAACGCAGTCCATCGGCCCAGCGGGTGCAGCAGTGGTTGTTCGGCAGCCTGCTGATCGGCTTCGCGGTGCGGCTGACCTTTGTGCAGCAGGCTTGAGGCTTGAGGGTTATCGCGCTCTACGACGGCGGCGACTAATTAGCAGCAAAGCCGTCGCCGTGATCGCCACAATAGCGCCTACCTGCACCGGTTTCTTGTAGGGCCGCAGCATCGAACGCGTAGCATCGGTGGCCTGGGTGACATAACGTTTGCTGGCGTTTTCAAAGTCTGGATAAGGGCATTGGTGACCGAAGTTCTCTGCCCAATCCACGTACGGGCCTTCTTTCACATAGCGTTGATAGAACGCACGTTCTTCTTCAACGCTGGTGTTCCACCCCGCCGCCGCACACAACACCGCCGCAAAAGCCTGGCTGGTATGAGGCAGATTATCGGCAGCACGACTGGCCAAAGCCGTTGCGACATAACGATAGTGATAGCGCTCATCGGGTTGAGCGGCGCTGGCTTGCTGACGCAAGACTTCATCTTCAGCCACTAACGGGCCGACCTTTAGCTCACGGCTCTCAAGGCTGTAATTGCCACCGAATGTGGCGTAATCGGGCGCCATTTCGTAGCCGAGAAGCTCCATTCCCCATTGGCGTGCCGTCGAAGCGGCGTTGAACAACGCCGCGGCACGTTTGGTCGGCCACCAGGCAGCGTCTGCCTCCTGACGCAACTGCCCATACGCCTTAGCCTTGTTTTGCAGATCGACGTTGTCGAAGTAAGCCGGGGCTTCGTCATAACGCCCTTCGCGCAGCAGGCGCCGCCCGAGCAAATTGCGCAGGTTCGCGGCTACCGGCAACGGCACATAATTGTCGCGATCTTGCTGGCTGAGCGGCGGCGGTGCGGGCACCTGAGTGTCGACGTACTGCTTGAGTTCATCGAGGGTTAGCACCCGCTCGGCAACGGTGGCCGCGTCGTACCAGTAAATGTTTTGGCTGCGATAGAGCTGATCAAAGGCTTGCAGATAATCCCCGCGTTGCAGGGCCAGGATTGCGCTTTCGCCGTCGACCCGGCACTTGGGCTGCACCGTTTCGTAATCCCAGTCAGGGGTCCGTCGTTCACCCCAGGATTCGTTTTGCGGGAAGGCCTGGGCTGCTTTGGCATAGGCCGCCGCGGCAGCGCTTTTGTCGCCATCACGCAACGCCAGTTTCGCCCGCAGCCACCATGCGAGGCCGCCGTCACCGGCCTGTTCGAGGAAGCCTTTGGCACTGGC
The DNA here is from genome assembly GCF_032424305.1 of Pseudomonas sp. JV414. Classification (NCBI taxonomy): domain Bacteria; kingdom Pseudomonadati; phylum Pseudomonadota; class Gammaproteobacteria; order Pseudomonadales; family Pseudomonadaceae; genus Pseudomonas; species Pseudomonas sp. JV414. The sequence goes on along the minus strand of NZ_VYKC01000011.1, from coordinate 154,538 downwards.
GTAATCGCCCTGTTGATAATTCATCGCCGCCAGGCGATCCGCGTTATCCAGGCTGCCGCGGGTGCTGTTTTGCAGCAGTTTGATCAATTTCTGTTCGTTCGGGGGTTGATCACCGAATGACCAGCCCAGTCGACTGATCAACGACGCCGTCACCAGTTGCTGCACCGCTTTGCCCTTGAGCAATACGGCCAGTCGATCGTCGGACATTGTCATCAGATCGGCCATCAACAACTTCAACGAGCTGTAGCCCACCGCCGAACCGTGAAGGTTCTGCGTCGCGTAGAGTTCGATGGCGCTATCCCAATCACCCGCGGTGCGGGCCACTCGCGCTTCTTCGCCGAGGCTGGCAACACCCAGCTCCAAAGGGTCGCTGAAGCCGTCGATACTCAATTGACGAGTCTGCTCGAAGGCCTTCCGGGATTGAGCCAACAGGTCGGGACCCGCGTCCGCCTCTGAACTCATGGCAAACAGTGCCCGCCCCAACGAGTAAGCCGCCCAGGTGCTGCGCAACGCACGTTGATCCGCCGGCAGCGCCAGCACTTTCTGAAAATACTCGGTGGCCAAACCGTGATCACCCGCGTTGAACGCCACGGCACCCGCCAGATAGAACATGTGCTCGGCCGGCAGGCTCGCACCTTGTTCTTCAACCTGACGGGCATCGCTCAGGCTGCGCAGCTGTTGCACCAGCGCTTGCTGCTCAGGCGTCAGACCGGCTTGTTCGGCAGTGTTCCGCTGACCCGCGTAATCCGGCGCATCGCCGTAACCGTCCCCCGGAATGTTGGTGGCTGCGGTGACATTTTTCAGTCCCGCGATGGCGTGCCCGAGGCGGTTGATCTCGACGTTGAAGTTGCCTTCCGGCAGTTCCGTCAGCGACTGCCCACGGTTGTCCAGCAGCCGCATGGGGAAGTCCGGCCCGCAGGCCAGCGCCGAACCCAACGGCAGGCTGAGGCTCAGGCAAAGCATATGGCGGGGCCAGTTACGGGTGAACATTCGAACCTCCTTGATCAATATTTGCGCAGCGTGCCCAACCGATGGCGCGCTGCCCGCCGGCGGGGATTCGACCCTCGCGCAGGCGGGTGAAGGTAAGCAGATCCGGGCGCTGTTGCAATGCATAACCGGCCAATGCATCGGCGCCATCGCAGCCCTGCACCGCCAGTGTCAGGCGTTCGGGCCAGGCGCTGTCGAGATTGCCTTGGTTGCTGACGCCGATGTCGTAGAGGCCGTCCTGCGCCAAGAGCTTCAGCCCCATGCGGCTGTCGAGCGTATCGCCACGCGCCACAGCGATTAGCGTTGTCAGGCTCCAGGCCCTGCGATCATTGACTAGCGGCAGACGAAACCAGATCAATCCGGCCAGATGAGCCGGAGGATCGGCGCGTAACTCGGCACCGAGTTTGCTCAGTTGCAGCGGATCCGCCAGCAACTCCCGTCGATCGCCACCCCGGTCGATAGACACTTCGCTTTCCACGATCGGCGCGCCACTGGCCCCCGGCAACAACGCCACGCCATAAGCCGGCAGCGCCAGATAAAACGGTTTCGAGGTGATACGGCTCCAGGCCCTGGCCCATTGCCGTGCCTGATTCGGGTCGAACAGCCCACGCCGTGGATCGCTCACCGCATGCACCTGCAATACGCTGCTGTCGACCGCCGCCAGCAGCGCCGGCAATTCTGGGCTGTCGAGCCAGGCCGGCAATGCGGTGATGCTCAGTGGCAAGGAGGCCGGCAGAACGGCGCGTAGATGCGTGAGGAATTCGTGGTAGGCCGGTAGCCGGGCGTTACCCGCATCGTGGTCGATTTCCACGCCGGAGAGGATCAGTCCCTGCCCTTGCCAATCGCTGAGCACCTGCTGGATGTGCGCGGTGACCTCGTCCTGATCCAGCCCCGGGAGCTGGCCATCCAGACGAACCACCGCAATCAGCGGCCGGCCATCACGCTTGAGCAGCACCGGATCGATCCGCGCCCGGCTCCAGCCGGCCTGTGGGAACGCCTGCAAGGCCAGCACGCGCAAGGTCGAGAAATCGGCGCGGCTGTCGCGCAGCGCGGCGTCATGGGCCGACGTCCATTGGCGTTGCCAGACGTAGAGTTGCTGATCGAGTGGCGGTGCGCCCGGTCGCTCGCAACCGTTGAGCAACACCGCTGCCAGCAAAACGATCAAGCGTGTGAAAAAAACCATGAAAAACCTTATCCCTGAAATACAAAAAGGGCCTCTCAAGCCCTATGTCGCTCTGCTCGTTACCCTACTCAGCCATTGGCTTGCGGGCAATGATCACCTGAATTTTCGGTGGAAGAGAAATCCCTGTCCTACGCATGACTCCGTAGGAGCGAGGCTTGCCCTAATGCCAGTCAGTTAAGGGTAAATCGGACCTGTAGGAGCCAGGCTTGCCGGCGAAGGCGTCCTTAAGAGCGCCTTCGCCGGCAAGCCTGGCTCCTACGAAAAGCGGTTCATTCGCTTAACTGACTGGCATTAAGGCTTGCCCGCGAAGGCGGCGTATCAGCCAACATCAATGTTGAATGTCAGGCCGCCTTCGCGGGCAAGCCTCGCTCCTACAGGGGCGCAGGTTTTGGTACGCCCACGTTATCCAGCATCCGGTTCACCGCCAGCTCTGCCAGCATGACGATCTGTTGAATCGCCATCGCCGTGTGCCGGTGCGGCCCTTCCAGATACCCCGCAAAATCACTCGCCATCACACTGGCCTGGGCCAACGATTCACAGGTGTGGGCCAACAGGTCTTCGTCTTTGATATCCGGCGCAACCATATACATCGTGCTCGGCTTGCGGGTCGCGGGTGATTTGAGGGCGGCTGGGTTGAGGTAGTGATCGAGCGCGCGGTTAGCGGCTTCGTGGAGTTTTTTTGAATCGAGGGATTCGTAGGGGGAAACGTCATCGGTTTCCGGGGGATTCGGTGTTGCTTTGAACATGATGAAACTCCATTCGAGGACTGGAGTTCGCCAACACTGCGACCAAGCAGAAGGGTGGCGAACCGTACGCGGGTTGGTCGACCAGGGAATGGAACCCGGCAGGGCCTAAGCCCTCCCACGCACAGCTCGCCATGAAGCAAGCACAAAAGTGCGCCATTCTAAACCTGGGCGACCAAACCCGATCACTGAATTTGCAGCGACCCCCAAAGCCTATCCACCCCATTTCCGACCGACAACCGTCAAAACTTGTCGGAAACATCCCTCTAAAATCATCGTCTGTAGGACTGCCTGAAGATCAAAAGATCGCAGCCTTCGGCAGCTCCTACGCGGGATTTGTTTACATCCTGTAGGAGCTGCCGAAGGCTGCGATCTTTTCCTAAAGGTCGAGCACCAAAGGCTCTGAACCATGGGCTTGCAGGTGCGCATTCGCCTTCGCCCAAGTACCGGTCAGCAAACTTTTGGGTGACACGCCGTCAAAGCGCCAGCGCAAGGCCAGCGCCGCGGGCCGGCGCACCACGCGCTCCACCTCGAATGTCCACAGCCGCTCGGCCCCTTGAAAGGCTTCGACCTGCGGGCCTTCGAGAATGATTTGTGCGCGACCGCTGAGGTGCAGCAGGTCGCCCGAATCGAAATCGATGAACAGCAAACCGGCTCGAGGATTGATCAACAGGTTGCCCAAGGTATTGAAGAACAGGTTACCGGCGAAGTCCGGGATGGTCAGGCGATTGCCTTCTACCTGGACGAAACCTGCCTGGCCACCCCGGTGAGAAACGTCCACCGAGCGCTGGCCATCGACGTCCACATAACTGGCGACAAAGAAAGTATCGGCGCCGGTGATCATGGCTTTGGCCGCGTCATCCAGCCCATTGAGGTGCTGCGCAATACGAATCGCCGGATCCGCCAAGGGCACCGAGCGAAACTGGCGCAATTGAATGTATTGCGGGCAATTGCCGAAAGACTGCTCCACCTTCACCTCGAAGCCGCTCGCCGTCACAGCGCCGACTCGACCATTGAGGCGGTTGCGACGTCGGGTGTGCAACTCAATACCGAGCAGACCGATCGCCGCTCCCTCTTGCAATTGTGCAGGGTCGTCGTTGCCAGGCAGGCTGCCGAATTGCAGCAGCGTTGGCTCTGGAGAATGGGCAAACCCCGGCGCTCCTTCAAGAATGCTGGCCCAAGGGTTGCCGTCGGCATCCACCGCGCCGTACAGCATGAACGGCAGTTGCTGATAGAACGCGCGGTGCAGATCCGGCATCTCGCCGCGAATCACCCTACGACCTAATGCGTCCATTCGCTCGGCGACACCCACATAAGCCTGCAACTGTTTCTCGCCTGCGTGCCAAGGTGAACGTTCCATAACGGTTTCTCCCCTGCGCTCATCGCGCAATAAGCACGGCCCGACTGAATCGGGCCGTGAGCATCAGGCAGTTTTTTGCAAACCGGCGACGGTGCGCGGCATGCCGACAAACCCTGGCAAGGCTTCGATCCGCACCAGCCACGCGCGGATGTTGGCGTAGTCGTCCAGCGACACATTGCCTTCCGGTGCATGGGCGATGTAGCTGTACGCGGCGACATCGGCGATGGTCGGCTCGCTACCGACCAGATAGAGCGTTGCGCCCAGTTCCTGATCGATCACTTTGAGCCAGGTGTGGGCATAAGCGATCACTTCTTGCGCGTTGTAAGGTGCACCAAACACAGTGATCAGCCTTGCCCTGCCCGGGCCAAAGGCAATCGGCCCGGCGGCGACCGATAACCAGCGCTGAACCTTGGCCGCACCGACCGGATCGGTTGGCAGCCAATGGCCGTTGCCGTATTTCAGCGCAAGGTAAACCAGGATCGCGTTGGAATCGGCCAGCACCACGCCTTGATCATCAATCACCGGAACCTGACCAAACGAGTTGAGCGCCAGAAAATCCGCTTGCTTGTGCGCGCCCTTGGCCAAATCGACGAAGATCAGCTCGGCCGGCAGTTGCAACAGCGACAGCATCAGCTCCACACGGTGAGCGTGGCCGGAACGGGGGAAGTTGTAGAGCTTGATGGCTTGCATGGTCGACTCCGCTGGGTGGTGGCGCCGTTCAGGAAAGATCAGCGCCGATAGGGGGCTATCTTCCATCTGCAACCAAAACAACAGAATAACCAGCAAACGCAATCCATTATTTCATCCAGTGCAATAACCCTTCATCCGTGCAGGGCTGGGTGTTCGCGCAGTACCTGCACCGCGAAGTCCACAAAACTACGGACCCGCACCGGGGCTTTGCGCCCACCCTGGTAGACCACATGAATGGGCAATGGCGGCAGTTCGAAGTCAGACAAAACGATTTCCAGCTCACCGACGGCGACCTTGCTCGCCACTTGATACGACAGCACCCGGGTCAGTCCCAGCCCCATGGCGGCGGCAGTGATAGCCGCCTGATTGGCGGTGACCACAAGACGCGGTTCCGGACGAACGCTGATCGGCTCTCCCGCGTCAAGGAACGGCCAGCTTCTCTGCTGGCCAATGGACGAGGTGGCGATGATCGGGGCTGCGCTCAAATCTGCAGGATGCCGAGGCCGGCCATGGTCAGCCAGGAATCCAGGGGAAGCGCAGATCACCCGCCGCACTTCGCCCACGCGAATTGCATGCTGATTGCTGTCAGGCAACTCACCGATGCGCACAGCCACATCGATGCCCTCCTCGACCATGCTCACCACCCGGTCGACCAGTAGAGCGTTGATGCTGACGTCAGGGAATTGAGTCAGGTAACCGACCATGACCGGCGTAACGAACAAATCACCGAACAATACCGGCGCCGTGATCGTCAGTTGCCCACGGGGTTGGGCGTGGCTCCCGGCTGCTGAATCCTCGGCTTCCTGCACCTCGGTGAGAATTCTCCGACAGTCCTCCAGATAACGCTGACCCGCCTCGCTCAAATGCACGCTGCGGGTGGTACGTGTCAGCAACTGGGTGCCGATGCGTTTCTCCAGCGCCGCCACGGCGCGGGTGACGCTGGCCGCCGACATCCCCAACCGCCGCGCCGCCGCCGAGAAGCCTTGCTCCTGGGCGACGGCGGCGAATACCTGCATTTCCTGGAATCGGTCCATCGGTGTCCTCGGCCAGTCGTGTGCCGCCACCCGACACACTTCGACCCGGGGGACGATGGATCAAGAGACGGGTTTGATCCAGTCCCACAGGGCAGCATCGTTGAAGTCCCGGATAATACTCTGGGCACCGGCCTCGCGAAGCTGGTTTTCTCGCAGCCCGGCCAGCATGCCAAAGGTATGGATGCCGGCCGCCGAAGCCGATTGCACACCGGCCAGCGAGTCCTCGAAGGCAATCGCATCACCCGCCTCGACACCGAGTATTTCCAGGGCGGTGAGGTACGGCATCGGATGCGGTTTGCCGCGTGCCAGTTCGCCACCAATCACCAACGTCTTGAAGCGGTTGGCAATCCCCATTCCGCTCAGCATGGCCGCTGCATTTTCACGCGGGGCATTGGTCACCACAGCCACGGGAATGTTGGCGGCGTCGGCATAGTCAAGAATGCGCAGCACCCCGGGCACAGGATGGGTTTCACCCAATTGATCGCGGAACATTGTCTCTTTTTCCGCCGCCAGTGCCGCGTATTGTTCTACGGGCATATCGGGAAACAACCCGCCGAAGATCATGTCGTCCGGAAAGCCCATGACATTTGCTTTGTAATAGCTGATGTCCATCGAGCGGTCCCAACGCGCCAACAACTGATTGTAAGCATTGAGGTGTAACTCATCGGTATCGATGAGGGTGCCATCCAGGTCGAACAACAGTGCAGAGATAACCAATTGATACTTACTCCTGTCGAATAACAGCCGCATTGCCTGTGGATAACGCGCCGCGCAACCCCAGCACAACCGGCAACATGAGAATGGGGTACACAATCAACAAACTGAAGGCGGCTTCTACGCCTATCCGTTCCGAGAGCAGGCCGAGCAGAAACGGCGCCAGCAACAACGCCACCCCCACCGCTTGCGATGCCTGGGTACTGAGCGCGGAACTGGCGCGGGGCGCGATGCTCATCGCCGAGCCCAGGATCAGCGGGAAAAAATTGCCCAGGCAGGCACCCAGTACAAAGGTGAAAGCCGCCGTGGCCCATCGCTCTTGCGTGAAGTACAACACCAACAACGTGGCGATCGCCCCCAGCATTACCGCCACCAGCAGCGTCAGCGGTCTGATTGCGCGCAACGCATAGCTGCTGGCCAGGCGACCGCAGACCGTACCCGCGAAATACACACTCATCAAGGTCGCCGCTGCCGAGGCGCTGATCTGCACATGGGTTTTCATGTACTCGGCGCCCCAGAAACCGACGCCCCATTCCGCCGAAATCCCCAGGATTACCAACGCCCACAGGCTCAGCTGCAACCGTCGTCCAAGGGGCAGGCTATTGTTGCCCTGCACAAGCCGAGCGTCATGTGGCGACCCCGCGTCCATTCGATACGCCGTGCGCGACACCACCACCAGCAGGACCGCACACACTGCAACGACCAGTGGCGCCACCCGCCAAGACCAATCGACGGCCGTCGCGCCGCCCACCAGCAAGGCGCCGCCCAGCACGCAAAGACCAGCCACCACATGGGCCGCCACCAGTTTTGCCGCTGCTTGTTCCTGATAGCGAGCGCCGAGCATGGCTTGGCCAACCGCCATGACCAACCCACCCGACAACCCCATCAACATCGCGGCAAGAAGCGTCATCGGCAGGTAGTTGGCCAAGCTGAACAAACCGCTGGCAACCACGATCGAGGCAATCGCGATTGGCCCCATGCCGATGGATAACGAACGTCGCTCCAGCCAGCGATACGGAAAGCCGACCAAGGCCAGGCCCAACGCGTAGGCGGCAAAATGCAAACCGGTCCAGCGCAGGTCCAGCTCGAGTTCACCGCGCAAAAAAGGCATGATCGGACCCAACATGCCTTGTTGGGCGCCGAAGAGTCCGAACATCAGGTAGATGCCCCAGGGGTGTCCGTCGACGGGTACGGGCCAGTCGTTGCGTGTGGTGTCAGTCATAGGCAACTCACTCATCGAGCACTCGTTTCAGCAAAGAGGGAATGCCACTGCGCGCAACGGGCAATCTTCGCCTGACTGGCCTTTTGCGCATCCAGCGCCTGCAAATCGCTGACCTCCAGTTCGCCACCCGAAACACCGCCCAACACCACTTTGCCGAAGCGGCGACTGATCGCCGCCGCGGCGGGTGTGAGCATCCAGCCGAGCGCTTGCTGTGCCTGCACAGCCTTTGCCGAACCGGCACGACAACCGAACACTTCATACTCGTAGCAGCGCGCATCATCGGGCACGCACCAGCGTAGCGAAGGATGTTCCTGGGCGGCCCGGGTAGCCGCCGTTGACACGGTCACCCCCAGCCACGCCTGATCGGCAAGCACAGCCTCGATCGGCGCAGTGGACGAACCGCTGATTGACGGCTGCAACCGGGCAATCGTGTCGAGCATGTCCCAGGCGCCGTCACCGTAACGCTCAAGGAGCGCACTCAGGTGCAGATAGCCTGCGCCCGAGCGCGCCGGATCCGGCAACGCAAGGCGCCCCGACCAGCGCGCGGCACAGAGGGCTTCCCACGTTGTGGGCGGCGCAAGACCTTGCTCTGCCAACACGTGCGGGTCGTAACAGAACGCCGGTACAAAACCGGATGGGCTGAACCAGCGTCGGTCTTGCGCAACCGCCGAGGGAGGCAAGGCCGAAACGTCCAGGTTGTCGAGGGGCATCAATAGCGACGCCAGTGCCGGGTCCAGCAACGCGGTGGCCGCCGTGCCCAGCAATAGATCCCACGGCCCGGCGGTGTCGCTGCGCAAACGCTCGACCAGTTCGGCGGTTGACCAACGGGTAAGGCGCACGGGTATACCGACGTGAGCAGCAATGCCGTCGACGAACTCGGCCAGTTCGGCGTTTTCCATGGAGCTGATCGCAATAAGCTCGTTCATGCTCACTCCAGTAGCCGGTGTAATTTGGCGTACTGCAAGAGCATGATCGTCTTGCCGTCACTGATAGCGCCTGTCTCGATCATGGCCAGGGCCTCGTCGAGGGGCAGTTCAAGCACTTCGACCTCTTCGCCCTCCGCTTCGACGCCGCCCCCCTCCCCCAGCTTGTCCTCGTCGAAATATTCGCCGACAAAGAAATACAAGCGTTCGGTCACCGATCCAGGGCTCATGAAAGCCTCGAAAATCTTGCGCACGTCTTTAATCCGGTAACCGGTTTCTTCCTCGGTTTCCTTGCGGATACAGGTGTGCGGATCGTCTCGGTCCAGCAGGCCGGCGCAGGTCTCAATGAGCATGCCATCGTGTTCGTTGACGAAGGCCGGGAACCGGAATTGCCGGGTCAGTACAACCGTCTGCTTCAACTTGCTGTAAAGCAGGATCGTCGCCCCGTTACCACGGTCGTAGGTCTCCCGGGACATGTTTCGCCAGGTGCCGTCGCGGCCCTGGAAATCGTAGGTGGTTTTGCGCAGTACGTACCAGTTATCCGACAGTACCTCGACCTGCTTGATGCGCACGCGATCCTTGGTGGCAATGGCTTGATTCATGATTTCAATCCTTATTCGATCTCAGGTGCATGGCGTTGGGTGCGACGGTCAGCAAACGATCCACCATGGCCGGGTCACGGTGTTCAGGCGCGGTCATCACCGCCGTATCAAGTGCGCGGTCACAGCCGCACGGGCAGGCACCGCGATGCTCGCCCAGACGCGAAACCGCCTCGGTGACCAATCGGCGAGTCAGGGTGAAGGTGTCGGCCATGCGTTGGGCGACGAGGGCGGCGTTCACATCCTCATGGGACTCATGCCAGCAATCGAAGTCGGTGGGGATGGCAATCATCGCGTAGCAAAGCTCGGCTTCGCGAGCCAGTTTCGCCTCGGGCATCGCGGTCATGCCGATGACGGTGCCGCCCCATTGGCGATAGAGGTTCGATTCGGCCCGGGTCGAAAATTGCGGCCCTTCCATCACGACATAAGTACCGCTATCGAGTGCCTGAACATCCGTCGTTTTCACACTCTCGGCCAGGACAGCGTGCATGCGCCCGCACACTGGATTGCCGAACGGCACGTGCCCCACCAGGCCTGGGCCGAAGAAGGTCTTGTCACGCTGGATGGTGCGATCGATGAATTGATCTATCAGCACGAAACTGCCCGGTGGCGCATCGTGGCTGAGGCTGCCCACCGCACTGACCGATAACAATTGAGTGCAACCGACGTGACGTAGCGCGGCAATGTTGGCGCGCACATTGATTGAGGCGGGTGGAATCGTGTGCCCAACCCCATGACGCTGTACGAAGGCCACCGGCACGCCGTTGAGCGTGCCAAGGGTGACGGGGGAGGAAGGCTGGCCGAACGCGGTCTCGATTTCGACCAGGCGAATATCTTCCAGACCTGGCAGCTGTTGAAGACCGCTGCCACCAATAATGCCAATGCGTTGCACCTGTTGAAATTCCGTTGAGTTCGTCACGTATTGCCTCTCGTCTTCAGGATGGATTCTTCTTGTTCGGTGCTGACCAGGCGCTCGTACAGTTCCGAAAGCGCCGTCGGTGCGTTGCCCCGGCGCAACAGCAAGCCTTCACTGGCGTTGTTGCTGTAGCGCGGTTCGTGAATCTTCAGATGACGGTCGATTGCCGGCAGGTAATTCCAGCGCACCCCGGGATACAGCGAATGGGCCAGGTGATAGGCGTCAGAGGTCGGCGCGATGAACACACGCACCATCCAGCCGCTCAGGCCGAAGTAGTCGGTGGGCCGACCGGCCAGGTATTCGAGATCACGTCGGTCCCTTGACGACCCTTCGATGAACCAGCGGTGTTCGGTAAGCAACGAGACCCAGGCATAGACCGGGTACGACGTCAGCAACGGCAGCAACCAGCCAAACACCACGCCTTTCCAGCCACCCGCCCAGTAAAGCAGCGCCGCCACGGCCATTACACTCAGCCAGCGGATCACCGTCGTCACCCGGGAATGATTCAACAGGCTGTTGCGCACCATCGTGCTCAGATTTACCCAGGCCCCGGCAGGGGTCAGCGGGTACAGCAACAAGCGATAGAAGCCGCCCGGCGACAACCCGGCGACATAACCGCCGGCGTGCACGCGTGCGCGGTTGGGGTCCAGTTGCGGATGATTGGGGTGGCGATGGTGTTCGATGGTGTGCGCCTGGTGACGGCTGCGCATGTCGCGCTTGAATATCGGGAACTGATAGAACACGTTGCCCAGCCACCATTGCCAGGCGTGGTGCCGACACAAGGCGAAATGCACAGCGTTGTGCCCGAACTCTTGCAGCGCCCGCATGCGCCCGCCACTCCACAGCACCACCCCCAGCCACATCAACGGCGTGGAATAAATCGACGCGAGCAGCACGGCGGCGACGATATCCAGCCAGACCCAGATAAACGGCAACGGTGCGAACCATTCATCCAGCGGTCGGTAGTAATGCTCCTTGCGATCGGGCAGGCGCGGTTCCAGCTTCAGCAAACGCAGCACACGCTGCTTGTCGCGGTAATAAAAGGTGACCAGCGCACGCAATAGCAGCGCTGTCGCGATCAGGCAAACAAGAACAATCTGCGGTGTGGTCACGATCAGGCCTCCCCGAGTTCGATGACGCGCATGTCGTCGGGGCTGAAGCGGGTCAGCAACTCACCCAGCCCGTCGAACAGCACCGCGCCACTGCGACGCAGACGATTGGCGTCCTGATGGCCCGTGGTGACCAACACCGGTTGCCAGCCCACGGAACGAGCGACATCAAAGTCATGCAGGGTATCGCCGACAAACAGGGTGCGAGCGGCCGGCGTGCCGAGGGTTTGCTGCAGGACGACTGCCTCGGCGGCCTTGCTGGTCGCGTGATTGTGCGTCAGCCCCACCACGTGCTCGAAGCAATCGCGCAGGCCCTTGGCTTCCAGGGTTTGCAGGAGCACATCGCAGTGGGACGCCGACAGGATCGACACACCAATGCCTGCGCGCCGCGCCGCATCGAGTAACTCGAGGACACCGTCATGCAACCGACATTGCGCAACGTTGGCGTCGAAATGCTCAAGGTAGCGCTGGACGATGATCGGGAATGGGGTCTGCGCAAAATCAAAACCCAACGACGCGTAGAAATCGGCGATGGGGAAATCGAACTTGGCCCGGTATTGAGCCGCCGTGATGGGCGCCACATCAAAATGCTCGCCACAGCGATTCACCGCGAAGACGGCCAGATCGAGATCGTCGATCAAAGTACCGTTCCAATCGAACACCAGGTGTTCGATGCCAGAGAAGTGCAGGAGATCGTCGATCATTGTCGAGTGTTCCCGGGAAAGATGGCATTGAGTGCGATACGCGACACAATCGCCGGTGAATAGAGCCGGCTGGGCTCCATCACCAGGTTGGTCACACCGATTTGCGTTTCGAGCGCGCGACGATTGCTCGCCGACAATTTGCCAAGGCCTGCGCCATACCAATGGTGGAAACCGGTACGCCAACTGCGCTCGCCCTGAGTCTGCGGAAAACGGAAATCCTCGGTGGTGGCCATGTTCCAGGCGCCATCGACCACACCACACAGCGAGGCCTGTAACTGTTGAAAACTGATCGATTGCCCCAGCACTGCATCGATGTTTTGATCGATGCAATCGGCTTCGAGGGCACCGATGGTCATGCCCTGGCTGTAGAGCGGATTCATGCTGCTCAGGGCATCGCCCACCACCAGCAGACCGGTCGGCCAGTGTTCGATACGGTCGTAATGGCGACGACTGCTGCCCGGCATCTTGAAGGTGAAAACGTCCGACAGCGGTTCGGCTTCGCGGATGACTTCATGGATATCCGGCACCGGTAGCGCGGCCAGGGCCTGCAAGAACTCGTCAGGGTCCTTGCCAGGAAAATTGCCGAACCATCCCCCGGTTGTCACCATCCACCGATCGCCTTCAATGGGGCTGATTACCCCCATGGAACTCTGCGTCGGTGCCGTGGGCAGCACCAGCAGCACCTGCCATTGCTCGGCGAAGGCCGGAAGGCGGCGATAGATGCGTGACGCGTAACCGAGCTCGGTCTTGACCACGCTGGTTTCGACCGCGCCGAACCCGGCCTCTTTCAGCCACGTTGGCAGGTGCGTGCCCCGGCCACTGGCGTCCACCACCAGATCGCAGGCCAGGCTGTGTTCGCCAGAGCCGCTGTCAATCACCACCCCGCTCACCGCACGCGGGTTGCTGTGGCCGGAAAACTCCAGACGCGTCACCCGCGCGCCGGAAAGCACCTCGACCCGTGGCACCTGCGACAGGCATCGGCGCAATTGGTTGTCGATCAGTCGACGACTGCAATAGTGCGCATAGATGCCGCTTCGGTAGCGGTTCTTCCAGCGTCCACCCTGATACCACTTCACATCGTGGCCAAGGTCCGCCACTTGCGCACCGCTGTGCTCCAGCGCCTTGAGGATTCCGGGGAATATGCCCTCGATGATCTGCTTGCCACGCAACAGCAGCAGATGCACGTGATGCTCCTGGGGAATGCTCTGACGCGGGCCGGTTTCGTCGTAGAAGTTGCTTTTTTCGATCACGGTGACGCGCTCGAAACGACGGGCGAGCACCGCGGCCGTCAGGCAACCGGTCACGCTGCCGCCGATCACCACCGCATGGCGGCCGCGACCGGCTGATTCAGGCGGGAGAGTAGTCATTGAGCACCTTGGCGATGTAATGCAGGTCGTCGTCCACCAGATCGGGGTGCAACGGCACTGTGGTCAGTGAACGCAGTAATCGGGCGGCGTTGGGGCAATCGCGCTGGTAGCGGGTCAACAGGGGCAACTGGTACAGCGGTTGGTTATCGTACTTGCCGATATCCGACTCGATACCGTGCCGCTGCTGGTAGTGCACCAGTTCGCGCCCATCGTGCCCGACTGCTTGCAGCAACAACGAATAGGCGTTGACTTCACCACCGACGACCACCGGCATTTCCCGAAAGGCCGGGTTGTCCAGCATCCCCAGCAACCGCTCGCGATTGCGCTGGCGGTGCTGCAGGTTCGCACCGAGCTGACGCGAGCGCGCCAGACCCAGCGCCGCTTGCAGGCCACCGAGTTTCAGGTTGATGCCCAGGGTTTCGCCTGTCAGATTGCCGAAGCGCGTGTAGGCGCGGATGCGCGCTGCCCGCTCATCATCATCGGTCATGACAAAACCACCTTCGCCGGTGGAGATGAACTTACAATCGTGGGTGCTGAAACAGCTGATCTCGCCGTGATGGGCAAGCCAGGTGCCGTTCAGGCGAGTCATGTGGGCGTGGGCCAAGTCCTGAATCAGCGGAATGCCTGCCTTACGCAAATACGCCCAAGTGGCATCCGAGCGAATCGGATAACCCCACATTGGCACCTCGATCACCGCGCAGGTGCGATCACTGATGCAGCGTCGCAGGTCCACTGGGTCGAGGCCGAAACTGTCCGGCGCCACATCGCAAAAGACCGGCACCAGCCCCAGGGACAAAATCGGCAGCACGGTACAGATCGGTCCTGTCGGTGCGACGATAACTTCATCCCCCGGACGGAAATCGACACCGGCCAACGCGGCTGTCACCGACGCCGCCCCGGACGATACGGCAATCACATGCCGCACGCCGTACAGCGCCGCAAGCGCGGCCTCGTACTCGTCGACGATCTGCGAGGTACCGGTCAGGCCGCTATGCAATGCCCACTCAAGCTCCCGCAGATCGTCGGCCGTGGCGTGAGAGCATTTCTGCGCGATGGTTCGCGTTGAAACCGCCGCCAGACTCATTTCGACACCTTCATGCCGACCATGTCCCAGACCGCATCATCGGCAAACACCCGGTCCACCATGCGCCGGAAGTTGGGGAACATCTTCAGGTTCGCCGTTTCCTTTTGCGTGAAGAACCGGGCGTGCTCCACCTCCCTGTTGTCAGGGACGCTGCGCAACTCGGTCGCCGTGACGTAAATCAGGTCCAGATGATAGTGCGGCCCGCGCTTGTCGTTGATGTATTCGCACAGAATCCGGTACGGCTGATGCAGCACCGTGACGTCGGTTTCGACATCGGCAAGCTCTTCATCGCGCTCACCGATCAGGTGGGCGCGAATCCCCGTTTCTTCGAAAATTTCCCGCAACACCGCCACGTCAGGGGTTTCGCCTTGCTCGATATGGCCGCCCGGGTACAGCCAGACGTCGAGCTTGCGGTGATGCAGCAGCAACATCTCCCGCTCCGGGTTCAGAACGAACCCGGACGCGGTGAAGTGCCGATCCAATTGCGAGCGATCGAGTGTGTCAGTCATTCACGGGGCACCGTACTGGTTGATGCGTTCGGCCATGTAGTCGAGCTCGGCCAGGGTGATGTCCGGATGCACCGGAATCGTCGTCATGCCCGCCAGCAAGGCTTCGGCATTCGGGCACTCATTGCGGTATTGGGTCAATGCCGGAAACTCATAGAGCGCCTTGCAACCGTAACGTTTGATGTCGGAGGGAATACCGGCTTCGTCCAGATAATCGATGAAGGCGCGGTTATCGGCGAAGTGCAGTTCCAGATTCAGGAAGTAGTAGTTCGGCACACCGCCATTAATGATTTTCTTCTCACGCACCTTGCTGTGATCAAGCTTGCTGAGGAAATACGCCGCGTTCTCGCTGCGCTTCTCGATCTGACCCGCCAGGGACGCCAAACGGCTGCCACCCAGCGCTGCTGGCAGCGCCGCAAGCTTGTAGTTCAGGCCGAAATCCTTGCCGTTCAGGTTGCCGAAACGGCTGTAATCGCGGCTGCGCTGGGCCAGCGCATCGTCGTCGGTCAGGATAAAACCGCCCTCACCGGTGGCCAGCGGCTTGCGTTCATGGGTACTGAAGCACGACAGGTCGCCATACTGCGAAAGCGGACGGTCATGCAGGGTTGTACCGTGGGAATGCGCCAGGTCCAGAATGAGCTTGATACCCAATTCATGGGTGAGGGTGCGCAACTCATCGACTTCGGTCGGATAGCCCCACATCGGAATATCGATGATCGCCCGGGTACGCGGAGTCATGCGGGCCTTGATCGATGCCGGATCGGCGCCAAAACCATGGGTGCGGGTGTCGACGAAAATCGGATTGGCGCCGGCAGCAATGATCGGGTAAATGGTGCACAACGGGCAGCTCGGGGTCAGCAGCACATCATCGCCCGGACCTACGCCAGCGGCATAAATTGCCACGCTCAGCGCTGCACCGCCCGACGAAACGGCAATCGCATGCCGAGCGTCGAACCACTGGGCAAGCTTGCTTTCGTACTCGGTCACCACATCGCTGGTGCCCGATAGCGGACGCTCCAGGGTTTGTTGCATGGTCAGCAGGTCGTCGGCATACACCGGGCGATACTTATCAGAAACAGACACTCGGGCAGTCGCGACGTTGGATTGATTAGAAGGCATTGAATCAGGCTCCGACTTGGGCTTTGGATTTCGCGAAATGGTCAGCGCGCAGGGGAAGCACCGGCGCGATATCACGTTGGCTATCGGCGTAGCAGATTTGCTCGATCACTTTGAAGGTCGGCAGCAGGCTTTCGAAATTGGCCTCGTACGGTGTGTGATTGCGCACGGCGTCGAAGAACTTCTCCAACTCACCGAAATAGCCGCTGCGTTCATACCCGGAGTCCAGCGGACCAGGCTGCCAGGCCCCGCGCCAGCGCTTGGCAGTGCCGGTTGCACTGGTGCCGTGCTCCGGCTCGTGCATGGTGATATTCCACAGGTTGTTCAACTCGACCATCATCGATTTGGAGCTGACGATCTTCATGTCGAACTCGAAGTACGGGAACATCGTGCCGCTCAACAGACTCACCGTGGCACCGGTCGAGAATTGCAATTCCAGGCTCACCAACAGTGAGTCGTCATGCCGTTGAACCCGTGATTCGATGTCACGCAGCTCACCGCCGCCGAATGTCACCCCCAAGTCGATCGTATGGATTGCTTGAGCCAGCAGGAAGGAACGCAGTGTCGAATCCAGGCCCCAGAGTGGTGCCGTGGGTTTGCTGGCGTAATGGTTGAGTTGGATGTGTACGACTTTGCCGAACTGTTCGGTGCGGGTGATATCGCGCAACTGACGCATAGGCTTGGCAAACTTGAAGTTCATGCCAACGCCAGTGATCACATTGGTCTGACGGCTGACCTCAATCAGGTTTTCCAGCTCACTCAGGGTAAAGCACGGTGGTTTTTCGACGAACACATGGACGCCCTTGGCCATGGCCTTGAGCGAAAGATCTCGATGCGCCTGGGGTGGACAAGCCATGACGACGGCGTCGAGCGTGCCTGTATCGAGCATATGGTCGAAGTCGTCGGTAATAACGACATCCGAGATAAAGCGGTGGATTTGCGCGGCTCGGGCAAGGTCGCTGTCACATACGGCGACAATCCGAATGTCCGGCATTTGTAATAGGGTGGGCAGCAAATTTTCTTGCATTTGATTGCCGAGACCAACGATGCCAACTCTGAGTACTGTCATTACCATCTCCATCCTGGAAAAGTGGGTGCTGCGTACGTAGGAATGTTGGACGAACGTGTACACGGATTCCGACTGGCTTTACTCTCCAGTAAGCCAAAAGAATCCAGCGTTCGTTTTGAACTCTTGCAGTGCTTCTTCTAGATCAATAGCTCGCACTGACGATGATCATCATCGCGCAGTCTATTGGGGCTGTTACCTGAGGTTGCCAAAGCCGTATGCCTTGACGATTGCCGCGTGGAACAGGCATGCCATCGGGCAGCCTGGCTGTCGGCGGAAGCCGGTGTTACGCCGCCGAAGCGGTGATTGAGGGGATCCCTGGATCGGGCCTTCAGCGAGGTGTCCGGGTCCGGATTTGTTGCCCATCGAGCAAAAGCCTTCATGAGCCGGCCGCGGATTCCATCAGCAATGGAAAAGCGACTCTCTTGCAAATAATCATGCATGAGCGAAATCATCCTTGAACATCATTTTCTTCCCTGAGACGCAGGTACTCGAACTCCGCGAGTCCCCTGCGGCGCCACATTGATAGCAAGCTCTTCAATGTGGCTTTATGTTTAGACCATGATTGATAACCCCGCCAGTTAATCTGCTAGACCCAGTATCTATATAGATCTGATGAATACCAGCCTATAGATTCTGAAGATTCAGAATGCACAAGGCCCCGGAAGTCATCATGACTTGCGGGGCCTTGTCAGCAGGGGCAGTCGCTGCGGCTTACTCCACCGTCACCGACTTCGCCAAGTTACGCGGCTGGTCAACGTCAGTGCCTTTCAATACAGCGACGTAGTACGAGAGCAGTTGCAGCGGGATGGTGTAGAGGATCGGCGACAGGATGTCGTGAATGTGCGGCATCTGGACGACATGAGTGCCTTCACCATTGGTCATGCCGGCCTGCTCGTCGGCGAAGACGATCAGCTCACCACCACGGGCGCGGACTTCCTGGAGGTTGGACTTCAGCTTCTCCAGCAACTCGTTGTTCGGCGCCACGGTGACCACCGGCATGTCGTTATCCACAAGCGCCAACGGGCCATGTTTCAGTTCGCCCGCCGGGTAGGCTTCTGCGTGGATGTAAGAGATTTCCTTGAGCTTGAGGGCCCCTTCCATCGCCACCGGGAATTGCGCGCCGCGACCGAGGAACAGTGTGTGGTTCTTCTCGGCGAACAGCTCGGCGATTTTCTCAACGGTGCTGTCCATGGCCAGGGCTTCGCCCAAACGGGTCGGCAGGCGACGCAGTTCTTCGACCAGTGTGGCTTCGATTCCTTCGGCCAACGTACCGCGAACCTGACCCAGAGACAGAGTCAGTAACAGCAGGCCAACCAATTGAGTGGTGAAGGCTTTGGTCGAGGCCACGCCGATTTCGCGACCGGCCTGGGTCAGCAGGGTCAGGTCCGACTCACGCACCAGAGAGCTGATGCCGACGTTGCAGATGGCCAGGCTGGAAAGGAAGCCCAGCTCTTTGGCATTGCGCAGGGCGGCCAAGGTGTCGGCGGTTTCACCGGACTGGGAGATGCTCACGAACAGGGTGTCGGGCTGCACCACTACTTTGCGGTAGCGGAATTCGCTGGCGACTTCGACCTGACATGGGATGCCAGCCAGTTCTTCGAGCCAGTAACGGGCAACCATGCCGGCGTGATAGCTGGTGCCGCAGGCGACGATCTGTACATTGCGCACCTTGGCGAACAGCTCGGCAGCTGTTGGGCCGAATGCTTCGACCAGCACCTGGTTATGGCTCAGGCGACCTTCGAGAGTGCGCTGCACCACGACCGGTTGCTCGTGAATTTCCTTGAGCATGTAATGCCGGAATTCGCCCTTGTCAGCCGCTTCGGCACCGTCGCGGTACTGAACGCTTTCACGCTCGACGAGCGCGCCATTGATGTCCCAGATCTGCACGCTGTCGCGGCGAATTTCGGCGATATCGCCTTCTTCCAGGTACATGAAGCGGTCGGTGACCTGACGTAGTGCCAACTGGTCGGAGGCCAGGAAGTTCTCACCCATGCCCAGACCGATCACCAATGGGCTGCCACTGCGGGCCGCCACCAGGCGATCCGGTTGCAGGGCGTTGATCACCGCCAGGCCGTAAGCACCGTGCAGCTCTTGCACGGTCGCTTTCAGGGCTACCGTCAGGTCGGGTTGAAGCTTGAGTTTTTCGTGCAGCAAATGCGCGATGACTTCAGTGTCGGTGTCCGACGTGAACACATGACCCAAAGCCTGGAGTTGCTCGCGCAGGGCTTCATGGTTCTCGATGATGCCGTTGTGCACCACCGCCAGATCGCCCGAAAAATGCGGGTGAGCATTGCGTTCGCACGGCGCGCCGTGGGTCGCCCAGCGGGTGTGGGCAATGCCCAGGCGGCCGACCAGAGGCTCTTCGATCAGCGCTTGTTCCAGCTCGCTGACCTTGCCCGGACGACGCGTGCGCAAGAGCTTTTGATCGTTGGTGTACACCGCCACACCGGCGCTGTCATAGCCACGGTATTCCAGGCGCTTGAGGCCTTCGAGCAGGATGGCGGTAACGTTACGTTCTGCGACTGCACCGACAATTCCACACATGCTAGTTCTCCTGACTGACGGCGGCGCAAATCAAATTAATGCCGCGGGCCTGAATCTGATCGCGTGCCTCCAGTGGCAGACGATCATCGGTAATGAGGGTATGGACGCTGCTCCATGGCAGCTCCAGATTGGGAATTTTGCGACCGATCTTGTCGGCCTCGACCATCACGATTACTTCGCGGGCAACTTCGGCCATGACGCGGCTCAAGCCCAGCAATTCATTGAAGGTGGTGGTCCCGCGTATCAGATCAATGCCATCGGCACCGATAAATAGCTGATCAAAGTCATATGAGCGTAGTACTTGCTCGGCCACCTGACCCTGGAAGGACTCGGAATGCGGGTCCCAGGTCCCCCCGGTCATCAACAGCACTGGCTCGTGCTCGAGTTCGCTCAAAGCGTTGGCGACATACAGGGAGTTAGTCATCACCACCAGACCCGGTTGCTGACCGAGTTCCGGGATCATCGCGGCGGTGGTGCTGCCGCTGTCGATGATGATTCGCGCATGCTCGCGGATTCGCGTGACGGCGGCGCGGGCAATGGCCTGCTTGTATTTGGAAACCGGTTGGCCGAGGTCGGCGACCAGCTCCTGAGGCATCGTGACCGCCCCGCCATAACGACGCAGCAACAGACCATTGCTTTCAAGCGCCGCCAAGTCCTTGCGAATCGTAACTTCGGAGGTTTCGAAGCGCTTGGCCAACTCGTCCACGCTGACTTCTCCCTGCTCATTGAGCAAGGCGAGGATGTTGTGGCGGCGTTGGGGCGTGTTGCGCTTCGACATGGTTAGTAAGTTTCGATTCGAAAGATAACGTAAGCAATCAAAACCTATTGTCGAAACTTCGTCAAGCCAGCGTCAGAAAAAAAAATGTGTGGATCCCATAAAAAAGATCGCAGCCTTCGGCAGCTCCTACGGTGAATTCGTGTTCATCCTGTAGGAGCTGCCGAAGGCTGCGATCTTTTGATCTTGCTGTGGATAACTCAGCTCTTCTTGATCTTCTCCGGCCGCTTCCAGCCATTAATGTTCTTCTGCCGCGCCCGACCCACGGCCAACTGAGCCTTATCCACATTCTGGGTAATGGTCGAACCTGCCGCCGTGGTCGCACCCGCGGAGATATCCACAGGCGCCACCAACGAGTTGTTGGAACCGATGAACACATCTTCACCCAGCACGGTTTTCCACTTGTTCGCGCCATCGTAGTTACAGGTGATAGTGCCCGCGCCGATGTTGGTGCGCGCACCGATCTCGGCATCGCCCAGATACGTCAAGTGACCGGCCTTGGCGCCCTCGCCCAAGTGGGCATTCTTCAGCTCAACGAAGTTACCCACATGCGCGCGAGCGTCCAGCACCGTGCCCGGGCGCAGACGTGCGAACGGACCGGCATCGCTGCCTTCGCCGAGGATCGCGCCTTCGATATGGCTGTTGGCCTTGATCACCACGCCTTTGCGCAGGGTGCTGTCCTTGATCACGCAGTTCGGACCGATCACCACGTCGTCCTCGATGACCACTTTACCTTCGAGGATCACGTTGATGTCGATCAGCACATCGCGACCAACGGTGACCTCACCGCGCACATCGAAACGTGCCGGGTCGCGCAGGGTCACGCCCTGAGCCATCAAACGACGAGCAGCGCGCAGCTGATAGTGACGCTCAAGCTCAGCCAGTTGCTTGCGATCGTTGGCGCCCTGCACTTCCATAGGGTCGTGGGGTTGCTCGGTAGCCACCACCAGACCATCGCTGACCGCCATTTCGATGACATCGGTCAGGTAGTACTCTCCCTGAACATTGTTGTTCGAAAGACGGCTCGTCCAGTCGGCCAGGCGATCGGCAGGAACAGCAAGGATGCCGGTATTGCCTTCATTGATGGCACGTTGAGCCTCGTTGGCGTCCTTGTGTTCAACAATGGCTGCAACGTTACCGTCAGTGTCGCGCACGATGCGGCCATAACCAGTCGCGTCGTCCAGTTCGACGGTCAGCAAGCCCATCTGCCCTGGCACCACATGCTTGAGCAAGCGTTGCAGGGTTTCGACTTCGATCAAGGGGACGTCGCCGTACAGAATCAGCACGGTGTCGGACTTGATGAACGGTACCGCCTGGGCCACCGCATGTCCGGTACCCAGCTGTTGATCCTGCAGGACGAAATCCAGGTCATCGGCCGCCAGACGCTCGCGCACCGATTCGGCACCATGTCCGATCACCACATGGATGCGTTGTGGATCAAGTTGCCGGGCCGTGTGGATAACATGGCCAAGCATTGAGTTACCGGCAACCGGGTGCAGAACTTTCGGCAAGGCCGAACGCATGCGCGTGCCTTGGCCGGCAGCGAGGATAACGATTTCAAGAGACATGACAGGCTACTAATCCTGGGGGTCAGCGGCTGCGACCGGGTGATGAAACTCGGAAAAAGAAAAAAGGGTAGCCGAGGCTACCCTTTTTAATCAATCACACAATAAGTCGATGGCCGATTAGTGGCCGAACTTCTTGCGGATCTGCTGGACGGTGCGCAGCTGAGCTGCAGCCTCGGCCAGACGTGCGGCAGCAGAACCGTAATCGAATTCCGCGCCTCGCTCATGCAAGGCCTTCTCGGCAGCCTTAACGGCTTCCTGAGCGGAGGCTTCGTCCAGGTCGGCAGCACGTTGCACGGTGTCGGCAAGAACCTTGACCATGTTCGGCTGAACCTCGAGGAAACCGCCGGAGATGTAATACACCTCCTCTTCCCCGCCCTGCTTGACCAGGCGGATCGGGCCCGGCTTGAGATTAGTGATCAACGGCGCGTGACCCAGAGCGATACCAAGATCACCCAGTGCACCGTGCGCAATCACCATCTCGACCAGGCCGGAAAAGATTTCCCCTTCCGCGCTGACGATATCGCAATGGACTGTCATAGCCATCTGATTGCCTCAACCTAAATTAGCGCCCGTTGCCGGGCGCCGGGATTACAGTTTCTTGGCTTTCTCGATCGCTTCTTCGATGCCGCCGACCATGTAGAACGCTTGTTCTGGCAGGTGGTCGTAGTCACCGTTGAGGATGCCTTTGAAGCCAGCAATGGTGTCTTTCAGGGAAACGTATTTACCCGAAGCGCCGGTGAAGACTTCAGCCACGAAGAACGGCTGCGACAAGAAACGCTGGATCTTACGAGCACGGTTTACCAACTGCTTGTCGGCTTCCGACAGCTCGTCCATACCCAGGATCGCAATGATGTCCTTCAGTTCTTTGTAACGCTGCAGAACATACTGTACGCCGCGAGCGGTGTCGTAGTGGTCCTGGCCGATTACGTTCGGGTCCAGCTGGCGCGAAGTCGAGTCGAGTGGATCGACCGCTGGGTAGATACCCAGGGAAGCGATGTCACGGGACAGAACGACGGTGGCGTCCAAGTGGGCGAAGGTGGTCGCTGGCGACGGGTCAGTCAAGTCATCCGCAGGTACATATACCGCTTGGATCGAAGTGATCGAACCTTCCTTGGTCGAAGTGATACGTTCTTGCAGAACGCCCATCTCTTCAGCCAGGGTCGGCTGGTAACCTACTGCCGAAGGCATACGGCCCAGCAGTGCGGATACTTCAGTACCGGCCAGGGTGTAACGATAGATGTTGTCGACGAACAGCAGAACGTCGTTACCTTCGTCACGGAACTTCTCGGCCATGGTCAGGCCGGTCAGTGCTACGCGCAGACGGTTACCCGGCGGCTCGTTCATCTGACCGTAAACCAGTGCCACTTTGTCCAGAACGTTGGAATCCTTCATCTCGTGGTAGAAGTCGTTACCCTCACGAGTACGCTCACCCACACCGGCGAACACGGAATAACCGCTGTGCTCGATGGCGATGTTACGGATCAGTTCCATCATGTTTACGGTTTTGCCTACACCGGCACCACCGAACAGACCGACTTTACCACCCTTGGCGAACGGGCAAACCAGGTCGATAACCTTGATGCCGGTTTCCAGCAGGTCGTTGCCGCCCGCTTGTTCAGCGAAGGATGGCGCAGGACGGTGAATGCCCCAGCGCTCTTCGGTGTCGATCGGGCCAGCTTCGTCGATCGGGTTACCCAGAACGTCCATGATCCGGCCCAGGGTCGCTTTACCGACTGGTACGGAGATGGCTGCGCCGGAGTCGATGACGTCCAGACCGCGCTTCAAGCCTTCGGTGGAACCCATCGCAATGGTACGAACCACGCCGTCGCCCAGCTGCTGCTGAACTTCCAGGGTGGTCCCGGCCGCGCTTTGAACTGTCAGCGCGTTGTAGATGCTCGGTACGCTGTCGCGTGGAAATTCCACGTCGATAACGGCGCCGATGATTTGAACGATACGTCCGCTACTCATAGCTGGATCCTCTGAATATTTGAACCGTTAAACCGCGGCAGCGCCGCCGACGATTTCCGAGATCTCTTGGGTGATCGCAGCCTGACGCGCCTTGTTGTAGACCAGCTGCAAATCGCTGATCAAATCACCGGCGTTGTCGGTAGCGTTCTTCATCGCGATCATCCGCGCAGCTTGTTCAGCCGCGTTGTTCTCGACCACCGCCTGGTAGACCTGCGACTCCACGTAACGGACCATCAAGCCGTCAAGCAGCTCTTTGGCGTCCGGTTCGTACAGATAATCCCAGTGGTGCTTGAGTTCTTGATCCGGGGTTGCCACCAGTGGAATCAACTGCTCCACGGTAGGCGATTGCGTCATGGTGTTGATGAACTTGTTGGATACCACGGACAGGCGATCAATACGGCCGTCCAGGTAGGCATCCAGCATCACCTTGACGCTGCCGATCAAGTCATTGATCGACGGCTCTTCACCCAGGTGGCTGATAGCTGCAACGACGTTACCGCCGAAGTTGCGGAAGAAAGCCGCACCCTTGCTACCAACGACACACAGATCAATCTCGACGCCGTTATCGCGGTTTACCGCCATGTCCTTGACCAGGGCCTTGAACAGGTTGGTGTTCAAGCCACCACACAGACCACGGTCACTGCTCACCACGACGTAACCGACGCGCTTTACTTCACGGTCGATCATGAATGGGTGGCGATATTCCGGGTTGGCGTTGGCCAGATGGCCAATAACCTGGCGGATGCGCTCCGCGTAAGGACGGCTAGCAGCCATGCGCATTTGTGCCTTGCGCATTTTGCTGACCGCCACTTTTTCCATGGCGCTGGTAATCTTTTGCGTGCTTTTGATGCTCGCAATCTTACTGCGAATCTCTTTTGCGCCTGCCATGTAACACCTATCAGGTTAGCAAGCGGGAGCCTTGCGGCTCCCGCTGCGGCTTACCAGGTTTGGGTGGCCTTGAACTTCTCGATACCGGCTTTCATGCCAGCGTCGATTTCGTCATTGAAGTCACCCTTCACGTTGATCTTCGCCATCAATTCGGCGTGATCGCGGTTGAAGAAAGCAATCAGCGCTTGTTCAAAGCTGCCGATCTTGGCGATTTCGACGTCAGTCAGGAACCCACGCTCAGCGGCATACAGCGACAGCGCCATGTCAGCGATCGACATTGGTGCGTATTGCTTCTGCTTCATCAGCTCGGTAACGCGCTGACCATGCTCAAGTTGCTTACGGGTCGCTTCGTCCAGGTCAGAAGCGAACTGGGCGAATGCCGCCAGTTCACGGTACTGAGCCAGAGCGGTACGGATACCACCGGAGAGCTTCTTGATAATCTTGGTCTGAGCGGCACCACCCACACGGGATACCGAAACACCGGCGTTCACAGCAGGACGGATCCCGGAGTTGAACATGGCCGATTCCAGGAAGATCTGACCGTCGGTGATGGAAATCACGTTGGTCGGAACGAACGCGGAAACGTCGCCAGCCTGGGTTTCGATGATCGGCAGTGCGGTCAGGGAACCGGTTTTGCCGGTTACTGCGCCATTGGTGAACTTCTCTACGTATTCTTCCGAAACGCGGGATGCGCGCTCCAGCAGACGGGAGTGGAGATAGAACACGTCGCCTGGGTAAGCTTCACGGCCTGGTGGACGGCGCAGCAGCAGGGAAATCTGGCGGTAAGCCACTGCTTGCTTGGACAGATCGTCATAAACGATCAGCGCGTCTTCACCGCGGTCGCGGAAGAATTCACCCATGGTGCAACCGGAGTACGGTGCCAGGAATTGCAGCGCAGGAGATTCCGAAGCACTGGCAGCCACGATGATCGTGTTGGCCAAAGCGCCGTTTTCTTCCAGCTTGCGAACCACGTTGGCGATGGTCGATTGCTTCTGACCGATTGCTACGTAGACACAGAAAATTCCGCTGTTTTTCTGGTTGATGATCGCGTCGATCGCCAGAGCGGTTTTACCGATCTGACGGTCACCGATGATCAGCTCACGCTGGCCACGGCCGACAGGGATCATGGCATCGACAGCCTTGTAGCCAGTCTGTACAGGCTGGTCTACCGACTTACGCCAGATCACGCCTGGAGCAACTTTCTCGACCGCATCGGTCAAGGTGTTGTTCAGCGGACCTTTGCCGTCAACCGGGTTACCCAGTGCGTCGACTACGCGACCCAGCAGTTCCTTACCAACCGGAACTTCGAGGATGCGGCCGGTGCACTTGGCGCTCATGCCTTCAGCCAGAGACTGGTAAGCGCCCAATACAACGGCACCTACGGAGTCTTGCTCCAGGTTGAGAGCCATACCGAAGACGCCGCCCGGAAACTCGATCATCTCGCCGTACATAACGTCGGCCAGACCGTGAATCCGCACGATACCGTCAGATACGCTGACGACAGTGCCTTCGTTACGGGCTTGGGAGGTCACATCGAGCTTGTCGATGCGGCCCTTGATAATTTCACTTATTTCGGAAGGATTGAGTTGCTGCATTGCTCTGCTGCCCCTTCAAACTCAAGATTTCAATGCTTCGGCAAGGTTCGCGAGTTTGCCGCGAATCGAGCCATCGATAACCAGGTCGCCGGCGCGGATGACAACGCCCCCAATCAGGGATTTGTCTTCCTCGACTTGCAGGCGCACTTCCCGGTTGAGTCGTGCACTGAGAACCTTGGCGAGTTTGTCTTGCTGTTCTTGGTTCAATGCAAAAGCACTGGTCACTTCAACGTCTACCGACTTCTCTTGTTCAGCCTTGTACAGGTCGAACAGAGCGGAAATCTCCGGCAAAAGCGGGAGACGGTCGTTTTCGGCAACGACGTTAATGAAGTTCTGTGCCTTGGCATCAAACTTGTCGCCGCACACGTCAATAAACGTGGCGGCCTTGTTTGCGCTCGTCAGTCGCGGGGCCTTGAGCACGCGCTGCATGGTGTCGTCTTGCGACACTGCTGCAGCCAGGCCGAGCATGGCTGACCAAGAGGCCAGTTGCTGGTGGGCCTGGGCGTGCTCGAAGGCTGCCTTAGCGTAAGGTCGGGCCAACGTGGTCAATTCTGCCATGATCGCCCTCGCTTAAATTTCAGCAGCCAGTTTGTTTACCAGCTCCGCGTGCGCGTTTTGATCGATTGTGGCACCCAGGATCTTCTCGGCGCCGCCGACAGCCAGTGCACCCAATTGGGCACGCAGCGCGTCTTTGACACTGTTCAGTTCCTGCTCGATCTCGGCCTGAGCCTGAACCTTCACACGGTCAGCGTCGATACGGGCTTTTTCAACAGCCTCTTCAACGATCTGGTTACCGCGTTTCTTGGCTTGCTCAATGATTTCGGCTGCCTGAGCTTTCGCTTCGCGCAGTTGTTGACCCGCTTTATCTTGGGCCAACTCCAGGTCGCGAGCTGCTCGGGCGGCAGCGTCCAGTCCATCCGCGATCTTCTTCTGACGTTCGTGCAAAGCCGCGATGACCGGAGGCCATACGAACTTCATGCAAAAAAGTACAAAAATTAAGAACGCAACGGACTGGCCAATCAGGGTTGCATTAATGTTCACGCCAACACCTCGCTCGTTCGTTGCACAACACACTAATCACTCGACGATTCGAGTGATTAGCCAGCGAGTTGACCAACGAATGGGTTCGCGAAGGTGAAGAACAGAGCGATACCAACACCGATCATGGTTACGGCGTCGAGCAGACCGGCAACGATGAACATTTTAACTTGCAGCATTGGAACCATTTCTGGCTGACGCGCGGCGCCTTCCAGGAACTTGCCGCCCAACAGGCCGAAACCAATTGCGGTACCCAGTGCGCCCAGGCCGATCAACAGTGCAACAGCGATAGCGGTTAGACCAACTACAGTTTCCATCTTTCCTCCCGACTTTTACGTCGTATGGTTTAGGTTTTTTAGATTTTAAAGCGGTAAAACAAATCGTTTCATAGCCCTGTTCGGGCACCCACCCGTGTTACCGGGTGGGACATCAGACTAGTCGAGACTGGTCTTAATGGTTCTCTTCGTGCGCCATCGAAAGGTAAACGATGGTCAGCATCATGAAGATAAACGCCTGCAGGGTGATGATCAGGATGTGGAACACAGCCCACGCCCACTGCAGAACTACGCCCAGGCCGCTAAGCCAGAGCAGACCGCTGCCGAACATCACAGCAATCAAAATGAAGACCAGTTCGCCGGCATACATGTTGCCGAACAGACGCAGTGCCAACGAGATTGGCTTGGCAATCAGTGTCACGAACTCAAGCAGGAAGTTCACCGGAATCAGCAGGGCTTGAACGAAGATGTTCTTGCTGCCGAATGGGTGCAGGGTCAGTTCGCCGATGAAACCGCCGATGCCCTTGACCTTGATGCTGTAGAAAATGATCAACGCGAATACCGACAGGGCCATGCCCAGGGTAGCGTTCGGGTCAGTAGTCGATACGGCGCGGAACGGAATGTGCGGATCGCCGGAGATCAACATGGCCACTTGAGGAATCCAGTCAACCGGAATCAGGTCGACGGCGTTCATCAGGAAGACCCAGACGAAGATGGTCAGCGCCAACGGTGCAATCACCGGGCTACGGCCATGGAAGCTGTCTTTCACGCTGCCATCGACGAATTCGACCAATACTTCAACGAAGTTCTGCAAAGCACCAGGCTGACCGGAAGTCGCCTTCTTCGCCGCCATGCGGAAAAGAAGAACGAAAATCAGACCCAACGCGACCGACCAGCCGAGAGTATCGACGTGGAAAGCCCAGAAGCCCATTTCTTTGGCTTCTGCTGCGGTGTGGGCAAAACCCCACCCGCCAGTTGGGTGCTGACCGAAGGTCAGGTTCTGCAAGTGGTGCTGGATATAGCCCGAAGCGGTTGTCTCTGCCATGGTTGCCTCAAACGCCCTAAGGTCTCGAAAGTCTTGTTCTCATTAGCAGGGGAGCGAACCAGCTAACCAGTTGGGTCAGCACGAAGACGCCGAAGACTGCTAACGGCGCCAATGGCTTCACACCTGCAAACGTCAATGCAAACAGCACTGCCGTCAAAATCAGTTTGCCCGCCTCGCCGGCATAAAAAGACCGGACGATGGCTTGAGCTGCTCGGGCGCCGGAAAACCGAAATGCCCTGTGAGCGAAATAAATATTGGGAAGCAAGGCTATCAGGCCTCCGCAGAGTCCTGAGTACCCGGCAACGACTCCATGCCATTGCCAGAGCGCCAAAGCGGCAATCAGCAAAACGACAAATTGAGCCATTAACACCGGAAAAACTGCCAGGCGATGGAACGGCAAGCGGTCTGGCGTGCGGTTTTCCATCTCTTTTGCTCCCCAATGGTCGGCTGCCAGAATTCAATAACTTGGCATAATTTGTGCCGACAAAATGCGCGCAGAGTATAGGGGCGGTTCTGCCCCTATTCAACTGTCAGGTAGTGATTTCCGACTTCACGCTACATGAGGAATTGTTTCAGCGGATGTGTGCAAGCACACCTTGAAGCTCATCAAGAGAGTTGTAGCCGATCACCAGCTGCCCCTTACCCTTCTTTCCGTGGCGGATCTGCACCGCAGAGCCTAGGCGCTCGGCCAGGCGCTGCTCGAGTCGGGCGATATCCGGGTCTGGTTTTGCAGGTTCCACAGGCTCCGGTTTGCCACTCAACCACTGGCGAACCAGTGCTTCAGTCTGGCGAACAGTCAGCCCTCGTGCGACAACGTGTCGCGCCCCTTCGACTTGTTGGTTTTCCGGCAAACCGAGCAAGGCACGGGCATGACCCATTTCCAGGTCGCCGTGAGACAGCATGGTTTTGATGACTTCAGGCAGCGCAATCAGACGCAACAGATTGGCCACGGTGACGCGGGACTTACCCACAGCCTCTGCCACTTGTTGCTGAGTCAGCTGGAATTCCTGCTGCAAACGCTGCAAGGCCACTGCTTCTTCGATCGGATTGAGGTCTTCGCGCTGGATGTTCTCGATCAGCGCCATGGCGATGGCGGTTTCATCCGGCACATCGCGAACCATCGCCGGGATGGTTTCCTGGCCAGCCTGCTGGCTCGCACGCCAGCGACGTTCGCCGGCGATGATTTCGAAGCGCCCGCTGCCGATCGGGCGAACCACGATCGGCTGCATCACGCCCTGGGCCTTGATCGACTGCGCCAGCTCCTCCAGCGCTTGAGGATCCATGTCCCGACGCGGCTGGTACTTGCCACGCTGGATCAGGTCCAGGGGCAGGTGCTGCAGCTCACGCTGATCGGCTTGTACCGCTTGCTCTTCCAGCGAGCTGACAGTCGGACCACTCAGCAGTGCATCCAGTCCACGTCCGAGACCTCGTTTCTTGACGGCCATGGGGATTCCTTAAGTTGCCTGAGCAGCGGCGATGCGTGAATTTTTGCGCTGACGGCGAACCATCTCGCCCGCCAATGCCAGATAGGCAATCGCGCCCCGCGATGATTTGTCGTACGCCAGCGCCGGCATGCCATAGCTTGGCGCTTCGGCCAAGCGGATGTTGCGTGGAATCACGGTGTCGTAGAGCTGATCGCCGAAGTGTTCCTTGAGCTGCGCCGATACGTCGTTCATCAGGCTCAGGCGCGGGTCGTACATGGTCCGCAACAGGCCTTCGACTTTCAGGTTCGGGTTCAGCAGTTCGGCAATCCGCTTGATGTTATCCACAAGGTCGCTCAACCCTTCGAGCGCGAAGTACTCGCACTGCATGGGGATAATTACCCCGTCGGCGGCAACCAGCGCGTTGAGCGTTAACATCGACAGCGACGGCGGGCAGTCGATCAAAATGTAATCGTAGTTTTCACGGATCGGCGCCAACGCACTGCGCAGACGACTTTCCTTCATCTGCATTTCCAGCAGAACGACTTCAGCCGCGGTCAGGTCGCGGTTGGCCGGCAGTAATTGATAACCGCCGTGCTCGGAATAGTGCATGGCCTGAGCCAGATCACATTCACCGATCAGCAGGTCGTAGACCGAGTTTTCCAGGCCGTGTTTATCCACACCGCTACCCATGGTGGCGTTGCCCTGTGGATCGAGATCGATCAATAGCACCCGACGCTTGGTAGCGACCAGGGAAGCTGCGAGGTTGATGCAGGTGGTGGTCTTGCCCACACCACCCTTTTGGTTCGCTATCGCGAATACCTTAGCCATTCTTGCTTGTGTTCCCAATCATGCCGTGCGGCGCAGTATCAGCAGATGGCGTTGGCCTTGGCAACCGGGTACGGCCAGGGCGTGTTCGCTATCGAGGTGGAAGTCTGCCGGCAATGCTACCAGCTCATCGGCGGGATGAACGCCCTTCATTGCCAGCCAACGTGTTTCGGCGTCGCCCAAATGGCGAGTCCAGTTGCTGAAGTTCTCCATGCTGCTGAACGCACGGGAAATGATCCCGTTGAATGGCAGTTCAGGCTGGAAGGCTTCGACGCGACTGTGGATAACTTGCAGGTTATCCAGTTTGAGTTCGAGTTTTACCTGGGTCAGGAAGCGGGTTTTCTTGCCGTTGCTATCCAGGCAGGTCACTTGCGACTCGGGAAACAGGATCGCCAGGGGAATCCCCGGCATGCCGCCGCCACTGCCCACGTCCAGCCAACGGCCGTTTTCGATGAAGGACATAACGCTCAGGCTATCGAGCAAATGCCGTGAAACCATTTCGTCTGGATCACGCACTGCCGTGAGGTTGTAGGCCTTGTTCCATTTTATCAACAGGGCCAGATAACCCAGCAGCTGTGCATGCTGGGCTTCCGTCAGGTTGACACCGAGCTGGCGAGCACCTGTGGATAACTCTTCGGCGTGTTGCGAGGTGACCAACGAACTCAAGCGCTTTGCTCCAACTGACGGCCCGCGCCGCGTTTTTTCAAATGAATCATCAACAGCGAAATCGCTGCCGGGGTCACGCCCGGAATACGCGACGCCTGGCCCAGGGTCTCTGGACGGGTCGCACCGAGCTTGCTCTGGATCTCTTTCGAGAGACCAGAGATGTTCGTGTAATCGATATCCACAGGCAGTTTTGTGTCTTCGCTGGCCCGCAGCCGTGCGATTTCGTCCTGCTGGCGATCGATATAACCGGCGTATTTGGTCTTGATTTCGACCTGTTCGGCGACCTGTGGATCTTCTGCGCCCCCGCCGGTCACGGCGATCAGACCAGCGTAGTCGATTTCCGGACGGCTCAGCAGGTTGAGCAAATTGTATTCGTGGGTCAGCGGCGTACCGAATTTCTCGGAAATCGCATCGCCCTGCTCGGTGCCTGGGCGAACCCAAGTACTTTTCAGGCGTTGCTCTTCCAGGTCGATGCTCTCGCGTTTCTTGCAGAACGCTGCCCAACGCGCGTCATCGACCAGACCCAATTCGCGACCTTTTTCGGTCAAGCGCAGGTCGGCGTTGTCTTCGCGCAGGATCAAACGGTATTCGGCGCGGGACGTGAACATCCGATACGGTTCCTGGGTACCCAGGGTAATCAGGTCGTCGACCAAAACGCCGATGTACGCTTCGTCGCGACGCGGGCACCAGGCATCTTTGCCCTGAGCACGCAGTGCGGCGTTGGCTCCGGCCAGCAAACCTTGGGCGCCGGCTTCTTCGTAACCGGTGGTGCCGTTGATTTGCCCGGCGAAGAACAAACCGCCGATCACTTTGGTTTCCAGGCTGTACTTCAGGTCACGCGGGTCGAAGTAGTCGTACTCGATGGCGTAGCCAGGCCGAACAATGTGCGCGTTTTCCATGCCGCGGATCGATTGCACGATCTGCAGCTGCACGTCGAACGGCAAGGATGTGGATATCCCGTTCGGGTACAGCTCGTGGGTGGTCAGACCTTCCGGCTCGATGAACACCTGGTGGCTTTCCTTGTCGGCAAAGCGGTGGATCTTGTCTTCGATCGATGGGCAATAACGCGGGCCGATACCTTCGATCACACCGGAATACATCGGCGAACGATCAAGGTTCGAAGCAATGATTTCGTGGGTACGGGCGTTGGTGTGGGTAATCCAGCAGCTGACCTGTTTCGGATGCTGCTCTTTGGAGCCCATGAACGACATCACCGGAATCGGCGTATCCCCTGCCTGCTCGGTCATCACCGAAAAATCCACAGTGCGACCGTCGATACGCGGCGGTGTACCGGTTTTCAGGCGACCAACACGCAATGGCAGTTCGCGCAGACGATGAGCCAGCGCAATCGACGGCGGATCACCGGCGCGACCGCCGGAATAATTCTGCATGCCGATGTGGATAAGTCCACCGAGGAAGGTGCCAGTGGTCAACACCACGGAATCTGCGAAGAAACGCAGGCCCATTTGGGTGACAACACCGCGCACTTGTTCCTGCTCGACGATCAGATCGTCAGCAGCCTGTTGAAATATCCACAGGTTCGGCTGGTTTTCCAAAGCTTCGCGGACAGCCGCCTTGTACAGAACCCGATCTGCCTGTGCGCGGGTTGCACGCACGGCTGGGCCTTTGCGGCTGTTCAATACGCGAAACTGAATACCACCTTTATCGGTAGCCATGGCCATCGCGCCGCCCAGAGCATCGATTTCTTTAACCAGATGGCTTTTGCCGATCCCGCCAATGGCCGGGTTGCAACTCATGGCACCGAGGGTTTCCACGTTATGCGTCAGCAATAGGGTTTTTGCCCCCATACGTGCTGACGCCAGTGCTGCCTCGGTACCGGCATGACCGCCGCCGATGACGATCACTTCAAAACGGGAAGGGAAATCCACCACGCACCTCGTGCCTGCTTCAGTCAGGTAATCCGGAAATAGTTTGAGCTCAGGTTTTTAGACCTGGTCGGCAAGTATAGGGACTTCGCCCTTCCTAAAGAACCCTTTGCACAAAATTTAACCAGCTGTGGAGAAGTCGAGGTTATAGAAATTAAAAAGAGAGAAATTTATTAAATCTTTGTTTTTATGTTTATTTCTACTGAGCCAACTTTCTGTGGATAGATTGATACAGCCCTTTATTTTCAGTATGTACAGAGATTCAAAACCCTGTGGTCATGTGCCAAGGAGGCCCTTGGATAACCGGTTTAAGCCTGTGGATGAAAGGGGTGGTTATCCACAGAGGTGGTTATCTTCAGTTTTGAGGCCTTGTTATCAACTGCCCTTAGCGGCACTTATTCACAGGGCTTAATCCACAGAAAAGCCGCCGAATGAGCAAATCCCGAGCAAGGGAAATCCGCTCAAGCGAAGAATCTGCTCGGCACTGGGAAAAAAAATTCAGAAAAGGAGAGAACAGACAGGCCTGAATGGCCTGTCTGGGGATAGCAGAAGGGATTATTTACCGATACAGAAGCTGGAAAAGATCCTTCCCAGCAGATCATCGGAGCTGAATGCGCCGGTGATTTCACCCAAAGACTGCTGCGCCTGGCGCAAATCTTCGGCCAACAGTTCACCAGCACCCGCTAGCGTCAGCTGCGCACGGCCATGCTCGAGGGATGCACTCGCATGACGCAGTGCCTCCAGGTGACGCCTGCGAGCACTGAAGCTGCTTTCGGAGGTCTGCTCGTAACCCATGCAGGCCTTGAGGTGCTCACGCAGCAATTCCAGGCCTTCGCCGGCAGACCTTGCACTGAGGCTGATAGTAACGTGGCCATCGTTGCTGACTTCCAGGGCAATCGCTTCGCCCGTCAGGTCAGCCTTGTTACGGATCAGCGTAACTTTTGCCGGATCCGGGCGGGTTTCGAGGAATTCGGGCCACAAGGCAAAGGGATCAAGGGCTTCGGGAGCGGTGGCATCGACCACCAGCAATACCCGATCTGCCTCGCCGATGGCTTTCAATGCCCGTTCGACGCCAATTTTTTCCACCTGATCATCGGTATCCCGCAAGCCGGCAGTATCGACCACGTGTAACGGCATGCCATCGATGTGGATATGTTCGCGAAGAATGTCTCGGGTAGTGCCGGCAATCTCGGTCACGATCGCAGCTTCACGTCCAGCCAAGGCATTCAGAAGGCTGGACTTACCGGCATTCGGCCGGCCGGCGATGACCACGGTCATGCCGTCGCGTAGCAAGGCTCCTTGCCCGGCTTCACGCATCACTGTGGATAATTCGTCGCGGACTTTGTCGAGCATGCTCAGGACGTGGCCGTCGGCGAGGAAGTCGATTTCTTCTTCGGGAAAGTCGATGGCTGCCTCGACGTAAATGCGCAGGCCTATCAGTTGCTCGGTGAGGTTATGCACACGCTGGGAAAACGCACCCTGCAACGAACGCAGGGCATTTCGTGCCGCCTGTGCAGAACTTGCCTCAATCAAGTCGGCAATGGCTTCGGCCTGAGCCAGATCGAGTTTGTCGTTGAGGAAGGCGCGCTCGCTGAATTCACCCGGCCGGGCCAGACGACAGCCCAGTTCAAGGCAACGCTTGAGCAGCATATCCAGAACGATCGGCCCGCCGTGGCCCTGCAGCTCAAGCACATCTTCGCCGGTGAACGAGTTCGGTCCCGGGAAATATAGGGCGATGCCCTCGTCCAGCACCTCTTCGTTTGCACTGAGGAACGGGCCGTAATGGGCAAACCGCGGTTTCAGTTCGCGACCGCTGATGGCTTTGGCCGCCAGACTCGCCAGCGGCCCGGAAATACGGACGATGCCCACACCGCCGCGACCTTGAGCGGTGGCGACGGCAGCGATGGTTTCACGAGGAACGCTCATAAACCGGTATCCAGACAAAAGTGACAGATAGCAAAACGCCCCACTAGGGGGCGTTTTGAGTGGTTATCCACAGAGTAAGTTACGCCTCGGCTTTTTTGGTAGCCGCTTCGATCTTACGCGTGATGTACCACTGTTGTGCGATGGACAGCACGTTGTTCACAACCCAGTACAGCACCAGACCTGCCGGGAACCACAGGAAGAAGAAGGTGAAGATGATTGGCATCATTTTCATGACCTTCGCCTGCATCGGATCCGGAGGAGTCGGGTTCAACTGCTGCTGGATGAACATGGTTGCACCCATGATGATCGGCAGAATGAAGAACGGATCCTTGATCGACAGGTCAGTAATCCACAGCATGAACGGCGCCTGGCGCATTTCCACGCTTTCCAGCAGAACCCAGTACAGCGAAAGGAAAACCGGCATCTGCACGAGGATTGGCAAGCAGCCACCCAGCGGATTGATCTTCTCTTTCTTGTACAGCTCCATCATGGCTTGCGACATTTTCTGCCGGTCGTCGCCATGTTGCTCTTTCAGCGCGGCCAGTTTCGGTGCCACTGCACGCATGCGCGCCATGGATTTGTAGCTGGCAGCCGACAGCGGGAAGAAAATCCCCTTGATCAGCATGGTCAGGAAGATGATCGACCAGCCCCAGTTACCGACCAGCGCGTGGATATGTTGCAGCAACCAGAAGATTGGCTGGGCAATGAACCACAAAATGCCGTAGTCGACGGTCAATTCCAGACCTGGGGACAACTCTTTCAGCACAGCCTGGCTTTTCGGACCTGCGTACAGAACGGCGCTGGTTTCGGCTTTTGCACCTGGCGCGACAGTCATTGCCGGGGCGGTGTAGCCGATGATGTAGTTGCCTTTGCTGTCTTTACGGGTCTGGACGATATTGTTTTCGCCCTTGACCGGAATCCAGGCAGTCACGAAGTAGTGCTGCAACCAGGCAACCCAACCACCGGTGACGGTTTCTTTCAGCTGAGCCTTGTCCATGTCGCTCATCGACACTTTCTTGTACGGCTCGTTACTTGTCCACAGGGCGGCGCCCAGGTAAGTCGCGGTGCCGGTGGCGGTGCTGGAAGAAGGATCGGAGCTGGCATCGCGCTTCAGTTGCGCGAACATTGCACCGGACCAGGGCTGAGCGCTCTGGTTGTCGATCAGGTAGGAAACGGTTACGTCATACAGGCCACGTTTCAGCGTGAAACGCTTGATGTAGTTGACGCCGTCCTTGCTGAACTTCAGGTCCGCGACCAATTGGTCTTGACCGTCAGCCAGTTGATAAATCTTCTTCTCGGAGGAGTAAACCGGACGACCGGCAGGACTTGCGTCCGGACCGTTGGTGCCGATCAGGCCACTTTGAGCCAGATAAGTCCGCTCGTTGCCGTTATCAAACAGCTGGAATGGAATTTCCGGATGGTCCTGGCGACGTGGATACAGCGGCAACGTCAACTGGGCAACATCGCCACCTTGTGGATCGATTGCCAGGTTGAGCACATCCGTTTTGATCTGGATGAGGTCTTTGCTTGCAGCTACTGGTGTTTCAGCAGGTGCAGTTGCACTGGTATCGCTTGCGGCGCGGGGAATGTCGTCACTGACAGAAGCATTATTGCCAGTCGCCGTATCCGGTAGGCCCGGTGCGGTAGTACTGGAAGCAACATTCTGAGTCGGCAGGGCAGCCTGGCCATAGTCCTGGTTCCATTTAAGAACCATAACGTAGGACACGATTGCCAGGGCGACGATCAGGATCGTGCGTTTGATATCCATGATTACTCGGCCATCGAAGAAGAACGGGAGGTAGGGATAGATGGAACCGGGTCATAACCACCGGGATTCCACGGATGACAGCGACCTAAACGACGAAAGGTCAGCCAGCCACCGCGCAGAAGGCCATGATTTTCTATGGCTTCATACGCGTAGCAGGAACAACTGGGGTAGAAACGACAGTGACTGGCCATCAGGGGACTGATGGCATAGCGATAAAACTGGATCGGAACGAGTGCCAGTTTACGCATCGGGACTGTCTACCCCTACAGTTTCGGTTTTGACTGCTGGTACCGGCTTGCTGCGTGCCAGACGTTTCCAGAGCTTGTCGAAATGCTGAATCAATTCGGGGCTTTCTACGTCACCCAAACCTTTGCGCGCGACGATAACAATGTCCCAACCGACCAGTAAATCCTGGTTCAGGCGAAACGATTCGCGCATCAGACGTTTGAGGCGATTGCGCTCGACGGAGAGCTTTACGCTCTTTTTCCCGATAACCAGCCCGAGACGGGGGTGATCAAGATCGTTATTGCGCGCAAGGAGCAGGAGATTTTTCCCCGGAACCTTGCCGGTAGGGGAGTCAAAGACTGCCTTGAAATGCCGGGGAGTAAGCAGACGCTTTTCCCGACTGAAGTCCTGACTCACCTCCAGTGCCGGATTATCAAACTGCCAGACGCGCACGACCTTTGGCGCGACGACGCGACAGGACGGCACGACCGTTCTTGGTAGCCATGCGAGCACGGAAACCGTGGGTACGAGCGCGTTTGATAGTGCTTGGTTGGAAAGTACGTTTCATTGTCGTGTTACCTGGTTCGTCCACAACGGGCCGGAATGGCCCCCGTTTTAAGAGACCGGGGATTCTAGAGAAAGCAAGCCTCTAGGTCAATTTCCAACCAGCGTTTCCTTATAAATAGATCTCCAGACGATTTGCTCGTCGAAGCTCGTTCGCTAGATATAGAAATAAAGAAGGGAATTATTTAAAGCTTTTCTGTAAAGCTTATAAAAGCTAGGGTCACGTTCATCTGTGGATAACTACCTTTAGCCCTTCTAAACCGTGATGTACAGAGAATGACAACTACGGTGGAAAACGGTGGTCAGCCTGTGCTGCGCTGTCGGATAAGCTGTGTGTGGAAAGGCTAGTTATCCACAGGCAGGTTATCCACCGAGTTTCGCCCCCACTTGTCCAGTGCCCTCATGGGCGGTTATCCACAGAGCTTATTCACATACCGCTGGTCTTCTTTTCCAGGGTTAACGCATTGATAAATCATGCCCTGTGCGCAACCTGCATGTGGATAAGTGGACGTCTGGTCGCTACAATGACCGCTTGTTTTTGCCTCACCGGCTTTCAACTTAGGGGATATCCGTGTCAGTGGAACTTTGGCAGCAGTGCGTAGAGCTTTTGCGCGATGAGCTGCCTGCCCAACAATTCAACACTTGGATCCGTCCACTACAGGTCGAAGCCGAAGGCGACGAGCTGCGTGTCTACGCGCCGAATCGTTTTGTTCTCGACTGGGTCAATGAAAAGTACCTGGGCCGCGTCCTTGAACTGCTGGATGAGCATGGCAATGGCCTGGCGCCGGCGCTCTCCTTATTAATAGGCAGCAAACGCAGTTCGGCGCCGCGTGCGGCACCTAATGCTCCATTGGCCGCCGCGGCGTCCCAGGCCCAGGCCGCTCAAGCGCCTGTCAGCGCTCCGGCGCCAGCCCCGGCAGCTGCATCGACCAAGCGTGCGACACAAAAGGTTGCTGAAGTCAGTGAAGAGCCGTCCCGCGACAGCTTCGATCCAATGGCCGGCGCCAGTTCGCAACAGGCTCCGGTTCGCGCCGAACAGCGTACGGTGCAGGTCGAAGGCGCGCTCAAGCACACCAGCTACCTGAATCGTACTTTTACCTTCGAGAACTTCGTCGAAGGCAAGTCCAACCAACTGGCCCGGGCTGCGGCCTGGCAGGTGGCGGACAACCCCAAGCACGGCTACAACCCGCTCTTCCTTTATGGCGGTGTCGGCTTGGGTAAAACCCACTTGATGCATGCTGTGGGTAACCACCTATTAAAGAAGAATCCGAATGCCAAGGTTGTGTACCTGCATTCCGAGCGTTTCGTTGCGGACATGGTCAAGGCCTTGCAGCTGAATGCGATCAACGAGTTCAAGCGCTTCTACCGCTCGGTGGATGCGTTGCTGATCGATGACATTCAGTTCTTCGCCCGCAAGGAACGCTCCCAGGAAGAATTTTTCCACACCTTCAACGCCCTGCTTGAAGGTGGCCAGCAGGTCATTCTTACCAGTGACCGCTATCCGAAAGAAATCGAAGGCCTTGAAGAACGCCTGAAGTCACGTTTCGGCTGGGGCCTGACGGTTGCCGTCGAGCCACCGGAGCTGGAAACCCGCGTGGCGATCCTGATGAAAAAGGCCGACCAGGCCAAAGTCGATCTGCCACACGACGCAGCGTTCTTCATTGCCCAGCGTATTCGCTCCAACGTCCGTGAGCTGGAAGGCGCGCTCAAACGCGTGATAGCCCACTCGCACTTCATGGGCCGCGATATCACCATCGAGCTGATTCGCGAATCCCTGAAAGACTTGTTGGCGCTGCAAGATAAACTGGTGTCTGTGGATAACATTCAGCGCACCGTCGCCGAGTATTACAAGATCAAGATCTCCGACTTGCTGTCCAAGCGTCGTTCACGCTCGGTAGCACGTCCGCGTCAGGTCGCCATGGCGTTGTCCAAGGAATTGACCAACCACAGCCTGCCGGAAATCGGCGATGTGTTTGGTGGCCGCGACCACACGACTGTTTTGCACGCCTGCCGCAAGATCAACGAGCTTAAGGAATCCGACGCGGACATCCGCGAGGACTATAAGAACCTGCTGCGTACACTGACTACTTGATGAACACCAGCGCAGCTTATTAAGGCAAGGGACTAGACCATGCATTTCACCATTCAACGCGAAGCCCTGTTGAAACCCCTGCAACTGGTCGCAGGCGTCGTCGAGCGCCGACAGACCTTGCCGGTGCTCTCCAACGTGCTGCTGGTTGTCGAAGGCCAGCAACTGTCGCTGACCGGTACCGACCTGGAAGTCGAGCTGGTCGGTCGTGTGCAACTCGAAGAGCCTGCGGATCCGGGCTCCATCACTGTGCCTGCGCGCAAGCTGATGGACATCTGCAAGAGTCTGCCGAACGATGCGCTGATCGACATCAAGGTCGATGAGCAGAAGCTCGTAGTAAAGGCCGGCCGTAGCCGCTTCACCCTGTCGACCCTGCCAGCCAATGACTTCCCGACCGTGGAAGAAGGCCCAGGCTCGCTGACCTGCAGCCTTGAGCAAAGCAAACTGCGTCGTCTGATTGAACGCACCAGCTTCGCCATGGCGCAGCAGGACGTACGTTACTACCTCAACGGCATGCTGCTGGAAGTCTCGGCCGGGATCATCCGCGCCGTGGCGACGGACGGTCACCGTCTGGCCATGTGTTCGATGCAGGCCGATATCGGTCAGCCGGATCGTCATCAGGTGATCGTACCGCGCAAAGGTATTCTGGAACTGGCGCGTCTGCTGACCGAACCGGACGGCAACGTCAGCATCGTGCTGGGCCAGCACCACATTCGCGCCACCACCGGCGAGTTCACCTTCACCTCGAAACTGGTCGACGGTAAATTCCCTGACTACGAGCGTGTTCTGCCCAAAGGCGGCGATAAGCTGGTACTCGGCGATCGCCAGGCGTTGCGCGAGGCGTTCAGCCGTACCGCGATTCTGTCCAACGAGAAGTACCGTGGCATCCGTCTGCAACTGGCCAATGGTCAGCTGAAGATTCAGGCGAACAACCCGGAACAGGAAGAAGCGGAAGAAGAAGTGGGCGTTGAGTACAACGGCGGCTCTCTGGAAATCGGCTTCAACGTGAGCTATTTGCTCGACGTGCTGGGCGTGATGACCACCGAGCAGGTTCGCTTGATCCTGTCCGACTCCAACAGCAGTGCGCTGGTGCAAGAGTCCGACAACGACGACTCGGCCTACGTTGTCATGCCGATGCGTCTGTAATCATGCTCAGTAGAAGCTAGATGTCCTTAAGTCGCGTCTCGGTCACCGCGGTGCGCAATCTGCACCCGGTGACCTTCTCCCCCTCCCCCCGAATAAACATTCTTTACGGCGCCAACGGCAGCGGCAAAACCAGTGTTCTGGAAGCCATTCATCTGCTGGGGCTTGCCCGTTCGTTTCGTAGCAGCCGTCTGTTACCCGTCATTCAATACGAGCAATTGGCGTGTACGGTGTTTGGCCAGATCGAACTGGCTGAGGGTGGACATAGTGCGCTGGGGATATCTCGCGACCGCCAAGGCGAGTTCCAGATCCGCATCGATGGGCAGAACGCCCGAAGTGCTGCGCAACTTGCAGAGATCCTGCCGTTGCAGTTGATCAACCCGGACAGCTTCCGCCTGCTGGAAGGTGCGCCGAAGATTCGCCGACAGTTTCTCGACTGGGGTGTGTTCCACGTGGAACCCCGATTCATGTCCACGTGGCAGCGCTTGCAGAAGGCCTTGCGCCAGAGAAACTCTTGGCTGCGACATGGTACACTTGACGCCGTTTCGCAAGCGGTTTGGGACAGAGAACTGTGCCAGGCCAGCGCTGAAATAGATGAATACCGCCGCGCTTACATCAAAGCCTTGAAACCAGTCTTTGAACAGACCTTGAGCGAACTGGTTGAGCTTGAGGGCTTAACGCTCAGCTATTACCGAGGTTGGGACAAAGACCGTGAGTTGAGTGCTGTGCTCGCCGGGTCCCTTCAGCGGGATCAGCAAATGGGTCATACCCAAGCCGGACCACAACGCGCTGATTTGCGTCTTAGATTGGGCGCACATAACGCCGCGGACATCTTGTCTCGTGGCCAGCAGAAGTTGGTGGTCTGTGCATTGCGGATCGCCCAAGGGCACTTGGTTAGCCAGGCCCGTCGCGGCCAGTGTATTTATCTGGTGGATGACCTGCCGTCTGAACTGGACGAGCACCACCGTCGCGCGCTTTGCCGCTTGCTGGAAGACTTACGCTGCCAGGTCTTTATCACCTGTGTAGATCACGAATTATTGAGGGAAGGCTGGCAGACGGAAACGCCAGTCGCTCTGTTCCACGTGGAACAGGGCCGTATCACCCAGACCCACGACCATCGGGAGTGAAGGCATTGAGCGAAGAAAATACGTACGACTCAACGAGCATTAAAGTGCTGAAAGGCCTGGATGCCGTACGCAAACGTCCCGGTATGTACATTGGTGACACTGACGATGGCAGTGGTCTGCACCACATGGTGTTCGAGGTGGTCGATAACTCGATCGACGAAGCTTTGGCCGGCCATTGCGACGACATCAGCATTATCATCCACCCGGACGAGTCCATCACCGTTCGCGACAACGGTCGTGGCATCCCGGTAGACGTGCACAAAGAAGAAGGCGTTTCGGCAGCCGAGGTCATCATGACCGTGCTGCACGCCGGCGGTAAGTTCGACGATAACTCCTACAAGGTATCCGGCGGTCTGCACGGTGTAGGTGTGTCGGTGGTGAACGCACTGTCCAAAGAACTGATCCTGACCGTTCGCCGCAGCGGCAAGATCTGGGAACAGACTTATGTCCACGGTGTTCCGCAAGAGCCGATGAAAATCGTTGGCGAGAGCGAAACCACTGGTACCCAGATTCACTTCAAGCCTTCGGCTGAAACCTTCAAGAACATCCATTTCAGCTGGGACATCCTGGCCAAGCGGATTCGCGAACTGTCTTTCCTCAACTCCGGTGTCGGCATCGTCCTCAAGGACGAGCGCAGCGGCAAGGAAGAGTTGTTCAAGTACGAAGGCGGTCTGCGTGCGTTCGTTGAATACCTGAACACCAACAAGACTGCGGTCAACCAGGTGTTCCACTTCAACATCCAGCGTGAAGACGGCATCGGCGTGGAAATCGCCCTGCAGTGGAACGACAGCTTCAACGAGAACCTGTTGTGCTTCACCAACAACATTCCGCAGCGCGATGGCGGTACTCACCTGGTGGGTTTCCGTTCCGCATTGACGCGTAACCTGAATACCTACATCGAAGCTGAAGGTCTGGCGAAGAAGCACAAAGTTGCCACCACCGGTGACGACGCCCGCGAAGGCCTGACCGCGATCATTTCGGTAAAAGTGCCGGATCCGAAGTTCAGCTCCCAGACCAAAGACAAGCTGGTGTCTTCCGAAGTGAAGACCGCGGTCGAACAGGAAATGGGCAAGTACTTCTCCGACTTCCTGCTGGAGAACCCGAACGAAGCCAAGCTGGTTGTTGGCAAGATGATCGACGCGGCGCGTGCGCGTGAAGCAGCGCGTAAGGCCCGTGAGATGACCCGCCGTAAAGGCGCGCTGGACATCGCCGGCCTGCCGGGCAAACTGGCTGACTGCCAGGAAAAAGACCCTGCCCTCTCCGAACTGTACCTCGTGGAAGGTGACTCTGCTGGCGGCTCCGCCAAGCAGGGACGCAACCGACGCACCCAGGCCATCCTGCCGCTCAAGGGCAAGATCCTGAACGTGGAGAAGGCACGCTTCGACAAGATGATCTCTTCTCAGGAAGTGGGCACCTTGATCACTGCGCTCGGCTGCGGCATTGGCCGCGACGAGTACAACATCGACAAGCTGCGTTATCACAACATCATCATCATGACCGATGCTGACGTCGACGGTTCGCACATCCGTACCCTGTTGCTGACCTTCTTCTTCCGTCAGTTGCCGGAGTTGATTGAGCGCGGTTACATCTACATCGCTCAGCCACCGCTGTACAAGGTCAAGAAAGGCAAGCAAGAGCAATACATCAAAGACGACGACGCCATGGAAGAGTACATGACGCAGTCGGCCCTGGAAGACGCGAGCCTGCACCTGAACGAGGAAGCCCCGGGTATCTCCGGCGAAGCCCTTGAGCGTCTGGTGAATGATTTCCGCTTGGTGATGAAGACCCTCAAGCGTTTGTCGCGCCTGTATCCGCAGGAACTGACCGAGCACTTCATCTACCTGCCAGCGGTGAGCATGGAGCAACTGTCCGATCACGCAGCGATGCAGGATTGGATGGCTCAGTTCGAAGTTCGTCTGCGCACCGTCGAGAAATCCGGCCTGGTTTACAAAGCCAGCCTGCGTGAAGACCGTGAACGTAACGTCTGGCTGCCAGAGGTCGAGTTGATCTCCCACGGCCTGTCGAACTACATCACCTTCAACCGCGATTTCTTCGGCAGTAACGATTACAAGACTGTTGTGTCGTTGGGCGCTCAATTGAGCACCTTGCTGGACGACGGGGCGTACATCCAGCGCGGCGA
Source organism: Pseudomonas sp. JV414 (assembly GCF_032424305.1). NCBI lineage: Bacteria > Pseudomonadati > Pseudomonadota > Gammaproteobacteria > Pseudomonadales > Pseudomonadaceae > Pseudomonas > Pseudomonas sp. JV414. The sequence goes on along the minus strand of NZ_VYKC01000011.1, from coordinate 109,733 downwards.
GCGCAAGAAGCCGGTCACCGAATTCAAGGAAGCACTTGAATGGCTGATGGCTGAAAGCACTAAGCGTCACACGATCCAGCGCTACAAAGGTCTGGGCGAAATGAACCCGGATCAGCTGTGGGAAACCACCATGGACCCAAGCCAGCGCCGGATGCTCAAAGTGACCATCGAAGACGCCATTGGCGCGGACCAGATCTTCAACACCCTGATGGGTGATGCGGTCGAACCCCGTCGTGACTTCATCGAAAGCAACGCCTTGGCGGTTTCCAACCTGGACTTCTGATCCGGCAGGACCGCTAAAACGAAAAAGGCCAACGCTTAGCGTTGGCCTTTTTTATTGATCGTCGAAACGTCGTCATTCGCTAGCAGTGGCCACGCTCTCAAGCCGATACCCATACCCGTAAATCGTCAGCAGTTGCCAACCGCGATCAGCCGTCAGGCCCAGCTTGTTGCGCAGGCGATAAATGTGAGTATCCAGCGGGCGCGAGGAGACTATTTCTTCATGAGTCCAAAAGCGCTCATACAAGTATTCACGGGACAAAGGTCGGCCCAGATTGGCGAACAGGCAACGGGCGAGACGGTATTCCCGTTCGGTCAGGCTGATGGGGGTGGCGGCGCGGGTGACGGTGAGTTCGGCGTCGTCGAATTCGAGGTCATTGAAGGTCAGTATTTCGGTGGCTGCCGCGCGTTGCAGCCCATGACGACGTAGCACCGCGCTGACCCGAGCCATCAGCTCATTGGGACGAAACGGTTTGCTCACATAATCGTCGGCCCCGGCGTTCAATGCCTGGACGATATCGCTTTCGGTATCGCGACTGGTGAGCATGATCGCGGCTGGTGGCACGTCCATGTGTTCACGGGTCCAGCGTAACAATGCCAGGCCGCTGATATCGGGCAGTTGCCAATCGAGGATCAGCAGATCGAAGGTCTCCCGCCGGAGTTGCCGTAGCAGGTCCTCTCCCCGCTCGAAGCAATGCAGCATCCACGCCTGCTCTCCCGTGACGGGGATCTGTCGCAGTGTCTGTTCCACCCGGCGGAGTTCGGCGGGCTCGTCATCCAGTATTGCGACACGCATGCCGAGTGTTTCCTTCATCTCGTAAGTGCAAAGTAAAAATTCCCACGGGAGTTTAGGCTGATTGATTGAATCTGAACAATTGTGGCGAATTGCTGCGAAGTTCCCAAGTATGGCTACGCTGATGTCACTTCGCCGGTAGGCGATGAACCATCGGCAGAATGCTTAAGAGGGACTGTGGGGAAGATGCGTCTAGAGATTCTCTCTAATGGATTCACAAGGTTGGCAGCGTTGATGTTGGCGGCTGGTCTTGGCCTGGGATGTACCACGGTTCAGTCGACTCCAATCATTGACCATGAGGTTAGACCGCGTTACTTCGGTCCAACGGAGACAAACACGGTCGTGGGGGACTCGCCAGGCTTTGCCCCGATGCACTCCCCCCCGATGGAGTCCGTAGAGCTCGACATCCCTTCAACGCAACAACGCTGGGTGTTTTAGCTTTCGGCCAATTCTGAACAAATATTGAGAATCGGCTCGCAAGGTCACTTATGCCGGTAAATTCGTTGTCGCTGAGCGGCACAGGGGCATTGGGATGTGCCCCGACGCAGGGAGCGTCAACGCCAATTCTGCAGGGCCGTCGATCGCCGGTTTTCGGCGAGTCTGCAGTTCAGGGGAAAACACGGAGTGCCTGCTCAGCTCCGACACAGGGATGTGTCATTTCCTTTACCCCATGGCTATCTGCCAGAGCATCCAGTCAGGTATCGTGCGTCAAGCGCGTACGTTTCCCCGGCAAGATTTCCATAAGAGCATAAAAAGCAATCCATGAACCCCATGACCTTATTGCTCCCCCGCCGTTCGGGTGTCTGTCTTTTACTGGTTGCTGGCCTGATGGGATTGTTCACCCAGAGTGCATCAGCGACTGTCGCCTCGGCAAAACGCCTGCCTTATATCGATGAAAACCAACAATGCCGTGGCCAACCACTACCGGCGACTGTCGAGCATTTGACCGGCGAAGCCTGGAAGCTGGACGCCAAAGGCAAGCAGACGCCACTGCAGGAAGGTACGTCGATTGACGAGCAGGAAGGCATCAAAACATCGCCCTCGGCATTTGTCAGCCTGTCCCTGGGTGATGGCTCGCGGATGGTGTTGCCCTCCAGTTCCCATATCACCTTGCATCTCAATGAAGAACATTCGATCCCTCAGGTCATTCTTGAGCAGGGGCAGGTTGAGTCGTATGTGATCAAGCGGGCCAGCGACCGTGATCGCTTTCAGATCGTCACGCCGGTCGGCGTACTGGGCGTACGGGGCACGCATTTCCGGGTGCGCAACGATGACGATGGCCAGGCGCTACTGGAGGTTCTGAACGGGCAAGTCGCGGTTAATCGTGATGTGGAAACGTCGGGCGCCCGCCCTGCCCGGTCGGCTGCCAAACGGACTCAGAGCCCTGAGGATGACGAGGTCCAGGTCATGGCCCGTCAAGGTTTGCGTATTCAGAAACAAGGCGCGTTGACGCCAATCGACTTGTTACCCGCCCCAGGTTTGTTGGGGCAGGCCGGTCAGACGGGTAATGTGCCTATCTGGCAATTGATCATGAAACCCATCGAAGGGGCTACGCGTTATCGGGCGCAAGTGGCTACCGACGAAGCCTTTCTGGACATCAAGCAAGAGCAGTTTTCCAGCACACCCGAGGTCAAGTTCAGCGGGCTGAAAGCGTTTTTCTACCATGTTCGCCTGTCAGCCTATGATGCTCAGGGGTTAGAGGGAGAGACCGGGGTGTATGACATTTTCTATTACCCCAGGACCACGCGTGTCCAATAGCGCCCTGGCAGACGACCGATGAAGAACCGGCCAAGGAAGGATGACCGCGAGCCGACCCAGGCTCAGCGATTGTTTCGGCGGATGGTCCGTGAGTGGCTGTGGGTCTGTCTGATTCTGTTGCCGCTGACGGCGATGCTGTCCATGAGTCAGGGTCTGGTCCTGAGCAAACTGCTCTACGACAACCTGCGCCGACTGAACCCGCTGCCGGTGGACCCGCGAATACTCATTGTCACGATCGACGACTACAGCTTGCAGCAGATCGGCCAATGGCCGTGGTCGCGGGCGACGCACGCGCAACTGCTGGATCGGCTCAGCGCCGCGAACGTTAAAGGCGTTCTATTCGACGTAATTTTCAGCGAGCCTGATAGCGAACCCGAGAACGATCACCTTTTGGCTCAGGCGGCCTGCCGGGCCGGTAATGTTTTCGTGCCGCTGCTGCGCGAAGATGTAGCGCGTTATGGTCAGCCCTTGGGGGAAATTGAACCAGTGGATCCGCTGAACCACTGTGCCAAAGGCGTCGGGCATATCAATGCCGAAGCGGACGCCGACGGGATCGTGCGCAGCGTGTATTTAAGCGAAGGACCGGCGCAAAAAACACGCCCGCAACTGGCCTGGCTGCTGTACGAAGAAACCCTCGCCGATAAGGGAAATGCACCAATGCCGGGTACCCCGGCGCTGCCATCGGTGCAAGGCTGGCAGCGAGCCCACGAAATACGGATTCCTTTCATCCATTCCGACGCGGGCTTTCCCACTGTACCCTACGTCAGCGTATTGCGCGGTGAAGTCCCACCCGAATTGCTGCGCGATCGCTTGATCCTGATCGGCTCGACCGCTGCAGGCCTGGGCGACCGCTACGTGACACCGCAATCGGCCAGCATCGGCACCACATCGGGCATCGAGATTCAGGCGAATATCCTCAACGGACTGCTACAAAAGCGCAACATTGTGGTTCTCGATAAGCGCTTGGCGGCGTTGCTATCGGTAGTGATTGTCGGAGAGTTGCTGGGCCTGCTCTTGGTGCGTCCGCGTCGCGCCCTATGGCTGACCCTAGGTGCAATGGCCGCTGCTCTGCTGGGCTCGGGTGTACTGTTGCGGCTTGGCTGGTGGTGGTCCCCGGCTGCGAGCCTGCTAGGGATGATGCTGGGTTATCTGATCTGGAATTGGCGAAGGCTGAACGCGGTGCTCGCCTATTTCGGCTGGGAACTGGCGCGCCTGGACAGCGAGCCAAAAGTTTTTCCCGAACGTCGTCGCACCCAGGCTCCGGCCGGTGATGTGCTGCAAGGGCAAATCGTTGCGCTGGAGCAGGCTATGAGCCGGACCCGCGACACCCGACGTTTCATCGCCGATGGACTTGAATACCTGCCGGTGGCGACGCTGATCAGCGATCCGAACGGACGTATTCTGCTGGCCAACCGCAAGGCTCGAGAAGTGTTTTGTCGTGGTCTGGTGGGCGAGGACATGCTCGAGCAACTGAGCGACCTGGGTTACCCGGTGCCGTCCAACGGAATGCCATCTGCGTTGTCGACCCTGGAGCCGTTGGAGTTTCGTGACACTCAGGCACGTAGTCTGCGTCTGGACCTGGCACCGCTGTTGCCGGCCGAGGGCGACTCCGTGATTGGCTGGCTACTGAGCCTTACTGACTTGAGCGTCGAGCGGGACGCCGAAGAACAGCGCGCCGTACTGCTGCGCTTTTTGTCTCACGACCTCAGAGCTCCTCACTCTGCAATTCTGGCCTTGCTCGATGTTCAGCGGCATCAGGTGTCCGGCGACACTCAAGTGTTCAGTCAGATCGAGTTACAAGTGCGCAAAGCGCTGAACTTGACCGAGGCTTTTGTGCAGTTGGCAAAAGCCGAGTCCGAGGCCTATCAGTTTCAGCCGAGCATGTTCGCAATGTTGTTGCTCGATACCTTCGACCAAGCCTCGAGCATCGCTCATCTGAAGAATATTCAGTTGCTGCATGACCTCGACGAAGACGCCGAAGCGCTGGTCCTGGCCGATCAATCGCTACTGACACGGGCACTGTTCAACCTATTGGAAAACGCCATCAAGTACAGTCCGGCGGGGTCGCGGATCTCGGTGCGGGTGAGTTGTGCCGAGGGCTGGCTACTGTGCGAAATCGCCGATCAGGGCCGAGGGATTGCTGTCGATGAACTTCCCGAGTTGTTCTGTCAGTATCGGCGTTTTGCCTCGGCTCATGGCAGCGACGGTCTGGGGCTGGGTTTGTCCATGGTCAAGGCCGTGGTAGATCGTCACGGCGGGCGGATTTCCTGTCGTAGCGTGGTGGGGCAAGGCTCGACGTTCAGCGTCCAGTTACCGCTATTGAGCGAGTGATACAGACGTTTTCAGCGGGCATAAAAAAACCGGCTATATCAGCCGGTTTTTTTACGTCCTAAATAAACTTATGCACCTTTTTCGACGTTTTATTTACTTAAGAAATATGTATGTAAATCATAAGCTTAATAGCTAAAAACGACGTTTTTCAACAAAACGGTACACAGGTTATCCACAGAATCTCAGACAGTCACTTGATCAGTAGCGTTGGGTGCCGCCGGAGCTGCTGGCAGTGAACCCATCTCGCGCTGCATCTGTTCGTTCCAGGCCTGCACCCGATCATTCAGATCGGCGATGGCCCGCGGCCCACTACCCTCGGCGTACATTGGCGCGCCAATGATCACGGTGATCACGCCCTCCTGCTTCGCCCAACCGGCTTTTGGCCAGAATTTGCCGGCATTGTGCGCAATCGGCAACACCGGTAATGACGCATTGACAGCCAACGCGGTGCCACCGCGGGAGAACTTGCCGATGGTGCCGTAAGGAACGCGAGTCCCTTCCGGGAAGATCAGTACCCAGACATTGTCCTTGAGCAGCTCATCGCCCTTCTTCGCCACATGCTTGAGCGCTGCTTTCGGGTTGCCACGATCGATGGCGATCGGTCGCAGCATGGCCATGGCCCAGCCGAAGAACGGAACGTAGAGCAGTTCGCGCTTGAGCACCTGGCTCAGGGGCTCGAAGTACGCCGAGAGAAAGAATGTTTCCCAAGTGCTCTGGTGGTTCGACTGAATCACGCAGGGCTGGTCAGGCACGTTCTCGGCACCCTTCACTTCATAACGGATACCCAGAAAGACTTTGCTCAGCCACAAGGCGCAGCGGCACCAGTACACGTTGATAAAGCGATAGCGCGCCTTGAATGGCAGAAACGGCGCGATAAAAAAGCTCAGGGTGCACCAGAGCAAAGAGCTGGTGCCCAGCAGCAGGTAAAAGAGGAAAGTTCTGATGGCCTGCAGTATCGACATGGCGACATTTACCGTTGCGGGCATTGCCCGCCTATTCAAGCGCACTCCCGATCAGTCCTTGGCCAGGATGTCAGAAGAGCCTTAGTTGTGGATAAGTTCCGCGGCAATCGCCGCCAGATCGTCAAAAATCAAGGTGCCCGCCGGTAGGGTCTTGCCCTGCGTCTTTTCGCCTTTCCCGGTCTTTACCAAAACTGGCTGAGAGTCGACGGCTCTGGCGGCTTCCAGGTCACCGAGAGTATCGCCGACGAACCATAGATTCGTCAGCGAAACGTTGTAATGCGCGGCGATGGTTTTCAACATCCCGGGTTTTGGTTTGCGGCAATCGCAGCCATCGTCTGGCCCGTGCGGGCAATAGACGATCAGCCCGACTTCACCGCCCTGCTCCGCCACCAGCTCGCGTAAGCGAGCGTGCATGGCATCCAGGGTGGCGATGTCGTAGTAGCCGCGAGCGATGCCCGACTGGTTGGTAGCGACCGCCACCGTCCAGCCGGCCTTGCTCAACTGCGCGATCGCTTCGATCGAACCGGGGAGCGGAATCCACTCCTCCACCGACTTGATGTACGCATCGGAGTCGTAATTGATCACCCCGTCCCGATCGAGAATCAGCAGTTTCAACAGCAGCCCCTTAGCCCAGCAGCGAAATGTCGGCGACGCCGAGGAACAACCCACGCAGACGCGCCAGCAGCGCATAGCGGTTGGCTCGCACCTTGGCATCTTCGGCGTTGACCATCACCGCTTCGAAGAACGCATCCACCGGCTCGCGCAAGGCGGCCAGACGCGCCAGCGATTCGCTGTACTGACGAGCAGCGGCCATTGGCTGAACAGCCTGGTCAGCCTGCTGGATCGCCGAATACAGGGAGAACTCGTTGGCGTTGTCGAAGTACTTGGCTTCAACGACCGAAGGAACAGAGCCTTCGACCTTGCTCAGCAAGTTCGAAACGCGCTTGTTCACAGCGGCCAGGGCTGCGGCTTCCGGCAATTTGCGGAACGCTTCTACCGCTTGTACACGCTGATCGAAGTCCAGCGCCGAACCCGGCTTCAGGGCACGTACCGACAGATAAGTCCCGACATCAACGCCTTCGTCTTCATAACGGGCACGCAGACGGTCGAAGATGAATTCCAGCACCGAGTCATTCAGGCCGGCAGCCTTCACTTTGGTACCGAACGCATTCACGGCAAACGCCACGGCGTCGTTCAGGTCGAGGTCGAGCTTCTTGTCGATCAGGATGCGCAATACACCCAGCGCTGCACGGCGCAGGGCATACGGGTCTTTGCTCCCGGTAGGCAGCATGCCGATACCGAAAATGCCCACCAGTGTGTCGAGCTTGTCGGCGATGGCCACGGCTGCACCGGTGAGGGTCGTCGGCAGTTCAGCGCCGGCGCCGCGCGGCATGTACTGCTCGTTCAGCGCCAGTGCGACTTCTTCCGGCTCGCCGTCGTTGAGGGCGTAGTAGTAACCGGCGACACCTTGCATCTCCGGGAACTCGCCGACCATTTCGGTCGCCAGGTCGCACTTGGACAGCAGGCCGGCACGGGAAGCCCATGCGGCGTTACCGCCAATACGTTGAGCGATGAACGCAGCGAGTCTGGAAACGCGTTCGGCCTTGTCGTAGACGCTGCCGAGTTTTTCCTGGAACACCACGTTCTGCAGACGCAGATTGAAGTCTTCGAGTTTCTGCTTCTTGTCTTGCTTGAAGAAGAACTCGGCGTCGGTCAGGCGTGGACGAACCACTTTCTCGTTACCGGCGATGATCTGCTGCGGGTCTTTGCTTTCGATGTTGGCCACGGTAATGAAACGAGGCAGCAACTTGCCGTCGGCATCCAGCAGGCAGAAATACTTCTGGTTGTCCTGCATGGTGGTGATCAGCGCTTCTTGCGGCACGTCGAGGAAACGTTCTTCGAACGAGCACACCAGCGGCACCGGCCATTCAACCAGCGCGGTCACTTCGTCGAGCAGGCTTGGCGGCACGATGGCCGTCCCTTCCTGCAGCGTCGCCAGTTCTTCGGTGCGCTTGCTGATCAGCTCGCGACGCTCGTTGGCATCGGCCAACACATAGGCAGCACGCAGATCGCTCAGGTAGTTGGCCGGCGAGGTGATGCGCACGCTTTCAGGATGGTGGAAGCGGTGACCACGGGAATCGCGGCCGGACTTTTGCGCGAGGATGGTGCAGTCGATGACATGGTCACCGAGCAGCATCACCAGCCATTGAGTCGGGCGAACGAATTCTTCCTTGCGAGCACCCCAGCGCATGCGCTTGGGAATAGGCAGGTCGTTCAGGGAATCTTCGACGATGGTCGGCATCAGGCTCGCGGTCGGCTTGCCGGCGATGCTTTGGCTGTAGCGCAGTTTCGGACCGCTCTGATCGATTTCGCTCAGGTCGACGCCGCACTTCTTGGCGAAGCCCAGGGCCGCTTGAGTCGGGTTGCCTTCGGCATCGAACGCGGCCTGACGCGGCGGGCCGTCGAGGTTGATGCTGCGATCCGGCTGCTGGGTTGCCAGCGCGGTGATCAGCACGGCCAGGCGACGTGGCGCGGCGTAGACGGTTTTGGTTTCGTAGTTCAGGCCGGCAGCTTGCAGGCCTTTGTCGATACCGGCCATAAACGCTTCGGCCAGGGTGTTCAGGGCTTTGGGTGGCAGTTCTTCGGTGCCCAATTCAACCAGAAAATCTTGAGCACTCATTGTGCAGCCTCCAGCTTGGCCAGTACTTCATCACGCAGGTCCGGGGTCGCCATCGGGAAGCCCAGCTTGGCGCGAGCCAGCAGGTAGGCTTGTGCAACGGAACGCGCCAGGGTGCGGACACGCAGAATGTATTGCTGACGCGCGGTCACCGAGATCGCCCGGCGCGCATCCAGCAGGTTGAAGGTGTGGGAAGCCTTCAACACCATTTCGTAGCTCGGCAACGGCAATGGCTGATCGAGTTCGATCAGGCGCTTGGCTTCGCTTTCGTAGAAGTCGAACAACTCGAACAGCTTCTCGACGTTGGCGTGTTCGAAGTTGTAGGTCGACTGCTCCACTTCGTTCTGGTGGAACACGTCGCCGTAGGTCACTTTGCCAAACGGACCGTCAGCCCAGACCAGGTCATAGACCGAGTCCACGCCTTGCAGGTACATGGCCAGACGCTCCAGACCGTAAGTGATCTCGCCGGTCACCGGGTAGCACTCGATGCCGCCCGCTTGCTGGAAGTAAGTGAACTGCGTCACTTCCATGCCGTTGAGCCAGACTTCCCAGCCCAGACCCCAGGCGCCCAGCGTTGGCGACTCCCAGTTGTCTTCGACGAAACGGATGTCGTGCACCAGCGGGTCGAGGCCCACGTGCTTGAGGGAGCCCAGGTACAGTTCCTGGAAGTTGTCCGGGTTCGGCTTCAGGACTACCTGGAACTGGTAGTAGTGCTGCAGACGGTTCGGGTTTTCGCCGTAGCGGCCGTCAGTCGGGCGACGACTGGGCTGCACATAAGCGGCGTTCCAGGTTTCCGGGCCAATGGCGCGCAGGAACGTGGCAGTGTGGAAAGTGCCGGCGCCTACTTCCATATCGTAGGGCTGAAGTACCACACAACCTTGCTCGGCCCAGTATTGCTGGAGGGCGAGGATCAAGTCTTGGAAGGTACGCACGGCTGGCGTAGGCTGGCTCACGAAATTCACCTGTTTCTTGGGCTGCGATTTAAAGAGCGGGAGTATACCCGATTCGGTCCTGCGCACGCCCCCTGGAGCCTTATGCCACGCTGCTTTTGGTGTACCGAAGATCCGCTATACATGGCTTATCACGATCAGGAGTGGGGCACGCCGCTACGCGATGCGCAGGGTTTGTTCGAGTTGCTTTTGCTCGAAGGGTTCCAGGCCGGGCTTTCCTGGATCACCGTGTTGCGCAAACGAGAGCGCTATCGCGAGGTACTGTTTAGCTTCGACGTACAGCGCGTGGCACAGATGAGCGATGCGGAAATCGATGAATTGATGCTCGATCCGGGGATCATACGCAATCGCCTCAAACTCAATGCCGCCCGGCGCAATGCCCAGGCCTGGCTGGCGCTGGAGGACCCGGTGGCGTTTCTCTGGTCGTTCGTCGGCGGAACGCCGGTGATCAATCATTTCAAGGATCGCAGTGAAGTGCCGGCCGTGACACCGGTCGCCGTCGAGATGAGCAAAGGCCTGAAAAAAGCCGGATTCACGTTCGTCGGCCCGACCATTTGTTACGCGTTGATGCAGGCTTCGGGCATGGTCATGGACCACACTCGGGATTGCGATCGCTACGCCACCTTGGTGAACGGCGGTTAGAATAGCCGCCTCGCGCACAGCACAAGATCAGGAGTGACCTGTGGATAAGTTGAAAGGCGCCTTGCTGGTAGGCGCTCTGCGTCTGTTTGCCCTGCTTCCTTGGCGGGCAGTGCAGACGGTGGGTTCGGCGATTGGCTGGATCATGTGGAAAACCCCCAACCGTTCCCGCGACGTGGTGCGGATCAACCTCGCCAAGTGCTTTCCGCAGATGGACCCGGCCGAACGCGAGCGTCTGGTGGGCCAGAGCCTGAAAGACATTGGCAAGTCCCTGACCGAGAGCGCTTGCGCGTGGATCTGGCCGGCTCAGCGTTCCATTGATTTGGTGCGCGAAGTCGAAGGTCTCGACGTGCTCAAGGATGCTCTCGCCTCCGGCAAAGGCGTGGTCGGCATCACCAGTCACCTGGGCAACTGGGAAGTGTTGAACCATTTCTATTGCAACCAGTGCAAACCGATCATTTTCTACCGTCCGCCCAAGCTCAAGGCGGTGGATGAGTTGCTGCGCAAGCAGCGGGTGCAATTGGGTAACCGGGTGGCAGCTTCCACCAAGGAAGGCATCCTCAGCGTGATCAAGGAAGTGCGCAAAGGTGGTGCAGTGGGCATTCCGGCAGACCCGGAACCGGCCGAATCCGCCGGGATCTTCGTGCCGTTCTTCGCCACTCAGGCCCTGACCAGTAAATTCGTCCCGAACATGCTGGCCGGCGGCAAAGCGGTCGGCGTGTTCCTGCATGCCCTGCGGCTACCGGACGGTTCGGGTTACAAAGTGATCCTCGAAGCCGCGCCAGAGGCCATGTACAGCACCGATACCGAAACCTCCTGCGCGGCGATGAGCCAGGTGGTCGAGCGCTATGTGCGGGCTTATCCGAGCCAGTACATGTGGAGCATGAAGCGCTTCAAGAAGCGTCCGCCGGGTGAAGAACGCTGGTATTGATGCAAAAAATCAAAAGATCGCAGGCTTCGCCAGCTCCTACAAAGGCTCGGCGTACATCCCGTAGGAGCTGCCGGAGGCTGCGATCTTTTGATCTTTATTGGCCTGCGTGCGCCTGACGCTCAAGCTTTTTCAGAAACACCGCCATCTCCTTCTCCGCCTGCTTGTCGCCATGGTTGCGGGCGGCTTCCAGGCCCTGTTCCCAGGCCTGACGCGCCGCCGCGTAATCCGCCAGCGCCAGATGGGCCTTACCCAATAGCTTCCAGGCCGCCGAATACTTCGGATCGAACTCGACGCAGCGCTGGAAATGCTCCGCGGCCTTGGCATTTTCACCCAGATCCAGATAACCCTTGCCCAGGCCGAAACGCAGCAGCGAGTTATCCACACCCTTGGCGAGCATTTTTTCCAGGGATTCGATCATCGGTGCTTCCTCAGTCAGTGATCGTTCCCACGCTCTGCGTGGGAACGCAGCCCGGGACGCTCTGCGTCCCATTCAAAGCCGAACGCGGAGCGTCCGTTGAGGCATTCCCACGCAGAGCGTGGGAACGATCATCAGAAAAAGCTCAAGCCCACATGGAACAGCTTCTCCACATCCCGAATATGCTTTTTATCCACAAGGAACAGAATCACATGGTCGCCAGCTTCGATCACTGTGTTGTCGTGGGCGATGATCACTTCCTCATCGCGAATGATCGCGCCAATGGTGGTCCCCGGCGGCAGGCCGATGTTTTCGATGGCCTTGCCGATCACCTTGCTCGACTTCGCATCACCGTGGGCGATGGCCTCGATGGCTTCCGCCGCACCTCGACGCAGTGAGTGCACGCTGACGATATCGCCGCGCCGCACGTGGGCCAGCAAGGTGCCGATGGTCGCCAATTGCGGGCTGATGGCAATGTCGATGTCGCCGCCCTGGATCAGGTCGACGTAGGCCGGGTTGTTGATGATCGTCATCACCTTCTTCGCGCCCAGGCGCTTGGCGAGCAGCGACGACATGATGTTGGCTTCGTCGTCGTTGGTCAGCGCCAGGAAGATGTCGGCGTCGGCGATGTTCTCTTCCATCAGCAAGTCGCGGTCGGAGGCACTGCCCTGCAACACCACGGTGCTGTCGAGGGTGTCCGAGAGATGGCGGCAGCGGGCCGGGTTCATCTCGATGATCTTCACCTGATAGCGGCTTTCGATGGCCTCGGCCAAACGCTCGCCAATCTGCCCGCCACCGGCGATGACGATGCGCTTATAGCTTTCATCGAGGCGGCGCATTTCACTCATCACCGCGCGAATATTCGCTTTGGCTGCGATGAAAAATACTTCGTCGTCGGCCTCGATCACCGTATCGCCTTGAGGCAGGATCGGCCGGTCACGACGGAAAATCGCCGCAACGCGGGTTTCGACATTCGGCATGTGTTCGCGCAACTGGCGCAGTTGCTGACCCACCAGCGGGCCGCCGTAATAGGCTTTCACTGCCACCAACTGTGCTTTGCCTTCGGCGAAGTCGATGACCTGCAACGCACCCGGATGCTGGATCAGGCGCTTGATGTAGTTGGTAACGACTTGCTCCGGACTGATCAGCACGTCGACCGGAATCGCTTCGTTATCGAACAGGTCGGCGCGGGTCAGGTACGCGGCTTCGCGGACTCGGGCGATCTTGGTTGGCGTGTGGAACAAGGTGTGAGCGACCTGACAAGCCACCATGTTGGTTTCGTCACTGTTGGTCACTGCAACCAACATGTCGGCGTCGTCGGCACCGGCCTGACGCAGTACGGTCGGCAGCGAACCGCGACCCTGTACGGTGCGGATGTCCAGCCGATCGCCGAGGTCGCGCAGGCGTTCGCCATCGGTGTCGACCACGGTGATGTCGTTGGCTTCGCTGGCCAGGTGTTCTGCCAGCGAACCGCCGACCTGCCCTGCGCCGAGGATGATGATTTTCATCCAGTCACTCCCTTAAAACCGGTTAACCGCGCGCGGCGGCAATCTTGATCAGCTTGGCGTAGTAGAACCCGTCGTGGCCACCTTCCTGGGCCAGCAATTGGCGACCGTGGGGCTGCTTGATGCCGGCCTGACTGGCGATGTCGAGTTCGCGGGCACCCGGTGTGCGAGCGAGGAACGCCTCGATGACTTCGGTGTTCTCGGTCGGCAACGTGGAGCAGGTGGCGTAAAGCAGAATGCCGCCCACTTCCAACGTTATCCACATGGCATCAAGCAGCTCGCCCTGAAGCACCGCCAGCGCGGCGATGTCATCGGGTTGGCGGGTCAGTTTGATGTCCGGGTGACGACGGATCACTCCGGTAGCCGAGCATGGTGCATCCAGCAGGATGCGCTGGAACGGTTTGCCGTCCCACCAAGTGGCGGTATCGCGGCCGTCGGCGGCGATCAGTTCGGCGCTCAGGCCCAGGCGTGCAAGGTTTTCCCGTACTCGCACTAGACGTTTGGCTTCCAGATCCACAGCCACCACGCCGGCCAGTTTGGGCTCGGCCTCAAGGATGTGGCAGGTTTTGCCGCCCGGTGCGCAGCAAGCGTCCAGCACCCGTTGGCCTGGCGCGAGGTCCAGCAGATCGGCGGCCAGTTGCGCGGCTTCGTCCTGCACGCTGATCCAGCCTTCGGCGAAACCCGGGAGGCTGCGCACGTCGGCCGCTGCGTCGAGGATGATGCCGTCCCGGCTGTAAACACACGGCGTGGCAGCGATGCCCGCTTCAGTCAGCAACCCGAGATAAGCATCGCGGGTGTGATGGCGACGGTTGACCCGCAAAATCATCGGCGGATGCGCGTTGTTCGCCGCGCAAATGGCTTCCCACTGCTCAGGCCAGAAGGCTTTGAGGGATTTTTGCAGCCAGCGCGGGTGAGCGGTACGCACCACCGGGTCGTGTTCCAGCTCCGCCAGCAGTGTTTCGCTTTCGCGCTGGACGCGGCGTAACACGGCGTTGAGCAAGGCTTTGGCCCACGGCTTTTTCAGTTTGTCGGCGCAACCGACGGTTTCGCCGATGGCCGCGTGGGCCGGAACCCGGGTGTAGAGCAGTTGGTAGAGGCCGACCAGCAACAGCGCCTCGACATCGGCATCAGCTGCTTTGAACGGCTTTTGCAGCAACTTGGCCGCCAACGCCGACAAACGTGGCTGCCAGCGAGCCGTGCCGAACGCCAGGTCCTGGGTGAAGCCGCGATCACGGTCTTCGACCTTGTCCATTTGCGTCGGCAGAGAACTGTTGAGTGAGGCTTTTCCGTTAAGAACAGCAGCCAGTGCCTTGGCGGCAGCCAGACGTGGATTCATTGAGCGTCCGCCGCTTGACCGAGAACGGTGCCGACGGCGAATTTCTCACGACGGCTGTTGAACACGTCGCTGAAGTTCAGCGCCTTGCCGCCGGGCAATTGCAGACGGGTCAGGCACAGTGCCTGTTCACCGCAGGCGACGACCAAGCCGTCCTTGCTGGCGCTGAGGATTTCACCCGGTGCGCCCTGCCCTTCGGCCAGGCTCGCAGCCAGCACTTTCAGCGCTTCGCCGTTCAGCGTGCTGTGGGTGATCGGCCATGGGTTGAAGGCGCGAACCAGACGCTCCAGCTCAACTGCCGGGCGGCTCCAGTCGATGCGCGCTTCGTCCTTGTTCAATTTATGTGCGTAGGTGGCGAGGCTGTCGTCCTGCACTTCGCCTTCCAGAGTGCCTGCGGCCAGGCCGGCAATCGCCTGAACCACGGCCGGTGGGCCCATCTCTGCGAGGCGATCATGGAGGCTGCCGCCGGTGTCTTCGGCGCTGATCGGCGTGGTGACCTTGAGCAGCATCGGCCCGGTGTCGAGGCCCAGTTCCATGCGCATCACGGTCACGCCGCTTTCGCTGTCGCCCGCCTCAACGGCGCGCTGGATCGGTGCCGCACCGCGCCAGCGTGGCAGCAAGGAAGCGTGGCTGTTGATGCAACCCAGGCGCGGAATATCCAGCACCACTTGCGGCAGGATCAGCCCGTAAGCGACCACTACCAGCAAATCCGGTTTCAGTGCAGCCAGTTCAGCCTGAGCGTCTTCGTTGCGCAGGGTCGGCGGTTGCAACACCTGGATGTTGTTTTCCAACGCCAACTGCTTGACCGGGCTCGGCATCAGCTTCTGCCCACGGCCCGCCGGACGGTCCGGTTGGGTGTAGACCGCAACGATCTTGTAAGGACTGTCGAGCAGGGCCTTGAGGTGTTCGGCGGCGAATTCCGGGGTACCGGCAAAGACAATGCGCAGTGGCTCAGTCATGAAAGCTCTCAATTACAAAGCGTCTTGAAAAGAAAAAGGCTTGCCGCAGCAAGCCTTTGAAAGAAGGGCATCAAGCGTTCTGGCGATGGAGCTTTTCCAGTTTCTTCTTGATCCGGTCGCGTTTGAGCGTAGACAGATAGTCAACGAACAATTTGCCGTTGAGGTGGTCGCATTCATGCTGGATGCATACCGCGAGCAGGCCTTCGGCAATCAGTTCGTACGGCTGGCCGTCGCGGTCCAGGGCCTTGATCTTGACCTTTTGCGGGCGGTCGACGTTTTCGTAGAAACCCGGCACCGAAAGACAGCCTTCCTGGTACTGGTCCACCTCGTCGGTCAGGACTTCGAACTCGGGGTTGATGAACACCCGCGGTTCGCTGCGGTCTTCGGAGAGGTCCATCACGACGATACGTTTATGCACGTTGACCTGGGTCGCGGCGAGGCCGATGCCTGGCGCTTCATACATTGTTTCAAACATGTCATCGACCAACTGACGCACTTCGTCGTCCACTACAGCCACTGGTTTGGCGATAGTACGCAGGCGCGAGTCGGGGAATTCGAGGATGTCTAAAATGGCCATAAGCTCAATTGCTGCACGTGTGAGGTAAAGTCGGGTCGATGGCCTGGCGAGTCCGAGGATGCAGGCTACCGTTGTGAACGTAGCTTCCGGCTTTTCAATAATGAGCAGGAAGCGAGCCACGAGGGCTCTGGCGTTTCACGCGAACGTACATAATAAAGGGATTCACCGCATGAGGAAATCACTACTCGCCTTGCTCCTTCTGGCCTCGGCCGGTTTTGCGCACGGGCAAGTGCAACTCAGGGAAGGTTTTCCACAGCAATACACCGTGGTGGCAGGGGACACACTCTGGGACATTTCCGCTAAATACCTGCGTGAACCGTGGGAATGGCCGCAGCTTTGGCAGGCCAATCCACAGATCGAAAACCCCAATCTCATCTATCCGGGCGATACGCTGTCGCTGGTTTACGTCAACGGTCAGCCACGCCTGACCCTCAATCGCGGCGCTTCCCGGGGCACAATCAAGCTTTCGCCACGAATCCGCAGCTCGCCGGTGGCCGATGCCATTCCGAGCATTCCGCTGAAATCGATCAACAGCTTTCTGCTGAGCAATCGCATCGTCGACAAGGCAGAGGATTTCGACAAGGCGCCCTACATCGTCGCCGGCGATGCCGAACGGGTGCTCAGCGGTACCGGTGATCGAATATTCGCCCGTGGCCATTTCGACCCGGCACAACCGTCGTACGGCATCTTCCGTCAGGGCAAGGTCTACACCGATCCGCAGAGCAAGGAGTTTTTGGGGATCAACGCCGACGACATCGGTGGCGGCGAGATCATTGCCACTGAAGGCGACGTCGCCACCCTGGCCCTGCAACGCACCACTCAGGAAGTGCGACTCGGCGACCGGCTGTTCAGCGGCGAAGAGCGCTCGATCAATTCGACCTTCATGCCCAGTGCCCCGACAACCGAAATCAACGGCCTGATTATTGATGTGCCGCGCGGGGTCACCCAGATCGGCGCGCTGGATGTCGTCACGCTGAACAAGGGGCAGCGCGATGGCCTGGCCGAAGGCAATGTGCTGGTGGTGATGAAAACCGGTGAAACCGTGCGTGACCGGATCACTGGCCAGCCATTGAAAATTCCCGACGAGCGGGCCGGTTTGCTGATGGTCTTCCGCACCTACGACAAGCTCAGCTACGGGCTTGTCCTTAACGCATCGCGCTCTTTGGCGGTGATGGACAAGGTGCGAAATCCGTAAGCCTGCTCACAAGTTACCAACAGAGTTATCCACAGCTTATTCCCGATTCGACGGGACTCTATAACGATCAAGGATGATCCATGTCGCTGTCTGCCTGTACGTCCGTTTCCCCTGCGGAACTGGAAGCCCGTTTACGCTTGCACCGTTTACCGGAGCTTGGCCCTGCGCGTTTCAAGAAATTGCTTGAGGCCTTCGGCTCTGCCTCCAAAGCCATCAGCGCACCGGCCAGTGCCTGGCGTGCGTTGGGCCTGCCACTCGCTTGCGCGGAGGCCCGGCGCTCCAGCGAAATTCGTGACGGCGCCAGCCATGCATTAGCCTGGTTAGAGCGTCCGGGCCAGCATTTACTGATGTGGGACCAACCTGACTACCCCGCTCTGCTGGCGCAAATCAGTGATGCGCCGCCGCTGTTATTCGTCGCGGGTGATCCGGGAATTCTGGAAAAACCACAGCTGGCGATGGTTGGCAGCCGTCGTGCTTCGCGACCAGGCATGGACACCGCCGCCGCGTTTTCCCGCACTCTGGCCGGCGCCGGTTTTGTCATCACCAGCGGTCTGGCCCTGGGCATCGATGCCGCCGCGCATCAGGCGGCTCTGGACGTTGGCGGGCAAACGGTCGGCGTGCTTGGCACGGGGCTGGAAAATTTTTATCCACAGCGCAATCAGCGACTGGCAGAGGCCATGATCGCCTCGGGAAGCGCGGTACTTTCGGAGTTCCCGCTGGACGCCGGCCCTTCCCCCAGCAACTTCCCCCGACGCAATCGAATCATCAGCGGTTTGTCCCTCGGTGTGCTCGTGGTCGAGGCGAGTGTTGCCAGTGGTTCATTGATCACCGCCAGGCTGGCGGCGGAACAGGGGCGTGAGGTGTATGCGATACCGGGGTCGATCCATCACCCTGGCGCAAAGGGTTGCCATCAACTGATCCGCGACGGCGCGGTGCTGGTGGAAACCATCGAGCACATCCTCGAAGCCTTGCGCGGCTGGCAACAGCTGCCGTTATCCACAGAAACGCCGCAGACGACAGAGACTCATCCGCTGCTCATATTGCTCCACGCGGCGCCCCATACCAGCGAAGCCTTGTCGATCACCAGCGGCTGGGCGTTGTCGAAAGTGCTGGCAGCGCTGACGGAGCTGGAGATGGACGGCCGTGCGGTCTGTGAAAGTGGCCGCTGGCTTGCGCGGGGGCACTAGATTTTACAGGCTAGGTTTTGCATGGAAGATCGGTAAACTGCGCAGAGCCTTATTCCGGAGAGTTTTTCATGGTTAACAGTTGGCGTGTGCAACAAGCCGCAAGAGCCATTCGCGCAGGCGCGGTGATTGCCTACCCAACCGAAGCTGTCTGGGGCCTGGGTTGCGACCCCTGGGACGAAGAGGCGGTCTATCGTCTGCTGGCGATCAAGGGACGGTCTGTGGATAAAGGCCTGATTCTGGTGGCCGACAATATTCGCCAGTTCGACTTCCTCTTCGAAGACTTCCCTGAATTGTGGATGGACCGCATGGCCAGCACTTGGCCGGGCCCCAACACCTGGCTGGTGCCGCATCAGAATTTGTTGCCCCAGTGGATTACCGGCGTGCACGAAACAGTGGCGTTGCGGGTTAGCGATCACCCACTGGTGCGGGATTTGTGTGCGTTGGTCGGGCCGCTGGTGTCGACCTCGGCCAACCCTCAGGGGCAACCAGCGGCGCGGACGCGGCTTCGCGTGGAGCAGTATTTCCGCGGGCAGGTTGATTGGGTATTGGGTGGGAATCTGGGCGGGCGCAAGAATCCGAGCGTGATTCGCGATCTGGCGACCGGCCACGTTGTGCGCCCGGATTGAGACCGCGTCATCGTTCTTCGCGGGCAAGCCTCGCTCCCACAGGTCCGAGGCGTATACAAATTATGTGAACGACCGAAATCCTGTGGGAGCGGGCTTGCCCGCGATGGCGTCCTCAAGGCAACAAAACGGTTGAGCCCGTCGTGCGCCGCGCCGACAATTCGATCTGTGCTTTCGCCGCTTCAGCCAATGGATACCGCTGACTGATGTCCACCTTCAACTTGCCGCTGATGATCATCTCGAACAGCTCATCGGCCATGCTTTGCAGGTTTTCAGCGTTGTTGGCGTAGGTCGCCAGGGTCGGTCGGGTCACGTACAGCGAACCCTTCCCCGCGAGAATCCCCAGATTCACTCCGTCCACTGCGCCCGAAGCATTACCGAAACTCACCACCAGCCCTCGAGGTGCGACGCTGTCGAGTGACGTCAGCCAGGTATCTTTGCCTACACCGTCGTACACCACCGGCACTTTTTTACCGTCAGTCAATTCCAGCACGCGTTGCGCGACGTTTTCATGGCTGTAATCGATGGTCGCCCAGGCACCATTGGCCTTCGCCAGGGCGGCTTTTTCGGGTGAACTGACCGTGCCAATCAGCTTCACGCCCAAGGCCTTGGCCCATTGGCAGGCCAGTGAGCCGACGCCACCGGCTGCTGCGTGGAACAGAATGGTTTCGCCACCCTTGAGTTCATATGTCTGGCGCAGCAAGTACTGCACGGTCAGGCCTTTGAGCATCACGCCGGCGGCCTGTTCGAAGCTGATGGCGTCCGGCAGATGTACCAGATTGGCTTCCGGCAAGACATGAACGTCGCTATAAGCGCCCAATGGGCCACTGCCGTAAGCCACGCGATCGCCGATCTTGAAGCGGGTGACTTCGCTGCCTACCGCCTCGACCACACCCGCGCCCTCCGCGCCCAGGCCCGACGGCAAGGCGGGTGGCGCATAAAGGCCACCGCGGTAATAGGTGTCAATGAAGTTCAGGCCGATGGCCTTGTTGGTCACGCGCACCTGCAGCGGACCGGGTTCGGCGGGCTGGTAATCGACATGCTCGAGCACTTCGGGACCGCCATGGGCGCGGAACTGGATACGCTTTGCCATCTGCACTTTCCTTAAGTATTAGCTTCTAGAGTTGTAGCGCCAAGCGGCCTATCGGACTCTTAAAGCTTGACCTTCGTCAACTGCGACGGCACAAGGTGCAGTGTTATCCTACGCAGCAATTTGCCGCCGGCCTGTATGAGCGCCGCGTAGCTTTGCCCGATTCAAGGTGATGCCATGACTACCCGCACCGAGGCTGTAAAAGCCTACCTGCTCGACCTGCAAGACCGCATTTGCGCTGCTCTGGAAGCTGAAGACGGCGGCGCGCGTTTCGTCGAAGATGCCTGGACCCGGCCTGCCGGTGGTGGCGGTCGCACCCGGGTGATCGAAAACGGCGCGGTCATTGAAAAGGGCGGCGTCAACTTTTCCCACGTCTTTGGCAGCGGTCTCCCACCCTCCGCCAGCGCTCATCGGCCAGAATTGGCCGGCCGAGGCTTCGAAGCCCTGGGCGTGTCCTTGGTGATTCACCCGCATAACCCCCATGTACCGACGTCCCACGCCAACGTGCGCTTTTTCATCGCTGAAAAAGAAGGTGAAGAGCCGGTCTGGTGGTTCGGTGGCGGCTTCGACCTGACCCCTTATTACGGTAATGAAGAAGACTGCGTGCATTGGCACCGCGTCGCCGAACAGGCCTGCGCGCCGTTTGGCCCGGACGTCTACCCGCGCTACAAGGCATGGTGCGACAGTTACTTCCACATCAAGCATCGTCACGAGCCGCGTGGCATCGGCGGCCTGTTTTTCGATGACTTGAACGAGTGGGACTTCGACACCAGCTTCGCCTTCATGCGCGCCATCGGCGATGCGTTTATCGACGCGTACCTGCCAATCGTGCAGCGCCGCAAGAATGATGCGTTCACGGCCAAACAGCGGGAATTCCAGGAGTTTCGCCGTGGTCGTTACGTCGAGTTCAACCTGGTCTATGACCGCGGCACGCTGTTCGGCCTGCAATCGGGCGGACGTACCGAATCGATCCTGATGTCGCTGCCGCCGCAAGTGCGCTGGGCCTACGACTGGAAAGCCGAGCCGGGCAGTGAAGAAGCGCGCCTGACCGAGTACTTCCTGCAAGACCGCGATTGGTTGGCCAAGGCCTGAACGAGGAATTCTGATGGACCGTTACGTCGTATTCGGTAACCCGATTGGCCACAGCAAGTCGCCGCTGATCCACCGTTTGTTCGCCGAGCAGACGGGGCAAAAACTGGACTACAGCACTTTGCTGGCGCCCCTCGACGATTTTTCCGGCTGTGCCCAGGCATTTTTCCGCGAAGGGCGTGGGGCGAATGTGACGGTGCCGTTCAAGGAAGACGCCTATCGTTTGGCGAACAGCTTGACCAAGCGAGCACAGCGGGCCGGCGCGGTGAATACCCTGAGCAAACTGGCCGATGGCAGTTTGCTGGGTGACAACACCGATGGTGCCGGGCTGGTGCGGGACCTGACGGTTAATGCGGGTTTCAGCCTTGCGGGCAAACGCATCCTCCTGCTCGGGGCCGGCGGTGCGGTGCGCGGGGCGCTGGAACCGCTGCTGGTGGAGCAACCGGCGTCGGTGATTATCGCCAACCGCACGGTGGAAAAAGCCGAATTGCTAGTGGAATTGTTCGCGGATCTGGGGCCGGTATCGGCCAGCGGTTTCGATTGGTTGCGGGAGCCGGTGGACCTGATCATCAACGCTACGTCCGCCAGTCTGTCAGGCGATGTACCGCCGATTGCCAGCAGTTTGATCGAGCCGGGCAAGACGGTTTGCTACGACATGATGTACGGCAAAGATCCGACTTCGTTCTGCCGTTGGGCCAGCGAGCACGGCGCGGCGGTGGCGATGGATGGTCTGGGAATGCTGGCCGAGCAGGCGGCGGAAGCTTTCTACCTGTGGCGCGGTGTGCGCCCGGATACCGCGCCGGTATTGGCCGAACTCCGCCGCCAGCTCGCGCTCTAGGCTTTTGTGGCGAGGGGGCTTGTCGGAACGCCACATCGCCCCGTTGGACGGCGAAGCCGTCCCAAAACTGCCACGACCGCTGCGCGGCCGAACGGGGGCAAGCCCCCTCGCCACAAGTCGGTGTTTATTCCAGGGTCGAGTGTTTCAATCTTCAAACCGGATCGGGCATTTCTCCGCGCCTTCGAGCTTTCTCAATTCCTCCACCACCTGCGGCCGTGCTCGCCGCAAGGTCAGGCTGCGATCCTGGCGCAGCAGCCGTCGCGCTTCCTGGTGCAGCATTTCCACGCCCGAATAGTCGATGAAGTTGATCTGCTGCGCCTCGATCACTACCCGCGCGCCTTGCATCCGTTGCAAACGCACTTGCAGGTAATGGCTGGCGCCGAAAAAAATCGAACCGCCGACTCGCAGAATGTCTTCGTCGCCCTCACGCCAATACTGCACTCGAGGTTGCGAGGTGCGTTTGAGGTAGAAGAACAGCGAGGCCAGCACGCCGGCGTAGATCGCCGTTTGCAACTCCAGCAACAGCGTCGCGACACAGGTCAGCGCCATGACCAGAAACTCGGCACGGCTGACCCGCAACAAGGCGCGAATGCCGCGATGGTCGACCAATCCCCAGGCGATCAACAAAATGCTGCCGGCCATGGCCGGGATCGGAATGTGCGCGATCAATAGCGCGCCGAAGATAGCGAACAACGCCACCCACACTGCTGAAAAAACGCCCGCCAACGGTGAGCAGGCACCGGCGTCATAGCTCAGGGCCGAGCGGGTGAAGGAACCGGCTGACAGCGAGCCGGAAAAAAACGCCCCGACCATGTTCGAGAAACCCTGGGCGCGGACTTCTTGATTGGCGTCGAGCAACTGCTGCGAGCGCGCCGACAAGGAGCGGGCAATCGACAGGCTTGTCACCAGCCCGAGCATACCGACCGCCACCGCGCTAGGCAGCAGGCGCAACACCAGGTCTAGGTCCAGCGGCAACGGGCTGAAGGGCGGCAGCCGCCCGACAAAGGCGCTGACTAGCTTCACATGACCGAACATCGCTGGCCACAGCCATACCAGCAACCCGCTCAAGGCCAGAGCGATCAACAGCGTCGGCCAGCGCGGCACCAGCAGTTTTAGCACGATGCCTATCACCACCGTGGCCAGGCCCAGTACCAGCGAGGGTTTGTCCACCTCACTGAGATGACTGAACAGCAGCACCAGGCTGTTCAGCGCCGTGGCCTGGTTGGGCACATCCAACCCCAGCAAGTTCGGCAGTTGCCCAATGGCAATCACCACCGCTGCGCCAAGGGTGAAGCCCAGCACCACTGAGTGAGAGACGAAATTCACCAGGGCGCCGAAACGCAGCAAACCCAGCAACCACTGGAAAATGCCCGCAAGGAGTGTCAGAAGCAGGATCAGCGTGACGTAGTCCTGCGACGCGGGGACGGCCAGAGGACTGACGCTGGCGTACAGGACGATGGAAATGGCCGCCGTAGGACCGCAGATCAAATGCCACGACGAACCCCACAGGCAGGCGATCAGCACCGGGATGATCGCGGCGTACAAGCCATATTCCGGTGGGAGACCGGCGATCAGGGCGTAGGCAATCGATTGTGGCAACGCGAGAATCGCACCGCTCAGGCCGACGATCAGGTCACGGCCGACGCTGGCGCGGGTTTGCCGGGGCAACCAGGTCAGGAAGGGAAAGAGTGAATGGCGGCTGGGGAAGGCCATGGGTCCTCTCGGGTGGGGTTTTACGGAAGAGTATCAGGACCCACGCTGATCGTTCCCACTGTGGGAGCGGGCTTGCTCGCGAATGCGGTGTGTCAGTCGATATAAATGCCGGATCTGATGACCCCTTCGCGAGCAAGCCCGCTCCCACATGAACTTAGAGCTTGGCTTTCACGGCCGGCAACGCGTCCTTCCCGTCCACGGTCTTCACCCCGTCCAGCCACTTATCCAGCACCGCCGGATTGGCCTTGATCCATGCCTTGGCCGCCGCGGCATTGCTGATCTTTTTGTTCACCACCTCGGCCATGATGCTGTTCTCCATTTCCTGGGTAAAACTCAGGTTGGTGAGCAGTTTGCCGACGTTCGGGCAGGCCTGTGCATAACCTTTGCGGGTCAGTGTATAAACGCTGCCGGTGTCGCCGAAGTACTTCTCGCCGCCCTTCAGGTAATGCATTTTCAGCTGCACGTTCATCGGGTGGGGCGTCCAGCCGAGGAAGGTCACGAACTTCTGTTTCTTCACCGCGCGAGACACTTCGGCCAGCATCGCCTGCTCACTGGATTCGATCAGCTTCCACTGCCCCAGGTCGAAGTCGTTCTTCTTGATGATCTCTTGCAGCGAGATGTTCGCCGGGGCGCCAGAGCCGATGCCATAGATCTTCTTGTCAAACTTGTCAGCAAACTTGTTCAAGTCGTTAAAGTTATGCACACCCGCGTCCCAAACGTAATCCGGGACCGCCAGCGTGAACTCGGTGCCGTCGAGGTTCTTCGCCAGTTGCGTAACGTCGCCATTGGCCACGAACTTGTCGTAGAAGCCTTGCTGCGCCGGCATCCAGTTACCTAAAAACACGTCCACCTGGCCATCCTTCAGACCGCCAAAGGTGATCGGTACTGCCAGCGTATCGACCTTGGCCTTGTAGCCCATGCCGTCCAGCAGAAACCCGGTGATGGCGTTGGTTGCAGCAATGTCGCTCCAGCCAGGATCGGCCATTTTCACCGTCTCGCAGCTTTGCTCGGCATAGGCCGAGGCACTGCCCAGAGCCAGAAGCCCGACCGTCAGTACTGTGGATAACCTTTGCATGGACTTCCCCTTAACATTATTGGTTTTGGCAGGGTTGTGGATAACGTGCTTTACGTTCCAGATCGTCGAGGTCGATGTGGTTGCGCATGTACTGCTGGCTGGCGTCCACCAGCGGCTGGTGATCCCAGCTCTTCAGCTTGCCGATGGTCAGGGCGTCGGCGACGAAACGCCGGCGTCGCTGACTGGCGAGCACCTGTTGGTGGATCGCCGGGATATCCCATTTGGCCCGCGCTTCGGCGAGAAACTCCTCGAAAAGCTGCCGATGTTGCGGCGATTGGCTGAGTTCTTCCTGTTCCTTGGGGTCGTTATGTACATCGAAGAGTAGGCAAGGATCGTCTTCGCTGTAGATGAATTTGTAGGCGCCACGGCGAATCATCATCAACGGGCTGATGGTGCCTTCAGCCATGTATTCACCGAAAACTTCATCGTGACCGCCCTGCCCTTGCAGGTGCGAAACCAGCGAACGGCCGTCCAGCGGCAGACCCGGTTCCAGCGAGCCGCCGGCCAATTCGACAAAGGTCGGCAGCAGGTCGGCAGTGGACACCGCCGCGCTGACCCGGCCGGCCCCGAATTGCCCTGGTGCACTGATCAACAGCGGTACACGGGCAGCCATTTCGTACCAATGCATTTTGTACCAGAGGCCGCGCTCGCCGAGCATGTCGCCATGGTCACCGGAGAATACGACGATGGTGTCATCGATCAGCCCGGTTTCCTCGAGTGTTTGCAGAAGTTTGCCGACGTTACTGTCGATATAGCTGCATGCACCGAAGTAGGCGCGTCGCGCGTCGCGAATCTTATCCACAGGCAGCGGCTTGTCCCAAAGGTCATAGACCTTGAGCAAACGCTGGGAGTGAAGATCAAGTTGATCCTGTGCGGGTGTTTCGGGCAAAGGGATGTCGGCGTCGTCGTACATATCCCAGAAAGTTTTGGGAATCGTGTACGGATCGTGTGGGTGAGTCATCGACACGGTCAGGCAGAACGGCTGATCGCCATCCTCGCGAATGTGATCGAACAGGTATTGCTGGGCCTTGAACACCACCTCTTCGTCGAAATCCAGTTGATTAGTGCGCACGCAAGGCCCGGCTTGCAGCACCGACGACATGTTGTGATACCAGGTTGGCCGCACATCCGGCTCATCCCAGTTCACCGACCAACCGTAATCGGCCGGGTAGATGTCGCTGGTCAGGCGTTCTTCATAGCCGTGCAACTGGTCCGGGCCGCAGAAGTGCATCTTGCCCGACAGCGCGGTGCGATAACCGAGGCGACGCAGGTAATGGGCATAGGTTGGAACGTCGGCGGGGAAATCGGCCGCGTTGTCGTAGGCGCCGATCTTGCTCGGCAACTGACCGCTGACCAGAGTAAAACGCGACGGCGCGCAAAGAGGGCTATTGCAATAAGCGGCGTCGAACACCACGCCTTCGGCGGCGAGGCGGCTGAGATTCGGCAGTTTGATAGGCGAAGGGCCGTAGAACGGCAACATTGGCGCGGCCATTTGATCGGCCATGATGAAAAGAATATTTTTGCGCTTCATGTGATCGCGGCATTCCATAGTGGATATTTATGCGAGAGTGCTGTGATCGAGCATGGAGTCCATTAACCTTGTGGTAAAGCCCATGCTAGGCAATGACTAGGATAAGCACAGCTTATGTATGACGCCCTCGGTGATTTGTCTCTGGACTTGCTGCGCGCCTTTGAAGCCGCGGCCCGGCAGCGCAGCTTCACCGCCGCCGCGGTGGAGCTCGGCACCACGCAACCGGCCATCAGTCAGCAGATCAAACGATTGGAAGAACAGCTCGCGACCCGGTTGTTCGATCGTATTTATCGCGGAATTGAGCTGACTGAGGCCGGGACCATTCTGTTCGAGCAAGTTCAGCTCGGTTTGCAGAATATCGATGCAGGATTGAGCGCAATCAGCGCACAGCAACAGCACGAAGTGTTGCAGGTGGCCACCGACTTCGCCTTCGCCGCGTACTGGCTGATGCCGCGACTTCACCGCTTCCACACCGCCAACCCTCAAGTGGACGTCAGCCTGGTCACCAGCGAACGCAGCCACAACATGCTGCGAACCGATATCGATGTGGCGGTGCTGTTCGGCGATGGCCGGTTCAAGCAAGGCGAGAGCCATTGGCTGTTCAGCGAAGAGGTGTTTCCGGTGTGCAGTCCGCTGCTATTGAAGGACCGTCCCCTGCCCTTGCCGGCACAGGCATTGCTGGAGTTTCCGCTGCTGCACCTGCGAGGCGAAAACAGCAGCAACTGGTTCGACTGGAGCGGCGTGTTTCGCGAATTGGGGATCACCTCGACCCCGTCCCCGGGACAACTGCGCTTCGACAATTACACCCTGCTGATTCAAGCGGCAATTGGCGGCCAGGGCGTTGCGATTGGGTGGCGGCACCTTGTGGATAACTTGTTGGCGCAAGGTTTGTTGTGTCGCCCCATCGCCGACACGGTGATTTCCAGGCTGGGTTATTACGTGGTTCTGCCCCAGCGCAAACGGCGTGGGGCATTGATTCAACTGTTTGTGGATTGGTTGATGGCGGAACAGGCCAGCAGTGCGCAATCGCTCAATGGTCTCCCTTTACCTTCGATTGCGGTGTAAACGGGTTCGGACGATTTTTACTATTCCGATGTCGCAATAAAATTCACATGCTCACCAACATGCAGGTTCAGGTGCAGCTCATCGGCAATCCCTACGGCTACCCTGTTCAGCCGTTCCAGCGCTGCGGCCAGGCCAGGTTCCAGGCTACTGCTGACGTGACTGAAATGCTCGATGGTCAGGCCGGGCACGCGGCGTGGTGCGTTGACCAAGGTCCAGTGCAAAGAGCTGCTTTGCAGAGCCTCGCGGATTTCTTCGGCGGCGTGGCGTTGCAACGGGTCTTCTATTTCCGGGTCGTCCAGCACCTCGAAATCGCCCACCACAAACAGCCGGGAAATGCCTGCGGCCTGCATGCCGTCGATCAGTGCATCCACCGCCAGCACCTCCTCGACCGGACCGGGCACGATGGATTTTTCGATGTGCTCACTGTTCATCGGCAACCCTGGCGCATCGAGCAGGCAGATCACCGCCGAACAGCCGGCCACGCTCTGCTTGACCCGCTTGGCATCGAACAGGTCACCGGCCTTGGTGCGTAAACCCGGGCGCGGCGCGAGCGCGTTCAGGTCATCGAGAATCGCGATCACTTCATGCTGGCGCCGCAGCATTTCAGCCATCAGCGCACTGCCCAAGCTACTCATGGCACCATAAAGCACTACCTTCACCACCGGGGTTTCGGCATTTTTCATGGCCGTGCTCCCTACTTTCCTGCGTATATGGTGTGTGACCTGCGGGAAGCGGCGAGGGTTCGACAAGGTTTCAGAGGGGGTCAGATGCAAACGATCAAGGGCTACCACGCCCATGTCTATTTCGACGCCAGTACCCTGCCGCAGGCCCGGGCCCTGTGTGAACAGGCAGTGCAATTGTTTCCGCTGAAGATGGGCCGAATGCACGAACGCCCGGTCGGCCCGCATCCAGACTGGAGCTACCAATTGGCTTTCGAGCCGCAGTACATTGGCGAGGTGTTGCCGTGGCTGGCGCTCAACCGTAAGGGATTAGTGATATTCCTGCACCCGGACACCGGCGACGATCTGCTCGACCACACCGAGCACGCGATCTGGATGGGCGCGATCCGGCCGCTGAACCTGTCTGTTTTCTGATCAGAGTTGTTCTTGCGCCTCACCGGGCAAGTGCTCGTCCAGATGCAGCCACGGCAAACGACTGTCCGTCCAGATATGCCGCTCGGCCGGTGCCTGCTCGGGATGGTCGAGGGTGGCGATGGTCACATCGATGCTCTCGGGGCTGAGCTGCGTCACCAGTGCCAGTTGCGCCCCACAGTTTGGGCAGAAATATCGCACGCAAGTAGACGAAGACTCGTACCGGGATGGCGTACCCGCCATCCATTCAAATGCTGAGGCGGGCACGGTGATCCAGGTGGTCACGATCCCGCCGCTGACCCGTCGGCAAATCGAGCAATGACAGTGAGCGATGTCGTGCAATGGCCCGCTGAATTGATAGCGGATTTGTCCGCAGTGGCAACCGCCGGTGTGAAGTTCACCCATGTCTTTTGCTCCTGACCCCGTGATTACGGCCTTTCAACCGGGCCGACGACCGGTTGTACATTCGGTCAATGCTTTCACTCGCGAAAGCTGGCTGAAAGCTTCCCCGATTAGGATCGCCCTCACTGCCGGCAACAGACCGGTTGGCCAATGCGAGTGTTTTATTGCCCGCCCGGTCCATTAAACAACAACAATGGTGATTCTGATGTCCGCTACTACCCGCCTCTTCGCTGCAACTCCGCCCGTACGCCTCGTGCTTCCCGTTCTGCGCTGACCTCATCCGGTTCGCCCATTTACTAGCCGCGCTACGCCTGGAGTATTCCTATGCTGACTTTCCTTGGCTTCGCCATGGTCATCACGTTCATGTTCCTGATCATGACCAAGCGCCTGTCCGCGCTGATCGCCCTGATCATCATCCCGATCATCTTCGCCCTGTTCGGCGGCTTCTCGCCGAAAATCGGCCCGATGATGCTCGAAGGCATCACTAAGCTCGCGCCGACCGGCGTGATGCTGATGTTCGCCATTCTCTACTTCGCCCTGATGATCGACTCCGGCCTGTTCGACCCGGCCGTGCGCAAGATCCTCAAACTGGTCAAGGGCGATCCGCTGAAAGTTTCGGTCGGCACCGCCGTACTGGCGCTCGTCGTCTCCCTCGATGGTGACGGCGCGACCACTTATATGATCTGCGTGGCCGCCATGCTACCGCTCTACAGCCGTATCGGCATGAGCCCGCGGATCATGGCCGGTCTGATCATCCTCGCCGGTGGCGTGATGAACATGACCCCTTGGGGCGGCCCGACCGCTCGTGCGGCCAGTGCGCTGCATGTCGACCCGTCCGACATCTTTGTGCCAATGATTCCGGCAATGCTGGCCGGCGTGGTGGCGATTCTGGCGATTGCCTACTTCTACGGTAAACGCGAGCGTGCGCGTCTGGGTGAATTGCACCTGGTGGGCGATGAAGTCGACCACAGCGAAATCAGCGTTTCGCAATTCCCGGATGCTCGTCGTCCAAAGCTGATCTGGTTCAACGGCGCCCTGACCCTGGCGCTGATGTGCACTCTGATCGCCGGCCTGTTGCCGTTGCCGGTGTTGTTCATGGTGGCCTTCAGTATCGCGATGATCGTCAACTACCCTTGCCTGCAACAGCAGAAGGATCGCGTCGCGGCCCACGCCGGTAGCGTGCTGGCGGTGGTCGGTTTGATCTTTGCCGCGGGTATCTTCACCGGTATCCTGACGGGCACTGGCATGGTCGACGCCATGTCGAAAAGCCTGCTGGCGGTCATCCCGGATTTCCTCGGCCCGTACCTGGCCGTGATCACCGCGCTGGTGAGCATGCCGTTCACGTTCTTCATGTCGAACGATGCATTTTATTACGGCGTGTTACCGGTACTTGCCGAAGCTGCCAGTCATTACGGTATAACCGCGGTGGAAATGGCACGTGCCTCGATCGTCGGTCAGCCCGTCCACTTGCTGAGCCCGCTGGTACCATCGACTTATCTGTTGGTGGCCCTGGCCGGTATCGAATTCGGTGATCATCAGCGGTTCACCTTGAAGTGGGCAGTGCTGGTTTGCCTGTGCATACTGGTCGCTGCGTTGCTGATGGGGATTTTTCCGCTGTTCAGCACTCTATAAGCCCAAGACTCACCATGACGGGTCCAGGCTTTGTTGTTTGAAGCCCGGGCCCTTTGTGGTTTAAACACTCGCTCAAAGGAATACACATGGAATGGCTGACCAACCCTGAAATCTGGGTTGCCTTCTTCACCCTGACTGCCCTGGAGATCGTCCTGGGCATCGACAACATCATCATGATCTCGATCCTGGTCAGCCGCATGCCCAAGCACATGCAGGCGCGCACCCGGATTTTCGGCCTGGCGCTGGCCATGATCACGCGGATTTTGTTGCTGCTGTCGATCACCTGGGTCATGCGCCTCACCGCAGACCTGTTCGAAGTATTCGGCCAGGGTATTTCCGGGCGAGACCTGATCCTGTTCTTCGGTGGTCTGTTCCTGCTGTGGAAGAGCTCGCAAGAGATGTACCACGCGCTGGAAGGTGAAGATGAAGGCGGCGACGAGCCTTCGGGCAAGGGCGGCAATTTCCTGTACACCATCATCCAGATCGCGATCATCGACATCGTGTTCTCGCTGGACTCGGTGATCACGGCGGTGGGCATGGTTTCCCACGTACCGGTCATGGTTGCGGCGATCATCGTTGCCGTACTGGTAATGATGGCGGCCTCGGGCACCATCAGCGCGTTCATCGACAAGCACCCGTCGCTGAAAATGCTGGCGCTGTCGTTCCTGTTGCTGGTGGGTACCGTGCTGATTGCCGAATCGCTCGACGTGCACTTGCCAAAAGGCTACGTCTACTTCGCGATGGCGTTCTCGTTGGCGGTGGAAGCGATCAACATCAAGTTGCGCACCGCCATGGCGAGAAAGCGCAAACAGCAGGATCCGGTGAAACTGCGCAAGGATGTTCCGGGTCAGTAACCCGAACACCCAGCGATGACAAAGGGGCCTTCGGGCCCCTTTGTCATCGCTGCAGCAAACTGTTTTCATGACAGTTTTGTTTCAATCGTCTCTTTAGCTATGCGATGCTGGCGCCCAGACCGTTAGCCAACTACAGCTTATGTAGAACGTAGAAAAACGCGCGGCACCGTTGACTTGCCCCACTGGGGCGCTACCACCACAGGGGGCCTGCATGCTCACCCTGCTCAATTTGTTATCGGCCGTGACCCTTTTGATCTGGGGCACGCACATCGTCCGAACCGGCATCCTGCGGGTTTATGGCTCCAACTTGCGCCACGTGATCGCCCATAACATGTCCAGGCGCTGGCTGGCGTTTGTCGCCGGGATCATGGTGACCGCCATGGTCCAGAGCAGCAATGCCACCGCCATGCTCGTGACCTCGTTTGTCGGTCAGGGCCTGATGGCGCTGACGCCGGCGCTGGCGACCATGCTCGGCGCCGATGTCGGTACCGCGCTGATGGCGCGGGTACTGACCCTCGACTTGTCGTGGCTGTCGCCGCTGCTGATTTTCCTCGGGGTGATTTTCTTCCTGTCGCGCAAGCAGACCCGGGTCGGGCAGATGGGCCGGGTCAGCATCGGTCTGGGGCTGATCATTCTCGCGCTGCAACTGATCGTCGAGGCCGCTGCGCCGATTACTCAGGCGCAAGGCGTGAAGGTCATCTTTGCCTCCCTGACCGGCGACATCCTGCTCGATGCTTTGGTCGGCGCGCTGTTCGCGATGATTTCCTATTCCAGCCTGGCCGCCGTCCTGCTGACCGCGACCCTCGCCGGTGCCAGCGTGATCAGTCTGCCAGTGGCCATCGGCCTGGTGATCGGTGCCAACATCGGCAGCGGCATTCTGGCGTTCCTCAGCACCAGCATGCAGAACGCAGCCGGCCGTCAGGTGGCGCTCGGCAGCCTGTTGTACAAATTGATCGGCCTGCTGCTGATCATTCCGGTGCTCGACCCGCTGGTGCACTGGATCGACAGCCTCGACTTCAGCCCTCAGGAAATGGTCATCGGCTTCCACCTGCTCTACAACACCGTGCGTTGCCTGATCCTCTTGCCCAGCGTCGGGCCGATGGCCAGGCTCTGTGCGTGGTTGCTGCCAGAGCGGCCGGACATCAATGGCACAGCCAAACCGCGGCATCTTGATCCAACCGCATTGGTCACCCCGAGTCTGGCGCTGGCCAATGCTGCCCGGGAAACCCTGCGCATCGGCGATTTGGTCGACAGCATGCTCGAAGCCATGCTCGACGTGCTGCGCGGCAAACAGACCGCCGTCACCCAGGAAATTCGTCGCCTGACCGATGATGTCGAAGCGCTCTACAGCGCCATCAAACTCTATCTGGCACAAATGCCCCGCGAAGACCTCAGCGAGCAGGACAGTCGGCGCTGGGCGGAAACCATCGAGCTGGCGATCAACCTGAAACTCTCCAGCGACCTGATCGAACGCATGCTGCGAAAGGTTCAGCAGCAGAAAACCTCGCAACGCCGGTCTTTTTCCGAGGTCGGGCTGGAGGAGTTGGCGGGGCTGCACAGTCAGCTGATTGCCAACCTGCGTCTGGGGTTGTCAGTGTTCCTTAGTGCCGACCCGGAAAGTGCTCGCCAGTTACTGCGTGAGAAACGTCGCTTTCGCGCGCAGGAGCGCCGCCTGGCCCACGCTCATGTCAGCCGTTTAAACCGTAAGATCGTGCAAAGTATCGAGACCAGTTCGCTGCATCTGGAACTGATTGCTGACATGAGACGCTTGAATTCGCTGTTCTGCAGCAGTGCCTATGCGGTGTTGGGCACTTCGGACACCGGCGCTCTGGCGGTCGACGATTTGACTGACATCACTCATTCACCCTGAACGTCCACAGTTACCTGAAGTCTGTTGAACTTACGCTGGTCGTACGGAAACTCGTTATGCGTTGTCTGCTGTTCGCTTGTCTGCTGCTTGGCTCACTGCCTTCATTTGCCCTGGATCGCTTTCAGGTCGAGGGCTACACCTTGCGCAACGGCCTGCAATTGGTCCTCAAACCGGGCACCGAGCGCGGGCATGTGGCGATCCGGTTGGTGGTTGGCGTGGGCCTGGATGATTTCAGCTGTGCCGACAAAGAGCTGCCGCATCTGCTCGAACACTTGTTGTTCAGCGGCATCGACGCCACCGGCGAAGGCGGTCTGGAAGAGCGCATGCAGGCCTTGGGCGGTGAGTGGAATGCCTACACCAGCAATGCCGACACGACTTTCGTCATCGAAGCCCCGGCGAAAAACCAGCGCAAGGTCCTCGACCTGTTATTGGCGCTGCTGACCCAGACCCGGATCGATGACAATGCGATCAACGTCGCCAAGCAAGTGGTCGAGCGCGAAGACGGTGGTCATTACTCGCACCTGCAACGCTGGCTGGATCGCCAGGACCTGGGCCACACCGCGAGTAATCAGTTGGCGGTGGAGCTGGGCCTCAAATGCCCCGAGCGCGCGCAAGTCGATCACCTGACCCGCGAGCAATTGGAGAAGGTGCGCAAGGACTGGTACGCGCCCAACAACATGACCCTGATCGTGGTCGGTGACCTCGACCGCTTGCTGCCGGCCTATCTGGAACGGGCCTATGGTGCGCTCGAAGCGGTTGAGCCTAGCGCTCACCTGCCGCTGCCAGACATTCAGGCCAGCGCGGCCCACGAGCGCAATTTGAGTAACGGTTTCGTCGGCGGCGGAGCCAAGTTGCACTGGCTGGTGCCGGAACCGGTGCTGGAAGACCAGCATGACGAAACCTTCGACCTGCTCAAGGACTATCTGGATTGGGCGCTCTATCGCCAATTGCGCCTGGCCCATGGGCTGTCCTACGGTCCCTCGGCCGAGCGCGAGGTATTTGGCGGGGTGGGCTTCATGAGCCTGAACGCCGACCTTGATCGCGACGACGTGCTGGCAGCGGAACAGGTGCTGGATGAGCTTAAAGCCGATCTACTCAAGAACGGCCTCGACGCCGCCACCTTCGCCCGTCTCAAGCAAGCCGCCATCGCTCGCCAGGCTTGGGCCGTGCAAGGCAACAGCGCCCTGGCGGACTATTACTGGAGCGCCCTTGGCGACTACGAGGACGGCCATTTCGTCAACCCGGCCAAGGCACTGCAAGACGTGACACTGGCCGAGGCGAACAAGGCGATGCGCGAGTTGCTGCTGCAGCCGGGGTATCTGCGGATCGAGAAGCCGCTGATGAGTTATGACCAGGTGATGTGGGCGATTGTCGGGGGATTTGGATTGATGGTGCTTGGCATATTGGGTTGGCGCGTTCGCCGCAGAAAGTAATGATTTCCCTGTGGCAAGGCGCAGAACCTGTGGGAGCGTGGCTTGCCCGCGAAGAACGATGACGCGTAATACCTGAAAAACCGCGGTGTATTCTTCGCGGGCAAGCCACGCTCCTACAGGATCTTCGTCGCGGCATTGGGGCAAGCCCCCTCGCCACAGGGGTCCTTCGGGCGGTACCCTGTCGAGGATTTTCCCCACGACTATTGTGAATCGCCGAATGCCGAATCTGACCCTGTACGTACAGCGCATCCTCGAATTGATGAAGCGCTATCCCGGGGTCATTGCGCTTGGCGGTTTCATTTCAGGGGTTGGCAGCTTCATGCTGGTGGATCGCCAACAAGGGCTGGCGACCTGGATCACCACCATCATGCTGGTCAGCTGGGTCTGGCTGATGCTGGAAAACAGCCTCACCAAGCTGTTCGCCAGGGTCTTCAAGCGCGAAATACCCCAGCCCTTGCTGCGTTATGCGACGCAGATGATCCATCAGGAAAGCCTGTTCTTCGTCCTGCCGTTCTTTTTAATCACCACCACCTGGAACAGCGGCCAGTTGTTCTTCACTGGATTACTGAGCATGGCGGCGCTGATTTCGATCATCGACCCGCTCTACTACAAATGGCTGGCACCGCGCCGCTGGGCGTTCCTGGCGCTGCACACCCTGACCCTGTTCGCGGCCCTGCTGACCGCCCTGCCCGTCATCCTGCACCTGACCACCGCCCAGAGCTTCAAGCTGGCGCTGGGCATTGCCATGTTGCTGTCGTTCCCGAGCCTGGCCTCGATCTTCCCGATTCGCACCGTGCGCAATGCGTTGGCGATCCTCAGCATCACCGTCGGCATCGGCGCCGCCGGTTGGGTACTGCGCTCCTGGGTTCCGCCGGCGACCCTGTGGATGACCGATGTGGCGATCAGCACTCAAATGCAGGATCGAACCCCCGGCAAGAGCCTGGAAGAAGTCAGCGCCGAGCAGATTCGCGGCGGTGGGCTGTACGCGTACACCGCGATCAATGCCCCGCGGGGTCTGGCCGAGCGGATTTATCACGTCTGGATGTTCAACGGTAAAGAAGTCGACCGTATCCCGCTGGACATCAACGGGGGGCGCAAGGAAGGCTACCGCGCCTGGACCCACAAGCAGAACTTCCCCGGCAACCCCGCAGGCAAATGGCAGGTCCGGGTGCTGACTGAGGACGGTCAGCTGATTGGCGTGCTGCGCTTCAAGGTCCTGGACAGCACACCCATCAAAGAAAAGTAACGCGGTTCGTGCTATTAGTCAGATCTGCGTAATAGCCGAACAAGCACGGAGCTTATGACTAGCAGCACAATGCCCGGCAGTGCCCAACTGGACACCTCGCACAGCCCTGCCCTGTTGCGGGTCACGGGTGACTGGACGCTCGCCCATTACGCCGATCTCAGCCGCCTGAGCGAAAAGCTCCGTGGCCAATACGACAGCAACACCCACATCGATCTCAATGGCCTCGGCGCGCTCGATACGGCGGGTGCGTCATTGCTGGTGGAGCTGCTGGGGGCCGAGCGGCTGGGCAAATCTGCCGAACACCCCGATTGCACCCTTTCTTCCGCTGATCGCGCCTTGCTGCAGACGGTGTACTGCTCGCTGACCGATTTCTGCGTGCCGATCAAAGAACCGGAAATCAGCGTCGGCATTCAACTGCTGACCCGCATCGGCCGCGCGGTCGATGCGGTCTGGCGGGACACGTTGCAACTGTTGGGTTTCGTCGGCCTGATTCTGGAAACCATTGCTCGCGGGTTGTTTCGGCCCAAGCGCTGGCGCCTCACGCCGATGGTCGCTCACATCGAGCAGACCGGCCTCGATGCCGCCCCCATCGTCGCCCTGCTGACGTTTTTGGTGGGCGCTGTGGTGGCGTTTCTCGGGGCGACGGTGCTGGCGAGTTTTGGCGCGAGTATTTTCACCGTGGACCTGGTGGCGTTCTCTTTTCTGCGGGAGTTCGGCGTGTTGCTCACGGCGATCCTGATGGCGGGCCGCACCGCCAGTGCGTTCACCGCGCAGATCGGTTCGATGAAGGCCAACGAAGAAATCGACGCGATCCGCACCCTCGGCCTCGACCCGATGGAGTTGCTGGTAGTGCCCCGCGTCCTGGCGTTGCTGGTGGCGCTGCCGATGTTGACCTTTCTGGCGATGGTGTCAGGGATTGTCGGAGGTGGCGTGGTCTGCGCGCTGTCGCTGGATATTTCGCCGGCGATGTTCCTGTCACTGCTGCAATCGGATATCGGCGTTCAGCACTTTCTGGTGGGGATCGTCAAAGCACCGATTTTTGCGTTCCTGATTGCCGCCATCGGCTGCCTCGAGGGCTTCAAGGTCAGCGGCAGCGCCGAGTCCGTCGGCGCGCACACCACGTCCAGTGTGGTGCAGTCGATTTTCGTGGTGATCGTGCTCGACGCCGTGGCTGCGTTGTTTTTCATGGAGATGGACTGGTGAGTCGTTTACCCCGAGCGCCTTCAGAGGCGGTGATTGAAGTCCGTGGGCTGTGCAATCGCTTCGGCCGGCAGAGCGTGCACGAGAACCTCGACCTGGACTTGTACAAGGGCGAGATTCTGGCGGTGGTCGGCGGTTCCGGCAGCGGCAAATCGGTGCTGCTGCGCAGCATTGTCGGCCTGCGTCAGCCCAGCGAAGGGCTGGTGAAGGTCTTCGGCAAGAACTTGCCGAGCCTGTCGGAACACGAGCGCTCGCTGGTGGAACGGCGGTTCGGTGTGTTGTTCCAGAAAGGCGCTTTGTTCTCTTCGCTCACCGTGACCGAGAACGTCGCCCTGCCGCTGATTGAACACGCCGGCCTGAGCCGTGCCGACGCCGAGCACCTGGCTGCGGTGAAACTGGCGTTGGCCGGGTTGCCGTTGTCGGCGGCCGACAAATACCCTGCTTCGCTGTCCGGTGGCATGATCAAGCGCGCGGCTTTGGCCCGAGCGTTGGCGCTGGACCCGGACATCCTGTTTCTCGACGAGCCCACCGCCGGTCTAGACCCGATTGGCGCCGCCGGTTTCGATCAACTGATCCTGACCCTGCGCGATGCCTTGGGCTTGAGTGTGTTTCTGGTGACCCACGACCTCGACACGCTCTACACCATCACCGACCGGGTGGCAGTGCTGGCGCAGAAGAAAGTGCTGGTGGCGGACGCCATCGACAAGGTGTCGGAAACCGATGATGCGTGGATTCACGAATACTTCCATGGCCCTCGCGGCCGCGCGGCGCTGACAGCCGCTAACCAGCTCAACGAGGTCTGACATGGAAACCCGAGCCCATCACGTATTGATCGGCCTGTTCACCGTCATAGTGGTGGCAGGCGCCCTGCTCTTCGGTCTGTGGCTGGCCAAGTCCAGTGTCGATACCGAATTCAAGGATTACGAAATCGTCTTCAACGAGGCGGTCAGCGGCCTGTCCAACGGTAGCGCCGTGCAGTACAGCGGGATCAAGGTCGGCGACGTGGTGATGCTGCGCCTGGACCCGAACGATCCGCGCCGGGTGTTGGCGCGGATTCGCCTGGGCGGAGACACTCCGATCAAAGAAGACACCCAGGCCAAGCTGGCGCTGACCGGGATCACCGGGACTTCGATCATCCAGCTCAGCGGCGGCACGCCACAAAGTCCGACGCTCAAGGGCAAGGACGGTGATTTGCCGACAATCGTTGCATCGCCCTCGCCCATTGCCCGGTTGATGAATGACAGTAGCGATCTGATGGCGGGCGTGAACGTGTTGATGCACAACGCCAATCAGTTGTTTTCCTCGGAGAACGTCGCGCGTATCAGCAGCACCCTGGAGAACCTGGAGCAAACCACAGGCACCATTGCCGATCAGCGCGGCGATATTCGTCAGGCGATGCAGCAACTGGCTTCGGTTGGCAAGCAGGCCAGCGCCACCCTGGAACAGACCACCGCGTTGATGCGCAACGCCAATGGCCTGCTCAACGATCAGGGCAAGCAGATGTTCGGCAGTGCCGAGCAAGCGATGAAGTCCCTGGAGCAAAGCAGCGCGACCATCAACACATTGCTTTCCGCCAATCAGGATTCCCTCAACAGCGGCATGCAGGGCTTCAATGGCCTGGCGCCGGCGGTGCGCGAGCTGCGCGATACCTTGAGTTCGTTGCGGACCATTTCCCAGCGGCTTGAGGCCAACCCCAGCGGTTACCTGCTGGGCAATGACAAGAACAAGGAGTTCACGCCATGAAGCAGGCTCATCTCGCCCTCCTCGCCGGTTTTGCGTTGGTCGCTTCCTGTTCGATTTTCCCCAAGGCCGAGCCGTCCGATGTCTATCGACTGCCGTCGGCACAGCGCGACGCATCGGCCCAACACGGCACGCCGCAGCGCTGGTCGTTGCGGCTGGCCAAGCCTCAGACTAGCGAAGCCTTGAACAACCCGAAAATCGCAGTGATACCTCAAGGTGACCTGATCAGCAGCTACAAGGCCTCACGCTGGAGCGATCCGGCACCGGTGCTGTTGCGTAATCGTCTGCTTGATGGTTTCCAGCGTGACGGTCGGGTGCCGTTGCTCAGCACCGATGACAGCAATTTCCAGGCAGACCTGGAGCTGGGCGGCAACCTGCAAGCATTCCAGACCGAGTATCAGGGCACGGCAGCGAGTGTGGTCGTGCGCCTGGATGCGTTGCTGGTGCGTGGGTATGACCAGCGAATCCTCGCCAGCCGGCACTTTGAAGTGCGTCAGCCGTTGAGTGATGTGAAGGTGCCGGCAGTGGTGACCGGTTTTGGCTTGGCCAGCGACCAATTGACGGCGCAGGTGGTGGCTTGGACGGTGGAGCAAGGTCAGAAAGTTGCGCCGCCGCTGAGGCCATAAAGGTCCGACGCCTATTTAATGTGGGAGCGGCGGTGCGACGATTCGACTTGCTCGCGAAGGCGGTGTGTCAGTCAACAGAGATGTTGAATGTACCGGCCTCTTCGCGAGCAAGCCCGCTCCCACAGGGTTCTTGGTTTAGCCGAAGAACCAGTAGCAAACCCCGATCGCGCCAAGCACCCCCGCCAATTCCGCCAGCAACGCACACCCCACCGCATGCCGTGCGCGCTGGATGCCCACCGCGCCGAAGTACACCGCCAACACATAGAAGGTTGTTTCGGTACTGCCCTGAATTGTCGCCGCCACCAGCGCCGGGAAGCTGTCGACTCCGGAGGTCTTCATGGTTTCGATCAGCATTGCCCGTGCGGCGCTGCCGGAGAAGGGTTTGACCATGGCCGTCGGTAGCGCGTCGACGAAGCGCGTGTCCCAACCGGCCCATTCCACCAGATGACGAATCCCGTCCAGACCGAAATCCAGCGCTCCGGATGCTCGCAGCACGCCCACAGCGCAGAGCATCGCCACCAGATACGGCAGCAAATTCTTGGCCACGTCGAAGCCTTCTTTGGCGCCTTCGATGAACGCCTCGTAGACCTTCACTTTGCGTAATGCGCCGATCACCAGAAACAGCATGATCAGCCCGAACAGCGTCAGG
This sequence comes from Pseudomonas sp. JV414, assembly GCF_032424305.1. Classification (NCBI taxonomy): domain Bacteria; kingdom Pseudomonadati; phylum Pseudomonadota; class Gammaproteobacteria; order Pseudomonadales; family Pseudomonadaceae; genus Pseudomonas; species Pseudomonas sp. JV414. The sequence continues at coordinate 69,475 of NZ_VYKC01000011.1, read as the reverse complement.
TTGCCGAGGATCGATGACAGGCTCGCCAGAGCGGTCGCCGAGAGCGTCGCCAGCAGCGCCATGAAGGCGCCGAGGGCCAGGGCACCGGGAATCAGGTAGGCGAGCACCACTGGGTCCCACAGGCGCAGACGCTGCATGAACGCCACCGACAACAGGCCGACCAGGGTCGAGCAACTGGTCGCGAGCAGAATCGGCAGGAACACCAGGGTCGGATCGGGCGCGCCTTGCTGGGCGCGGTACATGAAGATCGTCACCGGCAGCAAAGTCAGGGAGGAGGCGTTGAGCACCAGAAACAGGATTTGCGCGTTGCTGGCAATGGTGTCGCTGGGGTTGAGCTCTTGCAGCGCCTTCATGGCTTTGAGGCCGATCGGCGTGGCGGCGTTGTCCAGGCCCAGGCCATTGGCGGCGAAGTTGAGCGTGATCAGGCCGATGGCCGGGTGCCCGGCCGGCACTTCCGGCATCAGGCGCAGGAACAATGGGCCCAGCGCCTTGGCCAGCCATTCGACGATCCCTGCCTTTTCGGCAATCCGCAGAAAACCCAGCCAGAGGGTGAGGGTGCCGAACAGCAGGACCATGACCTCGACCGACAATTTGGCCATGGCGAAAATGCTCTCCACCATCGCCGCAAAGATCCCGGCGTTACCGCCGATCAGCCATTGCGCCAGCGCCGAAACGGCAGCCACGATGAAGAAGCCAAGCCACAGGCCATTAAGCATCAGTCAAATCCCCCGGAAGATGCGGCGAATGATAGCGGGGTAGGCAGAAACGACAAACCCCGGATTTCTCCGGGGTTTGTTTGCGAGCGTTTATCGCGCTGCGGGATTGCGCCCTACACATTGTGCGTGCAACTCGGTCCTGTAGGAGTATGGCTTGCCAGCGAAGAACGATAACGCGGTGCAACTGAAACACCGCGGCGTCCCATTCGCGGGCAAGCCTCGCTCCTACAGGGATCTACGTCAGTTGCTGGAAATCTCGCCAACCGGCAGCTTTTCCTTGCTGCGCCAGTGCGGCAGGGAGTTCCAGTAGCGCTCGCCCTTGGCGTCGTCGTACATACCTTCCCAACGTGCGATGACCAGCACGGCCAAGGCATTACCGATCACGTTCAGCGCGGTACGGGCCATGTCCATGATGCGGTCGACGCCGGCGATGAACGCCAGGCCTTCCAGCGGAATACCAACACTGCCCAAGGTGGCCAGCAGCACCACGAAGGACACGCCCGGTACGCCGGCGATGCCTTTGGAGGTGACCATCAGCGTCAGCACCAGCAGCAATTGTTGGCTGATCGACAGGTCGATGCCGTAGAGCTGGGCAATGAAGATTGCCGCGATGCTCTGGTACAGGGTCGAACCGTCGAGGTTGAACGAATAGCCGGTCGGTACCACGAAACTGCAAATGGCTTTCGGCGCGCCGTAAGCTTCCATCTTCTCGATCACGCGCGGCAGCACGGTTTCGGAACTGGCGGTGGAGTAGGCCAGGACCAGCTCATCCTTGAAGATGCGCATCAGCTTGATCACCGAGAAGCCGAACAGGCGAGCGATCAGGCCCAGCACCACGAAGGCGAAGAAAGCGATGGCGAAGTAAACCAGAACGACCAGTTTGGCCAGTGGCAGCAGAGAGGCGAAGCCGAAGTTGGCCACGGTTACCGCGATCAATGCGAACACACCGATCGGGGCGTAGTTCATGATCATGTGGGTGACCTTGAACATGCTTTCCGATACGCCCTGGAACATCTTCACCAGCGGATCGCGCAGGTCCGATTGCAGGCTCGACAGACCGAGACCGAACAACACGGAGAAGAAGATGATCGGCAGCATTTCGCCGCGGGCCATGGCCGCGAAGATGTTCGACGGGATCAGGTTGAGGATGGTCTGAATGAACGCATGTTCATGCTGAACCTCGGCGGCAGTGGCCTGGTACTTGGAAATATCCACCGTACCCAGGGTGCTCATGTCGATGCCGGTGCCCGGATGGACCACGTTGGCCAACACCAGACCGACCAGAATGGCGATGGTGGTGACGATTTCGAAGTAAATGATGGTCTTCAGACCGATGCGACCGAGTTTCTTCGCGTCGCCCACGCCAGCAATGCCGACGACTAGCGAGGAGATCACGATCGGGATCACGATCATCTTGATCAGACGGATAAAGATATCGCCTGCCGGTTGCAGCACGTTGCTGATCCACCAGGCTTTTTCGGCACTGAAATGGTTGAGCAGTGCACCAATTGCTATCCCCAGAACCAGACCGATGAGGATCTGCCAGGCGAGGCTAAGCTTTGCCTTCTTCATATCTTTACCCTTACTTGCGTTTGACTCAGGCTGATGCACGAACTGAAACGCCCAATGGCGAACAAGTCTTGCATCGGCCCCCGTATAAGGTCCCCGCGAGCGAGCATTTACAGCTCTCAGGCAGTGAAAAAGGCGCAACTATTCCGATGCCGGGAAGCGCCGTCTAATGCCGTAAACGCCTACCCTATGCCGAATCGGCATGAGATTTTCTAACTGAAACCCGCGTCCCACCCGGTTTGAATACGACATTCAGGCGGGCATAAGTGCCGTATGCCGGCCATTTCAGCGCAGGTCGATGTTTTTTAAATAGGCGGAAATTTAGGAAAAGGCCTACGTTTGGCTGCGAATTTTCTTCTCGGGAAAGTCGGAGCTTTCTCGATATACGGTCAAGAAGAAACACCGCGAAACGGTTTTGCGGGGAATATGCACTAAGAACAGATGAGCTGAATGCTCTAGATCAACGTTTTGCACGTTGAAGCTCTCCGCAAGTCCGTCGAGGCGCTGCCTGCGGCGAACTTGCGTCGCAGCTTTGCCTGACCCGGCCCTTGCGCAGGTACTCCCTGTACCCGTAGGTCACTCCGACCCTGAAACAGTCAGAACGTCCCGACCCCTTGGTCATGCGTCTACCGTCCTCGGGTAGCGCAGTGGAAAGAAGCGCTGGGGCCTCTTTCGTGTTTCGAAACTCAGTACCAGCCTGGATCTTTTTTAGTTGTTCCATCAATTGAGCCATTCATTGGCGTATCTGGCCATCATTGGCCGCCATCGCCATGGCATTGCCGCCCAGAAGCAGGGCGGCTGCCACTGTCTTTAACGAAATGCTCATGTTCAGCCTCGACCGCGGCGGCCAAAGAAGAAGGAAGCAATGAACATCACCAGGAATACGACAAAGAGAATCTTGGCGATACCCGTGGCGGTGCCCGCGATACCACCGAAGCCCAATACTGCAGCGATGATGGCAATGATCAAGAATGTGATTGCCCAGCTCAACATGGTGATTCTCCTTACGCTTCTATTTAAAGGTGTTGCTTGTGGTGCTTATCCCGGCGCGTTGAGCGCGCCAAGTTCGTTTGCTTAAAACACCCAACGCTCCTGAGGCGTCTCATCCACAGGCTGGGCCTGGTCGACGTCCATCATTCGCATCGAGTCGCTGTCAGCCAGGCTGCTGCTGGCGGCGCTGAAGTGGGTTTGAGGAGTGTGTGGAATCGACAGGTGCGGCGTCTCTGGCTGCTGGCTCTGTTCCCAACGCAAGTACTGCTGGCCGCCAATCAAGGTGATCAATAACGCCAGCAGGACAAACAAGCCTTGCTGGACAAGCAAAGGCGAGATACGCAATTGGGCGGCACCTTGGCGATTCATCCTGAAGTTCCTCCCACGCTGGGGTAGTGATCTTTGGCGGGCGCTGATTCATTAAATGCCCTGGTTACCCAGACTCCTGCAGCCTGCATGCCAGCTTTTTGTTGGTATTAATATGTTAAAAATCAATGAATTAGATGGTTTGTCCAAATCGTTTTGGACGCATCCTGCACGATGGACCTTCTGAGGTCGTGCGTAATGCACGATGGACTCGCGAAAACTTTCAATATTTTTGGAATTGAGGGAAGGGCGCAGATGTCAGAAAGGGACGCAGGCCATCGGCGCAGAACGGTTCATTAATAAAAAATCATATAAATCAGTTGGTTATCTTGTTAATAAGTAGATAGCTCCGCTGATTTAGCTGAAATCGGCCACAATCAATCATGCAACTTGCCCGATTTTTCTGGGCCTAACCAAAATCAACAATTAAAGGAGCGCAGGAACATGGAATCAGCCACTGAGCATCAAGGCCGCATTCTGCTGGTGGATGATGAATCCGCCATCCTTCGAACCTTTCGCTATTGCCTCGAAGATGAAGGCTACAGCGTGGCCACCGCGACCAGCGCTGCTCAGGCCGAAGCCTTGTTGCAGCGCCAGGTTTTCGATCTGTGCTTTCTCGATTTGCGGCTGGGTGAAGACAATGGGCTCGATGTACTGGCCCAAATGCGCATCCAGGCGCCGTGGATGCGGGTGGTGATCGTGACTGCTCATTCGGCCGTGGACACTGCGGTGGATGCGATTCAGGCCGGTGCCGCCGACTATCTGGTCAAACCTTGCAGCCCCGACCAGTTGCGTCTGGCCACGGCCAAACAGCTGGAAGTGCGACAACTCTCGGCGCGGCTGGAAGCCCTCGAAGGTGAAGTGCGCAAACCCAAGGAGGGCCTGGATTCCCACAGTCCGGCCATGAAAGTGGTGCTCGAAACCGCACGTCAGGTCGCCAGTACTGACGCCAACATCCTGATTCTCGGCGAGTCCGGCACCGGTAAAGGTGAACTGTCACGGGCGATTCACGGCTGGAGCAAACGCCAGAAGAAATCCTGCGTCACCATCAACTGTCCGTCCCTGACTGCAGAGTTGATGGATAGCGAGCTTTTCGGCCACAGCCGGGGCGCCTTCACCGGTGCCAGCGAAAGCACCTTGGGTCGCGTCAATCAGGCCGACGGCGGAACGTTGTTTCTCGACGAGATCGGCGATTTTCCACTGACCTTGCAGCCAAAATTGTTACGTTTCATCCAAGACAAGGAATACGAGCGCGTGGGCGACCCGGTGACCCGTCGCGCCGACGTGCGAATCCTCGCAGCCACAAACCTCAACCTGGAAGACATGGTTCGCGATGGTCGTTTTCGTGAAGATTTGCTCTATCGCCTGAACGTCATCACCTTGCACTTGCCGCCGCTTCGCGAGCGCAGGGAAGATATTCTGAACCTGGCAGACCGCTTCCTGGCGCGCTTCGTCAAGGAATACTCGCGTCCGGCCCGGTGTTTCAGCGACGAGGCCCGCGAAGCGCTGCTCAGCTACCGCTGGCCGGGCAACATTCGCGAACTGCGCAACGTGGTGGAGCGCGCGAGCATTATTTGTCCGCAGGAGCGGGTAGAGCTCAGCCACTTGGGCATGGCCGAGATCCCGGCCAACCACACGCCGCGCATTGGTGCTGCGTTGAGCCTGGATGAGTTGGAGAAAGCTCACATTGGCGCGGTCCTCGCCACGGCCGACACGCTGGACCAGGCGGCGAAGACCCTGGGTATCGATGCCTCGACCCTGTACCGCAAACGCAAGCAGTACAACCTGTGAGTCTTAACCGATGAAACTGGCGATGACGTTGCGCACCCGGCTGTTTCTGAGTATTTCCGCGCTGATCACCGTGGCGCTGCTAGGGCTCTTGCTCGGGCTGGTCAGCGTGATGCAGATGGCTGGGACTCAGGAAGCCCTGCTCCGTGACAACTTCGTCACGCTGGATCTGGGATTGAAGCTGCGTCAGAGCCTGGGTGATCAACTGATTATCGTGCTTGGCGAGAACCCTGACCCTGCGGCGTTCGAGGCCTCCAGGCAGCATTCCCTCGAATTGCTTGACGAAGGCATTGCTCGCGAGCCGTCCAGCGAGGGTGGCCAGTATGGTTTCAGAAAGGCCAAGGCTGATTATCAGAGCTTACTGCAGGCCTTTGATCTTTCCCGCGCTCCGGTACAGGTAGTCAATGATGACGGAGATCTCACGGAAAAATTCAACGCGTTGCGTAACGGTTTGATCTCTGAACAGAAGCGCGCACTGGATAACATCACTGAGATCGAGCGCGAGTCCCGGGAGCGGGCACTGTTGATTGCCGGCCTGCTTGGGTTGGTCGGGGTGGCGGTGTTGTTCATCGGGTTCATTACCGCCCATGCGATTGCCCGACGGTTCGGGGCTCCGATCGAGGCTCTGGTGCAGGCAGCTGACAATATCGGCCAGGGCAATTTCGAAGTGACCCTGCCGATTTCGTCCGCGGTGGAAATGAACCAGTTGAGCCGGCGGTTCGGAATCATGGCTGAGGCCCTGCGTGAGCACCAGGCTACCAATATCGACGAGCTGCTCGCCGGCCAGCAACGTTTGCAAGCGGTGCTCGACAGCATCGACGACGGTTTGCTGATTATCGATCGTCAAGGTCATCTCGAGCACCTCAACCCAGTGGCTCAGCGCCAGCTAGGCTGGGACACCGATCGTCTCGGCCAAGGGCTGGGCACGGCGCTTGAGCGTCCCGAACTGGATGAACAACTGCAACTGGTGTTGCGCGGCGGCACTCTGGAACGAGCGCCGGACGACCTGAGCATCGAGGTCGATGGCGAGTCGCGATTGCTGACGTATAGCCTGACGCCGGTCAGCCATACCCAGGGTCATATTCTCGGCGCGGTGATGGTGTTGCATGACGTCACCGAACAGCGTGCCTTCGAACGGGTACGCAGCGAGTTCGTCTTGCGCGCCTCCCATGAGTTGCGCACACCGGTTACCGGGATGCACATGGCATTCGGCCTGTTCCGCGAGCGGACGCATTTTGCCGCAGACTCCCGCGAAGCCGACCTGCTGGACACCGTCAACGAAGAAATGCAGCGCCTGATGCAGTTGATCAATGACCTGCTGAATTTCTCTCGCTATCAAAATGGCCTGCAAAAACTCACGCTGGCACCGTGCTCCATCGAAGACTTGCTGGATCAGGCCCAGATACGTTTTGCCGGCCCGGCACAGGAGAAAGGCATTGAACTGCTGGTGGAAGTGCAGGGACCGTTGCCGCGGCTGCAAGCCGATCAGGCGCAACTGGAGCGGGTGCTCGACAACCTGATTGACAACGCCTTGCGCCATACCTCCCACGATGGACTGATCCGTTTGCAAGCCCGGCGCCATGGCGAGCGGATGATTATCAGCGTCGAGGACAACGGCGAAGGCATTGCTTACGGCCAGCAAGGACGGATCTTCGAGCCCTTTGTCCAGGTCGGCCGCAAAAAGGGCGGTGCCGGGCTTGGTCTGGCGCTGTGCAAGGAAATCGTGCAACTGCATGGCGGGCGGATGGGTGTTTACTCGCGGCCGGGGCAGGGGACGCAGTTCTACATGGCGCTGGCGCTATAAACTGGGGGCCCACTCAGGCCTCGTCGTCCAGGCGTCGCGTGCTCAGTCGGCGGCCACGGGTAATCAGTTCGATGAACTGCACGGCGCTCAGTGCATGGGCGAACAGCCAGCCCTGACCAAACTTCACCCCCTCGCTGCTCAGAAACACCGCTTGGGCTTCATGTTCGATGCCTTCTGCAATCACCTTGAGTTGCAGGGCCTGAGCCATGCGAATGATGTGCGGTGCCACGCCGCTGCTGGCGGCATCATGGCCCAGTGCGTCGATAAACGCCTTGTCGATTTTCAGGCAGTCCACCGGTAGGGTTTGCAGGTAGGCGAGGCTGCAATAGCCGGTGCCAAAGTCATCGATCAGCACCTGATGCCCGACATCCCGCAGGGCTTGCAGGTTTTCTCTGGCCACCACCACATCGACCAATCCGCGCTCGGTCACTTCAAAGGCAATCTGCCTGGCCGCCACTCGGTGCACACTCAGCAGGCGCGCCATCACCTGGCCGATACGCGGCACCATGACATCGCAGGCTGCCAGGTTGACCGAGATGTACAGCTGCGGATTGGACCGCAACAGTTGCCCGAGCTGTTCCAGCAGGCGCTGCAATACGAAGTCGGTCATCTGGCGGATCTGGCCGGTATTCTCCGCCATGGGAATGAACAGGTCGGGACTGGTCAGCGTGCCGTCCGGCCTTCGCCAGCGCAGCAGGGCCTCGGCACCGACGCAGTTGCGGCTGTCGAGGTCGAAGATCGGTTGATACAACACCTGTAGCTCGCCTCGCCGTATGGCGCCTTGCAGTTCGGCATCCAGCGACTGACGCTGGCGTACCAGCAAAAACACCAGAATACCGACACAGGCACTCAGCGCCAGGCTGGCCGGCAGTAGCCACCACCATACCGCCGGTACATGCATTCCAGTGCGTGGGGTGATCAGTACCAGTTGGTATTCGGGGGTGTTAGTGGGCATTCGGTAAATCAGTCGGGTATGGGTGACTTGCAGCGCATCGCGGCTTTTCGGGGGCCAGGGCTCCGCGGGGGGCCAGGCCTGCGCGACACCGAGTACCGGAATCGCCCGGGTGCCCTGGTCGAGTACCACCAACAGGCTGCTCCCCGGAGACAGATCGACCATATCGGTCAAATGCCCGCGCGACGTCGCCACCCGGAAATTGCCGCGCCCAAGCATCAGTGCGGCGCGGTTCTCATCGGGTTCGGTGGTGGTGTTCAGCCAATAGCTGTAGGTGGGGCCCTTGATGTCCGGCGGTCGGATCAGCGATACCCCTTCCTGGCGGGGGCGGTTGGAGCAGGTTCGCGAAGTGTCCATATAAGCGGCTTCATAAACGAAGCGGTAATTGAAGCTGACCTGCTGCAGGGTGGCGATCATTTCGTCATCGCAACCTCGCAGCGGTTGGGCTTGCAGATCATCTAGGCTTTCGCGCAACTGCCCGAACAGCTGCTCCAGACGGACCAGAAAACGTTCTCCCTGGGCATTCATTTCCTGGCTTTCATTGTGCTCGACTTGATTCATCGCCACGAACAAACTGCCAACCGTTAGAAGCGTTGCGCTCAAGGCAGTAGCCAGCATCGCCAAAAACCAAGGGCGATAGAACCAGCTATGCAGTCTCTCCCGAGCAGCAGGCATCATGGAATATCCGAAGAATTACCAATGAGTTATAGCTGCTGATTTGGAAAAAGCGCTGACCGTCGGGCGGGCGTCATTATTTTGTCTGATTCAACACCTGAAGAATCGCCGCGGTTTGTGCGTCCGGTGTACCGTCGAAACGGGAAGGGCGAAAATGCAGCTGAAAGGCCGCCAGTACATTACGTGTTTCTACATCCAGTTCGCCGGTTTGCGGCGTGGCATAGCCCAAGCGGGCAAGCTGTCCCTGAAACCAACTGATGCTTGGCAGTTGCACGGCGAACTGCACTTGCTGCCGCGCCACGGTCTGCTCGTCTGGCCAGATCCCCAGGCCTTCGGCAGCCAGGCGCTTCCAGGGGAACAGCGGGCCTGGGTCGAGTTTGCGCATCGGTGCGATGTCGCTATGACCGATGATGTGGCGGGGGCTGATCCCTTGGCGCTTACTGATGTCCTTGAGCAGGAAGATCATCGACTGAATCTGGGCTTCGCTGTAGGGATACCAAAGACGCCCGTTCGGGGTGTCCTTAAAGCCCTGATTGACGATCTCGATACCAATGGAACTGGAGTTCAGCCAGGTCCGGCCTTGCCATTCGCTTTCACCAGCGTGCCAGGCCCGGAAATTTTCATCCATCAGCTTATAAATAGTGGCGCGCTTGTCGTCGCTGATGAGGTAGTGGCTACTGACCTCGCCATGGGTCAGCAATTGCAACGACTCTTCCAGGGATGCGGAGGTGTAATGCATCACCACGAACTGAATACGACTGTCGTGATTGGCTGAAGGGTGGCTGGTATCGATTCGGGGGCCGCTGGCACAACCGGCTAATAGAAGCAGCGACGCAATAAGAACAAGACATTTCATGGCTAGGGCAATACACGCGAGACAATAATGCAACAGTGTAACGTATCGCCTTGCGGCGCTGACGGCAAAAAACGTTCCTTTAAACAAAATGGAACAATTGGCCGTCAGCCCAGTTCTACCCGATTTCGTCCAGTATTTTTCGCACGATATAGCGCCTGATCGGCTCTTTTAAGCACCAGGTCGCTGTGTTCCCCAGCCCTGAATGCTGTCAGTCCCATGGAAATAGTGATGGTGACTCGCTCGCCCTTGAAGTGGAACGGGCAGGCTTCGATCGATGCGCGCAAGGTTTCCAGCAGTTTCGCGCCGACCATAGGGATTGTGGCAGGCATCAACAGTACAAACTCCTCACCGCCAAATCGGGCGATGAAATCAGTCCCGCGCAGTCGCTTGCGTAGCACGCTGGCGATGATTTTCAGCACCTTGTCGCCCGCCAGATGGCCATAGTTGTCATTGATGCGTTTGAAATGGTCGAGGTCGAGCATTGCCAGCAACAGGGTATTGCCATGTTGCTGCCATTGGCCGACTTCATGCTCCAGGCGCTCGCTCCAGGCTGCTCGATTCGGCAGGCTGGTCAATGGATCGATCAACGCCTTCTGGCGCTGTTCTTCAAGATGCTCGCGGTAGCCCAGGGCTTCCTGCTCCATATGGGCAACCCTTTCGGCCAGGCTTTGCAGACGGGCTGCTACTTCCTGCTCACGCTCATCGCGCTGCTTCTGGTGTTGGTCCATGGTGCCGAGCAGGCCTTCGAGATGGTTTTCCAGCACATGCTTGAGATCATCAAGATCTGCCGCTTCCTGCATGCTGCTTTGCAAGCCGTCGACTTGCTCGCGAATCTGCGTGTCCATCTCGCGCGCGGCCGAACGGTTGTCGGCGTGGCCGTCGCTTGCGGCCTGCAGGTTGCTCTGGAATGACTCAAGTCGTTCGTTGAGTTGCTGTAGATACGCTTCGAATTCGTGCTGGCCGCTGTCGGTGATTGCCAGCATCAATGTGGCCAGGTCATCGAGGATGGGTAGTAGTTCGTACCAGTTCAAGCCATTTTGAAGACGATCGCGCATCGCCTCGGCTTGCGGACGATGGCGCTCGGGCAACGCCAGATCATCGAGAAGGCCCAGCAGCGTTTCTTCGATATGCTTGGCGACAGAGCTGTAGGACGGTTCCGGCGAGTCCGGCAGGGCATACAGAATATCGTGCTCAGACGGCTCTGGATCGATAGTGACCGGAGTCAGTTCATCGGGATTGATTGCCAAGGGGGCCGCAGTGACCGGGGCGGCAATTGAGGGAGCCGGCTCTTGTGGTCGCTCAATGTGTAATCGTGTTTGAGGCTCTGGGATCTGACTGCTTTTAGCTTCTGGATCAAGGACTGGCGGGACAAACGCCATGACTTCAGCCGCAGGTGCCATTGTTGTTGGCGCCTGAATTTGCAGCGGTGCAGCGGCGGGTAGAGCGACTTCTACAGTTGGCAGCACCACTTGCGGTTTATCGGCGGCTGGCGCGAGATTGACCGTCGCTTCCAGGGGCACGGTCGGCGCTGCTGCAACCGGTTCGACAGGTTGCGCGGCAGGTCTTTGTGATTCGGGGGCGACGATCTGTGGCGCAGTCTCCTCCGTTTCCCTACTGAACAACCGCTGCAGAAACCCCGGACGATCAGGTTCGGCAGGGTTCTCCAGCAGGTTCAAGGCTTTGCCTTGCAAGCCGCTCAGCTCGCTAAGCAGCAACGGAATTTCGCGAGCCTGGCTTACGCGTCCGTCGAGCTGTTTGGCGAATTTTTTCAGTGGCCGGCTCACTTCCCTGGGCAGTGGCAACGCTTGCAGCTGAGAGACCAGCGCCGTCAGTGCGGCACTGACTTGATCGACTCGGGTTTCCCGGCGTTGCTCAGAGTCGAGCACGGCTTTTTCCAGGCGCGGCAGCAAGGCAGCCAGGCCGGCATCCATGTCATCGGTGCGTACGACTTCACGCATTTCCTTCATGCATTGATCAACGGCGCGATCGGTACCTTCCGCGGCCAGGGTACTGCGCACCAGCCCACGACGCAGCAGATCAAGCCGGGCGTCCCATCGACGTTCCAGTTTTTCTTGTTGTTCGATGCTTTTGAGGTATTTCTCTTTCCAGCGCTGTGCTTCGTCGCTCATTCAGGCAGGACTCAACGCGGGCAATGCATCGGCCGTGAGCGAACCCGGCAGACGAATCTCTACCGCGACCGGCAGGTGATCGGAAATGGGATGTGCCAGCACTTCGACCTTTTCAAGGGTCAGGGTGGGGCTGAGCAGAATATGGTCCAGGCAACGCTGTGGGCGCCAGCTGGGGAAGGTCGCTTCCAGTTGCGGCGCGAGCAGGCCTAAATCACGCAACGGGGAGTTTTGCAGCAAGTCACTGGCATGGGTGTTCATGTCGCCCATCAGCACCTGGTGTTTATAACCGCCGATCAACTCGCGGATGTAAGCCAGTTGCAGGCTGCGGGCGCGAGCGCCCAGCGCCAGGTGCATCATGACTACCACCAGCGCCTCAGGACCTTCGCCAAAGCGCACCAGAATAGCTCCGCGACCCTTGGGCCCCGGTAGCGGATGATCTTCAATTGCCCACGGGCGCAGCCGGCTGAGCACGCCATTGCTGTGCTGACCGAGATGACCCAGATTGCGATTGAGTTGTTGATACCAGTAGGGGAAGGCGCCGAGCTGCGCCAAGTGTTCGACTTGATTGACGTAGCCTGATCGCAGGCTGCCGCCATCGGCTTCCTGCAAGGCGACCAGATCGAAGTCGCCCAGCAGATTGCCGATTTTTTGCAGGTTATCGGCACGCCCGTTGTGCGGCAAAAGATGTTGCCAGCCGCGGGTCAGATAGTGCCGATAGCGCTCGGTACTGATGCCGACCTGGATATTGAAACTGAGCAAACGCAGACGGCTGTCCACGGGCAACCCCGTCGATTCCAGGTGATGCTCGTTGACCTGCGGATGATGCAGGCCAACGATGCGTTCAGTTCCCCAGCGGCGCATGGCAGGTGCCGCGCTTAGTTGGCGACGGCCTTGGTTGCCGCTCGCTCTTTGGCGACCAGTTGATCGGCCAGTTTCAGCGCTTGTTCGGCACCACCGGCAGAGCCGATGTCAAAACGATACTTGCCGTTGACGACCATGGTAGGCACGCCGGTGATTTCATATTTCTTTGCAAGTTCTTTGGCTTTGTTGATCTGGCCCTTGATGGCGAAGGAGTCGAAGGTGGCCAGAAACTTGTCCTTGTCTACACCTTGGGTCGCCAGGAAGTCCGCCATGTCTTGTTTGTCGGTCAGTTTCTTGTGTTCTTTCTGAATCGCGTTGAACACCGCTGCGTGAACCTTGTTCTCGACACCCATGGCTTCAAGCGTCAGGAACATCTGGCCGTGTGCGTCCCAAGGGCCGCCAAACATCGCCGGAATACGCACGAAATTCACGTCGGCAGGCAGCTTTTCAGCCCATGGGTTAACGACAGGTTCGAAGGCATAGCAGTGCGGACAGCCGTACCAGAACAGCTCCACGACTTCGATCTTGCCAGGCACGGCCACCGGGACCGGATTGCTCAGTTCGACATAGGGCGCTTCAGGTTTTTCGGCGGCTTGGGCAGTCATGCCGAACAGGCTGGCAGCGACGAGCGCGGCGCTGATGATCAGATTACGCATGCTTTACTCCTGGACAATTGGGGCGCCTCGCGCGACCTGTTTTCAGACAGATCCTGGCGGGCTTGAGTGCTGTAGTGTAACGGCAGCGGCCACAAAAAAGGGCAGCCAAAGCTACCCTTTTTATGTTTGCATCGACGGATTAATCGAGTGTTAACGTTGCAAGAGATGTACATCACTCGCAACGCTCGATCGCAGGCCTTAGTGCAAGCCTTGAATATAGCTGGAGACTGCGGCGATATCTTCGTCACTCAGCTTTTTAGCGATGCTCTGCATCGGTTTGGTATCGCCGTCGTTGGTCCGGCCACCTTCTTCTTTTCTGAAATCGGTCAGTTGCTTGCCGACGTACTGGGCATGCTGGCCGCCCAGATGCGGGAAGCCGGCAGCAGCGTTGCCTTTGCCGTCTGGAGAGTGGCAGCCGGTGCAGGCTGGCAGACCCTTGGCCAGATCACCGCCACGGAACAGTGCTTCACCGCGAGCCACGACTTTCGGGTCGGCGGCGCCGACGCTGCCTTTCTGGCTGGCGTAGTAGGCGGCGATATCAGCCAGGTCCTGATCGCTCAGGTTGGTCAGCAGGCCGGTCATTTCCAGTACCGTGCGTTTGCCGGCCTTGATGTCGTGCAGCTGCTTGTTCAGATAACGCTCGCCCTGACCTGCCAGTTTCGGAAAGTTTGGCGCCATGCTATTGCCATCCGGGCCATGACAGGCGCCACATACTGCGGCTTTCGCCTGACCAGCAGTCGCATCACCTGCAGCATGGGCAATGCCGGAGATCCCCACGGTCAACAGCAGACTCACGATCAATTTGTTCATCAGCTAATCCAACTACGGCTAAGGGTTAAAGAGTTATGGGCCGGGTTTACTCGCTCATCCACTGGATGATGGCTCGGTAATCCTCGGCACTGCAGTCCTTGCACAAACCACGCGGCGGCATCGCCTTGAAACCCTGGGTCACGTGTTGCACCAGCGTCTCCATACCTTTCGCCAACCTCGGCGTCCAAGCTTCCTGATCGCCCTTGCGGGGCGCCATGGGTAGTTGGCCGGAATGACAGGCACCACAAACACGGTTGTACACAGCTTCCGGATCCTGTGTAGCCTGAGCGCTGTAAAGCGGCATCAAGACACCGGCAGCTAGCAGCCATTTCGTCATAAAACGACCTTTTCAGGGTTGAGAGCGTTCTGCGTTCTAATGCGCAATCAAGGTCAATCGCTCTCGTGAACTTCATCCTACGCTGGGACAAAGCGCACACAAAATCTGCGGCATTATATACTGGCGTCACTGAAACGGAAACGACACTGCTTGCCGCGTCCATTCCCGGCGCCGCCCACATCGGAAATCCCATGCAACTCAAGAACCCCATCCTCGGTCTGTGCCAACAGTCCACCTTCATGCTCAGCGCCGCCAAAGTCGATCAATGCCCCGACGACGAAGGCTTTGAAGTGGCCTTCGCCGGGCGTTCCAACGCCGGTAAGTCCAGCGCGTTGAACACCCTGACACACGCCAGCCTGGCGCGGACCTCGAAAACACCGGGTCGCACGCAGCTGTTGAACTTCTTCAAGCTAGACGATGAACGCCGTCTGGTCGACCTGCCGGGTTACGGTTACGCGAAAGTACCGATCCCGTTGAAGCTGCACTGGCAGCGTCACCTCGAAGCCTATCTGGGCGGTCGCGAGAGTTTGAAAGGTTTGATTCTGATGATGGACATCCGTCATCCAATGACCGATTTCGACCTGCTGATGCTCGATTGGGCCATCGCCAGCGGCATGCCGATGCATATTTTGCTGACCAAGGCAGACAAGCTGACCTATGGCGCGGCGAAAAACGCGCTGCTCAAGGTTCAGGCGGAAATCCGCAAGGGCTGGGGCGATTCGATCACTATCCAGCTTTTTTCGGCACCCAAACGCATGGGCCTGGAAGACGCCTACACTGTACTGGCGGGCTGGATGGAGCTGGCGGACAAGGGTAGCGAGACTGCCGAGTAAGGCTTTGCAGGTGAAAAGCCAGGCAAAAAAAACCCCGGACTTCATATGGGGAGGGAGAAGTTCCGGGGTTCAAGCTCCGGACCGCTAGGGCGGGGTCCAGATATCTGCCAACACTTAACACAACATAGGAGCATCGAAGGGCTTCACCAGCCATTCAGTATCTCTGAGTGGCGGATCACGGATTTAGTTCAGACTATTTTCAAAAACCATTGGAAATAATCGATGTCATTTTCCGCACTATAGCCCTTCGTTATTTTGTGCTGCGGCATAAGGCCGCAGCACAGGCGTCTTTCAGGCCGATCAGTGCGCTTCATCCCAGTTGTTGCCCACGCCTACCTCGACCAGAAGCGGTACATCCAGTTGTGCGGCGCTGCTCATGTGTACGCGAATCTCCTCACGCACCTGGTCGATCAGGTCCTCACGCACCTCAAGCACCAATTCATCGTGTACCTGCAGGATGACTTTGGCGTCCAGGCCTGACGATGTCAGCCAGTTATCCACCGTTACCATGGCTTTCTTGATGATATCCGCCGCGGTGCCTTGCATCGGGGCGTTGATCGCTGTGCGCTCGGCAGCTTTGCGCAGGGCCTGGTTTTTTGCGTTGATTTCCGGCAGGTACAGACGACGACCAAAGATGGTTTCGACGAAACCTTGCTCAGCGGCCTGGGCGCGCGTGCGCTCCATGTATTCCAGTACGCCGGGATAACGGGCGAAATAGCGGTCGATGTAGGCCTGGGACTGTTTACGGTCAACGCCGATCTGCTTGGCCAGGCCAAACGCGCTCATGCCGTAGATCAAACCGAAGTTGATGGCTTTCGCGCTACGACGCTGATCGTTAGTGACTGCGTCCAGCTCGACGCCAAACACCTCTGCGGCTGTTGCCCGGTGTACATCGAGGTTGTTGCGGAAGGCATGCAGCAAGCCTTCGTCCTTGGCCAGATGCGCCATGATCCGCAGTTCGATTTGCGAGTAGTCCGCGGCCAGCAGCTTGTAGCCTTTCGGCGCGACGAATGCCTGACGAATCCGACGACCTTCGGCAGTGCGAATTGGGATGTTCTGCAGGTTCGGGTCGATGGACGACAAGCGTCCGGTGGCGGCGACGGCTTGCTGATAAGACGTATGAATGCGCCCTGTGCGAGCGTTGATCTGCTCTGGCAAACGGTCGGTGTAGGTGCTCTTGAGCTTGCTCAGCGAGCGGTATTGCATCAGCACCTTGGGCAGCGGGTAGTCTTGTTCGGCCAACTCGGCCAGTACCGCTTCGGCTGTCGAGGCCTGACCCTTGGCGGTTTTGCTGAGTACGGGCAAGCCGAGCTTTTCGTAGAGGATCACGCCCAGCTGCTTCGGCGAACCCAGGTTGAATTCTTCACCGGCAATGGCGAACGCCTCACGCTCAAGGGCGACCAGTTTCTCGCCCAGTTCGACGCTCTGGATACCCAGCAGGTTGGCATCCACGAGCGCGCCCTGGCGCTCGATACGGGCCAGAACCGGCATCAGCGGCATTTCAATCTCGTTGAGCACTTTACCCAGACTTGGCGTTGCTGCCAGTTTTTCCTGCAAAGCCAGGTGCAACTGGAAGGTGACATCGGCATCTTCGGCAGCATAGGGGCCCGCCAGCTCAAGAGAGATCTGGTCGAAAGTCAGCTGTTTGACGCCTTTGCCTGCGATCCCTTGAATGTCGGTCTTGCTTTGGCCCAGGTACTTGAGCGCCAGGCTGTCCATGTCGTGGCGGGTGGCCGTCGAGTCCAGGACGTAAGACTCGAGCATGGTGTCGTAAGTAATGCCCCGAACAATAATCCCGTTGTTCTGATCGCCACCGATGGCGCAGTTGGCGAGGATATTGGTTTCGAACTTGGCGTGCTGGCCGACTTTCAGTTTGTTCGGATTTTCCAGCAGCGGCTTCAGTGCCAGCAGCACGGTGTCGCGATCCAGTTGCTCCGGCACGCCCATGTAGGAATGGGTCAGCGGAATGTAGGCCGCTTCGCTGGCCGCGACGGAAAACGCCAGGCCCACCAGTTGTGCATGTTGAGCATCGGTGCCATTGGTTTCGGTGACGAAGGCGATCAGCGGTGCCTTATCGAGCTTGTCCAGCCAGGTCTCGAAGCGCTTCTGGTCGAGGATGGTTTCGTACTTCGCTTCGGCGGCGCCCGGCAATTCCTGGGCGACCTCGACAATTTCCTGACCCGAGCGCTTCGCGTCGCGCTGGTTCTCTTCGAACCAGCTTTTGAATTCCAGCAGGGTGTAGAGCTCGGCGAGCTTGTCGTGATCCGGCTTGCCCATTTGCAGGTCATCGAGACCGATGTCCAGCGGCACGTCGATCTTGATGGTTGCCAGTTGATAGGAGAGGAACGCCATCTCCTTATGCTCTTCGAGCTTGGCCGGCAGGGTCTTGGCGCCGCGAATCGGCAGGGTCGGGACGATGTCGAGCTGCGCATAGAGCTCGGTCAGGCCGCCGTTCACGCCGACCAGCAGGCCAGAAGCAGTCTTGGGGCCGATACCCGGAACGCCCGGGATGTTGTCAGACGAATCGCCCATCAGCGCCAGATAATCGATGATCTGCTCGGGTGCGACGCCGAATTTCTCTTTCACGCCTTCCACGTCCAGCGCGCTACCGGTCATCGTATTGACCAAGGTAATGTGCCCGTCGACCAGTTGCGCCATGTCCTTGTCGCCGGTGGAGATCACCACCGGACGGTCGGCGGCCGCGCTGCTGCGGGCCAGAGTGCCAATCACGTCGTCCGCTTCGACGTTGTCCACGCACAGCAATGGAAAGCCCAAGGCTTTGACGCTGGCGTGCAACGGTTCGATCTGTACCCGCATGTCGTCGGGCATGCTTGGGCGATTGGCCTTGTATTCGGCGAACATCGCGTCGCGGAAGGTCCCGCCCTTGGCGTCGAATACTACGGCGAACGGGCTGTCCGGGTACTGCTTGCGCAGACTCTTGAGCATGTTCAATACGCCTTTGACCGCACCGGTCGGCAGGCCTTTGGACGTGGTCAGCGGTGGCAGCGCGTGAAAGGCGCGGTACAGATAAGAAGAACCGTCCACCAGGACGAGGGGGGCTTGGCTCATGAGCAGGATCAACCTTTTCGGCGGGTCCGGCGCTAGAATAGCGGGACCGTTGACGACAAAGGGACAAGGTTATCATGCGCACACTAAATCGCTTGTTGCTGGCTGGCTTGTTTGCAATCACTCCATTGGCTGTCATGGCGGCGGACGATGCGCCCTCGGCAGACCCGGATGTAACAATCCGCACGGAAGGCGATAAAACCATTCAGGAATATCGGCAAAATGGCTTTTTGTACGCCATCAAGGTGACTCCGAAAGTCGGTAAGCCTTATTTCCTGGTGCGCGCTGATGGCTCGGACGGTAACTTCATCCGCTCGGACCAGCCGGATATGCTGATTCCGTCGTGGAAAATATTCGAGTGGTAAACCGCTCCTAACTTAAATCGGCGCCGACAGTCGCGGCGCCCGTACTGGCAGTTTTAACCATGTCTGTGTTCACCCCCCTGGCTCGGCCCGAGCTGGAAACCTTTCTCGCCCCTTACGGGCTCGGCCGCCTGCTTGATTTCCAGGGGATCGCCGCCGGTAGCGAAAACACCAATTTCTTTATCAGCCTGGAGCAGGGCGAATTTGTCCTGACCCTCGTTGAGCGCGGTCCGGTGCAGGAGATGCCGTTCTTCATCGAGCTGCTCGACGTGCTGCACGATGCCAACCTGCCGGTGCCTTATGCACTGCGTACCACCGACGGCGTCGCCTTGCGCGAGCTGGCCGGCAAACCTGCGCTGTTGCAGCCACGTCTGGCGGGCAAGCACATCAAGGACGCCAACGCGCAGCATTGCGCTCAGGTCGGCGAGTTGCTGGCTCATCTGCATTTGGCGACCCAGGCCAACATGATCAAACGCAAAACCGATCGCGGCCTGGACTGGATGCTGGAGGAGGGCACGCAGTTGCTTTCGCATCTGAATGCCGAGCAAAGCGATTTGCTGCAACGGGCGCTGGATGAAATCACACAACAGAAGACGAAAATTCTGGCACTGCCGCGAGCCAACATCCACGCGGACCTGTTCCGCGACAACGCGATGTTCGAAGGCACGCACCTGACCGGGTTGATCGACTTCTACAACGCCTGTTCGGGACCGATGCTCTATGACGTGGCGATTGCCTTGAACGATTGGTGTTCGGACGAACAAGGACAGCTTGATGGCGCTCGGGCGCGGGCATTGCTGGGCGCTTATGCCGCGCTGCGACCGTTTACCGCTGCCGAAGCCGAGCTATGGCCGACCATGCTGCGCGTGGCGTGCGTACGGTTCTGGTTGTCGCGGTTGATTGCCGCGGAGTCTTTCGCCGGGCAGGACGTGTTGATTCACGATCCGATGGAGTTTCAGCTGCGGTTGGCGCAGCGGCAGAAGGTCAGTACGCCGCTGCCGTTCGCCCTCTAAAAGCATCGCGGGCAAGCCACGCTCCCACAGGGTTTGTGTCGTTCATAATATTGGCGAACGATACAAACTCTGTGGGAGCGTGGCTTGCCCGCGATTGGGGGCGACACAATTTTCGGAACTACAACGACTCCAGACACCCCGCCAAATCATTCCCCAGCTTTTCCAGCAACTGCTCATACCCCTGAGCGGTCGCTGGCGTGTACCCGCCCAATGCATCCAGCTCCGCCAATTTCACCGGCAACCCGGCCACCAGGGTTTCTGCCAGGCGTGGGCGCAACGGAGGTTCACTGAACACGCAGGTCTTGCCGACTTCCTGCAACCGCGTGCGCATCGCTGCCACGTGTTGGGCACCGGGCTGCACTTCGGCAGCGACACTGAACACGCCGGTGTGCTTGAGGCCGTAAGCGTCTTCGAAGTAGTCGAAGGCTTCGTGGAACACGAAGTAAGGCTTGCCCGCGATACCCGCCAGACGGGTCTTCAGGCGCAGGTCCAAAGCATCCAGTCGCTCATCGAATGCCTTGAGGTTGCTCTGGTAGCGTGCCGCGTTGGCCGGATCGGCAGCGCTCAGATCGGTGGCCATTTTGGTGGCGATCACTCGGGCGTTGATCGGTGACAACCACAAGTGTGCATCCAGGCTGCCGGGACGGTGATCGTGGTCATGCTCGTCGGCTTCTTCTGCGTCGGAGTGGTTATCTCCGGCGAAATGTCGCAGTTTCAGGCCAGGCAAATCCTGTACCGCGACGTTGGGCAACGTACGACCTTTCAGCACGCGAGGCAGGAAACCTTCCATGTCCGGGCCGATCCAGTACAGCAGATCCACCGATTGCACTTTCCGTACGTCGGAAGGGCGCAAGGCATAGTTATGGGGCGAGGCGCCGGGCGGCAGCAAGACTTCCGGAACTGCTATGCCGTCCTGCACCGCCGCGGCAATCAGCTGCAGGGGTTTGACGCTGGTGAGGACTTTGACCTCGGCTTGAGCTGAGCCGATCAGCAGAAAACTTGCGATAAATGCGACAAAGATGGAAAAAAGTCGGGACACGATGACCACTCGAAGAGGCGAGAACGGGTAACATAATAACGTCTCTCACAAAACTCGTCGCGCTCATGCCTAAAACACCGATTGCCAGCCGTCCCCACGACCACTCTCATTGTGTGCATAGCGCATTGTCTGAGGCCGATGCCTTGTGCGCACGTCAGGGGCTGCGCCTGACCGCATTGCGCCGGCGAGTGCTGGAACTGGTCTGGCAAAGCCACAAACCATTGGGTGCCTACGACATTCTGGCGGTGCTCAGCGAGCAGGACGGCCGCCGCGCCGCGCCTCCAACCGTGTACCGCGCGCTGGATTTCCTGCTGGAAAACGGCCTGGTACACCGGATCTCTTCGCTGAACGCCTTCGTCGGCTGCAATCACCCGGAACACGCTCACCAAGGCCAGTTCCTGATCTGCCGCGAATGCCACGCCGCCATCGAACTCGAACAGAAATCCATCAGCGACGCGATCATCAATAGCGCCAAAGATGTCGGATTTATCGTCGAGGCCCAGACCGTTGAAGTGATCGGTCTCTGCTCGGGTTGCCAGGGGGCTTGATGAGCAACGCGCTGATTCGCCTCGAGCAGGTGGCTGTCACCTTTGCCGGGCAAAACGTGCTGGACAATATCGAGCTAAGCGTCGAACCGGGGCAGATCGTCACGTTGATCGGCCCCAACGGTGCCGGCAAAACCACGCTGGTGCGCGCGGTGCTCGGTTTGCTGAAACCGGACAGCGGCAGCGTCTGGCGCAAGCCGAAGTTGCGGGTCGGTTACATGCCGCAAAAACTTCACGTCGATCCGACCCTGCCGCTGTCGGTGCTGCGCTTCTTGCGTCTGGTTCCGGGCGTGGATCGCGCTCGGGCCTTGGCGGCCCTCAAGGAAGTCGGTGCCGAACAGGTCATCGACAGCCCGGTGCAAAGTGTTTCCGGTGGCGAAATGCAGCGAGTGCTGCTGGCGCGGGCATTGTTGCGTGAGCCGGAACTGCTGGTGCTTGATGAGCCGGTGCAAGGCGTCGATGTGGCCGGTCAAGCCGAGCTCTATAGCCTGATTACACGCTTGCGCGACCGGCATGGTTGCGGCGTTTTGATGGTCTCTCACGATTTGCATCTGGTGATGAGCACCACCGACCAGGTGGTGTGCCTGAACCGCCACGTCTGCTGCTCTGGACATCCCGAGCAGGTCAGCGGCGATCCGGCATTCGTCGAGCTGTTCGGAAAAAACGCACAAAGCCTGGCGATTTATCACCACCATCACGACCACGCCCACGACCTGCATGGCTCGGTGGTCATCGCGGTCCCGTCGACTCACGTTCATGGAGATAGCTGCAAGCATGGCTGATTTTCTGCTCTATGCCCTGCTTGCAGGTCTGGCCTTGGCGCTGGTCGCGGGCCCGTTGGGTTCGTTCGTGGTCTGGCGGCGGATGGCCTATTTCGGCGACACGCTATCCCATGCCGCATTGCTCGGCGTGGCACTGGGTTTTCTGCTGGATGTCAGCCCGACCGTTGCCGTCACGGTCGGTTGCTTGTTGCTGGCGGTATTGCTGGTGACGTTGCAACAACGGCAGCCACTGGCGTCCGACACGCTTTTGGGAATTCTCGCACCGAGCACGCTCTCGCTTGGCCTGGTGGTACTAAGCTTCATGCATGAAGTACGGATCGACCTGATGGCCTATCTGTTCGGCGACCTGCTGGCGATCAGTCCGACCGATCTGGCCTGGATCCTCGGCGGTAGCGCGGCGGTGCTGGCATTGCTGGTCACGCTGTGGCGACCGTTGCTCGCGATCACGGTGCACGAAGAACTGGCCAAAGTGGAAGGTTTGCCCGTGGCGGCGTTGCGCCTGGCGCTGATGTTGCTGATCGCTGTGGTGATTGCGGTGGCGATGAAAATCGTCGGCGTGTTGCTGATTACTTCGTTACTGATTATTCCGGCGGCTGCGGCACAGCGTCACGCCCGCTCGCCGGAGCAGATGGCATTGGGCGCGAGCCTGCTGGGCATGCTCGCGGTGTGTGGCGGGCTGGCGTTGTCCTGGTTCAAGGACACCCCGGCTGGCCCGTCGATTGTGGTGACGGCCGCCGCGCTGTTTCTGCTGAGTTTTGTCCTGCCCCGTCGAGGGGTGTAGACTTGCTCGTTTTTTGCGCAAATAGAGAGTCGCAGGAATGAAGCTGTTCGCCTCCCGTTATCTGCTCCTTGTCGCATTTTCGCTGCTGCTGGGCGCTTGCCAAAGCACGCCACCGGCGGCCACCGAGGCCCCCGATGCGCGGGCCACGGCTATCGCACAGCTGGAACAAAGCCTGGCCAGCAGCGAACTGGCCACCGCCGAAGGGCAATTGGCGGCCTTGCAAGCCGAGTCACCCAACGATCAATCCCTCGAGCAATACCAGCGGCAATTGGCCGAAGCTTATTTGCTGCGCAGCCGGATCGTGCTGCAGAAAGGTGATGTGAATGCCGCGGCCACGGCGCTGAGCCGTGCCCGGGTATTGATGCCTAAGGCTCCGGCGCTGACCGGTGGCGTCAACAGCGCCATTGTCCATGCGCGCAAGGCCGAACTGGATAAAGCCGAAGCGGCTCTCATGGCGGCTGAAGCCAAACCTCAGGCCAAAGTGATCGACCCGACGGCTGAAAGCACTACGGTGGCGTTGAACCTCACCGATATGAGCAAGCTTCGTCGTCAACTGGATGCCATTGCCGCCGACGTGGTGAATTATCAGTGCGATGTGAGCATTCAGGCGCCGCGCACCCAGGATTACCCATGGCTGGCCACGCTGCTGACCAAACGGGTGAAGAAGCTGGATTCGGAGTTTGATCTGAAGCTGGAAAAGCAGATTTTGCGCAACATTCCGGCGCAGATGGTTTTGAGTCCGCGTAAGCCCTAAAAGCTTCGCGGGCAAGCCTCTCTCCTACAGATTCGACGTAAAAAACCTGTAGGAGCGAGGCTTGCCCGCGAAGGCGTCCTCCTATTCGATAAAAATCCTTAAGCCGGAACCGCCTTGGCCTTTGGCTCCCTCTCCCAAACCCGATGCTGCCCGATCGCGGCAAAAAACGCCTTGAACAGCTTGGCATCCGTCCCCACGATCAACCCGGCATCAGCCTCCAGTCTCAACACATCCAGCAACTGCTTCGCTTCGCCATGCAACGCGATGGCCTTCAAATGCTTGTACGCCTCCAGCAGATAATGCAGCGCTACTCCATCGGTACTCAGCGCCTTGATCGAGGCCGCGCCACCCGGCACGAACACCGCGTCGAAGGCTACAGAAGGCAAACCTTCCATCGACGCATCCACCGGCAGCGCTTTGCCATCGGCGGTTGTCACGGGGGCCGAGGTCGGGCCGAGCAGTTTGGCGTGCGCGCCTTCGGCCATCAGAGCCTTTTTCATCGCATCAACCGCTGCGCCATCCACCCCGTTGGCCGCCAAAATGGCCACTTTTCGGGTTTTGATATCCCCCGACAGCAGGTTGGCCTGGCTCAGGGCGGGGGAGTGGTCGAGTGAAGTTTTGCGCACCTCGACCGTTCCGGCCTTCGGTACCGGCAAGCCCAGGTTCTGCGCCACGCGTTTGGCCAGTTCCAGATCGATATTGGCCAGGATCTCATTCACCTGCCGCGCACGAATAAATTCGCGTTCGACCTTGCCCAGCTCGAAGCTGTAGGCCGCGATGATGTGTTCCTGTTCGTGCTTGCTCATGCTGTGAAAGAACAGCCGCGCCTGAGAGAAGTGGTCGGCGAACGACTCGCTGCGCTGGCGGATTTTCGCAGCGTCGATGCGCTCCGGATAAGTCTCGAAGCCACCGTTCTGCGCGGCTGGTGGGGTTTCCTTCGGCCAGCCGCTGTCGATAGAGTTCGGCTCGTAGGAGGCGCGTCCCTTGTCGATGGTGGTGCGGTGCTGCGCATCTCGTTGGCCGTTGTGGAATGGTGAAACCGGACGGTTGATCGGGATCTCATGAAAATTCGGCCCACCCAGTCGGCTGATCTGCGTATCGGTGTAGGAAAACAACCGACCTTGCAGCAACGGATCATTGGAGAAGTCGATCCCCGGCACGATATGCCCGGGGCAGAAGGCAACCTGCTCGGTTTCGGCGAAGAAGTTGTCCGGGTTGCGGTTGAGCACCATCTTGCCCAGCGGAGTGATCGGCACGACTTCCTCGGGAATGATTTTGGTTGGATCGAGAAGGTCGAAATCGAAGGCATGTTCGTTTTCCTCCTCGATGACCTGTACGCCCAATTCCCATTCCGGGTAGTCCCCCATCTCGATGGACTCCCAAAGATCACGACGGTGGAAGTCGGTGTCTTTACCGGCAAGCTTCTGCGCTTCATCCCACACCAGCGAGCAGGTACCGGCGGCGGGGCGCCAGTGGAATTTTACGAAGCGCGCCTTGCCTTCGGCATTGATCATGCGAAACGTGTGCACGCCGAAGCCTTGCATGGTGCGCAGGCTTTTGGGGATCGCCCGGTCAGACATGGTCCACATCACCATGTGCGCGGATTCCGGCACCAGAGAAACAAAGTCCCAGAACGTATCGTGGGCCGAACCGCCGGTAGGAATCTCATTGTGGGGCTCGGGTTTTACCGCATGTACGAAGTCAGGAAACTTGATCGCATCCTGAATGAAGAACACTGGCATGTTGTTGCCCACCAGATCGAAGTTGCCTTCATCGGTGAAAAACTTCACCGCGAAACCTCGTACGTCCCGGACGGTATCGCCTGACCCGCGTGGGCCTTGCACCGTGGAAAAGCGCACAAAAACCGGAGTCTTTTGAAGTGGGTCTTGTAGGAATCCGGCCTTGGTCAGTACCGAATGGGTTTCATACGCCTGGAAGTAACCATGGGCGCCGGTACCACGGGCATGGACGATGCGCTCGGGAATGCGTTCATGGTCAAAGTGCGTGATCTTTTCACGCATGATGAAATCTTCCAGCAACGACGGCCCGCGGGCACCGCCCTTCAACGTGTTCTGATTGTCCGCGACCTTTACGCCCTGGTTGGTGCGCAAGGCCTGCTCGGAGGCATCGGAGCGAAATTTTTCCAGGCTGTCGAGCTTGGCGTTGGTGTTGCTGCGGTCCAGGGTATCGGTCCCGGCCAGTGCGCTTTTGGGGGCGGCAGGCTTTTTAGTACTCATCAGACGTAAACTCCTCGTTGCGATTCCCGTCGGGCCAAGGCTTCTGAGCCATTGCCCAGCCACGGCATCCAGGCATTCTCGAGTTGCTTAATCAGTGACCGATGGGGAGTTGGCGCCGTTCCTTTTTTCTGACCTTTGATCGCGTTATTGCCAAATCGCTGGTTGAATGCGAAATAAATGCTAAGAACCTCTATACGGACAGGCTAAAATGCGCGCCCGGCTAACCGCTGATCCTTTTCTAACGCGCCCCACAAGGTTCGCTACGTGATCGAGTTTCAAAACGTCCACAAAACTTACCGCGTCGCCGGTAAGGATATTCCCGCCCTGCATCCAACCAGTCTGACGATTGAGAATGGTCAGGTCTTTGGCTTGATCGGCCATTCCGGCGCGGGAAAAAGTACCCTGCTGCGTCTGATCAATCGCCTGGAGAACTCCAGTGGCGGCAAGATCATCGTCGATGGCGAAGAAGTCACCGCGCTGGACGCCAATAGCCTGCGGCGCTTCCGTCAGCAGGTCGGGATGATTTTCCAGCACTTCAACCTGCTGGCGTCCAAAACCGTGGCCGACAATGTCGCGCTGCCGCTGACCCTCGCCGGTGAACTGTCCCGTAGCGAAATCGACCGGCGTGTGGCGGAGTTGCTGGCGCGGGTCGGCCTGTCTGACCATGCGAAAAAGTACCCGGCGCAACTGTCTGGTGGTCAGAAGCAGCGTGTCGGCATCGCCCGCGCCCTGGCAACCAAACCGAAAATCCTGCTGTGCGATGAAGCCACCAGTGCCCTGGACCCGCAAACCACGGCGTCGGTCCTGCAACTGCTGGCCGAGATCAACCGTGAGCTGAAACTGACCATCGTCCTGATCACCCACGAAATGGATGTGATCCGTCGGGTCTGCGATCAGGTGGCGGTAATGGATGCCGGCAAGATCGTCGAGCAGGGTCCGGTGGCCGAGGTGTTCCTGCACCCCAAGCACCCGACCACCAAGCGCTTCGTGCAGGAAGACGAGCAAATCGACGAAAGCGAACAGCGCGACGACTTCGCTCATGTACCGGGGCGTATCGTGCGTCTGACCTTCCAGGGCGAAGCGACCTACGCGCCATTGCTGGGTACCGTCGCCCGGGAAACGGGGGTGGACTACAGCATCCTGGCCGGTCGTATCGACCGCATCAAAGACGTCCCTTATGGGCAATTGACCCTGGCCGTCACCGGTGGCGATATGGAAGCGGCGTTTGCTCACTTCACTGCAGCTGACGTCCACATGGAGGTGCTGCGCTGATGGAAGTCCTGATGAGTTTCTTTTCCAATATCGACTGGTACGAAATCTGGCTGGCTACCTGCGACACCCTGCTGATGCTCGGCGGTTCGCTGTTGTTCACCGTGCTGTTGGGCCTGCCGCTGGGCGTGTTGTTGTTCCTGTGCAGCCCGCGCCAGTTGCTGGAAGCCAAAGGTGTGTACGCGATGCTGTCGCTGGTGGTGAACATTCTGCGTTCGCTGCCATTCATCATTTTGCTGATCGTGATGATTCCGTTCACCGTGTTGATCACGGGCACCTCCCTGGGTGTCGCCGGTGCGATTCCACCGCTGGTGGTGGGTGCCACGCCGTTCTTCGCGCGACTGGTGGAAACCGCCCTGCGTGAAGTGGATCGCGGCATCATTGAGGCGACCCAGGCCATGGGCGCGACGACACGTCAGATCATCATCAATGCCTTGCTGCCGGAAGCCCGCCCGGGCATCTTCGCGGCGATTACGGTGACAGCGATTACACTGGTGTCCTACACGGCAATGGCCGGTGTGGTCGGCGCTGGCGGCCTGGGCGACCTGGCGATCCGTTTCGGTTACCAGCGTTTCCAGACGGATGTGATGGTTGTGACGGTGGTATTGCTGCTGATGCTGGTTCAAGTGCTGCAAACCGTTGGCGACAAATTGGTTGTCCACTTCTCACGTAAATAAGTCATGAGCCGGCCATTCGCTGGCAGGCGCCAAACGGGCGCCTCACAAGGAGTTAGCTGAATGAAAAAACTACTCGTCGCGTTCGCTGCCGTTGCAGCCTTTTCCGCACACGCTGCCGACACCCTGACCGTCGCGGCCACCCCGGTG
This sequence comes from Pseudomonas sp. JV414, assembly GCF_032424305.1. NCBI lineage: Bacteria > Pseudomonadati > Pseudomonadota > Gammaproteobacteria > Pseudomonadales > Pseudomonadaceae > Pseudomonas > Pseudomonas sp. JV414. The sequence goes on along the minus strand of NZ_VYKC01000011.1, from coordinate 41,461 downwards.
CCTCATGCGGAAATCCTCGAGTTTGTTAAACCGGCCCTGGCCAAAGAAGGCGTGGACCTGAAGGTCAAAGTCTTCACCGACTACATCCAGCCGAACGTGCAGGTGGCCGAGAAGCGTCTGGACGCCAACTTCTTCCAGCACCAGCCGTACCTGGATGAGTTCAACAAGGCCAAGGGCACCAACCTCGTCAGCGTTGCCGGTGTACACCTGGAGCCGCTGGGCGCTTACTCCAGCAAGTACAAAGCGCTGACCGAGCTGCCGGGCGGCGCCAACGTGGTGATCCCGAACGACGCCACCAACGGTGGTCGTGCGCTGTTGCTGCTGGCGAAGACTGGCCTGATCAAGTTGAAGGACTCGAACAACATCCTGTCGACCGTGAAGGACATCACCGAGAACACCAAGGACCTGAAATTCCGTGAACTGGAAGCCGCGACCATCCCGCGCGTGCTGACTCAGGTCGACCTGGCGCTGATCAACACTAACTACGCGCTGGAAGCCAAGCTCGATCCGTCCAAGGATGCGCTGGTCATCGAAGGCAGCGACTCGCCGTACGTGAACATCCTCGTTGCCCGTCCGGACGACAAGGACAGCGCTGCGATGCAGAAACTGGTTGCTGCCCTGCACAGCCCGGAAGTGAAAGCCTTCATTCTCGAGAAGTACAAAGGCGCGGTATTGCCAGCGTTCTGACGTTGAAGGGGACGCAGAGCATCCTTGGCTGCATTCCCACGCGGAGCGTGGGAACGATCAAAAAAACGGGGACGCAATGATTGCGTCCCCGTTTTTTTATGCCTGAAACACCCCCCCTGTAGGAGCCAGGCTTGCCGGCGAAGGCGCCCGCGAGATCGCCTTCGCCGGCAAGCCTGGCTCCTACAGGGGGGGGGTGGTTATTCGCGCTTGAGCATCACCGGCAACTGCGCCACCAGCTTCTGATTGTTCAACGGTGCACGAATAAATCCGCGTTGAGTCCCGTCCGGCCCGATCACCGCGAGGTTGCCGCTGTGGTCGACGGTGTAATTAGGCTTGCTGGTGTCCGCCGGAATAAACGGAATACTCACCGCATTGGCCAGTTTCTGAATGTCTTCGACCGAGGACGCAGTCAGCCCGATAAATTGCGGATCGAAGTAGCCCAGGTATTGCTTGAGTTGCTTTGGCGTGTCGCGATTCGGGTCGACGCTGACCAAAACGACCTGCAACTTGTCCACAGCATCCGCCGGCAGTTCGCTCTTGATCTGCCGCAGCTGGGCGAGGGTGGTCGGGCAGATGTCCGGGCAGAAGGTGTAGCCGAAGAACAACACGCTCCATTTGCCTTTCAGCTCGTTGACCGCCACCGGTTTACCGTCCTGATCGGTCATCTTCACGTCTGGCAGGTTACGGCTTTGGGGCAACAGGATGATCCCCGCATCGATCAGTGCCGTCGGGTCGCCCTGGTTTTTTCCGGTCAGTACTTTATTAATGGTCAGGCCCAGGATCAGCGCGATCAAGGCGACGAGAATGAAGACGGTTTTCTGGGTTCGAGTCATAGGTTCAACAGTAAGTAGTGGTCTACGAGCAGCGCGATAAACAGCAGGAACAAGTAGTAAATAGAGTACTTGAACGTGTTGATCGCCGCGTGCGGCCGAGTGCCACGGTACAGCACCACGGCCCATTGCAGAAACCTCGCGCCCAGTGCGAGGGCACAAATCAGGTAGAGCACGCCGCTCATGTGGATTACGTAGGGCATCAGGCTGACAGCCAGCAGCGCAAAGGTATAAAGCAGGATGTGGACTTTGGTGTAGTGCTCGCCATGGGTCACCGGCAACATCGGAATGTCAGCCTTGGCGTATTCCTCTTTGCGATGAATCGCCAGTGCCCAGAAGTGCGGCGGGGTCCAGGCGAAGATGATCAGCACCAGCAGCAACGGTTCGGCGCTGACATGACCGGTGGCGGCGGTCCAGCCGAGCAGCGGCGGGGCCGCACCAGCGAGGCCGCCGATGACGATGTTCTGCGGCGTCGCGCGTTTCAGGAAGCCGGTGTAAACCACCGCATAACCGAGCAAGGATGCGAGGGTCAGCCATGCCGTCAACGGGTTGGTGAAGGCCAGCAGCAAAGACTGGCCGAGCACTGCCAGCACCAGAGCGAAAGTCAGCGCAGCGGTTGGAGAAACCCGACCTTCGGCCAAGGGCCGCTTGTGGGTCCGGGCCATGACAGCATCGATGCGCCGGTCCACCACATGGTTGACCGTTGCCGCACCGCCGGCACACAAGGCAATCCCCAGATTGCCGAACACCAGCACCGTCCACGGCACCCCGGCGCGCGTCGCGAGAAACATGCCGACCAACGAGGTGATGAGCATCAGCACCACCACTTTCGGCTTGGTCAGCTCCAGGTAATCGCGCCAGATTGCCTGACTGTGACGTTCGCCGATCAAGGTCGCCATGGCATTTCTCCTTTTATTGTTATGGGCCCGGCCGAGTGTTTACGCAGGCTGAGACGCCAACGCACTGGGGGCTGATGCTTGACCCGAACCAGACTGGTTCGTGCGTGATAATTGACCAGCACCATCGTCAGCAACAGCGCTGCGCCACCGGCGTTGTGGGCGACGGCCACCGGTAGTGGCAAGTGGAACACCACATTGCTGATGCCCAGGGTGATTTGTGCGGCCAGGGCGATCAGCACCATGGCGGCCAGGCGCGTCATGCCAACGACCTTCAGTTGCCAGGCCAGACCGAGCAGAACGAGGGTGACCAGTAACGCGCCGATGCGATGAGTCAGGTGAATCGCGGTGCGGGCATCGCTGTCCAGTTGCCCGCCCAGGTAATTGGGGCCGATGTGTTGGGTCAGGTGAAAGCCGTTGGCGAAATCAGCCGGTGGCAGCCATTGCCCGTGGCAGGTCGGAAAGTCGATGCAGGCCACCGCCGCGTAATTGGAACTGACCCAGCCACCCAGGGCAATTTGCAGGATCACCAGCAACAACCCGGCGGTCGCCCAGTGCTGCAAACGCCGTGGCACGGTCAGCGCCGGCAACACGCCGGACAGGCGCAAGGTCAGCAGAAACAACAGGCTCAAAGTCGCAAAGCCGCCGAGCAAATGCCCGGTGACCACTTGCGGCCACAGCTTGAGCGTCACCGTCCACATGCCGAACGCCGCTTGGGCGAACACCACCACCAGCAAGAACAACGGTAATTTCACCGGCTGCCCCGGGTGATGACGATGGGTCCAGGCCCGGCCCGCCAGCACCGTGATCAATAGGCCCAATGTGCCGGCGAAGTAGCGGTGAAGCATCTCGTTCCAGCCTTTGTGGGCTTCTACCGGCGTATCGGGAAAATGCAGTTCGGCATGGGCCAGTTGGGCTTCGCTGTTCGGCACGCTGATAAAGCCGTAGCAGCCGGGCCAGTCCGGACAGCCGAGGCCTGCATGGGTCAGGCGTGTGTAGGCGCCGAGCAACACCACAATCAGTGCCAGCAAGGTGGCAAACAGCGCGAGGCGAAATCCAGGTTTGGCCATGACGATGCCCTTATCCGATGTTCGACAGTTTCAGCAAATGGCGCAGGTCGTTGAGCAGGTCCTTGCCCTTCACCGTCGGGTCGTAGCGCAGCACCAAATTGCCGTGAGGGTCGATGATCCACAGGTGCGGCGTGTCATTGCTCTGCGCGCCTTTGATGTAGGTCGGCGGGTCCAGCGAATAGCGCTGCAACTGCGGGTACTCGCGTTGAAGTTTAGTCGCGTAATCGCTGTTCAGCGGCTGCGCGATGGCCAGCGCATGGCTGGCGCGGGAGGCATCGCGACCGAGGCCGATCTGGATCTGCCGCGCCAGATAAACCAGCTGCTGGCAGTCCACCGAACAGTCCTTGGGCGCCGTCACCAGTAACTGCCAGCGGTCTTCTTGCGCCGGTACGCCGATGTCGGCGCGGGTCTGGCCGTTGCCGATCAGTTCACCGTGATAACTGCGGCCCTCCGGCACCCAGAACTGCAATTTGTACATGCCGGTGGCGAGGATCATCGGACCGATCACTCCCAACAGGATCAGTAACAACTGCAAGCGCCCGCGCCGACGATTTACCGGCGTTTTCGCCTCAGACATGCCGGGTGGATTCATGGCCGCTCCCATTATTTTTCTCCTTTGCGTTGTGCCAGCCGAGATAGAGGTAAAGGCCGAGCAGGGCTATCGACAGGGCGAACCACTGCACGGCATAAGCCAAGTGTTTTTCCGGCCCCATGGCCACCACCGGCCAATCGGCCTGGTAGGTCGCGGGACCGCTTTGCGCGCGTAATTCGTAGGCGAAACCGTCACGACCAAGCGCCGCCCAGAGCCTGGCCGGTTCAATGGCGGTGACCAGTTGTGGCCAGGTTGTGGCGTCTGGGTCGGCGTGCAACTGGAACGTTGCGCCGGGGGAGACGTAGACCCAGGCGTCGAGGCTCAATGCCTGAGTCGGTGTGGTGAATGACGGCGGTGTGCGCCGATCCGGCCACGGCAACCAGCCGCGATTGACCAGTAGCCAGAGCCCGGTTGCCCGGTCCTGAAACGGTTGCAGCAGCTCGACCCCGACCTTGCCGTCGCGCTGACGGTTGTCCAGCAGCAGACTGTGTTCGGCATCGAACTGGCCATGCAGGCGAACCCGGCGGAAGGCCGGATCTTCGGTGTGTTGCAGTTCAGTGCTGGCCATCGGTTCGGCCGCCCGGCGCTCGGCGTAGCTTTGCAGCAGCGCGCTTTTCTCCGCGCCCCGGCTCAACTGCCAGAACCCGAGTGACACCAGCAACGGCAGCAGCATCGCGACCATCAGAGTCGGCACGAGGCCCGGCCGGAAGCGTTTCATGGCGTCGCCTGAAAGTCGGTAGTTGCGATAGCTATACTCAAATGCATCGCCTGTCCCCCGGAGTGTCACCATGCTCAAAGCAGCCATCGTCCTGATGCTGATTGCCACGGTCGTCAGCCTGTTCAGCGGCCTGTTTTTTCTGGTCAAGGACGACAGCCACTCGAATCGCCTGGTCATCGCCTTGAGTGTTCGTGTTGCGCTGGCCGCCACCACTGTCGGCTTGATCGCCTGGGGTTTTTTCAGCGGCCAGTTGGTGTCTCACGTGCCTTGGTAGTCATGAGAGCCAAGGCTCAGAGCACGTAGACGAAAACGAACAGACCGATCCACACCACGTCCACGAAGTGCCAGTACCAACTCGCCGCCTCGAAGCCGAATTGATGGTCGGCATCGAAGTGCCCGCGCATGACCCGCATCAGCATCACGAACAGAATGATGGTGCCCATGGTCACGTGAGCGCCGTGGAAACCGGTGAGCATGAAGAAGGTCGCGCCGTAGATGCCGGAACCCAGAGTCAGGCCCAGCTCGTGGTAGGCGTGCAGGTATTCTTCGGCCTGGAAACCGAGGAACGCGCAACCGAGCAACACGGTCAGTGCCAGCCAGATTTTCAGTGCGCCGCGGTGGCCTTTTTTCAAGGCATGGTGAGCAATGGTCACCGTGACACTGGAACTCACCAGCAGCACGGTATTGAGCAGCGGCAGGCCCCAAGGGCTGATGACTTCCTTGGGTGGAGGAAAGAGTTTCGGGTCCGGATTGTTCAGCAGCGGCCAGGTGAATTCAAACGCTGGCCACAGCATGTGAGCGATGCCTTTGGTGCCTTCACCGCCCAGTGCCGGGCCCGTGATGTTGCGCACATAAAACAGCGCACCGAAAAAGGCGATGAAGAACATCACCTCCGAGAAAATGAACCAGCTCATGCCCCAGCGGAACGAGCGGTCCATCTGTGCGCTGTACAACCCTTGGCGACTTTCCTTGATCACCGTACCGAACCAGCCGAACAGCATGTAGGCCAGCAACAGGCTGCCGACGAAAAAGATCAATGGACCATGGGATTCCGGACGCGCAGCCTTCAGGTCGTTGAACCAGGTGCCCAGGCCGAACACTGTGATCAGCATCCCGAACGTGGCGATAATCGGCCATTTGCTCTGGGCTGGAACGTAATAATGTTCATGAGTTGCCATTTATTGTTCTCCTTATCGGGCACGCTTTAACGCCTAGCCGCCTGTGCTTGCTGCAACAGCCACGGGCGGATGACGTGCGGTGATATCGAACAGCGTGTAGGACAGCGTCAGGTGCTTCACTTCCTTGGGCATGTCGCGGTCAACAATGAACCGTACCGGCATCTCGATTCGCTGACCGGGCTGCAGCACTTGCTGGGTAAAGCAGAAACATTCGGTCTTGTGGAAGTACGCGGCTGCGTTGCTGGGCGCGATGCTCGGCACCGCCTGAGCGCTCATCGGGCGATCAGTCGGGTTGTGGGCGATAAAAATCATCTCGTTCACCGCCCCCGGGTGAGCGGTCAGCTCATCACTCTTGGGATAGAAATCCCAGGTCATGTCGGCGGCGTTGGTCGACAGAAACTGCACGCGAACCTGCCGCGAGGCGTCGACCGTTTGCTCGCCTTCATACTGCCCGGAGGTTTTGCCATTGATGCCGAACGCCTTGCACATCACGTCGTAGATCGGCACTAGGGCAAAACCGAAGACAAACATTGCTACCACCACCAGCAACAGGCGGGTGACCAGTTTTTTCATCGAAATCGAATCAGCCATCGCACGAGCCCTCTACGCGGAACCCTGTGGGAGCGGGCTTGCCCGCGATAGCGATATGTCTGACACACCGCGCCGCATGCATCGCAGGCAAGCCAGCTCCCACAGGAATTCCCACAAGACCGAGGCGTTTCATTTCACTTCCGGCGGCGTAGTGAAGGTGTGATACGGCGCGGGCGACGGAATGCTCCATTCCAGGCCTTCGGCGCCATCCCACGGCTTGGCCGGTGCCGGCTCGCCGCCACGAATGGTCTTGATCACGATGAACAGGAAGAAGATCTGCGTGGCCCCAAACATGAACGCGCCGATCGACGACACCATGTTGAAGTCGGCGAACTGCAGGTTGTAGTCCGGAATCCGCCGCGGCATGCCCGCCAGGCCCACGAAGTGCATCGGGAAGAACGCCAGGTTCATGCCGATGAACGAGAGCCAGAAGTGCAGCTTGCCGAGGGTTTCGTCGTACATGTGGCCGGTCCATTTCGGCAGCCAGTAGTAGGCCGAAGCGAAGATCCCGAAGATCGCTCCCGGCACCAGCACATAGTGGAAGTGCGCGACCACGAAGTAGGTGTCCTGGTACTGGAAGTCCGCCGGGGCGATCGCCAGCATCAACCCGGAGAACCCGCCAATGGAGAACAGGATGACGAACGCCACGGCGAACAGCATCGGCGTCTCGAAGGTCAGCGAGCCTTGCCACATGGTGCTGGCCCAGTTGAACACCTTGACCCCGGTGGGCACCGCGATCAGCAGCGTGGCGTACATGAAGAACAACTCGCCCACCAGCGGAATGCCGACCACGAACATGTGGTGCGCCCAGACGATGAACGACAGGAACGCAATACTCGCCGTGGCGTAGACCATCGAGGTGTAGCCGAACAATGGCTTGCGCGAAAAGGCCGGAATGATCGAGCTGACGGCACCGAAGGCTGGCAGGATCATGATGTACACCTCGGGGTGCCCGAAGAACCAGAACACGTGCTGGAACAACACCGGGTCACCGCCACCGGCGGCACTGAAGAAACTGGTGCCGAAGTGGATGTCCATCAGCATCATGGTCACGCAGCCGGCCAATACCGGCATCACCGCGATCAGCAGGAATGCGGTGATCAGCCAGGTCCAGACGAACAGTGGCATTTTCATCAGCGTCATGCCGGGGGCGCGCAGGTTGAGGATGGTCGCGATCACGTTGATCGCCCCCATGATCGAACTGATCCCCATCAAGTGGATGGCGAAGATGAAGAACGTCACGCTTTCCGGCGCGTAGGTCGTCGACAGCGGGGCATAGAAGGTCCAGCCGAAGTTCGGCCCGCCGCCGGGGGTGAACAGGGTCGATACCAGCAGCAGGAACGCTGCCGGCAACAGCCAGAAGCTGAAGTTGTTCATCCGCGGCAAGGCCATGTCCGGCGCGCCGATCATCAACGGGATCATCCAGTTGGCGAGGCCGACGAAGGCCGGCATCACCGCACCGAACACCATTACCAGGCCATGCATGGTGGTCATCTGGTTGAAGAATTCCGGCTGGACGATTTGTAGTCCCGGCTGGAACAGCTCGGCACGAATCACCATGGCGAACGAGCCGCCCAGCAGGAACATGGAGAACGCAAACCACAGGTACAGCGTGCCGATATCTTTGTGGTTGGTGGTCAGCACCCAGCGCATCAGGCCTTTGGCGGGGCCGTGGGCGTGGGCGGTGCCGGTATGAACATGGTCATCGACTACAGCAGTCATGTCCTGTCTCCTGCAAACGGATGGGCTGGGCGGGCCGGGGCGTCATGCCCCGAGCGGTTCCTTACATGCGCAATTAACCGGGTCATTTGCTTTCCGCCTGTTTCAGCTCCAGCACTTCTTTAGGGGTGACCATGTCGCCTTTATTGTTGCCCCAGGCGTTACGTTCGTAGGTCACGACCGCTGCGATATCGACTTCCGAGAGCTGCTTGCCAAACGCTGCCATCGAGGTGCCGGGTTTGCCGTGGAAGACGATGCTCAAGTGATCCTTGATCGGTCCGGTGGCGATTTTCGAGCCTTTGAGTGCCGGGAACATCGGCGGCAGACCCTGACCTTCGGCCTGGTGACAGGCCACGCAGGTGGTGTGATAGACCTTGTCGCCGCGCTCCTTGAGTTCGTCGAGGGTCCATTCCTTGCTGGTCAGCTCTTTGAGCTGCGCAGCTTCCGCCTTGCGCTCGCCCAGCCAGGTTTCGTAATCGGCCTTTTCCTTGACCTCGACCACGATCGGCATGAAGCCGTGGTCCTTGCCGCACAGCTCGGCGCACTGGCCACGGTAGATGCCGGGTTTTTCGACACGGGTCCAGGATTCATTGACGAAGCCCGGAATCGCATCGCGCTTGACCGCGAAGGCCGGCACCCACCAGGAGTGGATGACGTCGGCGGAGGTCACCAGAAAGCGCACCTTGGCACCGATCGGCAACACCAACGGCTTGTCGACCTCCAGCAGGTAATGCTCGCCCTTGGTTTCCTTGTTGTTGATTTGATCGGAGGGAGTGCTCAGGTTGCTGAAGAATTCGACGTCCTGACCCAGGTATTTGTAGTGCCACTTCCACTGGTAACCGGTGACCTGGATATCGATATCCGGCTCAGTGTTGTCGTACATCTGGATCAGGGTGGCGGTTGCCGGGACCGCCATGGCCACCAGAATAAGCAGGGGCACGATGGTCCAGAGAATTTCGACGGTGGTGCTTTCATGAAATTTTGCGGCCACCTGCCCGGTAGAGCGGCGGTGGACCATCATCGACCAGAACATGGCGCCGAAGACGATGATGCCGATCACTACACAGATCCAGAAAATGGTCATGTGCAGATCGAATACTGCGTGACTGATTTCAGTCGCTCCAGGCGCCATATTCACAGTCCAGGCCGCTTGCGCCTGACTGAAAATCGACCACAACAGGAGGCCCATCCAGACATGTGGATGTCGCATCATTGCGGGTTCCCCTTATAGTTCTTTTTATCCCGCCGGCTTTCACCTGCGGCAAGGGAGCGGCTTTTTCAGACTACGAACTTGAATCGCCGAGCCTTGCTGCATATGCAGTCGGGCGTCATCAGCTAACTCCATTCAGAACCGAGTATAGACAGCGACTGCCACCTCGCAATGCGATGGCGTAAATCGACTGAAACAGGTTGGACTTGCGTTCCAGGTCACGAATGGAGAAGGATGCAGACGAGTGGTGGCAAATCGATATAACGTGGATGTCTCAAGGATGAAATAATTATGACAAATGCGTCTTAGCCTTTTTCGTAAGCCAGCTAAGTTATGTCTTCCCTATTTCATTGCCTTCGTTTCCTGGAGTTTTCATGAACACCGCCGCATTGCGCGAGCAGATCCAAAAAGCCCAACAACATGAGGCCGAGACCGGCCTGTTGACTCGTCAGTTGGAAACCCAACTGCCACACCTTCACTCCGCCATCCAATTGCCGGATGTCGATGCCAATGGCGTAATGACGCGTTTTGTGACCGCGTATATAGAACAAGTGCCGGACCTGCTGGATGCAGCCAATGAAGTCGCCAGGGAAGCGGGCATTGAATCGCAGATCAAGCCGGTATTGAAAATCGCCGAGCAGTTCTTTCTCCAGCCGCCAGCGATCATGGCCGGTCATATCGGCCTGGACGGCCTGCTGGACGAAGCTTATCTGGCGCATCGGTTGGTCGAAGAGGTCAACGACCTGTACATCAAGCATTTTGGCCAGCCATTGATCCCCTTGGACATGACTGTTGCCAACCTGATTGCCCACCAACTGATTGGCGAAGAGTTTGCCAATCAACTGGATGAGGCAGTGCATCACGCTGTGGACGAGATGCTTAACGATGAAAGTTTCGCGCTGGAGTCGGTAGAGGCCTACCGCGAGAAACTCAACAGCCCGGACACCGGCGCCGCGTGGAAGCGCTGGCCGTGCCTGTCGCGCCAATTGGGCGTGGGCCTTGAGCTGGATCAGCCAGCGGCTTGATTCAACGGTAGCAATTGAACACCTGTGGGAGCGGGCTTCTGTGGCGAGGGGGCTTGCCCCCGTTGGGTCGCGAAGCGGCCCCAAAAGCTTTGCGACTGCTTCGCAGCCGAACGGGGGCAAGCCCCCTCGCCACAGTTGCTCCCACATTGTTTTTAAGCGGCTGAGCCTACTCCGGTTGTGGTACGTAACCGTCCTTCAAGCCTGCGCTTCAACCCCCGTGCTTCAATTAACAGCTTCGAACCCTTGGCCGCATTGGCCCGACCCCACTCCTCCAGCAACTCAAGGCATGAGTGATCGATATAGCTCAGGTTATTGAGCGGCACATGCACCGTTGCGCCTGCCGGAATGCTCCCCAGCACTTGGGTCAGCGCCGGTACCTTGAGAAAGGTCGCCGCCCCCACCAGTCGCAACTCCATCTCGCCGTCCGCCGGCAGATCGATCAGGCTGATTTTCAGGCGCGAAGCCTTCCAGGCCAGTTTGGCCAGTGTCAGGCCGAAGCCGATCAGCACGCCGGTCAGCAGGTCAGTGAAGATGATTGCCAGTGCGGTCGCCGCATAGGTGAACATCGGCATCCGGCCATAACGACCCAGACCGCGAAAGGCCTTGAGGTCTACCAGTTTGAAACCGGTGTAAACCAGAACCCCCGCCAGGCTTGCCACCGGAATGCTTTGCAGCACGCTCGATAGCAGCAGGACGAAAGCCAGCAACCACAGACCATGGAACACCGTCGACAGTCGAGTGGTGGCGCCGGCCTGGACGTTGGCCGAACTGCGCACGATCACCCCGGTCATCGGCAGCGCGCCGAGCAGACCACACAGCATGTTGCCCACGCCTTGCGCCGATAATTCGCGGTCGAAGTCCGAGCGCTGGCCGCTGTGCATGCGGTCCACAGCCGCGGCCGAGAGCAGGGTTTCGGCGCTGGCGATAAAGGCCACGGCGAAGGCAGCGATCAGCAGAGTCGGGTCGGCGAGATTGAGCAAGTCTGCCGGGCGCAGCCAATCGATGGCTTCCGCCAGGTTGGCCGGGACCTCTACACGTTTGACCTGCAAGGCGAGCATCAGGCTGGCGACCGTTGCCAGACCAACCCCCAGTAATGCTCCAGGAACGAAACGCAGGGAGTGCGGGCGGAATTTTTCCCACAGCCACATCACGGCAATGGTCGACAGCCCGAGCAAACCCGCTTGCCAGCCAAACGACGGCAAAGCCTGAATCACTGCAGCGGGGAAGGCCGCCAGGTTATCCAGCCCCGACGGCTTGGGAACGGCATCGAGCATCACATGCACTTGTGACAGCACGATCAGCACCCCAATCCCGGCGAGCATGCCGTACACCACCGCTGGCGCGGTGACCCGAAACCAGCAACCCAGCTTCAAACGTCCGGCAACCAACTGCAGAAAACCCGCCAGTAGCAGGATCGGCCCGAGCATGGCAATACCATGCTGGCGCACCAGTTCGAACACCAATACCGCCAGACCCGCAGCCGGGCCGCTGACTTGCAGCGGTGATCCGGCAAGCCAGCCGACCACCAGACCACCGATGATGCCAGTGATCAGTCCTTTGGACGGTGGCAGCCCCGAGGCGATGGCGATACCCATGCACAAGGGCAGGGCGACCAGAAACACAACCACCGAAGCCAGTAGCTCCCGTGGCAGAACAGCTTTTAATTGAGTAGCACGCATGGTGACTCTCCCAAAGTTTTCTTCAGGCATGGCAAAGCCAGGCTGCTGGATCAGCAGCCTCGGCTAAACCACACGGAGGATTTAGAAGCGCGCTTTGGGCGTCGCCACCGGAATCGGATGGCTGCCATCGAGCGGCAGGAAACAACCCTGATCCGCGTCGTAAGCTTTGATTTCGCTGGTTTCGATGTTGTAGACCCAACCATGGATAAACAGCTGACCATTGGCCATGCGCGAGGCCACCGACGGGTGTGTGCGCAAATGCTGCAACTGAGCGATCACATTCTCCTCGGTGAGGATATGCATGCTCTCGTTTTCGTCAGTGCAATGGCAGTTGTCCTGAACCATGGTTTTCGCCACTTCGGCATGACGCAACCAGGCCTTTACCGTCGGCATCTTTTCCAGGCTCTGCGGGTTGAGTACTGCGCGCATCGCGCCACAGTCAGAGTGCCCGCAGATAATGATGTGCTGCACGCCGAGGGCCAGCACTGCATATTCGATAGCCGTGGAAACACCGCCGTTCATTTGCCCATAGGGCGGTACGACGTTGCCGACGTTGCGGGTTACGAACAAGTCGCCAGGGGCGCTTTGGGTAATCAGTTCGGGAACAATGCGTGAATCGGCACACGCGATGAACATCGCCCGAGGCCGCTGGGCCGTGGCGAGTTTTTTGAAGAGTTCTTCCTGCTGCGGAAAGATCTCGTGATGAAAGTGCAAAAAGCCGTCAACGATATGCTGCAGCGCTGCATCGGCGGTTTCCGCCTCGGGTTGGGCTGAAGCCGACACAGCCAACGGCTGTTTATCCTTGTCACTCATAATTCATCCTCTTTGGCGGAGTCAGGGAATTTTCCCGTTTTGTCCGATATGAAGCCAGTGGCTGTTTAAAAAACATCCAGGTCGAAAAGCCAGACCCATCAGTCACTCGATGAACAAGGTAGCCGTTGAAACTTAACTCAAACTGAATAAAACGCTCTAGAACGAGTGTTCCAGGTCACCAAAAACGTGACCAGCCTAAACGCGGCGTATCGTTTTCTCTTCTAAACCATAGGTTCGATTGTCCTTAAATCAACGACATTTGGCGACCCGGCGGACAAAAGGCTTCGCAATCCAGATTGAAACCTTCCCGACGATTGAGCCCCAGGCGCTTGATGGTTTTGGCGAAGCGCTGCGCCAACAGATCGGCAAACGGTCCTTCACCGCGCATTCTGGCACCGAACCGGCTGTCGTAGAGTTCGCCACCACGGCTTTGGCGGATCAGGCTCAACACATGCGCTGCGCGCTGAGGATAGTGGGCGGCCAGCCACTCTTCGAACAGCGGCGCCACTTCCAGCGGCAGGCGCAACATCATGTAGGCCGCACTTTGCGCGCCGGCCGCATGGGCTTCGGTCAGCAGGCTTTCGAGTTCGCAGTCGTTGATCATTGGAATCATCGGTGAGCACAAAACGCCCACCGGAATCCCGGCTTCGCGCATCACCCGGATCGCTCGCAGTCGTGCCTTGGGTGCTGCGGCGCGCGGTTCGAGGATGCGTTTGAGTTCATCATCCAGCGTGGTCAGGCTGATCATCACCGCCACCAGCCTTTGTTCGGCGAGTTCGGCCAGCAAGTCCAGATCGCGAAGAATCAGCGAGCCCTTGGTGATGATGGTCACCGGATGGCGGTAACGCAGCAGCACTTCGAGTGTCTTGCGGGTGATTCTGTGTTCGCGTTCGATCGGCTGATAAGGATCAGTGTTTGAGCCCAGGTTGATCGGCGCGCATTGATAGCCGCGCTTGGACAGTTGTTCTTCCAGCACATCGGCGGCGTTGGTCTTGGCGATCAGTTTGGTTTCGAAATCCAGCCCCGGTGACAGGTCCCAATAGGCGTGGCTGGGCCGTGCGTAGCAATAGATGCAGCCGTGCTCGCAGCCGCGATAGGGATTGATCGAACGATCGAAGGGCAAGTCTGGCGAGTTGTTGCGGGTGATGATGGTTTTTGCCGTCTCAATGCGCACTTCGGTGCCTTGGGTTATCGGCGCTTCCTGATACCAGCCGTCGTCCTCGGCCACTGAACGGTTAGGCGCGAAGCGGTTATGCGGGTTGGTGGCGGTGCCGCGGCCGCGAGGGGGCAATGGCGCATTCATGGGAGAGATCCTGATTGCTGTATGTGCATACAGTATCTCGAGGAATGTCGGCGGGCTAGTGCCGTTCGGCGAATTGAATTACTGGATCTGGAAGATGGTGAAGAACCAGAATTCGACGCTCATTGGCTGTCAGACAATCCGGCAGAATCGTTTCACGTTTCATTGACACCTCCCTCACAGCCCTTTGACCGTTCAGGGCGCAAACTCGACGCCAATATCCAGCCTCTCCCTGAACGGTCCCGAGCATGCCCCTACCGCGTTATATCTCTGTGATGGGCCTATCGCTGATCGCATTTTTCAACCTGACACCGGTATTCGCTGACGACACTGCTTTGCCTCGCCCGGCAGAGTGGGCTCAATCAGTCGAGGTGCAATACAACCTCTATCAAATGTCCCCGACGCTCTATCGCAGCGCATTGCCGGATCAGGGAGCGGTGCCGTTACTGGAAAGGCTCAAGGTCGCAACCGTTATCAACTTCCTGCCCGAATCGGATTCACGCTGGTTATCCACGCCAGGTATCGCACAGGTACAGCTGCCTTATCGCACCAATCACGTGGATGATGCGGATGTGCTCAAGGCCCTCCGCACGATTCAGACCGCCGAAACCAAAGGTCCTGTGCTTATGCACTGCAAGCACGGCTCTGATCGCACCGGCCTGATGGCTGCAATGTACCGGGTGGTTGTGCAGGGTTGGAGCAAGGAAGACGCTCTGAATGAAATGACCCAAGGCGGCTTTGGTGACAGCACCCATTTCAAGGAAGGAGTGCGTTACATGATGCAGGTCGATGTCGACAAACTTCGTACGGCGCTGGCCAATGGTGATTGCAGCACCAGTCCATTTGCCAGTTGCTCGATGAAGAACTGGTTTAAATCGGCCCATGTCGAGTAAGTAATACCTCCCACTGCATTGCGCAGTGGAAGGTGGTTGCCAGCACTCAGTGTTGCTCGTCTGGGTTCTTCTTCAGCTTCGGGTTCGGAAAAAACTGCACGGCCTGGACCTTGGCGTCCGGCACCTTGAGCGCCGAAGTATTGACCCGCGTGCCCAATTCCTTGGGCACCGACAGACCTTGTTCATTCAGCGTGTCGGAATAACCGCAGGCCACGCACTCGCGATGCGGAACGGCATCTTCGCTCCACATCATCAACTTGTCCGGCTCGCTGCAGGCCGGGCAGACCGCCCCGGCGATAAAGCGTTTTTTGGTAATCACAGGTCCCTCACTCATGCTGCCGCGTCCTCACTCAGGCCGCTGTGACGCAAGAGTGCGTCAATCGATGGGGCACGGCCACGGAAGTCGACGAACAGCACCATTGGTTCCTGGGAACCGCCCCGCGCCAGGATCGCTTCACGGAAGGCGCGACCGGTCTCGGCATTGAGCACGCCCTCTTCTTCGAATTTCGAGAAGGCATCGGCCGACAATACTTCAGCCCATTTATAGCTGTAGTAACCCGCCGCGTAACCGCCGGCAAAGATGTGGGCGAAGCTATTGGGGAAACGGTTGTAGGCCGGCGGACGCATGACCGAGACCTCGTCGCGCACACCTTCGAGCACTTGCAGCACGCTACGACCGTCGCCGTGAGTGGCGTGCAATTCGAAGTCGAACAGCGAGAATTCCAGCTGGCGGACCATCATCAGGCCGGACTGGAAGTTCTTCGCCGCGAGCATTTTCTCCAGCAAATCCTGGGGTAACGGCTCGCCGGTTTCGTAGTGACCGGAAATCAGCGCCAGACCTTCCGGCTCCCAGCACCAGTTTTCCATGAACTGGCTTGGCAGCTCGACCGCATCCCAAGCCACGCCGTTGATGCCGGACACGCCAGCATGCTCGACGCGGGTCAGCAGGTGATGCAGACCATGACCGAATTCGTGGAACAGCGTAGTCACTTCATCATGAGTCAGCAGAGCCGGTTTACCGCTGTCGGCTGGGGTGAAGTTGCACACCAGATTCGCCACAGGGCTTTGCAGCACGCCATTGATTGTGCGGCGATGATCGCGGGCACCGTCCATCCAGGCCCCACCGCGCTTGTTGGCGCGGGCATACAGATCGAAGAAGAAACGACCGACGTGCTGGCCGTTTTCCTTGATCTCGAATAGGCGAACGTCCGGGTGCCAGGTATCGAAGCCTTTCAGCTCGGCGATCTCGATGCCGTACAGGCGCTGGATGATGCTGAACAGCCCACCCAGAACCTTGTCGATCGGGAAGTAAGCGCGAAGGGTTTCCTGGGCGACGCTGTAGCGCTGTTCGCGAAGTTTTTCCCCGTAGAAACCGCTGTCCCAGCTTTGCAGGTCCGGGCAACCTTGTTCGGCGGCGTAGGCCTTGAGCTGTTGCAGATCCTGGGCGGCGAACGGCTTGCTGCGTTTGGCCAGGTCGCGCAAGAAACTCAGCACCTGATCGTTGGACTCGGCCATTTTGGTGGCCAGGCTCAGCTCCGAGAAGCTGGTGAAGCCCAATAGTTTTGCCAGTTCCTGACGCAGGTCGAGGATTTCTTCCATGACCGGGCCGTTGTCATTCTGACCGGCATTCGGGCCTTGGTCCGACGCACGGGTGCAGTAGGCGGCGTAGAGTTCTTCACGCAGGGCGCGGTCCTGGGCGTAGGTCATCACCGCGTAGTAACTCGGGAATTCCAGGGTGATCAACCAGCCATCCAGCTCTTTGGCTTGCGCGGCGGTGGCCATTTGCGCCTTGGCCGATTCAGTCAGGCCGGCGAGGGCAGCTTCGTCGGTGACGTGCTTGGTCCAGGCCTGGGTGGCGTCGAGCAATTGATTGGAGAAGCGGCTGCCCAGCTCCGACAGTTTGCTCTGCACATCGGCGTAACGCTTTTGCTCAGGCGCAGGCAGGTCGATACCCGACAGACGGAAGTCACGCAGGGCGTGTTCCAGGATCGTTTTCTGCGCCACGTCGAAACCGGCGGCTTCAGGGCTGTTGGCCAGTGCTTCATAGGCCTGGAACAGTTCACGGTTCTGGCCCAGCTCGGTGGCGTAGGCGCTCAGGGCCGGCAGGCAGGACTCGTAGGCTTCGCGCAACTCGGCGCTGTTGCACACGGCATTGAGATGGCTGACAGGGCTCCAGGCGGCGCCCAGACGATCGTTGAGCTCATCCATCGCCAGTACCAGGCCGGCCCAGGTCGGTTGTGTACCTTGGGTTTTGAGGATATCGACGATGGCGGCGCGGTTGTCAGCCAGGATCTGTTCAATGGCCGGTTGTACGTGTTCGGCACGGATCGCCGAGAACGGCGGCAGGTCGTAGGACTGCAGAAGAGGGTTGTTCACGCTCACGGTTGGCACCTTGACTGGAAAACATGCGGGAAGAAACATGGCCCCATCTTAATTACAATCGACGCTCACCGCAGCTATCAGCAAAAGAGAGAGAGCCTATCGTGACCCTTCGCAAGTATCAGAACCACACGCCGCTGTTGAGCAAAGGCGCCTTTGTCGACGGCTCGGCAGTGGTGATCGGCGACGTCGAAATCGGCGAAGACAGCTCCGTCTGGCCGCTGACAGTGATCCGCGGCGACATGCATCGCATCCGAATCGGTGCACGCACCAGCGTGCAGGACGGCTGTGTGTTGCACATTACCCACGCCGGACCCTTCAACCCCGATGGCTTCCCGCTGCTGATCGGTGACGATGTGACCATCGCGCATAAAGTCATGCTTCATGGTTGCGCCGTGGGCAACCGGATTCTGATCGGCATGGGCAGCATTGTCATGGACGGTGCGGTGGTCAAGGACGATGTGATCATCGGCGCCGGCAGCCTGGTACCCCCGGGCAAGCGTCTGGAAAGCGGCTTCCTCTACGTCGGTAGCCCGGTGAAACAGATCCGCCCGCTGACTGACAAGGAAAAAGCCTTTTTCACCTACAGCGCGGCGAACTACGTGAAGCTCAAGGATCTGCATCTGGCCGAAGGCTACGACCAGCTCTAAGCCTTTTCATAACGGAAAGCGTTTCGCTATTGCCCAGGAATTTTCATGCATTACCAAACCGTACTGTTCGACCTCGATGGCACGCTGACCGACCCGCGCGAAGGCATCACCCGTTCCATCCAGTTCGCCCTGAGCAAACTGGGGATCGATGAGCCGGACCTGACCAGGCTCGAGCACTTCATCGGCCCGCCGTTGTTGCAGGCGTTCATGCAGTTCTACGACTTCGACGAGCCCAAGGCGTGGGAAGCGGTGAACTTCTATCGCGAGCGTTTCAAAGTCACCGGCCTGTATGAAAATCGCGTGTTCGATGGCGTCATGCCATTGCTGGAAACCCTTGGTGGGCAAGGGCGACAGCTGTACATCGCGACTTCCAAGCCGTGGGTTTTCGCCCGGGAAATCGCCCGTCACTTCGACTTCGCCAGGCATTTCAAAGTGATTTACGGCAGCGAGCTGGATGGTACGCGGACCAACAAGGTCGAGCTGATTGCGCACTTGATGAGCGAAGAAGGCCTGGACCCGGCCAATACGCTGATGATCGGTGACCGTAAACACGATCTGATCGGCGCTCGCAGCAATGGGCTGGATGCGGCAGCGGTGGGATACGGGTTTGGCAGCCGGGAAGAGTTGAGCGCCGAAGCACCGGCGTATCACTTTGAAACGCTGGAGGAGATGCATCAGGCGTTTTGGCAGCGTTAGTTGAATTGCCTTCGCGGGCAAGCCCGCTCCCACAGGGGATTTGTATTTTGCCAAAGGGCGTTGGCATATACCGATCTAATGTGGGAGCGAGGCTTGCCCGCGAAGAGGCCCGTTCAGCCACCGGGGCTCTTTGATCCCGCCAACACCTTCAACGCCGCCTTACGCTCCTCAACCGGTAACGCGCCCAATTTCTCCACCGCCGCATAAAACCTCACCCAATCCCCATCGACCTGCCCGAACAGCACGGCAAACGCCGGCACCCACTGGTCATACAAACCAAACGGGAGCAGTCGAGCATTGTTCATCGGGGTGTTGATCCAGGCATCGTAGCGTTTGTTCCCGGCCCATTGGCTGTCGCGTAACGTCCGGTACTCACGGCGCAATTGTTCGAACTCTGCCGCTTTTCGCTCGCGCATTTGCCCGGCAGGCAGCGGCAGGGCGTAAAGCCGTTCCAGCCTCTTGCGGGCGTCCAGAATCAATTGGATGAACTGATCGCGTTGCTGCTCCAAAGCTCCATTATCCGGCGGCATGCCTCGGAATGCGCGCCATTGGCGAGTGCCTTCCTGCTCGACGAAGGTGGCGAAGGACTCGTTGAACTCGGTGTCGTCTTTCACATAAAAACGTTGATGGGCGAGTTCGTGGAAAATCAGCGTGGCCAACCGTTCGTCGCCCCAACCCATCATCGAGCTCATGATCGGGTCGTTGAACCAACCGAGCGTCGAATAGGCCTCGACGCCGCCAATCGACACGTCCATACCTTGCAATCGTTGCAACGCGGCCTCACCGCGGGCAGCGCTCTGGCTGTAATACCCGCGATAGGCGACGCAGCCAGCGATGGGGAAGCAATGGTTCTGCGGCTTCAGCGAAAACTCCGGCGTGGCAAAGACGTTCCAGACTACAAACGGTCGGCCGATGTCGGCGTACAGGCGGTAGCTCTGGTTATCCGGCAGGTGCAGACGTTGGCTGGCGAATGTCCGGGCCTTTTGTGATTGGGCCAGATGCGCGCGCAATTGCTGATCGCGGCCGGGATCGGCAATCACACTGGAAACCGGCTCCCGTGCCCGCAGCAAGTGCAGCTGACCACTGGCCAATTGGCCGTAATAGCTGATGCTGGTGCAGCCGTTAAATAACAAAAGAAGCATCCCCGGAAACAAAATGCGTAAAACGCGATCAAGTAACCCAAGGCTTGGACGCGGCCTGATCAAAATGAATCATCCCTGGAAAGTCTGCCCGCAAGACTATCCCGCCTATTGGAGCTCCGCTATGCGCAAGTTGATGCTGACGGGAGGCCTGCTGATGCTGGCCGGTTGTGCTGGACTGCCCACCCCTGATCCTTCGCAGGCATGGATCGATCTGGATTCACGGCAGGAAGACACCGCGCTGCAAGCGGTGGAAGTCGATGACAAGGCTTCCATCGATAAGCGCTACTTCGAGGTACAGCCGGGCAGCCATGAGCTGACGGTTCGCTACTTGTTCGCAGTCCAGCCGACCAACATTGGCCCCGACGCCGAGCCGCTGTGGCGCGACTGCCAGCTGAATGTGAAATTCAAGGACTTCAACGCCGGTCAGCGATATCAGCTGCAAGCGGGCTATATCGGCTTTCGGCCGTGGGCGAAGCTCTATGATAAACAGCGAAAAGTGATTGGGCAGGGCACACCGGCAGGCTGCCAACGTACTTGATCGACGCTATGCTGAATGATCAGTCCTTGGGAAATTCATCATGCGCAGGTTGTTGCTGTTGCTCGCTGCAGGCGCCTTTGTCGGTTGCACGAGTCCGTTGCCGGCGGTCGATCCGCAGATGGCCTGGGTCGACTTCGCTACGCCGAGCCCCGGCGGGAAACTACTGATGGCCGAACGGCTGGACAACCAGCGGCTGAGCGACGGGCGTTACTTCCAGGTCACCCCGGGAAGCCATGAACTGAGAGTACGTTTCGATTTTGAAGTGCTTGGTGGTGGCTCGGGCTTGATGAACGCTCCGCTGGAGCGGCTGTGCTACTTGACCATCAACTACGACCATTTCGAGGCCGGCCAGCGTTACCTGCTGGAAGCGCGTTCCATAGCGTTCACCCCCAGCGCCCGGCTGTACAACGCCAAGCGGGAGGTTGTTGCCGAGGATCGACTGACCAACTGCGTCATGTGAGACGAATCAACGGTCATTTTTTTGGTAGATGATTTTCTTGGTGCCGCCTTCGCACGTGCCGACCACCATGTTCTGATCGTGCACTTCGTCGTTGGTGACGATTTCCAGAGTGTAGGACGAGACGTTATTGGCCTGGATCTTGGCTTCGATCTCGGCCTTGAGTTCCTCACAGGATTTCGGTGCCGCGAGGGCCGATGTGGCCAGCGTGCAACAGATAACCGCCAAGGCAAAACGTTTCATGGTTGAAGCTCCCTTAAGGCAGCGCGCAGGGTGATGCGCTGAAGCTGCTGTCATTTATTCGACCACAATTTTGTCTGTCAGGTTATGTTCCAGGGCAAAAAAGACCGCAACCTGCGCAAGGGAGCCCGCGAAGGCTGCGATCTTTTACCCGCCAACGTATCAACCCATTATCAGCTGACCAACGTTGCATCCAGGCTGATTTTCGCATTCAGCACTTTGGACACCGGGCAGCCTTCTTTGGCTTTGTTGCTCAGTTCCTCGAATTGCGCCTGGGTCGCCCCGGGGATTTTCGCCTTGAGAATCAGTTTTACCGCTGTGATTGCAAAGCCACCGTCTACCTGGTCCAGGGTAACTTCGGCATTGGTATCGATACTGTCGGCCTTAAGGTTGGCCTCGCCGAGAATCATTGAAAACGCCATGGAAAAACAGCCCGCGTGAGCCGCGCCGATCAGCTCTTCCGGATTGGTGCCTTTACCCCCTTCGAAACGGGCCTTGAAGCCGTAGGGCGCTTCTCTGAGGACGCCGGTTTCCGTGGAAATCGAGCCGATACCGGTTTTCAGATCACCTTCCCAATGAGCCGATGCTTTCTTTGTGATAGCCATGTCTGCCTCCTCAAGATCCGGCGCGAAACGTCGCGCCTTCGTGGTTTTCGGTTACCAGGGTTCTGAGGATAGACCGTCAGCCAAAGTTCACCTCATCTGATTGATCCGCTAATCGTGTAGGAATTTTGTCTCTCCTATTGAAACTCGGGTATATGCCCTCATTGCATAGAACACGCTTATAGACTCGGCAGGTTTTCGTTCATGAAAAAACCTGCTTACCCATTGGAGAAGCAGGTTTATGAAACGACTATCCGATATCAAGTTCTCGACCCTCGATCTGGTGCCCGTGCGGGAGAACGGCAGTGCAGCCCAGTCCCTGCACAATTCCCTGGACCTGGCGCAGCACGTCGAAAAATTCGGCTATAACCGCTTCTGGGTCGCTGAACACCACAACATGGACGGGATCGCCAGTTCGGCGACCTCGGTGCTGCTGGGCTATCTGGCTGGCGGCACTTCGACCATTCGTGTCGGTTCGGGTGGCGTGATGCTGCCCAACCACGCGCCGCTGGTGATCGCTGAACAGTTCGGTACCCTTGAAAGTCTGTACCCGGGACGGATCGACCTGGGCCTGGGGCGCGCCCCCGGCTCCGATCAGATGACCGCCCGCGCCTTGCGTCGTGAGCGCTCCGGCAGCGCCGACGACTTCCCGGAAGACGTGACCGAACTGATGCGCTACCTCGGCCCACGCACGCCGGATCAGCGGATCATTGCCATGCCGGGTACCGGCACCAACGTTCCGATCTGGTTATTGGGTTCGAGCCTGTTCAGTGCGCAGTTGGCCGGTGAGCGCGGTTTGCCCTACGCCTTCGCCTCACATTTCGCACCGCGCTTCATGCATGAGGCAATTCGCGTCTACCGCAACCACTTCAAGCCTTCAGCGGTATTGGATAAGCCTTACGTGATGCTCGGCGTGCCACTGGTGGCTGCAGACACCGATGAGCAAGCCGACTACCTGGCCACTTCGGTTTATCAGCGAATCCTCGCGTTGATGCGTGGCCAGAGCCTGGTGCAACGCCCGCCAGTGAAGACCATGGAAGGCCTGTGGCTGCCCCATGAGAAAGAAGCGGTCGGTGATTTCCTGGGCTTGGCCATGGTCGGCAGCCCGCAGAAAATCCGCGCCAAGCTGGAAGTGCTGATCGAACAGACTCAGGCCGATGAGCTGATTTTTACCTGTGACCTGTACGAACATGCCGATCGCCTGCACTCCTATGAGTTGCTGGCGCAGCTCATGAAGGGCTGAAGCGCAAACCGCACCCACAAAAAAGCCGACGCCATTGCGTCGGCTTTTTCATTTTCGAGGGCGGTCAGCCCTGCTTGTAGACGATTTGCCTGGAGCCTTTTTCACAGGTGCCGACGACTTTTCCGTCAGCAGCAGCGCCTTTGTCGATGATCTCCAGTGTGTAATTGGAAACGCCCTTGGCATCCAGTTTCGCTGAGATTTCGGCTTTCAGCTCGTCGCATGACTTGCCCTGGGCAAAGGCTGTTCCCGCAAGGCTCAACAAACCTATCGCCAAAATAAACTTCTTCATGGGTTGCACTCCCTGGTCGGATCAATAGGGGGAGGGCATCCAGCTATCGACCGGACGCACTCACCACGTAGCGCTTTGCCATTCCCTATGGCATTCGGCCGGCGCGCAAGTTCAGAAGACTAGCTTAAGCTCAGCTACTGGCAATCCGGAATCCGACTTTGAGCGTCACCTGAAAGTGTGCCGCTTTGCCGTCCTTGATGTGCCCACGGGTTTCGGTCACTTCAAACCATTCCATGTACTTGAGGCTTTTGTTGGCTTCGGCCAAGGCGTTGTTGATCGCATCTTCAATGCTGGTGGTGGATGAGCCAACCAGCTCGACTTTTTTGTAGGTGTGATGATCAGTCATGGCGTTCTCCTAAGGGTGTGAAATACAGCCTAGCAGTGATTTTTCTTATTTCTTCTGTCGACTAATCCGGGGGGAAGTTCAGATTTACTGCACTTTCCCGAACCCTTGAAGTCCCAACCAACACACGCCACTCATCAACAATGCAGGAGAGCCACCATGGCCAATACCTCGTTACGCAAAGCCTCATTGCAAAGCATGGAAGCCGAGATCGAGAGTCTGCTGAAATCGTTGGAAAGCCTGAAGGACGACGCCTCGGACGAGTCGCGTAAAACCCTTAAAACGCTGAAAATCAACGCCGAGAACGCGCTGAAGCATTCGCGTCATCTGCTCTCCGATGCCTATGAAGAGGTCAAGGTCAAAACCCGTGAAACCGGGATCGCGACGCGTGACTACGCCCAGGAACATCCTTGGACTACAGCCGGCGTCGCCGTTGGTGCGTTGGGCCTGCTCGCGGCCTATCTGCTGTGCAAGCGCGGTAATTAAGATGCTTGGCGCAGTTCGTTTTTAAGCCACTGCGCCAATTGCCGAGCGCGCCCGTCCGCGGCGCGCTTGGGTAGCCATAACGCCAGTTGCGCCGGGGTTTCACAGAAACCCCATGGCGCAACCAGGCGGCCGGCTTTCAAGTCCTCGGCCACCAGCGGCTCAGGAGCGATGGCCACACCCAGCCCGGCCACTGCCGCCTCCAGCAAATAATACAAATGCTCGAACCCCTGACCGTACTTCAGCGCCTTGGAGTCGAGGCCGCTTTGCTGTGCCCAACTCGGCCAGGCTTGCGGGCGTGAGGTGGTGTGCAGCAAGGGTTCGGTCAACAGTGCGTTTGCCGGTGCATTCTGCAGCCTTTCGTAGCCGACGAATCGTGGGCTCATGACCGGGCCAATGCGTTCGCTGGCCAATTCGTAGACCTGCATGTCCGCCGGCCATGGCGGCTCGGCAAATACCAACAAAGCATCCAGGCCGGGCCGCCGTGGATCGAGATCGCCTTCGCCAGCCGACAGGTGCAAACGCAGATCCGGCAGGTCTGCATTGAGCCGCCCCAAACGCGGAATGAACCAGCGCGCCAGCAGGCTGCCCGAGCAACCCAGCACGAACGGCGCATCGGCGGTGCTTTGGGTCAGTTCGGCGCAAACGCTGCGCAATCGCTCGAAGGCTTCGCCGCTGACATCGCGCAAACGAACACCGGCATCTGTGAGTTTCAGGCCGCGTCCATCCTTGATGAACAGACTCACGCCGAGGTGTTCTTCCAGCACCTTGAGTTGTCGGCTGACCGCACCATGAGTGACGTGCAGCTGTTCGGCGGCCTGACTGACGCTGTTCAGGCGGGCAGTGGCTTCGAAGGCGCGAAGGGCGTTCAGCGGCGGAAGGTCGTGGCTCATGGGATATGTGAGTTTTCCTGACAGATTGTGGCGATCTTATCGGTTTTCAGTGCGAGATGTCAGGGGTAGAGTGAACCCCATCGTCACCTCTCGAATACAACTGGAGCGACCCATGACCCAGACTAATCTGCGCAACGGCCCCGACGCCAACGGCCTGTTCGGCGCGTTCGGTGGCCGTTACGTCGCCGAAACCCTGATGCCGTTGATCCTCGATCTGGCCCGCGAATACGAAGCGGCCAAGGAAGATCCGGCGTTCAAAGAAGAATTGGCCTACTTCCAGCGAGATTACGTCGGACGTCCAAGCCCACTGTATTTCGCCGAGCGTCTGACAGAGTTCTGCGGCGGCGCGAAGATTTACCTCAAGCGCGAAGAGCTGAACCACACCGGCGCGCACAAGATCAACAACTGCATCGGCCAGATCCTGCTGGCGCGGCGCATGGGCAAGAAGCGCATCATCGCTGAGACTGGCGCTGGCATGCACGGCGTGGCGACCGCCACCGTGGCTGCGCGTTTCGGCCTCGATTGCGTGATCTACATGGGCACCACCGACATCGAACGTCAGCAAGCCAACGTGTTTCGCATGAAGCTGCTGGGCGCCGAAGTGATCCCGGTGGTCGCCGGTACCGGCACCCTCAAAGATGCGATGAACGAAGCCCTGCGTGACTGGGTGACCAACGTCGACAGTACCTTCTACCTGATCGGCACCGTGGCCGGCCCGCACCCGTATCCCGCCATGGTTCGCGACTTCCAGGCTGTGATCGGCAAGGAAACCCGCGAGCAGTTGCAAGCCCAGGAAGGCCGTCTGCCCGACAGCCTGGTGGCGTGCATTGGCGGTGGTTCCAACGCCATGGGCCTGTTCCACCCGTTCCTCGATGACAAGAGCGTTGAGATCATCGGCGTCGAAGCTGCCGGTTATGGCATCGAAACCGGCAAGCACGCGGCCAGCCTGAACGGCGGCGTACCGGGTGTTCTGCACGGCAACCGTACTTTCCTGCTGCAGGACGACGACGGCCAGATCATCGACGCTCATTCGATTTCCGCCGGCCTCGACTATCCGGGCATCGGCCCGGAACACGCCTGGTTGCATGACATCGGCCGCGTCCAGTACACCTCGGTGACCGACGATGAAGCCCTCGACGCGTTCCACAAATGCTGCCGTCTGGAAGGGATTATTCCTGCATTGGAAAGCGCCCATGCCCTGGCCGAAGTGTTCAAACGCGCACCGACGCTGCCGAAAGATCACCTGATGGTGGTCAACCTGTCCGGCCGTGGCGACAAAGACATGCAGACCGTGATGCACCACATGGAACACTCTCAACAAGAGCAATCCAAGCAGGAGAAACACTGATGAGCCGCCTGCAAACGCGTTTTGCCGAACTCAAGGAACAGAACCGCGCCGCCCTGGTGACCTTCGTGACCGCCGGCGACCCGAGCTACGACACGTCTCTGGCGATCCTCAAAGGCTTGCCGGGAGCGGGTGCCGACGTGATCGAGTTGGGCATGCCCTTCACCGATCCAATGGCCGATGGCCCGGCGATTCAACTGGCCAACATTCGTGCCTTGGGCGCCAAACAGAACCTGGCGAAAACCCTGCAAATGGTTCGCGAGTTCCGCGAAGGCAATAACGAGACTCCGCTGGTGCTGATGGGTTATTTCAACCCGATTCACATGTACGGCGTGCCGCGTTTCATCGCTGAAGCCAAAGAGGCCGGTGTCGATGGCTTGATCGTGGTCGACATGCCGCCCGAGCATAACGGCGAGCTGTGCGACCCGGCACAGGCGGCGGGCCTGGACTTCATTCGTCTGACCACTCCGACGACTGATGACGTGCGCTTGCCGACTGTATTGAACGGCAGTTCCGGCTTTGTTTACTACGTGTCGGTTGCGGGTGTGACCGGTGCGGGCGCGGCGACTCTGGAACATGTCGAAGAAGCCGTCACCCGTCTGCGTCGCCATACCGATCTGCCGATCAGCATCGGTTTCGGTATCCGTACACCGGAGCAAGCAGCGTCCATCGCGCGTCTGGCCGACGGTGTGGTGGTGGGGTCGGCACTGATCGATCACATCGCCAATGCCTCGACGCCGGATCAGGCTGTGGAGGGTGTACTCAGCCTGTGCGCGGCCTTGTCCAACGGCGTGCGTAAAGCGCGGGTCAGCTGAAGGTAAAGTTCCTGATTCAGAGGAATTAGAGCCTCGCGGCACAGACTAAACAGCAAGACCGAGGGCTTCAGGACTACGTTCTGAAGCCCTTTTTGCTGTATGGCTGTGAGGAAAGACTTGATGAAAATGCCGAAACGTCTGATTGCCAGCCTGGGCGTGCTGATGCTCAGTGCGACCCCGTTGCTGCATGCTAGCGCCGATCAGCGCGCCGATCGCGATCGCGGCGGCCGCAGCTCCATAGGGAAGTGATCCAGGCGCCGCCAAAGGTTCGGGCCGCGTTCGGACGATCTTATGCTTTCAGGGCAATTCCAACCCACCCGCAGCCTTGTGTAACTTCCTCAGATGCTCGCCAACCTGCTTCAGATTGGCTTCGTTGGCGGCCATTTCGGCGGCACGGCTCGGCTCGAGCAGTGCTCTGACCTCTTTGTCGAGATCCCCGGTCAGCGCTTGAAGCTGCTTTTGACGCAGGCTGCTTTCCGACTCCAGGCGGGTCCACTCGTTTGGTTGTGGCAAACCATAACCACCGGTGCCGAGCAGTTCGGCCGGCCGACTGAGGAAGCCGCTGTTAGCGAGAATCTCCTGCAAGGTCGCATTGGCCTTATCCATGCCGCCATCCTTCAATTCCCGAGCGCCCAGATAGCGTTGCTTCACTTCGTCCTGAGCCAGCACCATCTGCTGACGGAAACTGGCCTGCTCCAGCAGCAGCAACGCTGCGCTGGTGCGCAAATCAGCCTGGTCAATCCATTTGCGGCGCTCATCAGCTTTCAAGGACAGCCAGTCCTCGACCTTGTCCTGCTTGATCGGCAAATGCTTTTTCAGCACTTCGAACATCGCTTGATAACGCTCGCGGAAGGAGTCGAAGCGATAGCCCAGGCGCAGTGCTTCACGGGGATCATCCAATACGCTGGTGTCCGCCAGTCCGCGGCCCTTGAGCACTTCCAGCAAACCGTTGGGCATGATGCTGTCGAGGCCGACCAGTTGCGCATTGTTGGTGCTGCTGCGCAGTAATTTCAGGCCTTCTACTGCGCAGTTGTTGGACAGGAAAAAATAGTTGCCGTCGTAACTCCAGTGCATTTCCGCGGCGTGTTCCACCACGTCTTCGATCTCGCTTTGCGACAGGTTCAGCGGCACTGAGGCCAGGCTGCGCAGTTCGGTCTTGGTGTATTCGTCGA
Source organism: Pseudomonas sp. JV414 (assembly GCF_032424305.1). Classification (NCBI taxonomy): domain Bacteria; kingdom Pseudomonadati; phylum Pseudomonadota; class Gammaproteobacteria; order Pseudomonadales; family Pseudomonadaceae; genus Pseudomonas; species Pseudomonas sp. JV414. The sequence goes on along the minus strand of NZ_VYKC01000011.1, from coordinate 12,973 downwards.
TCACTTGGGCCAGCGGCAAGACAAACAGGCGCGACGGGTATTTACCCACCAGCCCATCCCAGCTCGATAGCTGTAGGTCACCGACGAAGGCGCGGTAGGACAACACCAGATGCTGATCCAGATCCAGTCGACAATCCGGCCCGCGAGGCCGACCCGGTGCACAGATCACCAGTCGTAGCATGCTGTGACCCCAGCGGCTGACCCAGTTCTGGTTGGCTTCTGCCAGTAGATAGTCAACAGCGTAAACCCGCTCCGGATCGACCTGGCCCAAGGGCTGCTTGGCGAAGTCGTTACCCGCATTGAGGAACGCGAAGGACTTGCCGCACGTATCTTTTGCGGCAGGAGCCCAGCCGAAATGTTCTTTGTAGTAGCGATACAGCGCGGGGCGACGGCAGGCATAGCTTGGGTCGAGGAGGAAGTACTCCATGTTGACCGCGACGAACTCCTTCGGGCTGCTCGTCTCGTAGATGTCCGGGCTGCGGGCAATCTGCCGGTTGTGCTGTTCGCGCTCGCCGCGTCGACCGACGTATTGCGGCCAGCCGGCCAAATCCAGCAGACGAGGGTCATCGCTGAGGGTCCAGCGTCGCTCCGTCTGACCACGGCATTGATCGGGGATACCGATCAGCCCGGAGCTGCTGTTACGTTGCATGCAACGCTGGATCAGTGTGCGCTCGGCAGCTGGCCATAGGCGCGCACGGTCATAAATATGGGTGAGTTCGTGCAACACCGTGGCGAGCATTTCCCGGCGCACGGTACCGTGGGGACGATACGTTTTTTGGGTCGCGGCGCTGCCGTTGGTGAGGCTGGCGAGCAGATTGCGATTCAGGTCCAGCTCGGACACCAGCGACGCCTGACCGTAAGCATCGCTCGGCATGTCGTCGGTCCAGCCGACATCAATGCGCCGGTCCAGTTGCTCGATGAAGCGCGGCGGTAACGCCTGCATGGCTTCATCAAGCAGTGCCTGACTGGCCTGCTGTTGCGCGGGGCTCAGACCGTCGGTCTTGAGCCGTAGTTGCAGGCCGGCCTGAGCCGTATTGCCGAGCAGCAATACAACCCCGGCCAACAGCCAGGCGCCTAGCGACTTCACAGTGCGAGGATGGCTTCGGCGAGAACCTGATCACTGGCGTCGCGGGCTTCCGGTACGCGGGTGCGCAAGGTGTCGAAAGCCGCTTCCAGGTGCGCACCGCGGATTTCACCGTCGCTGGCGACGAAACTGGCCGCATCGTCCTGGGCTTCACGGACAATCTTCGAATCACGGATGGACGTGGTGGTATCGGACGTGAAATCAAGTGTGCGCTGGGTGGCGTTGATGAGGATGTTACTGGTGGCTACCAGGGTGTGCGCCTGGGCCACGTCGGCCAACAACAGCAGGCCAAGGGTGGCAGCAATCAGAGGGCTACGCATGGAACGACTCCGGAGGAACAAGGGATAACTATTGGACGAGAATTGCCTGCGCCAGTTCAAGGTCGCTGGCATGAAGTTTTGGCTGGGTCCGACGCAGGTAAATCAAGGCGGACTCCAGTTGCGATCCACGCAGCTGACCGTCGCTGGCAACGAACGCGGCAGCGTCATCCCGGGCGGCGATCAGCAGTTTATGGTCGAAGGGCGCGGAGGTCACCATGCTGGAGGCATAACCACTGGCCACGGTGCCTTGCGTAGAAAGGTTGAAAGCATCGAAGGCGTGGGCCGAACCCGACCAGCAAGCCGCAAGAAAAACCGCAGTGATCGACAGATTGGAAAGAAAACGCATGAGACTCGATAGCTGAAAGCGAGTCCCAAGGCTAGCGCAATGCCCGGGCTAGAGCCAGCGCCGAAACATTGGGACACGACGGGCGTGTCCCGCGTCAGAGCTGTCGCTTAGATCGTCAGGATGGCCTGGGCCAGCTGTGCGTCGGTCGCATTCAGTTGTGGAGTCTGTTGGCGGATATGGTCGAGAGCGCTTTCCAGTTTCACACCACGAATAGCGCCTTCGCTGGCGACGAAGCTGGCGGCATCGTCACGAGCAGCACGGACGATTTTGTCGTCGCGAAAGGAAGACGAGACATCCGACGTTGCGTCAGAGGACGCCTTCAGTCCACCAACAATGGAATCGGTGGTCACGATAAAACTGGTGGCGTGGGAATTGGCAGCAACGGCAAGCAGGGCGGCAGCGCTGAGCAGACGTAGACGGGACATGGGGTAGCTCCTTTGGATAGACCGATTTAGAGGTGGCTCAGGATCAGACGCCTGTCGTAAAGCGTTCGCCACGTTCTAGCTGGATATTAGGCCTGTGCACCTCGGTTAGAACAGTCCCCGTCTGTTAATGGGGAAAGTTAGCGCCAGAACGGTTTGTCCACTTCATTGAGGCGCTCGGCATGGCTGATGCCCAGATCCGAGAGCTGTTGATCATTGAGTTGGCCCAGTAACCGTCGGGTGCGAGCCCTTTCCAGCGGCAAACGCTCTCAGTAATCCTCGAAGCCTGGCCAAGCGGGGCTTCGCTTGCGGTGTGACGATGGAAACATTTAGTAAGTTATTCATGGGCGCGGTCCTTTTGCCAACGTGTCGGGATTCAATGGTGACCCCCTTTCGCCTGTGGGCACAGACACACTCTGATGAAATTGTACTGGTTCATTTTGTATAAATTATAAACTGTACCTGTTAGCGGTTATCTCTTCTGTAAGGCCCAATATGAAAGCTCCAAAACGACAAAACCCGTCGTGGTTTCCCACGACGGGTTTTGTTTGTTCAATTCGGGGTGCTGGCGGTGGATCCGGAGGATCAGAGCCAGCGACGCTAACTTAGCGCCAGAACGGCTTGCTCAGCTCTTCGTAGCGTTGTGCTTCGCTAATCCCGGCGTCAGCCAGCAGACGCGAATCCAGACGAGCCAGTTGATGGCGGCTGGTGATGCGGCGCTGCCACAGCATCAGGTTGGCGATAACGCGCAGAGGCATGGAAGCCTGGGTTTTTGCAGCAGTATCTTCGAAGAACAGTTCGGAACTGAGTGTACGTTCCATGGTTGACATCCTTCCGCTTATGGCGGGATTAGGTAGTGGTTTAACTGATGCCAATGATCCTCTCGTTTGGCCAGTCTCTGTAGATACAGTTCACCTGTATTGTGAGAGACCAGTTAACTGTTAAAAGGCAGTGTACTGGTCGAAATTGAGGCAACTGTACCTGTCTGCACTAATACGGTGCATTTCTGCTCAATACAGCGCAAAAGATAGGAAAATACCGTAGGAAAAGACCGGTACAGCAGTACAGTTTTTGGCGGCGTTGGGTGTTATCACCGCGAGCTGACGAAACTGTGTTTGCGTCAGCTGCAATCTGTATCAATTACACCGCGAGCATGCGCCCGGTTTCTTCCAGGTTTATGTGCCAACTCAGGGCATCGCGAAGGATGTGCGGGGTATGCCCGCCGACTGCGCAAGCGGCAGTGAAGTAGTCATTCAAGGCAGGTCGATAGTCCGGGTGAACGCAGTTGTCGATGATGACCCGCGCGCGCTCACGCGGTGCCAGGCCACGCAGGTCGGCCAGGCCTATTTCGGTCACGAGAATGTCGACGTCATGTTCTGTGTGGTCGACGTGGCTGACCATGGGAACCACGCTGGAAATCGCGCCACCCTTGGCAATCGACTTGGTGACAAAGATGGCCAGGTGCGCATTGCGCGCGAAATCGCCGGAGCCGCCGATGCCATTCATCATTCGTGTGCCGCAGACGTGGGTGGAATTGACGTTGCCGTATAGGTCGAACTCCAGGGCAGTGTTGATGCCAATGATGCCCAAGCGCCGCACCACTTCGGGATGGTTCGAGATTTCCTGAGGGCGCAGCACCAGCTTGTCCTTATAGTGCTCCAGATTCCCGAACACATCGGCATTGCGCCGGCTCGACAGGGTGATCGAACTGCCCGAAGCAAAGCTCAGCTTGCCAGCGTCGATCAGGTCGAAAGTCGAATCCTGCAGCACTTCGGAGTACATGGTCAGGTCTTCAAACGGCGAATCGATCAAGCCGCACATCACCGAATTGGCAATAGTGCCGATACCGGCTTGCAGCGGGCCTAGCTTGTTGGTCATGCGCCCGGCAGCCACTTCTTGTTTGAAGAAATCGATCAGGTGATCAGCGATGGCCTGTGTGTCGCTGTCAGGCGGCAAGACAGTGGACGGCGAGTCGGACTGATTAGTGATCACGATCGCGACGATTTTTTCGGGCGGTATCGGGATGGCGGTACTGCCGATGCGGTCGTCGACCTTCACCAGCGGAATAGGCGTGCGGGTCGGCCGGTAGGTCGGGATATAGATGTCGTGCAGACCTTCGAGATTCGGGTTGTGCGCCAGGTTGATCTCGACGATCACGTGTTTGGCGAAAATCGCGAAGCTGGCCGAGTTGCCTACCGAGGTGGTCGGCACGATATGGCCCTGCTCGGTAATTGCCACGGCTTCGATCACCGCGATGTCCGGTAGCTTGAGTTGTTGGTTGCGCAATAGCTCCACGGTTTCCGACAGGTGCTGGTCGATGAACATGACTTCGCCGGCATTGATCGCCTTGCGCAGGGTGCTGTCCACCTGGAACGGCATGCGTCGCGACAGTACGCCGGCTTCAGTCAGTTGTTTGTCGAGGTCGTTGCCCAGGCTGGCACCGGTCATCAGGGTAATTTTCAGCGGCGTGACCTTGGCGCGCTCGGCCAGTGCATGAGGCACAGCCTTGGCTTCGCCGGCTCGGGTAAAGCCGCTCATGCCGACGGTCATGCCGTCCTGAATCAGAGCGGCAGCGTCGGCGGCGCTCATCACCTTGTCCAACAACGAAGGCAAGCGAATACGGTCACGGTACATAATTATTTTCTCGGGGCAACGGAAGCAAGGTGCGCAGTCTAGTGAATTTGATGAGCCAGCGTCCCGCTACCAAGGTCGCATTCGAGGCGTCTATTCTGGGTCTTTCAGACAAAACACCGTTACAGGATCCGTAACAGCCACAAGCAAAAACGCCCCGACGAGTCGGGGCGTTCAGGTTGCCGAAGGGTATTACTCGACGGCTTTAACCATGTCTTCGATGACTTTCTTGGCGTCGCCGAAAACCATCATGGTCTTGTCCAGGTAGAACAGTTCGTTGTCCAGACCGGCATAGCCGCTGGCCATCGAGCGCTTGTTGACGATGATGGTCTTGGCTTTGAACGCTTCCAGAATAGGCATGCCGGCAATCGGCGATTTCGGATCGTTCTTGGCCGCCGGGTTAACCACGTCGTTGGCGCCGAGCACCAGCACCACGTCGGCCTGACCGAACTCGGAGTTGATGTCTTCCATCTCGAACACCTGGTCGTAAGGCACTTCGGCCTCGGCCAGCAATACGTTCATGTGGCCAGGCATCCGGCCCGCAACCGGGTGAATCGCATACTTCACGGTCACACCACGGTGGGTCAGCTTCTCGGTCAGCTCTTTCAATGCGTGCTGCGCACGGGCCACCGCCAGGCCATAGCCCGGAACGATGATCACGGTGTCGGCGTTGGTCAGCAGGAAGGTGGCGTCGTCAGCCGAACCGGATTTCACCGGGCGGGCTTCTTTCGAACCTGCCGGGCCAGCGGCATCTGCGGTGTTGCCGAAACCGCCGAGCAGCACGTTGAAGAACGAACGGTTCATCGCCTTGCACATAATGTACGAGAGGATCGCACCGGAAGAACCGACCAGCGAGCCGGCAATAATCAGCATCGAGTTGTTCAGCGAGAAGCCGATACCCGCTGCTGCCCAGCCGGAGTAACTGTTCAGCATGGACACCACGACGGGCATGTCTGCGCCGCCGATCGGGATGATGATCAGCACGCCCAGCACGAAGGCCAGGGCTAGCATCAGGGCGAAAGCGCTAAGGTTGCCGGTCAGCATGAAGGTGATGCCCAGAGCCAGTGTCGCCAGGCCCAGCAGCAGGTTCAGCTTGTGCTGACCGCCGAACTGTACCGGTGCGCCCTGAAACAGGCGGAACTTGTACTTGCCCGACAGCTTGCCGAACGCGATCACCGAACCGGAGAAGGTGATTGCACCGATGGCCGCGCCGAGGAACAGCTCCATGCGGTTACCGGCAGGAATGGAATCACCCAGTTGCTTGACGATGCCCAGGGATTGCGGCTCGACCACCGCAGCGATCGCGATGAACACTGCGGCCATACCGATCATGCTGTGCATGAAGGCGACCAGTTCCGGCATCTTGGTCATTTCAACACGCTTGGCCATGATCGAGCCGGCAGTGCCGCCGACCAACAGACCCACGATGACGTAACCGATGCCGGCAGTAGCAAGCTCAGCGCCCAGCTTATAGATGAGGCCCACGGTAGTGAGGATCGCCAACGCCATGCCAAGCATGCCGTAGACATTGCCACGCCGCGACGTGGTTGGGTGTGACAGGCCTTTGAGGGCCTGGATGAAGCAGATCGACGCGATCAGGTAGAGCGTCGTTACCAGATTCATGCTCATTACTTGGGCGCCTCTTCTTTTACGGCTTTCGGGGCTTTTTTCTTGAACATCTCAAGCATTCTGCGAGTCACGAGGAAACCACCGAACACGTTCACTGCCGCCAGAGCCACCGCCAGGGTGCCCATGGTCTTGCCCAGCGGGGTCACGGTCAAAGCTGCCGCCAGCATGGCGCCGACGATCACAATCGCCGAAATGGCGTTGGTCACCGCCATCAACGGCGTATGCAGTGCAGGTGTAACGTTCCACACCACGTGATAACCGACATAAATCGCCAGCACGAAGATGATCAGGTTGTAGATACCGGGGGAGATAAGCTCTTCCATCGTCTGAATCCCTGCTTAGGCGTTTTTGCGGATGACTTGGCCGTCGCGGCACATCAGGCACGCGGCGACGATGTCGTCTTCGAGGTTCACTTCGAACTGGCCTTCTTTGTTGAAGACCAGCTTCAGGAAGTCCAGCAGGTTGCGCGCGTACAGAGCCGAGGCATCGGCCGCGACTGCGCCGGCCAGATTGGTCGGGCCGCAAATGGTCACGCCATTTTCGACGACCACCTGATCGGCCACGGTCAGCGGGCAGTTGCCGCCCTGGGCTGCCGCGAGGTCGATGACCACCGAGCCTGGCTTCATTTGCGCCACGGTTTCGGCGCTCAATAGCGTCGGCGCCTTGCGGCCCGGGATCAGTGCGGTGGTGATGACAATGTCAGCCTGCTTGGCGCGTTCGTGCACGGCCAAGGCCTGGCGCTGCATCCAGCTGGCCGGCATGGGGCGTGCGTAACCGCCGACACCGACGGCGCATTCGCGCTCTTCATCGGTTTCGTACGGCACATCGACGAATTTCGCACCCAGGGATTCGATCTGTTCCTTCACGGCAGGACGCACGTCGGACGCTTCGATGACTGCTCCCAGACGTTTCGCCGTGGCAATCGCCTGCAAACCGGCTACGCCAGCGCCAAGAATCAGCACGCGCGCCGCTTTCACGGTGCCCGCAGCAGTCATCAGCATCGGCATGAAGCGTGGATAGTGGTGAGCGGCCAGCAACACGGCTTTATAGCCGGCGATGTTGGCCTGGGACGACAGCACATCCAGGCTCTGGGCGCGGGAGGTACGCGGCGCGGCTTCCAGCGCAAACGCGGTAATGCCGCACTCGGCCATTTTTGCGATGGTTTCATTGCTGAACGGATTGAGCATGCCCACCACAACGGTGCCGCTCTTTATCAGTGTCAGCTCGCTGTCGCTGGGGGCGACCACCTTGAGAATCAGCTCTGCGCCAAATGCATCATTGGCGCTGCCAATGGTTGCGCCTGCCGCTTCATAAGCACTGTCGACAACGCTGGCATTAATGCCGGCGCCGCTTTGCACAGTGACCTTATGACCCTGGCCGATCAGCTTCTTGATGGTTTCCGGGGTTGCAGCAACCCGTGTTTCACCCGTCTGGGTTTCGAGAGGAACACCAATGTGCACGTCAAATCTCCTGCGTGATCTTGTTGAGTAAACCCAGGCACTTCGGATGGTGCGTCTGGGGTGGCCGATCAGCACGATCCCGCCAAATCAGGGCGGGGCGCGGCATTTTGCAGGCGAACTTTGTGCCCTTCAAGGGATTATGACGGGTGACGGAAAATTAACTACAAGTCACCCCGTGACCGAATGTCGCAGTGATCGGCGCAATCCCTTGTAGGCCGTGGCTTGTGAGGATTCTGTCCAAAATTCAAGAATTTACACATCGGCACGGTGAATGAGTCGTCATTGCCTGCCAATAGAGGCTCAAGGCCACGTATTCAGGCCTTTGTAGGACGTTTGTGCTACTCCTCAGTACAGTCTGCCAATATGCGACAAATACTTATATCTGTAGTGCTTTTGTTTTGCTGACTACGGGGTCAGCTAATAAGTGCGAGCCTTTATCCTTCTAGGCTGTAGCCTTGTGCCTGAATCACCAGCCAATCGCGAAATGCCCTTAAAGACGCAGATTCGATCTTTCGCTCGGGAATCATCAGGTAATAGGCCTTAATGCTCGATAGTGCCTGGGCGTTGGCAATCACCAGGCGCTTCTCTGCCAATTCGCGCTGAATCAGGAACGGTGGAATCAGCGCGATCCCCATATCGTGCATCGCAGCCTGAGCAAGCATGGAGAATAGCTCGTAACGCGGCCCTGTCATGTCTCGCGGGATATTCAGGTTTTGGGAGTTGAACCACTGGCGCCAGGCATAAGGACGTGTGGTCTGCTGCAGCAGGGGCAGTTCGGCGATTTCACTAGGGCTCAGATTGGTTTTTTTGCCCAGTAACGTGGGGCTGCACACCGGCATCGGATTTTCGCTCATTAGCCTGTGGGATTCGGTACCTGGCCAGTCTGCGTCGCCGAAATAGATCGCGGCGTCGAAGTCGGTGTCGGCAAACAGGAAGGGGCGCGTGCGGTTGGTAAGGTTGACCGTCACTTCCGGGTGTTTGTGCTGAAAATCTTTGAGTCGCGGTAGCAGCCATTGAGTGCCGAAGGTTGGCACCACCGCCAACTCGATCATGTTGGCGCCTTGCTGGCCCATCACTGACAAAGTGTCGCGTTCAACCGCATCGAGTTGGGTGGCCACTCGGCGGCTGTAGGAAAGCCCGGCCTCCGTCAGCTTCACTCCGCGCCGGGAGCGTCGGAATAGTTCGACGCTGAGGAACTCCTCCAGGCTGGCGATCTGTCGGCAAATTGCTCCCTGCGTGAGGGAAAGTTCCTGGGCGGCCTTGGTAAAGCTCTCATGGCGCGCTGCCGCTTCAAAGCTGATCAGGGCGGTAGTGCTGGGGATCTTCCTGCGCATGTACGTCAACCTCACTAATACATCGCATATAAGCCATTTTGCGACGTTACGGAGTGAGAAATTAGCACAACAGTATGCAAAATCCTCGTTTGTCGTGAAGCCAAACCCGGCCTAGGATCACTCCACGTTATTTGACCCGATTCGAGAGGACTCACTCATGGGCGGTAAAGCTAGCTTCAACTGGATCGATCCCCTGCTGCTGGATCAACAGCTCACTGAAGAAGAACGCATGATTCGCGACACCGCTCAGCAATTCGCTCAGCAGAAGCTCGCGCCGCGTGTTCTCGAAGCTTTCCGTCATGAGAAGACCGACCCGGCGATCTTCCGCGAGATGGGTGAAGTGGGTCTGTTGGGTGCGACCATTCCTGAGCAGTACGGTGGCAGCGGCCTTAACTACGTCAGTTACGGTCTGATTGCCCGTGAGGTCGAGCGTGTCGACTCTGGCTATCGCTCGATGATGAGCGTGCAGTCCTCGCTGGTCATGGTGCCGATCAACGAATTCGGTACCGAAGCACAAAAGCAGAAATACCTGCCGAAACTGGCCTCGGGTGAATGGATCGGTTGCTTCGGTCTGACCGAGCCTGACCACGGTTCCGACCCGGGCGCGATGATTACTCGTGCACGCAAAGTGGAAGGCGGCTACAGCCTCACTGGCAGCAAAATGTGGATCACCAACAGCCCGATCGCCGATGTGTTCGTGGTTTGGGGCAAGGACGACGCGGGCGATATTCGTGGTTTTGTTCTGGAGAAGGGCTGGAAAGGCCTTAGCGCTCCGGCGATTCACGGCAAGGTTGGCCTGCGTGCATCCATAACCGGCGAGATCGTCATGGACAACGTGTTTGTCCCTGAAGAGAACATCTTCCCGGATGTCCGGGGCTTGAAAGGTCCTTTTACCTGCCTTAACTCGGCGCGTTACGGTATTTCCTGGGGCGCACTGGGCGCTGCCGAGTTCTGCTGGCACACCGCTCGCCAGTACACCCTGGATCGTAAGCAGTTTGGTCGTCCATTGGCGGCCACACAGTTGATCCAGAAGAAGCTGGCTGACATGCAGACCGAAATCACCATGGCGCTGCAAGGCTGCCTGCGTCTGGGTCGTATGAAGGATGAAGGCACTGCTGCCGTCGAGATTACTTCGATGATGAAGCGCAACTCCTGTGGCAAATCCCTCGATATCGCCCGCATGGCGCGCGACATGCTGGGTGGCAACGGCATCTCCGATGAGTTCGGTGTCGCTCGGCACCTCGTCAACCTGGAAGTGGTGAATACCTATGAAGGTACGCATGACGTCCACGCGCTGATCCTCGGTCGCGCGCAGACCGGCATCCAGGCGTTCTATTAATAGGAGAACGGCCATGGGCGCGCTTTCGCATCTACGGGTACTGGATTTGTCGCGGGTGCTTGCCGGGCCTTGGGCCGGGCAGATCCTGGCGGACCTTGGCGCCGAAGTCATCAAGGTCGAGCGCCCGGGCAATGGCGATGACACGCGCGCCTGGGGGCCTCCGTTCCTTAAAGACGCCTATGGCGAGAACACCAGCGAGGCGGCCTATTACTTGTCCGCCAATCGCAATAAGCAATCAGTGACCATCGACTTCACGCGGCCAGAGGGGCAGCAGCTCGTGCGTGAGCTGGCGGCGAAGTCGGACATCCTCATTGAAAACTTCAAGGTCGGTGGTCTGGCGGCTTACGGGCTGGACTATGAATCGCTCAAGGCGATTAATCCGAAGCTGATCTATTGCTCGATCACTGGATTCGGTCAGACAGGTCCGTATGCCAAGCGTGCGGGTTACGACTTCATGATCCAGGGCTTGGGCGGCCTGATGAGCCTGACCGGTCGTCCCGAAGGAGATGAAGGCGCGGGCCCGGTGAAAGTCGGCGTGGCGCTGACAGATATTTTGACCGGTCTCTACTCAACGGTAGCGATCCTGGCGGCCTTGGCTCATCGGGACCAGGGCGGTGGCGGTCAGCATATAGACATGGCATTGCTGGATGTTCAGGTGGCGTGTCTGGCCAATCAGGCGATGAACTACCTGACTACAGGCGTTGCGCCTAAACGCCTGGGCAACGCTCACCCGAATATCGTGCCTTATCAGGACTTTCCTACGGCCGATGGCGACTTCATCCTTACTGTGGGTAACGATGGGCAGTTCCGCAAGTTTGCGCAGGTGGCTGGTCAGCCGCAGTGGGCGGATGATCCACGTTTTGCGACCAACAAATTGCGGGTGGCTAACCGAGCAGTATTGATTCCGCTTATCCGCCAGGCGACCGTGTTCAAGACTACTGCCGAATGGGTGGCGCAGCTGGAGCAGGCAGGCGTGCCATGCGGACCGATCAATGATCTGGCTCAGATGTTTGCCGATCCTCAGGTTCAGGCGCGTAGGTTGGCCATTGAGCTGCCTCATGCTTTGGCAGGTATGGTGCCGCAGGTGGCGAGCCCGATTCGTCTGTCCGAGACTCCGGTGGAGTACCGTAGTGCGCCTCCTTTGTTGGGTGAGCACACGCTGGAGGTTCTGCAGCGGGTGTTGGGTCTGGATGCCGGCGTCGTTGCTGAGTTCAAGGCATCTGGAGTGCTCTGAGGATTCCTTCTATATAGCAGGGCTGGTTTTGCTCTTCTATATAGAGGGGGATGCGCAGTTTTCCGGCTTTCCGCAAGTTATTGATAGAAAAGCGTAATCAGGGGTTGACGGCAGATTCTGGAAGTCTATAATTCGCCCCACTTCCGGCGCAGTCGAAACGGAAAACTCCTTGGTAAACAAAGAGTTACGCAGTTTTCGGCAGCGGTTATGCTTCAGTTCATCGAAGCCAGAAGGAGTTGGTAAGGCAGTGTGTTTTCGCCTTATTGACGGTTCGATCTTCTCGGTCGAAAGCGGAGAAAAAGAGGTGTTGACAGCAGCGTGTAACGCTGTAGAATTCGCCTCCCGCTAACGAGAGATCGGAAGCGCAAGTGGTTGAAGTTGTTAAAGATTTCCAAGCGAAACTTTGAAAACTTCTGAAAATAACCGCTTGACAGCAACAGAGGCTGCTGTAGAATGCGCGCCTCGGTTGAGACGAAAGATCTTAACCAACCGCTCTTTAACAACTGAATCAAGCAATTCGTGTGGGTGCTTGTGGAGTCAGACTGATAGTCAACAAGATTATCAGCATCACAAGTTACTCCGCGAGAAATCAAAGATGTAACCAACGATTGCTGAGCCAAGTTTAGGGTTTCTTAAAAACCCAAAGATGTTTGAACTGAAGAGTTTGATCATGGCTCAGATTGAACGCTGGCGGCAGGCCTAACACATGCAAGTCGAGCGGTAGAGAGAAGCTTGCTTCTCTTGAGAGCGGCGGACGGGTGAGTAATGCCTAGGAATCTGCCTGGTAGTGGGGGATAACGCTCGGAAACGGACGCTAATACCGCATACGTCCTACGGGAGAAAGCAGGGGACCTTCGGGCCTTGCGCTATCAGATGAGCCTAGGTCGGATTAGCTAGTTGGTGAGGTAATGGCTCACCAAGGCGACGATCCGTAACTGGTCTGAGAGGATGATCAGTCACACTGGAACTGAGACACGGTCCAGACTCCTACGGGAGGCAGCAGTGGGGAATATTGGACAATGGGCGAAAGCCTGATCCAGCCATGCCGCGTGTGTGAAGAAGGTCTTCGGATTGTAAAGCACTTTAAGTTGGGAGGAAGGGCAGTTACCTAATACGTATCTGTTTTGACGTTACCGACAGAATAAGCACCGGCTAACTCTGTGCCAGCAGCCGC
>NZ_VYKC01000010.1:0-26081 GCF_032424305.1 Pseudomonas sp. JV414 | reverse complement strand
AACGAACCGAAAGTTTGTGACACTCACGAAACACCAGATCTATCACATACCCATTCGCTGGAGCGTGAGCCGTAAGGCAAACGAGCTGGCTACCGAATTTCTTGACGACCATAGAGCATTGGAACCACCTGATCCCATCCCGAACTCAGCAGTGAAACGATGCATCGCCGATGGTAGTGTGGGGTTTCCCCATGTGAGAGTAGGTCATCGTCAAGATTAAATTCCGAAACCCCTATCTGCGTATGCAGGTAGGGGTTTTGTTTTAGTAGAAGTCACCGATTTTGCTGGCACGTTACCGCTGTAACGGGCTGGTCACAGAGTTTCTTGACGACCATAGAGCATTGGAACCACCTGATCCCATCCCGAACTCAGCAGTGAAACGATGCATCGCCGATGGTAGTGTGGGGTTTCCCCATGTGAGAGTAGGTCATCGTCAAGATTGAATTCCGAAACCCCTGTCTGCTTATGCAGACAGGGGTTTGTCTTTCTGGGCTATAGAAACCTCAATCCGGTATGGGGCACATCTCGCTCTTACGTGCCTTGCTACTCCTTCGAGCCAGCAACTTGCGCCACCAGATATAGATTCCCGTCCCCGACAATACTGCTATCAAAATACCCAACACCGCGATCATCACTTGCCCGGTGAGCCCAATGATTCGCCCTCCGTGTATCGGCAATTGCAGCCGATAAAAACGCTCTCCCAGGGTGCCTTGCCCTGCGATCTCCTGTCCCAGTAAACGCCCGTCCGTGCCATGGAAGAACAGCCAGGACTTTCCATGGGCCTCGGTATCATGTTGCCCAAACCCTGCCCCATAAAAGTTGTACTCAAAGCTGTAATACAACTCCCCGATCGCAGCTGTCAGCCCCAGCCTTTGCCCTTCCTGCAATGCACGTTCATAAGCCTGTTGATAACTCAGCCGCGTAACCCCCAATTCTCCGGCAGGCATACGCCCGCGGGCCTCATAGACGCTCGGCTCAATCGGTGAAAACAGTGAAACCGCAGGCTTGAAGACCTGGCTCGGCAGGTTCATGGCGACACTGCTGACCGCAATCGGCAGCAGCAATAACCAAAGCCACAAGCCACCGGCCCGATGCAGGTCAAAATTCAGCCGGTAGGCATGCCCGCCTTTGATCTTCCAAGCCGTCGACCACTTCTTCCAGAACGGTTTCCCACGTGGAAGCGTCAGCCAAAGCGCGATGAAACAATCGACAACCCAGGCGATCGCGACCAGCCCCATTAACAACAATCCCCAGTTATTCGGCAGAACCAGGTTGTAGTGGAACTCAAGAATGAACGGGATGAAGTTCTCCCGCTGAAAGCAGCATTCTCCCCAGAACCGCAGCCCTTTCTGCTCGCCATTGACCGGGTCCAGATAGAACACCTGATTGGGCTCGGCAAAAGGTTTTCCGGTCGCAGGGTCATTGCGTGGTACCGCAGCCAGCAATGCGGTATGACCCGGTTCTGACGGGTACTCCATGTACCAGACTTGTAGCCTCGGATGCTCCGCTTGCAGCTTGTCGACCAAAGTGCCGGGCGGCAAACGCTGACCGTCGGCAGACGCTGAATAAAACTCCGGATTGAGCCACTCATCCAGCTCATGATTGAACGCCAGAATGCTGCCCGTAAGCCCGGCCATCAGCAAAAACAGCGCGGTCGCGAGACCGATGTAGCGATGAAGTAAAACCAGAAATGCACGCATGGAATTTTCCTGCAGAGACGACAAAGCCAGCCCCTGGATTCAGGTGCTGGCTTTTTTGGATAACAAGTCGTTAGAACTGGTAGCTCACGGTAGCGGCGACGTTACGCTCTTCACCCAGGTAGCAGAAGTTCAGGCTGGCACAGGAGGCCACGTAGGACTCGTTGGTCAGGTTGTTCGCATTCAGACGTACGTCCACGCCCTTCAAACCCACTTTGCCCAGGTCATAACCGACAGACGCATCGAACAGCGTATAGGACGGCACCTTCAGGGTGTTTTCCGCATCGGCCCAGCTGTAGCCGACATAACGCACGCCGCCGCCCAGGCGCAGGCCATCAAGTGCTGCGCTGTCGAACTTGTAGTCCGCCCACAACGAGGCCATATGACGTGGCGCCTGAGTCGGCGAGTTGCCCTTGTTCTCGATCACGTCGGTGTCGGTGCTCAACGTACTGATCATCGACTTCGAATACTCGATGTCGGTGAAGGTGTAGCTGCCGAGGACTTTCAGGTTATCGGTCAGCTGCATGTGCGCTTCCAGTTCCAGACCCTGGGAGCGGACGGCGCCTACAGCGCGATAGAAGTTTTCCTGCGGCAGTTTGGTCGCCAGGTTTTCCTGATCGATACGGAATAGCGACGCTGTAAACAAGTTGTCGGTGCCTGGCGGCTGGTATTTCAGGCCCACTTCCCACTGGGTGCCATCGGTCGGTGCCAGAGGATTGCCGGCGCTGTCGGCGTAGGAGTTCGGGTTGAACGACTCGGAGTAGCTGATGTACGGCGCGATGCCGTTATCGAACAGGTACAACGCCCCGGCTCGACCCGTCAGCTTGGTGCGTTTGTCACTGATCTCCGTGCCTACAGGGCGTCCAGCTTCAGCCAGCCGATTTTCATCGGAGGTTTCAACCCAGTCCTGACGAAGGCCCAAAGAGAAGCGCCACTTATCCATCTCGATCAGGTCTTGCAGGTAGACGCCGGTCTGTTCCAGGCGGCGCAGATAGCTGGTCGGGCTGTAGAAATCGATGGCCGAATTGCCGTACACCGGATTGAACGCATCGATCGGCGCAAGACCGCCACTGGTCCAGTCGACCACCGTCTTGCGGCGCTGATAGTCCGCGCCCATCAGCACGGTGTGTTTGGTCGCGCCGGTGAAGAACTCGGCTTGCAGCATGTTATCGACGATGAACGCGTGGAGCTTTTCGTCGCCGCCGGTGTAATAGCGGTTCAACTCGTTACTGGTGGGTGTGGTCCAGCCATAGGCGTAAACCTGATCGATCTTCACCTTGGAATCTAGATAGCGGAAGTTCTGCCGCGCGGTGAAGACGTCGTTGAAGCGGTGTTCGAACTGATAACCAAAGGACTGTTGATCACGCTGGAAACTATCAATGCCCGGCTCGCCTTCGAAGAAGTTTGGAGAGATCCGATTGCCATTGCGCTGATGGATCGTGCCGTCGGCCGGGACACCGCCGTGATAGCCGCCGTCGGGGTCGTGTTGCAGATAGGCTTGCAGCGCCAACGAGGTATCTTCGGTGAAATCGATGCTCACCGTCGGCGCCAGGGCGAAGCGCTTTTCCTTATTGTGGTCGAACTGTGTGTCGGACTGATCCGCCAACCCTGTCAGGCGATAGGCAATGCGCTTGTCATCATCCACCGGCCCGCTGAAGTCGAAACCCATGCCGCGCTGGCCTTGGGTGCCCACCGTGGCCTGAACCTGATGATAGGGCTCATACAACGGTTTCTTGCTGGTCAACGCCACCAGCCCGCCCGGCGAGCTGCGACCATAGAGCACCGACGACGGACCTTTGAGAATATCGACTCGTTCGAGGAAATACGGGTCCACCTGCATGGTGCTGTAGGTGCCGCTGTCGCCCATGGATTTGAGGCCGTCGAGATAAATGTTATCCACCGAGCCGTCGTTGAAACCGCGCATCGCCACGTAGTCATACCGGTGGGTCGCGCCGTAAGGGTTGGTCAGCACGCCCGGGGTGTAGCGCATCGCCTGGGACACGGTTTGCGAGCCTTGGTCGTCCATTTGCTCGCGGGTCACCACGGACACGCTTTGCGAGGTTTCCAGCAGCGCGGTACTGGTCTTGGTGGCGATCTGGCTGTGCGTTGCGTTGTAGCCATCCATGCTGCCCAGCGCGTTACCCAGGGCGAAGCCTTTGATGTCGGTGGTGGGTAGCGCCAGGGCTTCGGTTTCAGCGACGGGCCGCAGCACATAGCTGCTGCCATCCTGACTGACGGCCACAAGCCCTGTGCCGTTGAGCAAATGACTCAACGCCTGATCCGCCGAATAGTCGCCCTGTAATCCCGGCGACTGGAGGCTCTGGGTTTGAGCCGGAGTCGTCGACAGCGTGATGCCCGCCTGACGGGCGAATTGGTTGAGCACGTCGCTCAAGGGGCCGGCGGCAATGTTGTAGCGGTGGCTAGTGGCTTCGCTGCCCTGGGCTGCAACGCCAAGTGTCGGCAGCAGGCCGACACCCAATGCGGTCGAGAACAGCGCCGCGCGGATGGCGTGGCGCAAGACGCCTGATTCCGCGGCGAAATGGAGAGGGTTCTTACTGATGGCGCGCACAGTCATTGTAGGTTTCCGTAGGAAGTCGCTGAAGGCAGAGTTGAAGTGCTTACTGACTAAGCCGGACTTGTTCGGAAAACCCGCCAAAAATAATTCAGGCCTGTCGCTCCAGCGTCACCCACCAGCGAGTGCGATAGCGCAGTTGCACTGGCAGGGTGTGCGGCAGGATGGCCAGCAGTTTGTCGGTGTCTTCGAGGCGGAAAACCCCGGACAGCCGCAAGTGGGCAATGTCCGCCGCGCAGGTCAGATAGCCGGGACGGTAACGTCCGACTTCATTAATGAAATCCCCGAGGCGCATGTTGCGGGTGACGATCAGGCCGTCGACCCAAGCGCCGGCATCCATGTCTTGAGGCGGTGCCAACTGTGCGCGACTGTGATCGATCAGATAACTCTGCCCGGCCTGCACCTGAATCGGCAGGCCATCAGCCGCCCGTGGCGAACGGATCGCGACCGTGCCGCTGGTGACGCTCAGCCGCGTGCAGTCGGTGTCCTGACGAACGATGAAGCGCGCCGCCACACTTTCGAACACGCCGTGACGGCTTTGCACTCGCAACGGTCGATCAAACGAAACCCCTTCACTTGCCCCACCGCACGTCACGATGATTTCGCCGCGAGTCAGTTTGATCAGGCGCTGCTGCACGGTGTAGTCCAGATCCACTGCGCTGGCGGTATTGAGCTCCAGGCGGGTGCCATCCGGTAACTGGAAACTGCGTCGCTCACCCGTGGCGGTGGCGAAGTCGGCGGTCCACTGTTGCCAGCCGACCGCATCCTTGCCCAGCCACGCCGCCGAACCCATCAGCAATGCTCCCGACAACAGCTTCAACGCCTGGCGCCGCCCGAGTCCCTTTGCACTGTTTTCCAAAGTGTTGAAAGCGACTTGAGCGCCAGGCACCGCGCGCAAATTACTGCTCAACTCGGCTTGCAGGGACTGCACCCGTTGCCAGGCCAGTTCATGCTCACGGTGTTCCGCGCGCCAAACGTCGCATTGCTGGCGTAGTCTGGAATTGGTCGCGTTGTTACGCAGACGCAGCAACCAATGGATAGCTTGTTTAACCACCTGCTGATGGGGCTCGCCACGGCGGTTCAGCGCTGAGTTATCCACAGGCATCACGCTTCATACCGCAGCACGTAGCAGTGATACAGCGCATCGGCCACATAACGTTCCACTGAGCGTAGGGATAATCCCATATGTTCGGCGATCTGCTTGTGGGTAAGTCCTTCGCACTGGGCCAGTAGAAATGCCTGACGCACTTTCGGCTTCAGGCCTTCAAGCATGCGGGCGATGCTTTCCAGCAATTCGAGCACCAATGCCCGTGCCTCGGCGCTCGGGGTTTCGGCCTCGGGCAAATGGGCGATGGTTTCCAGGTACGCCCGCTCGATTTCCTCACGGCGCCAATGGTCGATCACCAGGCCGCGGGCGATGGTTCGCAGAAAGGCGCGGGGGGCCTTGAGTTCCAGGCGTTCGGTTCTTTGCAACAGACGGACGAACGTGTCCTGAGCCAGATCCGCCGCATCGGCCGCATTGCCCAATCGCGCACGCAGCCACGTGTTGAGCCAACCGTGATGACTGCTGTAAAGCGCCTGTACTGCAAACTCAGGTGAAGACATGAACGCGACAGCCCGACGTCACAAATGATAATTAGTCGCATTGTCATCAAGGGTCGAAAAATTTGCAACTGCCGTTCGAGCAATCGTCAGTAAACACTGCTACTCGGGGGGCTCTAGCATGCCGTTCGGCGGGTATCTGACGGGTTTCGTACAAATCCCTAAGATTTCTCCCACTCGTGCCGACAGCCTTGGTGAGACATGCGCGCACCAAAGTAGAGCGGCTACAGAATGCCGTCTGCGCTGTTACATGGAATGTTGCAACCCGGAACGCATCCCCATTTTTTGCATAAGAAGTCCCATGAAATGAATCTAAAGTTCAGCCATAAAATCCTGCTGGCCGCTTCAGGCGTCGTGGTGCTGGCTTTTGCGTTGTTCACTTTGTACAACGACTATCTGCAGCGAAACACCATCCGACAAAACCTCGAGTCTTCCGTTGAGCAATCCGGCGAGCTGACCGCCAGCAGCGTGCAGAACTGGATGAGCGGCCGCGTGCTGGTCCTGGAAAACCTCGCGCAGAACGTCGCTCATCAAGGCGCCAATGCCGATTTGCCGGGGCTGGTCGATCAACCCGCCCTCACCTCGAACTTCCAGTTCACCTACGTCGGGCAGGCCAATGGTGTGTTCACCCAGCGCCCTGACGCGAAGATGCCGGACGGCTACGATCCGCGTCAGCGCCCTTGGTACAAACAAGCCGTGGTCGCCGACAAGACCATGCTGACCCCGCCTTACATGGCATCGGTCGGCGGGTTGGTGGTGACCATCGCCATGCCGGTGAAAAAGCAAGGCGAACTGCTGGGCGTCGTCGGCGGCGACCTGAGTCTGGAAACTCTGGTGAAGATCATCAACTCGGTGGACTTCGGTGGCATCGGTCACGCGTTCCTCGTCAGCGCCGACGGTCAGGTGATCGTCAGCCCGGACAAGGATCAGGTGATGAAGAACCTGAAAGACATCTATCCGGGTTCCAGCGTCCGAATCGGGAAAGGCATCCAGGAAGTAGAACTGAACAAGCAGGACCGCATTCTCTCGTTCACGCCGGTGAGTGGTTTGCCGAATGCCGAGTGGTACATCGGTTTGTCGATCGACAAGGCCAAGGCCTATGCACCACTGAGCCAGTTCCGCACCTCGGCGCTGATCGCGATGTTTATCGCCGTGACCGCCATTGCAGTGCTGCTGAGTCTGCTGATCAACGTGCTGATGCGTCCGCTGACCACGATGGGTCGTGCGATGCAGGACATCGCTCAGGGCGAGGGCGACCTGACCCGTCGCCTGGTCGTAGAAAGCAAAGATGAGTTCGGCGAGTTGGGCGGTTCATTCAACCAATTCGTGGAGCGGATTCACGCGTCGATTTCCGAAGTGTCCTCGGCGACCCGTCAGGTTCATGATCTGTCGCAACGGGTAATGGCATCGTCCAACGCTTCGATCATTGGCTCCGACGAACAAAGTGCCCGCACCAATAGCGTGGCCGCGGCGATCAACCAATTGGGCGCCGCCACCCAGGAAATTGCCCGCAACGCCGCCGATGCTTCGCAACACGCCAGCGGCGCGAGCGAGCAGGCTGATGACGGTCGGCAGGTGGTGGAAAAAACCATCCTGGCCATGACTGAGCTGTCGCAGAAGATCAGCCTGTCCTGCACGCAGATCGAAACCCTGAACGCGAGCACCGACAACATCGGCCACATTCTCGATGTGATCAAAGGCATCTCCCAGCAGACCAATTTGCTGGCGCTCAACGCGGCCATCGAAGCGGCCCGTGCCGGTGAGGCCGGTCGTGGTTTTGCGGTGGTGGCGGACGAGGTGCGTAACCTTGCTCATCGCACTCAGGAATCGGCGGAAGAGATCCACAAGATGATCAGCTCGCTGCAGATCGGTTCTCGCGAAGCGGTGACCACCATGAATGCCAGTCAGGTTTCCAGCGAGCAGAGCGTCGAAGTGGCGAACCAGGCCGGCCTGCGCCTGGTCAGCGTGACTCAGCGCATCGGCGAAATCGACGGCATGAACCAATCGGTGGCCGCGGCGACCGAAGAGCAGACTGCCGTGGTTGAGACCCTCAACGTCGACGTCAACCAGATCAACCTGTTGAACCAGCAGAGCGTGGCCAACCTCAATGAAACATTGAAGGATTGCGATGCGTTGTCCCAGCAGGCCAATCGGTTGAAGCAACTGGTTGATAGCTTCAAGATTTGATCAAGGTCAGTTGAACCGCGTTATCGTTCAATCGCGGGCAAGCCCGCTCCCACAGGGGATGTGTGTAAGACACAAACCATGTGGGAGCGGGCTTGCCCGCGATAGCGGTAGATCAGTCACCGCTGGAACGAAGCTTTACACAAACAGCTTCAACACATTCCCCATCGCATCATCGGCAAACCCCTGAACGAAATCCTTGAACCCCGGCAGTGCCTCTGCACCGCCCTGGGCCGGTTCGGCGATGATGGTCCAGGTCGCCCGCGACTTGCTCGCCCCCAAGGATTCAACACTCATCGCCGCCCACAAATTGGCCACGCCCAGCGTGTTGTAGATCGTCGTCCAGGTCATGTTCAGCGCCTGGTCGTCCCGGGAGTTGAGTTGCTCGACCACCAGGTTGCCGTCCTTGAAGAACTTCTTGCGCAGCGACGACACGCCTTCACCGGTCATCTCGATGTGCGACAGCGCCGGAATGAATTGATCGAAGCCGGCAAAGTTACCGACTACCGCCCAGACTTGCGTCGCATCGGCCGGTACTTCCACCGAAGACACGACGTGGCAGCCGTGAGGGTTTTTGATCAGGGTATCGGGTTGCAGAGTATTCATGGTTTTGCTCCGTGCAGGGTTAGGGTGAATCAGATGAAGTTGATTTCTTTGAGGTAATCGCAGCCGCGTCGCAGCAGCGCCGGGGATTTTTCCGGGTAGTGCGCGCCCATCTGCCGTACGCCGGCCTGGGCGTTGTCATGGCCGATCATCGAGATGTCGCCGATGTCTTCTTCGAAGCCGTTGAGGTAGAAGCCCAGCACGCCAAACAGCGCGTTATCACTGTCGACGCGACCCAGTTGCTGCTGCCAGTCGGCGACGCTGACCATGGCGAACTCCCGACCAGCCTCGCGAAATGACGCCACGTAGCAATCCCAGCTCAGGGGCTCGGGGTTGTGCAGGTTGAACACCGCTTTTTCGGCTTGGTAACGGCTGGCGTGGAAGGCAATGAAACGGGCGAGGAAATCCACCGGCATCAGGTCGAAATTCAGCGCGAACTCCGGCACCTGGCCGAGCTGGATCGAGCCCTTGAGCATCAGCATCAAGCGATTCTTGTGAGGCTGGCAGACACCGGTGAGGCTGTTGAAACTGATGTTGCCGGGGCGATAAAGATTGACCCGCACCCCACGCTCCCGCGCTCGTTCGAGGATCCGCTCGCCGACCCATTTGGACAGGTTGTAGCCGTTCTTGATGTAGATCGGCGGTGTTTGCGCGGCGGGCAATTCCAGGACCCGGCCATCGTCGGAAATCGTGCTGGACGCCGAGAGCGTCGAGACGAAGTTGAAGATCTTTTTGCTGTGCCCTTCACACAAACGCAGGCACTCGAAAATCGGCTCGACGTTGTCCCGCGCCAACGACTCGTAATCGAGGACGTGATTGACGTTGGCGGCGTTGTGCACCAATGCGCCGAACTCGCGATCCAGCCGTGCGTAAACATCTTCGCTGAGCCCCAGTTGCGGACGAGTGATGTCCGCCGCGTAAACCCGCACCCGGCTCAGGTCCAGATGCTCCAGACGGTTCTCCCGCAACGCCTGAGCAAAGCGTTGCGCCGCCGATTGCCCGCCGCCATCGCGCACCAGGCACGCTACTTCGCTGGCGCCCCAGGCCAGCAGCGCTTCGACGATATGAACACCGACAAAGCTGTTGGCGCCGGTGACGATCACCTTGTGCACATCGCCCATTCGGCTGACCGGCAACGGATGGATATTCAGTTCCCGGAAGGCATCGGCCAGGGCTTTTTCGCTCAGCACTTCTTCGGTCCCGGAGCCGCGGACCAAGGTCGCCAGCTTTGCAATTGTCGGCAGCTCGATGAAGCGGTTGATCGAGATGCTGCGGCCGAATTCCTCACGCAAACGCAGCAACATGCGCGACAGCAGGATCGAGTGCCCGCCGAGATTGAAGAAGCTTTCATCGGTGGAAATATCGCTGGCGGGCAGTTCCAGCAGTTCGGCCCAGATCTCCAGCAATAGCGCTTCATCAGCGCTGGCTGGCAAACGCCGTTGGCTGTTTTCGGTCACGTTGACGGGCAGTTCCAGCAGCGCTTTGCGGTCGACCTTGCCATTGCTGGCGAACGGCATGCTCCCCAGTTCGGTCCATGCGGTCGGCTGCATGTAGTCCGGCAGAAACTGCATCGCGTGGGCTTTCAAGGCTTCGCGAGCAGCACCGGGTCGCTCTTCCTGAGGCTGCGCGAGAAAGGCCAGAATCCGTCGATGACGATCGATAACCACCGCCACCTGACGGTACAGCTGACTGTCGCGAAGGCAGCGTTCGATCTCTTCCGGCTCGACCCGAAAGCCGCGAATCTTCACCTGATTGTCTCGCCGTCCGCACAGCTCGATACCGTCGCAGGTCCATTTGGCCATGTCGCCAGTGCGATACGCGCGCAAGCTCTGGCCGTTCGGCAGGTTCAGGTTCAGATAACGTTCGGCCGTCTGCTGCGGGTTGTTCAGGTAACCCAGACATACCCCTGGGCCGACGATGTACAACTCACCGACGGTTTGCTCGGCCACCGGTTGAAAGTCCTCATCGAGGATCAGCACCTGACTGTTGGCAATCGGTGCACCGAGGGTCCGGTTGTTGTCGCCGGTGCACAGCTGCCGCGCGGTGATCAGCACCGTGGCTTCGGTCGGGCCGTAGAGGTTGTAGAGATTGCCTTGGCGGGTCAGTTGCTCGATCACATAAGGTTCGCAGACATCACCACCGGTCATCACATGATCGAGGATTTGCAACTGATCCAGCGGCAGGATGCTCAACAGCGCCGGCGGCAAAAAGGCATGGCTGAGTCGTTGGTGGCGGATCAGCTCGACCAGTTGCAACGGATCTCGACGTTGGTCTTCGTTGGGCACGATCAGCTCGGCGCCCTGAAGCAGTGTCGGGAAAATATCGATCAGCGATGAGTCGAAACTCAACGATGAAAACTGCAACGCCCGACTCTGTTCGGTCAGCTGCACGTAGTCGGCGTACCACGCGGTGAAGTGCGCGAGGTTGGCCTGGCTGAGCAACACACCTTTGGGGTGGCCCGTGGTGCCCGAGGTATAGAGCGCCATGCACGGCGCGTCGAGATCAGGTCGTTGGCGCATCAAGGGTTGATCGAGATTCACATCGCCGATGTCGATGCGGCTGATGTCCAGCCCCGGCATCGTCTCGCTGAGCGGATGTTCTCCGTCATGCAGCAACAACACCGCCCCGGCGTTTTGCAGAATGTACTGCTGACGTTGCAGCGGATGGCTTGGCTCCAGCGGCAAGTACACCGCGCCGCTGCCCAGGACCGCCAGAATTCCCGCATACAACGCGCTGCATTTTGGCAGGCAGATCCCGACCACCAACGGTCCTTGATGCTGATCGAGCAATGGTTGCAAACGCTGCTGGATGGCGCGGCTGTGGGCGTGCAATTGCCGATAGCTCAGCGAAATGCCGGCGATGTTCAGCGCTGGCCGCTCGGCAGACTGGATGAAGCGCTGTTCAAGACGCTCGATCATCGGGATCTGGCCGAGTTGCAGCAGCCATGGTTCCGCCGTGGTGTTGAGCTGATGGACGTAGGCCAGACGCTCTAAAAACAGCAGATTTTCCACCTGCTCGAAGTGCGCGGAAGCCATCGGTTCTGCCTGCAAGAAATAATCGGCATCCCGGGAGAAGCGGCTGACCAGCAACGCCACGTGATCGACCAGTTCGGCCACCCCTCGCAGGCGCAATGCCTGGCCGTTACCGGACAGTTCTTCGGCGACTGGCACGCGACTTGGGTGCATCGAGTTGTACGTGCACAACAGGTCCAATGCAGGCAGGCCAGAGACGCCCGGTATGCCGATACCCAGCTGCAGCGTCAGGCGTGGTGCATCGCCGAAGTGCTGAAACGGCAGGCTCGCATCGTCGATCAGCAAATCAAACGTGCTTGGCGGCAGCGCCTCCAGATTCGCCAGCCGCGCCAGTGAATGACCGTGTTGTTCGAGTTCCAGCGCCAGGTCGGTCAGGGCCTGGCTTTGCCCAATGAGCAAAATATCGAGACGTCTCATGATGTTCTCCTCGTTAAACCAGGTAGTCGCTCAGGGTGCTTTGCACGCACGGTGAATCGAGCAGCGAACTGCTGCGGAAAAACCGCACGATGTTGGCGACCAGCGGGTGATGGCGATTGATCGGGAAGGCCAGCCCCGACACTTCGCTCTTGAGTGCCCGACGCGCCACATCACTGATCTGCAAGGCGTCGATCAAGCGGAAGTCGAAGGACTTCTGGATGTCGTTGGTCAGGTAATGACCGATGAACACCGGGAGGATTTGCGCGATGCACTGGCGATCGTCTTCGCTCGCGGTGTGCCAATAGATACGTACCAAGCGCGCCCAGAACCCGGAGTGACGGCCCTCGTCGAGCAAGTGGTCGGCCATCAGGCCCTTGATCGACTGCTTGACCGTGTCGTCCTTGGCGAACGCCGCGACATCGCCGGTCACGGTGTTCTCGGCGATGGCCACGCAGATCAGCTCCACGGCGCTGCGCAGGTGTTCCGGTGCGAGTGCCACGGCCGCCGGGATGGCACGGCTCAGTTCGATTTCATCCGGCAGCCCGATCGGCGTGATACCGGTCATGGCGACGGTTTGCTGCATGAAATCCATGGCCACCAGCGCGTGATAATCCTCGTCCACCACCACGGTCATGGCGTCGTAGCGACAGGCAAACGGGAACGCCACGCTGAAGCGGTTCTTGGCGATGCTGCGGGCGGTCTTGTCGACGATCTCGGTTTCGAAAATCACCACGTCGTTGATGAATTTGTAGAGCGTCTGCACCAAGGCAAAGTCCCGTTGTTCCGGGCATTCGCGCAGGAAGGTTTCACTCAGCACCAGCGGCTGACGGCTCAGCGGATAGATCAGTTTGTCGTCGTTTTCCAGTACGCGCCGGGGACGGGTGCGAATGGTCGCGCGGCTCTCCCAGGCATCGGCGAAGGATTGGTAGTCGGCGGCGTTCATGCGTTCACCTCCGCCACCGGTTCGCTCATGCTCAGGCGCAAACCGTCCCACAGGGCGATGCGGCTTTCCACGGCGGCAATGGCGCTGGCGTAGACGTCTTCTTCGCGCTGTGGATCGCCATCGACCAGGCGGGCGAGGAGTCTTTCCGCCGCCGGGCCGTGGTCTTCGGAATCGACTTCGATGTGCCGTTCCAGGTAGTAACGGAAGGTCGGCGCCTGTTCGATGCCGATACCCCAGTCGTCGAGAATCCGCTGGAACATCTGCGGAATCACACTCTCGCGGCCATGCAGAAACGCCGCCGCCACACTGTGCCCCGGCGCATGCAACGCGGTGTGCAAGGTGTGGCGCACGAACTGCGCGGCCGCCGGGTCGACGTCCACGCTTTGCAGTGCCACGTCATAGCTCACGCCTTCTTTTTGCAGCGCCACGAAGCGTTCGACGGCGGCCGTGCTGGCACCGACTTCGCGCATCGCATCCAGGTACAACTCGAAATGGCTGTAGTGACCTTGGGCGGGACGATCATCAGACTCTTCACCGAGCACGATTTCGTTGATCAACCGCGCAGCCTGAGGATCTCGCGGAGGCAGCCAGGGCAGTTGAACGCAGGTCAGTTCCTGTTGCAGGCGCTTGGTCAGCGACATGAAATCCCACACCGCAAACACATGGGTTTCCATGAAACGTTGAAGGACCGATAACGAATGTATTTCAGAGAAGATCGGGTGCGCACTAAGTTCTGCTTTTTTCTGATTGAGACGATCTTTAGTCGGTTTCATGAACGAGCCTATAAGTGATCTTGAATACCGTTGAGGGTGGTGTTTATCAATAAGTGACGGTTGCTTGAAGTTTCTTATTGGCGAACAGGGGCCTCAATTGAATTGATGTTTTTCAGGTGTGTAATCACTAAGTAGTACGTGGCGCCCAGTGTTTGTGGGCAGCGGAGAAAAACTAATACACGAATAAAGTGCCCGGCAAGTCATTTTTTAATTAATTTAAAGTTTAACTTTCTCGGGTGCGACAAGTTCCAATAAAACTTTTGCATTAAGTTTTATTTGGGCGTAGTTGCTCCTTTCAGCTTATATGGGCCAAAATTTAAATAAAGAGTGAATGCCTCACTCAAAGCAACTTTTTACTGGGTTCGTTAATGTGATCTGAGGGGGTGGAAGTTGGCTGGGAATGACGCCGGTTCTTCCTTTCCCGTGGCAAGACTCCTTCCGTAGGTTCTTGATGCGTCGACTGCTCCGTGGTGCGATGCGTCGTCCGTCATTATTCGTTGGCAGCTCAAGAGTGAGCGTAATTCACGGCAGTCGCTATCACCCCTGCATGATCTGATAGGTGCAATTGTCGGGTTTAAGGGGGCAAGAGCTTTGGGGCGGGGGCAGGAAGTCGCTGCACACCGGTCCGGTGTGAACGAAAGGGGGATTTGTAAGCAGATTTGTTCGTCGAGTAATCCAGGTGCGGATCAGCTCAATGTCGCGGCAAGCGAAAGCGAGCCGCTTATTGGGCTCGCTCGGGACTGTCGTTGCGGATTACTTCGAGGTTTTCCTGCGCTGCGGTTCAGCGCTTTCGAGGTAGCGCGTGATGACTTCGACACCCCGGTTGAGGTGGTTTTCGAGCAACGTCACCGAGCGCTCGATGTCCCGCTCTTCGGCGGCGCGCAATAACGCTCGGTGATCTTCCTGGGACAGTTTGCCCAGGCCCATGGCTTCCAGGTTGAAGCGCAGGAAGCGCTCCTCTTCGTTCAACCCGTCTTCGACGAGTCTGAGCAACCGCTGGTTGGGAGCCTTGTTGTAAAGCGCCATGTGGAACAGGCGATTGAGACGGCCGATCTCGGTGTAATCGTGTTCCGTTTCCAGCTCGTCGATATAGCGCGCTGCCTGTTCGAAATCAGCGGCTTCAAGCAGAGGGATCGACCGACGCAGGGCTTCGGACTCCAGCAAAATTCGCA
Organism: Pseudomonas sp. JV414; assembly: GCF_032424305.1. NCBI lineage: Bacteria > Pseudomonadati > Pseudomonadota > Gammaproteobacteria > Pseudomonadales > Pseudomonadaceae > Pseudomonas > Pseudomonas sp. JV414. Next base: position 11,086 of record NZ_VYKC01000010.1, on the reverse strand, counting down.
GCTCATAGGTTTCTGCCGCGTCGCCTTGGACCAACGGTGCAACCACAGCACCTTTATGGGCGATCACGTTGAGCAGCGATTGCGCTTCGAGCTGGCGCAAGGCTTCGCGCACCGGCATGCGGCTGACGCCGAACAGGTCGGCGAGGTCTTGTTGACGCAGGGCAATGCCGCAAGGAATGCGACCGTCGAGAATCGCCGCGCGTAGGGTTTCTTCGATCACCGAACGTGCCAGGTGGGCGGGAATCGGTCCATTGACCTTGATACTGCTGAGAGGGTTGGGCTTCTGTGTCACAACAAACGCACCCTGTTTGGCTGAAATACTTGGATCCAAATGGACACTAGTGACTGCTTGACTGGTTGTCAAACAGGCAAAGGATCGCATTACCTTAAAGTCTAGCGTGCCGACGGTGATCTCACCGTGCCATTGTCTTTTACCGGGCTAACCTGCACCATCACCCGACTTCCACCTGCCTACCCTGGATGCCTCGCATTGGCGGTACGTTTCGCGATCCCTCGGACTTTGCGCTGGCTAGGCTGCGCACTGCTGCTGGCCGGCGTCATGCTGGGCGGGCTGCATGCCGACTGGGATTTTTCGCTGATCAGTCGCCGCGCGCAGGCATTGTACGGACCTTTGGGTGAAGGGCAGCAGCGCATCGATGCCTGGCAGCAGTTGCTGGCCACGCAAAAGCAGATTGGCGAGCTGGAACAGCTCAACGTGGTTAACCGGTTCTTCAACAAGCAGATGCGTTATGAAGAAGACATCGACCTGTGGCACGAGGTCGATTATTGGGAAACGCCGATCGAAGCCTTGTGGAAAGGCGCCGGTGATTGCGAAGACTACGCTATCGCCAAGTATTTCAGCCTGCGCCATCTCGGTGTCTCCAGTGACAAGCTGCGCATCACCTACGTCAAGGCTTTGCGCCTGAACCGTGCGCACATGGTGCTGACCTATTACTCGAGCCCCGAGGCCATGCCTTTGGTGCTCGACAGCCTGATCGACGCGATCAAGCCTGCCAGCCAGCGAACCGACTTGCTGCCGGTCTACTCTTTCAATGCCGAAGGGTTGTGGTTGCCGGGTGCCAAGGGCAACAAAAAGGTTGGAGACACCAAACGCCTGTCCCGCTGGCAGGGTGTGTTGAAGAAAATGCAGGCCGAAGGTTTCCCGGTCGAGACGACTAACTAGGAGCACGCGCTCAGATGTCTTTGTTCAAACAGCTGTTGATCGCTATCTGTCTGTTCCTGGTGGTCGCCTTCACCGGCAGCTTCATGGTCAGTCTGGAAAGCTCGCGTACCCAGTACGTCAACCAGTTGCGCTCCCATGCCCAAGACGCCGCGACAGCGTTGGCGTTGTCCCTGACGCCGAACATCGACGACCCGGCGATGGTCGAGTTGCTGGTCAGTTCGATTTTCGACAGCGGTTATTACGCGAGCATCCGTGTGGTCGATCTGGCCAACGACAAGACGATTGTCGAGCGCAGCGGCATCCCGGCAGTTACCAACGTGCCGGACTGGTTCGTCAACCTGATCGGCCTGGAACCGGCCGGTGGCGACGCCCTTGTCAGCCGTGGCTGGGAGCAGGCCGCGCGGGTCGAGGTGGTCAGCCATCCGATGTTCGCGTTGGCCAAGTTGTGGCAGAGCGCGTTGGGCAGCCTCGGCTGGTTACTGATCTGCGGCGCAGTGAGTGCAGTGCTGGGCGCGCTGTTGCTGCGCCGGCAACTGAAGCCGCTGGATTACATGGTCAAGCAATCCCATGCCATTGCTCGCCGCGAATTCCTCAGCCTGCCGGAACTGCCACGCACCCCGGAACTGCGCCGGGTGGTGCAGGCGATGAACCAGATGGTCGAGAAGCTCAAGGCGCTGTTCCAGGAGCAGGCCGAACGCAGTGAAAAACTGCGGGCCGAATCCTATCAGGACAACCTGACTGGCCTGGCCAACCGGCGTTATTTCGAAATGCAATTGAACGCCCGAGTGAGCAATCCTGAGCAGGCCAGCTCCGGCTATTTGCTGTTGTTGCGGGTGAAGGATTTGGCCGGGCTGAACCAGCGACTGGGTGGTCAGCGTACCGATGAATTGTTGAAAGCGGTGGGCGAGCAGTTGTCCCGTGAGTGCGCCAAGTACCCGGAAACCCAGAACCTCGTCACGCGCATTCGTGGCGGTGAATTCGCCGTGCTGGCACCGGGGCTGGTGCGCGAAGAAGCGCTGCAACTGGCGAGCAATCTCGACAGTGCTCTGGCGAGCCTGCATGCAACGGGCGCCACGGACGTGGCTTCGGTGGCTTCGATCGGGCTGGCGCCGTTTGCCCATGGCGACTTGCCGCAAGCGGTGATCGGGTTGGCGGATCAGGCACTGGCCCAGGCGGAAAGTCAGGGCGAGCCGAGTTGGGCGTGCCTTGATCAGGGCGCACCTGCCCGGGTTGGCGACGATCATCATGCCTGGCACACATTGCTGGATCAGGCGTTGGATCAGCAGCGTTTCGAGCTGTACTTCCAGCCGGTGGTGGCCAGCCACGACACGCAGGTGGTGCTGCATTACAAAGTGCTGTCGCGCCTGCTCGACGAGCAGGACCAGACCATTCCCGCCGGGCGTTTCCTGCCCTGGCTCGAGCGTTTCGGCTGGACCGCGCGGCTGGACCGGTTGATGCTGGAACGGGTGCTCGAGCAGATGGCCGACCACGAAGAGTCGCTGGCGCTGAACCTGTCTTCGGCGACACTGGCGGATCCGCAGGCGCTGAACACAGTGTTCGACATCCTGCGTCAGCATTCGAATCTCGGCGAGCGACTGACCCTGGAAATCGGCGAAGAACAATTGCCTGAGCAAGCGGTGCTGGAACAGCTGACGCGGCGTTTGCGCGAGCTTGGATTTTCGCTGAGCCTGCAGCGTTTTGGTGGGCGTTTCAGCATGATCGGCAATTTGGCGCGGCTGGGGTTGGCGTATCTGAAGATCGACGGCAGTTACATCCGGGCGATTGATCAGGAGAGCGACAAGCGTCTGTTCATCGAGGCGATTCAGCGGGCGGCGCATAGCATTGATTTGCCATTGATTGCTGAGCGGGTCGAGACCGAAGGGGAATTGGCGGTGATTCGTGAGATGGGGTTGTATGGGGTTCAGGGGCAACTCTTTGGTGAGCCGAAGCCTTGGCGGTGAGGCTGATGCCGTCATCGCGGGCAAGCCCGCTCCCACAGGATTTGTGTGGTACCACAATCCTGCGTTCACCTCCGCCCCCTGTGGGAGCGGGCTTGCCCGCGATGGCGCCCGTGCGGACACCGATTATTCCGGTAGCAAAGTCCTAGGAGATTTCCTTCAAGTTGTAGCGGTGTTGGTGAACTTGTTCCGGCTGAAATCCAAGGCTAGTCTGGCTTTGTCACCGAATAATCGGTGACACGGACGTGCAAGTCCGGGTAAAACCCACATCCAAACACTGCCTCTGGCCATTCATCAGGCATTTTTCATGCTTGTTGTGATTGCTTTATGGCGGCTGTGTGCGGGAGACCTTCGGGTCTGCCGAGGTTTTGGTGTGGTCTACTCGGTCTTGCACCCCGCACATAGCTGCCACCTTAATTCGCGTGCAAGCGAACATTAGGTCAGCCTCCTTGTAATCAAAGAGAGCACACCATGTTCAAAGTAACTCCAAATCCGCCTGAGCCCCGCAAAGGACGCCTCTTCACCGTCTCCCCCGACATCGACACCGAAGCCCTTCTGGCCAATGCCTCCGAAGACTTGCTGTCTATCAGCGCCATCGCCGCCGACCTGGCGGATGATGTGGAAGGTTCACGGCGCTCAATAGCCCTGGCGCTCAGCCGAATGGCCGATGGGGTTCATTTACTGGTGGAACGGGCGCTGGATCACCTTGAATCGCCGCAGATGCAGACTCGGGCCGAGGTTTAGCAGGTTAGAACGGTGATGAGTTGAAGATCGCCTTCGCGGGCAAGCCTCGCTCCTACAGAGTTGCATTCGTTCACGTGATTGCGGTACGACACAAATCCTGTAGGAGCGAGGCTTGCCCGCGAAGGCGTCAGCACAAACAACAATGAAGGCGGGCGTTAGATCAACCCCGTCTCATCATCATCGATTAACTGGCTCAACCCGCCCAACGCTTCACGGGCCTGGGTCCGGTCCATCAGCTTGGCCTGCGCGGCCGGCGGCAGGTCGGTGACGCGGATCACGCCTTTTTGGGTCAATACCTGAATCAAGTCGTCGAGTACCCGGATCATTTCCAGGTCGCTCTGCTTGAGCTGCTTGAGGCTGGTTTCAACCACTTCATGGGCAAACCAGGCCTGGATTTCATGGTTGTCGGCCGGCAGCGTTTCCGTGGCTTCGGCGTAGGCCGTGGCTTCCACGCGCACTAACTGACCTTGCGCATCGCGTTGCACGTAAAACATTGAGCATCCCTCGGAAATGGACCAGCGTCGTGCTGTCAGCAGCATAGGCCAACGCAGGCGAGTATGCGGTGCGACGACCAAATCGTCACCCGTGAGGTGGACGCAAACGTGACGGCCGCCCGGTTTCGGCGGCCGTCAGCCTACAGATCAGCTGTTGTTGTGATCGACCTTGATGGTCGGGTCACTGCCGGCAATCAACGAGTTGATGCTGGCGCTGGACCAATTGTTACCTTCCAGTTTGATCGTCACGTCCGGAGTGGCCGCTGCAGCGTCGGCGCCGTTGAACTTGCCGCCAGAGCTGACTTGCAGGGACGACACACCGTCCACGGTGGTGATCTTCAGGAAGTTATCGATGGTGCTGCCGGTTTCGCCCTGCAACAAATCACGCAGGTCGATGCGGTCACCTTCGCTGGCCTTGAAGTCTTTGATCACGTCGCTACCGGTGTCGCCAGCCTTCCAGATGAAGGTGTCGGCACCCGAACCGCCAATCAGAATGTCGTTGCCTTGACCGCCGATCAACGAGTCATTGCCGCTGCCACCGAGCAGGATGTCATTGCCCTTGCCGCCGTCGAGGAGGTCGTTGCCACCCTGGCCGAAGAGAATGTCATTGCCCGCGCCACCCAGCAGCGTGTCGTTACCATCGTGAGCGCCAGATACGTCGAACTCGGTGTAGTGCTCGGTGATGTACTGGTGCACGTTGCTGGTGGTGACTTTGCTGGCGTCGACGCCGGTCTGTTGGGCCACGAACGCCTGCATGGCCTGATAACCCTCACCGGCAACGCCGTTGAAGCTCACCAGATCGCCGAACAGGAGGTCGTTGCCGTCACCGCCATTGACCGTGTCGGCACCCGGCATCGTCGCTTCGGTATGGCCGATGATCGAGTTGGCCAGGTCTTTCGGGTCGATGTTGGTTTGTGGCGTTTGATCCGAGTCGTACGGCTTGAGGTCGCCAAGGGTGACGTCCTTGTTCAGGCCGATCGCTTCTACTGTCGACACGTTGTTCAGCAGTGCGAAACTGTCAGTAGAGTTGTCGATGGCGTTGGAGCCGGTGCTGCTGCCATTGCCATCGCGATAGGACAGTTCGTAGGTGCCGTTGCCCTCGGCGCGGAGGGTGCCCAGCTCGGAACTGCTCCAGTGACCGCCCCATTGGTTTTTGTAAGTCTGCAGCGTGACTGTGCCGCCGCTGTCGATGGTCAGGTAATGAGTGCTGTCCAGGTAGCCGGAATAGGTCTGTCCCAATTTGTAATTGGTGGTGGTGATGACGTCATCGAGCCTCACGTTGCCGAACAAGTTCGGGTTGGTTTGCTCGCCGCTCTGGTAGTAGGTCGGCTTGCCATCGGTGATGAAGTACGTGAGGTTCTTCGCGCCGGTGTTGGCAATGGCGTCGGCACTCTGGAACCAGTTGGCCGTGGTTTTGAACACGTCCTCGTAGTTGGTGCCACCGCCGGACGACATTGAATCCAGAACGGATTTGAGCAAAGTCAGCGCATTCGGATCGTTCAGGTTTACCGACACCGACTTGTTGACCTGGTTATCGAAGTCCACCAGGAAGATGTTCACAGTCCCGGAGTTACCGCCCATGCTTTGCTTGAGGGTGTTGAACACCGCGGTCAGCGAATCCTTGGCGGCGTTGATCGAAGAAGCGCTCATGCTGCCCGAGCTATCGACCATGAACGCGATGTTGTAGTTGGTGCCCGGCACCACGGTCAGCCCACCGATGTCGGCGACCATGATGTCATTGCCATCGGTGCCGGTGATGGTGTCGTCGGCGGCAGTGGCGGTCACCGCGTTATAGACCGACGGATACACGGTGACCGGGATCTGCGCGGTGCTCGGTGCCGAACCGCCATGGGCTTCGGTGGATGTCGATGTCACGGTCAGGGTGAACTGGCCGTTGTAGTACGGCGGCGGAGTAACGGTCAGCGTGCCGAGGTTCCAGCCGGTGACGTTGGCTTCGCCATTGGTCGTGCTGGCGGTGAAGGAGTGGCCCGCGCCATCGGTGAGCACCGAGCCCGCCGGTATGCCGCTGATCTTCACGCTCAGGCTTTCGGAGCCGTCGGTGTCGGTCAGTGCCGTTTTGATCGCGGACAAGTGAACGCTGGTGCCTTCGGCGCCTTCGTTGAGTTTGTAGCCGTCGTAGTAGCCTTCGCCATTGGTGCCGTGCAGGTCGGACACTGTCACGCCAGACGCCGCCAGATCCGCCACGCCGGTGTACAGCGGCACGCCGGCACTGCTGAGGTCGACCGGTGCACCGCCGTTGACCGACAGGTTGACGTCATAGCCGCCCGGGCCCTTCTGGTTATGGTGGTAAATGTCCAGGGTGTAATAACCGCTGGTGGTCGGGGTGAACGAACCGTTCAGGTTACCGCCCGCACCCCAAGTGATTGCGGCCACGTTTTTACCGCCGATGGTCACCAACAGGCTGTCGTCACCGGTACCGCTGAAGGTGTACGTCTTGCCCGCTTCGAGGTAGATCAGGCCGGACGTTTTCGAGGCCGTGCCAGCCGTGACACTGCCGTCGGACTGAACGTTGGTCACGGTGCCGCTGGAGTTCGGTGTACCCGCGCCGTCGATGACCGATTTCAGCGTGCCGGAAGCTGCGCCGTTGCCATCGGTGCCGAGGCCCGACAGACCGGTCCAGACTTCCTTGGTCAGGCCGGTGGACTTGACGCTGTTGTCCGCCACGCTCAGGGAGGGCGCATCGGCAACCGGCGTGATGTCGATTTTCACCGTGCCGGTGTTGCCCAGCAGTTGACCGTCGGTTGGCTGGAACTTGATCTGCGCGTAGTCCGCCTGTTTGTTGCCCACGCCGGTGCCGCCGTAGCCATCGACACCCGATTCGTTGGCATCTGGCGTGAAGCGCAACTTGCCGGCGTCGATGTCGGCCTTGCTGAAGGTCTGGTTGGTCGCCACGTCTTTCCAGGTCGCACCGTCCAGGTACTGCAATTTTCCTTCGCCCGGCAACTGAGTGATTTTCACCCCCAGGTTGGCAGCAGGGCTGTCGACATCGCTGACGCCGAAGGTCGACCAGCCGAGGATCAGCGGGGTGTCTTCGGTGCCGGTGACGTTAACCGGTGCGGCGGTCGGCGCATCGTTCACAGCCACTACGTTGACGGTGGTGGTCGCGGTGTTGGAGTAATTGCTGCCATCGGTCACCGTCACGGTGATGATCCGCGGCACGGTGCTCGGGTCCTCACTGCTGTTGGTGAAGCTGATGTTTTTGATCTGCTGCATGTAGTCGGCCAGTGTCGCGTTGCCCGACAGGGTCAGAGTGACCGTGCCGTCCTGGCTGTTGGCGTTGATGCTGATGCCATTGACGCTGTTACCCAGGTTCAGCGCGTCACCCGGCTGACGGTTGGTCAGCACGATGGTGGCACCGGTCAGCATCGTGCTGTCCGGGTCGGTGATTTTCAGGTCGGTGTCGCCGATCGAGACGCCCTGGCCAGTGGTGCCTTCAGTGAAGGTCACGTTGTAGTTGGCCCCGGTGGCGCCGCTGGAGTTGTTGGCGTCCAGGTCGAGAACCGGCGCGGCATCGTTGTCGATGATCGAGGTGCTGACGCTGCCGTTGGAAGCGCTGACCGCGAGGTTTTCGAAGTTACCGCCAGTGGCCGAGTCGATCTTGACCACGAAGTTCTCGGTGCCTTCGGTGAGCTTGTCGTCCAGCGTCGCGACGTCGAAGCTCGCGCTGCTGGCGCCGACCGGGATTTTCACGGTGTACACGCCGGTGAAGTCCGAACCGTCGGCAGCGGTGCCGCTGTAGACGATTTTCAGGGTCACTTCGGTCTGTGCCGGGTGCGTCAGGTTGACGGTGTAGCTGGCGTTCTGGCCTTCGGTGATCGAGGTGCTGCCGCTGATGCTGACTTCGGTTTTGTCGATCGTGTCGGTGACGGTCGTGACCGCAGCGGTATTGCTGGTGACCAGGTTTTCGAAGTTGCCACCGGTGGCGGTGGAGATGGTTGCCTGGACAGTGCCGGCGTCTTTGTAGACGTCGTCTTTTGGCGCATCGACGGTCACGAAACCGGTGGTTTTGCCCGCTTCGATGGTGATGACGGCGCCGTTGCTGAGCGTGACAGTCACTGGTGTGCCGGCCGCATTGGTCAGGGTCGCGGTGTAGGTGATCTGGCCGCCCTCATCCACGGTGCCGGTCGCGGTCAGCGACAGGTTGGTGGTGTCCTGGGTATCGGTAACCGAGGTGTCAGCCGACTTGCCGTCGACTTCCAGTTTTTCGTAGTTACCGCCCTTGGCATCGTCAATCTTGACGCTCAGCGAACCACCACCAGTCAGGGCATCGTTTGGTGCGGTGAAGTTGATAGAGCCGCTGCTCGAGCCGACCGGGATGGTGATGGTCTGGCCGTTCGACAGGGTCACAATGACTGGCGAACCGGTCACCGGTGCGGACACGGACGCGGTGTAAACCACGGTGCCGCTTTCAGCCACAGCGCTGGTCGCAGTGAGGTTCACGGTTGAGGTGTCGATGGTGTCGGTGACGTCGGTGATCGCAGCCGTTGGGCTGGTCGCCAGGTTTTCGAAGTTGCCGCCTGCGGCGTCCTTGATCGTGACTTCAACCTTGCCGGCGTCTTTGTAGACGTCATCCTTCGGCGCATCAACGGTCACGCTACCGGTAGTTGCACCGGCGGCGATGGTGATGATCGCGCCGTTGCTCAGGGTGACACTCACCGGAGTCCCGGCGGCGTTGGTCAGGGTCGCGGTATAAACGATCGACCCACCTTCAGCGACCGAGTCAGTAGCGCTCAGGCTGAGGGTGGTGGTGTCCGCAGCATCGGTGATCGAGGTGTCTGCCGACTTGCCGTCGACTTCCAGTTTTTCGTAGTTGCCGCCTTTGGCATCGTCGATCTTGACGCTCAGCGAGCCGCCTCCAGCGAGGGCATCATTTGGCGCAACGAAGTTTACAGAACCGCTGCTCGAGCCGACCGGGATGGTGATGGTCTGGCCATTCGACAGGGTGACGACCACTGGCGAGCCGGTGACCGGTGCGCTGACAGACGCGGTGTAAACCACGGTGCCGCCTTCGGCCACAGCGCTGGTCGCCGTGAGGTTCACGGTCGAGGTGTCGATGGTGTCGGTGACGTCGGTGATCGCAGCTGTTGGGCTGGTCGCCAGGTCTTCGAAGTTGCCGCCTGCGGCATCCTTGATGGTCACTTCGACTTGGCCGGCGTCTTTGTAGACGTCGTCTTTCGGCGCGTCGACAGTCACGGAACCAGCGGTGGCGCCGGCGGCGATGGTGATGATCGCGCCGTTGCTTAGCGTGACGGTGACCGGAGTCCCGGCCGCATTGGTCAAGGTCGCGGTGTAAACGATGGAACCGCCTTCAGCGACCGAGTCAGTAGCGGTCAGGCTGAGGGTGGTGGTGTCCGCAGTATCGGTCACCGAGGTGTCCGCCGACTTGCCGTCGACTTCCAGCTTCTCGTAGTTGCCGCCCTTCGCATCGTCGATCTTGACGCTCAGGGAGGTACCGCCGGTCAGGGCATCGTTCGGTGCAGTGAAATTCACGCTGGCATTGCTCGAGCCGACCGGGATGGTGATGGTCTGGCCGTTCGACAGGGTCACAATGACTGGCGAACCGGTCACCGGTGCGGACACGGACGCGGTGTAAACCACGGTGCCGCCCTCGGCGATATTCGCGGTGGCACTCAGCGAAACGGTGCTGGTATCGATGGTGTCGTTGACGGTGGTGACCGCCGGGGTGTCGCTGGTGACCAGGTTCTCGAAGCCGCCACCAGTCGCATCTTGGATGGTTGCTTCGACGGTGCCGGCGTCTTTATAGACGTCGTCCTTCGGTGCATCGACGGTCACGGAACCGGTGATTTTGCCCGCTTCAATGGTGATCACGGCGCCATTGCTGAGCGTCACGGTCACCGGTGTACCGGCTGCATTGGTCAGGGTTGCGGTGTAGGTGATCTGGCCGCCTTCATCCACGACGCCGGTCGCGGTCAGCGACAGGTTGGTGGTGTCCTGGGTATCAGTCACCGAGGTGTCTGCCGACTTGCTGTCGACTTCCAGTTTCTCGTAGTTGCCGCCCTTGGCATCGTCGATCTTGACGCTCAGTGAACCGCCACCGGTCAGTGCATCGTTCGGCGCGGTGAAGTTCACGCTGGCGCTGTTCGATCCGACCGGAATGGTGATGACCTGGCCGTTGGACAGGGTGACAACCACCGGCGAACCGGTGACTGGAGCCGATACGGATGCCGTGTAAACCACGGTCCCGCCTTCGGCGACGCTCGAAGTGGCAGTCAGTGAAACGGTACTGGAATCGATGGTGTCGTTGACGGTGGTGACCGCCGGGGTGTCGCTGGTGACCAGGTTCTCGAAGCCGCCACCAGTCGCATCTTGGATGGTTGCTTCGACGGTGCCGGCGTCTTTATAGACGTCGTCCTTCGGTGCATCGACGGTCACGGAACCGGTGATTTTGCCCGCTTCAATGGTGATCACGGCGCCATTGCTGAGCGTCACGGTCACCGGTGTACCGGCTGCATTGGTCAGGGTTGCGGTGTAGGTGATCTGGCCGCCTTCATCCACGACGCCGGTCGCGGTCAGCGACAGGTTGGTGGTGTCCTGGGTATCAGTCACCGAGGTGTCTGCCGACTTGCTGTCGACTGCCAGTTACTCGTAGTTGCCGGCCAGGGCATCATGAATCTTGACGCTCAGTGAGCCGCCGCCGGTCAGGGCATCGTTCGGCGCGGTGAAGT
>NZ_VYKC01000001.1:0-253881 GCF_032424305.1 Pseudomonas sp. JV414 | reverse complement strand
GTGTATAAGGGRCAGGKTCAGGACTTCATGGTCCTGTTCCTGTCCACCCGCCGCAACGGTCGTTCTTTGGGCGATATGGTCCGTGAAGAAATGGGCCGCATCCCCGGGACTATCGCGCTGTTTGGCTGCTTCCTGATCATGATCATCATCCTCGCGGTGCTGGCGCTGATCGTGGTCAAGGCCCTGGCCGAAAGCCCGTGGGGCATGTTCACGGTGATGGCGACCATCCCGATCGCGATGTTCATGGGCATCTACATGCGCTACATCCGCCCAGGCCGCATCGGTGAAATCTCGGTGATCGGCGTGGCATTGCTGCTGGGTTCGATCTGGCTGGGCGGACAGATTGCCGCTGACCCGGTGTGGGCCAAGGCCTTTACCTTCACCGGCATCCAGATTACCTGGATGCTGATCGGCTACGGGTTCGTGGCCGCTGTGTTGCCGGTGTGGCTGATCCTCGCCCCTCGCGATTACCTGTCGACCTTCCTGAAGATCGGCACCATCGTTGCGCTGGCGATCGGCATTCTGATCACCATGCCCGACCTGAAAATGCCGGCGCTGACCCAATTCATCGACGGCACCGGGCCGGTATGGAAGGGTGGGTTGTTCCCATTCCTTTTCATCACCATTGCCTGTGGCGCGGTGTCGGGTTTCCATTCGCTGATTGCTTCCGGCACCACGCCGAAGCTGCTCGCCAGTGAAGGCCATGCCCGTTACATCGGTTACGGCGGCATGCTGATGGAGTCCTTCGTGGCCATCATGGCAATGGTTGCCGCTTCGGTGATCGAACCGGGCGTGTACTTCGCCATGAACAGCCCCGCAGCCCTTGTCGGCTCGGATGCTGTTTCGGTGGCTCAGACCGTCAGCAGTTGGGGCTTTGCGGTTACCCCGGAAGCGCTGCAAGCAGTGGCCAAGGACATCGGTGAAACCACCATCCTGGCCCGTGCCGGCGGTGCACCGACCCTGGCGGTCGGTATCGCGCAGATCCTGCATCAACTTCTGCCGGGTGAAAACACCATGGCATTCTGGTACCACTTCGCGATCCTGTTCGAAGCGCTGTTCATCCTGACCGCGGTCGACGCCGGTACCCGTGCCGGACGCTTCATGCTGCAGGACTTGCTCGGTTCCTTCGTGCCGGCGCTCAAACGCACCGAGTCCTGGACCGCCAACCTGATCGCGACCGCCGGTTGCGTGGCAATGTGGGGTTACCTGCTGTACCAAGGCGTGATCGACCCACTGGGAGGCATCAACACCTTGTGGCCGCTGTTCGGTATCTCCAACCAGATGCTGGCGGGTATCGCGCTGATGCTGGCGACCGTCGTGCTGATCAAAATGAAACGCCAACGCTACGTCTGGGTGACCATGCTGCCAGCGGTTTGGTTGCTGATCTGCACCACCACCGCAGGCTTCATCAAACTGTTCGACGCCAACCCGGCAATCGGCTTCCTGGCACTGGCGAAGAAATACAGCGATGCCCTGGCCAACGGTCAGGTCCTCGCGCCGGCCAAGAGCATCGAGCAGATGCAGCATGTGATCTATAACGCTTACACCAACGCAACGCTGACCGCGCTGTTTTTGCTCGTGGTGTTCAGCATCCTGTTCTTTGCGCTCAAGGTTGGTATCGCCGCCTGGGGCACCAAAGAGCGTACGGATAAAGAAGCGCCATTCCAGGCTCTGCCGGATGCTTGATGGAGGAGGGTGCCCATGTTCAATGACCTGAGTCGCCTTGGTAAATACCTGGGTCAGGCTGCCCGCTTGATGGTTGGAATGCCTGACTACGACACTTACGTTGAGCATATGCAAACCAAACACCCGGATAAGCCGGTGATGAGCTACGAGGTGTTCTTTCGCGAACGTCAGGAGGCTCGTTACGGAGGCGGGAATGGACAGACTCGCTGTTGTTGATTGATCGCAAAGCTCAATTCTGAAGTTGCTTCATACTCTAATCGAGTGCCTGAAAAACCCGGCTGTTAAGGCCGGGTTTTTTATTGCCGTCGTCTGTGCAATTGTCTGAGGCCAGTTTGGATCGCGGAGCGAGAGGCGTAGGATCAAGCCGGCCCGTGGCGCGCGCGGACCTTGAATCGGACCTCGAATGTGCCGTCGCCTGCCTTGAACTGAGTCTGAAAAACCCGTTGACACTCACAAATTGTTACACGTAGGATCCGGGGTCTTCAGGGAGCAACAACTGGGTCATGGAATGACTGGTCAGCCGTAATGGCATGCGTGCTACAGGCACGTCCTTCGACAAGTCTTCCTGCATTTCCCGCGGGAAAGCATCCCTGTTATCTGGTTGTGATTTGCCCCTGACCAGAGGGCCGGTTTTCATTCGATTAGTGAAAGACAGCGCTATCTCGACAGAGGGGTTTCCAACGAGCTGCTGAACATTTGTCGTATGCAAGCCTGCCTCTGTGTTGCCCGCTTGACGTTTACCGCCGCAACCACTCTGTTCGCCTTGCACGTTCAAGGCGGCAAGCCCCAAATATTCAAAAGGAACTGAATATGTTTGTTCGTAGTATCCGCGATGTTGAAAAAACCGATTTTTTCGTCGAGTGGGGCTCAGGCACCAGCCACCGTCTGCTGACAGAGCAGGACGGAGTCGGCTTCACCCTTTGCCACACTGTGGTTCGAGCCGGTACGGAATCGCTACTTCATTACCGCAATCATCTCGAGGCTTGCTATTGCATCGGTGGTGAGGGCGAAATCGAAGACATGGAGGGCACCATCCATGCAATCCGTCCGGGAGATATGTACGTTCTGGACAAACATGATCGTCACTATCTGCGTGGTGGCAAGTTCACGGACCTTATTCTGGTCAGCGTTTTCAATCCTCCCCTCGCAGGAACCGAGCGCCACTCAATAAACAATCAGAGTGCCTCTTCGTACTGAGTTCCGAAATGGACTATCTGTTCGACGGGACAGTCGTTTCCAACCAACGAGTAACGAGACGATAGGGGCTTTTTCAGACCTGTTGAGTGACTGTGCGGAGTTGATGATATGAAATTGTTCAGGCCGTTGCTTCAGCGGCCCGTAGCCTTACTGTGGGGAGGGTTGGCGCTTTCTTCAATCGGTGACGAACTCTTCGCGATTGCCATCGCCTGGATGGCGGTGCAGATCGCCGGAACCGATGCAAGCTGGCTCAGTGCTTTACGCGGTGCTGCCGCGTTGGCAGGTGCTTTGCTGGGGGGGATATGGGCAGAGCGCTGGGACCACCGTCGCACGATGATCGGTGCCGACCTGGCGCGGGCCGGGCTTGCCTTGATTCCGGTGCTTGCTTGGGGGCTCGGCATCATGAGTCTGTGGATGCTGGCGGTTCCGCTCATGCTCATGATGATCGTCAACTCGCTGTTCGAGCCGGCGCTACGCGCCAGTCTTCCGCGGATTGCCGCGGCGCCGGACCAGCTGCAATCGGTCAACGCGCTGTTCGATGCCATCATCCGGGTCGCCCGGGTGATCGGACCAATGCTGGCAGCGGCGATTACGCTGCTGATTCCGATCGAGCATCTGTTTACCCTGAACAGCATCACCTTCCTGATCTCCGCGTGGGCGGTCATGAAGTTGAGCAAAGCGCTGCTGCGCCAACCCGCAAAGGCAACAAGCCGGCGTGCCGGATTTACCGCCGGTTGGAGAAGTCTTGCGGGACGCAGCCAGATGCAGGCGGTGTATGTGTGTGCGGGACTGGGCAATGTTGCCTGGAGCGTGGGTATATCGATCGGCATGGCGCTGGCAGTCGTCAAATACGATATCCAGGGATTCGGCGTACAGGGTTTTGCTGCCTACGGCCTGATCATGGGGGCTTACGGGGCAGGGAACCTGATCTCCATTTTTGTTGTGGGCAATCTGCAGATCCGCCGCTTGTATCACGGGTTTACCTTCGGTTCCGTGGTCAACGGCCTGGGCATCGCGATCATCGGTGCGGCCGTGCTGTACCTGCCACCGGAACACGTCCTGACGGGGATGATGGTCGGCGCAAGTCTTGCGGCACTCGGCGGGCCACTGATCGACATCTCATTCATTCTGCTGATTCAAACCCGGTTCAGGCAAAGCGAAATCGCCGGGCTGGCACGGCTGCGTTTTGCGGCGCTGGGCGCCTCGATTCTGATTGCCGGTGCCTGCGGTGCTGCGCTGTATGCCCGCTTTGAAACCGGCCTGGTTATTGTCGGCGCCGGGATTTTCGAAGTGATCGTGGGGGCAATTGTGCTGCTCGCCCCCAAGGATAACGAAGTCTTACAGGCGAACAGGGAAGACGGCTCTTCGTCGTCATCCTTGGCGGATGGTAGCGAGGTGGCCCGATGAAACAGTTCCATGACTATGTAAAAGACCACGCCGAGCGAACGCCGGACAAGATTGCGCTGACCATCAGTGGCCGAAAGATCACCTACGGAGCATTGGACGAACTCGCCTGCGTGGTAGCCCGGCAGTTAGTGGGCACGGGGATGGCAGCGAGTGATCGGGTCGCACTTCATGCACCCACTTCCATCGAAACCATCGCCTGCGCGCTGGGCGTCATGAAAGCCGGATTCGTCCTGGCGCTGATGCATTACGGTATCGCCGCCGAAAAACTGATCCATCAACTTAACGATATCAAGGCAAAGACCTTGATCGTACCGGCAAGTGCTAGCCTCGTTGAGTTGACCGGGAAGGTCCATTTACAGTTCGTCTTGCACATGGGCGATTGGCACACCAGCCGATTTGCCGGGTTGAATGAAGCGTTCCCGGAGTGTGATGGGGGGCTTGAGGGCAGTGAAGTCCGCGTCATCTTTCACACCAGTGGTTCGACGAAAGACTCGAAAGGCGTGGCGGTCAGCAACAGCAATATGATGGCGGCCTACACGGCGGTTTCCAGTTATCTGGGGGACTTCGCGGATGCGGTCATTCTGAACTTCTCACCTCTGCATTTTGATTACGGCTTTTACAACATAATGATGCCGTTGCTCGGCGGTGGTCATTCGGTTTCCGAAAATGCACTGCCTGAGCAGCCGGAGCATTTGCTCGATTTGATTCAACGCCGAGGCATAACCGGGATGCATATTCTGCCACCCGCCATTCACTACCTCTTGCAGGCCGACCCCGACACGTTTCAACCGCAAAAAATCAAATCCCTGAAGTACATTGCCAGCAGCGGGCAGGCGTTGCCACCCAAGCATATACAGCTATTGCGAGCGCTCCTTCCAGGCGTTGCCGTTTACTCCATGTATGGCCTGACGGAGTGCAAGCGAGTTGCGTATTTACCTCCAGAGCAACTTGATCAACGCCCCGGTTCGGTGGGTAAGGCGATTCCTGGGGTCAAGGTGTTCCTGGTTGACGATGCCGGGCAACTGATTACCCGGCCTGATTGTGTGGGAGAGCTTGTAGTCGCGGGTGATCTGGTGATGCTCGGTTACTGGAACAAGCCAGAACTGACCCGCCAGGTCGTTAAAAACAATCTGTTCGGTGAAACGCGGGTTTACTTCACCGGTGACCTGTTCAAACGGGACAGTGAACAGTATCTCTACTTCGTGGGTAGAAAAGACAACGTATTTACGCGGCGGACTTTTCAGGTAAACCCCCGGGAAATCGAGCACGTTATCGTCGCCCATGAGGCTGTGAGCGAAGCGGTTGTCATTGCCTTTCCCGATGAAGTGGCCGGTCAGGTTCCAAAGGCCTGCGTGGTATTGAAAGAAGGCCATGAGTTGTCCGCTGATGCGCTCATCCAGTACTGCGCCACGCAGTTGGATTGGTACATGGTGCCCGCCATTGTCAGTTTTCATGCGGCGTTGCCCCGTAACCTCAACGGCAAAACCACGGCGCATCTCCTGGCCGCCGGCGCTATAGCCATTTAATAAATACTCAACGCGTAAATGGAATTACGGAAATGACCACTGATTCAAACCCTGCGTTTGTCGATTCTGCCATGAACAAACTGGCCGATTATTTTGACGATCTGGCCAACGGGAGAGTGCAGGTGCCCAAGCAGCCTGTGACAACGAGAATACGCGAGCGTATCCAGGACGATGATGTAAGGGCCTACCATGATTTGCTGGTGACGCAGGCGGGTCCGCTTTTTTCGCACTTCCTGGCCAGTGTGCCGGGGATTGTGGAGGAGCTTTCGCGCATCGGTGTGGCGCTCGACCGATATACCCGTGAGCGACGAAAAAAAGACGAGCGAAACTTTTCCCTGTGGGAAATCGATGCGTTTGACGGGAGCAGTGCAAGAGCCTTGGCGAAGTATTCCAATGGGGCCATCAGAACCCTGACCAATTCTCCGAACAAAGCCAACCAGCAACATTTCGACGCCCACGCCGACAAGGAAATCTCTGCGTTTTATTCGGGGTCATTTCTTCAGATCACAGAGGATATCGTGGCGGATTCCTTAGGCGTCGACAGCCCGTTTTTCGGGGTCGACTACCTCTATGAGATGGCGGCCTTTCAGTTCTATGGCAGAAACAGGGATGAGCACCTGAGGTTCGTTTCCCGCTTTTTGCGAGAGGATGGCCTCGCTTTCTTCCTGGAAAAATGCAATCAGAGCGACATCCAAGAGTATGAGCGACGCGAGCGGGTAAAGGACGAAAAGCACAAGTCTCATTATTTTTCCGAGGCGCAGATAGCCTGGAAAAGGGAGGCCATGTTAGTGCAGATGGAAAACGGTCAGATCCTTTTCTCTGATTTCGTCGAAGCCGCGTCCCGCTATTTTTCTCATATTTATGTCATCTGGAACGGCACCAATTTCTATGAGTTTGTGGCGTCCAATGACGAAAACAGCATCAGCAGGTTCATCGAACTGCTAGGCGAGCCCTTTATCCCCGAAGGTTTCTGCTTCGAGTCTCCGGTTGTCAGGAAACTTTCCCGTCCCTAATGCTGATTGTCGAGGTAACGAAGTTCATGGACTGGATGGCTAACCTGTCATTGGAACATCATGAAACCTGTGATCGCGCGCGAAAACTGCTTGGCCGGTGGCGGGCCCGTGCCGCTGAAACCGAACAGGCTCGCTGTATTTCGCCGCAGACGGTGGAGGAATTGCATGCAGAAGGACTTATGCAGTTATTTGTGCCTGGACGCTATGGCGGGCTGCAACGCGACTGGCCAACCCTGGTTGAAGCATCCCGAATTGCCGCACGAGCTTGTCCGTCGACCGGTTGGATGATCGGCCTGGTGGGCAGCCATGCGGCGATTGTCGGGCGGCTTCCTCCCGCCTGTCAGGAGCAGGTCTTTGCCGATGGACCCGGGCAGATCATAGCGACTGCTTCCGTGTCCAAAGAGGTCTCGATCCTGAAGCAAGATGGTGGTTTTCGTATCGGCGGAACCTGGCGTTTCAGTTCAGGAATTGATCATGCCAACTGGGTGATCGTGTCCGGCAAGGATCCTCGTGACGGCCAGACGCTGTTGTTCACGCTCCGGGCGGATCAGGTTCAGGTCGAGGATGTCTGGGATGTCGCTGGAATGTGCGGTACCGGATCAAAAGACCTTCGGCTGGATGATGTCTTTGTGTCAGATGTTTGGGTCGTCTCGCAATCCGAGTGTTTCGGCCCGGCACCGACAGGCGCCAGGCACAATCCGGACGGCTACCTGTTTGATGTGGAGTTCATTCCGTATCTGGGCAGTCTGCATATAGGCCCGGTGCTTGGCTGTGCGGAGGGGGCCTATGATGATTGCATTGCAACACTGCGAAATCGCGGGGACTCTAAGGCGGACGCCGTTTCAAGGGCTCGGCCAATACTGCTGGAACGACTTGCGGAAAGTGCTGCGCAGTTGAGCTGTGCCAGGCACCTTTACCACGCCATTGCCTTGTTGTTGCATGACGCCGGTGTCGCTGGCAGGTCACTGTCGGTGCAAGAACTGCTCACCCTCAAGCGAGATCGCGCGTATCTGGTTCGGTCATGTGTGCAGGCCGTTCAGCGGCTGGTGCAGCAAATGGGGACTGCGGTGATTTTCGAGGCGAGCCCGGTGCAGCGACACTGGCGTGACCTTCAGGTGATGGCGTCCCATCTGGATGTGAATTGGGATACCGCAATGCTCGCCTATGGAGATTTTGCGATGGATCATCACCCCTGTGATCCGGCTATGAAGGGTTAGGCTGCGGGGGATTGTCATCGGCTGAGCACCTCAAGCGTCGACCCTGCCATAGAAATAGTAACGCAAGCAGGTCAGTGCTTTTTAGCCAGTCGGATGAGGGCAGAAGAGCCGGGAGGGAAGGGTGGTAGAGCGAAGGTCCAAGTAGAAACTGTATGCGGCTATTGAGACAATTAATCAGCTCTACTAAATGGTTATTTAGCATAGCTATAATCTATTAGATGTATGGCTGTTATAGTTTTGGTATTTTATGGGAGGGCAATCTACATGACCATCAATGCATTCGATACTCACATTCCAGACGCTGAAGCAGTGATTGCTGCATTGGCTCTGGAGCCTCACATGGAAGGCGGTTTCTACCGAAGAACCTTTCAATCGGATCACCACGCTATGGTCGAGATCAATGGGGGTAAACGTCATTTGATGACTTCAATTTATTACTTGCTGACCAAGGATTCGCCGATCGGTCATTTCCACCTGAATCAATCGGACATCGTTCATTACTACCATTTGGGAAACCCGATTCAGTACAGCCTGATTTTTCCAGACGGCACGTTGAATACTGTGGTGATGGGCAGCGACGTTATTGCCGGGCAATGTTTGCAGTTGCATGTACCGGGTGGCGTCTGGAAAGCTTCGCAGCTTATGAATGGTTTGGCGGAATACGGTTTGATCAGTGAAGCGGTTTCACCAGGGTTTGATTTTGCAGATATGGAGATGGGCAGCCGGCAGAAGCTCGGAGTGCAGTTTCCCGAGCATGCGGAGCTGGTTGGAAAGCTGACGCAAGGATGAGGGCTTAGGCGAATCCAGGGCTTCAAAATCTGCGTGCAACCAGGCTAATCCTGAAATACATTGTTGCGTGTAATGTATATTATGTTAAATCATGTGTCAGGGTGGAACTTTCTATACTTGTGCTTGAGGTCACGCGCCACCACTTTCCGATTTTTGCAGACGTTCAGGCTCTTCTCGTTGGACTTCCTTCCTGACTTCGGTCCCTGATGTATGCATGAAAGTTTTGCCCCGTCTGTACAAGAACTCCAGCCAGAAATACAGATATCGCTTTTGAGGCGTTCAGGCACGTCTCATCGATACAGCCGAGCGGTTAACTGATGTCATTCGTTTGCGGCGGTAACAACCAATGTCGTTCGGTGGTCCATCCGAGAAAAACCTGAGCCCCCTCACTTTTCCGGCGGTTCAGGGTCAACGGGAGCCCGGAAGCTGCCACACGCAACCCCATAATTGCCGGTAGAAATCTCTCTCGGAATGCAATGGGTTGAGCCGCGAAATGAGCTTCGATGCTATCGATTGCGCAACGCCTCTCGGCGTCATCCTGCATGGATAAATAAAACACCATCTGGCGCCAGGCATAAGCGGTATTTTTGAGCATCACCAAGCTAGAGTGATAGAACTTGATTTTCATCTGCTGCCGCATGCATATCCATTGGAAGCACTCCTGAGCAAGTGAGCCCAAGCGATGATGTAGCAGCGCTTTCAAACCGAGATCACCAAATAGAAGCGAAAGGTTTTGCGTCGTCAAAATCTGTTGTTGCTCGATGATCCTGCCGTTGGTTGCTGAATGCCATCCACCCAAGGGTGCATTAGCCCGCTGTGCGCACAGGTTCGCCAATGCATCACTGGTATCCAAGTCACGCTGGAAATAGTTTCTGCTCTTTGATTTCGGCTTATCGGGAAGGATCGCCAGTTGGTTCGTGTCGATGTCGTAATAATGGGCGTAAAGGGTGCCATCTATCAACGAGGCCGCTCGCCTGGCTGCTTCCACGAATTTATTCGAAAAGGCTCCCATGAAAATGTCCGCCGCGACCTCCTCCACAAAAGGAAGATCCAGCTTCGCCGTGACAGCAAGCGAACCAAACTCCTGAAGTAGCTTGTTCGGAAGGATTGCCTGAGGGAAAGCAGCGAGGGTTGTTGCCGAGGATTCGATCAAGGCTTGTCTGGCTCCCTCAACGGCGACAGTGTGTGCCTCCCGTTCACCTTCAACGGCCGCCACCCAAGGCAACTCACTGATTTTGACTTGGCTCTGTAGGTTGAGCAGAAGCAATGAACGGCGTCGCCGAAAAGCACGATACGTTGCGATAGACAATGTGCGCAGTGTCGTATCGCGAAATCCAGCACTGCAGATTTCGGCCGTCATCGCTGGCAGTACTCGCGCCACGGTATCCCCAGATGTGATCAATCCCTTGTCAATCAACTGACTGATGGTTCCCTTTCGACAGCGCTCGAGGCGTCGGCGAACTGCTGGTGGAATGGCGACACCGGTTTTCAGCGAATATGCCTTCGCCTCCTCATTGGTAATCGGTTCCAACAGGGACGAAAAATCAGAGATGCCTTCCGAGTTCGTATAGCTGGTCAGACGCTCAGAAACCGCCTTGGCGATCAGATGATGCTCGGGCGCGGCCACCTGATGGCGCTGTATGGCTCGGCTCTGTAGATGATCTTCGGATTCGGGATGACCATGTTTGCACACGAAATCATTGACGATCCGCCGAATACGTCCGACTTGACGCCCTGTCAGCGAGATTGGGTCACGGGAGCAGAGCCTTAGCAACGCGTACAACTCCCCTACCCGGCCCCTGAAAGGTTCAACGTTGAGGATGTCATTGCTACCGGTGACATCGAACTGACTACTTAGCGCATTCGCCTGCTCAAGCCAGCCTTCAGGATATTGCCGACAAGGCCAATCATCCTGATACGTTAAGAGGAAGAGCGAGATAGCTGCATCGTAGAAAGGCAACCGAGTCACGACCACATGTTTTTGCACCGCCAGACGCTGCTGCGCAGGGTGTTTTGAAAGCAGCTTTTTGATATCGCCGACATCGAAGATCTGCACTTCCACCGCCGCGAGCGGTAGCCCGTCAGAAGCCATTGGAAAGAAACGCAGTTGCTCAAAAAAAGGTGCGATCGACTCAATCAGTCTGCGTGCTTCCTCCGTGCGCTGCTGTCCCAACAGCCAGGCCACGTACAGTAGCGCTGCCTCTTCTGGTACATCGATCCGATAGTCGCTGTTCACCAGTTGCTTTTGCAGTGCTTCGATCCCCTCATCCGTAAGGTGCCAGGTGTTGAGATCAAGTCGTTCAAAACCAGGGCGGATGCCTGGGATTGAGGCGGCCAGCCGCCGTTCGTACTTGGTCAGTGCACCACCGGCCAGATATTGTCCAGTGGCAAAACCACCCGTGACTACCTCCGGTGTGACCCATTCAGGCACATCCACGAGTGGTATACGCGAGCCATACAGCGCGGTGCCCTGCACCATGTGTTCGACCACCTGCTGCCAGCGCTCAATCCGTTCACGCGCTTTCTCAGTGTCTAGACCCGATGCGGTCAATGCTCGAGATAACTGAAAGACCGCATAACCGGCGTTTATGCCGGCCATTGCATCCGATTCCCTATCGTGCCTGGACATATGTCCTTCTGACCCTGCGATGTAGTGGGTCCGGGGGCTGGATTCGAACCAGCGCCCACCCGGTTAAGAGCCGAGTGTTCTACCGCTGAACTACCCCGGAACAGAGCGCACATTGTCTACTCGCAACGAACGAATTTGTAGACTGAAAACGTTGCCGCTCATGACGCATACAGAGATTACTCCCGTTCGAAAATATCAGTGTAACTTCCTCCCCCCCCCCCCGCTGCAATGCCAGAGGCAACTGGATTTGTTTGCACCGCTGCGGTCTGAACAGTCGGTCATGAACAAGTTTTGGAGAGCATGCGCTTTGTTTTTCTAATCCAAACCCTTATTTTAAAAGGACTTATTGGAGCCATGAACATCTGACATCGCCCATAAGTTAAATGATGTGTCAGGACGGAACTTCTACTAAGGTTCTTTCAAGCTACCAATCCCCGATCCCTGTTTGAGCCAACTCAATACCCCGGCTCCAGCAATCGACGCTCGAACCGTCTGATCATATATGACCCACCCCGGGAAGCTTCGGCTCAGAGCTCGATGACAGGCACCCAGATCAAAGCATCAGCCGGCTACCGCTGCGGCGACAAACCAGCTAACGATCTATATCTACGGCTATCTCAACCGCATCAAGGCCGGCGCATCGAAGGACTCTATAGATCTCAGAAATCACCTGCATCGTTGCGTCTTCGATCGTTCCTTCATTACGGCATAAAACCCAGCCGTGATCTGCAATCGCTCGCTCGAACGCCTTGGTACAAGCGACATGTTCTTCCAGCTTATGGAGCACAGTACTGCTCAGCCCGCGCCGTCGTGCCGCTGCCCTCGCCCATGAGATTTCAGGGGCGGTGACAACCCCGACATGCAGGTCTGGCACTTGCACGTTTCGATCAATGTTCAACTGTAGAATCTCTGCAAACGGGACTATCCGGCGAAACGCGGCATCAGACGGATACCAGCGATCGATCAAGATGATGCTGCCTGGTGGCTGTTTAGCCAGCACGTGCCGGGAAATCCAGGTACGGCTATCAGCAAAGCGCTCACAAACCTCCAACTCCAAATCCCGGGTGGGATTTCTGACGAGCTTGTTAACGAGGGCCATTGTTTCACCCCTATAGGGATCGCTTTTTTTCTCGCAAAGTCGGATCACCTTTTTGTTGTCTGCCCTCAGTACTTTCGTAACGGCCTCCAACAGTGTGGTTTTGCCGGCTCCCTTGGGCCCATCTAGAGAAACAAACAGCGAACGATTCATTCTTCACATAACGATTGAAATACGGTTTTTTTTGCCCGGCTCGTTCGCTGGAACCGCTTGGCGCGACTACGCGAATCGAGTGGAGGGCCCTTATGAACAGACATTGATGAACACTCTAACCCGGTTTCTGGCTAACGGGCCTCCATGCCCATCAAAACACCACCCTTATCCGGAAAAACAGGGCTTGAGCGCAACGCCCTTCACCTGAAACAGATATAGGTGAAGGGCGTTGCACCAATGGTTCAGCCAAGGTGGGTCGTGCCGGGCTTAGCGGGATGCGAGAACACCATTCAACTTCGCCACTTGCGTAGCCAATGCGTCCATCAGATCTGGCGACAAGCAATCATACGGTTCCAGACCGAGCGCGCGCAGTTTTCCGCGGATTTCCTTCATGTCCTCCGGTGGGGTGCCGGTTTCGATGATCGACGAAACGAAAGCTGCAAAGCCCGGTGCAGCCCACCCTTTTTGCGGGGATAGCTCGGTATGCACAAAATCCAGGCCATAGAACGCGTGGTCTTTATTTTCGATGCGGCCGTACATATGTGCATGGCACTCTTTGCAGGCATGTCGTTGAATAGTCGCGCTCTCGTCGACGATAACCAGCTTCTCAGCGTTCGCGGTGACGCTGACTTTATCGCGGGGAACGACAGCAACGACCGCGAATTTCGCACCTGTGGGCTTCCAGCATTTGCTGCAGCCACAGGCATGATTGTGCAGGGTCTGGGCGTCAATCCTGATTTCAACCTTATCAGTCGGACACAGGCATTGCAGGGTGCCGCCAGAGAAGTTTGCAGAGCTTGGCTCTATTCCGCTGTCCAGCGAAGGATGAAGCTTCAATTTGCTCACGATAAACCTCCAATATCAGGGTGGTATTGGAACTGGACCTGGAGCCTGAGCTCCAGGGTGCGGATCAGTATTTGATAGGGCCCTCATGCATCAGATCGAAGGCCTCATTAATACGTTCAAGTAGTATGGTACGAGTGGCGAAGGGAGCCAGATCGATTTCGCGCGTTCCGAGATGTTCACCCGCCTTCCTGTAGACCCAACCTCCCCCTTCATTGAAAACCCGCAATGGCAGGTTCCTTCAACACCTCGGCATGAATATCAATACCCATGCCGAGGCACATCCCATGATCGAACCAGAACCACCGTCTCCGCGAGCCCGTTCCCACAGGCATCGCTCGCTACCTGAGTAAGCGTCAACAGAACGTTATTTTTTCGAAATACCTCAAAACATCTCGCAACCGCTAATCAGTTAGTCCGGTTTTTTGACACTTCCCCGATACGCGGTCACAACTTTTCCCCTCCGTTGGGTCATAACACGGTACCTGTCGATGGAATATTGGCATCTACCGAGGTTTTCGCCTGATACGGAGATAAGCTCATGATTTTCAATGTACAAAATTTTGGCGCCAAAGGAGATGGCATCACTGACGACACAGCGGCGATACAAAGTGCAATTGATGCGGCGGCCGCTGCAGGCGGTGGGCAGGTGTATATGCCCACCGGAACTTATATCGTTTCGGGCGGTGCGGAACCCTCCGACGGTTGCCTGATGCTCAAGAGCAACGTCTACCTGTACGGCGACGGCATGGGCGCAACCACCGTCAAGGTGGCTGACGGCTCCGACACCAAGATCACGGGGGTCATCCGCTCCGCCTATGGCGAGGAAACCCACGACTTCGGCGTCAGCAACCTCACCATTGACGGCAACCGTGACAGCACCACCGGCAAGATCGACGGCTGGTTCAACGGCTACATTCCCGGCGAAGCAGGCTACGACTCCAACGTCACCCTCGACAGCGTCGAGATCAAGGATTGCTCCGGGTACGGTTTCGACCCCCACGAGCAGACCGTCAACATGGTCATCAAGAACAGCGTGTCCCACGGCAATGGCCTGGACGGCTTCGTGGCTGACTTCCTCAGCGACAGCACCTTCGAAAACAACATCGCCTACGACAACGACCGGCACGGTTTCAACATCGTTACCAGCACCCACGACTTCACGCTCACCAATAACGTCGCCTACAACAATGGCGGCAATGGCATCGTGATCCAGCGCGGCAGCGAGGACATCCCCTCCCCCAGCAACATAACCATCACCGGTGGCGAGGTGTACGGCAACGGCGCCGAAGGGGTGCTGATCAAAATGTCCAGCGAGGTGACGGTCAGCGGTGTCGACATTCACGACAACACCAGCGCCGGGATACGCATCTACGGCAGTAACCACGTCGAGATCATCGACAACACGCTCACCAACAATTCCCTGGGCAGCCCCGTACCGGAAATCATCATCCAGTCCTACAACGACACCTTGGGCGTGTCCGGCAAGTACTTCAACGGCAGCGATAACACCATCCAGGGCAACATCATCATCGGCAGCGACCTGTCGACCTACGGCGTCGCCGAGCGCAACGAAGACGGCACTGATCGCAACGCCATTATCGGCAATACCATCAGCCACACCAGCAAGGGTGCCACGCTGATCTATGGTGATGGCAGCTACGTCAGCGACACGGTGCCGATGACCACCGTGCAAGGTACGGCTGGCAATGACACCCTGCTGGGCAGCGCCGCCAGCGAGATTTTCTACGGCGCTGCCGGCAACGACACCATCAATGGCGGGGCCGGTGGCGACATTCTGGTGGGGGGTGCAGGCATCGACAAACTCACCGGCGGTACCGGCGCCGATACGTTCCGTTTCGTCGCTCAGTCCGACAGTTACCGCAACGCAACCACAAGCTTCGATGACACCATCACCGACTTCGATGTCACTCAGGACAAGATCGATCTCGCCGGCCTCGGTTTCACCGGCCTGGGTAATGGCCGTGGCGGCACCCTGCAGGTCAGCTACAGCGCCAGCAGCGACCGCACCTACATCAAGGACTACGATGCCGACGCCAGCGGCAATCGTTTCGAGCTGATCCTCTCGGGCAACCTCGCCAGCACTCTGACAGCCAGCAATTTCATCTTCAATCGTGTGGTCACCGGCACCAGCGGCAGCGACTCGCTGCTGGGTAGCGATTCGGCCGACACCCTCCTCGGCCTGGCGGGCAACGACAGCCTCAGTGGCGGCGCGGGCGACGACAAGCTCGACGGCGGCGCAGGCATGGACACCCTCACCGGCGGCGCTGGAGCGGACATCTTTGTGTTCTCCAATCGCCTGGACAGTTACCGCAACTACAACACCGGCGGTGCCAACCTTGGCGACCTGATCACCGATTTCGATATCACCGCCGACAAGATCGACCTCTCGGCCATAGGTTTCACCGGCTTGGGGGATGGCAAGAACAACACCGTGTACGTGGTGCTCAACAGTGCCGGCACCAAGACTTACATCAAAACCCTGACCGCCGACGCCAATGGCAACCGCTTCGAAGTGGCACTCGACGGCAACTACCTCGGCAAGCTGACCAGCGCCAACTTCGTCTTCGCCTCGTCGTCACCGACCAACCAGGCGCCGGTGCTGGCCACGGCGTTGCTGGATCAGAACGCGACCGAAAACACCCCGTTCAGCTACGCGGTGCCGGCCACCAGTTTCACCGATCCGGATAATGACAGCCTCAGCTACATCGCGACCCTCGCCGATGGCAGCGCCCTGCCCGCGTGGCTGAGCTTCAATGCCACCAACCTGACCTTCACCGGCACGCCGACCAGCACCGCGTCCGGCAATTACAACGTGCTGGTCAAAGCCACGGACCCGGCCGGTGCATCGGTCAGCGATAGCTTCGCCCTGGTAGTGGCCGATGCGCCCGCCAACACCATCACCGGTACCAACAATGCCGAAACCCTCAACGGCACGGCGGGCGCCGACCTGATCCTCGGCCTCGGTGGCAACGACACGATCAAGGCCGGTACCGGCGCGGACATCGTCGACGGCGGCGCCGGACGCGACTCGCTGTACGGCGGCGATGGTGCCGACACCTTCCGCTACACCAACGTGCTCGACAGCTACCGCGACTACGACACGGGTGGTATCACGGCCACCGACACGATTTATGACTTCACCGCGGGCGTCGACAAGATCGATGTTTCAGGCCTGGGCTTTGTCGGCCTCGGCGATGGCCGCCATGGCACGTTGTACATCACCCTTAACGCGGCCGGCGACAAGACCTACATCAAGTCCGCCGAAGCGGATGCCGATGGCAATCGTTTTGAAATCGCCCTCAGCGGCAACTACCTCAACACCCTGACCGCCAGCGACTTCGTGTTTGGCGAGAGCACCCAGCAGGACATCCTCTACCTGCCCACCCTCGGCCAATCCAATGCGCGCCTGCTGCGCATGACGGAGGACGACAATCAGTCCGGCACCTCGATGCTGGTCAACGACCTGGACCGCTACACCCCCTATGACGTGCGCAGCCAGTTCACCGATGCCAATGGCAACGGCATCGACATCGCGGTGGGCGGCAGCACGGTCACCGGCCTGTCGACGCTCAGCACCGAGGAACTCCAGTTGTGCTGGTGGCTGACCGACACCAACCAACCCGGGGCTGCGCTGTTGCGCGCCGTGACGCTGCTGCGGGACCAGCGCACCGAACTGCAATCCATCGATAACGTCACCATGGGCATCATTTGGGGCCAGGGCGAGGAAGCCGCCCAGGAGATCGGCCGCGCCACGGACAAAGCAGCGGCAGCAGCGGCCTACAAGGCCGCGACCCTGAAGGTGTTTGATTACCTGCATGCCCAGTTCGGCAACTTCAACGTGTACATGATGGAAACCGGTCACTACGAACAGGACGCGGCGCGTGCCCGTGGTTATTCGGAAGAAAAGATTGCCTCCATCGTCGAGGGGGTTGGCTATGTCCGCGCCGCCCAGGAAGCCATCGCCGCCGAGCGCGCCGACGTCAAGCTGGCGGTGGACTACACCGACCTCCCCTTGCGCTACGAAGTCGATCCGCTGGCGTATCCGGACGACGTCTGGCACCTGCACGAGGAGTCGGCGGAGATCGTCGGCCAGCGCCTGGCCGACTACATTGCCAATGACCTTGGCTTCCAGGGCAATCCCAACGACAACAACAGCGTGCAGGATATCTTCGACAACGCTCAGAACATGATTTCCGGTACCGACCAGGCGGATACCCTGGTGGGCAGTTCGGGCAACGACACCCTGGATGGCCACCTGGGCGCCGACACCATGACCGGTGGCGATGGCAACGACGTCTATGTGGTCGATAACGCGTCAGACCGCGCGGTGGAAACCAACACCTCGACCTCGCAGATCGATACGGT
This sequence comes from Pseudomonas sp. JV414, assembly GCF_032424305.1. NCBI lineage: Bacteria > Pseudomonadati > Pseudomonadota > Gammaproteobacteria > Pseudomonadales > Pseudomonadaceae > Pseudomonas > Pseudomonas sp. JV414. The sequence goes on along the minus strand of NZ_VYKC01000001.1, from coordinate 235,936 downwards.
GCAGGCCTCGGTCAACTGGACCCTGGGCGCCAATCTCGAGAACCTGGTGCTCACCGGCGTGTCGGCCATCAACGGCACCGGCAATGAGCGGCACAACTTCATCACCGGCAATGCCGCCAATAACGTGCTCAATGGTGCCGCCGGGGACGACAGCATGAGCGGCGGCGATGGCAACGACACCTACTATGTCGACAACGCCGACGACGCAGTGATCGAAATCAACAGCAACGCGGCGGCTGGAGGGATCGACAGCGTGCACAGCAGCCTGGCGGCTTATACCCTCGGCAACAACGTCGAGCGTCTGCATATCGATAGCACTGGCGCCGCCAATGGTACGGGCAACGCGTTGGACAACACGCTGTTCGCCGGAACCGGCAACAATGTGCTGGACGGGCGCGATGGCAATGACACGGTGTCTTTTGAACGCGCCCTGTCCGGCGTGACCGTAAACCTCTCGACGTCAGCGCAACAAAACACCGTGAGTTCCGGGCTCGATACCTTGAAATTCTGCGAAAACCTGACGGGAAGCGCCTACGCAGACAATCTGTCGGGCAACAGTGCCGCGAACGTTCTGAACGGTGGCGCGGGCAACGATACGCTGGTGGGCGGTTCGGGCGATGACCGATTGATCGGCGGCGCAGGCACCGACAACCTCACCGGTGGCACTGGCGCGGATACCTACGCGTTTGGTGCTCTGTCCGATATGGGTGTCGGGGCTTTGCGCGATGTGATCAACGGCTTCAAGAGCACCGAGGGTGATCTTCTGGATTTCACCGGCCTGGACGCCAACCCGCTGACCACCGCTGTCGACGCCTTCACCTTCATCGGCAGCAACGCCTTCGACCCTGCCGACGCCACCGGCCAACTGCGCTTTGCCGATGGCATTCTCTACGGCAGTGTCAACGCCGGGGCCACCCCCGAGTTCGAAATCCAATTGGTGGGCGTACAGGCGCTGCATGCCAGCGATTTCACAACCTTGAGTTAGGCCACATCCTGTGGGAGCGATCATGCCCGCTCCCACAGGGAATTTGCAGAGGCCATCGAACGCGCCTATCGGGAAAGTTCACAAGCCATTACAACCATCCCAATTTCAGCCAAGTCAGTTTTGAAAGGGATCTCACCGATTTTTTGGAAACCGAAACCCTCATAGAAGCGCCGCGCATTTGAATTGGTCTTGAGCACGTCAAGCCAGAGCAAGCGTTCTCCGCGCTCTATCGCTCGGTTGCAAATGAAGCGCAGAAGCTGTTTCCCATACCCTCGCCCTGCTTCGGATTTGAGGAAGTAAATCTTTTGAAGCTCCACGCCCACTTCGCCAGTTAAAGGCGCAGGTGCCGACCAGTTAATTTTGGAAAAGCCTACGACCCTACCGCTTGCGTCTGAGGCTATAAGCCACAAATGGCTAGCGGATGATTCGAGTGATTGGCCGAGCGCGCTGGGTGAGAAGTCTCGATTGAGGAAGCCCTGCATACCGGCGAGAGACCAAATGGCCGAAAAATGCTCTCGGTAGGTCTTACAGCCGACTTCACGTAGAACATCGAGGTCGGCTTTGGTAGCTTCACGAATGTTGATCATATTCCTCCCTGGTTTATCGCATGGAGCGTTTGATGGGAGCTCCCTGCGACAAAATTTGCATTAGTTGCCAAGGGCCAACCTGAGCTCGGTTCTCTCGACACCAAAGCAGAGGCTCAACCCATCTCATTGATGCAGACCACTTTGGGTTGCGTCATGTCCTCGTAGGCAAATCGAACACCTTCTCGCCCCAGACTGCCGTACTTGAAGCCACCGAAAGGCATGGCATCAAAACGATAATCGGAAGAATCATTGATCATCACCCCACCGGCTTCAATTTGCCGCGCCAATTTCAAGGCCTTGGAAAGATCACGGGTGAAGAGTCCCGCATGCAAGCTGTATTCTGGCGCATTGGCCAGAGCAACGGCGTCATCCAGATGGTCAAAAGGCTCCAGGATGACCACCGGTGCGAAGACCTCCTGTTGCCAGATCCGACTGCTATGGCTTACACGCTCCAGCACAGTTGGCGCATAGCTTCCCACTTGACGATGGTGTCCGCACAGAAGAAGAGCCCCCTCGGCCAGCGCCTCATTCACCAACTGTTCGGTGCGACGAGCCGCCTGCTCCGTAATCATTGGGCCAACATCCGTTGCTCGCTGATCAGGATCGCCAAGTACCAATGCACGCGTTTGGCTGACAAAACGCTCGCGGAAATCTTCGTAGATTGAACGGTGTACGAGGATGCGCTGCGTGCCGATGCAATTCTGTCCTGCGGCCCAGAAAGCACCTGATACACAAGACTCTACGGTCGGTTCAAGATCACAATCTTCGAGCACGAGAACCGGTGCATTTCCCCCCAGATCCATGGCCAACTTCTTCAAGCCTGCACTACGAGCAATGGACTCTCCAGTGGCAAAACCACCTGTGAAAGAGATCATCCGTACTTCGCGCAGCTCCACCAGTGCTTTACCCAGATCGACGCCTCCCGTCGCCGGGGTCACCACGGACGGAGGCAGCCCCGCCGCCACCAGACACTCAACCAGCTTGAGAGCTGACAACGGTGCGAGCTCTGAAGGTTTCAGAATCACTGCATTGCCACCGGCGATGGCCGGGCCCAGTTTATGGGCGACCAGGTTCAGCGGATCGTTGTAGGGGGTGATCGCGACGATAAGCCCCAACGGTTCGCGAGTGAACCAGCCTTGGCGCGATTCTGAGCCTTCATATGCCTCAAATGGAATCACTTCCCCGGCGTTACGACGAGCCTCATCCGCCGATAGCTTCAGCGTGTTCACACAACGCTTCACTTCCTTCTCTGCTTGTCGCAGCGTCTTTCCGGCCTCTGCAACAATGAGTCTGGCAAACGCTTCAGCCTCAAGTTCCACCCGCCGAGCCGCTTCCTCAAGGACGCGTGCACGAAAGTGACGAGGCATTGCCGCACTCTCACGCACGCCAATTCGCGCACGCTCCAGCAAGCCAGGAACAGCGGTTGCATCGAGGCAAGGCACGCTTCCCACCAAGCGACCATCGAATGGACTGAACACATCAATCTGTTTGGCATCAACAAGCTGGATACTGGCCATGCTGGATACACTCATGACGACTCTCCTGTTACTTGCCGTGGGTGGTATGGATGGCGATGATGTCTGACAGCAGCGCGAAGGCAGTCTCGATACGTCCTGCCCCAGGACCGGATACCGTAACGGCACCCAGCAATGCCGTGTTGAACGACACCGCGTTGGTGGCACCGCAAATACCGGCGAGAGGATGCGAATTCGGCAGCAGTCGAGCCTCCACACTCGCCCGAACCGAGCCATCAACTTCGCGACTTGCAGAGCCGATCAGCTTCCAACTGGCACCGTTGGCGCTTGCCTGAGCGATGTCTTCTGGGCTGATGCTGCTGATCCCCGAGCAAGCCACATCGCTGACGTTCAATCGAGCATTGAGCAGTTCGTTGGCGAGGATCACTACCTTGAGGCGGACGTCAAACCCCTCCACATCAGCAGTTGGGTCGGCCTCGGCATAGCCGAGTTGTTGAGCCTGAGCAACCGCGTCGTTAAATGTCAGGCCGTCCTTCATGCGGGTCAGCACGTAATTGGAAGTCCCGTTCAGGATGCCTTCAAAGCCTTGAACCTCTGCACCTGCCAGCGCCTGTCTTGCCAGACGAATCACCGGCGTACCGCTCATGACCGAACCTTCGTATTCGAAGGCAACACCATGACGACGGGCCAAATCCTTAAGCTCAGCGCCGTGCAATGCAATGGGCCCCTTGTTGGTGGTCACAACATGGATGCCGCTTTCCAGAGCCCAGCGGCAGAAGGTAGTAGCGGGCTCACCATCGACAGGGTTAGTGAAGGTGGCTTCAGCAATCATGTCAGCACCGGAATGCTTGATGACCGCTTCGTTCAACGCCTCAGCGGTGCCTCCAGGCATCTGGGCGAGTGCCCCCTTCTCGATAGGCAGAGCGACCAACTGCTTTGCATCCAGCCCCTCTTTAGCAACGATGGAACCAAGAAAAATATCAGTCACACCGACGATTTTGATCCCAAAACCCAGCGATGCTTTCCACTCGGCGTTGCGATCTGCAATCAGTTGAGCCAGGCCACGGTTGACGCCACCAAAACCCACCAGGGCAATTTTGTATTCAGTCATGAAAGCAGTCCTCTTGGATGTTGTTCGACAGGAACATCCTAAGAGTCGGGCGCTGGCAGTTGAATATGGCAGAGTGCTGTATTTGTTGGTCATTCTGCCCGTACAGGAAAACGAGGTGTACAGAGGCAGAAAGCCTGATGCCGGTAAGTTGGAGCGACGAAAATCCTGTGGGAGCGTGGCTTGCCCGCGAAGAATGCACCGCGGTTTTTCAGGTACTTCGCGTCATCGTTCTTCGCGGGCAAGCCACGCTCCCACAGGTTCTGCGTTTTAACTTACCGGCTTAGACAGAAAACCCCTTTTCTGCGATCAGAACACTGCAGAAAGGACAAATGAAGTGACGGTGTTTTCCACCCCGGGCATCGCCGAGATTTCCTTCCAGACGAGGTGGGCGCGTTCGGGTGAGGCTGCATTGACTCGAAGCATCAGATCAAACTCACCACTCAAGACTTCACACTGAACCACCTCGGGGAGCGAGCGCAGCGCGGCAAGTACCTCTTCCCCACGCATGCGGTCGTAGCGGTAGACAAAGATCACGGCACTGATCAGCGATGAAGGCCGTCGGGAATCACCGAGACGCACCGTATAACCCTGAATGGCGCCGTCTCGCTCAAGACGCTCAATGCGCTGTCGCACAGCATTGCGAGACAAGTTGACCTTGGCGCCCAGCTCAACATGGGCGACTCGAGCATTCGCTGTAAGTTCGGCGAGGATGCGCTCATCCAGCGGATCCAGAATGCGCTTCATACGTGCCTCTGCTGCGCCAACAAGAGGGCTTGGCACAGACCCTCCAGATCGCCTTTAGCCAAGTAGGGTGGCTGAGCAGAAATGTCGGGAGTCGTTGGCACCTCTCCCCGCCAGACACCTAATTCGGACAATAGGACCGCAGACTTGGTCGGAGCAATTTGCCCAAAGGTCACCATCGGAGCCCCCAGGCTGCGCCGATGAATTCGGCCAGCCAGCACACCGACAGCAGTATGTGGATCGATTGCAGACCCGGTTTCACGGAACAACTTGACGACTTCGTCGCGAACCTGTGATTCGTCTACCGCATAGGAATCGAACAGCACTCGGGCCCGGAGCCACTGCTGGTTGCCAATGCTTAACTCGCCGCAGTCCTCAAAATGCTCCATCAGCGCCTTCACTGAGCCCCCATCGTGCCCATACAGCTCCCAGATGAACCGTTCCAGGTTGGAGAAAAGAGAGAAATCCATCGCGGGAGATAACGTACGGTTACTCACTCGGGTCGAATAGCGATTGCGATGTATGAACTGGTGAAGTGCATCATTACTGTTCGTAGAAATGATCACCTGGTTGATGGGTAATCCCATTTTCTGGGCAAGGTAGCCGGCGTAGATCTCAGCAGAGCTGGCCGCTGGAACGCTGAAGCCTACAGGACGTGTCCCTGCGCCCAGCTGCAAGGCCGCGTGGAAATAAAAAACGATCTGTGCGAGGACACCGACCCAGTTGGTGGAGTTGAAACAGACCGGTATTACCCCCTCTAACGGCCAATCACGCAAGAGCCGGGAGACCAACGTCTGGCAGTCGTCGAAATTACCGTCTACCGGGAAAAGCTGAACCCGCTCAGGGTCCGCCGCTTGCAGGGCAGAGAGTTGTTCAGCCGGTACCCCATTGCGCGGATACATAATCGCCATGCGAGTGCCCGGGCAGTTAGCGAATGCCTCAAGCGCCGCCAGCCCGGTATCACCATTGGTCGCACCGACGATCAGCGCCTCGCCACCGACCTCACCCAGGAAATGCGCCACCAAACGCGATTGCAGTTGTGCAGCGAAGTCTTTGGAAGAATGGGTCGGGCCATGAAACAGCTGGAGTATCCACTCGTTATGGCCAATCTGCTCAAGCGGCGTAATAGCGCGATGATTAAAGTTCCGATAGCTGTCGCTGAGCAAGGCACGCAACGTGCTTTCGTCCATGGAAGAGCCAACGTAGGGTGAGACCACTCGCCAGACCAGCTCATCGAATGGCAGCCACGACCAACTGGTAATCTGCTCCTCAGTGAAGACAGGCAAACTTGCCGGGACATAGAGACCGCCATCTTCGGCAAGCCCCGACAGAACCACACTGCGAAAGTCCGCCCGCACTTCACCGCCGCGTGTGCTTACGTAATACATGGATGACTCCGAATTACAAAGGGCGGTGGGCTTGAGCCACCAGCCATGTAGAAAAAGTCGCGGCATCAGGCGAGAGCACCTCGGCCTGCTCGCGCACTAGATAAAAGGACTCGCTGGCTTCAATTCGGTGACTGAAGGGAGCAATCAGGTGCCCACTCTTGAGCAAGTCTTCCACGACGGAAGACCGCGCCAAGGCAACGCCCTGACCCAGTTCCGCCATGCGGATTGTGGAAATCAGTGTGTCGAACTGAAGACCACGGGAATAATCGACATCGTCTGCACCCACCCGCTTCAACCAGTAACCCCAACCTTCCTCGTATCCCAATACATGTAACAAAGAATGGTTCATCAAATCGCGAGGCTCACGTATCGGTGAGCTGGCCATGAGCTGTGGCGAGCAAACGGGCTGGAGGATGTCCCACGTTAATCGCTGAGCGTGCAATCCCGACCACTCTCCGCATCCCCAGCGAATCTCCAGGTCATCCTCTCCATCGGGTTCCTTCACCCAAATGTTGCTGATATATCGGATATCGATTTGCGGATACTCTCGACAAAAATCTGCGAGCCGAGGGGCCAACCAATAGTGAAGGAAGGAAAGGCTGCCACGCACCTTCACATGCCTTCGATTGCGCTGGCCAAAAATCTCGTTTGTACCCACTGCAAGACGACTGATCGCGTCTTGAACTACCGGCAGGTACGACTGCCCTTCTTCCGTCAATCCAAGCCCTCGGGGCAGGCGCTTGAATAGCGCCACACCGAGATGACACTCCAACTGACGGATCTGCTGACTGACTGCACCTTGAGTCAGGTGCAGCTCCTCGGCTGCATGGGTGAAGTTCAAATACCGCGCCGATGCTTCGAATGCCCTCAGCCAATTCAGGGGCGGTAGTGATTTTTGACTCATCGGCGCAACCTCATCGGGAATTATCTCTGCTCAATCATTGCCTGAGCTATTCACGCTGCGCCAGCGGAATGATGTACAGCCGCTGCCAATGCCGACCGCTCTTCCCGCTTCTTGCGAGTGATCCAATAAACAAAGTAGCACCACGCGATAAACGGGAGACCGAAGTAGAGCGCCACTCTCTGCTCAGGATCAAAAGCAATACCGACACAGGCCAGCAAGCAACACAACAGAGCACCGATAGGAACCCAAGGGTAGCCGCGCACCCGGAAATGCAGATCTTCAACTCGTCCGCCATTGGCCACGTAATGACGTCGGAAGGCGATTTGGCTCGCGGCGATGCTCATCCATACGACCACGACTGCAAGACCCGAAATCGACACCAGGGCCAAGTAAACCGTATCAGGGGCAAGCACACTGCTTAGCAGAGACGCCGCAGCACCCGCCATACTCAAAACAATCGCGTTAACCGGTGTGCCCCGGCGCGAAAGCCTGGCGTAGCGCTTGGGCATGTGCCCTTGATCACTCAACGTCCAAAGCATGCGCGAAGCTGCATACAGCCCCGAGTTAGCGGCGGAAATCAAGGCGGTGAGAATGACGAAGTTCATAATGTCAGCTGAGTATGGGATGCCAATCAGCTCGAACACCATCACGAACGGACTTTCAATGATTCCGGCCTGCTCGCGGGGCAGCAACGTCGCCAGTACGAAAATCGTACCCACGAAGAACAGCGCCAAACGGACTACTGTCGTGCGGATCGCCTTGGGAACGCTTGTCTGAGGGTCCTGCGCTTCACCGGCGGCAATCCCGATAAGCTCAGTCCCGGAAAATGCGAAAGAGACAGCTAGAAGTGTCATTGCAATGGGTAAGAAACCCGTCGGGAAAAGCCCTTCACGGGTAAAATTCGAGAGCCCGACACCCTGCAAATGCTGTACTTGGAAGAGACCGAAAATAGCCGCACCACCAATGACAATAAAAGTAATAACGGTCAGTACTTTGATGAGCGAAAGCCAGAACTCGGTTTCTGCAAACAAACGAACAGATGCAACGTTGCTTAAAAAGACCGCCATGGCAAAAAGCGCGCTCCAGATCCAGACCGGTGTATCAGGGAACCACCGAACCATCAGAATACCCGCAGCCGTAAACTCAGAGCCAATAGCGACCGCCCAAGTGAGCCAGTACAACCACGCCACGGTATAGCCCGTGCCTGGGCCCAGGTATCGAGTTGCGTAGCTACTGAAAGATCCGGTTTCTGGCATCTGTACCGCCAACTCACCGAGACAGACCATCACCAGATACACCATCACAGCACCGATGATGTAGGCAATCACCGCGCCGAGCGGCCCTGCCTGATTAACGGTGTAACCGGAAGTAAGGAATAATCCCGTGCCGATAACACCGCCCAACGCCAACATGACAATGTGGCGGCTCTGCATTTCTTTCTTGAAGTTTGATTCTGGATCGGGCTGATCATTTTTTACTTGAGTGGTCATCGCTATATTCTCATGAAATGTTCGGACAAAATTCCTTGTCACTGGCTATTAGGCAGCACCATTAATTTGTCGCTAGTTGTTATTGTTTTTACTATTCATGAAGAACTGTCCGACCCTGCAGTCGGCAGTCTTATCCGAGTTCAGGTTCCCACCTCAGTGAAACGCTCGGTGTTATCAGCGTGGTGATGTGCATGATTTTGTTTACTGCGAACTAACGTGAACGCTTGTTTAAGATCAGCCAACAAATCGGCCGTCTCTTCAATACCCACGGAGACCCTGACCAAGCCCTCGGAAATTCCAAGTGCTTCGCGTTCCTCCAAGGTGTTTTCTACGTGACTGGTTGTTCGTGCCGGCCCGTAGATGGTTTCCACCGCGCCTAAGTTACCCGCCCGATGTGCATACTTAAGCAGTGGTAACAAACGAGTCACCGTGTCCATGCCTCCCACCAGCACGAAGCTGATGATTGCGCCGAATCCGCGCATCTGCGAGCGAGCAATGACATGACTTCGATGTTGAGGGAGTCCCGGATAGTTCACAGACTCCACCAATGGCTCGGTGCATAAATACTCGGCCAGTACTTGCGCGCTCGCCTGTTGCTGGCGCAAACGCAAAGCCAGAGTCTTGATACCCCGGATGATGAGATAAGCCGAGAAAGGATCCAGCGAGGCCCCATTGATTTCGCGGTAATGGCGAACTTTAGACATCAGATGCTCGGTGCCGCAGACCACACCGCCAAGCGCATCGCCATGACCGGATAGAAACTTGGTAGCACTGTGCACGACTACATCAACCCCGAGTGCAAGGGGATTCTGATTCAAAGGCGTCGCGAACGTATTGTCTGCTATGACCAAAGCCCCAACACGCTTCGCCGCCGCCACGAGACGTCGAATATCCAGGACTTTCAGCGTTGGGTTCGTCGGGGTTTCCAGATAGAGAACATTGCAGCCTTTAGCGATCTCATGCTCAATAGCTTCGGTGTCGAGGGTATCGCAAAGCGTGACCTCGACGCCCATGCGAGGGAGAAACTCTTCAAAGATCTTGTTTGTGCCACCGTAGCTGTCGCGGGTAGAAACCACACGTTGACCACAGGACAGGAAGGTATGCAACACACCACTGATTGCAGCCATCCCGGTGCTGAAAGCGACAGCCGATTCTGCGCTTTCAAGCTCGCAGAGTTTGTGTTCCAGGACAGAGACAGTCGGGTTGCTCATGCGGCTGTAAATGAAGCCAGGTTCTTTACCCAACGCCACGTCATACCATTCATCGATATCTTGGTAACCGTAGGCGGCGCTGACGACGATGGGAGTCTGGGTAGCGTTGTAGGGATGCTGAACTTGCTCCCCTCCCCAAACCACTCGTGTCCCCATACCAGCACCCTGGCTTTGGTCGGGCTTCATCTTGTCATCCATAAATTTATCTCGCATCGATGAAACACTAAGGTGTTCCGGTTGGGCTTGCGATGACTATATGGAAGGCTTGACCGCGTGAAAAATCATGTTATCTGGGGCTAAGGGGGGCTTTTTTTAATGGATGATCGATATGAAAGGGCCGTGAGAGCACGCTAAGTTAATGCGACGATTACAGGACGCTTGATGTCCGCGTAAAAAAGGTTGAGGAGGCGCAGGTAGATCTACTCTTGACCCTCCGTAACCACCTTCCAACTGTCATCTGGATCAAAGCGCTTCATCGACTGCGCCAACTTGTCACCCTCGGGTCCCAAGTCTTTTTCGAACACCTGTCCTTCATGACTGATCATGAAACTCATCACCCCGCTGTCATCGTACTTCGCCGGCCAGGCGATCAGTGCAAAGCCACGACTCATCTTGTCACCGATCAGGTAGCTGTAGGCGCCACCAGGTGCCGAAGGACCTTGGCCATCAAGGATGCGGAAGTGGTAACCATGCCAGTCTTCGCCGGCAATGGTTTTGCCGAACGCGGGCCCCACCGGGCTGATCTGACCACTATCGTCGTCCGCCCAATAGAGTCCGTCGTGCTCGCCGGCGGTGCTGAAGATTTTCTGCGCATAGGCGAGTGCGCCGTCACCGTTACGATCTACTGACGCATAGTCCATCTGGGCGTCGTGATAGGCCAGAACCGATTGCAACGCGGTGAGTTCGTTGCGGCCAATTCGACGTGCACGGACTTCGGCGCTACCGGCGTTGAGGTCGAAGCGCCAACCGTTTGCGTCTTTTATCAGGGGTATAGGCAGCGTCCAGTGGTCACTGCCGACCGCCAGGAGTGCCTTGCTGTCGCTGGTTTTTTCAATGCTGTGTTGCTCGTGGTATTGCTTCAAAAACGCATCCACATCTTTGCGCTCCACGCCTTCGCGCGGGATGTAACTGCGCCATTCATTACCCAGCAACGCTGTCAGGCGTGCCTGATCGGCGTGTTCCGTGCCCAGTGCTTCGACGAACGCTTGAGCGGCATTTTCTGGCGTTGGAAAGGCCTGCTGTGCCGTAACCATGCACGACCACGCCAAGCCGGCAGTTATCGCCAGGACCTGAGGGAGCAAGCCCGTGAGTGCCTTCACTCGAGGATTGTTTTTCAACGACGGCCCCCTCTTTGACGCGCTGGTGGACTGGAGGGGCGACTGACCTGATGGCCGGCCGATCGCGAGGCACTGGGGCGCTGGGCGGATGCCTGGCTGGTCCGGCCACGACTGGCTTGTGCGTTGGTCTGGGACGGTGAGCGCGCGCCGGCGAATGCATTGTTGCGGGCACTGCCCGTACTGGCGGACGGCCGGTTTGGCGTAGCTTGGCGCGTCTGCGAGGTGCCCTGTGCGCGCTGATTCACCTGAGCGGTCTGTCTGGCGGGCGGCTGACCCTCCCGAGTGTTTCTGGCAGTGCCCTGGCTTCTGTCAGTCGTCCTCGGCCTGTCTGCACCTGCTTGCATCCGATTACCGGCCGAGGTTCCAGACTGGGCTTCGCGTGCTCGATCACGGGCTTCGCGGTTGCTGGTGGCAGGTCGTTCGATACCGTGCTTGTCCATTGAACTACGGGCTTTTTCACGCGCCTGGGCGCGTTGGGCATTGTCTCCTCGATAAGCCTCACGCTGATTGGCACCGCCCAGTTGTCGGCCGTACTGTTCGCGGCTTCTGGTGTCTCGATAGGGAACGCCATCGCGGTGAACGGTGTTGTGCTGCCACTTGTTCTGATTATTGGTGATTTGGTTGTTGCGATTGATGTTGTTGTAGCGATCGACGTCGATGTCGATGTCGTTGTTGTCCCAGTCACAATCACCCCACAACGAGCCGATGATCGCCACACCGGTACCAAACGCCAGCCCGGCCAGCAATGCCGAACCGGGGTAATAGGCTGGTGGCGGTGGATAGTACACGGGAGGCGACGCAGGATAGGGCCAGGTGCCGTAGGTGGTTGTCGGGTTATAACTGGGTACGTAAACCACCTGCGGATCGGAGGGCTGAATGATGATGGTGGAGGTGCTGCTGGCAGGGGCCGGTGCGGTAGACGTGGGGGCCGGGGCCGCAACAGCCTGAACCGTCACGTTCTGATATTGGTTGCTCTGCAGGTTGCCTGCGGCTTGCGCCTGATGACGCAAGCGTTGCACGCCCCCCATGACATCGTCGGGCTGCGCCAGGAAGGCATCCCCCAGACGTTGTACCCAGACGGGATCCTGTCCCAGCGTTGCCAGGACCTGGGGGAAGGCGACCAGCGCCTGCACACTCGGATCCCAAGGCTGGCTCGCCACCTGTTTTACCGCATCATCGCCCTTGGCCTCCGGGTGTGCTTTAGACCAGGTCACCGCTTCGGCGACTTCCCCGGGGTACGTGGTGGCCATCAGCACCTGTGCCAGCAGTGGGTCCGGGTAAAGCGCAATGGGAGCCAGCATTTGATCCAGCTGCTCCTGGGTAAACACGGCATCTTTGGCCGCCGCGGTGACGGGCGCTGTATCGGCAGCGTTTGTGGTCGCGCTCGCATCCAATGGCTGCGCCAGGCAGTAAGGTCCACTCAAAAACAATACAGCTGACACCGCGTAAAACAATGGAATGCGCATTGCACCCCCTCTGTGGTCAGGCAGACTTGAGCGCCTTGATAGTACCGCCCGTTCAAGGGGTTATCTGGTAGCCCCGTTGCTGCATGCAACTGCTGTAGGCGGAAGCAGTGGCAGCCGGTTCTGCCCGGCGATCCTCACGACGATCCTGACGTTGTCGGGATCCACCTACAACCGCACCTGCCACAGCAGCATCCTTGGCTTTGTTCTGTCGGTATTCCTGTTTGACATCGTCGTCTACCTTGTCATAAAGCTCGTCATGCTGACGACCGCGTGCTCCGGCAACCGCCGCACCGGCAACGGCACCAGTAGCCGCACCACGGGCACGTCCGCCTGATTCAGATGTTGAGCTGGTGCTTGCTGTGCTGCTGGCCTGAGCCTGGCATGAACTAATGTCCTGCTGAATGATTTCGGGAGACTGCCCTTTGAGCGGCGTTACGGTCTCGGCTGAAGCGCAAAGGCAGAATACCGAGACAATCGTAGCCAGACAGGGTGGGATGGATTTTTTCATAAAGACTCCACTGCTATCAGTGTGCTTTGGATCTTTTAGTCTAGCTCAGCATCTGGGCGACCAACCCTGAAACAATGTTCTTATGATGCAACCTCTAATTCCTTTTGTACTTCTACTCCCTCGAACGGGTGTGGCAAGTTTTGAGCACTGACTTACACTGCGATACACCCAATGCGAACAAATGACTGCTTAACGGATCGATAGATTCCCACAGCAATCCGGGCATCACGTAATGATCAAGCCAACATGAAAACGATCATGGCCCTTTTCAGCTGTCTGCTCGCTGCCAGCGTGTGCGCGGCGACGAGCACCTGTGCCAATGCCTCACCTGCTTCGCCAATCATCCACACCAGCTTCGACTGCGCCACGGCAAGGGCATCCGTCGAAAAGCTTATCTGTCGCGATCCACAACTAACGCAGATGGATATTGAACTGACGCGTCTTTATCGCCTGGCGCTCACGGATGATCATTCAGTACCGCGCCCAGACAAAGTCATGATCGACCAGCAGTTCTGGGTCGACGCCCGCAATCAATGTGCCTCCGAGACTGCGCCCAAGACGTGCGCGATCCGAAGTTATGCCGAGCGCGCGCACCAGCTGCGCCAAGGCTCGGCAATTGCGAGAACCAAGGATCCAGACAGACTCACCGAAGGCCCCCTGGCTTTTCGTTGCGCAGGGTTAAACGCGTTGATTACCGCCACTTTCTTTAACACCCAGCCTGGTGTCGTGTACCTGAAATGGGCGAACGCTTCGATCACCCTGAACCAGGTGCAGAATGATTCGGGAACCCAATACACCGGCAAGGATTCCCAAGGGAACTACAGCTTCTGGCAAGACGGTAACGTGGTGCTTTTCCAGAAGCCAGGCTCAGGGGAAATGAGTTGTACGGCCGAGCCGATCGGCTGAGACCGTCTTTCACGTACTCGGCGATTTATGCCACGGATAGCCTTTGGCACTGAGTTCAAAGGCGTACTTGAACAAGCGCTTCATGTACTCGCCATCGAATTTATGGAGGCGAGAAATGCGGAAGTCGGAGCCGATGTACGCCAGATTGAAATCCGCCCCATCCTGCTGGGCAATTCGGTAAATTCGATCCAGATCGCTGATCCCCTGATTCTGGATCAATGCGCTGATGGCTCGACCGCCGATGTTCAAGGTTCGGCGCTTGGTTCCGGACCATTGCAGTTCCAGTTTGCCATTGCGAATCACATAGAAATGCCGTTCACGCCGCAAACGCGCCCCGGGCACTTGGTTCAGCGCCATCACGGTGCCGGGTGGGTAAAGGAACACCTGCGTAAGGACGCCTCCGTCCACGTGCATTTCCTGAAACGAGTGGCCGTTAACGTCCACATCAATCATGACGGGTGAGACGGCTCCTGGAATACTCATCGACGCGACCATGATGTTGCGAAACAGCTCAAGCGCTCCCGGTGCCTGGCTGGAGGCAATAGCCCCCATGTTCCAGGTGACCGGACGCCCTGAATCAAGGTCGGTTGTACCGATCATCAGGAGCCGTCCCTTGGCGTATTCCGCTGCGATCGCCGCGAGAATCTCGGCAGTGACGTGCTGTGCAATGAGCCGCGACAGTGGCTTGCTGTGCGCCATACCATCGCTGGTAAGACGGGTCAGCATATTACGCGCATGGAAAATGTCTTTTGGACCGACTGCATTGCAGATACGCACAATGATATCGTCGTACTGGGGCCCCAGGTAGGCAAACGGGGCGACCAGGGCTCCAGCGCTAATGCCGGTGACGACTTTGAACACAGGTCGAGACCCATGCCGGGTCCATCCCGCAATGATGCCCCCGGCGAATGTGCCGGCGTCGCCGCCGCCCGAAACGGCCAGCAGATTTGCCCGCGGCAGGATATCGTTCGGTAGCCCTGCGCTGGCGAGCGCCTCAGCCTCTCGAAGGTTGGCCAAGCTCACATCCCGAATGAACGGCGTCAGGTCCTGGTCCAGCCAGTAGCGAGCATCTGGAATGCCCGGGATCAGCGCTTTTTCCGTTAACATTGGCGGCACCGCATCACGGCGTTGCAGGCACGCTTGACGCAACATGTTCAGGGTTGAGGCGCTAGGTCTGAGCTGGAATGGTTTCAACACGCCTCCTCCGGCCCCTGCCAGTGGCAGAGCCCCATGACCAGTCTCAATGGCGAGTGGCCTGAACATCTTTCATGCTAGCGCAAGCTCAGGCAGTCATAACGTCGGTGGGACGTCCGGTCTGTCTTGCGGCTGATCCTCCCCCCATAGACGATCATTAGAAAACGCCAGCAATCACCGCAGCTTCAGCGGATCGACCAGTTCAGCGGCGATGGCCATCCCCACCAGGTCTGGCAAGGTATTGGCCTGCATGCGTTTCATCACCCGCGAACGATACAGGTCGACGGTTTTCGCACTGACGCCCAGTTGCTCGGCGATCTCGCGGGTGGTGTAACCCTGGACCAGCGGCAGCAAAACGTCGCGCTCCCGTGGGGTCAGTGTCAGCAAGCGCGCCTGCAAGGCTTCGTGCCCCTGATTGCCCGAGCGATTTGCCGCGCAGTTGCTGAGCGCCTGTTGCACGCTGTCCAGCAGCAATTGCTCGTTGTAGGGCTTCTCGATGAAGTCATGGGCGCCCGCCTTGAAGGCGCGAACCACGATCGGAACATCCGCGTGCCCGCTGACGAAAATGATCGGCAGGTTCAGCTCACGTGCGCGCATTTCTTCCTGCACGTTCAAACCGCCCATGCCGGGCATGCGAACATCGAGCAGCACGCAGGCATCAAGACTGGCATCACAGGCATTGAGAAACTCCACGCCACTGGTAAACGGCAAGGCTTTGAGCCCTACCGACTCCAACAACCAGACTGTTGAATCGAGCATGCCTTGGTCATCGTCGACCACATACACCACGTGCTCCGTCACACCTGCCATTACGTTATTCCTGTTGTTGTTTTGTTGGGCCGGCCAGCGGCAAACGGCAGCACATCAGCAGCCCGACAGGTTGGCGTCGGGCCTGTAATTCGCCACCGAAACCTTCGATGATGCTGCGGCTCATGGACAAGCCAAGCCCCAGGCCATCGGCCTTGCTGGTATAGAACGGGGTAAATATCTGCTCCAGTTCGGGCTCGCTGACGCCTGGCCCCTGGTCTTGCACACTGATTTCCACGGTTGCACCACCGCCCTGCCCCGCAGTCATCACGATCAGCGAGGGTTGCCCCGGATGTTGTTCGCGGTTGGCATCGATGGCATTTCGCAAGAGATTGAGCAGGACCTGCTCCAGCAGCACTCGGTCGGCATAAATCGGCGGCAGATTATCCGGTAGGCGATCCTCGATTGTCACTTGGCAATTGCTCGCCTCCCAGGCACATAAACGCACGGCCTCACGGGCGACCTCGGTGAAATTCAAGGCCTGCATGCGGCGTTGCCCCTTGCGCAGGAACGCCCGCAAACGTCTGATCACTTCTGAAGCATGAGTGGCGTGATGGGTAATGCGCTCCAGCCCTTGCGCCACTTTGGCGGCGGCCTGGGGATTGGAATCCAGCGTCTGTAAATAGCGCTGGCTGGCATTGGCGTAATTGACGACCGCTGCCAATGGCTGGTTGATTTCGTGAGCGATGCCCGAGGCCAATTCACCCAGGGTGACCAACCGCGCGGTGTGCGCCAGTTCGTCCTGATGACGGCGCTGCTGCACTTCACGCAGTTCACGCTCGGTCATGTCCCGCGCCACCAACGAGTAATAGCGCTCGCCGCCGGCCGAACGGTGCGCCAGCAGCACCAGCGATACCGGCACCGAAGTGCCACCTGCCGGTGGTTGCAATCGCGCATCGGTGCTCCAGACACCGTCGCGCTCGGCGCTGCTCCAGCCATCACGCTGCAGACGTGCCAGGTCGCCGCTGGCGAACAACGTTGCCAGGGCTGGCATCGGTTGTTGCTCGTCGATCCCGAGGACGCGCCGCGCCGCTGGATTGAGGTAAGTGACTTGACCCTCGGGGTCGATGAACAACACAGGATCGGTGTTGGCCTCGACGACTTCCGCCAGGCGTCGCTTGTTCTCCTCGGCGAGCACCCGGGCGGTAATGTCCCGGGACACGCTGACCACTTCCACCACCGCTCCGGTATAGGTCTCACGAATCGCCCGGCTGGCGGTTTCAAACCACAGGTAATGCCCATCCCGATGGCGAATCCGATACGTCATCGTGTGATAACCGTCCTGCTCCAGGGCATCCCGCGCGCGCTGCACCAGGCTGGCCAGGTCCTGACCATGGAACAAGCCTTGGGCCATTTGCCCGCGCAGCTCCTCCGGCCAGTAGCCGAGCAATGTCCAGGACGCCGGCGAGGCATCGAGAAAGCGCCCGTCCGGTGTGTGTCGGGAAATCAGGTCAGTGGTGTTTTCAATGATCAGCCGGTACAGCCGCCGTGCCGTGGCCGCTTCACGCTCGGCCAGCACTTGTGCCGTGGCATCGCGACACCGGGCGAGTACACGGTTGTCCTGGGGATCGGGGATAAACGTCCAGATCAGGATCTGCGCTTCGAATTGGGCTTCGACCCCGTCGATGGCGCGTTGCTGGTCCAGGCAGGCGCGAACCAGCACCCGGTGATTGACCGGCAGAAAACCCAGCACATCGGTCAGCGGTTTTTCGGCGAGCAGTGCCAACAGCGCGGCATTGAACTCCAGCGGCCGGCCCTGCGCATCGAGCAACAGACTCGGTTGCGGGTCGTGCCCCAACAGCGGTGAGCCGCGCAGCATGCCGTTGACGCTGCTCAGCAGCGTCGTCAGCAAGTCCTGCACCCAACCCAGCCAATCAAGACTCACGCCCTCGCACACTTCCACCAGCAACAAACCCGCCTGCCCCGGTTGCAACGCCAGATCAAACACCTGGCCATGGCTGATAGCGGCCCGGCGCAGTCGGCCGGCCAGCCAACAATCGAGTTGACGTACTTGAGCCAGATCCAGCCGCCCCGCTTCGGCCAGACGATCAAACAGCCGCTGATCGCTGGCCAGCGAAGGGTCGCCCAGCCCCGGTGGAAAATGCTGGGCGGCGCCCTCGTGGCTGTAAATCCGCGCATTGGGTTGCCAACTCAAATAAACCGCCCGGCGCACCTCGGGGCAATCCTGCAGCGCACGGCACAACGCATCGGCCCGGGCGGCCAGAGACACACCCTCGCGCTGCAGGCGCAACCAGCTGTGCAATCGAACGGGAGTCAGGGTCATCACAGGTCCGCTTCGTTGGGGAAGCCAAGGATATACCGGCCTTGGCGGTGTCACTGTATTCATTTAGATCCGAAAGAATCAAATATAGTACATATCCCATATGACGTAGGTTGTACTTCCATATCGTTAGCTGAATGTTATATAAAGCAAGCCGGACATAAAAGGCGACCTCAGCGGCTACGCTGCAAGGTCACCTATAGAGCTAACAATCAGCCACCGAGTACCCGTACATGTCGATCTATGAACAAGGGCTAGGCCCTGCGGCTGTCAACCATATTGCCTTGTCTCCGCTCAGCTTCATCGAGCGCACCGCCAGCGTTTACCCGCACTATCCCGCCGTCATCCATGGCTCGATCCGCCGCACCTGGGCGCAGACCTACACCCGCTGTCGCCGTCTGGCCTCGGCGCTGGCCGGTCGCGGCATCGGCAAGAACGACACCGTGGCGGTGATGTTGCCCAACATTCCCGAGATGCTCGAGGTGCATTTCGGCGTGCCGATGATTGGCGCGGTGCTCAACCCGCTCAACGTGCGCCTGGATGCCGAAGCCATTGCCTTCATGCTGCAGCATGGTGAAGCCAAGGTGCTGATTACCGACCGTGAGTTCCATGATGTGATTCACGCGGCGATCGGCATGCTGGATCACCCGCCATTGGTCATCGACGTCAATGATCCGGAATACGGCGAAGGCCAGGCTGTCAGCGATCTGGACTATGAAGCGCTGTTGGCCGAAGGCGACCCTGCTTTCGCCTGGCAGTGGCCCGATGATGAATGGCAAGCCATCTCGCTGAATTACACCTCTGGCACCACCGGCAACCCCAAAGGCGTGGTTTACCACCATCGCGGTGCCTACCTGAACTCATTGGGCAACCAGATGACCTGGGCCATGGGTAACCATCCGGTGTACCTCTGGACCTTGCCGATGTTCCATTGCAACGGTTGGTGCTACCCGTGGATCATCACCGCCATGGCCGGTGTGCATGTGTTTCTGCGCCGCGTCGATCCACAGAGAATCCTCACGCTGATCCGCGAGCATCAGGTCACCCATCTGTGCGCTGCGCCGATCGTGCTCAATGCCTTGGTCAACATGCCGGAATCGGCGAAAGCGGCGATCGATCATCCGGTCAACGCGATGGTCGCCGGCGCCGCACCGCCGGCCAAAGTGATCGGTGCCGTGGAGCAAATGGGCATCAAGGTCACCCACGTCTATGGTCTGACCGAAACCTATGGCCCGGTGACGCTCTGCGCCTGGCATGCCGAATGGGATGAGTTGCCGCTGGACGAACGGGCGCAAATCAAATCCCGTCAAGGCGTGCGCTACCCGACGCTCGAAGGCGTGATGGTTGGCGATTCGAAGACGCTGGAGCCGACCCCGCGAGACGGTCAGACCATCGGTGAGATCTTCATGCGTGGCAACACCGTGATGAAGGGCTACCTGAAGAACCCGACCGCCACAGCCGAGGCGTTCGACGGCGGCTGGTTCCACACCGGCGACCTGGCGGTGTGTCATCCGAACGGTTATGTCGAGATCAAGGACCGACTCAAGGACATCATCATTTCCGGCGGTGAGAACATTTCCACCATCGAACTGGAAGGTGTGCTCTATCGCCATCCAGCCGTCATGGAAGCGGCCGTCGTCGCCCGTCCCGATGAGAAATGGGGCGAAACGCCCTGCGCCTTTGTCACATTGAAGGCTGATCACCAGGACGTTCGCGAGGCCGACATCATCAGTTTCTGCCGCGAACACCTGGCCGGTTTCAAAGTCCCGCGCACGGTGGTTTTCACCCTGCTGCCGAAGACTTCAACCGGCAAGATCCAGAAGTACGTTCTGCGCGACAGGGCCAAAGCGCTCTAACCGAATCGACGTTGTACCCACCAGGCGGCAGGTGTTTTACCTGCCGCTTCGGGCTCGTGCAGGCTGAATTTGGCCCTGCCCCTGACCTACACACTGATAACAAAAACAATGTGGAGCCACCCATGATCGACATCCATTCAACCGATACCCAACGCTGTGAACGCATTCGGTCCAACCCCAAATTCCTTCAATTGGTGAGCAGCCGTTCGCGCCTGGCCTGGTCGCTGAGTGCTGCCGTGCTCGGCACCTACTACGCGTTCATGCTGGTGGTGGCGTTTGCCCCGCAGTGGCTGCACGCGCCGATCGCCGAGCATCGGATGTTGACCCTGGGCATGCCGGTTGGCGCGGCGATCGTTATTTTTTCCTGGCTACTGACCGGTTGGTACGTCTACAGCGCCAACACGCGTTTCGATGCATTGGGCGCCGCCATTCTCGAGGAGAGCAAGTGATGACTCTGCTGCGTAAACTTCTCCTCGCCGCTGCCGGGCTATTGCCGGCCTCCGTTGTGCTGGCTGCACCCACATTGGGTGCGGTGGAAAAACAGCCGCTCAACCTGCATGCAATCGGCATGTTCTTCGTCTTCGTACTGGGCACATTGGCCATCACTTGGTGGGCCGCGCGGCAAACCAAATCCACGTCTGACTTCTACACCGCGGGCGGTGGTATCACCGGGTTTCAGAATGGCCTGGCAATTGCCGGTGACTACATGTCCGCCGCTACGCTGCTGGGGCTGTCCAGCCTGGTGTTCGCCAAGGGCTACGATGGCTTCATCTATACCATCGGCTTCTTCGTTGGCTGGCCGATCATCACCTTCCTGATGGCTGAGCGCTTGCGCAACCTGGGGCGCTACACCTTTGCCGACATCGTGTCCTATCGCCTGGACCAGAACAAAGTGCGGATCTTCGCCGCCTTCGGTTCGCTGACGGTGGTGTGTTGCTACCTGATCGTGCAGATGGTCGGCGCGGGTCAGTTGATCAAGTTGCTGTTTGGCCTCGACTACCCGGTAGCCGTGGTGATCGTCGGCGCGCTGATGCTGGTTTATGTGATTTTCGGCGGCATGATCGCCACCACCTGGGTGCAGATCATCAAGGCCGTGCTGCTGCTTGCCGGCGGCACGACCCTGGCATTGATGGCCATGTCGCAGTTCGGTTTCAGCTACGAAACCCTGGCCAACAAAGCCGTCGAAGCCCATGCCAGTGGCTGGAACATCATGGGCCCCGGTTCGATGCTCGCCGACCCGATCAACACCGCCTCGATGTCGCTGGGCCTGGTGTTCGGGATTGCCGGCCTGCCGCACATTCTGATGCGTTTCTTCACCGTGCCTAACGCCAAGGAAGCGCGCAAATCGGTGTTCTACGCCACCGGTTTCATCGGCTTCTTCTTCCTCGTGGTATGCACTCTGGGCTTCGCCGCGATGGTGATCATCGGCACCGACCCGCAGTACTACGTCAATGGTGAAGTCGGCGGCGCCTTGATTGGCGGCGGCAACATGGTCGCCATGCACCTGGCCAAAGCGGTCGGTGGCAATCTGTTCTTCGGTTTCCTCTCGGCCGTGGCCTTCGCCACCATCCTTGCAGTGGTTTCCGGGCTGGCCCTGGCCGGTGCTTCGGCGATTTCCCACGACCTCTACGCCACAGTATTCAAGAAAGGCAAAGCCACCCAGAAACAGGAAATGCGCGTGACCCGCATGGCCACCGTGGGACTTGGCATCATCGCGATTCTGCTGGGCATTCTGTTCGAGAAGATGAATGTCGCGTTCCTGGTGGGCCTGACCTTCGGCATCGCTGCGTCGACCAACTTCCCGGTGCTGATCATGGCCATGTACTGGAAAGGCTTGACCACCAAAGGCGCAATCATCGGCGGTTTCGCCGGGCTGATCTGCGCGCTGGTCCTCGTGATTCTCTCGCCAGCGGTCTGGGTCACCGTGCTCGGCCATGCGCATGCGATTTTCCCATACGACCACCCGGCGCTGTTCTCCATGCCCCTGGCGTTCTTCGTGATCATCGTAGTGTCGAAACTCGACCGCAGCGTGCGGGCCGACAAGGAGCGTGATGCTTACGCCGACCAGTTCGTTCGTGCCCAGACCGGCCTCGGCGCCGCCAGCGCTTCCGCCCATTGATAGAAAGGGCACGGCCTGTTCAAGCGGCGCCGTGCCCATCGCACACCCTTTTGAGGTTCACGTTATGCCCGAATTCAACGCCCCGCTGCGCGACATGCGCTTTGTCTTGCATGAAGTGTTCGACGCCCCGGCCCTGTGGGCACGCCTGCCAGCCCTGGCTGACAGTGTCGACGCCGCCACCGCCGACGCCATTCTTGAGGAGGCGGCCAAAGTCACCTCGCACCTGATTGCGCCATTGAATCGCAGCGGCGACGAGGAAGGCGCCCAGTGGGTCGATGGCCAGGTCAGCACGCCAATCGGTTTCAAACAGGCTTATGCCACCTACATCGAAGGCGGTTGGGTGGGCCTGTCGGGTAACGCCGATTTTGGCGGCATGGGCATGCCGAAGATGCTCGCCGTGCAGTTCGAAGAAATGCTCTACGGCGCCAATTCCAGCTTCGCACTGTATTCGGCGTTGAGTTCCGGTGCCTGCCTGGCGCTGGATGCCCACGCCAGTGACACCCTGAGAAACCTCTACCTGCCGCCGATGTACGAAGGCCGCTGGGCCGGTTCCATGTGCCTGACCGAAGCCCACGCCGGCACCGATCTGGGGATTATCCGCACCCGCGCCGAACCCCGGGCCGACGGCAGCTTCAGCATCACCGGCAGCAAGATCTTCATCACCGGTGGTGACCAGGACCTGACCGAAAACATTGTGCATCTGGTGCTGGCCAAACTGCCGGACGCACCAGCAGGGCCCAAAGGCATCTCGCTGTTTGTCGTCCCCAAAGTGCTGGTCAATGTCGACGGTTCCCTCGGCGATGCCAACGCTGTGAGTTGCGGTTCGATCGAACACAAGATGGGCATCAAGGCCTCGGCCACCTGCGTAATGAACTTCGACGGCGCCAGCGGCTGGCTGGTCGGCGAAGCCAACAAAGGCCTGGCGGCGATGTTCACCATGATGAACTACGAGCGCTTGTCCATCGGCATTCAGGGCATTGGCTGCGCCGAAGCGTCCTATCAGAGCGCCGTCACCTATGCACGTGAACGTGTTCAGAGTCGCGCGCCGACCGGTGCCATAGCTCCGGACAAAGTGGCCGACCCGATCATCGTTCACCCTGATGTGCGCCGCATGCTGCTGAGCATGAAAGCCATGACCGAGGGCGGCCGTGCGTTCGCCAGTTATGTCGGGCAGCAACTGGACCTGGCGAAATTTTCCGATGACGCCAAGGAACGGGACAGCGCGCAAACCCTGGTGGCGCTGCTCACACCGGTGGCCAAGGCGTTCTTCACCGACACCGGCCTGGAAAGCTGCATCAACGGCCAGCAAGTGTTCGGCGGCCATGGCTACATCCGCGAATGGGGCCAGGAACAATTGGTCCGCGACGTGCGCATCGCGCAGATCTACGAAGGCACCAACGGCATTCAGGCCCTGGACTTGCTTGGACGCAAAGTGCTCGCCGATAAGGGCTCCGCGCTGCGCCAGTTCACCGGCGAGATCCGCCATTTCGCCCATCAGCCCGAAGCGCCCTACTCCGCTCAACTGTTCGATGCCGTGCAGCGTCTGGAAGACCTGAGCGACTGGCTGCAGGATCAGGCGACCACCAATCGCAACGAAGTCGGCGCTGCTTCGGTGGAGTATTTGCACCTGTTCGGTTACGTCGCCTACGCCTGGCTTTGGGCGCGCATGGCGCAGGTGGCCAAGCAAAAGCTGCCCGAAGATCCAGGGTTTTATGGCGCGAAGATCGCCACCGCCGACTTCTACATTCACCGCTTGCTGCCGCGCATTTTGAGCCTGGAACAATCCATCCGCGCGGGCAGCGCCTCCTTGTTTGGCCTGAGCGCCGAACAGTTCTAACGATTGAACCCACGCGGCGCCACGCTCCTCTCTTTTTGGCGTTCGCGTTTTTTATTGATAAGCCCTCGCCCACCTGGCGAGGGCCGCGGGACCTGTCTTTCCATAATAAAAACAAAAGGGCTTAACCATGGACCGCAACACCCGCACCCTCGCTACTCGACTGTTGCTGGCCGGCGGCGTCATCAGCCTCTCGGCCCCCGCCGCTGCTGACTTTGTCAAAGACAGCAAGGCCAGCCTGGAGCTGCGCAACTTCTACTTCAACCGCGATTATCGTCAGACCAACGCTCCCCAATCCAAGCAAGAGGAATGGGCGCAAGGTTTCCTGCTGCGCTATGAATCGGGATTCACCGACGGTTTGATCGGAATCGGCTTCGATGCCATCGGTCTGGTCGGCGTCAAGCTCGATTCCAGCCCCGATCGCGCAGGCTCCGGCTTGCTCAAACGTCACCGCGACACGAGCAAAGGTGCGCAGGACGAGTACGGCGAACTGGGCCTGACGGCCAAAGTGCGTGCCTCAAAAAGCACACTGAAACTCGGCACGCTGCTGCCGAAACTGCCGACGGTCTTGGCCAACGATTCACGGCTGTTGCCACAAACCTTCAAGGGCGGTCAGTTGACGTCGCTGGAACTCGAAGGCCTGACCGTGGATGCCGGGCGACTGACGCAAGTCAATCAGCGCGACTCCTCGGACTACGAGGACATGGGCATCACCCGCACCGGCGCCAAGGGCATCACCACACGGCATCTCGATAGCGACAGCTTCGATTTCGCCAGCCTGAACTACAAATGGACCAGCAACCTCGCCACCGGTTACAGCTATGGCCACCTCGACAATTTCTACAGCCAGCACCTGGTCAACCTGACCTACGTGTTGCCGGTCACAACCGGCCAGTCGCTGAAGATGGATCTGCGCTTCGCCCGCTCCACGGACGACGGTGGCAGTAATGTCGATAACAATGCCATCGGCGCGATGTTCACCTACAGCCTCGGCGGGCATGCGTTGGGCCTGGGTTATCAAGGCATGAACGGCGACACCGGCTATGCCTACGTCAACGGCACCGATGCGTTCCTGGTGAACTTCGTGCAGATCGGCGACTTCGCCAGCAAGGACGAAAAATCCTGGCAGGCACGTTACGACTACAACTTTGCGGCCATCGGTGTACCAGGGCTGACCTTCATGACCCGCTACATTACTGGCGACAATATCGATCTGGGCGGCAACCGCCCGCAAGGCAAGGAATGGGAACGTGATACCGACATCGGCTATGTCGTGCAGAGCGGGCCATTAAAGAATGTCGGGGTGAAATGGCGTAACGCGACAGTTCGCTCGACCCACTTTGGCAGCGACCTGGATGAAAACCGCCTGATCGTCAGCTACACCTTGTCGATCTGGTAACTCAGTTCTGGTTACACAAGGGGGGACTCGCTTGACGGCGCAGTCTCCTTTTTGCTGCTGGATTTGTGCTGTGATGGCGGGCCTCTTCGCGAGCAAGCCCGCTCCCACATTTAACCGCATTCTCATGGGAGACTCGGTCAAGTGTGGGAGCGGGCTTGCTCGCGAAGGCGGCCTCAAAAACACCAATGATGATTGTAGGTTAAGATGCCTGCAAACCAGGCCCGCCGCGAGACGCCCCGCATGACTGATACCACCCCCCGCCTGATCAAGAAGTACCCCAATCGCCGACTGTATGACACCCACACCAGCAGTCATTTGACGCTGGCGGACATACGCCAGTTGGTGGTCGACAAAATTGCCTTTCAGGTGGTCGATGCCAAGAGCGGCGAGGACCTGACGCGCAGTATCTTGCTGCAAGTGATTCTGGAAGCTGAAAGCGGCGGTGAGCCGATCTTCACCAGCGAGATGCTGATGGGGATTATCCAGTTCTACGGCCCTTATCAGGGCGTACTCGCCAGTTACCTGGACAAAAGCATTCAGACCGTAATCGACATCCAGTCCCAGACCGGTGCGCAATCCTCCGAAGCCTGGAGCACCTTCATGCACCAGCAAGCGCCAGTGATGCAGGATCTGATGCGGCAATATGTCGACCAGTCCAAGGCGCTGTACCTGAACACCCAGAACCTTTTCGGCATGTTCGGCGGCAAGCCCGGTGCCGATGGCGGAACGAAAAAAAATGGCGATGGGGAATAAACCCATCGCCATTGGTACTGCTGGTCTTACGTGACTTACTTGTTACCGCTGTTAGGCTTGGCGCTAGCTTCCGGGGCAGCTTTAGTGCCCGCGGCAGTCGCTGCCTCGAAACCACTCTGAGCCACATCGGCAGCCTGTTTTACAGCTTTCTGTGCGCTTTCGAACACAGTACCGGCATTCGCCAGGCCCGACTTGAACGCGGCCACAACTGGCTCGGAGCCGGCCGGTGCATTCTTGCTGATCGTTTCAACGAACTCATGCAACTGCTGGGTGCCCGCTTCGACCTGACTCGAGGTCAATTTGGCGATGTCCGACTGAGTACCCACAATCAGTGCTTGAACCTGACGATTGAACTCGGCCAGGCGTTCGGTTTGCGCGCTCGGCTGGGTGAAAGAAGCCTGTAGTTCGGCGAAACCTTGTGGATCACGGACGGCCAGCAACTTGCGAACACCTTCGAACTGCTCCTCGGTGGAGTCGCGCAGTGCCTTGAACTGCAACTGGCTGAGCTGTTCAACGCTGGCGAAGACTTTGCCGCTGATTTGCTGCAAAAGGTCGAGGTTGGCTTTCTGAGCGGTTTGCAGTTTTTCCGAATTGAAAAAAGACATGCTTGAATCTCCTGGTACTGGAAGGCCCTGATGAGCCTGAGGACGCGATAGCGATCCGGCCAGTCATCGCGTTAGCCTTGATATTGCAGTGCACAAAACCATTTGGCAACGCCTATTTTTGTGCGCTGCAAAATAAACGTTGCTAACGCCCTCCTTATTCGCTGTAGACTCCTGCTCATCGAACGGCCAGCCTAGCCCTCTTTAACTAAAGGGTTCAGATGCGCAGGTTCCCATGCAAGCAGCAGGAGATCACCATGGGTCAGAAAGCAAATATTGCGCTGCAAGATGAAAAGCGTAGCGACCCCGCCGGCTTGTTCGAACACCTTAATCATCTGCAACGCCTCAATACCCACAACGTCCTCGACGCCGTGCAGAAGCGCCAGGCAAAAACCTTCGCGCCTTTAAGCCTTGGGCAACTCAGACAGCCGACACCGGCTGACTGGCAGGAATACTTCACGGACCTTGGCCAGCGCAGCGTGCTGTTCTGGGACACCTTGCGTCAGCGCGGCGACAACACCCTGGCCCACGAACGCGCCGGGTATCCACTGCTGCTCAAGTTCAATCATGAAACGCTGGTCGCTGGTGAAGACCTGCCTCGTGCGGTCAACTATTCGTTGTTGCAAATTCTCGGCGGCCCGGGGCAACAGATCGACAGCAAAAAACAGCCCGTGATCATCATTGACCCCCGCGGCGGTCACGGCTCGGGGATCGGCGGGTTCAAACAGGACTCGGTTATCGGCGAAAGCCTGAGAGCCGGCCACCCCACCTACTTCATCGCCTTCAGTCACTCGCCACGCCCAGGGCAAACCCTTGCCGATATCACAGACGCCCAGGCACGGTTCATCGAGGTCGTCAGCACCAGGCATCCGGACAGCGCCAAACCTGTCGTCATCGGTAACTGCCAAGCGGGCTGGGCGTTAATGGGCCTGGCGGCCACTCGGCCAGAGTTGCCGGGGCTGATCATCGTCAACGGTGCGCCGTTGTCGTACTGGGCCGGCGTCAATGGCCGCAATCCGATGCGCTACACCGGCGGTTTGCTGGGCGGTGGCTGGATGGCGCGCCTGGGGAGCGACCTCGGTAATGACCGTTTCGACGGCACCTGGCTGGTGAGCAATTTCGAAAACCTGGACCCGGCCAACACCTATTGGGGCAAGTACTACCACCTGTTCAGTGAAGTCGACAGCGAGGCCGCACGCTTTCTGGATTTCGAACGCTGGTGGGGGAGCCCGACCCTGCTCAATAGCGAAGAGATCGAGATGATTGTCGACGACCTGTTCATCGGTAATCAGCTGTCCGGTGGCCTGGGGCGCAAGAGCAGCGGGCTCGACCTCAAATTGATCGAAGTGCCGGTGGTGGTGTTCTGTTCTTATGGCGACAACATCACCTCCCCGCAGCAGGCACTGGACTGGATCACCGACGTCTATCCCAGCGATCTCGCGTTGCAAAATGCCGGACGCACCATCGTTTACCTGCGGCATGCGAGCATCGGTCACCTGGGCATCTTTGTGTCCGGTGAAGTGGCGCGGCGTGAGCACCGCGAGTTGCTGGGTGCGGTCGATGCGATCAATGCGCTGCCGGCCGGGCTGTACGAAATGCTGATCGACGACCTGCCGGAGCACTCGGCGACGCCGTATACCGTGTGTTTCGAGCCCCGACGTATCGCCGACATTCATGGCCAAGTGCAGCCGCCCCGTGATGACGATCGCGAATTCGCGCTGGTGCAGCGCGCATCCGCCATCAACAACAGCGTGTACGACGAATTCATACGCCCATGGTTGCGCCTGCTGATCAACGAACCGAGCGCCGAAATGCTGCGCCGCGCGCACCCTTTCCATCAGCAGCAAGTGGCCTGGAGCAGTTTGAACCCGGCGCTGTGGTGGCTGACTGGCAGTGCCGCCCAAGTGAGCAAGGATCGTCACCCCGCCAGCCAGAACAACCCGTTGCTGGTCTGGCAGGAACTGTTTTCCAACCAGGTGCAGGACGCCTTGAACGGCTATCGGGACCTGCGTGATGCGGCTCACGAAATGTGTTTCTACGGCGTGTATGGGGTACTCAATAGCCTCGCCGGCAATACACCCGGGCGAAATCTGCAGGAACACGCCAAGCAGCACGACCAGGTTCTGATCGAGCGTCTGCAGGATGCCCTGCCCCTTGGCGGTCTGATGGAAGCCTTGATACGGATTTTGTTCCTGCTGGGCCGCGACAGCGACGAACCGGGCAAGGAAAGCGTCGAGAAATTGATCCTGCAACTGCAGGTGCTGCTCCAGGACTACAGTGCCAAGCCACTTGATTTGCGCGAAACCCTGCGCCTGCAAAAACTGCTGGTCGCCACTCATCCGCAAGAAAGCCTGCACAGCCTGCCCTTGATGCTGATTGAGGCCCAAGAGCGCCAACAAGTGCTGGCGGCCGTCGCCGACTTACTGCCGCAACTGCTGACCAGCGGCGCAAACAACCCATGCTGGTGTGAGCTGCACACGCTACTCGACGTTCCGCTGCCAGGTTTCAGCCTGACCCAACCACTTGGTGCCGCCGATGCTATCGAAGTGAAAGTCCCGGCGATAACGCCAGAGCCGATCAAGCAAGCCAACCCAGTGGTCATCCCGGTGCTCATCCCTGAGCCGATCAGGCAGAAAATCCCCGCAGTGCCCCCTGACCCCATCGCCAAGGTGGTGAGTCCGGTGCGCAAACCTGCCAAGGGCAAGAAAGCCGTAAAAAAACCTCCGGTGAAATAACGTTGAACGCTGACGGAAGGCCGTGTCAGACCAACGTGGCCTCTTTGATCTCGAACGATTCATCGGCCCGATATTGCCCCGGCGTCATGTCAAACCAGCGGCTGCAGGCTTTGTTGAAGCTGCTGTGATCATGAAAACCAAGGAGATAGGCCACGTGCTTCATATTGAAGTGGGAATGACGCAGATAGAAATCAGCCAATTGCCTGCGTATGGCATTCAGCACGTCCTTGAATTGGGTGCCATCTTTTTCCAGAGCGCGTTGCAGGGTTCGCTTGCTGATGTTCAAAGATGCAGCGATCGACTCCATGTCGCACTGCCCCTGCCCCTGACTCAAGCGCTCGGTAACCAGCGCCCGAATCCTGCCGACAACGGAAAAACCAAACAGCAGGTCCAATTGCGCCTCGGCAAAGCTGTCATGCAACACCGCCAACGCTTCATTGGCCATGCTCAGGGGGCGCTGCAGCTCCTCCCCGTCGAACACAATGCTGTCGTAGGCCGCATCGAAATGCAGCTCACAACCAAACAGACGACGGTGTTCGGAGGTGTCTTCAGGTTCGGGATACGTGAAATCCACACTCAAGGGCTGCATTGATTTGCTGCCTGCCAACCAACGGCAGATCCCCAGCAATGACGCCAACCCGGCATCACTGTATTGGCGTGGTTTGACTGAATCGCTTTGTTGATGGTCGAGGCCGGACAGTCGATAGTTTTGCTGTTCCGGTAGAAGGAAAAGGCTGAATCCGGTGCCTATCAACGGACTGAAGCGAACCAGCCGTTCCAGCGCTTTTTTCAGATTGAGACTGGACATCATGGTGTAGCCGACAATCTGAAACGTGCCGGGATTGAAGTTTCCGTAGGCTTTCAGACCGATGTCCGGATCACCCGAGGCCTGCGAAGCCAGATCCCATAATCGATAAATCGCCCTTCGCTCGCAAAACGCTCCAGGTTTGTTCGCGAGCTTCATATCTAGTCCAGCCTCTCGACACAGACTGGCAACATCCAGCCCTTGAGCCGAGAGCGTATTCGCCAGCACGCTGGCATAGCCCGAACTCATTCTGTACATGGCGTCCTCAATGACCTGTGGAACCGAACATCCTGTCCAGAGCCATAACTGATCTGCGATGAATCAAAGACTAACGGGTTCTTCAGTTGCCAATATTGATCCCAGTATAGGTAACCCGCGTTTTTCGCCACCCGGCATTCACCGGGGCATGGCACCGTTGGACACCAGACAGTCACCTCTCAACACTTCCGTACACCCGGCCAATGCCGAACAATCCCCTATCTTGCAACGCAAAACAAAGAAAGGAATGGATTGTATGAAGTCGCTTGGTCGTATTGCGTTGGTCACGGGTGGTATGGGTGGGATTGGCACTGCGATAAGCCAACGCCTGTACAAGGAAGGATTCAAGGTCATCGTCGGCTGCAGCTCGGATTCCGCCCGCAAGAACGAATGGATAGCGACCCAATTGGCAGCGGGTTATGAGTTCGAATGCATCTTTGGCGACATCACCGATTGGGAGTCGACCCGCAAGGCCTTCGAGATGGCAAGAGAACAATTCGGCCCGATCGATGTGCTGGTCAATAACGCCGGCATCACTCGGGACGCGTCCTTTCGCAAACTCACTCCAGAAGACTGGAACGCGGTGATCGGGACCAACCTCAGCGGCCTGTTCAACACCACCAAACAAGTGATTGAAGGCATGTTGGCCAAGGGCTGGGGAAGGGTCATCAACATCTCTTCGATCAACGGTCAGCGCGGCCAGTTCGGCCAGACCAATTACAGCGCGGCCAAAGCCGGTATCCATGGCTTCACCATGGCACTGGCCCGGGAAGTCTCGGGCAAGGGCGTGACCGTCAATACCGTATCGCCCGGCTACATCCAGACCAGCATGACCGCGGCCATCCGCCCGGACATTCTCGAGACCATGATCGCAGCCACACCGGTCGGGCGCCTTGGCCAACCCGAAGAAATCGCTTCGATCGTCGCCTGGCTGGCGTCCGATGAATCGGCCTACAGCACCGGTGCCGACTTCTCGGTCAACGGCGGCATGAACATGCAGTAAGCCTGTCAGGGCATGGATGCCCTGCTCCCGCTCGACAGAATCCTAATGAGGTCATGCATGAACGAAGTCGTAATCGTTGCCGCTACTCGCACCGCCATTGGCAGTTTTCAAGGTTCACTGTCCGCCATTCCAGCCACCGAATTGGGCGCAGCGGTGATTCGTCGCCTGCTCGAACAGACCGGGATCGACGCAGCGCAGATTGATGAAGTCATCCTCGGCCAGGTGCTGACTGCTGGCTCCGGGCAAAACCCGGCACGCCAGACCGCGATCAAGGCCGGCCTGCCCCATACCACCCCAGCCCTGACCCTGAACAAAGTCTGCGGTTCGGGCCTCAAGGCGGTCCAGCTCGCGGTCCAGGCGATCCGTTGCGGCGATGCCGAACTGGTGATTGCCGGTGGTCAGGAAAACATGAGCCTGGCGCCCTATGTTCTGCCCAAGGCGCGCACTGGCCTGCGTCTGGGACATGCGCAACTGCAAGACAGCGTGATTCAGGATGGTTTGTGGGATGCCTTCAACGACTACCACATGGGCATTACTGCCGAGAATCTGGCGAATCAATACAGCATCAGTCGCGAAGATCAGGACGCCTTCGCCGCGGCCTCGCAACAGAAGGCCTCCGCCGCCATCGAGGCGGGTTACTTCAAGGGTGAAATCACCCCGATCCCGATTCCCCAGCGCAAGGGCGAGCCGCTGGTCTTCGACACCGATGAACAGCCGCGTCCGGACAGCACGCTCCAGGCACTGGGCAACCTCAAACCCGCGTTCCAGAAAAACGGCAGTGTGACCGCGGGCAACTCGTCGACCCTCAATGACGGCGCCGCCGTGTTGATGCTGGCAAGCGCCGCCAAGGCCCTGGCGCTGGGCTTGCCAGTGCTTGCGCGCATCAAGGCGTATGCCAGCGTCGGGGTGGACCCGTCGATCATGGGCATCGGCCCGGTGCCCGCTACCCGTCTGGTCTTGACGAAAGCCGGCTGGAGCCTGGACGACCTGGACCTGATCGAAGCCAACGAAGCGTTCGCCGCGCAGTCCCTGGCTGTTGGCAAGGAGCTGGGCTGGGACATGAGCAAGGTCAATGTCAACGGTGGCGCCATTGCCCTCGGTCATCCGATCGGCGCGTCAGGCGCGCGGATTCTGGTGTCGCTGGTACATGAACTGATCCGTCGCGATGGCAAAAAAGGTCTGGCCACCTTGTGCATCGGCGGCGGTCAGGGCGTCAGCCTGGTCATCGAGCGTTAGAAACACAGGCTGAGTTATCAGACGCGGCGCCGACGTCCGGCGCCGCGTTTTTTTCCGTCCGGTTTATTCATGTGGGCAAGGAGTTCCATGGACAACGCGCATACCTTAAACACACTCTGGTCGGGCCAGGTTCCGTTCATTGCTTCCTTTGCAGTGCAACAATTAAGGCTCTGGGTCAGCACCAATCCCTGGTTTACCGGGCAGGACTACAACGCCTGGTTCGAGCTGCCACGCGAAACCCTGGACAGCCTCCAATCGGACTACCAGCAACAATGGTGTGAACTCGGCCAGCGTCTGTTGACCGGTCAGCCCTTCAGCTTCGAAGATCGGCGTTTCGCCAGCGGCAACTGGAGCCAACCGCTGTTCGGTTCCCTCGCGGCGTTTTATCTGCTCAATGCCGGCTTTCTGCTGAAGCTGCTCGATCAGCTGCCGATCGACGGTAAAAAGCCGCGTCAACGCTTGCTCTATCTGGCGGAACAAGCCATCGCCGCCGGCGCGCCGAGCAATTTTCTGGCCAGTAACCCCGATGCGCTGCAACGGGTCGTTGACACCCAAGGAAGCAGCCTGCTCACAGGCCTGATGCACCTGGCCAGCGACCTGCAGGAAGGCAAGATGCGCCAGTGCGACGCCGGCGCGTTCAAAGTGGGTGTCGACCTGGCAAACACCCCCGGCGAAGTGGTCTTCGAGAACGAACTCTTCCAGCTCATCCAGTACTATCCGCAAAGCGAAACCCAGTACCGGCGCCCGGTATTTATCGTTCCTCCGTCAATCAACAAGTACTACATCCTCGACCTGCGCCCCGACAATTCGATGGTTCGCCACCTGTTGCTGCAAGGCCACCCGGTCTTTCTGATGTCGTGGCGCAACTTCGACCAGGAACACGCCGGCACCACCTGGGATGACCTGATCGAAACCGGGATTATCAAAGGGCTGCAGCTGACCCGTGAAATCAGCGGCGAGCAACGGCCCAACTGCGTGGGTTTCTGCATCGGTGGGACGTTGTTGAGTTCGGCGCTGGCTGTATTGGCGGCTCGTGGCGACAAAGAGATCGCCAGCGTGAGCCTGCTGACCACCTTCCTCGACTACCTCGATACCGGCCCCATCGACATCTTCGTCGACGAGCAATTGGTGGCTTATCGCGAGCGCACCATCGGCGGCCTCAATGGCCCCATCGGCCTGTTCAAGGGCGAGGACATGGGCAATACATTCTCGTTGCTGCGCCCCAATGATTTGTGGTGGAACTACAACGTCGACAAATACCTCAAGGGGCAGAAATCGATACCCCTTGACCTGCTGTTCTGGAATAACGACAGCACCAACCTGCCCGGGCCGATGTACTGCTGGTACCTGCGCCATACCTATCTGCAAAACGATCTGAAATCCGGCGAACTGGATTGCTGCGGGGTCAAGCTCGACCTGCGCGCCATCGATGCCCCGGCGTACATCCTCGCCACCCATGACGACCATATCGTGCCATGGAAGAGCGCTTACGCCAGCACCGAGCTACTGTCTGGAACCAAGCGTTTCGTGCTCGGCGCCTCAGGGCATATCGCGGGGGTGATCAACCCACCGGCCAAGGAAAAACGCCATTACTGGACCAACAATCGCGTCACCAAGAACCCTGAAACCTGGTTCAAGAATGCCCAGCAGCACCCAGGTAGCTGGTGGAACGACTGGTTCGTCTGGCTGGCCGAACACGCTGGGGAACGCCAGCCTTCAGTGCTGAGCACCGGGAACGCGCAACACCCGGCACTTGAGTCGGCGCCGGGGCGTTATGTGATGCAATGAGAGGAGCCAGTCCGGGCAGCCAGGCTCAGGGGAAATGAATTTCTCGGGCTGGACGCTTCAGAACGCCCGTTTACTGCTTTGTCCGCCCCGCAATGGCGATACGACTGGTCGTTTTGACTTCACGCAACGCAAGACTTGACTGGATAGAGGCGATACCGAGTTGTCGCCTCAATACGCTCTCGACAAAGTCACTGTAGCTATCAAGATCCTGAGCCAACACTTGCAGAAGGTAATCGGCATCCCCGGTTATCTTGTGACAAGACAAGACCTCCGGGAGCTGCATGATGACGGCTTCAAAGGCCTCGGGGGTGTGGTCAGTGTGCGTGGCAAAGCGGATATGCACGAACGCCATGATATCCAGCCCCAACTTCCTTCGATCGAGGTTTGCCTGG
Organism: Pseudomonas sp. JV414; assembly: GCF_032424305.1. Lineage (NCBI taxonomy): Bacteria > Pseudomonadati > Pseudomonadota > Gammaproteobacteria > Pseudomonadales > Pseudomonadaceae > Pseudomonas > Pseudomonas sp. JV414. The sequence continues at coordinate 200,765 of NZ_VYKC01000001.1, read as the reverse complement.
TAATCCTTGATCACGCCCTCCTCTTCCAATCTCTTGCGCCGCCTCCAGCATGGAGTAAGGCTTAGCGAGAGGCGCTCACTCAACTCGGCGTTGGAAATGCTGGCGTCCTCCTGCAACAAAGCCAGGATGGAAAGGTCGGTATCGTCAAGCAATGCGCGATGGGTATTTTTTTTCTGCATGGTGCCATCCACGGGAAAATAATCCCGATTACGCTAGCAGAGCGAGAACAAAAAGCAAAGAAAGTGCATCCGTACCAGAACAAACTATTGGCACTGGACCACCACGACGGATGCGTATAAATGCTTACAGTTTTCAGCGATTCCCATCGCTTGCACCATGGGACCGAATTAAAGGACGGCGTTCTCAAACCTTCATTCGAACAGCCAAGCCGAGCGGATACCGTTCGCGACCGAGTCCAGCACGTTGGGCTCGGCGATATCATCGTCCCGCGAACGTTTGACCGGGCGTGCTACGTCAATGCACACAGTGAGCGCTATGTTTCCTTTCTGGAAACCGCGTGGTCCGAATGGACGGCAACCGGCCGGGAGCACGACGCCCTTCCCCTGGTCTGGCCGGTGCGCGACTTGTCCAATGAACATGTCCCCGCGTTCATTGATGGCAAGCTCGGTTTCTTTGCCATGGATGCCGGCTCGCCGATCACCGCGACCACCTGGCAAGCCGTCAAAACCAGCGCGGACATTGCACTCACAGGACTGTCGTTGATCAACGAAGGCCACAACAGCGCCTTTGCCCTGTGTCGTCCACCCGGACACCACGCTGCTCGTGAATACATGGGAGGCTACTGCTACCTCAATAACGCGGCCATTGCCGCGCAACATGCACTGACTCAAGGTGCTAAACGTGTCGCGGTGCTGGACGTCGACTTCCATCATGGCAACGGAACGCAGAACATTTTCTACGATCGCAACGATGTGATGTTTGCTTCCCTGCATGGAGATCCGTCGGTTTCCTATCCTTATTACTCGGGTTTCAGTACCGAGTGTGGAGCAGGTGCCGGTGAGGGTTATAACCTGAACTACCCTTTACCGAAAAACACCACCTGGCATAGTTATCAAAACGCCTTGATCCATGCCTGTAAAAAACTTCGTAACTTCTCGCCTGAACTCTTGGTGATTTCCCTGGGCGTCGATACGTTCAAGGACGATCCGATCAGCCACTTTCTTCTGGAAAGCCAGGACTTCTTTGGCATGGGTGAAATCATCGCCACTGTCGGCGCACCGACACTCTTCGTCATGGAAGGCGGATACATGGTCGATGAGATCGGCATCAATGCGGTCAATGTACTTCATGGGTATGAGAGCAAACAATTCTAAGTTTCAGCAGCCTAGACAACTTCCCTCAACTTACAACTCAGAGAGAAACATAGATGACTCTATTCATAGACGTTGATCATGCCGCCACGCTTTTTGGCAAGATCGGAATTGGTCAGGCCATCACGCAAATGGCCAGCTACATCAAGGCTGATTACTGCCGCTGGGCTGACTTTGATAAATCCCCACGCACCGCCAATCACTCCATTTGCGGGGTGATCGAACTGATGCCGACTGACGACGGCAAACAGTATTCATTCAAATACGTAAACGGCCACCCAGGAAATGCTGGCAACAACCTGCTGACAGTCATGGCCTTTGGTGTATTGGCGAACGTCGATAGCGGATACCCCGCCGTCCTCAGCGAACTCACCCTGACCACCGCGGTTCGCACAGCGGCAACGTCCGCGCTGGTAGCCCAGTCCCTGGCACGCAAGGGTTCGACACGCATGGCCATTATCGGCAATGGCGCCCAGAGCGAATTCCAGGCGATTGCCTTTTATGAAATGCTCGGGATCAACGAGGTGCGGATATTTGATATCGATAGCGCCGCTTCATTGAAATTGAAACAAAACCTGGAAAGCTATACCGGCATTAATGTCACCGTAGCCGCCTCGGTGCATGAAGCTGTCAAAGGCGTTGATATCATCACCACGGTCACGGCGGACAAGGCCTACGCGACAATCTTGACGCCCGACATGATCGAGCCCGGCATGCATATCAACGCAGTTGGCGGTGACTGTCCCGGGAAAACCGAACTTCATGCCGATATCCTGCGCAACGCCCGGATCATTGTCGAGTTTGAACCGCAGACGCGCATTGAAGGCGACATTCAGCAACTGGACGCTGACCATCCTGTCATTGAATATTTCCGCATCGTTCGGGATAACGAACCAGGCCGGGAGCATGACACGCAAGTCACGGTGTTCGACTCGGTGGGATTTGCTCTAGAAGACTTTTCTTCACTTCGTTACTTGCATGACCAGGCTAGAAAATACGCGATCGGTGAGAAAATCCATCTTGTACCCACGCCAGCCAATATCAAGAACCTGTATCAATTGATTGAGGAAAGCTCTGATCTTTCATCGGCATCGCCCCCGCAAAAACAGCAGCAAGCAGCAAGTTAAGACGCACGATAGCTCGCTATCAAGTCAGGTGGCGAGCCACGAACACCTTACTGATTAACCGATACTGCAAACATTTGAACCACCGTCCTGATCTACAAGGCGCAATAGCGAACTCACAACAATAAAACACACACACTATTTCTCTGCCAAAACTCAAAAAACATAAAATCAAGAGGTTTTGTGATGAAATCAGATACGCATGAAATAACTGAACAACCCGCATTGCAGCGCACGCTCAGCAATCGCCACATTCAACTAATGGCCATGGGCGGCGCCATTGGTACGGGGCTGTTCATGGGTTCCGGCAAGATCATCGCCCTGTCCGGTACCTCGATCATACTTATCTATATGATCATCGGTCTTTTTGTTTACTTCGTCATGCGTGCCATGGGAGAGCTGCTTTTATCTAACCTGAACTTCAAAAGCTTTGCTGACTTTGCCGGGGCCTACCTTGGCCCGCGTGCGGCCTTCTTTCTCGGATGGTCATACTGGTTGAGCTGGAGCGTGGCCGTTGTGGGAGATGCAGTGGTCGTTGGGGGGTTCTTTCAATACTGGTTCCCTGATGTACCGGCCTGGATCCCCGCCATCGGCATGATGCTTACCCTGTTTGCCTTGAATGTGCTCACCGTCAAACTGTTCGGCGAGGTTGAATTCTGGTTCGCGATCATCAAGATAATCGCCGTCGTCGCGCTGATCTCCGTCAGTGTGCTGCTGATTGCCACCTCCTTCGTCTCACCCACGGGAGTCACGGCTTCCCTGACGCACCTGCTGGACACGCAGGCCGCCTTCCCCAACGGCCTGTTCGGCTTCTTCGCTGGCTTTCAGATGGCGATCTTTTCGTTCGCGGGTACAGAGTTAATCGGCACTGCGGCCGCCGAAACCAAGTCGCCCGAAAAGACGTTGCCCAAAGCCATCAATTCCATACCGCTCAGGATCATTCTTTTTTATGTTCTGTCCCTGGTCTGCATCATCGCGGTGACCTCATGGCAGCAGGTGTCGCCCAACAAAAGTCCTTTTGTCGAACTGTTCCTGATCGCGGGTTTTCCAGCGGCGGCCGGTATTGTGAACTTTGTGGTGCTGACCTCTGCGGCGTCATCCGCCAACAGCGGCGTCTTCTCGTCCAGCCGCATGTTGTTCGGCCTGGCCGACCTTGGCAGTGCACCCGGTATCTTCAGACGGCTATCGAAAAACAGTGTCCCGCTCATCAGCCTGGCCTTCACGACCTTTCTGATGCTGCTGGGGGTCCTGCTGCTGTTCATCATCCCTGAAGTCATGACCGCCTTTACCATCGTGTCGACAGTGTCGGCCATCCTGGTGATCTTTACCTGGTCGACCATCCTGGCGTCCTACATCGCTTATCGCAAAGCAAGACCCGATCTTCATGCGCAATCGCGGTACAAAATGCCTGGAGGCGTGCCGATGGCGTGGTTCTCGCTCGCATTTCTCGCATTTGTGCTGTGCTTGCTCGCCCTTCGGCCAGACACCCGTCTTGCACTGTGCGTGATGCCTGCATGGTTCATTTGGTTGGCAATTGCTTACCAATTCTCGCATTTCAGGAGCAGGGACCAGGTCAGTCACGCGGCGGGGTAACTTCTCAAAGAATGATCCATTGCCCACCAAAACCTGCACGCCCAAAAAGTCCCGTGACCGAATGAGTCACGGGACAAAAAATGGGTTCCCAATAGTTGCGCCGCGCTATCGCGGGTCAGCTCAGCTCTTGATGGTTTCAGGAAGCTTGGCGATCACCTTGATCTCGAACTCAAAGCCATACAACCACGTGACCCCGACAGCGGTTAATGTCGGGTGCGGTGCGTTACCCCAGAACTCCGGCACAACCTTCCAGATCGTTTCGAACTTCTCTTGCGGATCGACGATGAAGACCGTTATGTCAATCACGTCGTCGAAGGTGCAACCGGCAGATCCCAGGATCGCATTCAGGTTGTTGAACGCGAGCCGAACCTGAGTCTCCAGGTCGGGCTCGGGTGAGCCGTCTTCGGTACTACCGACTTGCCCCGAAACGAATAAAAAGCCATTGGAGCGGATAGCCGGCGAATAGCGATTGCTCTCATAAAGCGCTTGGCGTCCGGGCGGAAAAACAACATCACGCTTGCTCATAAAGTGCCTCCAGCAACGGGTCAAAGACGACCCGCAATTAATGATGAAGAGACTTTAAGGACTTGTGCCTGCCCGATAAACGAGCAACTGTAGCCATCACTGTTTGTAAAACCCAAACAATCCAATAGATATCCGGGGCAGAAATGGATCGTTTCGATGCGATGCTGGCATTTGCTCGGGTGGTGGAAACGGGCAGCTTCACCAAGGCGGCCGAAACACTGCATATGAGCAAGACGAGCGTGACGCAACTGGTGCAGCAGTTGGAGGCCCGGTTACGCGTCAAATTACTCAACCGCACGACGCGCAAGGTCAATGTAACCGCCGATGGCGCCGTCTATTACGAGCGCGTGGTACGGCTGCTAGCCGACATGGACGATGCCGAAACCAGCCTGTCCAGCGCCTCGGCCCTGCCCCGGGGCCGGCTGCGAGTGGATGTGCCCAGCCCGTTGGCCAGCATGATTCTGGTGCCGGCGTTGCCTGCATTTCATGCTCGATACCCTGACATCCAGATCGACATGGGCGTCAGCGATCGCATCGTCGATATGATCGGTGAGAATGTAGATTGCGTTGTACGCGGCGGTGAACTCACCGATCAGTCTCTGATGGCCCGACGGGTAGGCGACCTCCAGTTGGGCGTTTTTGCGGCGCCGAGCTACCTGGAGCGCGTCGGTACGCCGTCGCATCCGCAAGAGCTGGAGGATTCGCATCATCGTGTCGTCGGTTTCCTGTGGGTACGCACAGGCAAAGCCGTGCCTTATGCCATGCGCAGCAATAGTGAGAGTGTCCATATCAAGGGTCGCTATGTGTTGGCGGTCGACGATGGCAACGCCTACATCGCGGCTGGTCTGGCCGGCCTCGGAGTGCTTTGGCTGCCAGACTACATGTCCAAAACCTACGAAGCGCGCGGTGAGTTGGTCCGTTTGTTCGAAGATTGGCGCCTGGATCCGATGCCGATCTACGTGGCCTTTCCGCCGAACCGGCATATCAGCTTCAAGTTGCGCGTATTCATTGATTGGGTCGCTGAGTTGATGGCGCAGCACGCGCCCATCATGAGTCGTGAGGCGACAGGAATCTGACCTGGATAAAACCAAGCCCCGCCATAAGCGGGGCTTGATGTATTTCACACGGCATCAGGGTTTACGCCCGCCGCCGGGATTTTGCCCGCCACCAGGGTTTTGCCCTCCTCCTTTTCTGCCTGCATCTCTATCCTTGTCGTCGGCAAAGTTGCCCGAGCGGCCTCCTCCCTGTTCGCTGCCGGAGCGATTGGTATCGCTGGATTGACGGCCCCCTGAGGCCTGTCCACCTTTTTTGCCAGCGTCGGAGGGACGTTGCGGATCATTCATCATCCCGCCGCCCGACTCCCCGCCTTTTTTGCCGGCTTCGGAGGCTTTTTGAGGGTCGTTGGCAAAATTGCCAGGGTTTTTGTTACCGGTGTTAGCCATTTTCGTTCTCCTCATTGTTTCTCGCGAACCTTTGTAGGCTCGTCTAATTCCGAGGTTTTCCGGGGTTGAAAGTTTGAACTGATGCGGCATTCTTGCGACCAACGGATTGGGGTTATTAGTTCCGGAAAACTCCTGCTGCGGCGACTAATGGGCGTGCGTTAAATGAGTATAAAAATGAGCTTTGCTTATACAAATTGATGAAAGAAAAGAGCGTTGAGGTCTGGCATCATTCAAGCAGTTACGCTTAATCATCAGCTCTCACATTTATCCCGTATGGAGGTACGTCGATGACAGAGCACATCGTCCACTTTCATTGCCAGATTGATCAGGGCACCATGGAGCGCTTCAGGGACTGCTGCCTCGACGCGATCGACCAAGGCGCCTCATCCTTACTGCTGAATCTCTCCACCAGCGGCGGCAGCACCAACTTTGGCTTCGCCCTCTATACCTTCCTTAAATCCCTGCCGGTGCCGCTATGCGCGATCAATGCCGGCAACATCGAGTCGATGGGCATCATCATGTTCCTCGCCGCCGGCCGACGGATCACCGCGCCCCATTCGCGGTTTCTGATTCACCCAATGAATTGGTACTTCCCCCAAAGCTCGGTCGACCATCAACGCCTGCGCGAATACCTCTTGAGCCTGGATAACGACCTCGCACGCTACGTGCAAATCTTTGCCCTGGAAACTGCCCACGCGGAGACCAAACTGGATATTTTTCATTGCCTTTCAGCGGAAGAGAAAGTCATTGCGGCGCATGAATCCCTGGCCTACGGAATCGCCCACGAAATGCATCAGATGGTGTTTGCCGATAACGTCAAACACTGGAAAATCAGTGGAGGCTGACGCATGAGCTTTTGGTCACCGATGAGTCAGGTGCCAGAAACGGGGTGAATCTCCAGCGTCATTCCGTCACTCAACGTGAGTTTCAAATCCTTGATAGTGCCGGCCACACGGTCCTTGAAAACCGGTGTCTGATCTTGGAGTCCCGCCTGTTCAAGGCGTCGACAAACCGGGCTCGACGGGACGTCTGTGCATCAGACCTCCCGCCTTGCCCTGATGCCTGTCAAGAAGTCCCCAACCCACGCGACAGGTCGGCTGAGGTTTCGGACGTGGTCTTGCGCATCTCGCCCGTTTCTCCAGCGATTGCCTCGTGGGGCTCCGTGGTTTCCATCACCTTTTCGCGCACCGCCTCATAGCCCTCCCGTGCTTGCTGTTTGACCTTGCCGGTGAGGCTTGCGCTGGTCCTGCCCAAATAACGCCGCTCTGTCGCGGTGGTTGGTAGCGCCGCGCCCAGCAACGCGCCCACCGCCATACCGACCGCGGCCATCATCAGTGGTTGCTCCTTGAGCAGATGACTGAACTGGTCGCCCATTTCATGGGTCCTGCGCGCCAGGCGATCACTGGTGTCATGGACAGCGTGACTGAGGTGATCGGTCTTCGCATGCAGGCTGTCGCTCAGGTGCGCGGCCTTACCCTTGACCGCCTGATAGCTGTCCTTGAGCGAATCGGTGGTGTCGTGCAGACGCTGTCGGGCGCTGTCCATGCCATCGGTGAGCCCTTCGGCCAAGTCATCGGCCCAGTCGACCTCCGGCTCGACGCGATATTCCCTGGGCGTTGGCGGACGATTCTGGCTCATCATCAACCACATCAGCCCGACCGAGGTCAGCACGGCGGGCACGGGGTTATTGCGCACACTGGTGCCCAGATTGGTCAGGAAGGTCGAGCCGTTGCTTTGCATCAGCAGCAGTGCCTGATCGAACATCTGGCCGGGGGTGAACTTGCTTTCCAGCGCGTCGACGATATGCCCGATGTTCTCCCGTTGCGCATCGATTTCACGCTCGATGGTTTCCGGGCTCTTGGCCGCTTCGGTTTCGAATTCTCGGTTCATGACACTTTCCTCCGCAGGGCTTCCTGGTCTTTGTTCAGCGCGTCCAGGGTGCGATCAGGCTTGAAGTGGGAAGGCTCGAATTGTTTTTTGCCTGCCTGCAACATCACGAACCCGATGACCATCACCACGACGCCGACAATCAGCGCGGCCAGCCAGGGCGCCATCACCAGGCTCAAGGCATAGACGACCGCCATCAGCAGAATGATGAACCCGGCGAGCAGCACAATGGCGCCGCCGGCGACCCCGGCAATCCCTGCTTTCAATGTCGTCAGGCTGGCCTGCAATTCCACCTTGGCCAACGCCAGCTCCTTGGTGAATAACGCCGGTACTTCCCGAGTTAACTGCCGCAATAAACCGACCACGGAAGCGTCATGATCGGCCGTCGTGACCGACGGTGTGACGGGTGGTGTGGGTTGCAGTTCTGGATCGTTTCTGTTCATCACCGTTCTCCTGTGAAGGGGCTGGACCCCGGCATTGAGAAACTGTCGCCACGATGGTCGGGCGCACTCGGCGAGGACGGCGTGATGCTAGAGGCCAACCCGGGCGACAGCTCGCCTCCGGGCGGCATCGACGTTTCATAAAGTCCTTGCGAGCCATCGCCAGTGAACGTGGCTGTGCTGCTCTGGGAAGCAAACTCACGGTCGGTTGTTGTCGGCAGGGTCGCCGTGCCTGCTTTCAGGAACCTCGACAGACCGAACCCCACCGCGATACTGCCGACAATGAACAGCCCCGGATTGTCGCGCGCCAGGTCAGCGCCATCGTGCAGAAGCTCTTCGGCACTTTTGCTGCGCAGTTTTCCCGCCAGGCTGCTCATGCTGTCGGCCATGTCTGCCAGGTAGTCGGACATCCCAAACCTATCGTTTGTCCTGATCTCGGAAACGACTGACTGGGCGCCTCTGGCCAATGCTTCAATCTGATCCGCTGCGGTATCGCGGTACTGGCCGAACTGCTCATCGGCCTGATGCCGTGCACCGCCTATCGCTTCGGTAACCTCCTCCTTTAAATGCTGAAAGTTTTGTTCGGAGCCTGCGGGATCGCGAGGGGCATCCGGTTGTCCGGTTCTGCTGTCTGGAATAGTCATGTCATCCATCGCCTTCGTAATGAACACGTCAGGAAGTGGCCGCGGGGGTGTCCGCGGTGGTGCTTCATTGCAGATGACGAGGGGGGCTGGCGGGGAGTTCCAAGCAGATGATGAAGTGATCAAAAGCGCACTGCGGAACCGGGCACCCAATACACTGGCAAAGATTACCGGGGGAACTACAGCTTCTGGCAAAACGGCAACGTGATCTGTTTCCAGAAGCCAGGCTCAGGGGCAATGAGACTCAAATCAGCGTCTTGATCACGCGACACTCAAGCGATTTCTACCCTGCGACTTTGCCGCGTAAAGTGCGCGGTCTGCCCGGTCGATCAGCGCCTTTTCATCAGGGTCGCTATTGGCAATACACGTCGCCACTCCCAGGCTGACGGTCACGATACCGAACGGGCTCGACAGGTGCGCAAGTCGCTCGGCAGCGATATCCGACAGGATCGCTTCGGCAACCGTGCGAGCTCCTGATTCGTCCGTATTGGGCATCACAACGGCGATTTCTTCTCCGCCATAGCGAGCAGTCATGTCACCTGGGCGACGTACGCAGTGCTTAATCGCCTGGCAGATGACGCGCAGGCATTCGTCTCCGGCGAGATGTCCGTAGTGATCGTTGTAGCGTTTGAAAAAATCCACATCGATCAGAATCAGTGACAAAGGGCTTCCCAGTCGCTTGGCGCGTTTGAATTCGATATCCAGAAACTGATCGAAATGACGGCGGTTAGCGAGACCGGTGAGCTTGTCCTCGCTGGCGAGAATCTCCAGTGACTGGTTAAGCTCGATCAGCGCGGTCTGGGTGACAAGCAATTTGTTCTCCGCCCGAATCCGCCGGCTGATGTGGGAAATCAACCTGCGCCCCAACGCGACCAAGAGTCCCAGCAGCACCAACACTACAGCGACAGATTGTTTTGTCTGACTCAACCACGCTTGCATCGCCTCGTCCTGCCCCACCGCTACCGTCGTCACGAAGGGATATTGGTCGCTTCTCTTGAACGCATAGAGGCGATGGGTACCATCGACTTTCGAAGCAAAGTCCACGGTGCCTGATGAAGTGTTGCGCAGGTATTCGGAAAATATTGGCGCGTGAGACAGGTCGCGACCGATGTCTTCCACCTGAAATGGATACCTCACCAGCAGGCGCCCTTCGGATGAGGTCAGACTGATCGCGCCGAATTGCCCCACGTGAATGCTTCGATAAAGTTTGAGGAAATGCTCGAGGCTGATAGTCGCGGCGATCACCCCGGCAAAACTTCCATCGGGATGATCGATGCGTCGACTGACCGAAATCACCCAAGCACATGTGGCTCGGCTGAGAATCGCCGGGCCGATAAATATGCCGCGATCCGGAACGTCGCGGTGATGCTGGAAGAACGCACGATCGGCGTTGTTACTATTGGGTAAAAACGGCCTGCTGGTCGAGAATATCCAGTCCCCCTGGGCGTCATACAGCACCACGCTATTCAATTGCGGGAGTGTATCCATCTCTTGCTCAATCAACATGTTCAGCCGTTCGAGCTGCTGCGGGCCGCTGCCGTCTTTCTCGATCCTTTCTGTCAGGCCCAGCAGTAGCACTTCACTTTGCTTGAAGGTGCCCTCGGTGTACGTGTTGAGTGCATGGGTCAGATTCAATGTGTCGGTTCTGATATCACTCAAGGTGTTCTGTCGGGCTGTCCATATCTGCCAGGCCGTCAGCAGCGCCACCGATACACACACCAGCAAGATCAGGAAAGTGGCAAGTCGTAGATCGCGTTTCAAGGGAGTACCGGGTGGTTGAATACACTTGTGTCAAAGGCTTGCGCATTATAGAGGGCTTTCGCAAGGCACTGCTGGTGCATGGAAAGGTCAGACCTGACGAATGTCGCCTTGCGCCGGGAATGCCTCCGCCCTCAGCTTCTCCATCACCAGCTCAATGAACGCCGATACCGCCAACGGCAGATGCTGTCGGCTGGGGTAAAGCACGTGCAGGCCAAAGCCGGCGCGCTGGTACTGTGGCAGCACCCGTACCAGTCGCCCCGCCAGAAGATCGAGCCTGGCAATCGTCGGCGGTAACAGCGCGATGCCCAGACCGGCCACTGTAGCCTTGCGAAGCGCCTGAGCCGTGTTGCCGTTAAAACGGCTGGCGATTTGCACCTCTTCCTCCACGCCATCTGGCCGGCCAAGACGCCAAGTGGTTAAACCACTGGGGTGGCCGAAGCTCACGCAATCGTGATTCACCAGATCCTGCAGCGTACCGGGCATACCGCGCGCAGCAATGTAGGCAGGACTCGCCACCAGCCCCTCGCTGCCTGCGCCGAAGAGCTGACGCCCGACGTAGCCTGAGTCTTGCAGAGGGCCACCGCGAAACGCGACATCGATCCGCTCGGCGATCAAATCGGCACGGGCATCACTGAGCACGAAATCAAGCCGCACCCGAGGATAAGCAGCGAGAAAATCGGCCACCCATTCCATCGGGAAGAAGTCGAAGAAGTCCGCCGTCGCCGCAACACGCACCAAGCCGCTGGGTTCCTGGCTGCCCGTCATTAACTCATGCCCGGCCTCGATCAGCCCGTCCACCGCACCCACACAACGCTCGTGAAAAGCCTGCCCGGCATAGGTGAGTGTCAGCTTGCGCGTGGAGCGTTGCAGCAGCCGGGTATCGAGTTGCGTCTCGAGCTGCTGGACACGCCGGCTTACGGTGTTGGGCGGCATGCCCAGCCGCCGCGCCGCTTCGGCAAAGCTGCCGCTGCGGACCACTTGGACAAACAAGGCAATGTCATTCAAGTCGAGCATAAAGCGATAATTCCAGCAAAAAATGGACGAGCCCAATCCAATTGTGCCATCTAATCAATCAATCCGGACACGCTTATCCTCCTTGCATCGTTGCAGTTAGCCCTTTAACTGCGCAAACCACAGGCAAGGACATCGTTTTCCATGACTAATACTTCATCCCTCTCCCCTATTCAGAAACGCATCCTTTGGGGCGTTCGCATTTTTCTGGCCTTGACGTTCGCCGCGGCCGGCATCGCCAAACTGGCCGGCGTGCCGCAAATGATCCAGGTGTTCGACGCGGTCGGTGTTGGTCAATGGTTCCGCTACCTGACCGGCACCATTGAGGTGGTTGGCGCTGTATTGCTGCTGGTCCCTGTCACGGGCTTTTACGCGGGGTTGCTGCTGACGGCGACCATGGCTGGTGCCTTGGTCACGCATCTCTTCGTGATTGGCGGCAATCCCGCCCCTGCCCTGGTGCTGCTGGCGATGTCTGCCTTCGTGACTTGGCGTCAGAAGCCCGCAGCCTGGCTCGGTGCAGCGAGCTGAACCATGGGAACAGCGGCCGACTCAAGACTTGAGGAAAATCTATGAACAGCATCGTCGCAACGCAGACTCGCACCATCGTCCACCTCACATCCGGCAGCACTCACGGGCCGATCACGCGGCTGATGAGCCCTGGCGACTTGGGCCAGTTGTTGAAGCCTTTTGTGTTTCTTGATCTCTTCGGCTTCAAGCCTATAGGTGGGCAGAAAGGTTTCGGCATGCACCCGCACTCAGGGATCGCAACGCTGACCTACATGATTGAAGGCGGCGTGGCATACGAAGACACCACGGGCAAAACCGGCATGCTGCCCACTGGAGGTGTGGAGTGGATGAGTGCCGGTAATGGCGTGTGGCATGACGCTACACCGGTCAGTGACGGCTCAATATTGGGCTTCCAGCTCTGGGTCGCCCTGCCCGCTTCGCACGAAAACTCTCCGGCGGAAAGTCTCTACCTGGCGCCCTCACAGATCCCGCAAGAAGGCCCGGTGCGTGTGCTGCTCGGACGTTACGGCGACGCGAAAAGTGCTATTGCGGCACCTGCCGACATGAACTACCTCGTGGTGCGCTTGAAAGATGGAGAACAATGGCGCTACACCCCTCCCCCTGGCCACAACGTGGCGTGGCTGGCGGTTAATGCCGGTCGGCTGGATGTGGGTGGTCCGGTCGATGCTGGCGAACTGGCGGTGTTCGAGGAGTCAGACCAAGCCATCGACTTCGTGGCGCGCGGCGACACCTCTTTCGTGCTGGGCTCGGCGGTGAAGCACCCGCACGATTTGGTGCTGGGCAGTTATTCGGTACACACCAGCAGAGCGGCGCTGGTTCAGGGTGAGGCTGAAATTCAGCGCATCGGCGCGCGTTTACGCCATGAGGGGCGGCTGCCCTGGCATTTGCTGAATGCCATCTCCGCACCTTCAGTAAAAACCTGCTAAGTTGTACGACGACAGATGAGATGCACAACTCATCTGTCGTCCTTGCACCCATAACAACAAGGTATCACCCATGAAAAAAGTGAAACTGCTTATCGGTTTTTTATGCCTGTTCAGCGGCTACGTGGCGGCCGCCCCTTCACCGGGCGAGAAGGATGTTGCCGCAGCGGTAGACCATCTGACTCAAGCCATGCTGAACAAGAACGTTCTCCAGCTGCAAGCGCTGACCGCCGAGAACCTCACCTATGGGCATTCCAGCGGAAAAATCCAGGGTAAGAAAGAATTCATTGCCGACATCGAAACCGGCAAAAGCGCATTTAAAACGCTAGAGATGCAGAACCAGACAATCACCGTCTCGGGTGATGTGGCGTTGGTCCGCCATCATTTTTCGGCGCAGGCCATCAAGGGCACCGAGATCGTTCCCACGGAAATCGAGAACTTCCAGATCTGGCAAAAACAGAAAGGCAAATGGCTACTGGTAGGACGACAAGCGTTCCGCTTCTGAATTCTGCTTGGCAAGGCAGTCAATAGGGGTTGGCTGCTTTAAAAGATCGCAGCCTTCGGCAGCTCCTACGGATATGCGTACGACTTTGACTCCTCGGGTGTACCCGGTCGGCGTAGGAGCTGCCGAAGGCTGCGATCTTGAGGCCCCATCGCGAGCAGGCTCCCACATTTGACCGCGTTCTCAGGGTGGATACGGTTCAGTGTGGGAGCGGGCTTGCTCGCGAAGGCGTCCGTCGCTACACCGCTAAACAGCAGTCTTGAACCCCTCCTCCCGCTGCAACGCCCGAGCCTGAATTACATCCAGTATTGCGCAACCTTCGCGCATCAGCAGATGCACCGCACGGGTGATGCGGGTCAGGTCGCAGTCGGAAATACCTGTGAGGTTGAGGCTGGACAAGGTGTCGGTCAAATCGCGAACCACGGTGAAGCGGTGCATGGCGCAGGCGGCCATGTCACTGAGCTCTTTGTGGGTGTTGATGAAGAGCACCGGGTTATCGGCGTCGTAGGTGTCGATGGGGAGGTAGCGTGGCATGACTTGATCGAACATTGAGGTAGCTCCTGATTAATGAGTTTTCCTGGTAATCGACCGGCCAAGATCGTCGCGGAATCTGTCGCGAGCCGGAACTATAAAGGGCCGTCTTGGAGCGCCGCAACGAGAGACTCTGTCAGAAACTTCCGAAAATTTTGTGGGTTACTCAATGATCGTTCCCACGCTCTGCGTGGGAATGCAGCCCGGGACGCTCTGCGTCCCTTCCAGAGTCGAACGCGGAGCGTCCGTTGAGGCATTCCCACGCGGAGCATGGGAACGATCTACATGGGGATTCTTGAGCCATGCTCCCAGGGCAAAGCATCATCAAACCAGCTCGCGAAGCGCTCAATCATCCTCATGCAATTTGATGCCGCGCTTATGCAGCAAATACGGAACCAGCAGCACCAACAGCGTCAGCACCAGGACCGACGCCGCAATCGGTTGCGTCACAAATATCATCCAGTCGCCCTGGCTGATGGACAGGGCGTTGCGCAGTTGTTTTTCCGCCATCGGACCCAGCAGCATGCCGACGATCACCGGGGCGACGGGGAAATCAAAACGCCGCATCAACACCCCGGCCCAGCCGATGGCCAGCATCAGAAACAGGTCGAAGGTTGAGTGGCGCATGCCGTACACGCCGATGGTGGCGAACACCAGAATGCCGGCGTTCAGGTACGGTCGTGGAATCTGCAAGAGTTTGACCCACAGCCCCACCAACGGCAGGTTCAACACCAGCAGGATGGCGTTGCCGATGTACAGCGAAGCCACCAGCGTCCAGACCAGTTCGCCCGAAGTCTGGAACAACAGCGGCCCCGGTTGCAGGTTGTAGTTCTGGAACGCGGCCAACAGGATCGCCGCCGTGGCGGAGGTCGGTATGCCCAGGGTCAGCAACGGCACCAGCGAACCGGTGGCGCTGGCGTTGTTGGCCGCCTCCGGCCCGGCGACACCCTCGATGGCGCCCTCGCCTTTGCTGGCCGCGAACTCTTTCGGGTACTTGCTGAGTTTTCGTTCAGTCGAATAAGACAGGAACGTCGGAATTTCCGCGCCACCGGCCGGAATCGAGCCAAAGGGAAAACCGATCAGAGTTCCCCGTAACCAGGCGGGAACCGAGCGTTTCCAGTCGGCCCGGGTCATCCATAACGAGGTCAAACGGTGTCGGGCGGACGTTTCTTCCTTTTGGTAAAGCACGCTGTACAAGGCTTCACCGACGGCAAACAATCCCACCGCGACGAGTACCACTTCGATGCCATCGACCAGTTCGGGCACCTCCATGGTGTAGCGGGCAATGCCCGAGGTCGAGTCCAAGCCGATCAAGCCGATGGTCAGCCCGATGCCCAACGAGGCGAAGCCGCGCAGCATCGACGCACCGAGCACCGCCGACACCGTGGTGAAGGCCAGTACCAGAATCGCGAAATACTCCGCCGGCCCGAACTTCAGCGCCAACGTCGCAACAAGGGGGGCGAACAAGGTCAGCAAAATTGTCGCGATGGTGCCGGCCACAAATGAACCTATCGCCGCTGTCGCCAACGCCGGGCCTGCCCGTCCGTTGCGGGCCATGAGGTTGCCTTCCAGGGCCGTGACCATGGAGGACGACTCCCCGGGCGTGTTGAGCAGAATCGAGGTGGTGGAGCCGCCAAACTGAGCGCCGTAATAGATACCGGCAAACATGATCAGCGCGCCGGTAGGATCGACCTTGGCGGTAATCGGCAGCAGCAAGGCGACGGTCAGCGCCGGGCCGATTCCCGGCAAAACACCGATCGCGGTGCCCAGCAGACAGCCAATAAAACCCCACATCAGATTGATCGGCGCCAACGCGGCACCGAAGCCGGTTGCCAGACTCGAGAGAATGTCCACCTTGTCGACCTCCTTCGGCCCGGATCAGATCCAGGCGTTGACCAGGGGCGGAAGGGAACCCCCTAGCCCGGCGGTGAAAAGCCAGTAAATCGGCAGCGTCAACGCGATGCCTATGGCTAGGTCCCGCACCGGGCTGCGACTGCCAAAACCCCTTGCCGAACAGGCAAACAGCAATGAGGCGGCCAATACGAAACCGATGTAGGAAATGAGCAAGGCGACGCCCACCAGCCCCGCCGTGACCCAGGTTGCGCCGAGCTTGCCGCCGGGCTGAGCCTGGGTAGTCTCGTGATCGTCGGAAAGGTTGCGAAAACCACCGGTGAGCGCCTGATAGCACATCAACAGACCGACGACGCCCAGAAACGCCGCGACGGCGTAGGGATAGACGTAGGCCGCCATGATGACGAAGCCCATCTCGGCAGGAAATCGCGAGGCGCCGAACGCCAATACCGCGCTGATGGCGACGATACCTAAACCAATCGCCAGTTGGGCCGGCATGACTCTCCAGCGCCCGGCCATCTCAAAGCAGCCCGACCTTGACCAGCATCGCGCGCAGGCGCCCATGTTCTTCTTCGACGAATTTGCCGAAGTCATCCCCGGTCAGAATGCTTGGTGACCATGCATTGGTTTTTACGTTTTCTTGCCAGACAGTGCTTTTGGTCGCGGTCAGGACGGCTTCGGTCAGTTCTTTGCGCTGTTCAGGCGTCAGGCCCGCCGCGCCGTAAACGCCACGCCAGTTGCCGATTGTCACGTCATAGCCACTTTCTTTGAGAGTCGGTGCATCGATGCCTTCAACGCGGCTGGGCGCGCCGATGGCGAGTAAGCGGAACTGCTTGGATTGCACGTATTTGGCCAGCTCGGCGTAGCCGCCGGTGATTACCGTGATGTGGCCACCCAGCGTTGCGGCAACGACTTCGCCGCCACCCGCGAAGGCGACGTAATTCACCTTATTGACGGGGACGTCCATTTTGCTCGCCAGTTCGGCGATGCCAATGTGATCGATCGACCCCTTGGAGCCGCCACCAAACTTGATGCTGGACGGGTTGGCTTTGAAGTCTTTGATCAAGTCGTCCAGGGTTTTGTACGGGGAGTCGTCACGCACGGCAATCACGTTGTATTCGGTGAACAGCCGGGCGATCGGCGTCACGTCCTTCAAGGTGATTTGCGGTTTGTTCTGCTCGATGGCCGCGACCATGATCGCGCCGACCACGATCAAAGCATTCGGGTCGCCCTTGGTGCCGTTGGCAAATTGCGCCAACCCCAGGGTGCCGCCCGCGCCGCCCTTGTTCTCAAAGGTGACGGACTTTGCCGTTTTGGCCTCGACCATGGCTTTGCCCAAGACGCGTGCGGTCTGGTCATAACCACCACCGACCGAGCCCGGGGCCATGAACTTGACGGTGTCCAGCGCAAAAACCGGTGATGCGAGCGCGGCGGCGGTAACTAAAACGGCGAGGTTGCTGCTGAATCGACGGGCCAATGCAAACATGAGTCGTCTCCGGATAGCTGTTCTTGTTGTTTTCGATCAGGGAAGAGCCCCTGTTCGTTGAACATGCGTCTGGGAATAAGCGTAGGTCATAGTTGTGTTTGTTGGTGTGTTTTCAATGGGGTTCCTAAACCAGTCAGCTATGAATGCGGAACCTGTGGGAGCGGGCTTGCTCGCGAAAGCGGTGTGTCAGGCGACATCAATGTTGACTGTGCCGCCGTCTTCGCGAGCAAGCCCGCTCCCACAGGGATTGCATTGCCTATATCTAAATGGCGGAAGGCAGCCGGAGTCGAACCTGCCCGGGAACGGATGCCGTCCCCAACCGGGTTTGAAGCCCGGCCGCGCCACCGGGCGCGATTGCCTTCCTTGAACTCAGTCTTCTGTTTGTTGGGCCAGTGCATTGTCGAGCCGGATATGGCGCCGATCGCCAAAACGTCGGGTCAGGCCGATCCGGTCGAAGTACTCAAGAATCTGAATGCTGCGTTTGCGCCCCAGGCCCACGGCATCGCGAAATGCGGCGACCTGAATCACCGGGTCATCGCTTGCCAGTTGCACCAGCATAGCCGCCAATCGGCGCACCAGTGTCTCGGTAAAAAACAAGTCACGAACCACTTGATGCACAATCCCCAGCCGCGCCATCTTGCGCAGCAGCAGGCGCACCGCGGCCTCTTCATGCCCCGTCGCTTTAGCCAGATCACGCACCCACGGCGGATCGAAACCCGCCTGTTCGAACAGCGGCTGCAAATGTTGCCACAGGGTTTCGTCATCCTCGCTCAAACGCACTTGGTGATCGGGCAAGTGCAGCCAAGGGCCGCTGGCGACAATGGCCCCACTGGCCAGCAATTCGTCGAGCAGACTGATAAAGGTTGGTCGGTCCAGCGCGGTGCCGGCGAAGCGACGCAGGCGATCCCTGTCCGGTCCCATTTGATCCGGTTCGAGTTGATGAAAGCGTGCGAGGTGTTCCAGCAGCGGTGCTTTCAGGGCTTCCCAGCGGGCAGCGCTGAACAGTAACGGTCCCTGCCGCGTCTCGATCAAACGCACGTCATCGGGCAACGTCCAGCTATCGCGCGGACGATTGAACTGACGCTCCAGACGCTGCGGATCGAGCCCGGTGTCGCTGTTGGCCAGCAGCGCAGGCAGTGCGTCTTCCAGGCTGTTCGTGGTGGCCAGCGTTTGTAGCTGGGCCAATCGTTCGGGGCTGCGGCGGTGTCGGGCCGGGGCGAACGGGTCGAGCACCCGGCCACCGCCCAGGGTGCGTTGAGCACTTTGGTCACGCAGGATCAAACGGTCGCCCTTCACCGCCAGCACCGGCGCGTTCACTAGCAGTTGCGCGAACATCTGCTCGCCCGGTGCCAGGCTGGCGCTTTCCAGCAAAGCCACTCGCCCGGTCACGTCCTGAGTACCGAGATGCACGTGCACTGGCTGAAAGTGCTCGAAGCTTCGCACCTCGCTGGCCAACAAGGTCATCTCGATATCCAGACGCTGGGTTGGCGCATGCAGCCATTCGGCCAACAGCCAGTGGCCCCGGTGAATCTGCTCCAGGGCCAAACGGTCGGCACTCAGGTTCAGCGCAACTCGTTGCCCGGCCGTTGCGCTGTCAGCCGCCTGATTCTGCGCATGCAGGCCGCGCACCCGTACCGGTTTGCCCAGCGGACTCAACATCAGCGTATCGCCCACGGCCACCTGGCCGGATAACGCGGTGCCGGTCACCACGATACCGGCGCCGGTCACGCTGAAAGCCCGATCAATCGCCAGACGAAAACCGCCGCTGGCGCTACGTTGAAGCACCTCATGTTGCGCACCAAGCAAGGCCTGACGCAGTGTCTCGATACCCTCACCGGTCACACTCGACAGCGCGATTTGCGGCGCGTCGGCATAAGGCCCGGGCGCCAGCAATGCTTCGATCTGTTCCCGGACGGCTTGCACACGAGCAGGGTCGAAGCGGTCGCATTTGGTGATTGCAATCAGTGCCCGAGGGATGCCCAGCAACTCGACAATCGCCAAATGTTCGCGGGTCTGCGGCATGACACCGTCATCGGCCGCCACTACCAACAACACCAGATCAATACCCTGAGCGCCGGCCAGCATGTTGTGGGTGAAGCGCTCATGACCGGGCACGTCGATGAAACCGGTCAGTGCGGCGCCCGGCTCCAGCGCCGCGTAGAGGTAGCCGAGGTCGATGGTCATGCCGCGTTCGCGTTCTTCCCGGCGACGGTCGCCGGCCTGGCCGGTCAATGCCTGGAGCAAGGAGGTCTTGCCGTGATCAATATGCCCCGCCGTACCGACAATCACCCGTCCCGGCCCTCCTCCTGCAGTTGATCGAATTGCGCCAGCTGATCGAGTTGCGCCAACCACGCGGTTTCGTCGTCGAGTTGGCGCAGGTCCAGCCACAATGCGTCGTCATCGATGCGACCGAGCACGGGAATCGGCAGCCGACGAAACGCTGCCTCCAGCCCGAGCAATCGCCGACCGCGCAGACGTTTGGAAACGTTGGGCCGCAGACATAACGCAGCGCTGGGCAGTCGCGCCACCGGCTGGCTGCCGCTGCCGATCATGCCCAGCGCCGGCACCGCGCTGACGCTCCAGCCATCGCCCAGTACCTGCGCCAGTGACGGTTGCAGGCGTTCGGCCTGGGCATGAATGTCGGCTTGGGGGCGGGTCAGCAGGCGCAGACTCGGCAGACGCTCGGCCAGCCGATCAGGATCGCGGTACAGCGCCAACACGGCTTCGAGGGCGGCCAGGGTCAGTTTGTCGACCCGCAGTGCACGCTTGAGCGGGTTTTTCTTGATCTTCGCGATCAGGTCTTTGCGGCCGACTATCAACCCGGCCTGGGGGCCGCCGAGCAATTTGTCGCCGCTGAAAGTGACGATGTCCGCACCATCAATCAGTGCCTGACGCACCGTCGGTTCGGCGGGCAAGCCCCAGCGAGTCAGGTCCAACAGACTGCCGCTGCCGAGGTCTTCCAGCAGCGGCAATCCGTGACGGTGAGCCAGTTCCGCCAATTCAGCCGTCGGCACCCGGGCGGTGAAGCCTTCAATCGAGTAATTGCTCGCATGTACGCGCATCACCAGGCCACTGCGCGGACCGATGGCGGCCTCGTAATCGCGGGCATGGGTGCGGTTGGTGGTGCCCACTTCGTGCAGCTTGACCCCGGCGCGGGCCATGATGTCGGGAATGCGGAAGGCGCCGCCGATTTCGATCAGTTCACTACGGGAAATGATGCCTTCCTTGCGCGCGCCCAAACTGTTGAGCGTCAGCAACACGGCGGCGGCATTGTTGTTAACCACGGTCACCGCTTCGGCGCCGGTCAGCTCGCGGATCAACCCTTCGATCAAGTCATCGCGGTCGCCGCGCTTGCCGCTGTGCAGGTCGAATTCCAGATTGAGCGGATAGCGGGCGGCGAGCTGAACGGCTTCGATAGCCGACTCCGGCAACAACGCGCGCCCGAGGTTGGTGTGCAGCACCGTGCCGGTGAGATTGAACACCCGACGGACCTGGCTGCGATGCTGGATCGCCAGACGCTCACCCACCCTGCCCGCCAAGACGTCGGGGGCTATTTCAACGGCATCGAGTTCACCCTTGAGCACCGGCTCGCGCAGATCATCGAGCAGTTGCCGCAGGCCGGCCAGCAGCGCGTCACGCCCATAACGCTCGGCCAACGCCTGACAGGCAGGATGGCGCAGCAAGCTGTCGATAGAGGGCAGCCGCAAGGCTTGGCTGGCGGAGGTTGCGGACATCAGAGGCTCCCGGAAGCGAATGACCGTCGCGTCTGAGTGTAGTCGCTGAGCTCACTGCCCAAGGGGGCAAGCTCAGTCGCCTCCGGTGCGTGGGTATCTTTCCGATTTTGATGGTGTGCATATCCGTTGCTGCGGTAACGGCCGCTGGCGGTGCCTCAAGATCAAGAGCTGCAGGCGAGCTAACGCTCGGCCTGTTGAGTGGTGAAAGGCAGAGCGGATGTACTCTGATTTTTTGTGGGAGCTGGCTTGCCTGCGATGGCGGCGGCACATTCAACATCACATTGACTGACCCACCGCTATCGCGGGCAAGCCCGCTCCCACAGGATTTGTGTCGTACACAGATTTTGTATATACCCGCTCCTCCTGTGGGAGCGAGCCTGCTCGCGATGCTGTTGATCTTGCTGTTGCTGTTGCTTTGGCTTTTGATTTTGATCTGTTGCCCCTTTCCCAGAGGCCGAACGCAGGCTTTGCGTAGGGGGCACCGCGGCAAGGATGCCGCGGTAGCCGCCCCCGGCCATGGATGGCCGATGGCGGCGGGCCCCCGGAGCAATGCCTTCGTTATGGCATGCCGAGCCTAGGCGAGGCACCGAATGGAGGGGCAAAGCCTTTTGGTTCCTTTTCGGCGTTTGGAAAAGGGACTCGCTGTAAAAGCGAAACCGCCAGTTGGCGTTACCGCAGAAACGGATATGTACACCATCAAAATCCCAGTCGGCTATCAGGCCGCCATCGCAGGCAAGCCAGCTCCCACAATTTGATCGGTGTACATCTGCAAGAAACAGGTCGGCGATCAGACCACCCTTCGCAGGCAAGCCAACTCCGACAGCAACGGCAACATCAAAAGATCGCAGCCTCGCTTCGCTCGACAGCTCCTACAGGGAAATGCGTGGGACCCGCCGTCAGGGCGGAACCCTAAGCGGCCCTTACCGCAGAAATGGATATGTACTCCCAACACAAAGCCCCAAGCCCCGCGTAGAAACCTATGCCCCTGGTGCCAACATCAAATTGGGCGATAGGCGCTGGTAACCCTCCTCCTCCAGGCGCATATCCAGCATCAGGCTGGCCAAGTCCGCCGAGAGCGCTTCGGCTTCAGCGTCGTTTTCCAGGTAGATCAGTTTCAGGTAGCTGTTGCAGCCGGGACAGACTTCCGCCCGCAACGGTGCCTGATTGGCGGCATGACGGTCATCCTCGAAACTGACGTATTGAAGCCCCTTGCTCTGTTCGCAATACACGCACTTGACCCGCACCGCATGCCATTCGCAGGCACATAACGAGCACACCAGATAACGTAAACCGTTGTATTTGCCGCGATGACGAATCACTCCGGCCATCGCCGGCGAACCGCAGGCCGGGCATTGACTAAGACTGTCACCGCGCTTGAGTTCAAGATCAGGCGTGCTCAACAGCCAATGACTCCAGGCCGCTTGCAGCGCTGCACCGAGGAACGGCACCAGTTCTGCCGGCAGCATTGAATACTGGCCACTGACCAAGGCAATCGCCCACGCTTTGAGCAGCCCCGGGTTGGCACTGCGCAACGTCGCCACGGCGTTTTCTACCGCCGTTTGCGGCGGTGGCTGATAGCGTTGCAACAAGGCTTCGAGAAAGGGTAGCCAAACATTTTCGCGCACCAGACTGTCGGCGGCGAACGGTGGCAAGCCATGTTCCACGCACACCCGAAGACGTTCGGGATCGGGCATGGCGGCCACGGGCAGATCGTCCATCAATTTCTGCTGAACGTGGCACAGACCCGCGATCAAGCGCAGATAGTCTGCCATGGGATGCCCGTCGGCCAGGCGTTCCAGACGCAGCGCACGCAAGGTGAACAGGTTGTTCGGTGGCAGGTACAGAAACGGCGGTGAACTCGCCGCCGCTTCTATCTGCCCAGGCTCGAGGATCGTGGCCAAGGGGTCATCCTTTTTTGGTGATCGGTCGCTCAGGCGTCTCGTCTCGGGTCACTTCCCGGTACCAGAGTTCATGGTGTTTCCTCGCCCAGGCACGGCTGACGCCACCATGCACCATGGCGTGGACCGAACCGCGAATCCAGATCGCGGCATAGACATGGACGATGATGCTCAGCACCAGAACGAACCCCGCCAACGCATGCAGTAGCATCGCCCAGCGAATACCGGTGATGCCGAAGTACGCGCTGAACCAGGCGCGCCAGATCACCAGCCCGCTGAACAACAGCACCAGCATGCAGATCAGCAACACCCAGAACAGCAGCTTCTGCGCCGGGTTGTACTTGCCGATCGGCGGCACGCCCTCCTCCTCGTTACGCATGACAGTCCCGACGCGCCGGAGCCACAACCGGTCGTTGGCGCTGAAGTAATTCGCCCGCCAGAAACTGAACACCAGGCCGAGGAACAGCACAAACATCGCCAGGCCCATGTACGGATGCAGAATGCGCGTCCACGAACCGCCGCCAAACAGGTTGCTGAGCCAGAACAATCCCGGATGGAACAAGGCGAGCCCCGACAGCGCGGCCATGAGAAACACAATCGCCACCAGCCAGTGATTGGTGCGCTGGTTGGAGGTGTAGCGCAGGATCGGTTTGTCGTTCATGGCCTGTCCTCCCCGCCGGGTTTCGTCGGATCAAAGGTGTGCACCGATGGATCGAACTCATGCACCGCAGGGTCGACGGTAACTGGGTGTTCGTCTTCCTCAACCAACTGCGGCCCAACGCGCACGTAATGGAAGAATCCGGCCAGCACCGCCGCGCCCATGGCCAGCAACGCCAGGGGTTTGCTCAGGCCTTTCCACAGGTCCACCAGCGGACTGATCGCCGGGTGATCCGGCAACCCGGCATACAACCTGGGCGTGTCGGCATGGTGCAGCACATACATGACGTGGGTGCCGCCGACGCCTGCGGGGTCATACAAACCGGCGTTTTCGAAACCGCGACTCTTGAGGTCGACGATACGTTCGGCAGCGTGTTCTTTCATGTCTTCCTTAGTGCCGAAAACGATGGCGCCGGTCGGGCAGGTTTTCACGCAGGCCGGCTCCAGCCCCACCGCCACCCGGTCCGAGCACAGCGTGCATTTATAAGCCTTGTGATCCTTTTGCGAGATGCGCGGAATGTTGAATGGGCAACCGGTGATGCAATACCCGCAGCCGATGCAATGGTCCTGATCGAAGTCGACGATGCCGTTGGCGTGTTTGATGATCGCCCCCGGGCTCGGGCACGCCGCCAGGCAGCCTGGCTCGGCGCAGTGCATGCAGCCGTCCTTGCGAATCAGCCATTCGAGGTTACCGGCGTCGGTTTCATGCTCGGTGAAGCGCATCAAGGTCCAGGTGTCTGCGCTGAGGTCTTGAGGGTTGTCGTAAGTGCCTAGGTTGTGACCGACATCGTCGCGTAGCTCGTTCCATTCCGAGCAGGCGACCTGGCAGGCCTTGCAGCCGATGCACTTGGTGGTGTCGATCAGCTTGGCCACTTCCTCTTGCGTGCGCACCGAAGGCGGCACGGTGGTGGTGGCCGAACGGGCGATGATGTCTTGGCTGGCCATTTAGACTTTCTCCACGTTGACCAGGAATGACTTGGATTCCGGGGTCTGTGTGTTGCCATCGCCGAGGAACGGCACCAGGGTGTTGGTCAGGTAACCGTGACGGGTGGCGCCGGTGAAGCCCCAGTGCAACGGGATACCGATCTGGTGCACCACCTGATTGTTGACCTGCAGCGGACGAATCCGCTTGGTCACCACCGCCACCGCTTCGATATGCCCGCGCTTGGAGCTGACCCGCACCCGGTCACCGGCAGCAATGCCTTTCTCCTTGGCCAGCACCTCGCCGATTTCGACAAACTGCTCAGGCTGGGTCACGGCGTTGATCGGGCAATGCTTGGTCCAGAAGTGGAAGTGTTCGGTCAGCCGGTAGCTGGTCGCCGCATAAGGGAAGTCCTTGGCCTGCCCGAGGGTGTCCCAGACTGAATCGAAGATCCGTCCGGCCGGGTTGCTGGTCGCCTGCTTGTTGTTGGGGTGCATCGGGTTGATGCCAATGGGCGTCTCGAACGGCTCATAGTGTTCCGGGAACGGCCCTTCGTTCATCTTGTCGAGGGCGAAGAAACGCGCCACGCCTTCGGGGTTCATGATGAACGGGTTCATTCCGGCTTCCGGCGGTGCATCGGCCTTGTAGTCGGGCACGTCGGTGCCGGTCCAGACCTTGCCGTTCCACCACACCAGCCGCTTGTTCGGGTCCCACGGTTTGCCTTGAGGGTCGCAAGAGGCGCGGTTGTAAAGGATCCGTCGGTTCATCGGCCAGGCCCAGGCCCAGCCCAGGTTCTGCTTCATGCCGAACGGGTCGCTGTTGTCACGCCGGGCCATCAGGTTGCCCTGCTCGGTCCAGCTGCCGCAGAAGATCCAGCACCCGGACGCCGTGCTGCCATCGTCCTTGAGTTGGCCGAAGCCGGACAGTTGCTGACCGGTCTTGATCACCGCGCCCGAGGCGTCAGTGACATCGGCGACGGCGTAACCGTTGAATTCCCGGGCCAGCTCTTCCGGTGTCGGGTCATCGGGTATCTTGTAGGGCCAGTCGAGCTTGAGGATCGGCTCGGCCCAGGCACCGCCATTGGCCTGGTAACGCTTGCGCAGGCGCAAGAACAGCTCGGCCATGATCTTCACGTCCGTGCGCGCCTGCCCCGGGCCATCGGCCCCCTTCCAGTGCCATTGCAGCCAGCGACCGCTGTTGACCAGCGAACCGTTTTCTTCGGCGAAACAGGTGGTGGGCAGACGGATGACTTCGGTCTGGATCTCGGCCGTTTGCACATCGTTGTAAGGCCCGGCGTTGCGCCAGAACTCCGAGGTTTCGGTAGCCAGTGGGTCCATCACCACCAGCCATTTGAGTTTGGCCAGCGCCTTCATTACACGGTTCTTGTCCGGCAAAGCGGCGATCGGGTTGAAGCCCTGGCACATGTAGCCATTGACCTCGCCCTTGCCCATCATGTCGAACATTTTCAGGATGTCGTAGCCGGGAATGTCCAGCTTCGGCAGCCAGTCGTAGCCCCAGTTATTCTCGACGGTGGCATTGGCGCCGTACCAGGCTTTCATCAGGCTGACGTGAAACTTGCCGTAGTTCTGCCAGTAAGACATTTGCCCCGGACGCAGCGGCTTGAGTGCGCGCTTGGCGATGTAGGCGTTGTAATCCTGTTCAGTCTCGGCCGGCAGGGTCAGGTAACCGGGCAGCAGGTTGGACAGCAAGCCCAGGTCGGTCAGGCCCTGGATGTTGGAGTGCCCGCGCAGGGCGTTGACGCCCCCGCCCGGCATGCCGACGTTGCCCAGCAGCAGTTGCACCATGGCCGCGCTGCGGATCATCTGCGACCCGGTCGAGTGCTGGGTCCAGCCCAGCGCGTAGAGAATCGTCATGGTTTTGCCCGGTTGCGAGCAGGTGGCGATCTCTTCCCAGATTTTCTGCATCGCGTCCACGGGCATGCCGCAAACCTGACTGGCCAGCTCCAGGGTGTAGCGGCTGTAATGCTGCTTCATTAATTGATAGACGCAGCGTGGGTCTTGCAAGGTCGGGTCGACTTTGGCGAAACCGTCCTCGCCGATTTCGTAGCCCCAGCCGGACTTGTCAGTGTAGGTGCGCTTGCTCGCGTCGTAACCGCTGAACAAGCCGTCCTCGAAGCCGTAGTTGGCCTTGACGATGAACGACACGTCCGTATAGGCGCGTACATATTCGTGCTGGATCTTGTCTTCGGTCAGCAGGTAATTGATCAGCCCGCCCATGAAGGCAATGTCGGTGCCGGTGCGGATCGGTGCGTAATAATCGGCCACCGAGGCCGTACGGGTGAAACGCGGGTCGACCACAATCAGCCGCGCCTTGTTGTGGGCTTTGGCTTCAGTCACCCATTTGAAACCGCAAGGGTGCGCTTCCGCGGCATTACCACCCATCACCAGAACCAGATTCGCGTTGGCGATATCGGTCCAGTGGTTGGTCATGGCACCACGGCCATACGTCGGGGCAAGACTTGCCACCGTCGGGCCATGTCAGACACGTGCCTGGTTATCGAACCCCAGCATGCCGAGACTGCGAATCACCTTGTGGGTGATGTAACCCGCTTCGTTGGACGACGCCGACGCCGCGAGGAAACCGGTGGTCAGCCAGCGATTCACCGTTTGCCCCTGGGCGTTCTTCTCGATGAAGTGGGCGTCGCGGTCGGCCTTCATCAGGTCGGCGATGCGATCCAGCGCTTCATC
The DNA here is from genome assembly GCF_032424305.1 of Pseudomonas sp. JV414. Taxonomy (NCBI): domain Bacteria; kingdom Pseudomonadati; phylum Pseudomonadota; class Gammaproteobacteria; order Pseudomonadales; family Pseudomonadaceae; genus Pseudomonas; species Pseudomonas sp. JV414. The sequence continues at coordinate 173,270 of NZ_VYKC01000001.1, read as the reverse complement.
CCAGGAGATTCGCGCCCATTCCGTGGTGCCAGGCTTGCGCACCTGCGGATACTGAAGACGGCTGGGGCTGTGAATGAAATCGAGCAGGCCTGCGCCTTTGGGGCAGAGGGTGCCGCGATTGACCGGGTGGTCGGCATCGCCTTCGATGTGGATGATGCTCTGGGCGACATTCTTCGCGTTGTCGCCCTGGCTGTACATGATCAAGCCGCACCCGACCGAGCAGTACGGGCAGGTGTTGCGGGTTTCATGGGTATGGGCGAGCTTGAAATGACGCACTTGTTCGGCGAAAGCGGGCGTCGGGGCCATGCCCAGCGCGCCGAGGCTTGAGCCCGCAAGGCCGAGACCAGCGACCTTGAAGAACTGACGACGGTTGAGGTCCATCGTGCACTCCTGATCAGGTGGAAACCCGGTGCGTTGGCCAGTCAATCAAGACACGGAACCTGTGGGAGCGAGGCTTTTGTGGCGAGGGGGCTTGCCCCCGTTCGGCTGCGAAGCAGTCGTAAACCCATTACATGCGGTTTGACTTTGAAACGCCGGGGCCGCTTCGCGACCCAACGGGGGCAAGCCCCCTCGCCACAGTTCGCTCCCACAAGGTTTTGCTTAACTGACTGGCACTGTGCGTTGGCCGGGTTTTTCTGGACGATCACGGTGACGGCAACGGAACTACCGCCAATTAGAACTTTAGACAATGTTGCCGTGCGCCGTCTGAAAACCGACCGTCGGCGGCTTGCCGGTCATTCTCTGTTGCGCAATTCGCCAGCGATCAAGGTTGGCGCTTATCATGGCCGCCGGATTAACCCCCCTGCCTTTTATGAGACTGAGCATGACTTTCGATTTTGATCAGGTGTTCGACCGCCATGGCACCGGCAGTACCAAGTGGAGCCGCTACCCGGCCGACGTGTTGCCGATGTGGGTCGCCGACATGGACTTTGCCGCGCCGCCAGCGATCATTCAGGCGCTGCAACAACGCCTGGAACACCCGATGCTCGGTTACAGCGTGGCGCAGGATGACTTGCGTGACGCCATCGTCGCCGACCTGTGGCGCAAGTACGCCTGGCGTGTGCAACCTCAGGAGCTGGTATTCCTGCCGGGTATCGAGTCGGGTTTCAACATGGCCCTGCATGCGCTGGTTCAGCCGCAGCAGAACGTGGTCGTGCAAACGCCAAACTACCCGCCGCTGCGCCATGCACCGAGCCACTGGCAGCTGAACAAAGTCGAACTGGACTTCGACGCGTTGACTGATGGTACGTATGCGACGCCGCTCGATGCCTTGCGCGAGGCGCTGCAAGGGGGCGGCGCGCTGCTGCTGAGCAACCCGCATAACCCGCTGGGCAAGGTCTTCCCGCGTGAGGAACTGCAAGCGGTCGCCGACATTTGCCTGGAGCAGGACGCCTGGATCATCTCCGACGAGATCCATTCCGAGTTGTGCTTCGACGGCCGCGTACACATTCCGACCGCCTCGCTCAGCCCAGAAATCGCCAAGCGCACCATCACCCTGATGTCGGCGAGCAAGGCCTACAACATCGCCGGTTTGAAGACGGCGTTCATGATCATCCAGGACGCGACACTGCGCCATCGGGTCAACAACGCCCGCTGCGGCATGGTCGACAGCGTCAACCCGCTGGGCCTGGAAGCCACCCGCGTCGCCTACCGCGAAGGCGGCCCGTGGCTGACCGAGCTCATGGCCTATCTGCAAAGCAATCGGGATTATCTGGTGGAAGCGGTTCGCACGCGGTTGCCGGGTGTGACCATGAACATCCCTCAGGGCACTTACCTGGCGTGGCTCGACTGCACGGCGCTGGGGCTGGATGACCCGCAGCAATTCTTCCTCGAGCAGGCCAAGGTCGGGCTGAGCGCAGGGCTGGATTTTGGCGATAACGCCCAGCAGTTCGTGCGCTTGAACTTCGGCTGCCCGCGAGCGCTGCTGGAGGAAGGGATCGTGCGGATGGAGCGTAGTTTGCGTAACCGCCAGGCCTGACGCCCCAGGTTGATACCGAAAACCCGATGCCTGTGCATCGGGTTTTTTATGGGCGATAGGCGCAGTATCGAATCCCGTTCAAGGCGTTATGCGCTCCATGCAAGCCTTGATGAAGGCTTCCCGCTTCTGATCGTCCGGCAGCTTCATGAAGTTTTTCGGCTCGCAATTTTTCTCATTCACTTCGTATTTGCTTTCACAGCCTGCGAGACATGCCAACGATAGTGCCAGTGCAACGAGCGATTGAGTATTCATGAGCAACTCCTCATCGAGTTTCTTGCATCGCATTGAGCCTAACTCATGAGTTGAGTGTATGCAGGAACAGCGAACTCTCCTCTTGCGCTAAACCCGTCGGAAGTCCAACCGAACTCAAGACAAAAGACCGGGGTCAACCCTCAACGAGTGCTTGTGGCGCTTGAGTCTTTTGCCTTGAACAGAGGAGATTTCCCGATGACTGACTATCCAAAACCACCCTTCCCGAAACAAAGCCAGCCAGTCCCCGGTGTTCAAACGAAAATGGACCCTTACCCCGATTGTGGCGAGCAGAGCTACAAAGGTTCGGGTCGGCTGGAGGGCAAGATTGCCCTGATCACTGGGGGCGACAGCGGCATCGGCCGTGCGGTGGCGATTGCATTCGCCCGGGAAGGCGCGGATGTGGTGGTTGCCTACTTGAATGAAACTGAAGACGCGCAGGAAACCGCGCGCTGGGTCGAACAGGCCGGTCGTCAATGCCTGCTGCTGCCTGGCGATGTGGCGCAAAAAGCGCACTGCCAGGCGCTGGTGGACAAAACGGTCGAGCGCTTTGGCCGGATCGACATTCTGGTCAACAACGCCGCGTTCCAGATGACCCACGAAAACATCGAGGACATCCCGGACGAAGAATGGGTGATGACCTTCGATGTCAACGTCACGGCCATGTTCAGGCTTTGTCAGGCCGCGCTGAAACACATGAAGCCCGGCAGTTCGATCATCAACACCAGTTCGGTCAACTCCGACATGCCCAAGCCGACATTGCTGGCCTACGCGACCACTAAAGGCGCAATTGCCAACTTTTCCGCCGGCCTGGCACAGATGCTGGGACCAAAGAACATCCGGGTGAACAGCGTGGCACCGGGGCCGATCTGGACGCCGCTGATCGTCTCGACCATGCCCGAGGAAGACGTGCAAAACTTCGGATCGCAAACCCCGCTCGGCCGTCCCGGTCAACCGGTGGAAGTCGCGCCGATCTATGTGCTGCTGGCCTCGGATGAAGCCAGCTACATCACCGGGCAACGGTATGGCGTCACGGGCGGCAAGCCGATGCTCTGAAGCTACTAGCGTGGCCTGCGTTCGGCCCCTGTAGGAGCCAGGCTTGCCGGCGAAGGCGCTCTTAAGGACGCCTTCGCCGGCAAGCCTGGCTCCTACGAAAAGCGGTTCATTCGCTTAAGTCAGGGCTCTTGAGCAATCACCGAAATCTTGCCATTGCGCTCGATGATGGCGAATTTGATCTGCTCAAGGGTTTCAATGCCCTGGCTCGAACGCGCAGCCTCCATGACATCTGCTTCCACCAGTCGCGCATGGCGCAGGCGTTTGTGCAGAAGTTTGCCGTTTTCGACAATGATCGTCGGTCCGCCATCGATCAGCCGCTGCACCCATTGCGAGCGCTGTTTGAGCAGTGAAAGCCCGACGTCAATGGCAATCAGCGTGATGATCACCAGTATGGAATTGGTCAGGGAAAAATCATTGCCCAGCAACGCTTGTTGGGTCGCCTCGCCGATGATCATCAGCAGCACGAAATCAAACGTCGTCAGTTCGGCCAGCGAGCGCCGACCGGCGATCTTGAACAGCACCATCAACGCCAGGTACATCACGGCCGCGCGCAATACCGAATCCATAAGTCACCTAAGGGAAAATGAATTGATCCACCTTGACCGAGGCCGCACCGGGCGAGGCGATATGGCTGCGGAACAGACCCAGCCCCTCGCCACGCAAGGTCAGGTAAAGACTGGCCTGCCCTTGCGCGTCCGTTTGTACCCACAGTTTCATGCCCTGCTCGCCACTGAGTGCACGCACAGGCTCTGGTTGCAGGGTTTCGATTTCGAAGCCCTCCAACAGTTTTCCGGTCAGTTCCAGCTCAACCGTGGCATCCGGCCGGCCGATCACACTGACCTTCATCGGATTGGTCGAGCCATGACGGTGGAACATTTCGTACTCCACCCGTACCTTGCCATCGCTGCCGTGAACGTCCCGGGAGCTGAGCGGGCCACGCGAAAACAAGCCGAGCAAGGCCAGCACCACCAGCAGTACCATCACGTACCAGCCCCAGCGCTCGAATCGCCAGACCTTGACCTGATACGCCATGTCTTCGCGCACCGGAAAGTCGCGGCTGTGGTATTCGGTGCGGCGAGATTCGTCTTTCATTGATTTACCTGATCTTTTCACCGCTCATATTCACCAGCTAGCGCACGTTTATGAAAAAACGAGATCCGCTTCAAGGCATGTTCTGCGGCCAATAACTGGACCTTGCTGCGGGATCCGTAAAAGCGATGCTGTTGAGTGAATACACACTTTCCTTGCTCAGTCTGGTAGGCCCAGGCAAAACAGACGGTGCCTGCCGGAATCCCGTCTACATCCTCTGGCCCCAGGATACCGGTGGTGGCCACGGCGACGTTGGCGGTGCTGTCGAGCAAGGCGCCCAAGGCCATTTCGCGAGCGACTTCACAACTGGTCAGGTTGAAGGTTTCGATCGTATGGGGGCTGACGTTAAGTAATCGTTGCTTTGCTTCGGAAGAATAGACCACGTAACCGCTCTCGATCAGGTCCCCGCTGCCCGGCACTTCGGCCAGCAAGGTCACGATCTTTCCGGCGGTACAGGACTCGGCAGTCGTCAGTCGCAGGTCGTGTTGGCGCAAATATTCGACGACGGTTTGGCTGACGTTCATGACAAGGCATCCAGGCAAGAGGAACTGCTCGGTTGACCTTCGACGCTGGCAAACATTCCCTCGGGCAGACCGCCCATGCCCCCGATAAAAAATGAACCCCCGGCGATGGATGCACCTCAATACTTTTAGGGGCCCCTATGCCGGGCCGCTTGCTATCTGGAGGTCGTCATGTCCGCACCTTTCGTCAGGCTGTTCACTCAGCCCAATTTCGTCTGGACAGATATTCGCAAGGAAGAGGAAGCGCATCCGCGCCATTACCTCGCTCATTTGCTATTGCTCGCCTTGATTCCCGCCGTATGTCTGTTCATCGGGACCACCTACGTCGGCTGGAGCCTGGTCGAGAACGAAACGGTCAGGCTCACCACCACCAGCGCCCTGCAACTCTGCGGGCTGCTGTACCTGAGCATCATTGTCGGCGTGGTGCTGATGGGGCTGTTCATCCGCTGGATGTCGCGAACATTCGACTCACGCCCCAACGTCAATCAGTGCATCGGTTTTGCCGCCTATACCGTGACCCCGTTTTTTCTCGCGGGTATCGCCGGGCTGTACCCCAGCCGCTGGCTGGCGATCACGGTGCTGGGGGCCGCCTCTATCTATTCGACGTTCCTGCTGTTCGTCGGCTTGCCGATTTTCATGCACGAACGCAGGGAGCAAGGCCTGCTGAATGCGGCGAGCCTATGGGGTGTCGGATTGTTGGTGCTGGTGACCATCCTGGTGGAAATGATTTTGCTCTGGTCCAACTATCTGAGACCTGAGTACTTACGCGTGACCGGCGTTTGACTGTCCTGAGCCCGCGATCCTTCGACGGTCTACGGCACACCTCCGAGAACCGGGCATGAGCTTCATTGTATGGGTGGCGGTGTTGGGGGCGGTGCTGCTGACCCTGGCACTGACCTCGTCCTATCTGCGCTGGATGCCGGTGACCACCTCGGCGGTGTGCCTGGCACTGGGCGTGGCGATCGGTCCGGCGGTCCTGGGCTTGCTGAAGCTGGACATCAAGGACGCGGCGATCTGGATGGAGCACCTGACGGAAGTCGCGGTGCTCTTTTCGCTGTTTGTCTGCGGACTCAAATTGCGCCTGCCGCTGAAGGATCTTCGATGGCGGGTGGCGTTCGGCCTGGCAGGACCGGTGATGATCTTGACCATCATTGGCGTCTGCCTGCTACTGCATTACGGTTTTGCCCTGGCCTGGGGGCCGTCGCTGCTGATCGGGGCGATTCTGGCCCCCACCGATCCGGTACTGGCCTCGCTGGTACAGGTCAACGACGCCAGGGATTACGATTCTGTGCGTTTCGGGCTCACCGGTGAGGCGGGGCTCAACGACGGCATCGCCTTCCCCTTCGTGATCCTCGGTTTGTTGTTTGTGCAACAGAGCGGCAATAGCGACGCCTGGCTCGGTGAGTGGGCATTGAAAAGTGTGCTGTGGGCCGTGCCTGCCGGTTTGTTCATCGGTTACTGGATGGGCCATGGCATCGGTCGCTTGACCTTGTCGATGCGCATCCGCAATGCCGACAGCACAATTTCTCCCAACGATTATCTGACCCTGGCCCTGATCGCCCTCGCTTATGTCGCGGCCGAGGAGATACATGCCTACGGCTTTTTGTCGGTATTCGCCGCCGGCCTCGGGTTGCGGCAGGCCGAAGTCAAATCCACCGGCGACGCGCGGATCCCCGCCGAGCATCTGGTGCAACCGGTGGTCGGCCACCAGAACGTCGAACCTGCGGCTGCCGTCCACGGCGACGTGACGAACTTGGCAGAAACCCAAGTCGCGGCGGGCATCATGATGGGCGACATGCTGGCATTCGGCAGTCTGGTGGAACGCGCCATGGAAGTGTTTCTGGTCACCCTGCTGGGCGTGGTGCTGGTGGGCCATTGGGATTGGCGAGCGTTGGTGGTTGCACTGGTGTTGTTCTGTGCCATTCGCCCCTTGTGTGTATGGCTCATGCCGTGGGGGCGCTTGCTGGACGGTCGCCAGCGGCTGTTGATCGGCTGGTTCGGGATTCGCGGGATCGGGAGCTTTTATTACCTGTTCTACGCCTTGAACCATGACCTCGGTCCGGCGGCGGCGACGCTGTGCACCGACCTGACATTGTCGGTGGTGGCGCTCAGTATTCTGGCCCATGGCATCAGTACTCAACCGATGCTGGCCCGTTATGAGCGGCGCAATCAGAAGGACGTCTGACGGTTTCCTTGGCGAAACCATTCCTTCGGTCAACCTGCACTGAACAGCAATGGATATTCATGCAGGTTGCACGACAAACGCCATCTCAAATCAATTACAACCATCTGTTTTTACTGGCTTTTTATGGATTTTTGAAACAGGCACGGGAAATGCTCCAGCAGTGTGAGCGACAACGGCAGGAAGACCGTTTGCGCCTGACCCGTGACTAAACAAGAGGTTTGACCATGAACGCCATTGACCTGTTGAAAGCCGACCATGAACGCGTAAAAGGCATCCTGGCCCAGTTGAGCGAGTCCACCGAGCGTGGGGTTAAAAAGCGCACTGAGTTGCTGGCCAAACTGGACATGGAAATCAAGATCCATACCCGTCTGGAAGAGGAAGTCTTGTATCCGGCGTATAAAAAAGCCGGGGGCAAGGAACAGGACGTGATGTATTACGAAGCCAAGGAAGAACATCGCACCGTCGATACGCTGGTGCTTCCAGACCTGAAAACCACTGATCCTTCCACCCTCGAATTTGCCGGTCGAGTGAAAGTGGTCAAGGAGTTGCTGGAACATCACATTGAAGAAGAGGAAAAGGAAATGTTTCCTCAGGCCAAAAAGCTACTGGGCAAAACGACACTCGACGAATTGGGTGCGGAGATGGAAAGCCTGAAAGCCCGCTACAAAAAAGAGCTGGGCGCGCCCAATCTCGCTGCTTGATAGCGGTGAGTTAAGACGCATACCCTGTAGGAGCGAGGCTTGCCCGCGAAGAATGCACCGCGGTTTTTCAGGTATTACGCGTCATCGTTCTTCGCGGGCAAGCCTCGCTCCTACAGGATTTTCGCTACCTGACTCACTTCATCGCCAGCGCAATAACTTCCACCAGATTAAGTTGGGTAAAAGGCTTGGACAGGCGCGGAAGTCTGGCCGCGAAGCCTTCCAGGCGCTCGGCGTAACCGGTGGCGAGGATGATCGGCAGATGTGGCCTTATCACCCGAATAGCCTGTGCCAGTTGCTCGCCACTCATCTTGGGCATGACCATGTCCGTAATGACCAGATCAAAGTCGTGCTCGCAGTCGAACAGCCCCAGTGCCTGTGCACCCGACGCTGCACTGATCACCCGATGACCCAGGTCCTCAAGCAACAGGCTGGTACTGGTCAACACCAGACTGTCGTCGTCCACAACCAACACACACAGACGAGGCACCCGCGACATGGCTGTCTCCTCGGTAGCGGGTTCAGTGGTCGAGTTGGCTAGCGCAACGGGTAACCAGAGTTCGGCAGTGGTGCCGACGTCTTTCTGGCTTTTCAAGATGAAGCGCCCACCCAGTTGTTCAGTAAACCCGTGAACCATCGACAACCCCAGGCCAGTGCCTTTGCCGACACCTTTTGTGGTGAAGAAAGGGTCCATTGCTGACCCCAACGTAGCGTCATCCATGCCCTCCCCCGTATCCGTGACACTCAGGCAGACATAGCGGCCTGGCGCCAGGGACAATTGCGGCTGATCGTGGATTTCTTCGGTTTGGGCGCTGATGACAAGTTTTCCACCGTCGGGCATGGCATCGCGGGCATTGGTCGCCAGGTTCAACACCGCCAGTTCGAGCTGATTGACGTCGGCCATGGCCGGTTCAAGTTCAGGCGAAAAGCGGGTTTCTATGATTACCGCAGGCCCCAGAGAGCTGCGCAACAGCCCGGTAATCCCCTGTATCAGCGTCGGTATCTCGACCGATTCGGTCTTGAGTTCCTGACGCCTGGCAAACGCCAGCATACGCTGGGTCAGGGAAACGCCACGCAAGGCGCCTTGAGTAGCGTTGTCGAGCAAACGGGTAATTCTCGGGTCGTCTACCGCACGTTTACGAACGATTTCCAGATTGCCGAGAATAACGGTCAGCAGATTATTGAAGTCGTGGGCAATCCCCCCGCTGAGCTGGCCGATGGCCTGCATTTTCTGCGCCTGAAACAATGCTTCGCGGGTTTTCTCAAGTACCTGTTGGGCTTGTGTCGCTTCGGTAATATCCCGAGTGATCTTGGCAAATCCCAGCAACGTGCCGGTGTCGCCCCTGATCGGGTCGACCACGACATGTGCCAGAAACCGCGTGCCATCCTTGCGCACGCGCCAGGCCTTGTTTTCGAATCGCCCCTCGCGAATCGCAATGTCCAGCGCCCGCTGCGGTTCACCGGCTTCGCGGTCTTCAGGGGTGTAAAACAGCGAGAAGTGTTGGCCGATGATTTCTTCAGGCCGGTAACCCTTGATTCGCTGGGCCCCCAGGTTCCAGTTGGTCACACGTCCATCCGGGGCGAGCATGTAGATGGCGTAGTCGGTGACGCTTTGCACCAGCAGCCGGAACTGCTGCTCGCTTTGTTTGAGGGTCTCTTCGGCCATTTTGCGGTCGGTCAGATCCCGGGTGATCTTGGCAAAACCCAGCAATCTGCCCGACGGATCGAGAATGGGATCGATGATGACGTGGGACCAGAAATGCGTGCCGTCCTTGCGAACCCGCCAGCCTTCGCCCTCGAAACGTCCTTCGCGAATGGCGGTATCAAGGGCGCGTTGAGGCAAACCGGCCTTGCGGTCCTCTTCGGTATAAAAACGCGAGAAATGCTGACCGAGAATTTCCGCTTCCTCATACCCTTTGAAACGCTTGGCGCCAGCGTTCCAACTGGTGATGATGCCATCGGGGTCAATCATGTAGATCGCGTAGTCGATCACAGCATCGATCAGCAGACGAAAGCGCATCTCCTCGATGCTATTGATCCTGGTCCGGTCATCGCTCATGGATCCCTGTCCTTGTTGTTGTTCTTCTGGAGTATGCGACAAACCGCAGGTTTGGAAATTCAAAAAAACGCGATCTTTGGGGGCGCTACACAGCAGGCTAAAAAAGCGCCGGTTTCATCGACCACCAGCGCGGCAGCAATTGCTTGACCTTGCTCTCGCCAAACCGGTCATCGATCAGCATCACCACCCCTTGATCCTGCTGAGTGCGGATCACCCGCCCTGCCGCTTGCACCACTTTCTGCACGCCAGGAAACAGGTAGGTGTAGTCATACCCGGCACCGAAAATCGCCGCCATGCGCTGTTTCATCTGTTCGTTGACCGGATTCAGTTGCGCCAGCCCCAAGGTGGCAATAAATGCACCAATCAACCGCGCGCCGGGCAGATCAATGCCTTCGCCGAATGCGCCACCCAGCACCGCAAACCCTACGCCCTGACTATGGACGGTGAATTGATCGAGAAACGCCTGACGCGGCCCTTCTCCCATTCCCCGGGACTGCGACCATAGCGTGATGTGCGGATGCCGCTCGGCCAGCAACTGTGCCACTTGCTGCAAATAATCGAAGCTGCTGAAAAACGCCAGGTAGTTGCCGGGGCGTTGGGTGAACTGTTTGGCGATCAGCTCGACAATGGGTTCAAGGGATGCCTGACGGTGGACATAACGGGTCGAAATCTGGCTGACGATGTGCACTTGCAGCTGTTCGGCGCTGAACGGCGACTCCACATCAATCCAGACCGTATTCGTCGGTGTTCCCAGTAAATCGGCGTAGTAATGCCGAGGGCTCAGGGTGGCGGAAAACAGCACAGTGCTACGCGCAGCAGTCAGGCGCGGGTGAATGAAAGCGGCGGGCACCACGTTGCGCAGGCATAGCTGCGACAGGTTGCGCTTGCGCTCGAGGTCGCGTTTGCTGATGTCGAACAGGAAATGCTCATCGAACAGTTCAGCCACGCGGCCGAATTGCAGCATGTCGAAGTAAAAACCCTGCAAGCCGCTGTCCAGGCCCTGAGGGTGATCGTTCAGGTAGTCGCCGATGCTTGCGCAGCATAAGGACAGCGCCTGAAGCAGTTTTTCCGGGGCTTTGTCGTAGGCCTGATAGGGGCTCAGTTGCTGATCATGCAGGGCATTCCATTCGCGATTGACCCGCTGCAAGGATCTCTTCAGTGGCTCAGGCGCGGTTTTTCGCACGCTGTTCAACGTCGCCTGGTCAAGGTTGGCGCTGTACATCTGCCGGCCGCGCTCCACCAGATTGTGGGCTTCGTCCACCAGCACCGCGACTTTCCAGTTATTGGCCTGGGCCAACCCAAACAGCAACGCACTGAAGTCGAAATAGTAGTTGTAGTCGGCGACCACCACGTCCGCCCAGCGGGCCATTTCCTGGCTCAGGTAGTAGGGGCAAACCTCATGCTGCAGGGCGACCTCGCGCAAGGCGCTCTGGTTCAGCAGGCTCAGTTGGCTGGCGGCCTGACGCGCGGCCGGCAGACGATCATAAAAACCCTGGGCCAACGGGCACGACTCGCCGTGGCAGGCTTTGTCCGGGTGCTCGCAAGCCTTGTCCCGGGCGATCATCTCGAGGACTCGCAACGGTGGAGCGTCGGCGCTGTCGAGGATGACCTGAGCGGCGTCCAGCGCCAATTTGCGCCCCGGGGTTTTCGCCGTGAGGAAAAACACCTTGTCCAGTTGTTGCGGCGCCAGCGCCTTGAGCATCGGGAACAGCGTGCCAACGGTCTTGCCAATACCGGTCGGTGCCTGGGCCATCAGGCACCGACCGGTGCTGACAGCCTTGAACACCGACTCAGCCAGATGCCGTTGCCCGGGACGAAAATCGGCATGGGGAAATGCCAACCGTTGTGCCGCCAGATTGCGCCCTTCGCGATGGGTCATTTCCTGCTCGGCCCAATGCAGGAACAACCCGCAGTGGTGTTCGAAGAACAGCTGCAATTCGGCGGCGCTGAAGGCCTCGACCAGGCAGGTTTCCTTTTCGCTGACGATGTCGAAGTACACCAGCGCCAGATTAATCTGCTCCAACTGCAGCTTCTGGCACATCAACCCACCGTAGATCTTCGCCTGCGCCCAATGCAGCTGCCGGTGGTTGGCCGGTTGCTTGCTCAGGTCGCCACGGTAGGTTTTGACTTCTTCGAGGCAGCTTTGCGCCGGATCGTAGCCGTCCGCCCGGCCTTTCACGGTCAAAGTTCGATACTGGCCCTCAAGCGCGACCTCGCTCTGATAACCCTCGCTGCGCCGTGACGCCACGGTGCGATGCCCTACGATGCCTTCCAGCGCCGTCGGTGACGGGGTGAAGCGCAGGTCGAGGTCGCCGACCTTGGCGGTGAATTCACACAGCGCCCGCACCGCAATGCTGTAGCTCACGCGCCCTGCTCCGCCCATTGCACGTAGCACACGGCGATCGGCATCTGGTGCTCGTGACAGAACTCCAGCCAGCGTAATTGATTGTCTTGCAACCGATCGCCGGGGCCTTTGACTTCGATCATCCGGTAGGTTTTGTCTTGCGGCCAAAACTGAATCAGGTCCGGCATGCCGGCGCGGTTGGCCTTGATGTCGAGCAACAATCGATTGAACCAGTGCTTGAGGTGTTCGGCGGGCAGACAATCGAGCGCCTGCTCCAGCAGTTCCTCGCTCAGCGCGCCCCAGAATACGAACGGTGACTGCACGCCCCACTTGGCGCTGTAACGCTCGCGAACCGTTTGCAAATAACGCCCGTCATCGAGTTCGGCGAGGCAGGTCTGAAACAGCTCCGCGCGCCGTGCATGAAAGTCCTCGTTGAGCAGGTCCACCGGCCCGCGCTGGAACGGGTGAAAAAACGCCCCCGGCAACGGCGCGAAGATCGCCGGCCAGCACAACAGCCCGAACAGTGAGTTGATCAGGCTGTTCTCGACGTAATGCACCGGCGCTGAATCGTCTGCCAGGTGCGCCTGAACATAAGACTCCACCGACAACGCCGGATCGTGCCGGGGCAGTTGCAGGTCCAGACGCTGCATGGCCCGAGGGGCTGGTCGCTTGATCGGCGGCCCGCCCAGTTTGCGCCGCAGCCTGGGCAGCACACGCGATAGATGCTGATGCTCGGCGGCGCTTTCAGGGGCTTGCTCGGCGTGAGTGGCCAGGTCCATCGCCAGTTGATATTCAGCACAACGTTCCAACACCCGAATCAACCGCAGACGCGCGCCGGGGTAGGCGCATTCGCGGTAGAGGCTCAGGGCGGTGGAAAAATCCGCGACGCGCTCGCAGTGCTGACCGATCTGGAACAGCAGTTTACCCCGACGTTTTTGCAGCCAGGGATTGCCGAGCTGCAGCCCGTTGATCTGCTCGACAATCGCCGCCACCTCTTCACCGGCCTCGAAACGCTGCTGACAGCTGTGCAGGAACAGGCAGGCATCGACATCCTCGCGACTGCGCAACCCTCGGGACTCGGCGCAGAACTCGACTTTTTCATAGGTAAAGATGCCCAGGTCGGCCAGCACGAACTCCGACCAGTCCTGGTAAAGGTTGCCGAAGAACATCAGTCGCAGCCGGTCGCACAGGCCCATGACGGTCAGACTGAACAACCGGTCATTCAGTGCCGGACACCATTGGGCAAAACTTTGCGCTTCGGGAAACTGCTCGCTCAGGGCCGGCAACCAATCGGTCTTTTTACCTTTGGGCTGATCGATGGCGCTGCCAAAGCACTGGAGAATCTCGGCCTTGAGCAGCACCTCGAACAAGTCCTCGATGTGCAATGACGACTGCTCATCGACCCAGCCCGATGCCAACAGCGGCGCCGCAGCACTGTCGATGTCGCCGATCTCGACGTAACTCAGTTTGCCAGCCCTGAAATGCACGCCCTTGCGCATCACCAGTCTGACCAGCAAGGCCTGAGACTCGCGGGGCAGTCGATTGAAGTCGCGGATGAAATCCTGTTCTTCGATGCTGAGTACATCGGCATAACGATGCTCAAGCCAATCAAGCACTTGCATGAAGTTGTTCAAGTAATAGAACGGGTCGTCGAGAGGATTTACAATCACGGGCAAAAGGGCCATGGCAAGCGAGTACTGGTTATGCGTACAGATACCAGCTATGCCCCACCCGGTGCAAATGGAAAAGGATCAGTGGCGACGCTATTCGGCAATTTTCGGGTGACCATCGAACTTTCTGCCATTCCATCGCACCAACCGCGTTAGAGGCACAGTGACGATCGATCTCGAGCGAGGCGTTCGTGCTGTTTTTTTTGAGTGATGGAGAGGTGTGTATGAATATCAAGACTCTGGGTTTACCCCTGGCAGTAGCGGCCTTTCTGGCCCTGGCCGGTTGCTCGACGCCAACGGTCGTGACCCTGCAGAACGGCACTCAGTATTTGACCAAGGACATGCCGAACACCAAGACCGAGGATGGATTCTACGAATTTGAAGATATTTCCGGGGCGAAGGTTAAAGTCCGGGCCGATGAAGTGGCCACGGTTCGCAAGGAAGACTGAGCCCTGAACGGGTTGCCCGCAAGCCGGTAAGTTAAAACGCAGAACGTGTGGGAGCGGGCTTGCTCGCGAAGACGGCGGCACAGTCAATATTGATGTTGCCTGACACACCGCTTTCGCGAGCAAGCCCGCTCCCACATTGGGTTCGAACAGCAAATAGGAATCAGAGATATTTGAGAATCGCGATGTCGCGACGGCGCTGCTTGAGATTGGCGAACCAGCGCGTCGGGAAGAACAGCAACACCCCGAGGATCACGCTCCACAGCCAGACCATGGGCAGGTTATCGAAGCCATAATAAGTGCCCTGATTGGTGCCCCAAATCGCGACGGCCACCAGGTACATCGCCTTGAGCACGTACAGGTGCAGCAAATAGAAAAACATCGGCGCACCGCCGTAGATCGCCAAGGTCGCGGTGGACCAGCGATCCTGGGCTTTCTCGAACAACGCCAAAAGAATCAACCCCAGGCCAAGCGTCGGCATCAGGAACATCAGCGATGGCGGGTACTTCTTCGCGCTCAGGAAACTCATGAAAGTGCGCAACGACTCACCGGTTTGCACCCAAGGCTTCTCGCCATAAACATTCAAGTAGCGGATGAACACGAAGGCCACCAGCAGGCCGACGCCGACTTTCAGTAACCGCGAAATCCGCTCGGCCGGTTCCATGTCCTTACCGAACCATGGCCCGATGGCCCAGCCCAACAGAATCACCCCGATCCACGGCAACACCGGATAGGTCGTGCGAGCCCGAGTGAACTCGGTGATGTCGATGAACACCCGCTGATGCAGGATCGACCACGGCACGTAGAACGGCGACTCCGGCCCTACGGTCACGCCGTCGAGCAGGTTGTGCCCGGCGACAATCGCTACCCCGAGCACGATCAACCAACCGCGCTTGAAGTGCAGCAACCCGGCGAGCGCGATCATGCAAATGCCGATGCACCAGATCACTTGCAACCACAACGTCTTGGGCGGGAACTCGGCGTTCCAGGCGAAGCACACGAACGTAAGCTCCAGAAACACCAGGAACAGCCCGCGCTTGAGCAGGAACACCGACGTCTCGTTGGCCGTGTGTTTCTGGCTGTAGAGCCAGGCCGACAAACCGGTGAGGAAGATGAACACCGGGGCGCAGATTGTGCTCAGCAGTCGGGTGAAGAACAGGTCCGGGGTAACGCTCAAGGCGTCGATCGGGTCGGTCACCTGACGGTGCAGCAAAAAGGTTTCCCGCACATGGTCGACCAGCATACAGAGCATGACGAAGCCGCGCAGGGCATCGATGGCGAGCATCCGGCTGGTGGTTTTTGCAGCGCTGGAGGCAAGCGCAGAAGAAACACTTCCCGCCTGCCCGGCCACGCTTGTGGATAGGGTCATATCAGTCACTCATGTGGTGGTCAGTGGGCTCGGCTCTGTTTCTTTAGCCTGGCAACGCCCGTTTCGGTCATTGCTCAGTGAGTCCCTGGAATGCTGTT
Organism: Pseudomonas sp. JV414; assembly: GCF_032424305.1. Classification (NCBI taxonomy): domain Bacteria; kingdom Pseudomonadati; phylum Pseudomonadota; class Gammaproteobacteria; order Pseudomonadales; family Pseudomonadaceae; genus Pseudomonas; species Pseudomonas sp. JV414. Next base: position 157,508 of record NZ_VYKC01000001.1, on the reverse strand, counting down.
ATCGCAGGAGAAGGACGGCCCTGCGCGCCCGATCAGTCGTTCCTGCATCCGCTGGCAACGCTCCCGTTCCTGCTGCATTGAACGATCAATGCTGATATTGCCGGTCTTCTCCGGTTGTTTGCCGTCGCCCAGGCGCACTGTCACCCAAGGCTGTTCCGGCTGGACCTGAAAGCGGCTTTTTTCTTCGATGGGCTTGGCGGGTTTGGTGGTTTCGATCGCCGCCGGTTTCGGCAGTTGATCGGAGGTGACCCCGTAACGGGTCAGAATCGAGCTTTGAGGCAGTTCTGCGGCGGCGGTTGCCGATAACAAGGCCAGCGCCAAACCGAAGGTGAACCTCTTGCTGTTACTCACGTTGCAAAATCTCCTGTACTCAATGGCGGCATGCAGCACCTGCGTTATAGTATAACGCGCGAATGGGCTGATGGTTTAGTGCCAGTTCCTGTTGGTGCAGGTATTGGAGTTCGAGGGTGACCGACGGGTCACGTAGACAGGCAGGTTTACCGCGTTATCGTTCATCGCGGGCAAGCCCGCTCCCACAGGGATTTGATGCGGACACAGATTTTGTGAACATCACCAACCACTGTGGGAGCGGGCTTGCCCGCGATAGGGCCCTGACAGGTGCCCCGCTAAACTCAGGCGATCACAATCCCGCTACCGGACAAACTGTCCAGCCCGACACCCACCAGGGTCACCGAATCACTGCCGAACGTCAGCAGCGTATCCTGCCCCACCGCCGTGGCATGGGCCCGATAATCATCGTTCGGCGAAACGCCCTGAACCCCGAGGAACACCAGTTTGTCGTTGGCTTGATAACCCACCACCCGGTCCTGGCCAAACGCGCCGCTGAACAGGAACGTATCGACTCCGCCGCCCGACTCCATCAGGTCGTTGCCCGCCCCGCCGACAAACACGTCGTTGCCGGTGCTGCCGAGCAAATGGTCGTTGCCATCGAAGCCAAACATCCAGTCACCCGTTGCGTGCGCGTTGAGGGTGTCGGCACCGATCGTGCCCTTCACGCTTGAGGCGTACTGGGTCAGGTTGCCGCCGGACGCAAGGCCATTGGCGGTGACGCTGTGGGTCACGTCATCCTTGAACACGCCCCAGAGAAAACCCGGCTCCTTGGTGACGATGCTGCCGATGTCACGGGTGATGCTGATGCCGCCATTGGCGTCGCGCACGTACAGGTTGCCGGCACCGTCATTGGCGAAGACGAAGTTCTTCACCGACTGCTGCAGGTCCAAAACGTTGCTGCCCTTGCCGCCCAACAGAATGTTGTAGCCACCGCCATCGCGGAAGGTGTCGTTACCGTCGCGGCCTTCCAGGTAGTCGTTGCCCTTGCCGCCCTGGATCAGGTCATTGCCGTCGCTGCCGATGATGAAGGTGCTGCCCTTGTGGGTTTCGGCGTTGCGGTTCAAGTCCTGGACCCAGGTGTTGCTGCGCGCCGGGTCCGAGAGGTTGGCGACGATGATGGTCGAGTCTTTGCTGGTCAGGTCGTAGAACGTCGACTCCATCACCCGGTTCATGCCGTCGCCGTAAGCGGTTGGCAGGTGCGAAATCCAGGTGGGAATGTTGAGGATCGAGAACGGCAGCACATTCCACGCCGTCGAGGCGTAGTGGTCGTTGAAGCTGACGATGTTATCGGTCGTCGAATCCTTGGCGGCATCGTGCACGCCTACCGAGGACAGGTTGAACGACGAGCCATCGAGGGCACGGAATACCGGATCGTTTTCATAACCGATGTTCAGCACTTTGTCGGTGCTGCTTTGGGTCGGCGAGGCGTAGGCGATGTAGTTGGAATCCTGGTAAAACCCGGACCACTTATCGCTGCTCAAGTCCGCCAGGCTATTGACCGCCAATCCGCCGAGGCTGTGGCCGCTGACCAGCACGTCCTTGCCCGATAAGCCATTGGCCTGGGCAAATGCTGCAACGTCAGCGAGCAAATTGCCGAAGGCTTCGCCCGCGTAGTTTTTTGCGTAATCCTTGGGCCCTAGCGCGGCCATCAGATCGTTGATCACGTCGCCGATGGAGTCGCCGATCTGGATTTCTCGCGGGCCGCTGGTGCCGCGAAAGGCGATGCCGATTTCGGTGAGATGCCCCTGGGCGTCGTACTTGCCGAGGATCTCCACTTGGGCGCTGGTGTAACCGGCCTTCTCGCCGAAGAAGGTTCCGCGAGCGTCGGTCTTGCCGTCATAGCCCAGTTGCGCGGCGGTGATCGGCGTCCAGCCGGCCTTTTGCACCGCTTCAAGTGCGGCTTTCTCCGAGTCGGGGTTCCACGGGATGCCGGGGATGACGCCCTGGGAATCGGTGCCGCCGATCAGCGCGGTGACCAGGGTTGCCGGCAAGCCCAGGCCGAAGCCGTTCTGCTGGTAACCGGTGGCGAAACCGTTGTCGAGGTTGTGATAGGAATACAGCGTGATCGCCATGGCGTCGCTGAACAACGCCTTGGAGTCTGCTGTATCGAAGTTCTTGTAGTCATACACACCCATTGGTATTGCCTCTCTCTTTGTTGGAATTGTCAGAGATAGCTCACAACCAGGACGCCTCACTGACGAGGCGCCCCGGAGCATTCAGTGCATGCAGCCTTTACGCAAACGTAATTCCCGAAGCGGAGAGATTATCCAGACCTACGCCCACCAGCGTTACGGCGTAATCGCCAATCTTGAGCACAGTGTCGTTGCCGGCCTGTGATGCGTGCTGAGTGAAGTCATACCCCTGCCCCGCGCCCTGGACGCCCATGAACACCAGTTTGTCGCTGCCTTGGTAGCCATTGATCGCGTCGAAACCGAAGGCGCCGCTGAACAGGAAGGTGTTGCCGCCCCCCGAGGCATGCATCACGTCATTGCCTGCGCCACCGACGAAGGTCACGTCGCTTTTGTCGCTGCGCAGCAGATCGTCGCCGGCGTTGCCGAACAGCCAGTCACCGTCGACGCTGGCCACCAGCGTGTTGCCGTAGGCATCGCCGTTGATCGAATGGTTGTAGTGCGTCAGTTCGCTGCCATGGAGCAGGCCATTGGCGGTGACGTTGTAGGTGATGTCCTTGCTCCCCCACCACGAACCCGACTCCTTGCTCACCAGCGCGCCGATGTCGCGGGTCATGCTAATGCCGCCGTAGGCGTCGCGCACATACAGCGTGCCATCGCCGTCATTGGCAAAGCTGAAGTTCTGCAACGGCTTCTGCAGTTCGAAGGTATTGCTGCCCTTGCCCCCCAGCAGCAGGTTGTAGCCACCGTCATCGCGGAACCGGTCGTTACCGTCACGGCCTTCGATGAAGTCATTGCCCGCGCCGCCCTTGAGCAAGTCATTGCTGTCGGTGCCGATGATGAACGTGCTGCCGGTGTGGGGTTCACCGCTACGGCCCAAGTCCTCGACCCAGGTGCTGCCTCGAGACGATTCCGACAGGTTGGACACGATCAGCGTCGAGTCCTTGTCGGTAAGGTCGTAGAAGCGCGAGTCGATCACCCGGTTCAAGCCGTCGGCATAGCCCAACGAACCATGGGCCGACCAGTTCAGCGGGTTGAGGATGCTGAACGGCACCAGGTTCTGCGCGGTGGAGGCGTATTGGTCATTGAAGTTGACGATGTTGTTGGTCGCCGAATCCTGATGACCATCGTGCTTGCCCAGCGAGCCACTGCTGAAGGTGGTGCCGTCGAGCACTCGAAACACCGGGTCATTCTCGTAGCCGATGTTCAGCACGTTGTTGCCGGTGGCGCTTTGGGTCGGCGAGGCGAACGCAATGTAGTTGGCGTCCTTGAAGAAACCGCCCCAATTATTGCCGCTCAGTTCCGCCAGGCTGTTAACGCCTAACCCGCCGAGGCTGTGCCCGCTGACCAGTAGGTCCTTGGCACTCAAACCGTGGGCGATGGCAAACGCGGCGACGTCCTTGAGCAAAGTGTCGAAGGCGTTTTTCGCGTAGTTCGTCGCGTAATCCACCGGACCGACCGCGGCCAACAGGTTATTTTTCATGTCGCCGAAGGTGTCGCTGTACCCCAGGCCACCGGTGCCACGGAAGGCGATACCGATGCCGATCAGCTTCCCTGCCCCATCGTATTTGCCGAGCACTTCGGCTTCAGCACTGGTGAAACCTTCCTTCTCGCCATAGAAGGTGCCTTGAGCGCCGACGTTGCCCTGATAGCCCAACGCTGCCGCGCCAATCGGCGCCCACGCGGTCGCCGGCAGTGGCTGGCCGGTGGGCGTGTACGCGTAGAGCGTCAGCGCGATCGCGTCGGAATACAACGCTTTGCCGGCCTCACTGCCGGCATTTTTGTAATCAAACAGTCCCATCTTCTTGCTTCCTTAGCGTCAAATCAGAACTGCCAGTCCAGGGTCAGGCCCACACCGTGGTCTTTTTCCCGAGAGCCGAGCAGCCCGTTGTAATCCAGGTTCAAACGGGTATCGCGGCCCAGCGCCAATCCGGCACGGGCACCGACCACCGCGGCATCGCGGTCCATGGACACGCTTTGCACGCTGAACGCGGTGTCGCCGTTGACGAAGGCCAGGTGGTCTTCGGAACGGGTGTTGCTCAGGTTGTGCTGCCAGCCGAGCGTGCCGGACAGTTCCAGCTGTTGCTGGTCGGACAACGCAATGGCTTTGCTCGCCCGCAGGCCAAGAGTCGAAAGCACCACGTCGCGGTTGTTTTCACCGCCCTTGAGCGCTGCGGCATCACCTTTTTCGCTGAAGCTTTCAGTGTTCAAGTGCACGTAAGCCAAGTTAACGAATGGCTCCAGAGCAACCGGTTGCAGGTCCAGGCGATACGCCGCTTCGGTGAACAGCTGCGCGGAGGTCGCATCGCGTTTGGATTTCTGCTTGCCGCTGACGCCGTTAAATTGCAGGTCACGTTTGACGTCGATGCGATGCCAGCTGTAAGCGCCACCGACGCTCAGGCGCAGCGCGTCGATTTCATGGCCCAGATAGGCACCCAAGTGGTAGCTGTCGACCGAGGCTGACGAATGTGTGCCATCGCCCATGCTCAACGAACTGTCGCTATAACCGGTGACGAAACCCAGTCGCGTATCTTCAGTGATCAAGCCATCGACACCGGCCAGCAGCCCGCCGATGGAGCTGTTGGAACTGGCGTTGTCATGCCCGCCATCGCTCTTGCCCCAAGCGCCGAGCACTTTGAGCCAAGCGTTACTGCGATCATCGGTGGGTGCCGCGGCGTCGAACAGATCGTGCTCGCGCAGACGCTCGCCGACTGCATCACGCAGGTAACGGCTGTCATTGATCAGCAGCGTGCCGATTGCCGGATGAATTTCACCAGAGAGTTGCTGGAACGCTTGTTGCGCGACAGCAGCGGTCGGCGACAGCAGCAGGGTTTCGTAGAGCGGATTGCCGGCGCCCAATTGCTCGGCGGCAGCGGCCACGGCGCGTTGGTTCGGAGTCCGCCCGGCGCTGGTGAAGGATGTCGCGTTGCGCTCCACAGCCAATTGAATGCCGCTAGCCGAGTAGTCGAGAGTGCCGCCGAGGAACAGGTAGTCCGGCACCACCGCACCGAAGCGCCCTTCGATTCCGCCGGCCGCCTGTAGAATGTTGTACTGATTGCCGAGCAGGGATTTCGCTTCGCTGGTGGTCAGCAATGTCGGGCTGTTTTCCAGGGACAGGCTGACCGTCGCGCCTTCGATGACCGCCTTGCCGCTAGCGATGATCTGGTCGCTGCTGGTGGGCGACAGCTCTACGGCGTAGGTCGAGCCGGGCTCGAAAGTCACGTCGCCCGCCACCTGCAAGGTGCCGATGGAGTTGCCGGGCGCCACGGTACCGCCACTTTTCGCGGTCAGCGCCGCGATGCTGCCGTTACCACCGAGGATGCCGCTGTCATTGACGGTGACGGCCGACAGCAGCGAACCGTTGATGGCCAATCGGCCCTGATTGACCAGGGTCGGGCCGGCGTAGGTGTTGGCGCCGGTCAGCACCAGTGTGCCGATGCCCTGCTTGGTCAGGCCACCATGGCCGGAAATGTCGTTGCGCCAGACGTCGAGTCCACAGTGCACGTCATTGCACACACGCTCGGTGGGTTTGCCGGCATCGATGATCGCGCCGATACCTGGCAAGTCCGCGACAAACTGGCTGGAGCCGTAGGCACCTTCGATGCGGAATTCCTCGGGAATGTCCTGCTCGGTCACGAACATCGCCGGGCCATCGATGCCTTTGCGCAGGTTGATCATGCCCCAGCCGTACAGCGAGTCGACGCCGGGTGCACCGAGGTCGGTGGCGGTGGTGCGCAGCACACTGGCGACTTGCGCGCCGGTCATGTACGGGAAGCGTTCCATCAACACCGCCACCGCGCCTGCAACATGTGGCGCCGCCATGGAGGTGCCGTTGTAATTGGCGTAGCCGGTGGTCAGGTCAGCGGCATTGGTGCCGCTGATGATCGAGCTGTAGATCCGGCTGCCCGGCGCCGACACGCAGAAACTCGCGGTGTAGCCGCAGCGCGACGAGAAGGTGCTGATGTTGTAAGGGTCGGGGCTGCTGGTGTCCGGGTTTCTCTGCAACGCGGCGACGGTCATCCAGTTCGGCGCGATCTCAGGGACGAAGTAACCGAGGCCGGCGATGGCGTCCGGGTTGTTGAGGTTGTAGTCGTTGCCAGCGGCGAAGATCGTCACGATGCCACTGCGGGCCGCCGCGATGGCGCCGTCGTAGGCACCGCCGGGTTTGGTCCCCAGCAAAGTCTGGATTTCGTTGAATTGCAGTTGTGCGTCCTGCACGGTGAAGTGCGGATACGCCGGATCCCGACCACCTAGGTCGAAGCGGTCGGTGATGCCGATGCCCCAGCTGTTGTTGATGATCCGCGCGCCGCTGGCGATCAGGGCATCCCAACCGGCCTTGTACACCGCGCCGTCATTGCCACGAATGATCCCGTCTTCCGGGCCCGGGTCGCCGTTGTCGGCGCTGATGATTTGCGCGCCAAAAGCGACGCCGTGCATCGGGCCGCCATCGCGACTGCCCGCGGCAATCCCGCCAACGTGGGTGCCGTGGGCGCCGAGTTTGCCGTTGGAGCCCACCGAGGGCGAACCGTCATAGAGAAAGGTATCCCCGGCTTTGACCGGAATGTACGGGTCGGTGTATTCGCGGATGCCGCTGGTGACCAGCGTGATCACCTTATTGGCCCCGGAAAACTCCGGGTGCAAGGCGTAAACCGGTTGATCGAAGATCCCCAGTTTCACCCCTTTGCCGGTGTAACCGGCGGCGTAGGCATCCTGAGCATTAATCGCCCCCAGGCCCCAGTCGGCGTTGAACTCCGAGCTGCGCCAGCTATCGGAATCGCCTGCCCTGCCGTTTTCCACGTAAGGGTCCGCGTGTGCGGTGCCCAGTGTGGCCAATGCGCAGAGCAAGGCAATATTGTTGTACTTATTATTCATCGAACTACCGTCCTTAGTTGTGTTGCCAAAATCCTTGTGGCCAGGGGGCGCGCGCCTCAATTCCTGTAGGAGCGAGGCTTGCCCGCGAAGGCGGTGTGTCAGTCAACATCAATGCTGCGTGTCACGGCCCTTTCGCGGGCAAGCCTTAATGCCGGTCAGTTAAGCGAATGAACCGCTTTTCGTAGGAGCCAGGCTTGCCGGCGAAGGCGCTCTTAAGGACGCCTTCGCCGGCAAGCCTGGCTCCTACAGGTCCGATTTACCCTTAACTGACTGGCATTAGGGCAAGCCTCGCTCCTACAGGGGTTGCGGTGTTCCAGCCCTTGACCGCATTAAAACTGCCAATTGAGACTCAGCCCGACGCCGTGGCTCTTCTCGCGGCTGGCCAGTTGGCCGGTGTAATCAAGGTTCAACCGAACATCCCGGCTCAAGGCCAGGCTGGCATGGGCGCCCACCAACGCCGCATCGCGAACCAGCGGCGAGCTTTCCACCACGAACGGAGTGCCACCGCTGGCAAACGCCAGGTGTTGCTCGGAATCGGTATTGCTCAGGTTGTGTTGCCAGCCGAGGCTGCCGCTCAGGTCCAGCTGTTGCTGACCGGACAGCGTCAGCGTTTTCAGCGCGCGTACGCCCAAGGTGCTGAGTACTGCGTCACGCCGGTCGCCGCTGCTTTTGAGCGCGGCGGCGTCACCTTTTTCGGTGAAGCCCTCGGTATCGAGATGCACGTAAGCCAGATTGGCGAACGGTTCCAAAGCCAGTGCTTGCAGGTTCAGGCGATAGGCCGCTTCGCCGAACACCTGAGTGGTCCCGGCATCGACCTTGGCTTTCTGTTTGGCGCTGACGTCAGCGTATTGCAGGTCACGTTTGACGTCGGCCCGATGCCAGCTGTAGGCACCACCGGCACTCAGACGCCACGCCCCCATTTCGTGGCCGGCATAGGCACCCAAGTGATAACTGTCGACCTGCGCTGATGAGTGAGTTCCAGAGCCCATGCTGACCGAACTGTCGCTATAACCGGCGACCAGGCCGACACGGGTTTGGTCATCCACCGCGCCATCGACACCCGCCAGCAAACCGCCAATCGAGGTGGTGTAGCCGGCAGTGTCGTGACTGTCATCGGTCTTGCCCCAGGCGCCCAATGCCTTGATCCAGCCGTTGTTTCGGGAACCGTTGGCTTCATTGAGACGCTCACCGAGCGCATCGCGCAGATAGCGACTGTCGTTAATCAATACCGATCCCAGCGCCGGGTAGATTTCCCCCGACAATTGCTGGAACGCTTGTTGCGCCGAACTGGCGGTCGGCGACAGCAGCAGGCTTTCGTAGACCGTGTTACCCGCTCCAAGCCCTTCCACTGCGGCGGCGACGGAACGCTGATTCGGCGTTTGCCCGACGCTGGCGAAGGTCGTGGCGTTACGCTCCACGCTCAGCTGAATGCCGGTCGCGGCGTAATCAAGGCTGCCGCCGATGAACAGGTAGTTGGGCAGCACCGCGCCGAACTGACCTTGAATCCCCCCCGCCGCTTGCAGGATGTTGTACTGATTGCCCAGCAGGCTTTGCACTTGTTGGGTGCTGAGCAAGGTCGGGCTGTTTTCCAGGGACAGGCTCACGGTGGCGCCGCTGATCGTGGCCGTACCGCCGGCAATAATCTGGTCGCTGCTAGTCGGCGAGAGTTCGACGGCATAGGTGGAACCCGGCGCAAACGTCACATCACCGCTGACCTGCAACGTACCGATGGAATTACCGGGCGCCACGGTGCCACCGGCGTTGGCAGTCAAGGCAGCGATCCGTCCGTTCCCGCCGAGGGTGCCACTGTCATTGACGGTGACCGCCGACGTCAGCGAGCCGTTCACCGCCAGCAAACCACCGTTGACCGTGGTCGGGCCGCGATAAGTGTTGTCGCCAGTGAGCATCAACCGCCCGGCACCGGACTTGATCAGGCTGCCTTCGTAGACTCGGTTGGCGGCGGCGGAATCACGCGCTGTGCCCACTGCGTAATCGGTTTGATCCTGCTGACTGGCGCCGACCGGGACAACGTTCTCCCAGCCCTTGTCCTTCAATGTCTGTTGCCAGGCGCTGCGTTCGGCGGCGTCTTCGGCCTGACGCTGAATCAACGCCTTGTCTGAAATGTCATTGCTCCAGACATCGCTTTGCCCTGCCCCCAGATTGGCGTCAAACGACCCGAGCAATTGCCCCGGCCCGCGCATCGCCCTCTCAAGGTTGGCCACACCCCAACCGATGCGCGCGCTCGGTGCCTCGGTGATCGAACCGTCGAGCTGGGTCGCGGTGGTCAGCAGCACCTCCAGCGCCTGCTGATTGTTCATGTACGGATAGCGCTCCATCACCAGCGCCAGTGCCCCGGTGGCATGCGGCGCGGCCATGGAAGTGCCGGACTTGATCGCGTAACCGCCGCCGGGAATGGTGCTGTCGATCTTTGCGCCCGGCGTGGTGATGCACCAATACTTGGCAATCCCGCACTGGTTGTATTTTTGCTGATTGCTTTGATCCAGCCCCGACACTGCCAGCCAGTGGCCTTCCAGATCCGGCTGAAAATAGGGCAAGGCCGAACGCACGCTGGCATTCGGGTAGCCGCTGTTGCCGGCGCTGAACACGTTGATCACGCCGCGCCGCGAAACGTCGGCGGCGGCATCGAGCCAGGTGCCTTTGTTCCAGTGCTGGGCATAGGCGGCGTGCAGATCGTCGAGGGTTCGGTAGCTGACGTCCGGCGGCTGGCTGCCCCAGCTGTTGTTGATCGCGCGAACACCGGCGTCCGCCAGGGCGTCATAGACTGCTTTGAAGTAGCGCGGATCGGGGCTGGGACCGAACAGGAAACTGTCGTTCTTGTTGGTGTTGCCGACATAGATTTGCGCGTTGTACGCCACGCCGTGCATGCCAGTGCCATCCCGCGAAGCGCCCATGGTGCCGGTGACGTGGGTGCCGTGGGAGTCGTTGTTTGTGTTGAGCGTGCCGTTGACGTTGAATGCTGAGCCGTCGACATAGCTGCCACTGGCGGTCACTGCGTGATAACGGTCGGCGGCAAATTCGGGATGGCTGGAATCGAAACCGGAATCCAGCGCGCCGATTTTCACACCCTTGCCGGTGATGCCGGCGGCATAGGCTTGATCGGCCTGCATGCGCGCCAGGCCCCAATCGCGCTGGAACTCTGCCGAGCGCCAACTGGCGGGATCGCCGAGGGTGCCGGTTTCCAGGTAAAGCGCCTGGGCTGAGCCTGGTACTGATGAAATCAAGAGCAATAGCGTGCCGACCGACATCGGCTTGTTCTGTACGTCCATGTTCATGACTCTCGCTTTTTCTTGTTTTTTGTAGGAGCTGCCGCAGGCTGCGATCTTTTAGTGTCAGCAAGACACCGGAAGATCAAAAGATCGCAGCCTTCGGCAGCTCCTACGGGGATGTGCGATTTTCCTTGTTCGGGCCCTGGCCGAAGGCCTCATCCACCTTGGCCAGGTCCTGCTCGTTCAAGGTGCCGGCGTAGTAGTGCAACTTGGTCCAGGCCATCAAATAGTCATAACGCGCCTGGGCCAGATCCCGGCGGGTGGTGAACAGTTGTTGTTCGGCATTCAGCGCATCGAGGTTGACCCGTTCGCCGCCCAAAATGCTTTGCTTGGTCGAAACCACCAGTGCTTCCGCCGACACCAATGCCTTCTGATAAGCCCGCAATTTATTGACCCCCGACAAGCAGGCGCTGAACTGGCGGCGCAACTGGATCAAGGTTTCCCGGGTCTTGCCGTCCAGGTCGTACTCGGCCTGTTCCATGGTGCGGCTGGCCTGTCGGGTCGAGGCCGAGACCCCACCGCCCGCATACAGCGGCACGTTAACTTCGATTCCGATGGTGTTGGTGTCGTAGCGCTGGTTGTAGGTATTGCCGCTTTCCGATTCGTTCTGACGCACCGAGGCGTAGGCACTGACTTTGGGCAGGTGGCCGGCGCGGTTGCGTTCGACCTCGTAGCGCGCCACTTCCACCGCCTGGCGCTGGGAGGCCAGGTTCGGGTTGTTGGCCACCGCCCTCTCGTGCCAGGTGTCGTAATTGGCCGGTTGCAGGGTGAAGGTCTGGAAATTCTGATCCAGCGGCGTCAGGTCGCCAATGTCGATGGCCTGCACGCCAATTAGTGCGCCCAGTTCACGCAGGGCCGCATCCTGTTCGTCCCGTGCCTCGATTTCCTCGGCGGTCGCCAGTTCGTAACGTGACTCGGCTTCGAGGATATCGGTGCGCGTGCCCTCCCCTTGGCGGAACATCTGCTCGTTTTGCTGAAACTGCTGTTCGAAGGCTTTTTTCTTGGCCCGGGCGATATCGATCTGGTCCTGAGCGAACAGCGCCTTGGTGTAATTCTCCAGTACGCGAACCAGCAGTTCCTGGCTCTTGCCGCGAAAGTTTTCATCGGCGAACAGCGATTGCGCCACGCCTTTGCGATACGCCGCATAAGCCTCGTAGTCGAGCAGCGGCTGTTGCAGCGTCAAGGTTGAGCCGTAACTGGTGTAATTGCGGTCCTCGGTGAAGTCGGGTCTCCCCTCATTAATCTGGGTGACCTTGGAGGTGTTACGCCCCTTGTTGTAGTTGTAACCAATCCTGGGCAGCAGCCCGGCGCGGCCAATGGTACGGTTTTCAAGGCCTGCATCGCGTTCCTTGATGGCGCCGAGAAACACCGGATCATTGCGTAACGCTTGCTCATAAATGTCGAACGGCCCCATGGCCATCGCGCTGTTGCACGTCAGCAACGCCACGGTCGCTGCGAGCAAAGAAAACTTATTCATACAGCCGAACATCCTTATTCCTCGGTCAACGCGGAGCCTGCCCGGTCGAGCAGCGGTTTGAACAAATAGTTGAGGAGTGAACGTTCACCGGTACGCACGAACATTTCCGCAGGCATGCCGGGCTTGATCACCAGACCGTTGAGTTTTTCCATGGCCTGGTCACTGACGCTGCTGCGCAGCACGTAATACGGCACGCCGGTTTTCTCATCGACCATCTGGTCGGCGGAGATCAGGCTGACTTCGCCGGGGACTCGCGGGGTACGGCTCTGGTTGAACGCGGTGAACAGAATGTCCACCGGCAGGTGCGTGCCGACCTTGTCGATCAGATTGATCGGCAGGTGTCCTTCCACTTCCAGACGGGTGCCTTGCGGGACAATCTCCAGCAGCGTGTCGCCCTGACGCACCACCGCGCCTTCGGTGTGAACCCCAAGGTTGACGGCGATGCCGTCGGCGGTGGCGATGATTTCGCTGTGTTGCAGGTCGAAGCCAGCGGAAGTCAGTTGCTCTTCCAGGGTCACGCTTTTGAGCTGCGCGTCAGCCAGTTGGCTGCGGACTTCCTTCTGGTATTCCTCGCTGTGCTGTTGCAGTTTCAAGCGGGATTCAAGGATGCCCTGCTCCACCCGCCCGCTTTCGCCGGTGTTTTCTGCCAGCTGTTGCTGCACTTGCGACAACTGACGCTGGTAATCCATCAAGCGGTTGCGCGGGATGTAGCCGTTGTCCGCCAAGGGCTGAAGATTGCTCAGCTGTTGTTGCAGGGAGCTGGCCTGAGCCGTCAGGTCGGTGCGCGCGCGGCGCATGCCGGCCAGTTGCGCGCTGGCGCCTTCGATGTTGGCACGCAGGGCGGCTTGCTCACGGGAAAAGGCTTCGCGACGGCTGCTGAACAATTGCCGTTGGCCTTCGAGTACCAAGGCCAGGCGCGGGTCTGGATCGTTGCTCAGTTCGGCGGGGAAATTCACCTGCTTGAGGTTGTCCCGTTCACTCTGCCAGCGCGCCAGGCTGGCCCACGCCATGCGGTATTGCGCTTGCAGCGATTGCACGTCGGCCGCGACCTGGGTCTGGTCGAGGCGGAACAGCGGCTGGCCCTGCTTCACCACCTGCCCTTCGCGCACCAGAATCTGGCTGACCACGCCGCTGCTCATCGATTGCACGGCTTTGCGCTTGCCCGAGACCACCACGGTCCCCTGCACCGGAATGCCTTGATCGAGCGGCGCGAGGCTCGCCCACGTGAAGAAACTACCGGCACCGACAATCGCCAGAATCCAGCCCATGCGGGCGAAGAAACGTGCGTCGCGCTCAGGGCGTTCGGCGATGTAGTCGTGTTCCATCGTCGCTTCGCTGTCGTCGTTCATGCGTGTGCTGCTCATACACCCGAATTCCTTGTCGTGGGCTGATACTGCCGGCTCATGCTGAGCCCGCCCGGTGCCTGCGCAGGTTTTTCACGTTGTTGTTCCTGGGCTCCTGACTGGTTACCGGCAAGCGCCTTGAGTACTTCCTGGCTTGGGCCGAAGGCCTGCAAGCGTCCTTCGTTGAGCACCAGCAACTTGTCGGCCTGGGCCAGGGCCGAAGAACGATGGGTGACCAGAATCACGCTGGTGCCCTGGGCCTTCATTTGCGCGATGGCGCCGGCCAGTGCCGCTTCGCCGACGGTGTCGAGGTTGGAGTTCGGTTCATCCAGCACCACCAGGCTCGGGTGGCCATACAGCGCGCGAGCCAAGGCCACACGTTGCTTCTGGCCACCGGACAAACCGCTGCCGTCCTCGCCAAGCACGGTGTCGTAGCCCTGTGGCATGCGCAGAATCAGTTCATGAACGCCGGCCTGTTGCGCGGCTTCGACGACTTTTTGCGGATCCGCCTCACGGAATCGGGCGATGTTTTCGGCGATGCTGCCGCTGAACAGTTCGATGTCTTGGGGCAGATAACCGATGTAGGGGCCGAGGTCGTCGCGGTTCCAGCGATGAATGTCCGCTCCGTCGAGGCGCACCGTGCCGCCGAGCGTTGGCCAGACACCGACCAGCACCCGGGCCAGGGTCGATTTACCGGAACCGGATGCCCCGAGCACGCCCAGCACTTCCCCGGCACCCAGGTTGAAATTGACCATGTGCAAAGTCGCTGCTCGTTGCCCTGGCGGGCCAGCGCTGACTTGTTCGAACGTGATCTGGCCTTTCGGCGCCGGCAGCGCCATGGCCTCCTCAGTCGGTGGAAAGGCTTGCAGCAAGGCATCGAGACGGCGGTAAGCGAGTTTGGCGCCGCTCCATTGTTTCCACACAGCGATCAACTGATCGATGGGGCTCAGTACCCGGCCCATCAGGATGGAACCGGCGATCATCATCCCGGCGGTCATGTCACCTTGGATCACCAGCAACGCGCCCAGTCCCAGCACCAGGGATTGCAGGCACAGGCGCAGGGTTTTGCTCAGGGAACTGATGACCGCGCCGGTGTCGCTGGCCTGATTCTGCAAGCCGAGAAAACGCGAGTGCACCTGGAACCAGCGCTTGCGCAAGACCCCCAGCATGCCCATGGCCTGAATGGTTTCGGCGTTATGCAGGTGACTGGTGGCCAGTTGGCTGGATTTCTGGGAAAACCCCGCGGCTTCGCCCAAAGGCTTTTTGGTCATCGCCTCGTTGAGGCAGGCCAGCCCGATCAGTAGCACCGCGCCTGCGGTGGCCAATACGCCGAGCCAGACGTTGAACAGAAAGATCACAAACAAATAGACCGGAAACCACGGTGCGTCGAAGAAGGCAAACAGCGCCGGGCCGGTGACGAATTGGCGAATATGGGTCAGGTCGCCCAGGGATTGCCCCGCGTTGCCCTCGCCCTTGAACAGGTTGCGCTCGAAAGCAGCTTGATACACCCGCAGGTTGAAACGCCGCTCCAGTTGGCTGCCGATACGGATGACAATGAAGCTACGCACGATCTCCAGCAGGCCGATGAAAGCGAAAAACCCGACCACCATCAACGACAACATCGCCAGGGTGGTTTCGTTTTGCGAAGACAGTACCCGGTCATAGACCTGAAGCATATAAATCGACGGGACCAACATCAGCACATTAATCAGTGCGGTAAAACACCCGACGCTGATCAGGATGCTTTTATAGTCGCCCAGTGCCTTGAATAACGGTGCGGTGGCCGGGCTATTCGCCATCTTCATTGGTTTTTCCTGAGGTATTAACCCTCACCTACTTGGCGAGGTTCCAATTAACTGTCCGCACATGGCCGAGACATTCTTTTGCCGGTTATCGCTTACACATTAATAACAACTCTTTGTGTTCTTTAAAGAGTTCCGGTTATTTAATGACTGCTGATAACGGCAATAACGAGTTTTATATTCAACACCTGACGCCGGTCCGGCATTGTTCACTTTTGCGCTGCGCGCTCGAGCGTAATGATCAGACCTGACTTCAAGGCGCTTTTATAAAGCCCCTCATTCTGTCGGCTGAAAAACACAATTCTTGAGCCTTCTTTACCGGTCACGGCAATGCCATCCGGCTCCGGGAACCAGCCGATCGCCGACTCGTTCAGCCAGGCGCCGAGGCAGTCGGCACCCTCACCCAGGGTCTGGTCCGATTTGAGCTCGATCGAACAGACATTCGACGGTTTGTCCTGCAGCGCCTGGGACTCGGGCGAGTCTTGCGCGGTGTTCAAGGTGGCCTGCCATTTCCCGGCGAGTTCCGACGGATCGGCTAATTTCAGGCTGCGTGCCATGGCTACATCTCCAAGAAACATCATCAGCGTCGCCAACAGCCACGCGGTTGCTTTGTAGGTAAAAACGTTCTGGATCATAGGGCGTTTTACTCTGGATCGTCGTTCAAGGGACAGAGAGCGGCGTATCAAACGCCGCCCTCCTTTTTGCCTTGAATCAGGCCACGATGTCCGAGAACGCCGCCTGGCCAACGGTGCTGACCAGGAAGTCAGCCACGCCGTGCCCGGAGAAGTCCACCGACAACAGGCTATTGCCGCCCGAAGTGGTCAATACCGCATCGCCTGCCGCACCGGTGAACGAGTTCACGAAATGCAGGCCCGCGCCTTTGGTGATTCCGGTCAGGTCGATCTTGTCCAGGCCACTGACAAAATCGAGGATCTGGTCGACCGCACCTGGCTTGGAGTCGCTGCTGGCCGCGAACACAAAGGTGTCCGAACCCGAACCGCCCCACAGTTTGTCCGAACCGCCCGCGCCGAAGAGGATGTCGTTGCCGGCACCGCCTTTCAGCTCGTTGGCGACGGTGTTACCGATAAGCAGGTCGCTACCCGAACCGCCAATCGCGTTCTCGACGGTGACGCCTTTGGCAATGGACACGTTGCCCACCATGCCGCCAACATCGGAGAACGAGGCTTCATTGAGGTTGATCTTCTGGTTTTGGGTGAAACCGGAGAAATCCAGGGTGTCCTTGCCGCCCGCATCCCAGACCGAGAACACGACTTTGTCCGACGACGAAGACGCGCTCAGGAAGTCGCGACCGGCGTTGGAGTTGAAGCCGTAGGTGGTGTCACCGGTACGGGTGGTGGTGTTGGCACCGTAGAGTTTCTGGATGGCAGCGATATCGTCCATCAGCGGACCGGACGCATAGGCTTCCACCCCCCCCTTGCTGAAGTTCTGGTCGGTATTGCTTTCACTCCAGTAACTCATGAGGCTGTAACCGCGGGTGTCTTCCCCGTAGGTCGCGTCGTTGTAGGTCGGCGCACCTTCACCGGCGTTGTAGTCGCCAGGGTGAGCCAGGCCCAGGGAATGACCGATTTCATGGGTCAGGGTCTGACGACCGTAGTTGTTCAGGTCCGGCGTCTTGTTGACGTTGTAGCCACTGCCCGTCAGATACCACGAAGTACCGTCATAACCTGGACCGGTGCCTGGCAGGTAGGCGAATGCTGCCGCGCCATCCTGACCACCACTGTAGTTACCGAAGGTCATGTGACCGTCACCGCCAAAAGACTTTTCGGTGAAGGTGACATTGGCCACGTCGGCCCAGGATTGCATGGCGAGTGCGGCCTGTGCTTTCTGTTGCGCGCTGAACTGACTGAACCCGGTGATACCGTGCTTGTTCATGGTGCTCGACGAGGCCGAGGTCAGGAACGTGTAGGTGAGTTCGATTTTGCCGCTGCCGTCCTTGTCCTGGTAGGCAGCGCCGTCACGCAGCAGCTGGGTAGCAGCCTCGTCGACGGAGAAGGAGGGTTTGCCATTGACCGTGAGATTGCCACCCCGATCATACTGATGGCTGAAACTATCGATCTGGTTGTAGGCGGAACTGGGTGCAGCCAGCGCTGGGAATGGCGCAAAGCCCTGTTCGGCAAGATCAATAGCGTTGTCTTTTACTTTCGACATAAACACACTTCCTTGTTTAGCAATGGAACAGTTTTTGTCCGATACGACAATCTCTGGCGAGATCGTCCTATCACTCGCCCAATGAAGGCGTATAAAAACTGACACAATTCGAAATCAAACGTCTACATTTTTTTTGACGTCAAATTGAGTCGCTCCGGCGAACTCCAGTAAACAGTGCGCGCGCTGTCGAAATATAGTTTGTAGTTGAAGGTTTTAGCTGGATTGTCTGACAATCTGCTATCTAAATATTAAATATGGGTAAGTTGTTTTTCTGTAGATGAGTTCTCATTTTCGGACTTATTAATATAAGTGCCAGCGCATTGCCATCAAATAAATTAAACGATCAGTTAGTTGCGATAGTGCTGGGCAAGTCTATCTCTGCGTTTCAGGTTTGGGACGGTTGAGCGAAGCGCGCCCCGTCTATCGGGGGCGCAACGCGCAATCAGAAGATCAAAACGCAGGTCTTGCGCACGGGCTGGCAACTCAGAGCGTCGCCGTTTAGTGCATGAAACCCTCCATGAACCCCGCCACCCGGCTGGCCAGTTTGCGTCGCCAAGGCGCGGTGGCCGGGTTGGCCAGGGTCTGGTCTTCGTGGACGAAGCTGCGGATGATCGCGTTGTAACCCAGCCAGCGGCAGGGCTCGGGTTCCCAGGCTTTGAGCGCGTCGAGACCGCCCTGAGGAATAACCCACGGCTGGCGGACCAACTCGGTATCGCGCTGAAGAATCAGGTCGGCCAGGGTTCGCCCGCCGAGGTTGCTGGCACCGACACCCTCCCCGCCATAACCGCCGGACACGGCGATGCCGCTGGCCTGATCGCAGAGCATGTGCGGCTTGAAGCGCCGAGACATACCCAGGTTGCCGCCCCAGGCATGGGTGATTCGGACGTTCTTGAGCTGCGGGAAAAGTTCACTGAACAGGTAGCGCCGCAACTCTATTTCGCTGGTGGTCAGGTCGAAGTCATGGCGCAATTTGCCAGCAAATTGATAGCC
This sequence comes from Pseudomonas sp. JV414, assembly GCF_032424305.1. Lineage (NCBI taxonomy): Bacteria > Pseudomonadati > Pseudomonadota > Gammaproteobacteria > Pseudomonadales > Pseudomonadaceae > Pseudomonas > Pseudomonas sp. JV414. The sequence goes on along the minus strand of NZ_VYKC01000001.1, from coordinate 139,088 downwards.
GCCACGAGCACCGAACACCAAGCGGTTATCCGCCGTGCGCTGGCCATAGGTGACTTGGCGGCTGCTTTCACTAAAGGCCTGACCTTGGCTAAGGCCGATTTCGTCCCAGGTCGCGGCGGACAGCGGTTCGGTCGCCACCAGCAAACTCTGGACCGGCAACTGATAACGGTCCAGCGGTGGCAATGTGGCCGCATAACCTTCTACCGCCGGTACGATCCAGCGGCTGCGGACCTGAGCCTTGGCGGTACGCAAACTGCCCGACTGCCATTGAGTGACCGGGCTGTTCTCATAAATGTTGATCCCCATTCGCTCCACCGTCCGTGCCAGACCTCGGACCAACTTTGCCGGGTTAATGGTCGCGACGTGCGGTGCATGGATACCGCCATAAGGTTTGGCAATTCTGATCTGTTGCGCCAATTGCTCGGGACTGAGCCAGCGGTAGTCGTTTTCGGTCAGCCCTTGGCGGTAGAGCGTGTCCAGATAATGGCGCAGGCTGGCTTCCTGCTCTGGATAACGCGCAGCACAGTAAAGCACCCCGCCTTTGCGATAATCGCAGTCGATACCTTCTCGTTCGAGGACGATTTCTACTTCATCAGGGATGCCGTGCAGCAGATCGAAAGAAGCGCGGCGCTGTTCGTCCGGCAAATCGGCAAGCAAGCGATCTTCGCCCGGCAGATTGCCCATCAACCAGCCGCCATTACGGCCCGACGCGCCGAAACCCGCGATGTTTGCTTCGACGATGGCAATGTTCAACCCCGGTGCCAGACGCTTGAGGTAGTACGCGGTCCAGAGCCCGGTGTACCCCGCGCCAATGATGGCCACGTCGACGTCCAGATCCTGTTCCAGCGCCGGGAGCGCCAGCAATGGCTCGTCGAGTTGATCCATCCACAAACTGATCGTGCGCCACGCCGACATGCAAGACTCCGCCACTCAAAACTTCGATGGCGTCGATCCTAGTGCGTGGGGTCAGGGATTGTCTTGCGCGCGTGCCCGCAAAGAAATTTGTTTGGCGTAAGCCTTGGGCGACAGGCCGGTGTGGCGGCGAAAACAGCTGTAAAACGCCGACAACGAATTGAAGCCAGCCGCGAAGGCCAGTTCGTCGATACGCAGTGGCGGTGTGGCGGCGTCCAGTGCGGTAAGCAAATGCTGCAACCGCGCCTGATTGACGTAACGGTAGAAGCTTTGGCCCAGCACCTGATTCAGCAGATAGGAAATCTGGTTGCGGCTGTACCCGCACTCCTTCGCCACCCGTTGCAGATCAAGCTCGGGATCCAGATAAGGTTGCTGGCGCTGGAAGTACTGCAGCAAATCTTCGGCCATGAAACTCAGCTGCCGCGGTGACAGCCCGAGTCGACTGACCGCCGGGCGCAGGTTGCGGGCGGTTTTGCCGGTCGCTTGTTCGTGTACGAGCGTGGCGTATTCATTGACCCGCCAGATCAGCCCGTCACGTACGGTAATTGCCTCGCTGGTCCGAAACGACACCAGTCCCTCGCCGCCGCGAAGGGTGATGCGGTACTGAATAAACGCCGTGTCGTCGTCCAGGCGAATACGGTCCGAATGCTCCAGGGCTTCATCCGGATCGCGGGGCATGCTGTCGCGCACATACTCGCGCAACTCATCCAGCCCCATCATGCGGTTCTGGAAAAAATCGTTGTACTGAATATCCGGATGATAAAGCGCCATGACGCCATCCAGATCCCGGTGCTTCCAGCGCAGGTGGTAACGCATGACCGTCTCGCCCGTGACCTGGGTTTGCAACGGAGCATCATCATCGGCGTGCATAAAGGACTCAATGAGAAAAAACCGAGCTTGCCGAAGTTCTCGCCAGGCTTCAATGCCCCCGTGGAATGCCCCGGCAATATTGGCCTGTCGCCACAAAATCGGTGTCTCGTGATCTGCGTCAAAAAAAAATGAACCAATCGCTAAACGGACTGAAAAAATCCACATGACTTTCACATCTGGATGCTACTTTTAAAGACAGTCACCGGTTGAGCCATTGAAGGTTCTTCCCTCCTAACATGAGCTAAAGGAAGCGCTCGATGATGAAGGTGGGCAACACATGAATAAAGCGTCTTTCAGCAAGGTCACTTTTCCAAATGCCTGCCAGCTGATGCGCTGGCATTTTCATCCCATGGGTTTCGAAGCGACCATGGATGCACCGGGCAGTATGGTTGCCCGGCTGTTCGACCGCGCCAGTGGCGAAACCATGATCGCCATTGCCGGTATTCCTTGCGCAACGGTCATGAATGCGGCGGATGTAGAACGAATCATTGAAGCTGTGGAAGATGAGCTGGAGGCGTTCATTCCGCCGGAGGCTCTCAGGAGTTATGCCTGATGTGTAGGAGCTGCCGAAGGCTGCGATCTTTTGATTTTGCCCTTGCCTGAACCCGATCAATCAACAAAGCCAAAATCAAAAGATCGCAGCCTTCGGCAGCTCCTACATGGATAGTGTTTAACCGACCTTCGTCAGGGCCTGCGCCAGATCAGCGCGCAGGTCTTCGACATCCTCGACCCCCACTGACAAACGCACCAGCGCATCGCCGATGCCGAGTTGTGCCCGGGTTTCGACGGGGATGCTGGCATGGGTCATGATCGCCGGATGCTCGATCAGGCTTTCCACCCCGCCCAGGCTCTCGGCCAAGGCAAAGATCCGCACACTCTCGAGGAAGCGCTTGGTGCCAGCCAGGTCGCAGTTCAAATCGAGGGAAATCATCCCGCCGAATCCACGCATTTGCCGCCGCGCCAGTTCGTGCTGCGGGTGCGATGGCAGGCCTGGATAATAGACACGCGCCACCTGCGGCTGACGCTCCAGCCATTGCGCCAGCTCCAGCGCGTTGCGGCAATGGCGCTCCATGCGTAGCGCAAGGGTCTTCACCCCGCGCAACGTGAGAAAAGCATCGAACGGCCCGGCGATAGCCCCCACCGAGTTCTGCAGAAACCCCAGGCGCTCAGCCAGTTCAGCGTTCTGCCCGACCACCGCGATGCCGCCGATCACGTCGGAGTGACCATTCAGGTACTTGGTCGTCGAGTGCAGCACGATGTCGAAGCCCAACTCCAGCGGGCGCTGTATCCACGGGCTGGCAAAGGTATTGTCGGCCACACAAATGATGCCTCGCTCGCGACAGGTGCGCGCGACGGCGGCGAGGTCAGTCAGGCTCAGCAGAGGATTGCTCGGCGTCTCGACCCAGACCATCCGCGTGTCGTCCTGTAGCGACGCCTCGAATGCAGCCAGGTCAGTCAGATCGACGAAGCTGAAACGATGCCCGGCACTGCGCTGGCGCACCTTGTCAAACAGGCGGAATGTACCGCCGTACAAGTCATTGCCAGAGACGATGTGGGCGCCAGCATCGAGCAATTCGAGCACGTTGGCGATCGCCGCCAGCCCGGAAGCGAAGGCGAAGGCTTGGGTACCACCCTCGAGGTCCGCCACACAACGCTCCAGCGCAAAGCGCGTCGGATTATGCGAGCGCCCGTAATCGAAGCCCTTGTGCACACCCGGGCTCTGTTGCAGATAGGTGGAGTTGGCATAAATCGGCGGCATCAGCGCCCCGGTGGACGGGTCCGGCGTCTGTCCGGCATGGATCACACGGGTGGCGAAGGCACGTGGTTTGGCGGTTTCATCGTGCTGACTCATGCAAGGGATCTCCGCAGGTAATTGAGCATGTCGACGCGGGTAATCAGCCCATGGAAACCCGAGTCGTCGGCGATCATCGCTACCAATCCACGGTCGAGCTTCGCCTCCAGTTCAGCCAGACTGGCGCCGGGTGGCAGGATTTCCAGCTTGTCAGTCATCGCACTGCTCACTGCCATACGGAAGTGCGAAGCGTCTTCGTGCACGCCAAGCAGGATATCGGACTCGTCGATCACACCGACCAGCCGCTGCCCGTCCACCAGCACCGGCAGTTGCGACACATCCGCCAGGCGCATGCGCTGGAACGCGGTGAGCAGCGTGTCGTCCGGGCCCACGCTGACCACCCGGCCATCCTCGAAACGCCGCGCGATCAGGTCACGCAAATCACCGTAGCGCTTGCGCGCAAGCAGCCCCTGATCGTTCATCCACTGGTCGTTGTAGACCTTCGACAGGTAGCGGGTGCCTGTGTCGCAGACGAAACTGACCACCCGCTTCGGCTCGGTTTGCTCGCGGCAGTAACGCAATGCCGCCGCCAGCAATGTGCCGGTCGAGGAGCCGCCGAGAATCCCTTCCGCGCGCAACAGTTGACGCGCATGATCGAAGCTTTCCTCGTCGCTGATCGAATAGGCCTTTCGCACGCTGGACAGGTCGGCAATCGACGGAATGAAGTCTTCGCCAATACCCTCCACCGCCCAGGAACCGGGCGTACCAAGGGTGCCGCTGCGGCTGTATTCGGCCATCACCGAACCGACCGGGTCGGCCAGCACCATTTCCAGATTCGGTTGTACGCGCTGAAAGAAACGGGTCAGCCCGGTCAACGTGCCGGCCGAACCGACGCCGACAACGATGGCATCCACATCATGCTGAGTCTGCGCCCAGATCTCCGGAGCAGTACTGCACTCGTGGGCCAGCGGGTTGGCCGGGTTGTTGAATTGATCAGCGAAGAAGGCATCGGGAATTTCCTGCGCCAACCGCGCAGCGACATCCTGGTAATAATCGGGATGACCTTTGCCGACGTCGGAACGGGTGATGTGCACTTCGGCGCCCATCGCCTTGAGGTGCAGGACCTTTTCGGTGGACATCTTGTCCGGCACCACCAACACCACCCGATATCCCTTGGCCCGACCGACCAGCGCCAGGCCCAAACCGGTGTTGCCGGCGGTGGCCTCGACGATGGTGCCGCCGGGGCGCAGGCGCCCATCGCGCTCGGCGGCGTCGATCATTGCCAGGCCGATGCGATCCTTGATCGAGCCACCGGGGTTTTGCGATTCGAGTTTGAGAAACAGCGTGCACGGACCGGTATCGAAGCGGCTGACACGCACCAGCGGCGTATTACCGATCAGTTCGAGCACGGCAGGACGGGAGTCGTTCGGCATGTCGTCACCTCGCTGCATGTATCCGCACTGGATGGACAGCGACCTGCGGCGAATCATTGCGCGCCAGTCGCAAGCAAAGCCTCGCCTTGGACCATAGGCCGGGATTACGCCCCCCGCAACTTTTCGCAGCCAGTCGGTACTGTCTCTGGCTCAAGACTCTCTTAAATCAGGCAGACACTTTTCCCTGACGATGATCCGCAAAAAACGCCTTGCCCTTGCCGATCCGGTCGGAGGCCTTGGGCATATTCGCAGCCGAGGTATCCTGGCCATCGACATACCAATAGCAATGGCTCACTGCCCGGGTGATGCCCACGTAAGCCAGTCGCAGAATCTCGTCTTTCTGTGCGCTGTCGTAAGCTTCGCTGTCGCCAGCCTTGCCGAGCCCGGCCATGCGATAGACCTGGTTCTTGTAGGGTGAACTGGTCAGATGCTGGCAATCGCCCAGCAGAAATACCGCATCCGCCTGCAGGCCTTTGGCGCTGTGATAGGTCAATTGCTTGAGTCGTCGAGCGTCGTACGGCAAGCTAGAATCCACATTAACTACAGATTGAATATGTTCTTCAATCAATGACTTATCGCTGCTTTTTCGATAAAGCATCAAGATTGAATCGCCCTTTCTATAGTGTTCGATCAGGCGCTGGGCCATGCCTTGGTCATCCCGATCGAGCACATTCACCGGCAGCAGTGCCTTGGGTTCACCGCTAGCCTTGGCCTTCTTGCCAGCGATCGCCGGAGCCGCGCGGACGATATGCTCCGCCGCGTCGATGATGTGCTGATGGCTGCGGTAATTGTCGCTGAGCATCACTTTGGTCGTGCTCGGCGACGGGAATTCCTTGTTGAATTCCATGAAGTAAGTCGGCGAGCTGCCGCGCCAGCCATAGATGGACTGCCAGTCATCACCGACACAAAGCAATGACGAACGCTGCGCGCCACGCCCCACATGCATGGCCGGTCCGCGACTGCGGATCTCCGCCAGGCTGGCGCGAATCCACGAAACGATCTGCGGCGACACGTCCTGAAACTCGTCAATCATCAAGTGCGACATTGGCCTGAGCAGCTCATCGCTCAGCAGCTTGAGATTCTCCGGCGAATGTTCACTGAACAAGGCGAACATCCGGTTGTAGGTCATCACCGGTGGCGATTGATCCAGCAGATGATCTTCCAGCGCTCGCCAGAACAGACTCAAGGCCTCGAAGAAGAACCGGTCCGGGTCATCCTTGGCGAAACTCATCTGGCCCACGGCATTCGGCACATCCAGGCCGAGGTTTTCAATAAACCCGGCCGCCGCGACAAAACAGTCCAGCAACGGCGCAGAACCGAGCTCGCCCTTGACCTTGTAATCGAAGCCCGGCCCGGCGCTGGCGTCCCCGGCAAGCGATGCCAAAACACGCTTTGAAGATTCATAACTGTCTAGCCATATCAAAGGCTTACGACAGAAAGCTTGAAACAGGGTGCGCTTTACTGCCCATTCTGCGCGCACTGAAAGTTTGGCATTCGGACGGCTGACCAGGGGATTTTCCCGAGGATCGAAACCCAGCACCACCCAGGCATCCAGCGTCGGAATGTAGCCGTGGCAATGAAAGGTCGAACCGTTGATATCGAAGGTCTGACGATTCGGTTCGATGCCCTTGATCGGCCAGGCACCGGCGCGAAACCATAAGTCCTCGATGGTGTCGCACAGTTCTTCATCGCGCTTGGCGGCGAGTTCAGTCACCGCCATGCGTTTCTGCACGTCCGGGTGATCACGCTCCAGCTCTTTGAGCTGCAAGGCATGACGCGACAAAGGTTTGATCAGTTCGCGGAAACGTTCATCGCGGGTGTGCAGACTGTGATAACAGGCGTTGAGTTGCTGACGCTGGGCGTCATTGATGCGAAGGTCGAAGGGGTTGCTGTCGACCTCTTCGTCGCCGCCTTGCACGCGGTGACTGAGGTTTTCGAAGGCTTGCAGCCGCTCGAAACCTGGCAGACTGCGAACCATCGGCAGGATGCGCGAATGGAAAGTGCGCACCAGATCGCGCGCTTCTTTAAGGCTGATTCCCCGACCCCAGACTGCAAACAGCTCGATCAGTTTATTGATGAAGTCCTTGCGCGATTCGCGGGTGAAGGTCACCACGGTCATAGAGCTCAGCTCAAACCCCAGGTAGTGGTTGAGCAGCAGAATTCGCAGCACCAGGGTAGTCGACTTGCCCGCGCCCGCGCCGGCGATCACCGAGGTCGAGGGGGTGTCGCTGAAAATCATCTTCCATTGGGCGGTGCTCGGCTGGGCGTGCGCGGGCAGTAATCGCGCCACGTCGGCCTTCATGCGCTTCTTCAGCTCAGCACTCAATGGCAGCCGCCAATCGTCGAACAGATTGTCATCGACGTTGGGCGGTCGATGCTCGGTCGAGCGCGAGTCGCGAATCAACAGAACCTGCCGACCTTCCTCCAACCCCTCGAGTTTGCCTTCCTTATAGCCGTACTCCACACCGGCGCTGTGGCCACTGCGAAAACCGTCGGCTTGGCCGTGCAGCCAGGACGCACGGTGTTGCGCGCGCAATCGGGTAAGGCCATGGCCAAAGAACCGGGCGGCCAGGCGCTTGAGCAGTGGCATCTCGGCCAAGGGACGAAGTTCGGGGGGAAGATCGGGGGTGTGTTGCGGCACGCTGACGGACTCCAGGGTGTGAGGCTGTTGAGGGCTATGGTGTCTGCATTTTCCGTTGAGTTCTAGTGAAATGCTTACAGGTCATTGGCTTATGCGATGAAGTGAAGGCTGGGTGAGAATGTTTCGAGGATATTTGATATCAATTAATTCGATTGTATTGAGGCATTTTTTACGCTTTTTATCGATTAATACCTGATAGATGATGCTCGCCATCAACCACCGGTTCTCGTTTATGGCCCTATGCGTTCTGCCCTAATGACGAACCTTTCAGGAGACGATCATGCTTGAACTCAGACCTTTCAACTCGCTGGGCGGCGCACACCATGGCTGGTTGGATGCCCATCACCACTTTTCGTTCGCCGAGTACCACGACCCCAAGCGCATGAACTGGGGCAACCTGCGGGTGTGGAACGATGACGTGATTGCCGCCGGCACCGGGTTCCCGCAACACCCGCACCGTGACATGGAAATCATCACCTACGTTCGTGAAGGCGCGATCACCCACCAAGACAACCTCGGTAACAAGGGCCGCACCGAAGCGGGCGACGTGCAGGTCATGAGCGCCGGCACCGGAATCGCTCACAGTGAGTACAACCTGGAAGCAACCGAGACCCGGATCTTTCAGATCTGGATCATCCCCAACGAAGTGGGTTCGGCCCCGTCGTGGGGTGCCAAGCCGTTCCCCAAAGGCGAGCGCGAAGGTTTCGTGACCCTGGCCAGTGGCAAGGCCGGCGATGATCAAAGCCTGCACATTCGCGCCGATGCTCGTCTGGTGGCGGCGAATCTGAAGGCCGGTGAGTCCGCGGAGTATCAGCTGGAGAGTGGCCGTCGGGCTTACTTGGTTCCAGCCACTGGGGTCATTGAAGTCAATGGCTTGCGTGCACAAGCTCGAGACGGTGTCGCGATTGCCGATGAGCAGGTGTTGCGCGTGACGGCGATTGAGGACAGTGAGATTGTGTTGGTTGATGTGGCTTGATGCGGTAAATGCAGGGCAAAAAAAGGGGGCGACCGTTAATGGTCGCCCCTTTTTTGTGGTTGAAATCCTGGGTAACTGTAGCGACGCCTTCGCGGGCAAGCCTCGCTCCTACAGGAATAGTGTCGTTCACATGGGCGACTAACTTCTGTAGGAGCGAGGCTTGCCCGCGAAGGGGCCGTCACCTATTTCGCAGAAATCGCGCCATCCACCAAGGTCTGAGCTTCCGCCACCAACAGCTTCAGGTGATCGTCACTGACAAAGCTTTCCGCGTAGATCTTGTAGATATCCTCAGTGCCCGATGGCCGCGCCGCGAACCAACCGTTTTCGGTCATGACTTTCAGACCGCCAATGGCCTGGTCGTTGCCCGGTGCATGGCTGAGGATGCTCTGGATCGCTTCACCCGCCAACTGAGTCGAGGTGACCTGATCCGGCGACAATTTACTCAGCAGCGCTTTCTGCTCGGGGTTCGCCTTGGCATCGACCCGTACCGAGAAAGGTTCGCCCAGTTCATCGGTCAGCGCGCGATAGGCCTGGCTAGGGTCGCGGCCCGTGCGAGCAGTCATTTCGGCGGCCAGCAATGCCGGAATCAAGCCATCCTTGTCGGTGCACCAGACACTGCCGTCCTTGCGCAGGAACGACGCGCCAGCACTTTCTTCGCCACCAAAGCCGAGGGAGCCGTCGAACAGGCCATCAGCAAACCATTTGAAGCCGACCGGCACTTCGTACAGGCGACGGCCCAGGCGCTTGGCAACGCGATCGATCAAGCCACTGCTGACCACGGTTTTGCCCACGGCTGCATCGGCGCGCCACTGTGGACGATTCTGGAACAGGTAATCGATCGTCACCGCGAGGTAGTTGTTGGGTGCCAGCAAACCACCGGACGGGGTCACGATGCCATGTCGATCGTGATCCGGGTCACAGGCAAAGGCCACGTCAAAACGCTCTTTCAGTCCGATCAGACCTTGCATGGCGTGGCTGGACGATGGGTCCATGCGGATCTGCCCGTCCCAGTCGACGGTCATGAAACGGAATGTCGCATCAACTTCTTTATTCACCACCTCCAGGTCCAGGCGATAGTGCTCGGCAATCGCCGACCAGTAGCGCACCCCTGCTCCGCCCAGCGGATCGACGCCCAGACGCAGCTTCGCATCGCGGATGGCGTCGAAGTCGATCACGTTGATCAGGTCAGCGACATAGGTGTTGAGGTAATCGTGACGATGGGTGGTGCTGGCCTTCAGGGCCTGCTCGTAGCTGATGCGTTTGACGCCAGCGAGTTTGGCCGCCAGCAGCTCGTTGGCCTTGGCTTCGATCCACTTGGTGATATGGGTATCGGCCGGGCCGCCGTTGGTAGGGTTGTACTTGTAGCCACCGCTTTGTGGCGGGTTGTGGGACGGCGTGATGACGATGCCGTCTGCCAGGCCCGAAGTGCGCCCACGGTTGTAGCAAAGAATCGCGTGGGAAATGGCCGGAGTCGGCGTGTACTCGTCGCCTTCGGCAATCATCACCGTCACGCCATTCGCCGCCAGCACTTCCAGGGCGCTGGCACCGGCCGGCGTAGACAGCGCGTGGGTGTCGATACCGACGAACAGTGGACCGTCGATACCCTGGGCTTCGCGGTACAGGCAGATTGCCTGGCTGATGGCCAGAACGTGCCATTCGTTGAAACTCAGATCGAACGAGCTACCTCGGTGTCCGGACGTGCCGAAGGCGACGCGCTGGGTAGAAATGGCTGCATCGGGCTGGCCGGTGTAATAGGCCGTCACCAGTCGCGGGATGTCGACCAACAGTTCTGCCGGTGCCGGTTTGCCCGCAAAAGGACTGAGTGTCATGCAAAACCTCTGAGAAAGAGTGGTTCGGGATTAGAACGCAGTTTACTGACTGTTTGCCCTTGGCGCGATGTTATCGATTGTCAGGTTCCGGGGAGGATTTTGCCTCGGCTCAGTCGATCGACTCCAGGCGCAAGGCATCTCCCAACAGTCCCAGTGCGTCGGCGAGGTCATGGTGACCACCGAAGGTATGACTCAGGCGCAAATGCTGCCCATGCAATCCTTGCAGGCTGAACAGTTCTCCCGGCGCAATCACCACATGCTGCTTGAGCAAACGCTCGAACACTCGATGCACATTGACCTGACGCAACGAGCGGATCCAGATCGTCGCCCCACCCTGGGGTTCAACGAAGTGCAGCGCATCGGGCAGACGCTCTTCAAGCAACCGGGTCATCTGCACCATGCGTTCCTTGAGCAGTCGACGCAACACCAGCAGGTGTTGATCGATGCGTCCGTTGCTATACAGCCGCGCAATGGCTTTCTGACGAATCAGCGACAGACGGAAAGCGCGTAGCAGAAAGTGCCGTTGCAGGTCGACGCGCAGCCGTCGCGAAAGCACATAGCCATAGGGCGCCTCCGACCCGATGATTTTCTCGAACGTGGAAAACACGATCAGCCGGTCAGGGTCCAGCAGATCGCGAAACCGCAGGCCGTTCGGCTCGAATTCGAGTTCGTCGTAACAATCGTTTTCCAACACCCAACTACCATGTCGTTTCAGCAGCTGTGCGGCGGATTGCCTGTTGCTGTCAGGCGCCACACTGCCCCGGGGCATGTTCAGTCCCGATGAAAGCATCACCAGCCGCACCCGCTCGGTCTCAAGCAAATGGTTCAACTGCTCAAGATCCAGACCACCATCGGCTTGCAACGGCAATTCGATCACCTTCACATCCGCGCCCTGGAGCAGGCGCAGAATCACCCAGTCGCACGGCGACTCGACCACCACCACCGCATCTTTGAGACCAAGGGCGGCAATCAGTATTTCCAGGACTCCCCGCAGGTCGGCGCCGATATAGACATCATCGGCATGCCAGCAGCGTGTCGGCGAAGTGGTGTAGCGCGCCGCCAGGGCTGTGCGCAGCTCCAGTTCGCCGCAGGGTTGCGATGACGGTTGTGGCTGACGCGGATACTGGCGCAGCAGTTCTCGCTCCAGCAACAGCAACGGGCTATCCAGGGGTTGTAATGACGCAGGCTCATCGGCGCTCAGCACCAGCATGCCGGGACGTCTGGCATTGACATAAACCGTTTCGAGCAGGTCCTTGCCGCTGCCGGGAATGCCGATTGAGGACACGGGGAGTGCGTAATAGCCGGACTTGGCCACTGAATAGACGCGCCCTTCCTTTTCCAGCAGCGAATAGGCGTACTGGATGGTCGAGATTGACACACTCAGGCGCTGCGCCAACTGTCGCAATGAGGGCAGGCGTACTTGCACGTCACTGCCCGGCTCATTGATCAGGTTAGTCAGGTAACGGTACACCGCCTGGTACGCAAAATCGGTATCTCGTGGTCCTTTCATGGGTAACGGCCGAACAGGCTACAAACGTCGTGACGCATCCTTGCCGAATCCGTCAAACCTGGCACTTTCACCGGCCCGTCGACCATTCGCCAGCCACGGTTGTTTCACTGTCAGGTTCCACGACTTCGGCTTGCCCACCCACGTCGCCGCTTTCCATGCCGAGCCCCCTGCCCTCATCCCGAACCACCGGGGCCATGCGGTAAAGCGTACCGATCAGACTCACAGGCAACCCGCTGACATCGACCATCCACTGCAGAACCTGCTCGGGTGCCGGGCCGCCCTGCATTGCCCGGTGCAAGTCCGGTAACGCGACGAGCATACCGGGATGGCACTGACGAAGAAAATGCTCAAGCGCCGCGCCGTTATCAACAAAAGGCGCGAACAGCAGGCACACCAGCTGAGCCTCGCTCAAACCGAGGTTCTTTTGTGCTTCGACCGCCGCCAATGCGCGCTGGTCGGTCATTGTCATCGGGTTGCCGAAGGTCTCCATGGCCTGTTCGCAAAAGCGCTCCGGCACTTGTTTACGACGCATCATCACCAGCGCCCGCTGCAAGAACTCGTTGACGCCCGCCTCGTAGGTATGACCGTGTACAAAACACGCTTGCAAGCCACGAAGATGCGCGGATATCGACAGGCTGACGTAGTCATTATCACTGAGATGGGCCGACAACTCGTCAGGTTGAAACCCGAGGAAATCGGTGAGCAACGGCCAGCGCTCTTCCAGGTTGCTGACCAGCATGTCGTTAATATCGATGAAGGTCGTGCGGCGACATTCTTCAAAATGCTCGGCGGGACGCCACGCCGCCTGGGCGGACTCAGGATAAAACTCGCGATAACAATCGTTGCCCAATTCATCGAGCCGCTCGAACAGGCCCTCGTAACCCGTTTCATGACAGCCCGACGCCTTGAGCCCAGCCTTGACCGCTGCACGATTCAATCCCTCAAGAAACTGCTTCTGCCGGCGGGGCGTATCGCTACTGACCAATGCATCGACCCCCTGGTCCCAGCGGGCAATTTGTCCGTAAAACTCCCCGGTCGCCAGGTACCCGTCATCCCACAGATCAAGCGGCCCGTCCCAGGCACGGCGGTGCCCGACCATCAGCAGATTAAGCCGATTCGACTCGCGACCGGCTTCGGAGATCGGCGCCAGATGGTTGAACGGCTGGACTTCACGATTATCGACCATCAACACTTCGACCCGGGGATCGTCGTAGAGAAACAACGCACTGCAGCTGCGATGGATGTTTTCCAGGGCCGCCGAGGCCGCACCGTTCGAGCGCAAGGTCGCCACTCGCAGCTGAAACGTCGCCGGTGCCCGGCCGGCGATACTCAGTTGCGCGGCGCGCAGTAGCGCCAAGGTGTAGCAGCTGTCGCGGGACCCGGACTGGATCGCCAGCACCTTGTAATCGCCGATACGTTCCATACCTCCTGCGGACATCACCAAACGCTGAATCATCAGTTGCAATGCCGTGCGCTCGGCGCGAGAAAAAAAACTCAGTAAACGCTGCAGCATTTGCTGATAAACATAGTTCATTGCCTGATCATGGGTAGCGGTCATCATTATTTACCTGTGACTCATAAGTTCAATGCCACGCAAACAACGAGGTGTATTGCGCAATAGGTATCTGTCATGAAGAAAGTGCCGGGGCGTTGTTCAAATGCTAGCACTTAAGCACGGTGTAATTATTTGAAATAATTGCATGTCACGGGTACCCCCAGGACATCAGGATCGCCGCAACGCTCGGTAGAATGGGCGCCCTGCGCTCCCGCGCGCTTTCCTAGGAAATTTCCGACAGCGTCCCACAGACACTTAGCACAAGAAATAAAGAAAGAAGTTGCCCATGAATGTAAGACAACTGAGCGACGCCGCATTATTTGTTGAGCATATATTACCAGCGCGCATTGAGGAGTTTCAGCCTGATACACGGCCATGACTCTTTCCTTGAGATGAAATTAATCATTCAATTATCAGGGCTTATATAATGATTAGAAGATACAGATCGAGAGCAAAAACCAGTTCAGTTGCTGAACCGGCCCACCGACAGATCGATGGACGTCTCATTTGGGAGTGACTACCAGCAGAAGAGTCCGTGCTCTCACGGACTCTTGCAGAGGAAGGGCTCAGGCAGGTTCGACCTGAAGGGCGACCCGTTCGCGGCATGGGCATTCGTCCATATAGCGGTGGGCTTCGACAAATTCGGAAAACGGGAACACCCGGGTCTTGAGCGGCAGCAGCACACGATCCGCGGTCAACTGGTTGATATCGCGCAGGGCACGTTGCAGTGCGGCCTGATCCTGGATGATGCCCAGCTCCGGTTTGCCGGTGAAGTTACCGATGCAGTGTACGAAGAACTGAATGTTCTTCTGGAACGCTGCACAGGCCGGGAATGGCGTCTGGTTCCCCCCTTGCAGGCCATAGAGCACCAGGCTGCCGCGAGGTGCGAGCACATCGCCGAGCAGCGACATCTGCGGCCCGCCAAGGCCATCGAACACCACATCGACGCCGCGGTTATCGGTGATCTTGTTGATCTGCATCAGCAGATCCTGTTCCTCGGTGACGATGACTTTTTCGGCGCCCAGGGACAGCAGATACTCACGCTCATCCGCGGTTTTGGTCGCGGCAATCACTCGCACACCGAGGGCTTTGCCCAGTTGTACGAACGACGGCCCGGCGCAGTGGCTGGCATCGGTCACCAGGGCAAATTGCCCGGGTTTGACTCGCGCCAGGTCGGCGTAGGCAAAATAAGCGATCAATAGCGGCGTGTAGTGCACGCTGGCTTCGATCGGGCTGAGTACGTCCGGGTAACGGGTCAATGCCGAGCGCGGCAGAACGATCTGTTCGCCGTAAACCGGGTAGTCGTTGGGACTCTCGGCCGGGAAGCTGGCGACCTTGTCACCAACGGCCAGATCATCGACGCCTTCGCCGACCATCGTGACCACGCCAGCCATTTCATGGCCAAGGCCTGAAGGCAGACGAGCATGGGACGAGGCCAGGTTCTGGCGCCAGAGAATGTCGTACCAGCTGATGCCTATCGCTTCGACGCGCACCTGCACTTCGCCCGGCGCAGGCAGAGCGGCCGCATGCTCTTCGCATTTGAGCACCTCGGCTGGACCAAACTTGTGAAAACGGATCGTGCGGGACATCGCAAACCTCGTCAAAGTAACCTCTAATGCCCTGAACTCTATCTGGGCTTTCTACCCAAGACCATCAGTGGCTATTAATAGTCGACATGCCTGTCATTGATTCCGCAGCGACGGCGACATCATCCAATGCCGTAAAAACCGAAGCAGCCTTTCAGAAAAAACTGAATTACTCTGTGCAGAGTACCAGCCTTTGCCCGTAAGATTCACGCCGGCCATTGTTCTCATAAGGCCGCTCACGTCAAGTTTGCTGAATCTGCCAGGACTCCAGATGAATCGTAATGACCTGCGTCGTGTCGACCTGAACCTGTTGATCGTTTTCGAAACACTGATGCACGAACGCAGTGTGACCCGCGCTGCGGAGAAACTGTTCCTCGGCCAGCCGGCCATCAGTGCGGCGCTCTCGCGCCTGCGCGGGCTGTTCGACGACCCGTTGTTCGTGCGTACCGGCCGCAGCATGGAGCCTTCCGCCCGGGCGGTGGAAATCTTCGCCCTGCTCTCGCCGGCCCTGGATTCGATTTCCACCGCGGTCAGTCGTGCAGCGGAATTCGACCCGGCGACCAGCACCACGGTGTTCCGCATCGGCCTGTCGGATGATGTTGAATTCGCGCTGCTGCCGATGCTGCTCAAGCGTTTGCGCGCAGAATCGCCGGGGATCGTGCTGGTGGTGCGTCGGGCCAATTACATTCTGATGCCGAGCCTGCTGGCTTCGGGCGAGATTTCCATCGGCGTCAGCTACACCGCTGACCTGCCAGCCAACGCCAAGCGCAAAGTGCTGCGCCGCAGCATGCCGAAATTGTTGCGAGCCGACACCATGCCGGGGCCGTTGAGCCTGGATGATTTCTGCGCCCGCCCCCACGCTTTGGTTTCATTCGCGGGCGACCTGAGCGGCTTTATAGATGAAGAACTGGAGAAACTCGGGCGCAAACGGCATGTGGTGCTGGCGGTGCCGCAGTTCAATGGGTTGAGCACACTGATCAGCGGCACCGATATTGTTGCGACCGTGCCTGATTACACAGCTGAAGCGTTGACCGCGGCGGGTGGTGTGCGAGCCGAAGATCCGCCGTTGCCGGTGCGCAGTTTTGAATTGCACATGGCTTGGCGCGGGTCACAGGATAATGATCCGGGTGAGCGGTGGTTAAGGTCGCGGATTCAGATGTTTTTTGGGGACCCTGATAGCCTGTAATGGAATTCCACCAAAATCCATAAAACCATTTAATAACAAGGTGTTATAGATAACTCAGTCCACTGAACCCAATGGATTCCAGAGCTTATGGGGGGCATAATTAGGGGCAAATATCGACTTTTAAAAAACGGTGCCCCCACCGATGCCCCCCAGATAACGCGCCTGTTTTCAGACGAAAACTCAGCGATGCCTTCCCGCTCGCTGACCGAACCCGGCAAACACGCCGACGGCGAAGTCCCTGGTCTCTACTTGGAGGTGAGGGCGTCGAGCAAGGTCGTAAAATCCCCTTCCAAGTCCTGGCGCTTAAAGTATCGGCTGCACGGCAAGGAGAACCGATTCTCGATTGGTGCGTACCCCGACATCGGGCTGAAGGAGGCGCGCGACATTGCCCGCGGTGCATGCCGTGACGTGGCTAACCACATCGCCCCGCTCAAAGCCAAGACCGCCAAGATCGAGACACAGTTGCTCAACGAAGAGCGCACCTTCGGCTACGTGGCCGAGCATTGGTTGGCATTCAAGTCTGCCGAACTGGTGACCAAATCCATCGCGGGTTTCCGCGGAGCTCTGAACAACCACATCTTGCCCGCCATTGGCAAAAAGCCAGTCAGCGAGATCAAGCTGGAGCACATCACCACGATTATCACCGAGCTGCGGCGCCAGCGCACCATCGCCATGGCTCGGCGCGTGCGCCCCATCATCCGTGCAATTTTGGGCTTTGCCGAGGGGCGCGGCTGGGTGGAGCGCAACGTGGCAGTCAGCAACATCGAGGAGTTGAAGATCCGCCACGTCGTCACCAGCAACCCGGCGATCGAAAGGCCAGCCGACCTAGGCAGGTTTCTGCTGCGACTGGATGACTGCAGCAACGGTAGCGTTGCCACCGCAATGCGCTTGCTGGTCATGTTGTCGATCGACATGATCAATCGGAGTCGCCGAACATTCTGACACTGCGTCCCGCACATCGGCGCCAAGTTTGCCAGATTGGCTTATCCGATACAGGTGATCTGCTCCGATTCCCAACTCCACGCAAACCTTGTCAAAGCTGGCTCTTTGAGCCGGATCATTGGGTAAATCAGACAACTGCCAGCCCAGGTCAACACTCTGAATGCTGACAATGCCACCTTCAATTTGCATGCGCCGTGATTCCATTTCATAGCCGTAGCACCAGAAGTTTTGCTCCGAAGAGCCAGGCACGCCTTCATGGAAAAGGGCGGTCAGATAGGGATCGTGGTGGTAGCTATTCATCTGCAATTTGTGAAGCATGCAGATGCTGTAACCATTCGAGTGGATTGAGTAGCGCCCCGACTTTCCAGAGCGCATCACCGGGTACTTGACCAGGTAGTAGCGCCAATCCAGGAGTTCGCTTTCCTCGCATGCGAGGATGAAGTCCTGCTGAACTTGTTGAAGGCTGGCTAGGTCATGGTGGTGTTCCGCCACCAGATCCAGCAGCGTCATCACTACATCGATCAGGTGCTTTTCCGGTTTACCCGTAAAGATCTTCCGCCAAGGTTTCAAATGTGTAGAGCTGCCAAAATCGCAGAAACTGTAGCCTGCCCACCTCGGAGCTCTGCGCGAATAGTCGCCAATGGCAAGCAACGCCCCAGTAATGGCCAGCAAATGCTCATCGGTGTCGAAGAGTGCGTGGAATGCCTCGGCCCGTTCTAGCAGAACGCTTGAGTGCGTGGTCGGCTCCAGGTCGAAAACAGCTATGCAACCGCGAAGCAGCGGGTGATCTTCCAGATTGTGGAGCGTGGAGCGTGGTGCGCAGCTCAGGAAAGGCTTCCAAGAAGATCGCCTTGCGCCTTTCATCCGCTCGCTGCAAAGCGTTAAAAGTAGAAACACCTTTGAGGATGCCATTCACAACGATGAGTCGAACATCAGCCAAAAGCCCAGGCATTTCCGGTCTACGGATATCGGACGCCTCGATCACATTGCGCACTATGCGGATCCTCCGAGGAAAGTCTTCGGTGTGCTCGAGTCGATGCAGTAAGACTGCGGACAGATGAAGTGTATGGGACAAGGTCCATTCACTTGAGCCGCAAGCGGATCAGTTGATGGTTCTCCCAGTTCATGCTAGTGGCGTGGCCCGGCGCGCCAAAGCGCGCGACGAACTCGCGGCCGGCCGCCGCGCCATACTCGCTCAGTTGCAAGATGCGACTCTCTGACATCGCGAGATTCAGCAGTTCATCCAGCTTGTTGCGGTTCGTGAATTTCCGGAAAACCAACGAGGCGACTGTGCAACATCCTTGCGGTACGGTGTTGCACTGCCCGCGTTTTTTTTTACCACAGTGTCCTTCACCCGTTCTTTTGAAGAAGCTCGACGGCTATTCCGACACCCAGTACGTCGTCGTCTCGGCCCTGGAGTGCAGAGATAAGGACCGATGTCGGCAACCCTTGTGGGTCAACTCCAGAGGGAATGGCCAGTCCTGGCATATCGAGGAAGCTGCCGATCATGGTGTAGGCCAGGGTTCGCAGATTAGTGGTGGCGAACAGTGCATCATCTGCCTCCAGCGCAGCGAGCGGTGGAGCGACATGTTTGACGGTCGGCATCAGCAAAATGGCGCCGTTGAGTTCCTCACTGAGTTTCTGCATCAACTCGCTTCGCAACAGCCGAAGCTCGGCTTCGATGGTGGCAGGAAGTGCTGCACTGACGAGCAGTCGGTTGCGAACTCGACGATCCAGACGTAAACCGTCCGGACTTTCCACTATCCCCCCAAGCAAGCGCCAGGCTTCAATGGCCCCCAACCATCCCAGATGTTTGATTGCCTCGCGAGTCCGGCTAACCGAAGCCAGAGCCCTGTAATGAAGATGGGCCCCCGCGCGCTCAAGCAGATCCAGAGTGGCCAGGAAATTTGCGCGGACCGCAGGCTGGAGCTCTGGGTCTTCGAGAATCTGAGTTTCCACTACGAAATGAACGTCCCTTAGGTCAACCGAGGGGTGGCTCGGCCCGGATACGCCACGCATAAGCCGATCCAATGTCACGCAGTCCTGCACGCTGTGGGCAAAGCAGCCCAGGCTGTCGAACGTGACTGCCAGCGGATGAATCCCGCTCATGTCGTATCGATGACTGGAGCCTTTGAACCCTGTCAGGCCGTTGAACGCCGCTGGCACGCGAATGGAACCCGCCGTATCAGTGCCGATGGCAACGCAAACGATACCCCGTTGAACCGCAATCGCTGACCCGGATGAAGAGCCGCCAGGTGCTCGCGCCTCTAGCGGTTTGAAATCCGCCGTGGGCGTGCCGTAATGCGGGTTCAGGCCCAGGCCCGAGTAAGCGAATTCGGTGAGGTTGGTTTTGCCGATCGGGATCATGCCAGCGTTGCGCAGCCGAGCAATAACCGGCGCATCCTGCGTCACTGGCGCCAATTCGTTACGGGTAAGGGAGCCTGCGGTGGTACGGCTGTCAGCCACGTCGATGAGATCCTTCACCGCGAATGGAATGCCGTCCGCAGCATTTAACGTCTCGCCCTGTTGCCGGCGCGCCATGGATTGCCGTGCCGCTGAGAGCGCTTGAGATTCGAGCAGGGATATGAACACATGTTCTGTCATCTCATTCTTGCGCAGCGCCGCGTGGACCAGCTCCAGTGCACTGACATTGCCGTGCTTCAGCGCTTCGATTGTCTCGCTCATTGTTCGCATGGTGACTCTCACTCCGTTGAGATGGCGAATCGAACTGCCAAGGGGCGGTCGTTTTCTCTCGGTCAACCGCTCAGAACATCGATGCGCCTTTGGACTTGGCCAGATAACGCCCCGGTGAATCCCCTAGGTTGCGCCGAAATACCGAGGTAAATGCGCTTGGGCTGCTGTAACCCAGATCAATCGCCACTTCGGTGATAGATGAACCATTGCTTAGTCTGGAGGTTGCTTCCAGCAAACAGACTTGTTGCCGCCAGAATACAAAACTCATGCCGGTCGCTTCCCGAAAACTTCGCGTGAATGTTCGCCGGCTCATGCTCGACCAACTGGCCATTTCACTGATGGAAATATTCTGCGTGGGGGCATCCAGGAATCGATGGCACGATAGGGCCAGTCGAGGTTCCGAAGGCAATGGTGCGCTCAATGGAAGCTCCGACATGGCGCCGATTTCATCCACCAGCAGCGACTGTACGGACTGGCTTCGGATATTGGGCGCTTGCTCCGGGTCGATGGCCAGCGCCGCTTCCAACAGATGCCTGAGCAACGGCGAAACATCGTAGACCTGGCAATGCCCCGGCAAACCAGCACGACTGGCAGCAGCCTCATCGAGGTAAGTATTGATCATGGTCACGTCGCCGCGCATATGCATTTCATGCGACACGCATGCGGGAACCCAAAGCGCTCTTTGAGGCGGGACAACCCAATTCCCCAGATCGGTGAACATCTTCAACGCGCCCGTCGAGGCGTACGCAAATTGACCACGACTGTGCGTGTGCCGCGCAAAAACAGTACCCGAAGAGTACTTGCGCAGGTTCACCACAGCATCGGGGCTTCCATGCTCGTAGGGATCCAGTGTTTGATTTATCGACATGGCCCGATTTTGACAAAAATAGACCTGCTTTAGCAAGCAGGCCAAAATTTTGAGTCATAGAATCGCATCTCCAAAAATGGGGCAATTCGAAGGGAGATTCGAATGACGGTTGTCAGGAACTACTTGGATGTCAGAGTAGAGGGTGCTGTTCTGCTGGTAGGTTTGAATCGACCGCAAAAGCGCAATGCCATGTCACTGGAAATGATGCACGAACTGCGCGAAACATTTTCCAACATCCCCGATGGAGTGGGTGCTGCTGTGATTTACAGCACCAGTCAGCACTTTTGCACCGGTCTCGATTTATCTGAAATCAGAGACCTATCAGTCATCGACAGTGTGCATTCTTTCCGTGAATGGCACGCTACGTTTGACCTTATCCAATTCGGTAAAGTACCGGTGATTGCCGCCATTACAGGCGCAGCCATCGGGGGCGGGCTGGAAATTGCCACGGCTTGCAGTCTGCGCGTAGTGGACGACAGTGCCTTCTTCTCTCTGCCTGAAGGCATGCGTGGCTTGTATGTGGGCGTTGGTGCTTCGGTCCGCTTTCCAAGGATTGCCGGCATTGCCCTGATGACCGACATGATGCTCACCGGACGCACGCTTTACGCTCAAGAAAGCTATGAGCGCGGAATTGCCCAATACCTGGTGCCCACTGGCCAAGTACTTGATAAAGCCATCGTATTGGCGAACAAAGTGGCAAGCAACTTACCAATGACCAACTACGCAGTGACCCACGTCCTGCCGAGGATTGTCGATCAAAGTCAACAAGATGGTCTGGTCACCGAGGCGCTGATTGCCGCCGTAGTTTCATCGGATGCCCGTACCCAGGATCGTCTTGCTGACTTCCTCGACCGTAAAAATAACAAAATTCAAACTGCCCCCACCCTGTAATCCCCGTACGTGATAGTTGCCGAAGCATTCGGCAAGCCCATGGATGGCCATAAAACAATTGTAAAATTGGTGAAAAATGTTTCAACATAGTGTTCAAGATGACCTATATCGAAGCAATGACAGTTCTGACGAACGACTGATCAAAATCGAACGAAGCTGGCACAAGCGAGCACAGATAAAACTCGACTCTCAACGCCCCGAGATCAAACTTGATCTTAATGCTCCTGACTTTCTGGAAACACTGCTTCCTTTCTACGAAGACAGTAACTATAGGCAATACCCTATTGAATTGAAGTTACTCATTCTTTCGGCTGGGTGGATTATCTACAATCAGAAAACGATAGCTATTGAAACCGAGATTATTTGTCCATCGTGCATCGATTTGCTCCACCTTGGTCCGCGACTTAGTTATGCGAGCGCTGCAACAATTTCCGAGACTCTGGCGGACGAAGCTTTTCATACGTTGTTCTCAATCAACATGTGCGAACTGGCCATTACCCAACGTGGCATGAACATCAAATGGCCGGAGCTTGAGTTGACGCGGCATCTGAACCAGGTTCAGGGCACCCTGTCGGAGGCCGATTTCAAAGTCTATCGCCTGGCCTTTTCTCTGGTCTCGGAAACGTTCATCAGCGATTACCTGTCCGACCTGAGTGACTCGCCGCAGATACAACCCGTGTTCCGCCACGCCGTGGCACTCCATAAAAAAGACGAAGTGGTCCACAAACATATCTTCCCAATGTTTGTGCAGCGGATATACGCTGACTTTTGTGAACGTCAAAAAAAGTTGTTCGCCGAGGGCACCGCCAATGCCATTCGTATTTTCCCGATGCGGGAAATAGCCGCGTGGCGAAACATCCTTCCGCAACTGCTTGAGTTACACGGCGATCATTCGTTGTCATTGCCCACTCAGTTCAAGGAATCCGGCGAAGCTGATTACTCCGCCATGCCAGACATCCTCAACTCGATCGGCGCTCAATTGCCAGCCGGGCACACGAGCCCGAGCGTTGCAAAAGAATCTTGAATTGCAGTCTAAACGTCATCTAACTTTTAGCCGCTTATAAAATATCTAGAGTAATTCATATGTGTGGATACATTGGGGTCTTCTCCAAGCAAGCGCGTGCTTTCAACCCGAACATGTTCGATGCCGCCCTGCGAGCGATTCATCACCGTGGCCCGGACAGTTCGAGCCAATGGTTTGACCCGCAAGGTCAAGCAGCCTTCGGTTACGTGCGACTAGGGCTGGTCGGGCTTGGAAACGGGACTCAACCCATCGTCGCCGACGAGGGCGACCTGGTAATGATGGTCAACGGGGAGTTCTACGACTATCAACGGATTCGCAAGGAACTGGAAAGCGTCGGCTGCCGCTTCAAGACATCGTCGGACAGTGAAATCGCGATGCACCTGTACCGTCGACACGGCGTGCGCGGTCTCAAGCAATTGCGTGGCGAATTTACCATTTTAATTTTCGATCGCCTGCGCAAGATGCTGTTTGCCGTGCGTGATCGCGTCGGGGTCAAACCGCTGTATTACACCGAGCATGAGGGGGCCTGGTATTTCGCCTCTGAAGTGAAGGCCTTGCTCGCGGCCGGTGTTCCGGCGCAATGGGACCATGAAGCCTACGCCAACCGGGGCTTCATCCTGCGAGACCGGACGCTTTTCAAGAATATCCGCAGCGTAAAACCGGGCTGCTGGATCATCGCGGACAGCAGTGGCCTACAAACCGAACAGTATTGGGATTGGGACTTCCCTACGAGCGACACGGCTGGCAGCAACCAGTCTGAAGCCCAGATGATCGAGTCCCTGCGCCATACCATTGAAGAGTCGGTACGTCTGCGACTGCACGCTGACGTACCGGTGGGCGTGTGCCTGAGCGGCGGCCTCGATTCATCGGCCATGTTGGGGATCGCAACCGAGCTGACCGGCAAACCTCTGGAGGCGTTCCACCTGTCTTTCGAAGGCGCAGAAGGTTTTGACGAACGCGAGTACGCAGAAATAGCCGCCCAGCATAATCGGGCCAACCTGCATGTGTTGTCGGTCAACTCGTCCGACATGGCCGATAACTTCGAAAACGCCCTCTGGCATGCGGAGATGCCTTTCGCCAATGCCCACAGCGTCGCCAAGTACCTGCTGTGCAAGTTTGTTCAGAAACAAGGCATGCGTGCTGTACTTACCGGTGAAGGCGCCGACGAGGTTTTCGGCGGTTATCCTCATTACCGACGCGATATGGTGCTCTACAACCATGAGCATCAGGACCCGGGCGTCATCGCTGCATTGGCCAAACGCCTGCATGAAAGCGAAAACCGCTACCTGGAAGGCGGCACCGGCGGCGTTGACTGGGTACACAAGGAGCTAGGTCACGGCGTGTCTTGGCTCGAAACCCAGGCCGCGCTGTTTAGCCCGCTTGCGCAACTGTACAGTGATGACTTCCGTGAGCGTTTCTGTGACGTGGATGCCTATCGCCAGTTCTATGACCGTTTGAGCCCTAGAGCTCTCAATGGTTGGGAACCCGTGAACCGTTCGCTGTACATGGTCGCCAAATCCAGTCTGCCCAACGTGGTACTGACCTCCCTGGGTGATCGCATGGAAATGGCTGGCAGCCTGGAAGGTCGTCCGCCTCTGCTCGATCACCGGGTGATCGAAGCTGCGTGCCGTCTCCCAGTCTCGATGAAAGTCCGTGGCGCCACTGAGAAATACGCACTGCGTGAGGCTATGCGGCCATACGTTCCTCAGGCCGTGTATGACCGTAAGAAACAGTACTTCCGTGCACCACCTGCCGCCCAGAGCCCGCAGTCGAAACTGTATGAAATGATGCACGACGTACTCAACGGCCCGGCACTGAGCCAGGTTCCATTCTTCGACCCGGTCAAGGTTCGCGGCCTGCTGGCCAAACTGCCTTCGCTATCACCGGCACAGCGTGCATCGGCAGATAACCTTCTGATGGAAATCACAGGGCTTTGCCTGATGCAAAAGCGGTTCACATTGAACTGATTGGAATGCGGCATACCGCTACCGCGGTATGCCGCTTAACGTGAGGCTAGTAACATGCAGAAAAAACATTTGGTGCTGGCGATATTGGTCACCCTGGTGTGGGGAGTTAACTTTCCAATCACCAAGCTGGGATTACGCTCGATCGATCCCTTTGTGTTAACTGGTATACGCTTTGCACTCGCCGCCATACCCTTGGTGTTCTTCATAAAACGCCCCGCCATCAAGTTCAGCTATGTCGCCGCCTACGGCTTCATTTTTGGATTGGGTATGTGGGGCGTGATCAACTATGGCATTCAGGTCGGCGTCAGCCCCGGTATTGCTTCGCTGATCATCCAGCTCAGCGTGTTCTTCACCATGGGTTGGGGGGCGTTACTGTTCAAAGAGAAGCTTCGCGGTGCTCAGTTTCTCGGTGCGCTGCTGGCATTGGTTGGGTTGGCAGGCATCATTTCTACCCAGCAAGGGGAGCACGCGATACTTGGAGTACTGCTGATTGTGCTGAGTGCCGTCGCATGGAGCATCGGCAACGTCATTATCAAGAAATCCGGTGTCAAAGAGATCTTTTCATTTATGGTCTGGGCCAGTCTGTTTCCACCCATCCCACTCTTCTTCATCGCCTGGCTCATGCAGGGTGCCGCGCCCTTTGAGAACCTGCAAAGCAGTCTCGACCTGACGGCTGTGCTATCGATTATTTTCCAGGTTTATCTGGCCACACACTTTGCCTATTGGGGATGGAACTCGCTGTTGAAGCTTTATCCTGTTTCAACAGTGGCACCGCTATCGTTGCTGATTCCGGTATTCGGCATCGGCAGTTCGATGCTGATTATCGGCGAACACATCTCGACACCTAACTTGATTTCAATTGCGATCATCATTTTGGGATTGGCAGTCGGCCTCTATCGTAAGTCCCCTGGCACAATCAACGCCGCCCCGGCTGCGCAGTCGGGTCAATGAATTATTCACAGAAAGTCGCAGTGCTGCAGGCAGCCGCAGCATCTTGTCGATGATGCGTGACGACGGTGAGCAACTGAGCCGGTTCAAGGTGCGAGGAAATTGCTGGGACATGCGCCGATGGAGCGTGTGTTCCGGAGTTTGAAAACCGAATGGATACCAACCACGGGTTACCGAACGGCCCAAGAGGCCCAACGCGACACCAGTCATTTCTTGATGCGTCGGTACAACTGGATTCGGCCCCATCAATTCAACGCTGGGCTCGCGCCAGCTCAGGCCGAGAAAAAACTTAACGTCGTGTCCGTGATTAGTTGACTACTACACCCACCCGTTCTTGGATAAGAGCAACACAAGGAATGATGAAAATGAGTTATCGATTTTCTTCCACGGATAGGGAGGCACCTTCTTGCTTGGGTCAATCGCCTTGGCAACGCTCTCAATTTCCGGAAAGCCTGGGAACCTGTTTTACTGACTATCTGACGTTCGAGGACGGCTTGGCTGTAGCCTACTCCAATTTCAATCCCCACGATGATTTAGTGGAAACCGGCTCGTTTGAGGGTGAGCGCTCCTTGACGGTGGCGATTGCTCTTTCGGGACAATCAAGTAGTACCGGCAAAGACGGGCAGCGTTTCGACTTCATCTGCGGCCATAGCACCGTCTCCACCTATGGTAGTTTGCGTGGCGAGCGGAGCTATCCGGCCAAACAGGCTATCCGCCAGTTACGTCTGATCGCCAAGACGCCGCTGCTACAGCGGTACGGGCTGGAATACTTGCTCGACGGTACTGTTAAAGACCTGTCGGCCAAAAAACTATTCTGCGGCAAGTATGGCGCGGCCACGCAAAGGCTGGCCGACTCGCTGGTTCACCTGCACGACCATTCTGGAGGGCTGCTTGATATCCACATTACCGCGCTCGGGCTATTGTCCGAGCAAATCCGACCGTTTGCACCTGCACCAACTCGCACCCAGAGCAGGGTCAATTCGAAAGATCAGGACGTGATGCTGAGTGCGCGGGATATCTTGATGAGCCAATTCGACCGGCCATTAACCGTGAGTTATCTATGCGCTACGCTGGGCACCAACGAATTCAAGCTCAAAGAGGGGTTTCGTAAGGTGTTTGGTACCAGCCCGCACCGTATGCTAACAGACATCCGGATGAGGAAGGCCTGGGAACTTCTGGAGGCAGGGATGTATGTTTCCACAGTGGCATACAAGGTCGGGTTTCAGCACTTATCGAGCTTCAGTACTGCGTTCGAAAAGTATTACAAGCTCACACCCAAGTCATTGCTGAGTGCAAGACGAAAGGTGCATGAACCGAGTGACTCCTAGTGAGCTGAGCGGTTAATCCATTAATTTATTTTTCATCACGCTCAGCTTCGCTTTATACGCCGAGCTAATGATGATCTCAGCCGTTTTATTTCATGTGAACGGCTTGGCTGAATGCTCATTGTGAGCCTCGATAAATTGGTTGGTCACTGCCTTCAGGTCCGCAACGCTGGCGAAAGCGCCCCGGTACAGCGCTCGTCTTTCCAGTTGCGCGAACCAGCCTTCCACAGCATGTTGGGCTGATTGAAAACTGCCCCAATAAAGGTTGTCAGCTTTCAAGCCGCTCAATATCAGGAGTCCGGCGTCTGAGACGCTGGGCGTAGGAACACAAGCGGGTGACTTCAAACACCTTGCACAGCCAAGCAACCGGCTCGTGGACGCTCAGCTGGTCAATCAGCGCGAACGCTCGTGATCTTCGCGGTAGCCTTTTTTAATATCGATTTTTCCCGTTCAAGGCGAGCGATCCGGGCTTCCAACTCCTGGGTTTTCTGCTGTTCCGGTGTCAGCGCTTTGCTCTGTGGGGTAACGCCTTGGCATTCCTTCTGAACTTGATCAACCCAACGGCGCAAGGCCGATTCGCCGACATCGAATGAACGGCTGGCTTCGATGAAACTGTAGTTTTGCTTGAGTACGAGGTCGCGGCCTCGCGTTTGAATTCAGCGGAAAACACACGGCGTTGCGGTCATCTGACACCTCGGCTTGGCGAGCATTCTCGCCGAAATGGGTGCCGGTTTTATTAGACCACCACAGGGGATCCGAAATGCCAAACAGATAATCCGGATCACCAAATAAGTGTAACAAGATTTAATCGCACTGACATTTTATAGTGGCCCGACCTTAATTAGTGCCTCTTTCGGCCTTGGCTATCACATGAGTTATGCCCCCGAGGCGGTGCTCTGCACTGTTTTCGTTGCCTTGCCTGTCCTTGCCTGCCCTGCGGTAGTGTTTGTAGAGACCTCTTCGGATATCACCGAAAATGCAACCGTCATTGCCCTGCCCTCTGTGATCGCGAGTGCCGACAAGATCGAGCGACCACTGGAAATGGTACCGGCCAGTGTTGCGGTGATTGATTCGGTGTCTCTGTTCACTCACTGGAACGTACCGCTCAGCGGTGACCGGAGCGTCTCGGCAGGCGCGCGTATCGAGCGTATGTCGGCGGACATAACCCCCACCGGCGTCGATCACAGTAGCCGAGGCTGGACGTACGTCTCTCCCAGGCTGAGTCTGCATTACCAGATCCCCCCCTCCAACCAGTGGTACATCAGTGCTAGCCGTGGGGTACGCGCAGTTGGCTACAACATCTTTGTCTCGAGTCTGAACTACCCCTCTTATTCACGGGAGGATATCTGGTCTTACAGAACTGGGCTCAAAGGCTTGGCTCTGGACAAACAGTTGCGTTACTCGCTCGCCGCCTACGTGATGAAAGTCGACAACATGCAGATGCAGCCGGCAGTGGGCGTGATCTACACCGCCAGCGCCGCCAAGGTCACGTCCAAGGGCGTGGACCTTGACCTGGACTGTCTACTCGGCGGCGGCTGGCAAATGACCGGAGGACTGGCCTTCAACCACACTACCTACGACAGCTTTCAGGACGGCGCGACCAACGGCACATCTGAGACTCGGCGATGAATACAGCTTCCTGGTTGCCACGACAATTGTTGACTCATTGGCTCAATCTGGCACTGACGGTGCCATTGATCTATCAGCTCATCGGCCTTCCGCTGATGATGCGCGAACACGACTGGAGCGGCACGCAGATAGGTTTGATGCAGATGACGGGGGTGCCGGCGCTGGGCAAGCTCTTGCTGGCAACACCCGTCGACTGTTGGCAACTAGGCTGGGACAGCTATTGCAATTGGGGCATGCTGCTGGCCGTGGGCTATATCGGTGCCCTGCCGCTGGGCGCTCATGACCTAACTGATACGCCGTTTGCGTTGCTGTTCGTGCTCGCCATGTCAGTCAGCCTGTTCGGCACTTGGGTCGATATGCCGGTCAACGCACTGACGATCCGAATTCTGCCGCAGACTCAGCACATGCAGGCTGGTGCGATTCGTTCGACAGCTACCTGTCTGGGTGCAATCGTCGGCGGTGGTCTGATGCTGATCTTGTACAACCACATGGGCTGGGCCAGTCCGTTCTATGCAGCCGGCCTCAACACCCCTCCCCCCCGAAGGCCACGACATGTCGATGCCACGGACAAGCGCCCGGCAATGGCTGGAGTGGTCTTAGGTGCCCCGGCACCGCGTCTGGACCGTACTACTGATATTTTATTTCCCGTTGATCGACACCGTATGGGTGTTCCTCAAATCACTGAAGCTCGACCAGGGTTTCAGCCCGGAACGCATTGCACAGTTGGTCGGCGTGGGCGGAGGGATAGTGGCTGCTGTGCCCAGTTTGGCTGGTGGCTACATATCGTGCAAATGGGAAGTACGCGTTGCGTTGCCTTTGTTTGATGCTTGCAACCTGCTGGCACTCGGGATGATGGCGGCAAGCACGCTGCCGGGCTGGAGCCCTGACGCAATGGGTGCCTCGGACGGCCTGGTATTCGGCCTGATGATGTACCACGTACGGCCAGGGTTGTTGGCGATGGATTACGGCATCCAATCGAGTCTGTTCGTGATGAGTCGCACCTTGTTGCCAATACTGGCCGGCGTATTGCTGGACCATTTGGGCTATTCCAGC
The DNA here is from genome assembly GCF_032424305.1 of Pseudomonas sp. JV414. Classification (NCBI taxonomy): domain Bacteria; kingdom Pseudomonadati; phylum Pseudomonadota; class Gammaproteobacteria; order Pseudomonadales; family Pseudomonadaceae; genus Pseudomonas; species Pseudomonas sp. JV414. The sequence continues at coordinate 109,457 of NZ_VYKC01000001.1, read as the reverse complement.
ATGTTCGCCTACCTATTGGCCTCCCTTGGCCTAATGCTGGCGTACCTGCTCGGCTGGAGCCGTCGCGCACAGGCTGCTCCAGACAGCCTGAAGCCCCGCACACAGCCGGCTGAATAATACACCGTGACTTCTTCAAGGAGACTACCAGATGCAACAGCTTGAAACGCTGGGCGCTATCGCCCAACTAACTCCCATTGAGCGTGTCCGTGAGGTCGCGGCACAGCACGCGTTAAACGCTGACCAGCAATGCTTGCTGGCCCAGGAAGTAGTCGATGCATTGACGGTCGCCGGTTTTGCACGTTACTTCGTGCCAAGGGAACAGGGCGGGCAACCTGGCACTTTTGCCGACCTTTCGCATCGGGTCATGACGCTGGCCAAGGCATGCCCTTCCGCTGCCTGGTATGCCGTAATCCAAGCGGTAGCAGGACGCATGGCAGCGTATCTTCCGGTAAAGGCGCAAAGAGAGATTTGGGGGAACAGCCAGGATGTGCGCATCTCTGCCTCGTTCCGCTCTACCGGTAAGGTGGAGGCCGTCGAGGGTGGCTGGCGCTTGACGGGTACATGGCATTACCTGTCGGGCATTGACTTCGCCAATTGGGCCTTGCTGTGCATTGAGGTCGATGATGGGGAGCAACTCTTTGCCGCGATTCCCGCCGACACCTGGGAGGTGCTCGACAATTGGCAAACTCTGGGTATGCGGGGCACAGGCAGTCGCTCGATCAACTTGGACGGGATAATTGTACCGGCCCACATGACCTTTGCTAGAGCCGATCTGCTCAGGGGCTGTTCTCGCCATGCGCAAGGGCTGCAATACCAGGCCTCACCGATTGCCGCCGACGCCCAGTTGTTTTTGGCCTGTGGTCTTGGGGCTGCATGGCATTGCCTCGAACAGTGGCGAGACAGTCTGCCCGCCGAGGCATCGGACGAAACGGCCATGGCTTATGCCAGCGCAGAGAGTGCACTGAAGGCTTGTGACCTGTTGCTGCACAACAGCTGCCAGGCGATTGACCAAGGCAAATTGCCGCCACTGCAAATAGGACGTTGCGCCCGCGATGCGGCCTTCGCAGCGCAACTGCTTCTGGACGCCGTCAACCGTATCTTCCGCTTGAGCGGCGCACAAGCTCACTACAGCAGCAACCTGATCCAGAAAAGCTGGCGTGATGTGCAAACGCTAACTTCGCACATTGCGTTGCGGCCCGACTTCAACTTCATCAGCTATACCCGGCATGTCTTGGCGAACAGGTCATAGCTTACCGTCCACGATTACACCCCCAAGGTCCCCCCACGGAACCAGTAGATGTCGAGGCTCATACCATGCAGGACTACAAACGACTGAAAGGGTTCGCTGACAACCTGGAGTTGCGTCGGATCAATCGCACAACGGTCGAGAATTACATGCGCATGAAGGGTGCCGAGAGACTGCAGCGCCACACCTTGTTCAGTGAGGATGGCTGCGGCGGAAACTGGACCACCGAAACAGGCGTGCCCCTGATTTTCCGGGGCTGGAATAGCTTGGCACGACTTGCCGAGTGGCTCGAGAAATGCTTCCCCGACTGGGAATGGCACAACGTACGGATCTTCGAGACCGACGACCCGAATCATATTTGGGTGGAGTCCGACGGGCGCGGCAAGGTGCTTATCCCGGGTTATCCGGAAGGCTATTGCGAGAACCACTACCTCCACTCTTTCGAACTCGATAACGGCAGGATCAGGCGCAACCGTGAATTCATGAACTCGGTGCAGAAGTTTCATGCACTAGGAATACCCATGCCGCAGATAAAGCGTGACGGCATTCCCACTTAGACATCAAAGGAGTATTGATAATGTTTGACACAATCAGCCAACCCGACTTCAGTGACGCGTCCGAACTTCGCGAGAAGAATCGCACCACCGTCGAGACCTACATGAATACCAAGGGTCAGGACCGCCTGCGTCGACATGAGTTGTTCCTCGAGGACGGTAGTGGTGGTTTATGGACTACCGATACCGGCGCACCGATTGTGATCAGCGGCAAACATAAACTCGCGGAGCATGCTGTCTGGTCGCTCAAATGTTTTCCCGACTGGGAATGGTACGACATCAAGATATTCGGTACCGACGACCCCAATTATTTCTGGGTCGAGTGCAAAGGTCACGGCAAGATCCTCTTTCCCGGCTACCCCGAGGGGTACTACGAGAACCACTTCCTGCATTCCTTCGAACTGGATAATGGCAAGATCAAGCGCAATCGCGAATTCATGAATGTTTTCCAACAGTTGCGCGCGCTGAGTATTCCGGTACCCCAAATCAAGCGCGAAGGCATTCCTACTTAATCACTCAGGAAAGTGATCGCATCATGGAAGATATACTGAAACGGGTTCTAAGTTGTGAAGCGTTCCAACAGCCTCAATGGAGCGAGCCCTCACAACTGCATGACGCGCAGGCCTACCTCAGGGACAGCGCGTCACTGATTCGAGTAGAGGACATCCTGGTGCTGCGCGCCACATTGGCGCGTGTAGCGGCAGGCGAAGCAATGATCATCCAGTCCGGTGACTGCGCCGAGGACATGGATGAAAGTGCTCCCAGCCATGTAGCCTGCAAAGCCGCGGTACTGGACATCCTGGCCGGTGCGTTCCGGCTGGTGACCCAGCAACCGGTGGTACGGGTGGGGCGGATTGCCGGGCAGTTTGCCAAGCCCCGTTCCAACAATAGCGAACGCATTGGCGATGTCGAGTTGCCAGTATATCGCGGCGACATGGTCAACGGCCGCGAGGCCGTCTGCGGCCATCGCCAGCATGATGCGCAACGCCTGGTTCGAGGCTATCGCGCCGCGCAGGACATCATGCAACACCTGGGCTGGAAAGAACCGGCAGGCCAGGAGCAACTCAACGGCTCTCCCGCCTGGACCAGCCACGAAATGCTGGTGCTCGACTACGAACTGCCACAACTGCGCCGGGATGAACAAGGCCGGGTGTTTCTCGGTTCGACGCATTGGCCATGGATCGGCGAGCGTACCCGTCAACTGACGGGTGCCCATGTGGCACTGCTCAGTGAAGTCCTCAATCCGGTAGCGTGCAAGGTTGGCCCGGACATCACCCAAGACCAGTTGCTGAGCCTGTGCGAGCGCCTGGACCCCAAACGCGAACCTGGCCGGCTGACCCTGATTGCCCGCATGGGCGCCCACAAGGTCGCCGATCGCCTGCCACCTCTGGTTGAAGCGGTGCGCCACGCCGGCCACAAGATCATCTGGCTGAGCGACCCGATGCACGGCAACACCATCGTCGCGCCCTGCGGCAACAAAACCCGCATGGTGCAGACCATCACCGAGGAAATCACCGCCTTCAAGCACGCCGTGAACACGGCCGGGGGCGTGGCCGCTGGCCTGCACCTGGAAACCACCCCTGACGACGTCAGCGAGTGCGCCTCCGATGCCGCCGGCCTTAGCCAGGTCGCCAGCCACTACAAAAGCCTGTGCGACCCGCGTCTGAATCCGTGGCAGGCCATTACTGCGGTGATGGCCTGGAAAAACCTGCCCTCCTCCACCCTTGCTTCCCTTTGACTGGAGTTTGTCGCCATGACCGGCATTCCATCGATCGTCCCTTACGCGCTGCCTACTTCCCGCGACCTGCCCCCCAACCTCGCACAATGGCGCATCGACCCTGAACGCGCCGTGCTACTGGTGCATGACATGCAGCGCTACTTTCTGCGGCCCTTGCCCGACGCCTTGCGTGAAGAAGTGGTGTGCAATGCCGCACGCATTCGCCAGTGGGCTGCCGACAACGGCGTGCCGGTGGCCTACACCGCCCAACCCGGCAGCATGAGCGAGGAGCAACGCGGGCTGCTCAAGGACTTCTGGGGCCCAGGCATGAAGGCCAGCCCCACCGACCGCGAGGTGGTCGACGCCCTGACACCCAAGCCCGGTGACTGGCTGTTGACCAAGTGGCGCTACAGCGCGTTCTTCAACTCCGACTTGCTGGAGCACATGCGCACCAACGAGCGCGATCAGTTGATCCTGTGCGGGGTGTACGCCCATGTCGGAGTGCTGATTTCTACCGTGGATGCCTACTCCAACGATATCCAGCCCTTCCTCGTTGCCGACGCCATCGCCGACTTCAGCAAGGCGCACCACTGGATGGCTATTGAATACGCTGCCAGCCGTTGCGCTATGGTCATCACCACCGACGAGGTGGTGTCATGAGCCAAACTGCCGCCCGCCTCATGGAGCGTATCCTGCAACCGGCGCCCGAGCCGTTTGCCCTATTGTACCGCCCGGAATCCAACGGACCCGGCCTGCTGGATGTGCTGATAGGGAAAATGTCTGAGCCACAGGTCCTGGCCGATATCGACTTGCCTGCCACCTCGATCGGCGCACCTCGCCTGGATGTGCTTACGCTGATTCCCTACCGCCAGATTGCCGAACGGGGCTTCGAGGCAGTGGACGATCAGTCGCCGCTGCTGGCGATGAAAATCACCGAGCAGCAATCCATCGGTATCGAACAGTTGCTGGGGTTGCTGCCCAACGTGCCGATCCAGTTGAACAGCGAACGCTTCGACCTCAGCGACGCGAGCTACGCCGAGATCGTCAGCCAGGTGATTGCTGACGAAATCGGCTCAGGAGAAGGCGCAAACTTCGTGATCAAGCGTACCTTCCTGGCCGAGATTAGCGAGTACGGCCCGGCCAGTGCGCTGTCGTTCTTTCGCCATCTGCTGGAGCGGGAAAAAGGCGTCTACTGGACCTTCATCATCCACACCGGCAGCCGCACCTTCGTCGGTGCGTCCCCCGAGCGCCACATCAGCGTCAAGGATGGGCTCGCGGTGATGAACCCCATCAGTGGCACTTACCGCTATCCGCCCGCCGGGCCTAACCTAACAGAAGTCATGGACTTTCTGGCCGACCGCAAAGAGGCCGACGAGCTGTATATGGTGGTCGATGAAGAGCTGAAAATGATGGCGCGCATTTGTGAAGACGGCGGCCACGTCCTCGGCCCTTACCTCAAGGAAATGGCACACCTGGCCCACACCGAGTACTTCATCGAAGGCAAGACCCGTCGTGATGTACGGGAAATCCTACGAGAAACCCTGTTCGCCCCCACCGTCACCGGCAGCCCACTGGAGAGCGCCTGCCGGGTGATCCAGCGCTATGAGCCGCAAGGCCGCGCGTACTACAGCGGCATGGCTGCACTGATCGGCAGCGATGGCAAAGGCGGACGCTCCCTGGACTCGGCGATCCTGATTCGCACCGCCGACATCGATAACAGCGGCCAGGTGCGGATCAGTGTGGGCTCGACCATCGTACGTCACTCCGAACCGATGACCGAGGCCGCCGAAAGCCGGGCCAAAGCCGCCGGCCTGATTGCCGCACTGAAAAACCAGCAGCCCTCGCGCTTCGGCAGCCACCTGCAAGTGCGTGCGGCATTGGCCAGCCGCAATGCCTACGTCTCGGACTTCTGGCTGATGGACAGCCAGCAGCGGCAACAGACCCAGGCCGACTTCAGTGGGCGCCAGGTGCTGATCGTCGACGCCGAAGACACCTTCACCTCAATGATCGCCAAGCAACTGCGGGCCCTGGGCCTGGTGGTGACGGTGTGCAGTTTCAGCGACGACTACAGCTTTGATGGCTACGACCTGGTGATCATGGGCCCCGGTCCCGGTAACCCGAGCAGTATCCAACTGCCGAAAATCGACCATCTGCACGTTGCCATCCGTTCCTTGCTCAGCCAGCAGCGGCCGTTCCTCGCGGTGTGCCTGAGTCATCAGGTGTTGAGCCTGTGCCTGGGCCTGGAGCTGCAACGCAAGGCCATTCCCAACCAGGGCGTACAAAAACAAATCGACCTGTTTGGCAGCGCCGAACGGGTGGGTTTCTACAACACCTTCGCCGCCCAGAGCTCAAGTGACCGCCTGGACATCAACGGTATCGGCACCGTCGAGATCAGCCGCGACAGCGCGACCGGCGAGGTACATGCCCTGCGTGGGCCGTCGTTTGCCTCCATGCAGTTTCACGCCGAGTCACTACTGACCCAGGAAGGCCCGCGCATCATCGCCGACCTGCTGCGCCACGCCCTCATCCACACACCTGTCGACAGCAACGCTTCGGCCGCCGGGAGATAACCATGCACAAATACGTCATCATCGACGCCTTTGCCAGCGTCCCGCTGGAAGGCAATCCGGTCGCGGTGTTCTTTGACGCCGATGACTTGCCGGCCATACAAATGCAACGCATCGCCCGGGAGATGAACCTGTCGGAAACCACCTTCGTGCTCAAGCCACGTAACGGCGGTGATGCACTGATCCGGATCTTCACCCCGGTCAACGAGTTGCCCTTCGCCGGGCACCCGCTACTGGGCACGGCCATTGCCCTGGGCGCTCACACCGACAATCACCGGCTGTACCTGGAAACCCAGATGGGCACCATCGCCTTTGAACTGGAGCGCCAGAACGGCAGCGTCATCGCCGCCAGCATGGACCAGCCGATACCGACCTGGACGGCCCTGGGGCGCGACGCCGAATTGCTCAAGGCCCTGGGTATCAGCGACTCGACCTTTCCCATCGAGATCTATCACAACGGCCCGCGCCATGTGTTTGTCGGCCTGCCAAGCATCGCCGCATTGTCGGCCCTGCACCCTGACCATCGCGCCCTGTCCAGCTTCCACGACATGGCCATCAATTGTTTTGCCGGCTCGGGACGGCGTTGGCGCAGCCGGATGTTCTCGCCGGCCTATGGCGTGGTCGAGGATGCAGCCACGGGCTCCGCTGCCGGGCCCTTGGCGATTCATCTGGCGCGCCATGGCCAGGTCGAGTTCGGCCAGCAGGTCGAGATTCTCCAGGGTGTGGAAATCGGACGTCCTTCGCTGATGTTCGCCAGGGCCGAGGGCCGCGCCGATCAACTGACGCGGGTCGAAGTCTCCGGCAATGGCGTCACGTTCGGACGGGGGACCATCGTTCTATGAACAGTTCAGTACAAGGCAAGCCGCTGCTGGGTAAAGGCATGTCGGAATCCCTCACCGGCACTCTGGATGCGCCGTTTCCCGAATACCAATCACTGCCCGACGAACCCATGACCGTGCTGCGCAACTGGCTGGAGCGCGCACGCCGCGTAGGCATTCGCGAGCCCAAGGCGCTGGCGCTCGCCACAGCCGACAGCCAGGGCCGGCCCTCTACGCGGATCGTGGTGATCAGTGAGATCAGCGAGCGTGGTGTTGTGTTTGCCACCCATGCCGACAGCCAGAAAGGCCGTGAACTGACGCAAAACCCTTGGGCTTCGGGGGTGCTGTATTGGCGCGAAACCAGCCAGCAGATCATTCTCAATGGTATCGCCGAGCGCCTCCCGGAAGAGCGCGCCGACGCCCAGTGGTTGAGCCGCCCGTACGCAACCCACCCCATGTCGGTTGCCTCGCGGCAGAGCGAAGAACTCACCGACATCCAGTCCCTACGTACGGAAGCTCATCGTCTGGCAGAAAGCGGCGGCCCGCTACCGCGTCCGCCGAGCTACTGCCTATTCGAGCTGTGCCTGGAGTCAGTTGAATTCTGGGCCAACGGCAGCGAGCGGTTGCATGAGCGGTTGCGCTATGACCGCAGTGCAGAGGGATGGAGACACCGGAGGTTGCAGCCGTAGAGACGGCGTCGCAAACGGCTATGCATTTGCTCCGACGTTCCTTGCTCGCTCCAGCGTTGAGACCTCAACAGTAACTCGCGAGGCCATAGATCACAACCAAAACGAGAAGAGACCGAGTGGTAAAGAGCTCGCATCCGAAACGCCAAACAGAGAATCCGGATTACCAAAGCCTGTAACGAGATTAGTTCCTATCCGAATCTTATACTGACTATAGAGCGTTGTCCTTGATCCAACAGAAGACAACAGGCCAATACTTACAGCAAGAGTCAGACATTATTGAGGTCGCTATCATGCTAGATCTGCAAAACAAGCGTAAATATCTGAAAAGTGCAGAGGCCTTCAAGGCTTCACTGCGCGATGACCGTACTGTTATTTATCAGGGCGAGGTGGTTGAAGACGTTACCACGCACTTTTCAACTGCCGGCGGGATATCGCAAGTTGCAGAAATCTATGACGAGCAATTCAAGGGTGAGCACGACGACATTCTGACTTACCTTCGTCCCGACGGTTACCTAGCCTCTTCTGCCTATATGCCGCCCAGAAACAAAGAAGATCTGGCGCGGCGGCGGCGTGCGATCAAGTACGTTGCGCAAAAAACCTGGGGTACCCACTGTCGCAGTCTGGACATGATCGCCAGCTTCGCAGTCGGCATGCTGGGACATCTCCCGACGTTTAGAAAAAAATGCCCTGAGCATGCTGAAAACATTGCTGACTACCATGACTACGCCGAGCGCAACAGTTTGTACTTATCTGAGGCCATCGTCGATCCACAGGGCTATAGGGCACGTACTCATGGTACCGACATCCACCTGCCGCCGCCCGACCGTGCAGTGATGAGAATTAACAAGCAAAATGCAGACGGCATCTGGATCAGCGGCATCAAAGGCGTGGGCACGGTAGCGCCGCAGTCCAATGAAATATTTGTCGGCAGCTTGCACCCCGCAGTGCCTGACGAGGCCTTTTGGGCTTACGTGCCGGCCAATGCACGGGGCGTGAAGATATTTTGCAGAGAGATCGTCTCCCGGCCACAGGCTTCTGCCTACGACCACCCACTCACCTCCAAAGGTGAAGAGGCAGAGGCGATGGTCGTGTTCGACAACGTGTTCATCCCGCGTTGGCGGATCATGGCGGCGAACGCGCCGGAACTGGCCAACGCCGGCTTCTTCAACCTGTGGACCTCATACAGCCATTGGTACACCCTCGTGCGCCTGGAAACCAAGGCCGACCTGTATGCCGGACTTGCTAAAGTGATAATGGAAGTCTTGGGGCTTGAAGGTATTCCGGTGGTACGCCAGCGGGTCAGCGAGATCGTGCAGTTTTCAGAAATACTGAAAGGCATGTGTACCGCCTCTATCGAAACGGCCGAGATGTCTGACGGCGATATATTGCTCCCGGGGCCCAACGCACTGGCGGCCGGGCGGGTATTTGCCATGGAGAAATTGCCTCGCGTACTGCATTTACTCAGAGAGTTGTGTGGGCAGGGCTTGATCCTGAGGTTCAATGAAAAAGATCTCGATGCCGACGCTGCGTTTGGCCAGAAATTCTCGTGGTTCCTTGACACGCAAAACGTTGGGGCCAAACAAAAAAACCTGTTGATGAATCTGGTATGGGATGTGGCGGCCAGTGAACACTCCACACGCGCATTGGTGTTCGAGGAGCAACACGCACTCAGCGAACCACTGCTGCGTGATCGCCTGGTGCTGGACTACGACTACCGCGAAAGTACAGGTCTGATACGACGCATGGTTGGGCTCAGTGCCTGATAGGTTTAATTCCTTCGGGCAGGCGGAGCGTAACGTTTAATTCGCGACGCCTGAACACCGCGATTTATCTGCTTCGCACAGCCCCCATAACTCCCGGCATCACTTCAATTTACAGCCTTCAGCGGCAGTGAACAGACATGCCGACTAAGAACCATCCAGATGAATACAGCAGGAGTCCGGTCATGACGGAACAAACACGCATTGTGCGCGAGGTCAAACTGCTCGGTTACAACTCGGGCAAACTCAAGGCCGAGCATTTCGCTGTTGTCGAAACCGCAGGCGCAGAGCCCGGCCCAGGGCAAGTGCTGGTACGCAACCGCTGGTTTCGAGTATCTATCTCCACCCGTTTGATGGCCGAAGCGGGCACCGAAGATGTGAAAGGTATTCCATTCCCGCCGCTCAACCCTGGCGACACACTGGCCGATGGAGCTATTGGCGAGGTGGTACGAGCCGGCCCCGGGGCCGGCCTGAGCGTAGGCAGCGTTGTAATGCATCCGCTGGGGTGGAGGGATTATGCGGTGGTGCCGGCCGAACAGTGCAGGCTCATCGACAGCCCCGTCGTTGATCCCGCCGCCTGGCTCGGGCATGGCTGGACCGCCTACGCCGCGTTGGTCAAAGCCATCCAAGTGCGCCCAGGCGATACTGCCTTCGTCACCAGTGGCGCAGGCGCCATTGGCTCCATGGCTGGGCAGATCGCACGTCTACTGGGGGCAACGAGAGTCATCGGCACCACCAGTAACCAGGAGAAAGCTCGGTGGATGCAGGCTGAACTGGGTTATGACGCAGTGGTCACGCGCGACGGTGGTTCGGTCCGTGAACAACTCGCCAAGGTTGCGCCAGATGGCATCGACGTAATCGTCGACATGGTGGGCGGCGAGCAACTGGCCGCAGCGCTCGAGATCGCCCGACATGGTGCGCGCTGCGTGCTACTCGGTGCCGTGTCGGCGGAGCTGAACCCGCACAACGCCACCTTGAAGGCGCTGGTCGAACTGGACACCTTCCAGCTTATTCTCAGGGGGGTGACGATGCGTGGTTTCAGCGCCGATGAAGAGGCGCCAGAAATGTTCGACGCCTGGATACGGCAACTGGCGGATTGGCAGCGCGAAGGGGGCATTCGTACTACCCACACAATGGTCAAAGGCCTGGACCAGGCCCCGCTGGCGTTGCAAGAAGCCTGTGCGGGCCACCTCAAGAGTCTGGTACTGGTGGAGCTGGAATAGTCATGGACACTTCAATTGCTTCTCCACAGGTCAATGCCACCGCTGCGCAATCATGGCTGCTGTGGGCAGGTTTTATCTTGGTGTCGCTGAACCTGCGGCTGATCTTCACAACTGTCGGGCCATTGCTGGAGAACCTGCAACTGGGCTTTACTTCCACCCTATTGGTGACGACCTTGCCGCTGGCGCTACTGGGCATTTTCTCCATGGCCGGCGTGAGACTGCGGCAATGGCTGGGAGAGGAACGTGCACTGTTTTTCGCGCTGATATTGTTAAGCGTTGGCTGTAGCGTCCGCGGACTGGGTGAGGTTGGGCTGATCGTGGGTACCATCGTGGGCAGTGCGGGTATTGCAGTGATGAACGTGATCATGCCCGTGCTTGCCCGCAAGCGCTTCGGACCACAGCGCATGGGTATGGTCATGGGTGTCTATGCGCTGATGCTGGGGGCCGGCGCTGTGCTGGGCGCTAGTGCGTCGCTGCCGCTGTTTCAATTGCTGGGGACTGATCAGGCCTCTGCTTTCCACTCGCTTGGCCTGTGGGCCGTTCCGGCCTCGTTGGCGTTGCTACTGTGGTTGCCGCAGTTGCGTCACGCCGGGCCGCATAGGCCTAGCGGTGGGTACACAGGGTTGAGTGTGAATGTGTATCGCAATCCCACGGCCTGGGCAATCACGCTGTTCTTCGGACTGCAAGTGCTCAACCTATTCGTGTTCCTGCCATGGATGCCCACGCTGCTCAAGGATCGTGGCACTAGCTTGACCACTGCGGCACTGATCTTCTCGCTCTCGCAACTGAGCCTGATGGTCGCAAGTTTTGTTACTCCGCTGTTGGCTGCGCGTACCCAGGACCATCGCCTTTACATTGCCTCAATCATACTACTGTGTCTGGCTGGGACACTTGGACTGATGTATGCACCGCTGGGTAGTTCAGTGTTATGGGCTTGCCTGCTCGGTTTCGGACAAGGAGCTGGCCTTTCGCTGGGAGCTTTCCTGTTTGTGGGAAAGGCCAGTAGCATTGACACAGCAACGCGTATTTCGGCCATGGCGCAGACCGTGGGCTATCTAATTGCCGTCGCGGGGCCTCTTGTGGTGGGGGCGATCTATCAGCGCACAGGAGACTGGAACCTCCCGGTGCAAATGCTGGCGGGCATTTTACTGATTGAATTGGTCGTGGCGTTGCCGGCTGGGCGCAATGTCAAGGTATGAGTCCTTATGGAATCATAAATTTCTGCGCGTCCTTCGGTCGATGGCTTCCAATAACCTCGCTTATCGGCAACCACAATGGCACCTCAAGCGACATCTTGTCGCAAATAAGTCCGTACGACGCGCAGTTCGATGAGGCTCAGCAGAAAGGTTATGCCGAAGCGGATCCTGCCCTCAATGTGAATAGAGAAAACGCAGCGCAAAAACATACTTTGTTCAGTTCACTGACTTCTGGTGGGCCGGTTAATTTTGCAACGGTCGATATAGGTGCGCCGGCTAGGCTCGGTACTGGGTGTCGATAGCTCCGACGCTGGTGCTGAATACATCTAGGCTGGCACCTGTTATCGGTTCGATAAACGACATCATGTCACCGACGATTCGGCTCAACCCTCTTCTGAGGTGCCGGTGATGTATAGATCGTGAGTGCGATTTTCGCCCACTTGGTCGATCTTGCTTAAAGCCCGCAAATTAATAACTACGTGTATCTGCCGAACATGGGCTTAAAACGGAACTCAATCGAGGACCGGCCGCCCCCTTCTGCCAACACCAGGCAGAGCGGCGTTTACTTCTGGATGAAGGTCGTCGAAGAAAAAGTTGGATTGCTGGCCAAAGTCAGTTCGATATTTGCCCACCCCGACGTGTCGCTCAGCGTCATTTTCCACAGCTAGGGCGAGGGCGGTCTGATAGACATCATCACGGATTAGGTACGGAAGGTGCTGTCCGCGTTGCCGGGGGCAACCGTTTCAGGCCAACAGATCGTCATCCCTCCGGCGCTGGACGAATAAACCTCCGCCGATGAAATAACCAGGATTTATAGAACGGAGCTTCACTTGAATAGACTCATTGCGTGCCAGATTCAGGACGTCAATCGGCTGGCTGCCGACATCCTTGCTATCACCCTGGTACTGGATGCCGACAGCTTTTTCTATCGTCCAGGCCAGCATATTGATCTGGTTCTGGCTGATGGGGCACGGCGAAGTTTTTCCATCGCCAGCGGCACCTGCACTTCAGGCACGATTGACTTGCACGTCCGGGAAGTCATGAGTAGTCAGTTCATTGCCAATGTGCTGGAGACTCGTGGCAGACAGGGCTGTTTGGCCATTGCCGGCCCTTTTGGGGAACTCTACTACCGCGGCGCACCCGAGGCGCCAGGCTCGGCGATCATTCTGATAGCCTCGGGGACCGGGTTCAGCTCAATCAAAGCTATCATGGAAGCATTGATTAAGACCGGATCGCCGCATCCGGTACACCTTTACTGGGGCGGTCGCTGTGGTGCCGATCTCTACCTGAGGTCGTGGGTTGAGCAGGTTATGAAGGTGATGCCTAACCTGTCGTTCATTCCCGTGCTGAGCGCCCCTCAGCCAGAAGACCAGTGGACCGGGCGTAGCGGGAAAGTGCATCAAGCAGTCATGGCCGACTTTCCTGATATGCATAATTGCCACATCTACGCTTGTGGTGCCCCTGCTGTCATAGAGTCCGCTCGAAGAGATTTCAGTGACTTCTGTGGCCTACCAAAGTCGCAGTTCATCGCGTAGTGAATAGCCCCTGATTTTATAGACGCATCTGACGGGCAGTTTTTGGTCCAGGCTTGTGTAAGAACGTAGGCCCTGTTTTTAAGTCCGCGTCTCTACGTGAAATCTCACTGTGATTGGCAGGTCAGAGGTACTGAAACTTTCGTAGAAGCTCGGTTTTCGTTCTGATTCGGACCTTCAAACCTGCTCTAAAACGTTTTCACACAGCCCGGGCCGTTCTCTACCGTTCGCGACAGAGGTTGGCCTGGGTCTGCTGTGACCTGTATTGAATGGTCGGTATCGACTCAACATGGTCATTGACCGGTCTACAAAACCACCGAGGGTTCAGCCCTTTCCGCTTATTACGCCATGAGACTCGGCGACATCTAATTACACTCAACAAATTCGTAGTCACACATCACGATTTTGCATCTCTCCGCATTAAGCATCCCTCCGGACTCGACAGCTCACCATTCAAGCAGGTCCGCATAGGCGACCTGCTTGAATGGGCTCTATGCCCGTGTAATAACCTCAAGGAACCCTATACATAATCACTCAATGCCCACGTTGTCACTCCACCGTTGTCATCACCAAAGATTTAGCTAGGAAAGTCGGCGCCCTTGTCGGCACCGTTGGTGGTGCCGCCCAAGGGGTCATGGGCGCCATGGGTGCCGAGGTTGGCGCAGTCATCGGACTCATTGCCGGCCCTCCTGGGATCGCCGTTGGCGGAATAGCCGACGCCATTCTCGATGGGATTGGCTGCGGGGTTGTGAATTTTGGACCTGCAAACCAAAACGGCTAGCTATGGCTGGCCCGACCTTTCAATCGCCGAGCGACGCTCTGAAGTCGTACGCTGTCATGGCCCTAAGGCTCGCCCTAATACTCACGTTTACAAGGACGGCCCTAGTCCCTTCGTGAAGCGTAAGCGTCCGAACTACACCGCCTTGCATCTCAGACCTTAATCCCCTTCAACCGCTGATTGACGCGCTCACACTCAAAAACCGTTGGATCGAAGCTATCGCCATGCCACTCCAACATAGCTTCATGCTCTGGGTGGTTGGGATCTGCCATCACTTCAAGGAATTCCGTATACCCTGGCCAACCGCCTAGAGCCTCATTCAGATGTTTTTCGGGGATCCGGATAGCCTGTCATAAGCCACGCCGAGCGTTTTACCGTACGCAGAGTCATTAACGCCCGGGTATTGGACTGCCTGGGCGTTTTACAACGCGTTTTCGCCTTAGCGAGTCAGGGCTCGCAATGCGGCTCGGTTGAGGCAACCGGGGCTTACGCAGTAACAGACTGATTTCATCGCAGCTGACCGCGCGGCTGAAAAAGTGGCCCTGAATTTCATCGCAGCCGTTTTCACGCAGGAAGGTTTGCTGCTCTTCGGTTTCGACACCTTCGGCAATGACCTTCAGGTTCAGTTTGTGCCCCAGCGAAATCACTGCGGTGGCGATGGCTTTGTCGTTCTCGTTGTCGGGCAGATCGCGCACGAAAGACTGGTCGATCTTGAGTCTCGCGATCGGGAAACTTTTCAATGCTGCGAGGCTGGAGTAGCCGGTGCCGAAGTCGTCGATCGAGAGACTGATTCCCATTGATTGCAGTTCCTTCATTTTGCTGATGGCTTGCTGAAGGTCTTGCATGATCAGACTTTCGGTCAGCTCCAGCTCAAGGTACATCGGTTCCAGTCCGGTTTCTTGCAAGGCATGCCTCACCCGGTCGATCAGGTCCCTTTCGATGAACTGGCGTGCTGAAATATTCACCGACATGGTGATCGGCGGACAGCCCGCATCCTGCCAGGCCTTGTTCTGTCTGCACGCGGTATGAATCACCCAGTCGCCGATAGGCACGATCAACCCGGTCTCTTCGGCCTGCGGAATGAACTTGACTGGAGACACCATGCCGAGCTCGGGGTGCTGCCAGCGGATCAGTGCCTCTACGCCGATAATCTGACCTGACTGCAAATCCACCTGTGGTTGGTACAGCAGCAGGAACTCGTCATGGTTGAGTGCGTTTCGAAGCCCGTCTTGCATGGCGAGCTTGCCCTGATCCTTGTTATTCATCTCGCTCGTATAGAACTGGTAACTGTTGCGACCCAGCTCCTTGGCCCGGTACATGGCGGCGTCCGCATTGCTGAGTAACGTATCAGTATCGCTGCCGTCGGCAGGATAGGTGGCCAACCCCATGCTGCAGGTGACATGAAGTGTATGTCCGCTGAGCTGAATCGGCCGCAGGATGGCTTCCTGGATTTTGTGCAGGGCTGGAGTAACACCGTCGATGTCTGAGAGCTGGTCGAACAGGATGATCACAAACTCGTCGCCACCCAGTCGCACGACGGTGTCGGTGCGGCGTACGCATTCCAGCATGCGCTGGGCGACGGTTTTCAGCAGTTCATCTCCAGCACTGTGCCCAAGGCTGTCATTCACCAGTTTGAATTTGTCCAGATCGAGAAACACCACCGTCACCAGCCGCTTGTAACGCTGAGCATAAAGTATTGCCTGCTTGAGACGGTCTTCGAGCAGCGTGCGATTCGGCAGCCCGGTCAGTGCGTCATGGTCGCCCATATAGCGAATGCGCTTTTCGGTGAGCTGGCGTTCTATCGCAATGCCGGCAAGAGGTGTCGCCATGTTGATCAGTCGCGTCTCTGCCGAGCTCGGACTGCGTACGGTGTTGGAATACAAGGCAAACGTGCCCAATACCTTTCGCTCGTGGGACAGAATCGGCGTCGACCAGCAGGCGCGAAATCCATAGGGCGCAGCGACTGAACGGTACTCCTCCCACAGCGGATCCAGCTCGATATCCGTGACGATGACCGGCTCTCGCCGATACACCGCGGTGCCGCACGAACCGACGTTCGGACCGATCGCAATCCCGTCAATGAGCTGGTTATAGGCTTTCGGCAAACTGGGCGCAGCCCCGTGCAGCAGGTGTTTGCCATCCTCATCCAACACCAGGATGGACACCATCATCCCCTCCAGTTGGGACTCGACCAGGTGAGCCAGGCTTTCGAGGACTTCCGCAAGCTCGGTGCTCCTGGCGATCAGCTCCAGGACATGACCTTGTCCGGTACGGATGACGGCTTCTTGCTCTAATCGGGTGTTTTGCAGGGCGAGCCGCTCTGTGGCGATACTCAATTGGACCGTTCTTTTTTCCAGTTGAAGTCGGTCCTTGAGGAATTGATTCACCGCGCGAGCCATGTTGCCGATCTCGTCCTTCCCATGTTCCGCCATCATCAAATGCGTTTTGTCAGTGTGTTCCTGACGCAATTGCCGGCTTATTTCATTCAGGCGCACGAGCACATGACGCCCCATGAAGACCCGGGTCACGAACCAGGCGAACACCAGGCTGGCGCCCAACATGATCAGCACCCATTGCTGGCTACGATTTGAGGCCTCGACCAGGCGCTGCAGGGCTTCGCGATAGTCTTCGGTGTAAGCACTGGATTGCGCACGGGCCACCGCGACCAGAACCCCGGCCTCATTCTTCAGTTCCTCATTGAAACGCTGTATGACGTTGTGCTGATTGATGAGCCTCAGGCGCAGGGAGAAGAGATCGGGCGTCTGCACATCAGCGTCGGTTAACTTGCCAGCGGTGCGTGACAGGCGCTCATAGCGGATCCGCAGCCGTTGCACGGCATCACTGTCAACAGCCTGCGGCAGATCGAAAAGCAATACCGCCAGTTCCAGGCTGGCCCGTGTCTGCGTCGCGGTTAACCGGGCGGTGTGATCCTCCATGGTTTGCTCGAAGGTGACCTCGGTCTGCAGCAGGCTTTCTCGCAGCTGCGCAACGATGTTGGCGGTATTGCGGAACATCTGACTCGACTGATGCATGTCGAGTATCGCCACGCCACTGTTCGCGGCAGTCAGCTGCTGCACCAATTGATCAAGGGCCTCAAGCTGTTCGACGGTCGCCGCATAGCTTGAACGCAGGGTATCGGGGGATCGGGTTGTCAGAAGCTGATCGGTCTGGCGTTCGATCAGCAAGGTACGCTGCAGCATGTCTTGCCCATCTTGCATGCGGACCAGTCGTTCATCCGCCAGCTGGCGGGTGGCGCTGTTTGACGTGCGCAAGGCGTAGACCGCAGTTGCACCACTCGCCAGGATCAGCAGCGCCAGCGTCAGAAACGCCAGGGTGAACTGTGCGCGCAGCGATTGCGGCAATAGCTGGCGTCCGAGCCGGGAAGTAACGTCCAATGTCAGGGATTCCATTGGTGGCGATAGATGTCTCGATAGCCATTGTCAGGGTCGTACTGGAATTTCTTCCCGCCGTCGAAGGCGATATTGTCGGCATTGACCAAGTGAATCGGCGCTACGAAGCCGCTCACCGGCTGACCTGCAAACAGCCGGTTCAATTCATCCATCACTTGCCAGCCATGCAGGTTGAGCGGCTCGGCCACGGTAACGGTCTGGTAGGTTTTTGCCTGTATGCGCAAGAAAGCCGAAGCGCTGCCATCACCGGCAGACAACAGACTGATGCCGTCACTGGGTATTGCGGCGCTAGTCAATGAGGCAATCGAGTAGTCGAAATAGATATCGTTGATGGCCAGCGTGTGGGTCCAGCGCTTGCCATAGCGCTGAAGCAGTTCCTTGGTGACCGCCGGCATCTTCTCGCCACTTTCGGAGATCGCGACATCGCGCACTTCCAGCAACGTACATTCCCGACAGGCCCGAATGACGTTTTCCATGGCCTTGGCTTTCGCCATGGCGATGCTGTACTTGGAGTCGGTCAGGATGACCACGCCGGCGCGTCCGTTTGACTGTGCCACTGCCGCCATGGCCGTGAGGCGAGCCACTTCGAGCGGGTCGGTCGTGACGTTCATGGCCACCGGCGTGCCGTCAATCGGCCCGGGGCGTGCCCCGGCGTGCCAGCCAACCACCGGCACCTCCCTGTTGGCGAAGAGGATCAGCGCCGCATTGTTCTCAAGGGCATCGGAGCCGCACAGAATGAGGCCGTCGGGTTTCGCTGCCAGGGCATCGGAAAAGGCCTTTGCGCGCCCGGCCGATGATCCAGCGCCATCGAATATCTTCAGCGTCCAGCCCATCGCCTTGGCTGCCTCGCGAGCGCCCTGCGCGACACCGACAATTCCTCCGTTACGCAAATCTTCTGCGACAAGGGCGATGCTCTTGCCCCGCGGGGCTTGCGGGCCGGATTCAGGGCCGCTCCAGCGAACGGCTTCGAGGGTGGCCCTGGAAACGATTTCCTGCGCTTGAATCACCGTAACCGTGGCGTTTTCGACAGCGTATCCGGGAGCTGCCGTGAGAAGACAGAAAACCGTAATTGAAGCCATCCAGAGTAGCCAGGGCCTGAATAACCAGAGCCTGATCAGACAGGTTCGATCACCGCATGTGATGCCGGGTCTGGAGCCGATGGCGCGATCATAGTCTGGCATGGCGTCCCTTTTTGCCAAGAGTGCAGCGTTCACTATCCGAAAGGATAGTCGGTTCTGCTGCCATCAGGTCTTTTGTGGGTAAAGTGCGCGAACTTTAGTCCTGAACATTCAGGAAATGGGACAGGTCCATGGCAGAAAAACAAGGGACGAAGGCCAATTGCATCATTGACTACGCTGGTTTGATTTTTGAGCCGCGACACAGTTTCAAGCCAATCCCTTACACTCCCTGCAACACTGAATTGTCATCATTTCATTTGATAGCCCACTAACGGAAGGTGCATGCTAGAGGGCTCGCTTTGAGCTTATATCATTCCGAATGATAGTTACCTTCGGTTCATTCGATTCGTGCCATACAACCCCGCCAAGCATCATCCGTCCATCTCAATACATTGGCGGATGAATCCATGGAACATTCACTCAAACATTTGCGCTTCCCCTTGGCCCTGTTGGCCGTGCTGGTGATGAGCGCTTGCGGCAAGACTCCGGACGCTGCCGCCACCATGCCCGCGGCCAAAGTCAGCGTGGCCAAGGTGCTGGAACAACCGGTCAACGAGTGGGACGAATTCACCGGGCGCCTTGAAGCGCCGGAAACGGTAGAGATTCGTCCACGGGTTTCCGGCCAGATCGATGATGTGGCCTTCACCGAAGGCGCGCTGGTCAAGAAAGGCGATTTGTTGTTCCAGATCGACCCGCGCCCCTTCCAGGCTGAGGTCCGCCGCCTCGAAGCCCTGGTTGCCCAGGCTCGCGCCACCGCCACCCGCAGCGAAAACGAATCCCAGCGCGGCGAACGCCTGCGCACCAGCAACGCGATTTCCGCTGAACTCGCCGACTCGCGCACCAGCGCGGCTCAAGAAGCTCGCGCCGCCGTCGGTGCCCTCCAGGCCCAACTGGACCTGGCCAAACTGAACCTGAGTTTCACCCGCGTCACGGCGCCCATCAGCGGCCGCGTAAGCCGTGCGGAAATCACCGCTGGCAACCTGGTGACCGCCGATACCACCGCGCTGACCAGCGTGGTGTCCACCGACAAGGTCTACGCCTACTTTGACGCCGACGAGCGTGTCTTCCTTAAATACACCCAGCTCGCCCGCCAAGGCCAACGCGGTGCAACCACGCCGGTTTACCTCGGCCTGTCCAATGAAGACGGCAACCCGCACCAGGGCCAGATGAACTTCGTCGACAACCAGGTCAACCCGAAGACCGGCACCATCCGCGGCCGTGCGGTGTTCGACAATAGCGACGGCACCTACACCCCGGGGCTTTATGCACGCCTGAAACTGGTGGGTAGCGGCACTTACTCCGCGGTGTTGATCAACGACGAAGCAGTCGGTACCGATCTGGGTAAAAAGTTCGTGCTGGTGATGGATGCCGACAACAAAACCGCTTACCGCCCTGTCGAGCTGGGTCCGAAGATCGAAGGTCTGCGCATCGTGCGCAGCGGCCTGAACAAGGACGACACCATCATCGTCAAGGGCTTGCAGCGGGTTCGCCCTGGCTCACCGGTCACCCCTGAGGTGATCCCGATGGCCAGCGAACAAACTCTCGCGGCTCTCGCACAACAACGAAAAGCGCTGGAAGCCAGCAACCTGCCCCAAATCGCACCTGCCAAGGTCGCGCCGGGTGCGGTTGTGAAAGTGGCTGCTGCGACTCCACGCGGTTAAGGGACAATTACTCCGATGAATTTTTCCCAATTCTTCATTTCACGGCCGATCTTCGCAGCGGTACTGTCGCTGCTGATCCTGATCGCCGGCGCCATCTCGCTGTTCCAGTTGCCGATCAGCGAATACCCGGAAGTCGTGCCACCGACCGTTGTGGTGCGTGCCAACTTCCCGGGTGCCAACCCTAAAGTCATCGGTGAAACCGTGGCCGCTCCGTTGGAGCAAGCCATCACCGGCGTCGAGAACATGCTGTACATGTCTTCGCAGTCCACCGCCGACGGCAAGATCACCCTGACCATCACCTTCGCTTTGGGCACTGACCTGGACAACGCGCAGGTACAGGTTCAGAACCGCGTGACCCGGACCGAACCCAAACTTCCCGAGGAAGTGACGCGCATCGGTATCACCGTGGACAAGGCTTCGCCCGACCTGACCATGGTTGTGCACTTGACCTCGCCGGACAAACGCTACGACATGCTCTACCTGTCCAACTACGCCTTGCTCAACATCAAGGATGAGCTGGCGCGTCTGGGCGGTGTCGGTGATGTGCAGCTGTTCGGTATGGGCGATTACTCGCTGCGGGTGTGGCTCGATCCGAACAAGACCGCTTCGCGCAACCTGACCGCCACCGATGTGGTCACCGCGATTCGTGAACAAAACCGTCAAGTGGCGGCCGGTGCCCTGGGCGCTCCGCCTGCGCCGAATGCCACCGCGTTCCAGTTGTCGGTCAACACCCAAGGCCGTCTGGTTTCCGAGGAAGAGTTCGAGAACATCATCATTCGCTCCGGCGAGAACGGTGAAATCACTCGCCTCAAAGACATCGCTCGCGTCGAACTCGGCTCCAGCCAGTACGCCCTGCGTTCCTTGCTGAACAACCAGCCGGCGGTGGCGATCCCGATCTTCCAGCGCCCTGGTTCCAACGCGATCCAGATCTCCAACGACGTTCGGGAGAAAATGGCCGAGCTGAAGAAGAACTTCCCGGAAGGCATGGACTTCAGCATCGTCTATGACCCGACGATCTTCGTGCGCGGCTCCATCGAGGCGGTGGTTCACACCCTCTTCGAAGCACTGATCCTGGTTGTGCTGGTGGTGATCCTGTTCCTGCAAACCTGGCGCGCATCGATCATCCCGTTGGTGGCGGTGCCGGTTTCGCTGATCGGTACGTTTGCCGTGATGCACCTGTTTGGCTTCTCATTGAACGCCCTGTCGCTGTTCGGGCTGGTACTGGCCATCGGTATCGTGGTCGACGATGCGATTGTGGTGGTGGAAAACGTCGAGCGAAACATCGGGCTCGGATTAACCCCTATAGAAGCCACCAAACGTGCGATGCGCGAAGTGACCGGCCCGATCATTGCGACGGCGCTGGTGCTGTGTGCGGTGTTTATCCCGGCTGCGTTTATCTCCGGGTTGACCGGGCAGTTCTATAAACAGTTCGCCCTGACGATTGCGATTTCGACCGTGATCTCGGCCTTCAACTCGCTGACCTTGTCGCCGGCGCTGGCCGCCGTATTGCTCAAGAGCCATGACGCACCGAAAGACCGTTTCTCCAAGGTTCTGGACAAGATCTTCGGTGGCTGGTTGTTCCGTCCGTTCAACCGCTTCTTTGACAAGGCCAGCCATGGTTATGTTGGCACCGTGGGCCGGGTTATCCGCAGCAGCGGTATCGCCCTGCTGGTGTACGCCGGCTTGATGGTGCTGACCTTCTTCGGGTTCTCCAATACCCCGACCGGTTTCGTACCCGGCCAGGACAAGCAATACCTGGTGGCCTTCGCGCAACTGCCGGACGCCGCGAGCCTGGACCGTACCGAAGACGTGATCAAGCGCATGTCCGACCTGGCCCTGAAACAGCCTGGCGTGGAAAGTGCCGTGGCCTTCCCGGGTCTGTCGATCAACGGCTTCACCAACAGCCCCAACGCCGGTATCGTCTTCGTCACCCTGAAACCGTTCAACGAGCGTAAGGATCCGAGCATGTCCGCCGGTGCGATTGCCGGTGCATTGAACGGCCAGTACGCAGGGATTCAGGAAGCCTACATGGCGATCTTCCCGCCGCCGCCGGTACAAGGCCTGGGGACCATTGGTGGTTTCCGTCTGCAGATCGAAGACCGGGGCAACCTGGGCTATGACGAGCTGTACAAAGAAACCATGAACATCATCACCAAAAGCCACAGCGTGCCGGAACTGGCTGGCCTGTTCACCAGCTACACCGTGAACGTGCCGCAGGTCGATGCCGCCATCGACCGGGAAAAAGCCAAGACCCACGGCGTGGCCGTCAGCGACATCTTCGACACCCTGCAGATTTATCTGGGCTCGCTGTATGCCAACGACTTCAACCGCTTCGGTCGCACCTATCAGGTCAACGTTCAGGCTGAGCAGCAGTTCCGCCTCGAATCGGACCAGATCGGTCAGCTGAAAGTGCGTAACAACCGTGGCGAGATGATCCCGTTGGCGACCTTCATCAAGGTCAGCGACACCTCGGGGCCGGACCGTGTGATGCACTACAACGGCTTCATCACCGCTGAAATCAACGGTGCGGCAGCCCCCGGCTACAGCTCCGGCCAGGCCGAGAAAGCCATCGAGAAACTGCTCAAGGACGAATTGCCCAACGGCATGACCTACGAGTGGACCGACCTGACCTACCAGCAGATTCTGTCCGGCAACACGGCGCTGTTCGTGTTCCCGCTCTGCGTACTGCTGGCGTTCCTGGTACTCGCGGCTCAGTACGAAAGCTGGAGCCTGCCACTGGCGGTGATCCTGATCGTTCCGATGACCCTACTGTCGGCCATTACTGGTGTGATTGCCTCGGGTGGCGATAACAACATCTTCACCCAGATCGGCTTGATCGTACTGGTGGGACTTGCGTGTAAGAACGCGATTCTGATCGTCGAGTTTGCCAAGGATAAACAGGAAGAAGGCCTCGGCCCGCTGGCAGCAGTGCTGGAAGCTTGCCGTCTGCGTCTGCGGCCGATCCTGATGACCTCCTTCGCGTTCATCATGGGTGTTGTGCCTCTGGTTTTCTCCAGCGGTGCCGGTGCCGAAATGCGTCATGCCATGGGTGTGGCGGTGTTCTCCGGGATGCTCGGGGTGACCTTCTTCGGCCTGTTGCTGACGCCGGTGTTCTACGTACTGATTCGCAACTTTGTGGAGCGCGGTGAAGCGCGCAAAGCCGCCAAGGCGCTGAAATTGGAAAAGCAACTGGAGGCGCAACAATGAGCCTGAAAGCCTTCCTGCCGAGCCTTCTGGTACTGGCCCTGAGTGCCTGCGCCGTAGGCCCGGACTACAAAACCCCAGCGACGGAGGCGGCCAACATCACGGCCGCCACCGATGGCAGCGCCGGTCAGAAGAATTTTGACCGTGCACGTTTCGAAGGCATCTGGTGGCAGCAGTTCGACGATCCAACCCTCAACCAGTTGGTGACGCAATCCTTGCAAGGCAACCGCGATTTGCGCGTGGCCTTCGCCCGCTGGAAAGCGGCCCGGGCAATTCGCGACGACGCCAGCAATGACGCCATGCCGACCATCACCAGCCGCGCGAGCAGTGATCTGGCCAAAGGACAGATTCCCGGCCAGACCACTAAACGCGTCAGCAGTGAACGCTATGACCTGGGCCTGGACATGGCTTGGGAACTGGACTTGTTCGGTCGCATCCAGCGCAACCTGGAATCCAGCGACGCTGAACAGCAGGCGGCCGAAGCCGATCTTTACCAACTGCAAGTCACTATGATTGCCGAACTGGTGGACGCCTATGGCCAACTGCGCGGCGCGCAACTGCGGGAAAAGATCGCTCTGGCGAACCTGAACAACCAGCAGGAATCGCGCAAGATCACCGAAAGCCTGCGTGATGCCGGTGTCGGCGATCAGCTGGACGTGGTTCGCGCCGATGCTCGCCTGGCGTCTGTCGAAGCCAGCGTGCCGCAACTGCAGGCCGAACAGGTGCGTCAGCGCAACCGCATCGCCACCCTGCTGGGTGAGCGTCCGGACAAGCTGACTGTCGACCTGAGTCCAAAAGACTTGCCGGCAATCGCCAAGGCCCTGCCGATCGGTGATCCGGGCGAACTGCTGCAACGGCGCCCGGACATCCGCAGCGCCGAACGCCAACTGGCGGCCGCCACCGCTCGTATCGGCGTAGCCAAGGCTGACTTGTTCCCACGGGTCAGCCTCAGCGGCTTCCTCGGCTTCACCGCCGGGCGCGGTTCGCAGATCGGCTCCTCGGCAGCCAACGCCTGGGCACTGGGCCCAAGCATTACCTGGGCGGCGTTCGACCTGGGCAGCGTGCGCGCCCGTTTGCGCGGTGCCGATGCTGAAGCCGAAGGCGCCCTGGCGACCTACGAGCAGCAAGTACTGCTGGCGTTGGAAGAGTCGGAAAACGCCTTCAGCGATTACGGCAAACGTCAGCAGCGCCTGATCTCGCTGATTCGTCAAAGCGAATCCAGCCGCGCCGCCGCGGACCTGGCCGAGATTCGCTACCGCGAAGGTACCGAGGACTTCCTCGTGTTGCTCGATGCTCAGCGTGAGCGCCTGGCGGCGGAAGACACCCAGGCCCAGGCCGAAGTCGATTTGTATCGCGGCATTGTCGCAATCTACAAAGCCCTTGGCGGCGGTTGGCAACCAGAGACGGTCGCTAGCAAGTAACGTTTTAAAGAGCTCCTTTGGTTGGCCGCAACCAACCAATTCTTTTGCCCCGCGCCTCATTCGGTCGCGGGGCTTTTTTTTGGCTGCACACCGTGCTGGAGGCATTCGCAGAACCTGTGGGAGCGGGCTTGCTCGCGAAGAGGCCGGTACATCCAATAGATATTCTGCGG
Source organism: Pseudomonas sp. JV414 (assembly GCF_032424305.1). Taxonomy (NCBI): domain Bacteria; kingdom Pseudomonadati; phylum Pseudomonadota; class Gammaproteobacteria; order Pseudomonadales; family Pseudomonadaceae; genus Pseudomonas; species Pseudomonas sp. JV414. The sequence continues at coordinate 84,333 of NZ_VYKC01000001.1, read as the reverse complement.
CTGACACACCGCATTCGCGAGCAAGCCCGCTCCCACAGGGGGTTAGTGGGTTGCTTTGCTATCGCCGTTTTCCATGATGGTCACGGTAGCCGTGGTCCCGGCACGCAGGCGGTTTTTAGCGACATAGTCAGCATCGATCTGAATCCGCACAGGCACCCGTTGCGCCAGCTTCACCCAGGTGTAACTGGGGTTGATGTTGGCCAGCAGGCGACTGCCGGGGGAGTTCTCGCGATCGGCGATAGCAAAAGCGATGCTTTGCACGGTGCCGCCGAAGGTCTCGCCACTCATCAACTCGACCCTGACCCGGTCGCCCTCCTCGATTCGTGGCAGCTTTGTTTCTTCAAAGTAGCCGCTGACATAAAACGAGTCGCTGTCCACCAGCGCCAGCAACGCCCCTCCGGCAGTGGCGTAATCGCCCTGACGAGTCAGCAGGTTGGTCACGTAACCGCTGACTGGCGCTGCGACCCGCGTGCGCTGCAAGTCCAGTTCGGCTTGGGTCAATGCCGCGATCGCCAGTTGCACGTTGGCTTGGGCCAGGCCCAGATTGGCCTGATTGCGCAACAGTTCCGCCTGCGCCACAGCCACTTCGGTACTGGATTTCTCCCATTCTTCGCCGGAGATCGCGAAACCCTGTTTGAGGGTTCGACGGCGACGCTCTTCGCTCTGGCGCTGCCTGAGCAGCGCTTCACTGGAGACAATCGTCGCTTCAGATTGGCCCAGTGTGGCTTTTGCGACTTCCACCGCGCGCTTGGCATGCTCCACTGCCAGCGTATAACGAGCCGGGTCGATCTCCAGCAGCAACTGGCCTTTCGTAACATGCTGGTTGTCTTGAACACTCAGGCTGACGATGCGCCCCGAGACATCGGCGGACAACGTCACCACATCGGCGCGAACCCGCGCGTCCCGAGTCCAGGGCGCGCGGGTGTAATGTTCCCAGGCGAACCAGCCAAGCACGAAGGCCAGCAATACCACTGCCACAGTCACGAGTCGGGCGAGGATCTTCTTCAAGGCATCAAGCTCCCATCACCAGAATCAGCGTCGCGCAAACGCAGGCATACAGCGCGCCTTCGAACAAGGCCTCATGCCAGACAAAACGCAGCACGCCAAAGCGGCGCAAGATCCAGTCCAGCAGCAGGAAAATCGGCAGGGCCAGCAGTAACGCCTGGGCAATCGGCGGCAAGTAGACACCACCCAATTCAAAATCAATGGGCAAGGGCTGGCTCTCCTTCCCTTTGGACGGGTTGAAAGTATTGGCGATGTCGCTCCAGAAACGACACCACGATCAACAACGCCACGCGCATTCTGAACACCGACCACAGGTGTTCATGAACGTCTAAATGCAAGCCGTCCATTTCATCGCCCAAGACACGCAAGTTTCCGAGCAGCTGCTCAAGGTCAATCCCGGGCCGCCCGGCGATCAATCGGCCTGTCTCACGCACGGCAGCCAGCAAACGGTTTTGCTGGTCTGTACTCAGCAACGTGTTGCTTTGCCCCTGTTGCCTGAGCTGGTTCAAGGCCACACCCAGCGCCATGCACCCAAGGCTGACTTCGAACAGCTCGCTGGAGTGCTTGTCGTTGGTAGCCGGCAATAATCCCAACATCATGGTCAGGCGATCGACCATACGGCTTTCAAACGCAAATTGTTGTTCATCGGTGGCCGGCGTCTTCAGCAAAGCGTAGACCTGCTCGCAGTTTTCATTGAACAACCGGCGTATCCGCAAAACGGGTCTGAACGGGAAGATCAAGGCGTAGACACTGAGCGCCAGCGCGGAGGCGCTGATGTATGCACCGGCAAACTCGAACCACTGAACGGCACTGTTTTGGCCGATTTCTGTGTTTTGCGGACCCAGCAACAGAATGGTCGTCAGTCCAAGACCAATGCCTGTACCAGTGGTTGACGGACTGGCCAGCCCCACCGCGACGGCATACAGCAATGGGGCAAGCAACAAGGCGAGTAACTCGAAGTCACTGATCATCGGTATCAGCATGAACAGATAGAGCGCCGACACCACCAAAGCTAGCCCCTGCCCCCTGGCAAAGCTTTGCGCGGCTAGCAACGGCCGCGGAAAAGTCGCCATCAGCGAACAGAGAATCCCCACCACAATCATCCCGCCACGGGCTCCGTCCCAAGCGGTCTCGATCCAGATCAGGCCGGCCACAACCAGCGCGGTAAAAGCCCGGATTGCATTCATTACCGCCAAGGTGAAGTCCAGATGCAGCGGATTTTCCTGGCCACGGAACACGCAACTGGCTTCACGCCCTTCCTGAATCGCGTCGCTCAGTTCCAGAATCTGCCCCAGTTGCTCCAGCATCCGTGCCTGCTCCCAGCGCAGTGCCCAGGCCAATGAACGCAGCGTGGCAGGCATCGTCTCGGTGAGTTGTTCGGCGTAGGCCTGGTCCTCGAAACGCTGTTGCAGCGCGGCGAAATGGTGCCGCTCCTCGGTCGACAGTGAACGACCTTGCAGGGCCAGTTCATCGAGAAACGCCAGTTCTTCGGCGCGCAAACGCTGTATCTCTTCCGGCAATGCTCCTTCCCACCGTTCGGTGAGCAGTAGTCGCTGGTGACGCAGGGCCGTCAACCGCGAAGTCAGCAGCACCAGCTGATTGCCAAGCAACTGCACCAGACTATTGGCGCTGCGCAACCGTGGCGCATCGTAATATAAATGCCGACGTACCCCCTCCAGAGCACTGATTGCGCCGAGCAGTTGCATTTGCCGCCGATGGAAATCGGCCTCGCTTTCTTCGGTTCGGATAACGGAAGCAGCGTGGGTCGCGAGCAGCTTGATGACCTGATCGATCTTGGCGAAGTAATCCCGCGCCACAGCTTCCGGCCGCGCCGTGAGAAGGCTGACCACGCACACGCAAGCCACGGCCAAAAGCGTCTCGGTCACACGAGTGACGGCCAGCAGGAACGTGCCTTCCTGATCGGGCACCGCCAGCAGCGCCACGACCACCGCCGTATACCCGCTCAGAACAAATGCCTGGGAACTGGTGTAGCGCAACAACGTGCCGCCGGCGGTACAGAATGCCAACCACAAGGCCAGGGTGAGGATGAAAGGCAGGGGCGCCTGGGGAAAGATCGCCATGATCAACACCGCCACGACTGCTCCGAACGTGGTGCCGATGACCTGGCCGAAACTTCGGGCCAGGGCCATGCCGCCCAATGGCTGGCTGACGATGACCACCGCCATGATCGACCACTTGGGCTGTTCAAGGTCGAACAGGAAGGCCAGATACAATGTCAGCAGCCCGGCCACAATGGTCCTCAGGGCGAACAGCAGTACCTCTCGTCCGGGGTTGAGTATCGCCTTGAAATATTGAAGCAGTGGTTGCATGGGAGCGCTCATTGAGTCATCTCCAGCAAGCGTAGTCATTGCTTCAGTGCCTCGGCAGGTTTCGGTGTCGACAAAACCTGTAGGCAAATTCGCCGACGACTACCTGCTGAATCAAGCTTGGGTTTGACTCACGGCCCGGCCTGACCGAAGCTGGTGGCTTTGCAAAAGCCCAGCTCCCGGATTCCTGCATGCCTCAGTCCCGCCGCTACTTGCTCATCAGCCTCTGCGTATTGTTTGCCCTCGCCCTCGCCTGGTTTTTCCTGCGTAGCACGACGCCTGTGGTGCCGGCGGCGATCAAGCATGGCTACAGCGAAGCACTGGCCCAGGCACGCGCGGGTCAACCGGGCGCAGCGCGGGTGCTTTATCAGCAATTGGGCCGCCCTGACCTGTCGGCCAAGCGCCGTGTCTGGCTGCATGCCGAACTGCCCAACTACCCAAGCCCGCAAGCCCTGAAACTGGCGGATGCGGACCTGCAACATCCCTCGGCGGATGTGCGCATCGCAGCGATCAAAAGCATCAGCGGGCTGGTACCCAGTGGGCAGCGCAGTCTGTTGCTGGGACCTTTGCTCGATGACAGCGACCCAAGCGTCCGGTTTGCGGCGGTCAATGCCTTATTGGGTCTGACGCCGGATGAACTGGGGTTGTACTTCGGCCCCTTGGAGCAAGCCATCGATGCCTGGGAGCAGCGCCTAAAGCGTCAGCCGGAAAGCGCTGACACCCAGTACCAACTGGCGCGCCTACACTTGCACAATGCCGAGCTGAAGGATGCGCAGCAGGCCTTGGAGCGCACGTTGCAACTGGCGCCCGGCAACCTGCCGGCACTGGTGATGCAGATCGAAGTGCTGGATAAACAGGGCCAAAGCGATGCCGCAAGGCAATTGTTGGCGAAACAGTTAAAGGCCCAGCCTGACTCGGCCTACCTGCAACATGCGCTGGGGCTCTGGTTGCTGCATCACGGGCAAAGTGAGTTCGCCCTGCTCGGGCTGTCCAAAGCCGTGGAGCTTGAGCCGGACAACAAGGATTACCGCTACGACCTGGCCACCACGCTACACAGTGAGCAAGAATTGGAAGCTGCGCAGAACCAGCTACAGGAAATCGTCCAGCGCCACCCGGCCGATCGCAAGGCGCGCGTGCTGCTGATCAACTACTGGAAGGAAAGCGGACAGTTGCAGAACGTGCAGATCCTGTTGGCACAGCTGGAGCAGCTCAATCCCGACGATCCGGCGTTGCAGCAAGGGCTTTAATCAAGATCAAAAGATCGCAGCCTTCGGCAGCTCCTACAGGCTGCGATCTTTGCTTTTTTGTACAAGAACCACACACAAACACAAAAGGTTGAACCGCCGTCTCGGCGAAAGGTCAAGTGATCAGGCAGTCTATTTCGGCGCTTCCAGCCTGCTGCCTCGCTTCCCCTAGTCATGAGAGGGCATTTCTTGTCTATATCTAACGAGTTGATCAGTGCAAAAGCTGCCACCGGTATTGAAGGTCTGGATGACATCCTGGCCGGTGGATTGTCTCGCGGCCATGTGTTCTTGCTGGAGGGTGAACCCGGAACCGGCAAAACCACCGTCGCTTTGCATTTTCTGTTGGCTGGCGCCCGTGCCGGCGAGCGCTCGTTGTACATCACCTTGTCTGAAACCGAGCGCGAGCTGCGTCAGGGGGCGTTGTCCCACGGCTGGGGGCTGGATGAGAACATCCACATCTTCGAGCTGACGCCACCAGAAAGCCTGCTCAATGCCGAGCATCAACAGAGCCTGCTGTATTCCTCGGACCTGGAGCTGGGCGAAGCCACCAAACAGATTTTCGAAGCGGTCGAACGGGTCAAGCCGACCCGCGTCGTGGTCGACAGCCTGTCCGAAATCCGCCTGTTGGCCCAAAGCTCTTTACGCTACCGCCGGCAGATTCTGGCCATCAAGCATTACTTCGTACGCTACGAAGCCACGGTGCTGCTGCTGGATGATCTGACCACCGAAGCCCTCGACAAAACCGTGCACAGTGTGGCCCACGGGGTGATTCGTCTCGAAGAATTGACGCCCAACTACGGCGCCGAACGCCGGCGCATCCGCGTGGTGAAGTATCGCGGTCAGAAGTATCGTGGCGGTTTCCATGACTTCACCCTCATGGGTGACGGCGTGCATGTCTTCCCGCGCCTGGTGGCGGCCGAACATCGCGGGCGTTATATCCGCCAGCAGTTGACCAGTGGCATCCCGGAAATGGATGCCCTGCTCGGTGGCGGTATCGAGACGGGCTCCAGCACCCTGATCCTCGGCCCGGCGGGTACCGGCAAATCACTAATCTCGATGGTCTTCGCCGCTGCGGCGGTGGCCCGTGGCGAAAAGGCTGCATTGTTCATCTTCGATGAAGAGCTGGGGCTGCTGTTCGAGCGGATGAAAAACATCGGCATCGACCTGAAGGCCCTGGAAGAAACCGGCAACCTGATGATCGAGCAAGTGGACGCCGCCGAATTGTCCCCCGGCGAATTTTCCTACCGGGTTCGTCGTTGTGTCGATGAGGGCAATATCAAAACCGTGGTGATCGACAGTATCAACGGCTATCAGGCGGCAATGCCCGAAGAAAATGCCCTGGTGCTGCACATGCATGAGTTGCTGCTGTACCTCAATCGCCAAGGCGCCGCGACGTTCATGACTGTCGCTCAACATGGGCTGGTGGGTGACATGCAGGCCCCCGTCGACATTACCTATCTGGCCGACACCGTCATTCTGTTGCGCTACTTCGAAGCCCTGGGCAAGGTTCGCCGGGCGATCTCGATCATCAAGAAACGCACCGGCAGCCACGAATCGACCATCCGCGAGTACCGCATCAGCAGCCAGGGCATGACCATCGGTGAACCACTGGATGCATTCCAGGGTGTATTGCGTGGCGTGCCCACTTACCTGGGCGCGAGCAAGCCGCTGCTTGAGGAAGATGCCCAGTGACGGCCATGGAGGCAATGTCCGAGCGTGCGATCATTCTTGCACCGTTGGGACGTGACAGTCAGATCGCACTGATGATGCTCAACGAGGCAGGGTTCGACGGGGTCATCACCCGGGATCTGGGCGCGTTGTGCAATGAACTGTCGCTGGGTGCCGGCCTGTTGGTGATTGCTTCCGAGGCCTTATTGGGCGCTGACCTTGAACCACTGCTGGGTCTGATCGAGCAGCAACCGGCGTGGTCGGATCTGCCGATCGTACTGCTGACCCACCACGGTGGCCCGGAGCAGAACCCTGCGTCGCGACTCGGTTCGCAGTTGGGCAACGTGACCTTTCTCGAGCGGCCGTTTCATCCGGTCACGCTGATCAGCCTGGTCACCACGGCATTGCGCGGGCGACGACGGCAGTATGAAGCCAGGGACCGGTTGATTGATCTGAGCCAAAGCGAACTGCGTCTGCAAAACACCCTGGAAACCCTCGAGCAACAGGTCGAGGAACGCACCGCGCAATTGCGCCACAACGAAGAAGTACTCAGACAATCACAGAAAATGGAAGCGGTCGGCCAACTCACCGGCGGTATTGCCCACGACTTCAACAACATGCTGACCGGCATCATCGGCAGCCTGGAGCTGCTGCGTCGACGCCTGGCGCGAGGACGCACCGAGGATCTGGACAGTCTGATCGATCTTGGGGTGACCTCAGCCAACCGCGCGGCGGGCCTGACGCATCGTTTGCTGGCATTCTCCCGACGCCAGTCGCTGGATTCAAAACCCGTGCAGATGAACACGCTGGTGGTGTCCATGGATGAACTGTTACAGCGCAGCATCAACGAAAGCATTCACCTGGAAATGCAGCTGGATGAGCAACTGTGGGTGGCCGAGGCGGACCCCAACCAACTCGAAAGCGCCCTGCTCAACCTGGTGCTCAACGCCCGGGATGCCATGCCCGACGGCGGAAAGCTGCTGGTCAAAACCTCCAATCAACATCTGGATACGGGCTTTACCGAGGCACACAACAATCTGCAACCGGGCGATTACATCGTCCTGAGTGTCACCGATACCGGTTGCGGCATGCCGCAAAGCACCATCAACCGGGCCTTTGATCCGTTCTTCACGACCAAACCCATCGGCCAGGGCACGGGCCTGGGCTTGTCGATGATTTACGGTTTCAGCAAACAGTCTGGCGGCCACGTCAGCATTCAAAGTGAAGTCGGAAAAGGCACCACGGTCAGTCTGTTTTTGCCGCGTTTCAGCGGCGAACTGCTCCAGGACACCCAAGTCGATGCCCAACACGCTCCTTACGCCCGGGACGGCGAAACCGTGCTGATCGTCGAAGACGATCCCGCCGTGCGAGTCCTGGTCAGCGCTGTTTTGAGTGAATTGGGCTACGCCTTAGTTGAAGCGGGCGATGCCGACAGCGCCGTGCCGATTCTCGACTCCGGTCAGCGAATCGACCTGTTGATCAGCGACGTGGGACTGCCGGGCATGAACGGCCGGCAACTGGCGGAAATCGGTCGGCAGTACCGGCCTGATCTCAAAGTGTTGTTCATCACCGGGTATGCTGAACACGCCGCCGTGCGCGGTGGCTTTCTTGATCCCGGCATGCAGATGATCACCAAGCCGTTCACCTTCGATTTATTGACGGCGAAGGTGCGGGAGATGATTCGGGTCTAAGACGCTATCCGGACAATCACACCTTGATCGCACGGCACAGCCGCTCAGCTTAGACCCCGATTTGAAGCCTGTCAGCTGTCAACTCTGATAGCTATTCAGTGCCGTTCTTCCTTGATTAACTCTCCTCTGAAGTCCGCAGCACGACCTCTGGTGGGTTGCTCTGCGCTCGCCTGCCACGCGCAGGTCACATCAAGGGATGGACAGGCAATGAAGGAAATCATCGCACTGATGTTTTTGGTTGTTCTGGCGGGCTGTCAGGTTCGCGAACAACAACAACAACAACAACAACAACAACAACAACAACAACCGGCCCCAACGGAACAGGCACCCATGGCGGTGCAAGCTGAGTCCGGTATCGCCAGCACAACCAACAGCGCAACGCAGAGTGGCGCAACGGTCGCGGCCAATCTGACCACGCAATACAACGACACTCGCCCCGATTGCGGCAAACCCTCAATGCCGGCCTTCCTCTGCCGGGGCGTGACGATGAGGTCTACGGTGCCGTCGAACGCCTACTCAAGCTGGAACCCCAGCCCCCACTCGCAAACCAGTGGAGGGGTATCTTTTTCGTATTTGAGCAAAGATGCCAAATTCACTGGCCTGGTGTTCGGGCAAAAAAACGGCTTCATCTTCTACCCGGTGCTGGCAAAACCGGCGAGTGCGCGGCAGATTGAAGTGCTGTGTTCATACCCGATGGATGGCGCAACTACACTGAGACTGGCGCCCGGCTGCGGTGCGCACCCCTACTCTCCCGACCGTAGCCGACGCTGCCAGACCATCGGAGTGACGACCGCCGAACAATGGCTCACAAACCGCATCTCTATTTCGGACATGTGCAGCTTCGACGTTCGCGATTCAATGAACCATTTGGGGGCAGACTCTTTCTACCAAACCATTCGAGCGCATCAGTTAGGCAATTTCTTTGCCGGACAACATGACTACATCGAATTGATCCTGGCAACATGGCCACAAAATATTCCCAACGAACTCCCCATCCAAGCGTTCTTCTACCTCGACGGCGGCCTGGCCGGCGCGCAGCACGACCAGCGGGACTTCTTCAACAAGACCGGTGGTCGGGTGATGCCCATTATCAAGATCACCTTGCCACGTACCGCTTCGGAAGACGCGCAGTTCATCTACAGCGCGGCGGATCAGGTCAAGTAAAGATCAGAACACCACGCATTGTGTGCAGATCACATTCAAGGGATGGACAGGCAATGAAGGAAGTCATCGCATTAATGTTGATGGTTGTTTTGACGGGCTGTCAGGTTCGCGAACAACAACAACAACAACAACAACAACAACAACAACAACCGGCCCCAACGGAACAGGCACCCATGGCGGTGCAAGCTGAGTCCGGTATCGCCAGCACAGCCAACAGCACGGCGATAAGTGGTGCAGCTGTCGCAGCCAATCTGACCACGCAATACAACGACACACGCCCCGATTGCGGCAAACCCTCAATGCCGGCCTTCCTCTGCCGGGGCGTGACGATGAGGTCTACGGTGGCGTCGAACGACTACTCCAGTTGGAACCCCAGCCCTCACTCGCAAACCAGCGGTGGGGTATCTTTTTCGTATTTGAGCAAAGATGCCAAATTCACTGGCCTGGTGTTCGGGCAAAAAAACGGCTTCATCTTCTACCCGGTGCTGGCAAAACCGGCGGGTACGCGGCAAATCGAAGTGCTGTGCTCATACCCAGTGGATGGTGCAACCCAACTGAGGCTGGCGCCCGGCTGCGGTGCGCACCCCTATTCTCCCGACCGTAGCCGACGCTGCCAGACCATCGGTGTGACGACCGCCGAACAATGGCTCACAAACCGCATCTCTAGTTTGGACATGTGCAGCTTCGACGTTCGCGATTCAATGAACCATTTGGGGGCGGACTCTTTCTACCAAACCATTCGAGCACATCGGTTAGGCAATTTCTTTGCCCAACAACATGCCTACATCGAGCTGATCTTGAAAACTTGGCCACAAAATATTCCCAACGAACTCCCCATCCAAGCGTTCTTCTACCTCGACGGCGGCCTGGCCGGAGCGCAGCACGACCAGCGGGACTTCTTCAACAAGACCGGAGGTCGGGTGATGCCCATTATCAAGATCACCTTGCCACGTACCGCTTCGGAAGACGCGCAGTTCATCTACAGCGCGGCGGACCAGGTCAAATAATGATCAGAACGCCACACATTGTGTGCAGGTCAACTTCAAGGGATGAGCAGCCAATGAGAAATATCTTCGCACTGGTGCTGATGGTTGTTTTGGCCGGCTGTCAGGTTCGCGAGGAACAAAGAGGAACAGGAGGCGCTTCGCCAACCCGCGGCGCTACGGCCAATGGCGCGATGGTTGCGGGTGAACTGACCAGACGCTATCAAGACACCCGTGTCGACTGCGGCCAGGCCACGATGCCGGCGTTTCTGTGCTCAGGCATCGTGCTGCGCTCGACGGTGCCATCCACGCAATACTCAAGCTGGAATCCCAGCCCGCATTCACAACAGAGTGGCGGTGTGTCGTTCTCGTTTCTGCGCAAGGATTCGAAATTCAGGGATCTGGTGTTCGGCCAGATCAACGGGTTTATTTTCTATCCGGTTCTTGCTACCCCGCCTGGCATTCGGCAGATCGAGGTACTGTGCAGCTACCCCATCGACGGCTGGAGTCAGCTTCGAGACAAGCCGGGGTGCGGGGGGCACCCCTACTACCCTTTGGAAAGCCGGCGTTGCCAAACTTTGGGCATCTCGACGGCCGAACAATGGATGGCACATTGGCAACGCGCCCCTGCTCCGTCGAATGCCCCGGCTTATCAATGCAGTTTTGATGTGCGCGACAGCATGAACCACCTGGCGGCCGACTCCTTTTACCAATCCATACGCACGAGGAACATGCTCGGCGCAAGTTGGTTCCCTCAACAAAACGAACTGATCCTGGCGACTTGGTCGCAGAATATCCCTCGAGAATTGCCCATCCAGGCGTTCTTCTATCTCTACACCCCGGGCGGGTTGGCCGGTGCACAACATGACCAGAGGGACTTCTACAATAAAAGTGGGGGGATGGTGGTTCCGATCGTGCAAATGGTACTACCCGCCTCTCCCAGCGAAGAGGCGCTGTTCGCCTACTATCCGGCTGATCAAATCGTTCCCTGACACAGAGGTACGATCAGGACAACATGTCCTGCATGATCTGTTGCAACACATCCAGATCGAACGGCTTGGCCAGGATCGGCGCTTTGCGGGTGATCGGGCTGTCGGTCTCGCGAATTTCCTGCGGATAGCCGCTGATGAAGATGACCTTGAGTTCCGGTCGCAGCTTCACGGCGGGTTCGGCGATCTGCACGCCAGAGATTCCCCCCGGCAAGCGGAAGTCGGTGATCATCATGTCCAGATGCGGTTTGCTCGCCAGAATTTCAAAGGCCTGCTCGCCGTTTTCGGCTTGCAGCACCCGGTAACCCTCGCCCGACAAATAAGCAGACAGCACCATCAAGATCGAAGGGTCATCCTCGACGATCAGTACCACATCTTGTGCATCTTCACTCATGGATAGCCTTTGTTCGGTCAATAGCTGCTGATACGACCGTGCGGTCACTCAGAGGTTGCGTTTATCGGGCTGTTTTCCTGCAGCGGCAGACAAACGCGAAACAAGGCGCCTTCGCCAATCCGGCTCTCGACGGTGATGGAGCCACCATGGGCGGCGACAATCTGCTCCGAAATAAACAGCCCCAGGCCCAGCCCCGCTACGACGGCCTTGGCGCTGACCCGTTCGAACTGCTGAAAAATGCGCTGCTGATTCTCTTCACTGATCCCGATACCGCAATCCTGAACCTCAACCCACGCTTGCCCGTGCTGATTGTACACGCGTACGTCGATCTGGCTCTTGGCGCCATAACGCAGCGCATTGGTCAACAGGTTGGAAATCACCTGTTCAATACGGAACTCGTCCCAATTGCCCACCACGGGCTGCTCGGCCGTCAAGGTAACCGACGACTCCGCAGCCTCGACCTGTGGTGCAAAGTTTTGCAGAAGGTTGTTCACCAGTTGCACCAGGTCAAACCGACTGGGGCGAATCGACAGCTTGCCAGTACGGATCCGCGACACATCGAGCATGTCTTCGATCAGGCGAATCAGGCTTTTGATCTGCCGCTCATCGCGGTCGACCATGGCGTGCATCTTGTCCAGGGTGAAGGCCGCGGCGTTATCCCGAGCCAGGTGCATTTTGCGCAACTGGGTTTCGAGAATCAGGCCGTTGAGCGGCGTACGGACTTCGTGCGCCACGATGGACATGAAGTCATCACGCATGCGCACCGCTTGCTCCAGCTCATTCTGGGTGTTCTGCAACTGCTTGAGCAGCGCCTCTTGCTCCCGGCGACTTTGCTCCAAGGCTTCGACCTGATGCTTCATCGCTTTGCTCTGGCGATACAGGTCGACGAAGACATTGACCTTGCTCTTGACCGCGTGAACATCCAGCGGCTTGTGCAGGAAGTCTACCGCACCGCTTTCGTAGCCCTTGAACGCGTAATTAAGCTCGCGGCCGGCGGCACTGACGAACACAATCGGGATGTTTTTGGTTTTTTCCGTGCCGCGCATCAACTCTGCCAGCTCGAAGCCGTTCATGCCGGGCATCTGCACATCGAGAATGGCCAAGGCGAATTCATGCTGCAACAACAGCGACAGGGCTTCGTCGGCGGACAGGGCCTTGTAGACGATACGATCTTCACGCCTGATCAATGCTTCGAGCGCCAGAAGGTTCTCCGGCAGATCGTCGACGATCAGCAGTTTGGCCTGGACGGTACTTAACATGCGACTCCTTGCAGCTCGACAAGCAGGCGGCCGATGCCGTGAAGATCCAGCCGATGAGTATCCAGCACTGCCCTATTCATGATTTGCGATATATCCGTTCTGATTTGACCAATGCTTCAAACTGATTGCCATAGGCCGAAAAATCCAGGGTTTCCTTACTGCCCAGTGCCAGAAAGCCCCGATGACACAGGGATTCGTGAAACAAGCCAAATGCACGACCCTGTAGTTTTTTATTGAAATAAATCAACACATTACGGCACGAAATCAATTGAGTTTCCGAGAACACGCTGTCGGTGGCCAGGCTGTGATCGGCGAAAGTCACGTTGTCGCACAGGCTCTTGTCGAAAATGGCGTAGCCATAGGCCGCCGTGTAGTAGTCGGCGAATGAACGCTGACCACCAGCCTGCTGGTAGTTGTGAGTGTAGGCCCGAACATTCTCCAGTGAAAAAATCCCCTGCCTGGCTTTATCCAGCGAGCGCGGGTTGATGTCGGTGGCATAGAGAATGGTGCGATCCAGCAGCCCTTCTTCGCGCAGCAGAATCGCCATCGAATAGACCTCTTCGCCGGTGCTGCAACCAGCGATCCAGACCTTGATCGACGGATAAGTCTTGAGCAGGGGCACCACTTCCCGACGTAGCGCCAGGAAATGCGAAGGATCGCGGAACATTTCACTGACCGGAATCGTCAGCAATTGCAGCAGTTGCATGAACGCGGTCGGATCGTGCAGAACCTTCTCTTGCAGCGCCGAGATGGTACTGCACTCGAACTGACTCAACGCGTGATTGACCCGGCGCTTGATCGACGCGACCGAGTAATCGCGAAAATCGTAGCTGTACTTGAGGTAGATCGCCTCAATCAACAGGCGCAATTCGACGTCGGCATTGCGTTCCACTAAATGCGTTCCATCTTGGGTAGCCACACACGGATCAACGAAAACAGGCGATCCAGGTCGATGGGCTTGGCCAGGTAGTCGTTGGCGCCGGCGTGCAAGCAGCGCTCCTGATCGTCCTTCATGGCCTTGGCCGTCACCGCAATGATCGGCAACTTGCGCCAGCGCGGGTCCTTGCGGATTTCGAGGGTGGCTTCGAAACCATCCATCTGCGGCATCATCACGTCCATCAGCACCAGGTCAATGTCCTCGACTTCATTCAATTTCCCGATCGCTTCACGGCCGTTGCGACCAATGACCACGATTGCGCCTTTTTGCTCCAGCGCGCTGGTGAGGGCGAAGATGTTGCGTACATCGTCGTCCACCAGCAGCACTTTACGGCCCTCGAAAACCTTGTCGCGGCTGCGGGCGGTCTTGAGCATCGCCTGGCGCTCATGGGACAAACGGGATTCGACTTTGTGCAGAAAGAGCGTCACTTCGTCCAGCAACCGCTCGGGCGAGCGTGCGCCTTTGATGATGATCGAGCGCGAATACTTGCGCAGCTCGGCCTCTTCGTCCCGAGTCAGATTACGTCCGGTATAGACGATCACCGGCGGGAACGAGCAGATATCCTCGGTGGACATGCGCTTGAGCAAGTCGTTGCCGAGCATGTCCGGCAGCTTCAGGTCGATAATCATGCAGTCGAAAATCGTGCTGCGCAGCAAGTCGAGTGCGTCCTGCGCCAAGCCGACGGCGGTGATTTCGATGTCCTCGTCGCCGATCAGTCGGGCAATGCTGTCGCGTTGCACATCGTCGTCTTCGACCAGCAATACACGTTTGACCTTCTGCGTCAGTTTGGCTTCGAGGCGGGCAAACACGGCCTTGAGTTCCTCACGCGTGGTGGGCTTGACCGCATAACCGATGGCGCCCATGTGCATGGCGGCTTCGACGCGGTCTTCGACCGAAATCACGTGCACCGGGATGTGCCGGGTTTCGGCATGCTCTTTCAAACGCTGCAATACCGTCAGCCCGGAATGATCCGGCAGGCGCATGTCCAACAGAATCGCATCGGGGATGAACTGCCTGGCCAGGTCGTAGCCTTCGTCGGCGCCGTGGGCTACCAGGCACTGATAACCCAGTTCATGGGCCAGGTCGTAGAGGATGTGCGCAAAATTCGGCTCATCTTCCACCACCAGAATGCAGCGAGTGGCGAATGGCGCCTTGTTGCGATCATCGTCGAAACGCGGAATATCGACGGCGGCAATCAGCGGCATTGGCGCAGCAACCATGGCGCTTTTCGGCATGACAACCGGCGTGGCTTTCATGGTCTCGACAGGCGCATCGCCCGGTTCGACGTACTGCTGCGGCAACACCAGGGTGAACACACTGCCTTGCCCAGGCGTACTGGTCACACTGATCGAGCCGCCCAACAAGGTGGCCAGATCACGAGAAATCGACAAGCCCAGGCCGGTGCCGCCGTAACGACGATTGGTGGTGCCATCGGCCTGACGGAAGGCTTCGAAAATGCTCTCCTGCTGATCCGGCGCAATACCGATACCGGAATCGCGGACGATAAAGGCGATGCCATTGTCTGGCTGAGCAGCGACGCTCAGGTTGACCGTGCCCTTTTCGGTGAACTTCACCGCGTTGGACAGCAGGTTCTTGATCACTTGCTCCAGTCGCTGACGGTCAGTGAACAGCATCAGCGGTGCATCGGCCTGCAACTGCACCTGAAAATCCAGTTTTTTGTCCGCAGCCATCGGCTGGAACATGCCTCGCAGGCCTTCCACCAGACGCGCAACATTGGTGTTCTCCGGACGCACCTCAAGCTTGCCGGCCTCGACCTTGGAAATATCGAGAATGTCGTTGATCAGGTTAAGCAAGTCATTGCCGGCGGAATAAATCGAGTCGGCGAACTTGACCTGCTCGGCGCTGAGGTTTTCCTGCGGGTTTTCCGCCAGCAGTTTGGCCAGAATCAACGAACTGTTCAGCGGCGTGCGCAGCTCGTGGGACATGTTGGCGAGGAACTCGGACTTGTACTTGCTTGAGCGCTGCAATTCTTCGGCGCGCGCTTCGAGCTCAACTTGAGCCAGATTCAGTTCGGTGTTCTTCAGGTCCATGGCATCGCGTTGCGCGGCCAGGATCTGCCCCTGCTCGGCGAGTTGTTCGTTGGTTTGCTCCAGCGCTACCTGCTGGGTTTCCAGGTGGCCCTGGGATTCCTTGAGAATCCGCGACTGCTCTTCCAACTCTTCGTTGGCGGTCTTGAGTTCTTCTTGCTGAACTTGCAGCTCTTCGTTGAGTTGCTGGGCTTCGGCCAGCACTTCCTGCAAGCGCTGGCGATAACGAGCGGCCTCGATAGAGGTGCCGATGTTGCCGGCAATCAGCTCGAGCAGTTCGATGTCGCGGTCGGCCAAGGGGCGCAAGAAGCCCAGTTCGATCACGCCGTTGACCCGATCGTCGTCACTGGTCGGCACCACCAGCACGCTATGCGGCAGGCCTTCGCCAAGACCGGAGCTGATTTTGAAGTAATCACTCGGGACGTCGTCGAGACGGATCAAGCGCGCCTGTTGCGCCACCTGGCCGACAATCCCTTCGCCACTGTAGATCTGCTGCTCAAGCGCTTCCTGCTCCCGGGAGAAACCGTAAGACGCGATGCGCTTCAGGCCACCATGGTCCTCACGGACATAGATGGCCGCGACGGCGGTGCCCAGATATTGCGCGCAGAACTGCAGAGTGTTGCGCCCCAACAGATTGAGGGATAGCTGCCCCAAGACTTGCTCGGCCAGTTCGGTCTGGCCATTGCGTAACCAGGCTTGCTGTTCAAGGCGCCGGGCACTGGCCTGTTGCCCCGCGAGGTTGGCGCTATAGCTTTGGGACAGTTTGAGCAAGTCCCGACGGCCAATGTAGGCCAGCAACCCGCTGATACCGGCCACGAACAGCAGATAAAGGGCGATGCTCCAAATCGTGGTTTGGCGCACTTCCTCGTTGCGAGTGGCGCGCAACTGCTGTTCCAGATCGATCACATCTTCGAATTGCTTGCGGATCTCATCGGTCAGACGCTTGCCGCGTCCAGCCTTGACGGCGCCACGGTAGTCACCGCTGGCGCGCTGCAAATCGATCATCGATTGCGCGTAATGGGCCCATTCTGTCTGCAAGGCCTGGAGCCGGCGCAGACGATCAGTCTGGACCGGATTGTCGGCGGTCAATTCGAGCAAGGTAGTGAGAGCGACGGCGATTCTCGGCTTGGCTGTCTCGTAGGGATCAAGGAAATGTTCATCGCCGCTGAGCAGGAACCCGCGCATGCCGGTTTCCAGATCGACGGTCAGCTTTATCGCCTCATTGGCATTATTGATCACCCGGTCGGTGTGCTGGACCCACTGGATCACCGACAACAAGTAGGTGATCAGCGAAACGAAGAACACCGCGCTGATGACGCCAACCCCCAATGGCAGGCTGACGTTGCGGCTCAGGAGTTTACGGAATCGTTGCTCATCAACCGAGGACGCAGAGGTCATGGGGAAGCCTTGTCGTACTGTTGAAAACCATCGAGTCTGCCCCAAAACGGTCGGGCTCATCCATTTTTCTGACATGTTTTGCGGCAAAAACCTGCATTTAGCTGCTCTGGGACAAAGGAGCGGTTATTCTCTGCGGCTCTTGTGCGGCTATTGTTTTTGTAGCGCGTCGGGAGCTTGCCGTGATTCGTCACTGACTCATGCAAGAACCCGGCGGTTTCGATCGTCCGGCAACCGCGAATTCAACCTTTGAGAGCCCTACTATGTCCGCTGACACCTCCACCATTCTAGTCGTCGAAGACGATGCCATCGTGCGCACGCTGATCGTCGATGTGCTGGAGGAGCTCGAATTCAAGGTGCTTGCGGCGGATGGTTGTGAAATGGCGCTGGAATTCATCAACGATGAAGACCAGTACATCGACTTGATGATGACGGATGTGGGGTTGCCGGTCATGGACGGTCGGGAATTGGCGAAGCAGGCGCGAATGCTGCGTCCCGAATTGCCGATTCTGTTCGCCAGCGGCTATGCCGAAAGTATCGAGGTGCCTGACGGCATGCATCTCATTGGCAAGCCGTTTTCCATTGATCAGTTGCGGGACAAGGTCAAAGACATACTCGTCCAGGCCTGACTTTTCTCGCGCCACGATTCTCTCCACTCTCTACCCGCTTCAAGGAATACCCGTCAATGAGTCAGCCCCGCGCAACCAAAGTCCTGGTGATTGGTTACGTCTGGCCCGAGCCCCGCTCTTCTGCGGCCAGTGGGCATGTCATGCAAATTCTCGATACGTTCCTGCAGCAGGGCTGGGACATTACCTTCAGCAGCCCGGCCGGCACCGGTGAACACCGTGCGGACCTGACCGCGTTGGGCATTCGCGAAGTGCCGATCGAGTTGAATAACAGCAGTTTCGACACCTTTGTCAGTGAACTTGCACCGGATATCGTGCTGTTCGACCAGTTCATGATGGAGGAACAGTTCGGCTGGCGAGTAGAGAAACACTGCCCCGACGCCTTGCGCGTGCTGGAGACCTCCGATCTGCAAAGCCTGCGACATGCCCGGCATCAGCGACTCAAGGAGCGCTTGAAGGCCAGCGACGACGCCGATGATTTCAGTGAGTTGTTCGCCCCGGCATTGCAGGAAGAGTTCGAGCTCATGGCCGATACCGATCTGGCAAAACGGGAGATCGCTGCGCTGTATCGCTGCGACTTGAATCTGATGATCTCCGAAGTGGAGATTGAATTGCTGGTCGAGCAGTTCAAACTGCCGCGCAATTTGCTGCACTGGTGTCCGCTGATGGTCGATCCGCCGAGTGCGCCGCCGCCAGCCTTTGAAGACCGTGCGCATTTCCTCAGTATCGGTAACTTCCGCCACGCGCCCAACTGGGACGCCGTGCTCTGGATGAAAACCACGATCTGGCCGCTGATCCGTGCGCAGTTGCCAGAGGCGCAACTGCATATCTATGGCGCCTATACGCCGCCCAAAGCCACCGCCCTGCACAATGCGGCCCAAGGGTTTCATGTGATGAACTGGGCAGAAGATGCCTTGCAAGTCATGTCCGCGGCCCGGGTGTGCCTGGCGCCGTTACGCTTCGGTGCGGGTATCAAAGGCAAGATCGTCGACGCCATGCTGTGCGGCACACCCAATGTCACCACCCCGATTGGCGCAGAAGCGATGCACCGCGAACAGCCGTGGCCGGGCGCCGTGACCCGAACCGCGCGTGAGTTCGCCGATTGCGCGGTTCGTCTTTATAAAGACAAAGACCTCTGGATGAGCGCCCAATCCAATGGGCAGACGCTGTTGGCCGATCGCTATCAGCCGTCGATACATGGCCCCGCTCTGATCGAGAAGTTGTTGTATTGCCAGCAACACCTGGCACAACTTAGACGGGATAACTTTACCGGTAGCATGTTGCGCCATCACCATCACAAAAGCACTCAGTACATGGCGCAGTGGATCGAGGCCAAGAACCGAAATCAATAACCAGGCCTCCAACTTTTACCGCAACTAACAAACAGAAATCCAACACTGTCAAAACACATACCTTGCATTAATCCCGCGATTGGATAATTACACTTTCATCGATATAAATACGAACAAGCCGCCCCCTCAAATACATCAACATTAAAGGGCGGCTTTTCTATCAATCGATGCAAGGATGCATTTAATGAGCAATAGCACTTTAGAAAACTACGCACTCAATAACTGGATGGCCGCCACACCGACCATTGACACTTTATCGCTCTGTGAACTGACTCTGCCGGGCACCCATAACGCGGGCTGCGACTGGAAAGCGTCCTACCCGATAATTCCCGGCGCCCATTGGCTGGCGTGCCAGCATGACTCGTTTTATGCCCAACTGAACAACGGTGCACGTGCGCTCGATGTTCGACTGGATTTCGACTTCGAGGCCACAGCGTTTGGTAAGTTCCGATTTCAGCACAACGGCTACCGCTCTTCCCGCAATTTGCAAATTCTCATCGCCGATATAAATCTCTTCCTTCGAGACAATCCCGACGAGTTTGTGATTCTTGACTTTCACGAACTTAAGAACGGAAAGCAGCCGTTTGACTACAGCCTCTTCAATACCCTGTTCCTAGGGTATTTGGGCAACAGGATTATTCCCGCTGGAAATATGCATCTGCCCCTTGGCGATCTCAAAAAAATCAGTCGTGATCAGAGAGTATTGGTCGCTGCCCCATGGGACATGGCGCTTGATCGAACCTGGTTTTGCAGCAAAATCGAGCACAAATGGAGTGGCATCGGTGATACAAATGTCGATGAACTGGAAAAACACATCATCGAAGTACTGAAAAGCCCTCCAGGCAAATGGGCGCCGTGGTCGCTTTCCGCAACCAGCTACGGCGCTCTCGGCGGCCCCGTAGACATTCATGCTCAACTTGACTCATGGTTTGATCCGGCAAAATCCGACTGGGCGGAAAAGTGCAACATTATCAACGTCGACTTCTTTGAAGAAACGAAGATAGTTTCTTATTGCCGAACCGTAAATCTTAAAAAAGCGAGCAATCGAATCAAATAACCCCTCACGCAACCGCGCCATCAGTTAGCTATATTTGAGGAGATATTTCTATCGCTGGCAATATTGCCAAGCACTCCTATGCTGGTTTATGAACTTGTCTTTATGACAGCCTGACAATCCAGAAGCGGCCCTTCGCCGCCTCTGGTTCACGAACCACTTCGCCCTACGGACGGGGCGAAGTCAACGCACAAGGATGAACCATGACTCACAGTGCAATAGGAACACTTGATAAACAGCGGTGGATGGGCAATGTTCTGGATATTGATCTATTGAAGCTGACCGACATTGTCTGGCCCGGTACGCACAATGCCGGCATGGACAAAAAAGCGCCCAACTATGAAGTGGTGGTCGGCAACTGGACAATCTGCCAGAACGATTCATTTGCCTGGCAACTGGCCAATGGCGCGCGAGCTTTCGATCTACGACTCGGCTACACATTCGGCCCTGTAGAGCCGGTGTTTTACTTTCATCACAATGGGTTTCAATCCCATCGGATCCTCGATGAACTGGTCGATGCGGTATCGAACTTCCTGGATCGAAATCCGGATGAATTCATCGTTCTGGACTTTCATCAACTTGGAATAGCGGGAAAACCCTTCGCCTATCGAAAATTCAACGATGTGCTGGTGCGTCGCCTTGGGCTGCGAATCATCCCGCACAGCGACGCGTTGAAAACCGTGGGTGAACTCAAGCGCACCAGTTCACTGCGCCGCATCGTCATGGCAGCCCAAGGTGCGTCGGGGCTGGACAGCCAATACTTCTGGCCGCGCATACCGCACAAGTGGCTCGACCAGACATTCACTGATACCAGCGAGCTGCGTAGCCATATCGCTACGACCCTTGAAGATGCGCCTTACGAAACATTTCTCTGGTCGCTGTCGGCGACCACCTATTCGCTATTGGGCGGCCCGCAGCACATAAAAAGCCAAATCAATGACTGGTTCAGTACAACGCGCGACTGGGTAACCCGTTGCAGCATCATTAACATCGACTTTTTCGACGAGTGCGAGATTGTCCGTTACTGCTGGAGCGCCTCCAGCATGAAAGCCGTGTATGGCCGTTCGTTGCATGAACGGCCCTGAACGATCAGCGTCGCAGGCTGGCACAGTGAGCCTGGAAAGAGGCATGATCAACGGGCGATAACAATAAAAGTGTCCTGACATGAGCCGACCAGCCAGAGTTACCGATCCTTCCTACGAATTGATGGACGACCATAACGGGTTGTCCATCATCTATCGTCAACACGGCTTCCCCTGCCCTTTGGTGCGCTGGCATTTCCACAAGGAATACGAACTGCACCTGATCGTCGCCAGCTCCGGCAAGGTGTTCATCGGTGACTACATCGGTAATTTCTACCCGGAAACGCTGTTCCTGACCGGCCCCAACCTGCCCCACAACTGGATCAGCCAGGTGGCCGAAGACGAAGTGGTGCCCAAGCGCGACATGCTGGTCAATTTCACTGACGAACTGTTTGAAAGCGGCCATCAGGTTTTCGCCGAGCTCAAGACGCTTGCACCCTTGCTGGAGCGCGCGCAGTACGGCATCGAGTTTCGCTGCAAGCGCACGATCCGCCAGGCCATGACCTTGATGCAGCGCATTGCCGACACCCAAGGCATGACCCGGCTCGGGTACTTTTTCATTCTGCTGGAGTTGCTGGCGGCGTCCGATGACTATCAGTTGCTGTCCGGTGCCACGACGCCGCAACTGGCCGATGAACACAATATCGACCGTACCAACCGGGCGGTGGATTACATCTTTGCCCATTACGCCCGGGACCTGCCGCTGGAAGAAGTCGCCGAGCACTTGGGGCTGACGCCAACCTACTTCAGCCGAGTGTTCAAACAAGCCACCGGGCGCTGCTTTATCGAGTTCGTCAATCGCCTGCGCATCAGCAAATCTTGCGAACTGCTGGCCGATGGCGATAAAACGGTGACCGATGTGTGTTTCGAGTCAGGCTTCAATAATATTTCCAACTTCAACCGACGTTTCCAACAGCTCAAGGGCATGACGCCGTCGCACTACCGGCGGTTGGCGGTGCAACGTTTGACTGAGCAAAACCACGGTTAAAAGCAGGATCAAAAGATCGCAGCCTTCGGCAGCTCCTACAGAATCACGCGATCCCTGTAGGAGCTGCCGAAGGCTGCGATCTTTTGATTTCGGCCGTATAAACCTGTACGGATTCAATCGGGATTAACTGCTAAAACACCGTCCTCTGCGCTTCCCGCATTGAACCCCAGTGCAAAAAAGTATCGGTCACAGTGCGATGGATGATTTGTCAGTCCATCGATTGAAGGCTGTAATCAGTGCACATTCTTCCTGCCTCGGAAGACACAAAAACAATAACTGTCCTTCTGTAACCCGCCGGGTGCAGAAAAGGAGTGCACGATGCAACCTTCTGTAAAAGCTCTGCTTGCTCTCACCTGCATGACCCTCAGTAGCGTCAGCCTCGGCGCCCAGACCCTGACCATTGCCACCGTCAACAACAGCGACATGATCCGCATGCAAAAGCTCTCGAAAACCTTCGAGGCCGAGCATCCGGACATCAAGCTCAATTGGGTGGTGCTTGAAGAAAACGTCCTGCGCCAACGCCTGACCACCGACATCGCCACACAGGGCGGGCAGTTCGATGTGTTGACCATCGGCATGTACGAAGCCGCGCTCTGGGGTGCCAAGGGTTGGCTGGAACCGATGAAAGACTTGCCGGCCAGCTACGCCCTCGACGACGTGTTCCCTTCGGTACGTGAAGGCCTTTCGGTCAAGGGCACGCTCTATGCCCTGCCGTTCTACGCTGAAAGCTCCATCACCTATTACCGCACCGACCTGTTCAAGGATGCCGGGCTGACCATGCCCGAACGCCCGACCTGGACTCAGATCAGCGAATTTGCTGGCAAACTCACCCATAAAGACAAAGAACAGTACGGTATCTGCCTGCGCGGCAAGGCTGGCTGGGGCGAGAACATGGCGCTGATCACCACTGTCGCCAATGCTTACGGCGCACGCTGGTTCGATGAGCAGTGGAAACCGGAATTCATCGGCCCCGAGTGGAAGAACGCGCTGAATTTCTACGTCGACACCATGAAGAAATCCGGCCCGCCGGGTGCGTCGAGCAACGGTTTCAACGAGAACCTGGCGCTGTTCAACAGCGGTAAATGCGCAATCTGGGTCGATGCCAGCGTGGCCGGCTCGTTCGTCACCGACAAGACCCAAAGCAAGGTCAGCGATCACGTCGGCTTCACCTACGCACCGCATGAAACCACCGACAAAGGTTCGGCCTGGATGTATTCCTGGGCACTGGCCGTCCCGACCAGTTCCAAAGCCAAGGACGCGGCGAAAACGTTCAGCACCTGGGCCACCTCCAAGGAATACGGTGCTCTGGTCGCGGAAAAAGACGGCATTGCCAACGTGCCGCCAGGCACTCGCGCCTCGACCTACACCGATGCTTACATGAATGCCGCGCCGTTCGCCAAGGTGACGCTGGAATCGCTGAAGGCCGCGGACCCGAGCAAGCCAAGCGCAAAGCCCGTGCCCTACATCGGCATCCAGTTGGTGACCATTCCTGAATTCCAGGCCGTGGGCACCCAGGTCGGCAAGCTGTTTTCGGCAGCGCTGATCGGCCAGACCACGGTCGACCAGGCCCTGACCGCCGCCCAGTCAACCACCGAACGAGAGATGAAGCGCGCCGGTTATCCCAAATAACCACGCAACCCATGTGGGAGCGGGCTTGTGTGGCGAGGGGGCTTGCCCCCGTTGGGTCGCGAAGCCGCCCCAAGGCTTTGCGACTGCTTCGCAGCCGAACGGGGGCAAGCCCCCTCACCACACAAGCCCGTTCCCACATTTGATCTTCATTTGCCTGTTCCCAATCGGTTCTATCGCCATGAATATTTCAACTGTCAAAGCTCACATGGACATCCCCCAACCGGTGCGCAAAAGCCGGTTGACCAATCCCGGCTGGTTTCTGGTCAGCCCCTCGGTAGCATTGCTGTTGCTATGGATGATCGTGCCGCTGGGCATGACCGTTTACTTTTCAATGATTCGCTACAACCTGCTCTACCCCGGTGAAAACCAGTTCGTGGGGCTGGAGAACTTCAGCTACTTTCTGAGCGACTCGGGCTTCCTGCCTGGCGCCACCAACACCCTGTTAC
This sequence comes from Pseudomonas sp. JV414, assembly GCF_032424305.1. NCBI lineage: Bacteria > Pseudomonadati > Pseudomonadota > Gammaproteobacteria > Pseudomonadales > Pseudomonadaceae > Pseudomonas > Pseudomonas sp. JV414. The sequence continues at coordinate 60,052 of NZ_VYKC01000001.1, read as the reverse complement.
TGGTGGGCAGCGTGCTGCTGATCAGCGTGGTGTTCGGCGTGTTGATCAGCGCGTTGCTGGAGGCCAGTGAGTTTCTCGGTCGCGGCATCGTGCGGGTGATGTTGATCTCGCCGTTCTTCATCATGCCCACCGTCGGTGCGCTGATCTGGAAAAACCTGATCTTTCACCCGGTCTCGGGGATTCTCGCCTACATCTGGAAACTGTTCGGCGCGCAGCCGGTGGACTGGCTCGCGCACTACCCGCTGCTGTCGATCATCATCATTGTCTCGTGGCAGTGGCTGCCCTTCGCGATCCTGATCCTGATGACCGCCATGCAGTCCCTCGATCAGGAACAGAAAGAAGCCGCACGCCTGGACGGTGCCGGCCCCATCGCGATCTTCTGGCACCTGACCCTGCCGCACCTGGCGCGGCCTATTGCGGTGGTGGTGATGATTGAAACCATCTTCCTGCTGTCGGTGTTCGCCGAAATCTTCACCACCACCAACGGTGGCCCCGGTTACGCCTCGACCAACCTCGCCTACCTGATCTACAACCAGGCGCTGGTGCAGTTCGACGTCGGCATGGCGTCCGCCGGTGGTTTGATCGCGGTGTTGATTGCCAACGTCGCGGCCATCGTGCTGGTGCGAATGATCGGCAAAAACCTGACAGATAAAGCCTGAGGCCTGCGCCATGACTCTTCAACAATCCCGCCGTCTGCAAAGTCTGCTGCTCGGCACTCTGGCCTGGGCCATCGCGATCCTGATTTTCTTCCCGATCTTCTGGATGGTGCTGACCAGTTTCAAAACCGAAATCGACGCGTTCGCCACGCCGCCGCAGTTCATCTTCATGCCGACGCTGGAGAACTACCTGCACATCAACGAGCGCAGCGACTACTTCAGCTTCGCCTGGAACTCGGTGGTAATTTCCTTTAGCGCCACGGCCCTGTGCCTGCTGATCGCGGTGCCGGCGGCCTACTCGATGGCGTTCTACGAAACCCAGCGCACCAAAGGCACGCTGCTGTGGATGCTCTCCACCAAAATGCTGCCGCCGGTGGGCGTGCTGATGCCGATCTACCTGCTGGCCAAGAGTTTCGGTCTGCTGGACACGCGAATCGCGCTGATCGTGATTTACACGCTGATCAACCTGCCGATCGTGGTCTGGATGATTTACACCTACTTCAAAGACATCCCCAAAGACATCCTCGAAGCCGCACGCCTGGATGGCGCGACGCTGTGGCAGGAAATGGTCCGGGTACTGCTGCCGATCGCCAAGGGCGGCCTGGCTTCCACGGTGTTGCTGTCGCTGATCCTGTGCTGGAACGAAGCGTTCTGGTCGCTGAATCTGACCTCGTCGCAAGCCGCGCCACTGACCGCGTTGATCGCCTCGTACTCAAGCCCCGAAGGTCTGTTCTGGGCCAAGTTGTCGGCAGTGTCGACCCTGGCCTGTGCGCCGATTCTGATCTTCGGCTGGATCAGCCAGAAACAATTGGTCCGCGGTCTGTCGTTCGGTGCCGTGAAATGAAGATCGCCGCCCCAACACGATCCCTGTAGGAGCCAGGCTTGCCGGCGAAGGCGATCTTCCGGACGCCTTCGCCGGCAAGCCTGGCTCCTACAGAAAAGCTCGCCCGGCTCCATTGAATAACAACAAACGGAGGCCCATCATCATGGCCAACCTGAAAATCAAAAATCTGCAAAAAGGCTTCGAAGGTTTTTCCATCATCAAGGGCATCGACCTCGAAGTGAATGACAAGGAATTCGTGGTGTTCGTCGGCCCATCGGGCTGCGGCAAATCCACCCTGCTGCGGCTGATCGCCGGCCTTGAAGAAGTCAGCGGCGGCACCATCGAACTGGATGGCCGCGACATTACCGAAGTCAGCCCGGCCAAGCGGGACCTGGCGATGGTGTTCCAGACTTACGCCTTGTACCCGCACATGAGCGTGCGCAAAAACATGTCGTTCGCTCTCGACCTGGCCGGTGTAGCGAAAGCCGAAGTCGAGAAGAAAGTCGGCGAAGCGGCGCGCATCCTTGAACTCGGGCCGATGCTGGAGCGCAAGCCCAAGCAACTGTCTGGCGGTCAGCGTCAACGCGTGGCGATCGGCCGGGCGATCGTGCGCAACCCGAAAATCTTCCTGTTCGACGAACCACTGTCCAACCTCGACGCCGCCCTGCGGGTGCAGATGCGCCTGGAACTGTTGCGCCTGCACAAAGAACTGCAAGCCACGATGATCTACGTGACCCACGACCAGGTCGAAGCCATGACCATGGCCGACAAAGTTGTCGTCCTCAATGGCGGCAAGATCGAACAAGTCGGTTCGCCACTGGACCTGTATCACCAGCCGGCCAACCTGTTTGTCGCAGGCTTCCTCGGCACGCCGAAAATGGGCTTCCTCAAGGGCAAAGTCACCCGCGTTAACGGCCAAAGCTGCGAAGTGCTGCTGGACGCCGGCACCCGCATCACCTTGCCCCTGAGCGGGGCGAATCTGAGTGTCGGCGGTGCGGTGACCTTGGGCATTCGTCCGGAACATCTTGAACTGGCGCAACCCGGCGACTGCACCCTGCAAGTCACTGCCGATGTCAGCGAACGCTTGGGCAGCGACACCTTCTGCCACGTCCTGACGTCTTCCGGCGAAGCGCTGACCATGCGCGTTCGCGGCGATCTGGCCAGCCGTTATGGTGAAACCCTGAGCCTGCACCTGGACGCTGAACACTGCCATTTATTCGATGCCGACGGCGTGGCGCTGACCCGTCCACTGCGCGCCGCAGCCTAATTCGAGAGCATGCGATGAAACTGAATGAACAGAACCTCAACCGCCTCGCCCCCGAGGTGGCCCTGCCCGCCTACAGCCTGAGCGATACCCGCCAAGGCATCGCGCACATTGGCGTCGGCGGTTTCCACCGCGCGCATCAGGCGTATTACACCGACGCCTTGATGAATACCGGCGAAGCACTGGACTGGGCCATTTGCGGGGTCGGCCTGCGCGCCGAAGACCGCCGTGCCCGGGACGATCTCAAAGAGCAGGATTATCTGTTTACCCTGTTCGAACTCGGCGACGCCGATGACGCCGAAGTCCGGGTCATCGGCGCCATCCGCGACATGCTGCTGGCCGAAGACAGCGCCGAGGCGCTGATCGACAAACTCGCCGATCCAGACATCCGCATCGTCTCGCTGACCATCACCGAAGGCGGCTATTGCATCGATGACAGCAACGGCGAGTTCATGGCGCACCTGCCGCAGATCCAGCATGACCTGGCTCACCCGAACGCACCGAAAACCGTGTTCGGTTTCCTCTGCGCCGCTTTGGCCAAACGTCGTGCAGCCGGTACGCCCGCGTTCACGCTGATGTCTTGCGATAACCTGCCGCACAACGGCGCCGTGACCCGTAAAGCCCTGCTGGCATTCGCCGCCCTGCGCGATGCCGATCTGCGCGACTGGATCGAGCGCCATGTCAGCTTCCCTAACGCGATGGTCGACCGCATCACGCCGATGACCAGCACCGAGCATCGTCTGCAACTGCACGATAAACACAGCATCGACGACGCTTGGCCGGTGGTCTGCGAACCGTTTGTGCAGTGGGTGCTGGAAGACAAATTCGTCAACGGTCGCCCGGCCTGGGAAAAGGTCGGCGTGCAGTTCACCGACGACGTCACGCCTTACGAAGAGATGAAGATCAAACTGCTCAATGGCAGCCATCTGGCCCTGACCTATCTGGGCTTTTTGAAGGGTTACCGCTTCGTTCACGAAACCATGAACGACCCGCTGTTCGTGCGCTACATGCGCACCTACATGGACCTGGACGTAACGCCGCAACTGGCGCCGGTGCCCGGGATCGACCTGACCGAGTACAAAAACACCCTGGTGGCGCGCTTCTCCAACCAGGCGATTGCCGATCAGCTGGAGCGGGTGTGTTCGGATGGCTCGTCGAAGTTTCCGAAGTTCACCGTGCCGACGATCAATCGCTTGATTGCCGATGGCCGCGAGACCAAGCGTGCAGCACTGGTGGTCGCGGCATGGGCGCTGTATCTCAAAGGCGTGGATGAGAATGGCCAGACCTATGCAATTCCTGATCCGCGGGCGGCGTTCTGTCAGGCGCTGGTGGCCGATGATGTGTTGATCACTCAACGATTGTTGGAAGCTGAGGAGATTTTCGGGACGGCGATTCCGCGTTCAGCCGAGTTTGTGGCAGCGTTCGAGTGGTGCTGTAACAGCTTGCGGGAGGTTGGGGTGACCCGAACCCTCGAAAGAGTGCTCGCCGCCTGATCGTTCCCACGCTCTGCGTGGGAATGCAGCCCGGGACGCTCCGCGTCCCATTCAGAAGCGGACGCAGAGCGTCCATTGAGGCATTCCCACGCAGAGCGTGGGAACGATCTTCGGTAGGGTGTTTCCATGGCAAACCAACAATTATTCCTCGGCATCGACTGCGGCACCCAAGGCACCAAAGCCGTCATCCTCGATGCGCGCAGCGGCCAGGTCCTCGGTCAGGGCGCCGCCGCCCATAGCCTGATCAGCGGTGCCAACGGCCGTCGCGAACAAGACACTGCCCAATGGCTGGAAGCATTTACCCTGGCCACCCACCGCGCCTTGCTCGCAGCGAATGTAGACGGTCGGACGATCCTCGGCATCGGTGTTTCCGGCCAGCAACATGGCCTGGTGCTGCTCGACGATCGCGGCCAAGTGCTGCGCCCGGCCAAGCTCTGGTGCGACACCGAGTCCACGCCGGAGAACGACCGCTTGCTCGCCCATCTGGGGGGCGAAAAAGGCTCCCTGGAACGCCTCGGCATCGTCATCGCGCCGGGTTACACCGTGTCCAAACTGCTCTGGACTAAAGAACAACATCCGGAAGTGTTCGCCCGAATCGCCCGCATCCTGCTGCCCCATGACTACCTCAACTACTGGCTCACCGGCCGTAGTTGCAGCGAGTACGGCGATGCCTCGGGCACCGGTTATTTCAACGTGCGAACCCGCCAGTGGGACTTGCAACTGCTGCGCGACATCGACCCCACCGGGCGCCTGCAAGCCGCCCTCCCGGAGCTGATCGATGCCCATCAGCCGGTCGGCACGATCCTGCCGGGTATCGCCGAACACCTCGGCATCAACCCCAAGGCGCTGGTCTCCAGCGGCGGCGGCGACAACATGATGGGCGCGATCGGCACCGGTAATATAAAGCCCGGCGCGATCACCATGAGCCTCGGTTCCTCGGGAACGGTTTACGCCTATGCCGAGCAAGCGAACGTCAGCCCCGATGCCTCGGTCGCGACGTTCTGCTCCTCCAGCGGCGGCTGGTTGCCGTTGATCTGCACCATGAATCTGACCAACGCGACCGGCGCGATTCGCGAGTTGTTCGAATTGGATATCGAGGCGTTCAACGCCTTGGTCGCGCAAGCACCGATCGGTGCCGACGGCATGTGCATGCTGCCGTTCCTCAATGGCGAACGCGTCCCCGCCCTGCCCCATGCCAGCGGCAGCCTGCTAGGGCTGACCATGACCAATCTGACCCGGGCCAACCTGTGCCGCGCCGTGGTGGAAGGCACCACCTTCGGTTTGCGTTATGGGCTGGACTTGCTGCGCCAGAATGGCTTACAAAGCCGCAGCATCTGCCTGATCGGCGGCGGCTCGAAAAGCCCGGTGTGGCGACAGATCGTCGCTGACATCATGAATACGCCAGTGATTTGTACCGAACAAAGTGAAGCCGCGGCCCTCGGCGCAGCGATTCAGGCGGCGTGGTGCAAGTCATGGGCAAACGGTCACGAAGACAGCCTGGCGGTCCTTTGTGAGCGCTGTGTGAAGCTCGATCTGGCCAGTGAAACCTTACCGATTGCAGCAAATGTGGCGGCCTGTCAGCAGGCCTACGAACGCTATCAACAGCATGTCGCAACCCTTTAAAGAGTGAACAATTATGTATTTGGTGTGTGGCGAAGCGCTGTTCGATTTCTTCAGCGAAGACGATGCCAGCGGTCTGGCATCCAAAGTGAATTTCAAGGCGATTGCCGGCGGCTCGCCGTTCAACGTGGCGGTGGGTTTGCGCCGCTTGGGCGTGGACGCCGCGCTGTTTGGCGGGCTGTCGACCGATTACCTCGGCCGACGTTTGCAGCAAGTGCTGCAGGCTGAAGGTGTGCGCCCGGACTACCTCGTAGACTTTGCCGCGCCGACCACGTTGGCGATGGTCGCGGTCGGTGCCAATGGCTCACCTCACTACAGCTTCCGTGGCGAAGGCTGCGCTGATCGGCAGTTGAGCCTGGCGCATCTGCCAGAGTTGGGGCCTGAAGTGCGTGGTTTGCACGTCGGCTCGTTCTCGCTGGTGGTGCAACCGATTGCCGATACCTTGCTGGCGCTGGTGCAACGGGAAAGCGGCAAACGCCTGATCAGCCTCGACCCGAACGTGCGCCTGAATCCCGAGCCGAACATCGAGTTGTGGCGTTCGCGGATTGCCACGCTGGTGGAGCTTGCCGACCTGATCAAGGTCAGCGACGAAGACTTGAGCCTGTTGTACCCCGAGCAGGACCCTCAGCGCGTCATCGAAGGCTGGCTGGAGCATCGCTGTCAGTTGGTGTTCCTGACCCGAGGCGGCGAAGGCGCGACGGTGTTCAGCCGTGCCCACGGTTCGTGGTCGGTACCGGCCAGTTCGGTGAAGATCGCCGACACCGTGGGGGCTGGCGATACGTTTCAGGCAGCGTTGATTACCTGGCTGACCGAGCAGCAACTGGATTCGGTCGAGGGTCTGCAACAGCTGAGGAAGGAGCAGATCGATGCCATGCTCAGGTTCGCCGTCAGCGCCGCTGCCCTGACCTGCAGCAAGACCGGGCCGGATTTGCCGTATCGGCATCAACTCACCTGACAGTCCCGACCTGACACGGCACCCGTAGGAGCTGCCGCAGGCTGCGATCTTTTGATCTTGATTTTCGTCGGACTCACCGTCGCCAAAGATCGCAGCCTGCGGCAGCTCCTACAAGAGCCTGCGGCTTTCAATGAGGGTGCAGTCAGTTGCACAAGCCCATATTCATTGGCCGAAACCCTGTAACTAGGGGTTTTCCCTATACTTCGCCCCCCTGCACCTACGGCATTTGCGCCTTGAACATGGCACTTTAATGCTGCACCATCCGCGCCTGCTTTTTCAAAGGACGGAACTCAAGGCATGCTGGACGCAAACGCAACCCATATATCCCTCTCGCTCGAAGGCGTTTCCGTCGACCTGCAGGTCCTCAGCTTCGTCGGCCGCGAAGCCCTCAACCAGCCTTTCTGTTTCGACATCGAACTGGTCAGCGCCCGCCCCGACCTGAAACTCGAAGAGTTGCTGCACAAGCCCGGTTGCCTGACCTTCGGCGCCACCGGCCAAGGCAAGATCCATGGTCTGGTGTACCGCATCGAGCAAGGCGATTCCGGCAAAAGCCTGACCCGCTACAGCATCAGCCTGGTGCCGCAACTCGCCTACCTGCGGCACAACCATGACCAGCAGATTTTCCAGCAGTTAAGCGTGCCGAAGATCATCGCCCAGGTGCTCGAAGCGCGGGGCATTCTGGCCGACGCCTACAGCTTCCAGCTCGGCGCGATCTACCCCGAGCGCGTGTACTGCGTGCAGTACGACGAATCCGACCTGCACTTCATCCAGCGCCTGTGCGAAGAGGAAGGCATTCACTTCCACTTCCAGCACTCGACCAGCGGCCACAAACTGGTGTTCGGCGATGACCAGACGGTGTTCCGCAAACTCGCGCCGGTGAGCTACCAGCAAGACTCCGGCATGGCCGCCAAGAAACCGGTGATCAAGCGCTTCAACCTGCGTCTGGAAACCCGCACTACCCGCGTCAGCCGCCGCGACTACGACTTCGAGAAACCGCGACTGCTGCCTGAAAGTGCGGCCAAGACCGAGTTCGCCCCGGACCTCGAAGACTACGACTATCCTGGCCGTTTCACCGACCGCGCGCGCGGCAAGCAACTGGCGACCCGCGCCCTCGAGCGTCATCGCAGCGACTACCAACTGGCCGAAGGCAAAGGCGACGAACCGACCCTGGTCAGCGGCCACTTCATGGCCCTCAGCGAACACCCGCGCGCCGAATGGAACGACCTCTGGCTGCTGCTGGAAATCGTCCACGAAGGCAAACAGCCACAAGTGCTCGGCGAAAACATCACCAGCGACGTCACCCATAACAAGGATGACTTCCACCAGGGCTACCGCAACCGTTTCCTCGCCACCCCGTGGGCCGCGCATTACCGCCCTGCCCTGGAACACCCGAAACCGAAAGTGCTGGGCAGCCAGACCGCCATCGTCACCGGCCCGCCGGGCGAAGAAATCCACTGCGACGAATATGGCCGGGTCAAGGTGCAGTTTTTCTGGGACCGCGACGGTCAGTCCGATGACAAAACCAGCTGCTGGCTGCGCGTCGCCACCGGCTGGGCCGGCAACGCCTACGGCGGCATCGCCATCCCGCGAGTCGGCATGGAAGTGCTCGTCACCTTCCTCGAAGGTGACCCCGACCAACCGCTGATCACCGGCTGCCTTTACCACAAGGAAAACGTCGTCCCCTACGACCTGCCGGCGAACAAAACCCGCAGCACCTTCAAAACCCTCAGTTCACCGGGCGGCAAGGGCTACAACGAGTTTCGCATCGAAGACAAGAAAGGCGCGGAACAGATCTACCTGCACGCCCAGCGCGACTGGGATGAAAACATCGAGCACGATCAGAAAATTCGTGTCGGCAATGAACGGCATGACACGGTCGAAGCCAACGTGTTCAGCGAGTTCAAGGTGGAAGAACACCGCGTTACCCATCTGGATCGCAAGACCGAAGCGCGGGCGGATGATCACCTCACTGTCGGCGTGACCCAGCATGTGAAGGTGGGGACGGCGCAGTTTGTCGAGGCCGGGCAAGAGATTCACTACCACGCCGGGGAGAAGGTGGTGGTTGAGGGTGGCATGGAGCTGACGGCCAAGGCTGGCGGGAGTTTTGTGAAGATTGATGCGGGTGGCGTGACGATCAGTGGGGCTGAGGTGAAGGTGAATTCCGGGGGTGGGCCGGGTGCGGGTACGCCTGCTGCGCCGTTGTTACCGGGGCCGATGAAGGTGGCGGATGCGGATACAGCGGGCAAGGCCCCTCTCCCCAGCCGTCTCAACGAGTCGGGTATCACGCCGTTGTGCGGCAAACAGAGCAACGGCGCTTGCAGCCGTAAGGATTGCACATGCATGTAAACACCATGAATTCCCTGCTGGCCGCACCTCGTTATGGATTCGAGTCGCTACCCAGGGAACAGTCCAGTCAGGTCCTGTGTTTCATCATCGATCGCGGACGCCAGCCCGAGGCGATGTCTCGTCTCTATCGCATCGGCGAACCGATGAATGCTCAGGCCTTGTTCAGCAGTACTGACTTTGCCGAAATCGCTGACGAAGGTCCGCTCTGGCTCACGACGCCTTGGGGTAGCCGATTGGCAAGCGAAGCCACGCGTCTGTGCGAAGAAAACTACTCGGGTATTGCGCTGGTCGCAGAAGATGCCAATCAGGCCCTCGCGCACGCGCGCTGGTTACTGCGAGCCAATGACGGTTCCGGTGGCCAAAGTCTGTTGAGCTACCACAAACCCAGCCTCTGGGCTGCGCTGGCCTACACCGCTGGTGACGCGGCCATTCAATTGTTCGGTCCTTGGCAAGCGGTGTACAGCCCTGCCCCCAGCCACTTCGGAAAAGAGCGCGGTGCGTGGCTGTCATGGACGGCTACATCGGAACTGAAGTGGCGTGGCGATGGCCCGGCTTACAACCTTCCCGACAACACAGCAAAGATTCAAGCGCGACTGGGATGGTTGTATTGGGTCGATGAGCAATATGTAGCGTTCGGTGAACCGGGCGACGATCGCATCAATGAAATTACCGAGAACCTGGACCTTTTGCTCAAAAACAACATCTACGAAGGTGATCATTTACTCAAGCTCGCCTCTATCGTCGATGGACCGCTGTTTGAAACCCGGCCAGAAGCCATGGCCATCCTGCAATCCAGGGAAGAGTCGTTCATCAAGGTTGAACAGCTGATGCAAACAGCATCCGCCACCCCCCAATGAACCCGACGCAACAACAGAACGGAAGCACCATGGAAATTACCAATCATTCAGTCAATCCTGGTGAAACGCTCGGCCAGATTGCCACTCGCTACAATACCGATGTTGCGCAACTGCGCCAGATGAATCCCTTTATTACTGACCCGAATGCCATCAAGCCGGGTTGGAATCTTAGTGTTCCCAAGAGTGCTCAGGCTGAAGCGGTTGCAAAACCAGCTGCCCCTTCAACGGCAGCTTCCCAACCTGCTCCAGCGGCCGAAAGTGCAAGTGCGCCTGGCCCTAAGCCCATTGACTTGGGGCCGAAAAAAGACTTTACAGAAACGTGCGCCCCCAGCTTCAAGGATCAGCCCAAGCCTTGTTCGAACACGTACGGCACCGCAATCTATGCAACCGATGAAGAAGAGTTTTGGTTACTGCCCGAGCGCGCCGCCTCCTCGATGAAGGAGGCGATGCACGCTCTGGAGAATCAAATTGCCCCGAGTAAATCCCGTGATGAGCGCCTCAAGGGATTAGATGACAGCGGATTACTGAATTACTTCCTTGAGCCAAAACTGAGTAATTTTCTCGAAGGCGAACAGCGCCAGAGAATGGAGGAAATTGAAGCTCAGGAACCGAATATCGAAATGGACCCAGGAATGGTCCTTCGCAGCCGACAAGAAGTAAAACGCGCAAAAGAAAAGGACGCACCAAAGGCCGAAACGCCGAAAACCGATCCTCAGCGCTCACGTATAGATCAGCTTCAGTCGGATATCGATACTCAGAACCGTATCCAGGATGATTACAGCGAGCTACGTAAGTTACGCAGCGAGTGGTTGGCGCTAAAAAAAATAGCTATTGCCGCCGCCGAAAAGAAGGGTCATACGTACGAGAACGGTACGTTGTTCGCTGCCGGGGCAATCGAGGCTCGCGCTCGCGTCCAAAATTACCTGGAGAAACGCAAGGCGCTGATCAGTGAGGGTGGCATCAAGCCACAGGCTCAGGAAGATGTCGCCAAGCTCCTTGAAACAGACAAGAAAAAGCGTGATGAACTGCAGAAGTGTTTATACACCTGCGAAGGTGATACATACGCCTACCTGGCGTGGAAGCATGGCGAAGCCAAGTCGTTTGCCTATCACGAATACACCGACGCGATTATCAAAGTAGCGGAATACGGGATCGCCTTACCTGAGTACGCACTGATCAGTGGCGATGACATCACTACAGGTATCGAGCAGTTCAAGTTATATCTCGATACGGAAAAACAGCAATCGGAAATCAATAACCGCTTGCGCGAAAAGTACAAAAACTGGATCGAAGCGACGGGTCAAAATGCCCAGGCCCCTGCCGGACTGGTCGAAGCCGAACGTGCCGAATGGGACCGTTTGCAAGTTGTAAAACAGGGCTTACACGAAAAGGCTCAACAAAAAGTCGCCGCTGACCCTATTCGACGTCACTTGTTATGGGAGCCTGAACAGTTTGAGCCTCAGCCGGTTGATCGGCTTGTCAAGGATGGCTTTCCGCTAAGGGAAGTCAGCACACTGGCAGCTAGCGGCACGCCGTTGAAGTGGTTCAGTTTGCTCAACCTCAAGGGTGCGCCAAAGCTTCTTGAGGAAGACCTGAAAAAGGTCGGCAAGAGCGCGAAAAAAATTCTTGAAGGCATCCCAAAGAACGGTAACGGTGGTGCAAGTAAAAACAGCGCGCAGAAGGTATTTGGCCAGTGGCTGGCAAGCCAGGGCGCACTAAAAATTGGAGATCAAGCCGGTGACTGGTTTGATACCAATGGTTGGTTCAATATCGACAAGTTTTACAGCTTCTTGCAAACCAACGGCTATAAAGTGACTCAGCTTGAGGATGCCGGTGCGCGAAAAGAATGGGGCGAGCACCTTAAACAGGTCGTATTCAAAAAGAGTGTTCGTGGTGAAGTGAGGCTTTTCGACAAGAGCCAGCAGGCGCAATTTGTCCGCTGCCTTGCGCCGCCGCAGAAAAAACTGCATGGCGAAGTGAAGCTGGAAGGTCCCTCCTTCTCTGCCGCTGAAGGCTTCAAGACGTCGGCCAGTGCGTCACTGAGCTTTGACTTGGCTCGAGGTGAAGTGGAACTGCTTAAAATCGACATGCCGACTCGCGAAAAAGCCAAGGATGTGACGGTCGATTACTATCTCGAAGGTAATCCTCAACTTCAGACCTTGAACCTCGGCCGTATGTCCTTCCATTTCGGTGCCCGTGCGTGGGGATACGCCGGTGCGTCGCTCATGCTCGCCGGCAGTATTGAGCTGTCACCTATAAACGGCAACGCCAAATATGGCGCGACACTCAGCCCTGTCAAACCGGCACAGCGCGAAGATGCCGAAGCAAAGGCTGAGCGGAAGACCCACGAAGAAACGATCAAAACCAAAGCCGACAATGGTGATACCAGCCCTACCCCAGACCTTGAACACAAATCCAAGGCTCTGACGGCTGTTGACACCAAATCAACTGGCCAAGTCATGTCCGGCAAGGCCGCCAACGTACAAATTGAAAATGGCATGAAGGCCAACTTCAATCTGTTCGCCGGCGTTCAAGCAGGAATCGAACTGACAGGGGCTTTGAATTGGGCTCCGCCTAAAGCATTGGCTGCGTTGCGTGCAGGACCCGCAACAGGAATCAACAACAGCAAGGAGGCTACAAGCGCTAGCCAATGGCTAACGCTTGCCAACCTTAGTGGGTCGTTAGGTGCCGCCTACGGCGCGGGATTGCAAGGCAACGCTCAAATATCAGTAGATAAAGGCAAATTCATCCTCAATCTTAAAGCAGCTGTTGTCCTTGGGCCGGGTGTGAATGGTAGTTTCAAGTTTGAGGTGGGTTACGAGGCGGTTGTAGAACTCATCAATATTTATCGGCGTGAGTTGTATAAGGCCAAGGGGGCTTCTATTAGTTGGATTACTCCGGAGGCCGCAGAGCAAGCTTCTGCGCTGAACGTACTCGGCGCAGTTGGGTTGGATGTTGCAATGGTTTATATGATGGGGATTAACGTCATCATGAACCTCTATGAAGCAATGACCAGTAGCGGAAAGGGAGGACCTATTGCTCATACAATTATTGAATATCACAACCCAGAGGAATTGGAAAAATGGTTCGTTCAAGCGACGCCCGCAGCTTTAGGTCCTATATTCATGACGTTGACATCTGAGCCGAAAGCATTTGCCGTAACTTCGATCAAGGCGGGGGAAGGCGATCCAAGTGATGAGAAGCACGAATACAAAAGAGACGAGGCATATCTACTACAACAACAAGCAATAAGCAAGATAGTGAACTGGATAGGAAAAAACTCTAATGCTTCTGGCACATTAATCGAGGCCCAGCAACAGTTTGAAGATGCATGCAAAAGCATGAATAAATTTGGCGAGCTCTCAGAAAGCCCAGGGCAAGCGTACTGCGAAAACAAACATAAACTAGACAACTTTATGCAAGACCCCGTATTGAAATACTCTAGACAAGATAGCGACCAGATTCGAGCGATTTATATGAGAGAGAGCAAAAAACTGGGTCAACGCCTAGATGACCTATGTAAACTCGACCTTCATGAAAATAGCTACACCCCCATTAGCACCATAAAATACATCGGCTCATAAATCTCGAGAAACCAAGCATGATTTATTTAAAGTCATTTTTATACACAATATTATTCTCATTCTTCATTAGTTCTAATGCGCTAGCCGCACCTTCACAGCAGCAACTCGAAGAAAAAGAAAAAGGAATTATTCTTTACAACCAGTTCAAGACCATGTCTGCGATCCCTCATCTAAAAGTCGCCGCAGAAGCGGGAGATCATGAGGCACAATATTATCTTGGCGAAGCGTTGCGAAAAGTCAAAAGATACATCACGCCTGAGGCACAGAGCGCTTATGAAGCATCTGCACTTCAAGGCGATATATATTCAATGATCAGACTTTCTGGAAACAAGAACGATCTTTGCGTTGTTATGAAGAACTGTCCCGAAGGTCGAAAAGAACCAACTGAATGGAGAAAAATGGCCTTAGATGCTGCTGAAAAAGAAGCAGCCAAAGGAAACGCCGAGGCCATGTACCTGATGTTTCGCCTAACTGGTGACGACAAATGGCTAGAGCAATCGGCCGAGAAAGGGTACGCCTTCGCACAATATTACCTTGCAACTGGGTACCGTGATGGAAAGGGATTTTTCCTGCTTCCATCAAGCAGAGCAGAAGTCGTTGAGCGCTTAATGAAATCATCTGCTGAAGGCGGCTACCCCTTAGGCATGATGGGATATGTAGAGGCTCTTGCGCACAAAAAAGATTTTGAAGAACTCAGGTTCTGGAACGAAAAGGCAGCCAAAGCTGGATACGCAAGTGCTGTATTCGGATATGGTTCATATTTATCTAAAAACCCATCAGAGTTCGGATTCCCTTATGATCCGGTAAAGTCATATGCGTTGATTTTTATGCTGCTTGAACTTGACGGTGGTGGCGGCATGCAAGATTACGCAAACGACATACTCCCTGAAATTGCAGCAAAACTAACTCCTGAACAAATCGAACAAGCAAAGCAAATGTCGAAAGAATGGAAAGCAACACACCCGCCGCTCTCATATTTCCCAGATAAACTATGAAGCAGCGATCAGCAAGAACATTTTGCTTTATAGCCTTTCTCTTAGCAGGAATATCCTTACCAGTTTGCGCGCAGCTTACGAGCGAGCAGCAGTCTGCTAAGAGTCAAGGCACTGAGCTTTACAATCAGCTCAAGGGGGCTTCCGCACTTCCCTACCTACAAATCGCCGCCACAGCCGGCGACAGCGAAGCTCAATACTATCTAGGCGAAGCAATACGAAAAAACAAACGATATATCGATGCAGCAGCCAAAGAAGCCTACGAGGCTTCTGCTGAGCAAGGTAATATTTACTCAATGATTAGACTTGGCCAAATGGGAGGTGATCTTTGTGCAACTATGAATAACTGCCCAAAAAGCCAAAAAACCCCTGTGGAATGGCTGACAAGCGCAAAATCATTGGCAACTGAAGAAGCTGCACAGGGCAACGCAGAGTCGATGTATTTGATGTACGAGATTACCGGTGATAAAAAGTGGCTTGAACAATCAGCGGAAAATGGTTTCGCACTATCGCAATATTTATTGGCAACCGATTATCGTGAAGGAGGAGGATTTTTTCTATTGCCTTCAAGTCGGGCAGATGCAGTTGAACGCTGGATGAAAGCATCTGCGGAAGGTGGTTACCCTAGGGGAATGACTGGACTGGCAACAGCCCTATTCGAAAAAAAAGACCTTGAAGGCGCCAGAAACTGGACCGAACGGGCTGCTGCCACAGGATATGTGGAGGCCATTTTTAACTACGGCTACTATTTATCAGGAAAAAACTCCGATTTCGGATTCCCGGTAGATTTTGTGAAGTCGTATGCCTTGCTTTCGCTTTTTCTGGAACTTGATGGCGGCGGCGGCGCTAAAGAAGATGCAGAATATGTCATATCGAAAATCAGAGAAAAAATAAATAAAGCTCAATTAGACGAGGCAGATACTTTTGCGGCCAACTGGAAAAAAACTCACCCCGCTCTTTCATTTTTCCCTTTCAAACTAAGCCGCTAATCCATGAAACGAACATTAGCCATTGCTATTATTTTGATAATTTCAGTGGGAGCACATGCACAGACTTTCACAGATCTGCAGCAAGCTAAAAGGCAAGGCATTACACTTTGTGGAGGCGGCATGCAAGAGTTTGCAAAAGACGAACTTCCTGAAATCGCTGCTAAAATGACAGATGAGCAGATCGAGAAATCGAAAAAAACTCTGACCGAATGGAAAGCAACCCGCCCTCCGCTGTCGTTCTTCCCTGACAAACTATAAAAATAATGTCATGAAAATCTCTCTATTTGTCGCTTGCCTTGCAATCGGTACTTTCTCACAAGTCGGCGCTGGGCAACTTACTATTCAGCAACAGACGATCAAACCACAAAAGCCGCTACTGACGGAAAAACCCAAATCAGTAGAAGCGATGGTTTCTTTCAACCCGCAATCTGCCAAAATACAGGGCATTACGCTTTACAATCAATTCAAAACGATTTCGGCAGTGCCATTCCTTGAGTTAGCAGCCCAGGTAGATGATCACGAAGCACAATATTATCTAGGCGAAGCCATTCGAAAAAACAAAAAATATATGACCTCTGAAGCGCAGAGCGCTTATGAAGCATCGGCCCTCCAAGGCGACATATACTCGATGATAAGGCTTGCAGGAGAGAAGAATGATCTCTGCGTAGAGATGACCAACTGTCCAAAAGGTCGAAAGGAGCCAGGCGATTGGGGAAAAATGGCTTTAGATGCTGCTAGCGTAGAAGCTGCGAAAGGAAACGCAGAAGCCATGTACCTAATGTTTATAGTTACCGGCGATGATAAATGGCTGGAAAAATCCGCCGAAAACGGGTACGCATTTGCGCAATACTTTTTAGGGGTAAGCTATCGTGAAGGGCGGGGCTTTTTTCTACTACCATCGAATCGGGAAGAGGTTGTTGAACGCTTAATGAAATCTTCCGCAGAAGGAGGTTACCCTCAAGGCATGTTGGAATACGGAGCAATCCTAGCGGAAAAGAAAGACATGCAAGGGTTTAGACTCTGGAACAAAAAAGCGGCAGAAACTGGATACGCGACTGCAATTTTTGGATATGCATCAAACTTAGGAAAAGAATCATCTGAGTTTGGATACACCTACGACCCGATCAAGTCCTATGCATTACTTCACCTTCTGCTTGAGTTAGATGGTGGCGGCGGAATGCCCGACTATGTGAACTATGTACTTCCTGATATTTCCGCCAAGATGACTCCCGCTCAAATAGAGAAAGCAAAAATACTCTCTAAGGAGTGGAAAGAATCTCACCCACCACTATCCTTCTTCCCCGACAAGCTATGAGTTAACAAATGAGAGTGTATTTTTTCGTAGCCCTTTTTGCGATCGGAATATCTTCCGAGGTTTACGCTCAGTTTACTTCGGACTTGAATTCAGCCAAAGCGCAAGGCATCACACTTTATAATCAATTCAAAGCTGCCTCGGCAGTGCCATTCCTGGAATTAGCAGCCCAAGCAGGGGATCATGAAGCCCAGTATTATCTGGGCGAAGCGCTGCGAAAAAAGAAAAGGTATATTACACCTGAGGCACAGAGCGCTTATGAAGCTTCTGCACTTCAAGGCGATATATATTCAATGATCCGGCTTTCCGAAAATAACAACGATCTTTGCGTTGTTATGAAAAACTGTCCCGAAGGTCGAAAAGAACCAACTGAATGGAGGAAAATGGCCTTAGATGCCGCTGGAAAAGAAGCGACCAAAGGAAACGCCGAGGCCATGTACCTGATGTTTCGCCTAACTGGTGACGACAAATGGCTTGAGCAATCGGCCGAGAAGGGGTACGCCTTCGCCCAGTATTACCTGGCAACTGGGTACCGTGATGGAAAGGGATTTTTCCTGCTTCCATCAAGCAGAGCAGATGTAGTTCAGCGCCTAATGAAAGCATCTGCTGAAGGTGGCTACCCTCCAGGTATGATGGCGTATGTAGAGACACTTGCGAAAAAAAACGATCTTGAAACACTCAGATTCTGGTACGAAAAGGCTGCCAAATCTGGATACGCAAGTGCTGTTTTCGGATATGGTTCGTATCTATCTAAGAACCCTTCAGAACTCGGATTTTCTTATGAGCCTGTAAAATCATACGCCTTGATTTCCACCCTGCTTGAACTTGATGGTGGTGGCGGCTTGTTAAAATATGCCAAAGAATTATTGCCTGAAATTGCAGCAAAACTAACTCCTGAACAAATCGAACAAGCAAAGCAAATGTCGAAAGAATGGAAAGCAACACACCCGCCGCTCTCATATTTCCCAGATAAACTATGAAGCGAGGAAAGCCTATTGAAAGGTCACCTGATTGAGCCTGCATCAACCAGGTGACAGCAAAGTAGTAGAACAGGACGAGTTGATCATTTCAGTCAATTCAAAACCGTAACGCTACTTCCCTTCCTTACAGCTCGACCTCAGACCGGCGCCTTCCACCCCATCATCCGCTGCTGAGCAACCGTCAACAGATCGCAACCATCCTGAGTCAGCAGATAAAGTGCATGGGTAATGTGCGGAATGTCCTGAACATCGCCATGCTTGAAGCATTGACAGTGGAGCGTTTCAAGCAACTGGCTGGAAGCGCGGATGCGCTGTAATGCGGCTTCGAGAATGTCTTGGGGATTGGCTTCTGTGTCGATCACCAAGGGGGTTGAGTCGGTAATGCTGCTTTTGATTGAACGGTAGCGTTCGGGGAGTGGATTTATCGTTGGCATAGTAATTACTCGGCATAATTAGTAATCGCCAGCACCGTGACCAAACGATGGGTGGCGGCTGTGCACAGGCTTGGTCAACCGATAACGCCAAATCGGCTCGCCCGAAGGCGTCCCGCACACAGCCGCCATTACAACGCAAGACGAGACGTAGAAGTCCGCAGTGCGAATGAGGGCACAAATATGTGCGACGTTATCAGGTGACCAAACCTGTTCGCTGATTTTGCAGCGATGCCAAACAGTAATCGCTACAAGCCAAGCGCCGAAAGACGACAAGGCGCCCAAGCTTGTAGGATCGAGCCGAAGCTCCCTCAGTTTTTTTACCTACATGAAACCTCTGTCAGAAACCTCCTCACGACAGGCGGCATGCAACCCGGTTAACCATCGCTTAACCCCACGGTCCAAAGCTTTACTGGACCGCACGCCCTCAGCCCCGTCTGACGCCCAGTGCGGCAGGTTCGACGTTCTTCAGTCGAACTGGATTTCCCCCTGCACTGGAGCCCCATCATGAACATGCGAACACTACTGATAACCACCACCCTCGCCTGCACCGCGTTCGCAGGTTTCGCTCAGGCCAACGAGACGTCCTCCCAGGCCGTGCCTTATCACTACGGCATGCCGCTGCATGTGGGCAAGGTCATTTCCATGACCGAGCCGTCGACGCTGGACTGCAAAGTGGTCACGGCCAACATGAAATACGTCGATAGCGTCTCGGGCAAGCCTGCGGAAATCACCTACCTAAAATTTTCTGACGCGTGCAGTTATCAGAACTGACAGAAGATTCTGATTCGGCACTTGGCGGTAGGCCTGTGAGGGTTCAGACGCTATGCTTTGGCGTCTCCCTCACTGCCGAAAGGATTCGCCATGCAGATCTCGTTTCGCACGCTGTCGACGTTCACTGCCGCGCTTTGCTTTCTGCTGGCGCTGGTCTGGGGTTTGATGCCGCAATGGTTGCTGGCGATCTGGGGTATCGAGTATTCGTCCGGGGCGGGTTTTATCGCCAGGCGCAGTGCGGTGCTGTTCGGCGCGTTGGGAGTGATGTTTTATCTCGTACGGCAGGCACCGCCCTCGGCGGCGCGAAGCGCGATGTGCAGCGGCTTTATGGTGGGGTGTTTCGGTTTGGCGGCGCTGGGTCTCGGCGAATGGCTCAATGGTCATGCCGGGCCGGGTATTTTGCTGGCGATCCTGGTGGAATTGGCGCTGGGGCTGGGGTTTATCCAGACCCGGCGCGTATCGGTCGAACTGGGTGAAACGGCCGGTTAATGGGCTTTTGACGTCGGGTGCAACAGTTGGCTATGCCTGTTGTGCTCAAGGTCGGTGCGTAACTCGGCGATCAGGTTATTGATCTCCCGACACCCGTTCAGGCGCTGGGCGTCTATGCCGGTGACGCACAGGTCGAGATGGTCAGTCTCGACGTCCGAATACACCTTGACGGTCATCGACAGGTCCGGCGACAGCGTGCATTGACAGCGTTTCGGGAGAAAACTGCTTTCAACGATATTGCGTAGTTCCAAGGCAGAAAGAAACATGGCCACCCTCTCGCTTTGTGAGATTGCCAATCAAAAATCAATGTCGGTCGGAGCTCAGATCGCCCGTTCTTTTCGTCAGTGCGGGTTTCATCGTTCCAACGTCCGACCGTTTTCTTGTTTCAGCGCTGACTCAACAGGGATCGCGGTCAGCTCAAGACAGCTACAGCATAAAACATGCCCAGGATTTCGCTCTGCGCCTCGTCGGCAAATCAAGGGTTTGATGCGGGTGCAATAAAGTGACTCGTGCAAAATGCAAGAAAGGTCTGTTTCAAGGCCTGCATTTTGCAAACACCCCGATGGCGGGTTTGCATTGGGTGAGGACGGCAGTGAGAATACGGCCCATCCATTCAGTATCCGCTGACCCCACACACACGCAAGGAGGCATCATGGGTGCTTTGCCGCTTAACAGGACCGTCGGGCTGATAATTGCCGTTTTTTCGTCCGTCGCCCACGCCGCAACCCTCGAAGACGTCGCGCCGTATCCCAAGCCCGAGAGCGGTTTTACCCGCCAGGTCATTCACCTCGCCCCGCAACAACAGGAAGAGGGTTATGAAATCGAGATTCTGGCCGGCAAGACCCTGACCGTCGACTGCAACCGTCAGCGCCTGGGCGGCATGCTTGAGGAAAAGAACCTTGAAGGGTGGGGTTACCCGTATTACCGGCTGGAAAACGTCATCGGCCCGATGAGTACGCGGATGGCCTGCCCGGATGGCAAGAGCAAAAAGGACTTCGTGCCGGTGGTCGGTGACGGTTTCAAGCTGCGCTACAACAGCAAGCTGCCGATCGTGCTTTACGTGCCCAAGGACGTCGAAGTGCGCTACCGGATTTGGTCGGCGTCGAGCCGCATCGAGAAAGCCGTTCAGGAATAACCGCACCAGCCCTCACGCCGACACGCCGCTCAACGCGGCGCGCTCGGCCACATGCCGCAAACTGTCGAAATTAATGTTCGCTCCGGAATCGATAGCCACCAAGGTCTGCCCCCGTGCGCCGGTGCGTGCCACGTATTGCTTGATCCCGGCCACGGCCAAGGCGCCGGAAGGTTCGGTGATCGAGCGCGTATCGTCGTAGATATTCTTGATGGCGGCGCAGAGTTCGTCGTTGCTGACGGTCATTACCTCATCGACGCAAAACCGGCAGACCTCGAAACCATGGGCGCCGATTTCAGCGACGGCCACACCATCGGCGAAGGTGCCTACGGTTGGCAGCACGACACGTTCGCCGGCTTGCAATGCAGCCTGCAAGCAGGCGGAATGTTCCGACTCGACGCCGATGATGCGGACTTCAGGGCGCAGGTATTTGACGTACGCGGCGATACCGGCGATCAAGCCACCACCGCCCACCGGAACGAAGATCGCGTCCAGCGGCCCTTGGTGCTGGCGAAGGATTTCCATGGCGACGGTGCCCTGCCCCGCGATTACGTCCGGGTCGTCGAAGGGCGAGACAAAGGTGCGGCCGGTTGTCCGTGCGAGGTTCAGCGCATATTCCAAGGCAAACGGAAAACTCTCGCCGTGCAACACCGCATCGGCTCCCCGACTGCGGACACCCAGCACCTTCAGTTCCGGTGTCGTGCAGGGCATTACGATGGTTGCGGCGATCCCGAGTTCGCGGGCCGCCAACGCTACGCCTTGGGCATGATTGCCCGCCGAAGCCGTGATCACGCCACGAGCCTTCTGTTCATCGCTCAGGTGCACCAGTTTGTTGTAGGCGCCGCGGATCTTGAAGGAAAACGTCGGTTGCAAGTCTTCGCGCTTGAGCAGGACCTGATTGCCCAACGCCTCGGACAAGGCCGGTGCCGCTTGCAACGGCGTGCGCACAGCGAGTTCGTAAACCGGCGCGGCAAGAATCTTTTTCACGTAGTGCTCAAGCAAGCTCTGCTGGGCGGGGGTGCTGTTCATGGTCGTCTCCTTGGTATCCGGGTTTACGCGGTCGGCGTAGGAGCTGCGGGCGCCCGGTAAGCTCAAAACCCAGGAGACAGAAAGTAAAAACCCGCCTCTAGGGCGGGTTGGGTGCTGCAGTCGTGAGCTAGCCCGCCAAATAAGGAATGGCGGTAATAATGCTTGGCTGGCAGCGCAATACGGTGGAAGTCATGGCTGGAAATTAGCCGGACGCTGATGGCAAGTCAATGGCCAATTTTCAAGGGCCGCTGTAGGCTGGCGATTCTGCTCATTGTCCCAAGGAAGGAAACCATGAAGTCTGTCGCCCTGCCCCTCATTGCCCTGATCGCCTTCGCCGGCTACACCGTTTCGGTGATGCTGCAGGCCGAGCAGTCGTTGCTCGACTTCGGCATCAGCCTGATGTCACGGCCCGATACCGCGCAGGTGGTGATCGATTTGTACCTGTTGGCGACGCTTGCGGGTATCTGGATGTACCAGGATGCGCGCAAGCGCGGGCAGTCGGGGTTGTCGGTGGTTCCCTATCTGTTGGTGACGGCGATTTTTGTGTCGGTGGGGCCGTTGTTGTATCTGGTGGTGCGGGGGCTTCAGGAGTGGAAAACATCCGTCAGCGCGGCTCAAGAAGTCTGATCCAGGTTTGGTAGGAATGCATCATTGCGGCAAGGCAGCATGCCTCAATGCCAGTAAGTCAAGCCACAGAACCTGTGGGAGCGTGGCTTGCCCGCGAAGAACGATGACGCGTAGTACCTGAAAAACCGTGGTGTATTCTTCGCGGGCAAGCCACGCTCCCACAGGATTCTCGTCGCTCAAATTTCTTAACTTACTTCAACCCAACCTTGTACAGCACACCGTCCTCTTCATCAGTCAGTACATACAGATACCCATCCGGCCCCTGCCGTACATCGCGAATCCGTTTGTTGAGTTCACCGAGCAACCGCTCTTCGTGAACAATTTTGTCGCCATCGAATTGCAGGCGGATCAACTCCTGACTCACCAGCGCGCCGATAAACACGCTATGTTGCCAGGCCTTGAAGCGATCACCGTCATAGAAGGCCATGCCGCTCAGGCCGGGGGAATTTTCCCAGACATGGTGCGGGCCCACGGTGCCTTCGGCGGTTTCGCCCTTGGCTTCCGGGACCGGCAGGCCGGAATAGTTGATGCCGTGGGTTGCCATCGGCCAGCCGTAATTTTTGCCGCGTTCGATGATGTTGATCTCATCGCCGCCTCGGGGGCCGTGCTCGTTTTCCCAGAGCGTGCCACTCCAGGGATTGAGTGCCGCGCCTTGCGGGTTGCGTTGGCCGTAGGACCAGATTTCCGGGCGAACGCCTTTTTGCCCGACAAAGGGATTGTCCTTCGGCACCTTGCCGTCCGGATAGAGCCGCACGATCTTGCCTTGCAGTTTGTCGAGGTCCTGTGCCGTGGGCCGGTCGTTATTCTCGCCCAAGGTGATGAACAGATAACCGTCGCGGTCGAACACCAGTCGCGAGCCGAAGTGATTGCCAACCGATAGCTTGGGCTCCTGACGGAAGATCACGTTGAAATCCTTGATCGCCGTCAGGTCCTCGGACAGTCGTCCACGACCGACCGCCGTGCCGGCCTTGCCGCCTTCACCGCCCCCTTCGGCGTAAGACAGATAGACCATGCGGTCTTGCTTGAAATCGGGCGACAACGCCACATCGAGCAATCCGCCCTGCCCCTTGGCCCAGACCTGAGGCACGCCATTAAGCGGACCCGAGAGTTTGCCGTCGGCGCTGACCAGCCGCAGGTTGCCGGGCCGTTCGGTCACCAGCATCCCTTGGCGGTCGGGCAGAAACGCCAGCGCCCAGGGATGTTCCAGGCCTTTAACGATCGGCGTGAGCTCAAGGGTGCCCTGCTCGCTTTTTATATCCTGTGTCGGCGCCGCGAAAACGGGCGCCGTGACTGTAAATAATGCGCTGGCACAGAAAGTGGCCAAGAGGGTTTTACGCAACATGCACGATTCCTTTTGTCGTCAAAAATGGCTGGCAAGATCTCTGTCCTGCCGTTCAACGGTAGTTGCGATCCGAGTCCCGGGGCGGTGGATTGGGAATGAATTTCGGTTGGCTGGTGGGTGCCTGTCGATCTTGCGGATAGCGGTTGCCGATACCGCCGTTATCGAGCGTTGGCGGTCGTGGCACAGGCACCGTGTTCGGCCCGCGAATCACCGGGATGCCGGGTTGGGTGCCTTGCATGCTGTTGGGATTGGCCCGGCGAATCGGGCTGTTGTAGGGATTGTTGTTGGTGCTGCCCGGCAGGTTCTGCGCCAGCAGCAAGGGCGAGGACGGCGATGCGGCGTCTGCCAAAGCCAAAGGACTTAGCACGCCACTCAATGCCAGTGCGAGGACGCCGAGCACACATTGGTTCATGGGGACCTCTCTAAATGAGCGTGCCATGCTTCATGGATGAATAGAGCCACGCTACGCCCAGGGTCCGGATTTGTTAACCAAAACCTGCTCCACAAGATGTAACACGAGTTAACCGCACCGCCGATCCGCCCGCAGGACCGGGCCGCCGACGACTGAAACTTTTGCTCGGGCCCATAGGTCACCTGAACATCAATCGACTGACGAGAGCACGACGATGGCACGGGCAATCTGGAAAGGCGCAATCAGTTTCGGTCTGGTGCACATCCCCGTGGCGCTGGTCTCGGCAACATCTTCCCACGGGGTGGATTTCGATTGGCTCGACAGCCGCAGCATGGAGCCGGTGGGCTATAAGCGCGTCAACAAAGTCACTGGCAAGGAAATCAGCAAGGAGCACATCGTCAAAGGGGTCCAGTACGAAAAGGGGCGTTACGTGGTGCTTAGCGAAGAGGAGATTCGTTCGGCCCATCCGGTGTCGACCCAAACCATCGACATCTTTGCCTTTGTCGACAGCGAGCAAATCCCCCTGCAAAACATCGATACGCCTTACTACCTGGCCCCGGATAAACGCGGCGGCAAGGTCTATGCGCTGTTGCGCGAAACCCTCAGCAAAACCAACAAGGTCGCCTTGGCCCGCGTTGTGTTGCATACCCGCCAGTACTTGGCCGCCCTCATGCCGTTGGAGTCAGCCATGGTGCTGGTGAAACTGCGCTGGCCCGCCGAAGTGCGCAGCCTTGCTCAACTGGAACTGGGCAGTGAAGTGACCAAGCCGGATCTGGCCAAAGGTGAGCTCGACATGGCCAAACGGCTGGTGGAGGACATGAGTGCCGACTGGACGCCCGAGGAGTACCGCGACAGCTTCGAAGACAAAATCATGGCGCTGGTCGATACGAAGGCTCATGAAGGCAAGATCGAAACCGTGGAAACCGTTACCGGTGAAGAGGAGCGCAAGACGGCCGATGTCATCGATCTGACCGAACTGCTCAAGCGTAGTCTTGGTGGCAAGGGGGGCGGTAAAACGGCCAGCAAACCGGCCACCAAAGCCAAATCTACTGCGGAGAAAAAAAACACGAAACGGTCCAGCGGCTGAGCGACTCCTGGGACATCCATAAGTTTTGCGGTGGAAATACCGGCCTCTTCGCGAGCAAGCCCGCTCCCACATTGGATCTGGGTCGTTCACAGGACCAATGTGGGAGCGGGCTTGCTCGCGAAGGCGTCATACGCCTCAACACCTAACTCAGATCAAAACAAAAACCGCCAGCAACCCAGCAAAAACCGCCCATTTCTCCAGGTAGTAGCGAGTGCGGTTACGCTTCTTGAGCGCTTTGCCGCGCAGGCGAATCTTGTAGATTTTGGCGAACAAGCGGTTGATACCACCGACCTTGTCGCCGGCATCGTTCGGCGCACCCGCCGCCGCCATCACCGTGCGGCTGAACCAGCGGTTGAACGCCGTCGCCCAGCGATACTTCATCGGCCGCTCAATGTCACAGAACAGGATGATGCGGTTTTGCGCAGTGGTGTTTTCGGCGTAATGAATGAAGGTCTCATCGAACATCACCGCTTCGCCGTCGCGCCAATGGTAGTTCTCACCGTCGACATTGATGTAGCAACCGGCATCGTTCGGCGTTTCCAGGCCCAGATGATAACGGTATGAACCGGCATACGGATCGCGGTGACGGACCAGTTTCGAACCCGGCGGCAGTTCGGCGAACATCGCGGCCTTGATCGAGCCGATGCTTTGCACCAGTTCAGTCGTGCGCGGGCAGAGCTTTGCGGCCGACGGGTGACTGTCGCCGTACCATTTGAGATAGAAACGTTTCCAGCCACTTTTGAAAAACGAATTGAAACCAACGTCGTCGTACTGATTCGAACGCTTGATCTCCCCCGCCTTGAGCAGATTCTGGCCTTCGGCGCGAATCTCTTCCCAATGAGCCTGCAAAGGGCTCAAGTCGGGAAAGTCTGCCGGATCGAGATAAGGTTTATTGGGCGTTTTCGAAAACAGATAAAGGAAGCAATTGATCGGTGCCAGAAACGTCGAGTGGTCGCTCAGTTGACGGCCAAATTTGTGGCGCACCTTACCGCGCAAGTGAACATACGCAATGGAGATGACATAAATAGCGGCAATGATAAGTTTCACGAAAATCGTCACACGTCAGAAGTGAACAAACTGCGTCCCGATGGCGCGCTCTTGAGCTATGCCGACGGACGGCACAGGGTCGAAAGATGGCATTTTAGCCATAGTTTGTAACTAATAGTTAACCTTCAACTGTGAAAATGTGTCCACGGATACCGCCAAAGCGCCGACGACCCAACATAGGAATGCACAGTAACGCGAACCGCCCACCCGATAGTAGCCACCTGCCACGCCACCATTCGTCGCATATGAAAATCTGGTGCGGAATACGCAACATGTCTGGCGTAGGCTTTGCACCGGTCGGACGTAGCAGCCCCGGAACGACGTAATTCTGACGCGGCGGCAATTAAATTAACACTTAAGGACTCCAGCGATACGCTTGGTCAGTCACCGGAGATGTAACGTGTCAACTCTCAATGAAATCGCAGCGAACCACGCGAGAATGGCTAAGGCAAAAGAAGAAGAGTCGACCGGACTGAATGAGCGGCACCTTCAAATAGTGGGAAGTTTCGAAATCCCATCTATCGATGAACAACAACACATTCCACTGCACCTCATTACTGGAGGGCAGGACAACCATCTCGGACAAGCCGCTGGCTACTTGCTCTGAGTCTCGACCTGGTCAGTCGCCGGCTTGTCGCACGCCGTTCAACGTGCGGCAAAGCCAGACTTTCCCGCTGAGCGACAAATAGTCATTGGCACCACTGCGACTCACAGGGGATTGCGTCGTTGTCGCCGTCCATTTTCATTCCTGGGCAATTTTTCAGAAAGTTTTTGGCCTCTGCGCACGAGGTCATCTGCGAACAATATTTTCGCCCATCACATTTGAATGGCGCTGAAACAGGCTTCGGCGCAGTCACGACGATAGAGACTTCTTTAGAGACTTCTTTGGGATTCGATAGTTGAACTGCAGCCCAGGACTGTAGTTCAGGGGAAAGCTTCCAAGCCAACAGACCAACAACGAGCATCACCAAAATCAGTTTCATTTTGATCCCATCCATGATGAGAGACTGTTTGCGTTCTCACGTTGCCTGCTTTCCAGCGTAACCCATTAATCCACTCACAGCGGGGGCTGGGGGTAAAGGGTGCGCCTTGGGTCAGGGGAATATCTGCGAGCCGCTATCAGGTGATGGTCAGCGGTGATGACAACGAAACGCCAGCGCGCCCGGAAACCCGGCCCCTGACGAAGAAGAATAGACCCCTTCCCACCTTCTGCTGTCACGCATGGCATGGAGAGATGAGTCTGAATGGGTGCCCACCCTGACCAAGTGCTGGCCATTCAGTAATCCATCTGAAACACACGAGGCCGGGCAAGCGGTGCTGACTTTACCCAGAGCCACGCCAAGTGTCCCGAACACAACGCTGAACAAAAATAACATTGAGGTGCCACAAGGAGCTCCCCTACGTTTGCCCACCCTCTGGATGAGCCAACCCATCAGACAGACCCCGGTTATGCACAAACCGGGGCCGAACCTCGAAGAAGCGTGCGACACGTTATCGCCCACCGTACAACTGCCGTCACACTTATGCGACAATATGCACAATGTCTGGCATGAATCCCGCCTTTATTGCCCAACAGCTTGGACACAGCGTCCAGATGCTGCTCTCGACTTATGCGCGCTGGTTGAACTCTAGCGGTGACTGGGGAGAGATGGAAAGAAACTCCAGAACGCCCCAGGAATGGCCTAAGCGCCAATTGCGCAGCTCGCAACCCATTGATAGGTAAAGTAATTGATCTCCACAGCTAACATCACGATGCAGTTCGGCGCCAAGCCGCTATTCGAAAACGTTTCGGTCAAATTCGGCGCCGGTAACCGCTACGGCCTGATCGGTGCCAACGGTTGCGGCAAGTCGACCTTCATGAAAATCCTCGGTAACGACCTCGAGCCGTCCGGCGGCCAGGTCATGCTCGAGCCGAACGTGCGTCTGGGTAAATTGCGCCAGGACCAGTTCGCCTACGAAGAATTTACCGTGATCGACACCGTGATCATGGGTCACGAAGAGCTGTGGAAGGTCAAGGCCGAGCGCGACCGCATCTACTCGCTGCCGGAAATGACCGAAGAAGACGGCATGGCCGTGGCCGAGCTGGAAACCGAATTCGCCGAAATGGACGGCTACACCGCCGAATCCCGTGCCGGCGAGTTGTTGCTGGGCCTGGGTATTGGCATCGAGCAGCACTTCGGCCCGATGAGCGAAGTGTCCCCGGGCTGGAAACTGCGCGTATTGCTGGCGCAGGCACTGTTCTCCGATCCTGAAGTGCTGTTGCTCGACGAACCGACCAACCACTTGGACATCAACACTATCCGCTGGCTGGAAAACATTCTGACCCAGCGCTCCAGCTTGATGATCATCATCTCCCACGACCGTCACTTCCTGAACAGCGTGTGCACCCACATGGCTGACCTGGACTACGGCGAGCTGCGCCTGTTCCCGGGCAACTACGACGAGTACATGACCGTGGCGACCCAGTCCCGCGAGCAACTGCTGTCGGACAACGCCAAGAAGAAAGCGCAGATTTCCGAGCTGCAATCGTTCGTCAGCCGCTTCTCGGCCAACGCCTCGAAAGCCAAGCAAGCGACCTCCCGAGCCAAGGCGATCGACAAGATCCAGCTGGCCGAAGTCAAGCCTTCGAGCCGTGTCAGCCCGTTCATCCGTTTCGAACAAACCAAGAAGCTGCACCGTCAGGCGGTCATCGTCGAGCGCATGGCCAAAGGCTTCGACGGCAAGACCCTGTTCAAGGACTTCAGCTTCCAGGTTGAAGCCGGCGAGCGCGTGGCGATCATCGGCCCGAACGGTATCGGTAAAACCACCCTGCTGCGTACCCTGGTCAACGAATTGACTCCGGATGCCGGTACCGTGAAATGGACCGATGCCGCGGAGCTGGGCTACTACGCCCAGGACCACGCTCACGACTTCGAAGACGACTGCAACCTGTTCGACTGGATGGGCCAGTGGACCCAGGGCGGCGAGCAAATCGTTCGCGGCACCCTCGGTCGCATGCTGTTCTCCAACGACGAGATCCTCAAGTCGGTCAAGGTCATCTCCGGTGGTGAGCAAGGTCGCATGCTATTCGGCAAGCTGATCCTGCAAAAGCCGAACGTGCTGATCATGGACGAACCGACCAACCACTTGGACATGGAATCCATCGAGGCGCTGAACCTGGCGCTGGAGAACTACCCGGGCACGCTGATCTTCGTCAGCCACGACCGTGAGTTCGTATCGTCCCTGGCCACCCGCATCATCGAGTTGAGCGCCGACGGCGTGATCGACTTCAGCGGCACCTATGACGACTACCTGCGTAGTCAGGGTGTTTTGATGTAAGACGGCTGCAAGCTTCAAGTGAAAAGCCCTGTCCTGGTGACGGGGCTTTTTGTTTCGAACAAAAAGATCAAAAGATCGCAGCCTTCGGCAGCTCCTACACCGACCGGGTACACTCGCGATATTGCGACGTACTCATCAGCTGTAGGAGCTGCCGAAGGCTGCGATCTTTTGATCGTTAGCCTGCTTCCTTTTATTCCCCACCCACGCCATGATGCAGTTCTCCTACCGCCGCCCGCGAAAGAGCTCTCATGTCTGTGCAGCAGCTGCCCCCGCAAAGCTCCATGGCGATCACTCTGCAAATCGTCTCTATCGTTTTCTATACCTTTATTGCCTTCCTCTGCATCGGCCTGCCGATTGCCGTGTTGCCCGGGTATGTGCATGAACAATTGGGGTTCAGCGCTATCGTGGCGGGGTTGACTATTGGTTCGCAATACCTGGCCACCCTGCTCAGCCGGCCCATGGCCGGGCGTCTGTCGGACAGCATCGGTACTAAACGGGCGATTGTTTACGGCTTGTCGGGGATTGCATTGAGCGGCGTGCTGACATTGCTGTCGACCCTGCTGCAAGGTGTGCCGTTGTTGAGCCTGATCATCCTGATCGCCGGCCGGTTGTTGCTGGGCATCGCTCAAGGGTTGATCGGGGTCGGCACGATCAGTTGGTGCATGGGCCAGGTCGGTGCCGAGCACACGGCGCGTTCGATTTCCTGGAACGGCATCGCCTCATACGGCGCCATCGCTATCGGCGCGCCGCTGGGCGTGGTGATGGTCGCTGAACTGGGGTTCGCCAGCCTCGGGATCGCGCTGTCGTTGCTGGCCCTGCTGGCGCTGCTGTTGGTCCGCAATAAACCTTCAGTGCCGGTGATTCGCGGTGAACGTCTGCCGTTCTGGGCGGTGTTCGGCCGCATTGCTCCCTTCGGCGCGAGCCTGAGCCTGGCGTCCATCGGTTACGGCACGCTCACCACATTTATTACCCTGTATTACGTCAGCCTTGGCTGGACCGGCGCAGCTTATTGCCTGACGGTATTCGGGGTCTGTTTCATTCTGGCGCGACTGTTGTTCATATCCAGCATCAGCCGTTTCGGCGGCTTCACCTCCGCCATCGCTTGCATGACCATTGAAACCGTGGGGCTGGTCCTGCTGTGGCTGGCGCCCTCGACGGGTTATGCCTTGATCGGCGCGGGGCTGACCGGGTTCGGCCTGTCGCTGGTGTATCCGGCGCTGGGAGTGGAAGCGATCAAGCAAGTGCCCAATTCCAGTCGCGGAGCGGGTTTGAGTGCTTATGCGGTGTTTTTCGATCTGGCGCTGGCGATCGCCGGACCGCTGATGGGCGCGGTGGCGTTGAATCTGGGGTATTCGTGGATTTTCTTTAGTGCGGCGTTGTTGTCGATAATCGGACTCGGTTTGACCTTATTACTGAAACGCCGGGCGATGACCTGATATCCACCCGATCTGTAGGAGCTGCCGAAGGCTGCGATCTTTTGACGTTGCTTTTAAGAACAAGATCAAAAGATCGCAGCCTTCGGCAGCTCCTACATGGACCGCATTGAATTTATTGATCCGCGGTTTGCATGCCGGCGCGGGTGGGTTTGCCCAAGGCATGGGAGAAGAACCGTCCGGCTTCGGAAATCATGTTGCGGTGAATGTCCTTGCGGTCGACGCCGTCGGCATCGGTACACAGTGCCGGCATGGTGGCGATCTGTTCTTCGTTGCACGGTGCCATGAATACGAAGTGCCCTGCCCCGGCCAGCAATTTGAAATCCGGTGCGGTCGGCAGTTTGCGTGCAAGCGCTGCAGCGTTTTTGTCGAACGCCACCAGTTTGTCGCCATCGCCGCTGTACAGCAGCACCGGCACATGCACGTCGGCCAAGGTATGGCGGCCGAACTTCAGGCTCAGCGGCGCCATCAGCAGCAAGGCATGCACGCGCGGGTCCGCCACCGGCTGCAAGTCATCACGATCGACAATCAGTTCGCCTTGCGTGTTACAGGCATCGTGATCATCCGGGCGCTCCTGGCAATAACGACGCAGGCGATCCAGATCCGGGGTGGCGCCGGACAGGATCAGCGCAGTCTCACCGCCCGCCGAATAGCCAATCACCCCGACCTGCTGGGCATTGACGAAAGGCGCGAGCATCCGGTCGCCCAAGGTTGCGGTAATGGCTTCGGAAATCTGGATCGGCCGCCCATAAAGGTTGCTCAAGGTGCCGAGGCGGCTGTGGTCTTTGGAGTTGTCGCCGGGATGGATCACCGCCACTACCACAAAGCCCTTGCGTGCCAATGAGGTGGCGAGGTCGTGCAGGGCCAGCGGGGTTCCGGTGTTGCCGTGGGACAGCATCAGCATCGGGAAACGTCCGATCGCGACTTTGGTGTCTTCACCCGCTTCGACCGTGTAGCCCTCGAGCGTGCTGGAGTGTTCCTTTTCACTGGACGGGTAAAACGCGATGGCGCGCATCGGCTGCAAGTCCAGCGGATCAAGGAAG
This sequence comes from Pseudomonas sp. JV414, assembly GCF_032424305.1. Classification (NCBI taxonomy): domain Bacteria; kingdom Pseudomonadati; phylum Pseudomonadota; class Gammaproteobacteria; order Pseudomonadales; family Pseudomonadaceae; genus Pseudomonas; species Pseudomonas sp. JV414. The sequence goes on along the minus strand of NZ_VYKC01000001.1, from coordinate 28,017 downwards.
GTCATCTCATGGAAACCGACGCTCCAGTGAGGATGTGGCGCAGACGCGGCGTGCACCAAACCCAGACTGCCGAGCAGGCAAATCAGTAGCGTTGCACAAAGACGCACCATGGGATGCCCCCACCCTGTTACCTGACGGCAGATATTAGCCCTCGACTGCATAACCTGGGCCAGAAACGGATAACCGCCAGATACAAAAAACTCCGTACCTGGCCATCACGATGACCAGAATACAGAGTTTCAGGGGTATTGCCCGAGCTGTTTACGACTTTACGCAAGCCTTACGCGGCCGCGAACAATTGCTCGCTGATGTGCGCCTGAGCGTCGCTCATGGCTTTAGTGCGCACTTCATCACCGTAGGCCAGGCCATGGGCGCGGACGAACTCGATGTCGGTGATGCCGAGGAAACCAAACAGCACTTTCAGATAATCTTCGTGCGCAACACCGGTCGCTTGACCGGCATGCAGACCGCCGGCAGTCGAAACGATCACGACTTTCTTGCCGCCGCACAGGCCTTCAGGGCCGGCTTCGGTGTAGCGGAAAGTCTGGCCGGCCACGGCGATGCGGTCGATCCAGGCCTTGAGTTGGGTCGGGATGGTGAAGTTGTACATCGGCGCGGCAATCACGACCGCATCGGCGGCGAGGAATTCGGCCAGGGCCTGCGCGCTCAGATCGGCTTCGTGCTGTTGCGCGGCGTTGCGCAGTTCAGCGGCGGTGCCGGCGGCGACCAGGGTGGTGGCGGAGAAATGGCTGATGGCATCGGCGGCCAGGTCGCGGTAAGTCACCACAACGCCAGGCTCGGCGGCTTGCCAGGTTTTGACGACTTCGCCGCTCAGCTGACGGGAAGCCGAGTTGTCACCCAGAATGCTCGAATCGATATGCAGTAATTTCATGTGGGATCTCCAAGGTGAGGACCGCCACCGGCGATCTGATGGAGACAATCCTACCGACGAAACCAATAGATGATTAGTCGGCAACAATGCGATAGTTTGTCCCACTGATAGAACAGTCGAGCTCAAACCATGCAAGATCTCAACGACCTCTACTACTTCGCCAAGGTGGTCGAAGCTGGTGGTTTCGCAGCGGCCGGGCGTTTGCTGGGGATTCCCAAGTCGCGGTTGTCTCGACGCATCGCCGAGCTGGAAGAACGCCTGGGCGCGCGCCTGCTGCAACGCACCACCCGCCAACTCAACCTGACCGCCGTGGGTGAGCGTTACTTGCGCCATTGTCAGGCGATGCTGCTGGAAGCCGAGATGGCCGACGAAGCGGTGGCCAGCATGTCCAGCGAGCCCCGGGGACGCTTGCGAGTGTCCTGTCCCGTGGGATTGGCTCACCAAATGCTGCCTGGGGTGATCAGTAAGTTCCTGGAGAAATTCCCTCAGGTTCAACTGGACGTCATGCTACTCAACCGTCGGGTTGATCTGGTGAACGAGGGCATCGACGTCGCCTTGAGAGTGCGGGATCTGGGTGATGAAGATCCATTGCTAGTCACCCGCCGCCTGCGTCAGGCCCAAATGCTGTTGGTTGCCAGCCCTGGATTTCTGCTCGGCCGTGAAATCAATCATCCTGAAGACCTTAAAAACCTGCCCGTGCTCGGCGCCCTGGAAGCCGACCGCATGGTGCACATCCGCCTGCTTGATCAACTGGACAAAAGCTACGAGCTGAATCTCGAAGCGCGATTGGGCTGCGAAGATTTCATCGTGCGCAAAGCCTGCACCCTCAGCGGCCAAGGCTTTACCATGTTGCCGATGATGTATTGCGAGCAGGAGTTGGAGAACGGCTCGCTGGTGCAATTATTGCCCGACTGGTCATTGCCGGGCGGCTGGCTGCAAGCCGTCTACCCTCATCGACGCGGGGTGATGCCAGCCGTGCGTGCCTGGATCGACCATTTGATCGAATCATTCAATGCGTGCGGGGACAGACTGTTATGAAAGCGGGACGAATGAGCGAAGAGGACGTCGCGCAATACTGCCTGGCGTTGCCCGGTGCGCGGGAGGATTACAAGTGGGGTGGCGTGCGGGTGTTTTCGATTGCCGGGAACAAGATGTTCGCCTTGCAGAACCTGCGGGGACAGTCCCTGGCTTTCAAGGTCGACAAAGATCTGTTCCTGGGCCATTGCGACCGGCCGGGCATTCACCCGGCGCCGTATCTGGCCCGGGCCCAGTGGGTCATTATGGACACGCCCTACCCGCTGGGCACCGAAGAGCTGCAAGGTTTGCTGCAACGTTCCCACCAACTGGTGGTGAGCAAATTGCCCAAGCGCACGCAGGTCGGCTTGCTGCTTTAAAGTGCGTTAAAACAACGCAAACAGGTTAGCGCCAAGAAACAGCTGATCGATCCAGAACACCTGGTGCATCAACACGATGAGCCAGAACACCAACTGAAACGAGACTTTGCGGGTCTTGTGTCGAAACGCTTGCTGGGCCAGCAAGGCACCCGGCCAACCGCCCGCCAGCTCCACCGCGTGCAAGACGTTCTCCGGCGTGCGCCAACTGTCGGCGCGGGCCTTGTGCTTGTCGCTCCAGTACAGGAAAAACGCCAGCACGCTGACGATGCCGTAGGCCGCCAGGGGAATCATCGACACCCCGTGCAGCCATAGCGACACCGAGCCAAACAACGGCACTGCGCACAGCGCAACGAATACCAGCAGTTTCAGCCGCAGGTTCTGAATGGCGCCCCCGGACTTGCGTCCGGGGGTATTGTTGCGCGCACTGGAATCGTTCATGGCTTGACCGCTGTCCAGTCGACCCAGCCGAATTGCCAAGTGGCCAGGATCACCAGACCGAACGCAATGCGATACCAGGCGAATGTCGCGTAGCTGTGGCTGGCGATGAATATCAGCAAGGCCCGAACGGCGATCATCGCAAAGATGAAGGCGGTGATGAAGCCAATGGCGAACACTGGAAAATCAGCCGGCACAAACAGATTGCGGTATTTGTAGCCCGAGTACACCGCCGCGCCGACCATGGTTGGCATGGCGAGGAAGAACGAGAACTCGGTGGCCGTCTTGCGCGACAACCCGAACAGCAAGCCGCCAATGATCGTCGAACCGGAGCGCGAGGTCCCCGGAATCATCGCCAGGCACTGGGCGAAGCCGACTTTCAACGCGTCTTTCCAGGTGATGTCATCAACGCTTTCAGCATGCACTTCATGCTGGCGACGTTCAGCCCACAACATGACGATCCCGCCCACGACCAATGCGGTGGCCACGGTAATCGGGTTGAACAGGTACTCATGAATCAAGTCGGCGAAAATCACCCCCAATACCACGGCCGGCAGGAAGGCAATCAACAGGTTCGCGGTAAAGCGTCGGGCACTGGGCTGTGTCGGCAAACCGATGACCACGTCGAAGATCTTGCGGCGAAACTCCCAGACCACCGCCAGGATCGCCCCGAGCTGAATGATGATGTTGAAGGCCATGGCCCGCTCGCCGCCGAAATTGAGCAAGTCCGCCACAATGATCTGGTGCCCGGTACTGGAAATGGGCAAGAACTCCGTCAGCCCTTCTACAACGCCTAAAATCAATGCCTGAAAGGCCGTCCAAAGATCCATCAATCCCCCAAGAAGCAATACCCCCAGGCATGCTCCGTTAATATTTTTTGAGCGTTCACTGCGATCAGCGTAGCTGACATCCCGCGCGCACAAAGATCCCCACAAAACCGTAAAAAATCCGTGAAAAACAAACGGAAACTCAGGTTTTTACGCGCGGGGCCGAAATCCTATCAGACACGCCTCATTTACGCTGCCGCGTAATAGGACCTGAGTCGGATAGGCCCGATCGGCAAAGTGTGGTTGGATGCTGGCGATCGATTATTACAAGAACAAGAATCCGGAGTAACAGCGTTATGAACAGCTTGCGCAGTGTGTCGATCAGCCGACGCTTGTGGCTCATCTTGATCGTGGCCGTGGTGATGCTATTGACCTTGGGCGTGTTGATGCTCAAGCAGATTCACGACGATCTCTATCAGGCCAAGGTCCAAAAGACCCAGCACGTGGTGCAGACCGCCAGTGGCATCCTCACCTACTATCACGGTCTGGAAACCGCCGGCACCCTCACCCGCGACGCCGCGCAAAAACAGGCACTGAACGCCGTGCGCGGTTTGCGCTACGACCAGAATGACTATTTCTGGATCAACGATCTGACGCCGGTCATGATCATGCACCCGACCAATCCGAAACTTGATGGCCAGAATCTCTCGACGATCCGCGACCCCGACGGTTTCGCGCTGTTCAACGAGATGGTCGCCATCGCCAAGGCCAAGGGTGCCGGCATGGTCGATTACCGCTGGCCAAAACCGGGCGCCAGCGCGCCGGTGGAAAAAACCTCCTACGTGAAACTGTTCGAGCCTTGGGGTTGGGTGATCGGTTCGGGCGTGTACATCGATGACATGCAGGCCGAGTTTTATGCGCAGGTCTGGAAAGCCTCTTTCGTAGGCTTGGTGATTGCCCTGATCATGGCACTGCTGGTGATCATGATTGCCCGCAGCATCGTGCGCCCGCTCCAGGAAACCGTGAACGCCATGGCCAACATCGCCAGCGGTGAAAGCGACCTGACCCGCAGCCTCGATACCCACGGCCAGGACGAAGTCACGCAACTGGCCCGGCACTTCAACGCCTTCACCGCAAAACTGCGCCTGGTGATCAGTCAGCTGCAAGTGTCCGCTGGCGCGCTGGGCCAGTCTTCCAGCGAACTGGGCAACGATGCCGCGCAAGCCCAGCAACGCAGCCAACAGCAATCCCAACAAATGGAACTGGTGGCAACCGCGATCAACGAAGTGACCTACGGCGTGCAGGACGTGGCCAAGAACGCCGAACACGCGGCCAGCGAAATGCGTAATGCCGAGTCTCAGGCACAACAGGGGCAGGTCAATATCGATGGCAGCTTGCAGCAAATCGACAAGCTGTCTGCGACCATCGATCAAGCCGTCGAAGTGATTCGTACGCTGGCCGCCGAAAGCACGCAAATCGGCAGCGTTCTTGAAGTGATCCGCTCCATCGCCGAGCAAACCAACCTGCTGGCCCTCAACGCCGCCATCGAAGCCGCCCGGGCCGGCGAGCAAGGTCGCGGGTTTGCGGTGGTCGCCGATGAAGTGCGCCTGCTGGCCCAGCGCACTCAAAAGTCGACGGCGGAAATCCAGTCGATGATCGAACGCCTGCAAAGCCATTCCGAAGCGGCGGTCAAGGTGATCGGCGACAGCAGCCGTGCGTCGCAACTGACTATCGAACAGGCCGGCCTGGCCGGCGCAAGCCTGAATGCCATCGGCCAGGCCTTGCGCAACCTCAACGGGTTGAACGCTTCGATTGCCAGTGCGACCTTGCAACAGGCCCATGTGGTGGAAGACATCAATCAGAACGTCACCCAGGCCGCCGGGTTGTCCCACAGCACGGCACTGGCAGCCGAACAGTCGAGCGTGGCCAGCGTTCATCTCAAGGAATTGAGCGAACAGCTGAACGGGTTGCTGAAGCAGTTTCGGGTGTAACTCCGTCCCAGCATCCCCGCTGTCCCCTGTGGGAGCGAGGCTTGCCCGCGAAAGCGGTGTGTCAGGCGACATCAATATTGACTGTGCCGCCGCCATCGCGGGCAAGCCTCGCTCCCACAGGGATTACGTTTGACTGACTGCCATTGGCAAGCCCTCTTCCCCACTACGAGCCCATTCCCCACAATCCGGGTACAATTCGCTCCCCTCTTTTTTACGACACCAAGGAACCTCCATGTCCGGGCTTGAACTGTTTGCTGCCGCCCTCGGCGTGATTGCCGTTTGGTTGACGGTCAAACAGAACCCTTGGTGCTGGCCGATCGGTCTGGTCATGGTGCTGCTGTATAGCTGGGTCTTTTTCGAGGTGAAGCTGTATTCGGACATGCTGTTGCAAGTGATCTACGCCGGTTTGCAGATCTACGGCTGGTGGCAGTGGACTCAGGGGACCGCGACTCATGGCAAGCGGCAGGTCAGCCAGCTGGATGGAAAATCCATCGCTCTAGGGCTGGCCGTCGGCGCAGTCGGCAGTTTGCTGCTGGGCGCCGCGATGGCCCACTGGACCGATGCCGCCCAGCCCTGGCTCGATGCGGCACTGACCGGCTTCAGCCTGGTGGCGCAGTTATGGATGGCGCAAAAACGTCTGCAATGCTGGCCGCTGTGGATCGCGCTGGACATCATTTTTGTTGGCCTCTTCGTCTATAAAGCGATGTACCTCACCGCCGGCCTCTACGGTTTATTCGCACTGCTGGCGGTGCACGGCTGGCGGACATGGCGCGCCGACCCGGCGTTGCGCACATGAAAGTGCTGGTACTCACAGGGCCTGAATCCAGCGGCAAGAGCTGGCTGGCCGACGAACTGCAACAGCAATTCGGCGGTGCTCTGGTGGGTGAATACGTGCGCTGGTTCATTGAGCAGGAAGCGCGCGACACCTGCCCGGCCGATATCCCCGACATTGCTCGCGGTCAGCTGCAATGGGAAGATGACGCCCGTGCCCTTGGGCCGCCGTTGCTGATTCTCGACACTCACTTGCTGAGCAACATGCTCTGGAGCCAGACCTTGTTTGGCGATTGCCCGGCCTGGCTCGAGCAGGCGCTGCTGGCTCGGCACTATGATTTGCACTTGCTGCTGTCGCCCGAACAGGTCGACTGGACCGATGACGGTCAGCGCTGTCAGCCCGAGCTGGATGAACGCCGGGCCTTTTTCAACGCCACTCAGGCATGGCTGGAGCAACATCGACAGCCTGTTCAAGTGCTTCAGGGTGATTGGGCCGAACGCCGGCTTCAGGCATTTCAAGCCGTCGCGTTATTGCTCGAGCGCTGATCTTCCTCCAATCCATGTGGGAGCGGGCTTGCTCGCGAAGACGGCGGAACAGTCAATATTGATGTCGCCTGACACACCGCTTTCGCGAGCAAGCCCGCTCCCACATTGGATTGCGCGGAGCTGACAGACACTGGTCAAATACCCCAGCATTTGTTGCAAAATTTTTGCAAATACGTCCGTTTCTGAAACACGCATCCCCTCTCAAACAGCCCGTTTCAACGCTGGTCATCGTCTTGTCATGCGATGTGTTAAAGCACCGATACATCACCGCACAAAGCTTGGATCCAGAGTGTTTGCGATCCTTTATCACTTTTCCGCCCCGGCGGTTGTCTCAGACCTGAAACAGCACCCTCCATCGATCCATTCGCCTTGATCGATAACCCTCTGAATCAAAACAACAATCAAAAACCGGCACAGCTTTCGCTCCCTCCTTCACAACGCTGATTCAGGACCAGCCCACAACAAAGAAGGAATTACTGCCGTGGGGACATTTGATAACAGCATCTATAGCCTCCTACTGATTGGATGCGCACTGGGCTCAAGTTTCAGCCTGCCCGTACAGGCCGACAACGGCATCATTATTATCAAACGTGATGTCCAACCGCGCATGGCAACGCGTGCGCCGGTGAGTCCCGACCCTAGCCCCACGACCGCCAATGCCAACCCGTCCAAACAAGTCCTCAGGCAAACGAACGAGTTGAGCGACGGCGACTTTGCCAACGTCGCCAGCGGTGCAGGCATCTCCCGCCTGGTCACTCAAAACACCAACAACCTGGGCGGCAATCTCACCAGCCAGACACAGCTTTCCAACCTCCCCGCTGGACGTTCGGGCAATTCGGGTAACGGTATTGCCAACATGGTCAATTCCAACATCCAGCAAGGCCTGGGTGCTCTGAAAGTCGTAACGGGAGACCGTTAAGATGAATCGTACGCTGCTAATGATTGCCATGTTTTGCAGTGCATCGACCTTTGCCCAATCTCCCGTCATCAATAACGCCGAAATCGACGGTTCGGGCATGCAGCACCAGGGCAACCTCTCGGTCAACCAGGCTGCGGGCGATCTGCAGCAACAGGCCAACGCCCGGGCCATCGCCATTGGCAACAACGCCAGTGCTACCACACAGATTCGCCAACGGCTGCGTACGCAGGTCGACCCCAGGATCGATGCCCGATCCAGCATTCAAGGCGACTCCTTCAGCCACGGCAACGGCGTACTGGGCGTCAACCAAAGCGCGGGCGCGAGCAACCAGCAAGCCAATGCCCTGCGGATAAGCATCAGTACACAGCCGCAAAGTATCGACGACAGCGTCCTCATGCAGCAGAACGTGACGCTGATCACCAACTCCGATCCAACTGACTCTGCACCAGGCTATCGCCAGGTCGCTACCAGCGATCAGGCCTTCACCGGAAGCCGTGGGGTGATCCAGCTGAATCAGAGCGCCGGGGTGGGAAACCGAACGGCCAACACCCTGAGCGTACGGGTTACGGATTGACCCAAACAGGTAGGAACAACACTTAACCTAAAATAAGTACGGAGAATCACCATGAAACCTTCGATGGCACTAAAGCCTCTGGTTTTCGCAATTGCTGCGGTCATGGCTGTTGCTGTACAAGCTAACGATCGGCGTGACAATGACCACCACCATGGCCATCATAACAACGGTCATCACACCCCTCCTCCAACAAAGATCCCTGTCTATGCGACGGCCAATGCCTGGGATAACCAGAGCAGTACCGACAACCGCATCCGTAACGAAGGGACGATCAACGAAGCTGAAATGAACAGCTCTGCCACAGGCGCCAGCGGCAACGTCGGCGTCAACGTGGCTGCAGGTAGCGGCAACCAACAAGACAACGCGTCCGCCATTGCAAATGCTGCCTCAAACTCCAGTCAGGACAACAGCTTCGTGTTCGGTACTGCGACAGCCACCGCCGACGTCACGCAATACAGCGACAACAACAGGGTCAACAACTTCGGCAGCACAGCCTCTGCCGTGATGAACGGATCGGGTAATGGTGGCAGCGGTAATATGGGTATCAACATTGCTGGCGGCGACCTTAACCAGCAGAAAAACACCATGGCCATTGCCAACACCAATGCCCCGCTCGGTAACGCAACAGCCACCGCCTCTGCCGATCAACAAGGTCCTGGCCTGGTCGTGAATAACAACGCCGATCGGACGTATCGCCTGGATACGATGACATTTACCAGAACGGCAAGCGGTAGTTCCTCTCGTGATAAGTCTTCCGATTTGAGCGTTGATAAAAGCGCTTCTTCGAGCTTTGACGTGAGTGGTTCCAGGAGTTCTGATGCGAGTGGTTTCAGGAGCTCTGATGTGAGTGGTTCCAGGAGCTCTGATGCGAGCGGCTCCAGGAGTTCGGATAGCAGCTCTACTCGCAGTGCGTCTTTGAACGTTGATGTGGACGCGTCTGCGAATGCTACCAGAACTGTTACTTGGAATAATGGCTTTGGCGATCGCACCCGCACCAGGTCTGTCGATGCATCGCTTGACGCATCGCTCGATGCAGATTTCGACGCATCGCGCGAAAGATCGAGCGATTCTTCTTTCGACAGATCGAGCGATTCCTCGTTCGAAAAATCGTTCGATAAATCGTGGGCGAAATCGTCCGACTCCTCGTTCGAAAAATCGGGCAGTAAAGAGTCCGAATCTTCGTACGACAAATCGAAAACGTTCAGTGAGAGCAGCTCTTTCGATTTGAGCAACACCTATTCCTATCAAGTGCTGACTCCAACTGGCTGGGCAAACCCTGTGACCAACACTGCGACCCTGAACGGTTCGGTGAATGGTGGCAGTGGCAACTTGGGCGTCAACGTGGCTGCCGGTGTGGGTAACCAACAAAGCAACTCGCTGGCCATTTCCAACAACTCGTTCTAATTGCTGTCTCTGGAGGCCCCCTTGCGGGGGCCTTTTTCAACACAACCAGAGGGCGTCCTGACATGCGCATTATCATCGCCTTGGCGTTTTTGCTTTGCGCGGCCAGTGTGAGCGAGGCTGCACAAATGCCGCTTTCCGTCCTGCCGGGTGGCGCGGTGGTGTACAAGCCGATCCAGAGCATGCGCGAGCGTAAGTTTGCCGACCTGGTGCAACAGAAAACCGACTTCAGTTGCGGCGCAGCTGCGCTGGCGACCATATTGCGCCAGGCCTATTGGCTGGACGTTAATGAAGAACAGATCATCGAAGGGATGCTGGCACACTCCGATCAAGATCTTGTCCGCGTCCAGGGCTTCTCCATGCTCGACATGAAGCGTTACGTGGAAAGTATCGGCATGCGAGCCCGTGGCTACCGGGTAGCGCCGGATACGTTGAGCGAAATCAGAATTCCGGTTGTGGTACTCCTGGATATCCGTGGCTACAAACATTTTGTGGTCATGCAAAGAGTCCATGAGGGCTGGGTGTATATCGGGGATCCGGTACTCGGTCATAAACGCTACAAAGTCGACGACTTTGTAAAAGGCTGGAACGGCATCATCTTTGCCGTCATCGGTCAGGGCTACGACAAAACCAACGCGTTGCTCGACCCACCCATGCCACTGACCGCCAAGAACCGCATTAACACCTTCAGCCCGGTGCGAGACGCAGAGTTGATGGATTTCGGATTCATCCGAAGCGACTTCTTCTAATGACAAGGAGCACGACGCTCCGGGAGCATCCAATGAAGACTCCAACCTGGCTGGCCGTGGTTTGCCTGGCCGCCAGCCTGCCGACCCAGGCACAAACGTTCAAACCCATTGAACTGAAGGATCATGAATTGGCAACCCTGCGAGGCCGCTATGTCATGCCGGGACGGATCATCAGTTTCGGCATTGTCATGACCAGCACTTGGCAAAATGCCAACGGTGAAGTGATCGGGGCAACTTCCTCGATGCAAATTCAACAATCAACCATCAAGCCACAGTTCTATGTGTCGATTATCAACGAAAAAGGTAATGGCTCAGCGCATTCGCAAGGCACCGGTACCGTCATTGGTGGTAGCGGCCTCAGCACCACCGAAGGCGTCACTCAAGTCGTGCGTGCTGCCGGCGACCATAACACTGCCTACAACAACGTTGAAATCAACGTCACAAAGGCTAGCCAAGCGCCAGCAACGCAACAGCAGGGCCAGGCATTGGCCCCAGGCTCGACGTTGGTCGGCGCCAATGGCGCGGGCTCGCTGAACGTTTCCTCGACCGGTACGGGTGTGCAATTCAACATCGTGGCCAACAACAACCAGGGCAGTACCGTACAACGCCTGGCCCAGGGCGGGCTGATGCAGAACACGACTTTGCTCGGCGGTAGCAACCAAGTCCGCAACCTCACAACTTTCAATGTCGTGCTGCGTGACAACGTGTCGACAACCGGGTCGCTGAACGGCAACCTGGACCAACTCAAAGGTCTTCGCACTCAAGGATTCTGATCTACGCTCACTGTCATCAGACGTAGTCAGATAAGGGACGGCTAATCCATGCACCGCTCGTTGACGTTCAGAGCTATCGTTTGTTTGAGTAGCCTGGCCCCGGCCACACTGCTGTACGCAGCACCGGACCCCCAGGTTGAAGCACTAAAACAAGAACTCATGGAGTTGAAACAGCGTTACGAAGCACAACAGAACGCGCTGATGGTACTCGAGCAACGCGTTCGCCAAGTCGAAGAAGCACCTGCGACACCTGCTCCCAAACGCCTGACCAAATCCCCCGCGCAAACGCCCGGGAGTGGCCAGACGGTGGCCGCCGGAGCACCGGGAACCACGGGCAGTTCATACGGCCAATCGCTCCAGGATGATTCGCAGCCGGCGCAAAGCGTTTCCAACCTGTACGACGAAGCCAGTGGGTTCTTCGGCGGCGGCAAGTTCAGCGTCGAAACCGGCCTGACCTATACCCACTACGATACCCGTGCACTGACGCTCAACGGCTTCCTGGCTCTGGACGCGATTTTCCTCGGCAACATCAACCTCGACCGTATCAAGGCGGATAACTGGACCCTGGACCTGACAGCCCGCTACAACGTGGCACAACGTTGGCAGTTCGACATTAACGTCCCCGTGGTTTATCGCGAGTCAACGTATTCCTCCGGTGGCGCCGGCGGCGCAGGCCCGGTGACGTCGGACGCAACCGTTACCCGCGACCCGACCATCGGCGATGTGAACTTTGGCGTTGCTTACAAATTTCTGGATGAGTCGGCCAATCTACCCGACGCGGTCTTTACACTGCGCGTCAAGGCGCCGACCGGTAAGGACCCTTACGGCATCAAGCTGGTCAATGACCCGAACAACGATAACCTCTCAGTACCCGAGGACTTGCCTACCGGCAATGGTGTCTGGGCGATCACCCCGGGGCTCTCGCTGGTCAAGAGCTTCGACCCGGCCGTGCTGTTCGGCAGCCTGTCCTACACCTACAACATGGAAGACTCTTTCAGCGACATCAGCCCTCAGGTCAACTCCAAGGTGCCCGGGGACGTGAAACTGGGTGATTCCTGGCAGGTCGGCGCCGGCATTGCATTCGCCTTGAACGAGAAGATGAGTATGTCGTTCTCGTTCACCGATCAGTTCGCCAGCAAGAGCAAGATCAAGCCGGACGGTGGCGATTGGCAATCGATTTCCAACAGCGACTACAACTCGGCCAACTTCAACATCGGCATGACTCTGGCAGCAACCGATAACCTGACGATCGTTCCCAACCTGGCCATCGGCCTGACCGACGACTCGCCAGATTTTTCCTTCAGCCTGAAATTCCCGTACTACTTCTAAGAGTTCAGCGCAAATACCTGTGGGAGCGGGCTTGCCCGCGATGACGTCGGCAGATTCGACAATGATGTAACAGACATATCGCTATCGCGGGCAAGCCCGCTCCCACAAGGAGTCTCATGGAAAAGGCCCGCTGCGATGAATGTCGCAGCGGGCCTCTTCGTTTCACCGCGCCCTAGCGGATCTGGTGCTTATGCAGCAATCGGTAAAAAGTCGGCCGCGACACGCCCAAGACTCGGGCGGCGACGCTCAGGTTGTCGCTGTGCCGGTTCAACACATCGCACAGCGCCTGACGCTCGGCGCGGGTCTTGTAATCTTCAAGGGTGCCCATCGGCGTAGCGGAGATGTGTTGACTGATCAACCCCAGGTCTCGCGCCTCGATCTGCCGTCCTTCGGCCAGAACCAGCCCGCGCCGTACCCGGTTGGCTAACTCACGGACATTGCCCGGCCAATCGTGCTTGCCCATGGCGATCAGCGCGTCCTCACTGAAGCTGCGCGGACGACGGCCGGTTTCCTGGCTGTAGAAATGGGAAAAGTGGTTGGCCAGCATCGAGAGATCACCATGGCGTTCACGCAGCGGCACGGTGATCACTTGCAAGACGTTCAAGCGGTAATACAGATCTTCGCGAAAGCTTTTTTTCTCGATGGCCGCTTCAAGGTCGACGTGCGTCGCCGCCAATACCCGCACATCCACGGGAATAGGCTGATGGCCGCCTACGCGCTCAATGTGTTTTTCCTGCAGGAAGCGCAGCAGATTGGCTTGCAGCTCCAGGGGGAGATCACCGATTTCATCGAGAAACAGCGTTCCGCCGTTGGCCGCCTCGATCCGCCCGACCTTGCGCTGATGAGCGCCGGTAAAGGCCCCCTTCTCGTGGCCGAACAGCTCGGACTGGATCAGGTGTTCGGGAATCGCGCCGCAGTTGATCGCCACGAACGGTTTGCTGTGACGCTGGGATTGTCGATGCAGGGTGCGGGCGACCAATTCCTTGCCAGTCCCGCTTTCGCCGCGGATCAGCACCGGAGATTCGGTGGGCGCCAGTTTACTCAGCAGTTTGCGCAGTTCGCGAATCGGTTTGCTGTCGCCAAGCAGTTCGTGTTCAGGCTGATCGATATGAACCGTGCCCTGGCCGCGCAGGCGCGCCATGCCGAACGCGCGGCCCAGGGTGACTTGAACCCGTGAGACATCGAACGGCAGGGTATGGAAGTCAAAAAACCATTCGCAGACGAAGTCCCCGACATTTTGCAATCGCAGGACTTCTTGATTCAGCACCGCAATCCACTCGGTACCGCTATGGGAGATCAATTCCTTGACGGCTTCCGGGCGCTCCAGATGAAAGGGCTGCAAACGCAACAAGCCGACATCGCAGGTTCGTTCGGTGGCGTTTTCCAGGGTACAGCTGTCAACATCCCAACCCACGGCGCGTAAACCCGGCAACAAATGGTGACAGTCGTCGCAAGGATCCACTACTAAAAGACGTCGTAAGGCAGGCGCTTCGATCATGACTGTTCCTTGACGCCAAATAGTAGGAAATATTATTAAAAACAGTCATTTGGCGGGCTTCGTTGTAACACTAGCAAGATTTTGACGCTGGCTTGTATCGATTGCTTATAGGGCTGTTTGCTTATTAGTTATAAGAAGTCACTTGGTTAGTTGCCTAACGAGTTGAGCCTTTCATTCAGCTTTCAGAAACGGCCTGAATATCGAATCAATCAAAGAAAGTTGAAATTTCTTTTGATTGTGTGTGACCCAACCCCCGGTTGCGGGCATCAGTACAAGTAACCAGCCGAACGGTAAGCCCAACCGACGGCACATCACTTGATTGGGCATACAGAGAGAAGATCCCATGAACGCCCCGCTCCGTATCAACGAAGCACTTTTGATTGCCGACCGCGCATTCCAACCCTTTCAATGCGTGGCCTGGGCTCTACAAGACGGTGGTGAACTAAGCCTGGCCATCATTGATCGCACCAATACTCGCATCAGCTGCAAACAAATCCCCAGCAGCGCCTATTCCGATCCAGAGCAATTCGAACATGTGCTGGAAGAAGCCCGTGCCGAGTTGAGCCAGGAAGGTTATAAGCTGCAATCGTGGTCCATGCCGCACTAAGTATTTTCGCGGATTGCCTCCCGGCAATCCGCCCCCTCTTCCTCTTAGTAGACGATTTTCTACAGTCATCCGCGCAATACCACTCGCCTGTTTCAACTTCTAATCCGCCAGATTACTTGGCAGGCTTTTCAGTGGTTCGAAAAGACATTGTTCTGGCACAAAACGCCCCTCACCCGGCTCATGAAAACAGTTGTGCGCCGAGTCATTCAGGGATTGAATGATCTGCTCATTCAGTCACTACTCGGGTAACCAGACAAGGACGACTGGCAAGGAGATGCATGCATGTCACCCCAGACTGCTTTTGCCTTACCTGCAACCGTGAATGGCGCCGAACGGCTCGATACGAATTTCGCTGGCACCGGCAAGACTCAAGTGTATTTCGCCGGCAGTCTCTCCAGCATGGCCAATGACGTTGCGATTGACCACGTCGGCCGGTTGTTGGTGGCGGCAAAGGTCGGTACGCCGGGCGGCCAGCGCTTTGGCCTGGCCCGCCTGCTTGCAGATGGTTCGGCGGATCTGGCATTCGGCAAACAAGGCAGCATCAGCGGCCAGTTCGCACTCGGCTTCGAGGCCATGGCTGGCAAGGTACGGGCATTGCCCAACGGGCACATTCTGGTGGCCGGACTGCACTACGAGAATGCTCACCGTACGCTGCCCGCCCTGGCGATGTTTGATCAGCAAGGCTGCCCGGTCCAGGGTTTCGGCGACAATGGACGTTGCGTGGTGCACCTGCCGGGAAATCTTTCCCGGGGCGCTCGCGACGCCTGGTTACCGCCCGGCGTGCCGAGCACCGAAGCCTGTGATGTCTATGTACAGGACGACGGTCGAATCCTGCTGCTGGCCAATCATTACTTCGAACAGACCGATCACGTCGGCATGCTGATACGACTCAACGCCGACGGCTCGCTGGACGACAGCTTCAACGGTCGCGGTTTCGTCATGGTCCGACACTTGTTGATGAACACCTGGCTCAGCAGCCTGATGGTGCAACGCGATGGCCGGATCCTGGTGAGTGGATCAATCAATTTTCCCGAGGAAGGTCTGCTGGCGCGCTACCACCCGGACGGCCGACTGGATGACAGCTTCGCCGTGGATGGTTTCATGTCCTTCAAGGCACGGGAGCACAGCGCTCAGATCAACCAGATCGTCCAGCATGAAAATGGTGACTTGCATTGTTTTGGCAGCAGTCGCGACCCGATGCTCTGCCTGTCCCTGAAAGTTCACAGTAATGGCCGACCCGATACTCATTGCAACGGTGGTCAGCCAAAGCTATTAGGCGTCGGCCGCAGCAGTTGCTGCTGGACCGCCGCCAAGACTCAACCGGACGGACGTGTGCTAACAGTTGGATCGATGGTCGGCGGGATCGAAGCCGATTTCATTTTTGCCCGATATTTACCCAGTGGGCAGCTGGATCGCAGTTTTGCCAAGGGCATCGGCTGGTGTCGCACACGCCTGGGTCGCGGTTCGCATACCGCTACTTCATTGGCCATTCAGGCCGACGGCTGCATTGTCATAGGTGGCTATTCACTGGACGGAAACTGCCGCGCAATCGTCGCGCGTTATCAGTGTTAGGCCAACGTCATTTCCTGCACTTGATCTTCTGTTGTTCTTACGGCAAGTTGCGCGCTTCTTAATACAAGGAGTAGCCGATGTCCGGTTCAATGGCCCAGGCTTTCGCGCACAACTTTCTCGGGCACTCACCTCGTTGGTACAAGGCGAGCATTGTCGGCTTTCTGATTCTCAACGCTCTGGTGTTATGGACGGTCGGTCCGGTGGCGGCCGGCTGGCTGTTGGTGCTGGAGTTCATCTTCACCTTGGCCATGGCGCTCAAGTGTTATCCGCTGATGCCCGGCGGCTTGCTACTGGTCGAAGCGCTGCTGCTGAAAATGACCACGCCCCAGGCGCTCTACGACGAGTTGGTGCATAACTTCCCGGTGATCCTGCTACTGATGTTTATGGTGGCAGGCATCTACTTCATGAAAGACCTGTTGCTGTTTCTGTTCTCGCGTTTGCTGTTGGGGGTTCGCTCCAAGGCCCTGCTGGCGTTGATGTTCTGTTTTCTGTCAGCGTTTCTGTCGGCCTTTCTCGATGCGCTGACCGTGACGGCAGTGATTATCAGTGCATCCGTGGGGTTCTATTCGGTGTACCACCGAGTCGCCTCGGGCACCGATCCGCGCCAGGACAGCGAAATCAGCGATGACCGGCACTTGCCTACACTCCACCATGCCGACCTGGAACAGTTCCGCGCTTTCCTGCGCAGCCTGCTGATGCACGGCGCTGTGGGCACGGCGTTGGGCGGTGTGTGCACACTGGTTGGCGAGCCGCAAAACCTGCTGATCGGCCATGAAATGGGTTGGCACTTCGCCGAATTCTTTCTGAAAGTCGCCCCGGTGTCGTTGCCGGTACTGGCAGCTGGTCTGGTGACCTGTGTGCTGCTGGAGAAACTGCGCTGGTTCGGCTATGGCACGCTGCTGCCGGACAACGTGCGTGCGGTGCTGGCCAACTACGCCGCCGAAGACAACGCCGCACGCACTGCACGTCAGCGCGCCGCATTGATGGTGCAAGGGGCGGCGGCGCTGATTCTGATTGCCTCGCTGGGGTTTCACATCGCCGAAGTCGGCCTGATCGGTTTGATGGTAATCGTGCTGATCACCGCGTTCACGGGCATTACCGACGAACACCGTCTCGGCAATGCCTTCAAGGACGCCATGCCCTTCACGTCATTGCTTGTGGTGTTTTTCGCAGTGGTGGCGGTGATTCAGGATCAGCAACTGTTCGCGCCGCTGATCCAGTGGGTGCTGGCGCTGCCGGCAGATCAACAGCCGGGCATGTTGTTTATTGCCAATGGCTTGCTGTCGGCCATTAGCGACAATGTGTTCGTGGCGACCATTTACATCACCGAAGTGAAGCAGGCGTTCCTCTCCGGCCACATGAGCCGCGAACAGTTTGAAACCCTGGCGATTGCGATCAATACCGGCACTAACCTGCCGAGCGTGGCAACGCCCAATGGTCAGGCGGCGTTCCTGTTCCTGCTGACCTCGGCGATTGCACCGCTGATTCGCCTGTCGTACGGGCGGATGGTGTGGATGGCGCTGCCTTACACGGTGGTGATGGGCGTGTTGGGCTGGTATGCGGTGAGTTACTGGCTGTAACAGCGCAATACTCACTGTAGGAGCTGTCGAGTGAAACGAGGCTGCGATCTTTTGATCTTAAAAAATCAAAATCAAAAGATCGCAGCCTCGTTTCACTCGACAGCTCCTACAGTCGATTATGTATTCAGTGTTTGAGGATGTATCGCTCAATCGCCTGGGCCGCGCCGTCTTCGGTATTGGCCCCGGTCACCACCTTGGCCTGACGCTTCACCGCCTCTTCCGCCTGCCCCATGGCGATCGACAACCCGGCCCGGTGAAACATCGCAGGGTCGTTGCCGCCATCACCCATGGCAGCGGTCTGTTCCAGCGGCACCCCGAGAAACTCGGCCAGTGTCGCCAATGCCTCGCCCTTGTTGGCCAGCATCGCCGTCACATCCAGATAGATCGGTTGTGAACGCGAAACCTGCGCCTGCCCTTCGACCTTGGGCAGCAACTGCGCTTCCAGTTCGATCAACAGTTCGGCGTTGTTGCTGGCGGCGACGATTTTGTCGATACGTGCCAGGTAAGGCTCAAAACTTTCGACCACCACCGGCGGATAACCCAGGCCGTGCTGCTCTCGCGGAACCATCGGGCCGTACGGATCCTTCAACAGCCAATCGCCGCCACTGAATACCCAAACCTCAATGTCCGGCTGATCGGCGAACAGCGTCAGCGCCGTCAGCGCTGCCGTGGCCGGCAAATAATGCGCAACCAGCAAACTGCCATCCGGGTTGACGATGGTGCCGCCATTAAAGGCCGCCGTCGGCAGATCGACACCCAGGGCTTCGATCTGCTGCAACATGGCTTTGGGCGGACGCCCGGTGGCCAGGCTGAACAGTACGCCGGCCTCGCGCAAGGCGCGGACAGCCTCGATCGTGCGCTGACTGAGGCTGTGATCAGGGAGCAGTAACGTGCCGTCCATGTCACTGAGCAGAAAACGGATGGGTTGTTGCGTTACGTCACTCACCGACGCTGTGCCAAACGCGACCATCGCGGGTCAGCAGCTCGTCAGCAGTCTGGGGTCCGTCTTCGCCAGCCGCATAGCTCTGCAGGGTTGCGTCCTGCTCCCAGGCGTCGAGGAATGGCTGCACGGCGCGCCAGCCGTTCTCGATATTGTCGGCACGCTGGAACAGCGTCTGATCGCCGGTCAGGCAGTCGTAGATCAAGGTTTCATAGCCAGTGGACGGCTGCATTTCAAAGAAATCCTTGTAGGCAAAACCCAGCTCGATATTGGCCATGTTCAACGCCGGCCCCGGCCGCTTGGCCAGCAGGTCGAACCACATGCCTTCGTTGGGCTGAATCTGGATCCTCAGATAGGTCGGCTGTAACTCATCGACTTCGGTGTCGCGGAACTGCGCGTACGGCGCCGGTTTGAAGCAAATGACGATCTCGGTGTCGCGCGCGCTCATGCGCTTGCCGGTGCGCAGGTAGAACGGCACGCCGACCCAGCGCCAGTTGTCGATCATGACTTTGAGCGCGACATAGGTTTCGGTCGTGCTGTCGGGCACCACGTTGGCTTCCTGGCGATAACCGGGCAGCGGCTCGCCACCCATCTCGCCGGCGGTGTATTGGCCGCGCACCGAGTTGGCTCGCGCTTCCTCGGTCGTCCAGGGGCGGATCGCGCCGACGACTTTGGCTTTTTCGCCGCGTACCGCATCGGCGCCGAAAGCGGCCGGTGGTTCCATGGCCACCATCGCCAATAATTGGAACAGGTGATTGGGCACCATGTCCCGCAGGGCGCCGGTGACTTCATAAAAACTGCCACGGGTTTCCACGCCGACGGTTTCGGCGGCGGTGATTTGCACGTGGTCGATGTAATGGTTGTTCCAGAAGGCTTCGAACAGGCTGTTGGAGAACCGGCTGACCAGAATGTTCTGCACGGTTTCCTTGCCCAGATAGTGATCGATCCGGTAGATCTGCTTTTCCGTCATCACTTTGAGCAAGCACGCATTCAAGGCTTCGGCGGTGTGCAAGTCGGAGCCGAAAGGTTTTTCGATCACCACCCTTCTGAACGCTTCAGGGGTTTCTTGCAGCAATCCGGCAGCGCCGAGACGCCGCACCACTTCGCTGAAAAAGCGCGGTGCGGTGGCCAGGTAGAAAATCGCATTGCCAGTGCCGCTGGCGTCGATTTTCGCCGCCAGCGCTTCGTAGGTGCGTTCGTCAAGGAAGTCGCCCTGGACGTAGCTGATGTGCTTGGCCAGTTTGGCCCACAACGCCGGATCAAGGGCTTGATCGCCCTTGCCGACCTTGGTCGCCACTTCCGCCCGAATGAAATCTTCGAGTTTTTTGGCGAAGGCTTCGTCACTGATGGCGTTGTGATCAACGCCGATGATCCGCAGTCCATTCCCCAGCAAACCGTCGCGACTCAGGTTGTACAGCGCCGGCATCAGCAGGCGCTTGACCAGATCACCATGGGCACCGAACAGAAACAGCGTAGTGGGCGGTGCGGGTTCTGCCTTGGATTTCCTGCGGATCACATGGGTCATTTTTTCGGGGTCTCCACGTGGCCGCCGAAGCCGAAGCGCTGGGCAGAGAGAATCTTGTCGCCAAAGGTGCCTTGCCCGCGCGAACGGTAGCGCGAGAACAGCGAGTTCGACAGCACCGGTACCGGCACCGATTGCTCCATGGCCGCTTCGATGGTCCAGCGACCTTCACCACTGTCAGCCACCGAACCAGAATAACCGTCGAGTTTCGGGTCGCTGGCCAGGGCGTCGGCGGTCAGGTCGAGCAGCCAGGACGACACTACGCTGCCACGACGCCAGACTTCGGCGATGTCGGCGACGTTCAGGTCAAAGCGCTGATCTTCCGGCAGATTGGTGCTGGCCTTGGTTTTGAGGATGTCGAAGCCTTCAGCGAAGGCCTGCATCATTCCGTATTCGATGCCGTTGTGGATCATTTTCACGAAGTGGCCAGAACCGGCCGGGCCTGCGTGGATGTAACCGCGCTCGGCGCGATCGTCATCGGACTGGCGATCCTTGGTGCGCGGGATGTCGCCCATGCCCGGGGCGAGGGATTCGAACAGCGGGTCGAGGCGCTTAACGGTCTCGGCATCGCCGCCGATCATCATGCAGTAGCCACGTTCCAGGCCCCAGACGCCACCGGAGGTGCCGACGTCAATGTAGTGCAGGCCTTTTTCCGACAAGGTTTTGGCCCGGCGGATGTCATCCTTATAGAAGGTGTTGCCGCCGTCGATGATGGTATCGCCAGCTTCAAGCAAGGTGCTCAGGGTGTCGATGGTGTCTTCGGTCGGTGCGCCGGCGGGCAGCATGACCCATACCGCGCGTGGTTTGGCCAGGCCAGCGACCAGAGCTGGCAAGTCGGCAACACCGGTGGCGCCTTCCTCAGCCAGGGTGTCGACAAAGGCGCTATTGCGGTCGTAAACAACGGTGGTGTGTCCGTTGAGCATCAGGCGCCGCGCAATATTGCCGCCCATGCGGCCCAGTCCAATAATCCCGAGTTGCATGTACTGATGCTCCCTACTACAAATAAAGTGTGTCAAAGGTTATAGCCCAACGCGACTATTGAGGGTTAGTCCAGAGCGCTGGCACATAGTTTCCGGGCATTGTGCCCGATCCAGACTGATAACGTCGGGAATCGTCCCGAAGACACAACGACCATGAAAAATAAAAAAGTTCCCTTCAGGGGTAAAAGAAATCAAAATTGGCGCCGATAGTAAGTGAGCACCCGATTTCGGGAGCGGACTTACAGTTGAGACAGCCATTTGCGAGGTGAGCAATGGGCACCACAGCACTGCCAGCACAAACCCTTTACGTCACGATCCGTCGCGATGAACTGCGCCAGTTGAAAGACGAGCATGACCAGTTGAAGCGGGAAATCGCGCAATTGCGGCTGCTGACCCAAGGCGATCAGGTTCAGCCCTGGCCTGTCACCCAACGTGCTCCCCACGCCTGACCCCCTCGTTTGACTCGGAAGCAGCCACCGCTGTTTCCGACTCGCTGCAAGCCTGCCAGCTCTGGCAACTCACAAAGTTTTCACACCTTCTTGTCGATACTCCGGCTCATTGTGGCCGCTCGGTATCCGCGCGGCGTTCGTTCGTCTGCGACAGGGAGAGTGCTGACGGCCGAAGTAATTATCAGGCTGGAGTGGTGAATGGCTTTGTTTAAACGCAGCAAAACGTCTGCGAAAGGTTTTGATTGGGCAGGATTTCTCTGGTTATTTCTGTTCTTCTGGTATTTTTCCGGCATTACCCAACTGTTGATTCAGCTGACGGGCACCTCCGGTTTTACCGGGTTCCGCCAGGCTTTTGTGATGAGCGCCATCTGGCTGGCGCCGATGCTGCTATTCCCTAGGCAAACACGTGTGATGGCCGCGCTGATCGGTGTGGTGCTGTGGGCCTGTTCGATGGCCAGCCTCGGCTATTTCTTCATCTATCAGCAGGAGTTTTCCCAGAGCGTCATCTTCATCATGTTCGAGTCGAACGTGTCTGAAGCCGGCGAGTACATGACCCAGTATTTTGCCTGGTGGATGGTGGCGGCATTCCTCGCCCATACCGCGTTCGCGTATTTCCTTTGGACCCGCTTGCGTCCGGTGTACCTGCCACGCGGCCAGGCGCTGATTGCAGCGACAGCCATTCTGGTGGCGGTGATCGGTTACCCGATGATCAAGCAGACCGTGCGCACCGGCAGCCTGGCGGGCGGCTTCGAGAAATTCGAAACCCGCATCGAGCCCGCGGTGCCGTGGCAGATGGCCGTGGCCTATCACCGTTACCTCAATACCCTGGCTGGCATGCAAGACATGCTCGACAGCGCCAGCAAGATCCCACCGCTCAAGAACCTCACTGATTCGATGGCCAATCAGCCGGCAACCCTGGTGCTGGTGATCGGCGAATCTACCAATCGTCAGCGCATGAGCCTGTACGGCTACCCTCGGGAAACCACGCCGGAACTGGACAAGCTCAAGGACCAACTGGCGGTTTTCGATAACGTCATTACGCCGCGCCCCTACACCATCGAAGCGTTGCAGCAGGTACTGACCTTCGCCGACGAAGAAAACCCGGACCGCTACCTGACGACACCGTCACTGGTCAGCATGATGAAACAGGCGGGTTACAAGACCTTCTGGATCACCAACCAGCAGACCATGACCAAGCGCAACACCATGCTCACGACCTTCTCCCAGCAGGCCGACGAGCAGGTGTACCTGAACAACAACCGCAACCAGAATGCCGCCCAGTACGACGGCGATGTGATCGAGCCGTTCAACAAGGCTTTGGCTGACGCGGCGCCGCGCAAGCTGATCGTTGTGCATTTGCTCGGCACGCACATGAGCTACCAGTACCGTTACCCGTCGACGTTCAACAAGTTCACCGACCGCAAAGGTGTTCCGGACGGCGTGCGTGACGATCAGGTGCCGACGTACAACAGCTATGACAACGCAGTGCTTTACAACGACTTCGTGGTATCGAGCCTGATCAAGGACTACGCCAAGACTGATCCGAACGGCTTCTTGCTCTACCTCTCCGACCACGGCGAAGACGTCTTCGACTCCCCGGGCCATAAAACCCTGGGCCGTAACGAGAGCAAACCGACGGCGCCGATGTACACCATTCCGTTCATGGCCTGGGCTTCACCGAAATGGCGCGAAACCCATGACTGGAGTTTTGCCGGTGATCTGGGCCGGCCGTACAGCAGTTCGCAACTGATTCACACTTGGGCGGATCTGGCCGGCTTGAGTTTCGATGAACTGGACCGCAGTAAAAGCCTGGTTAGCGACAGCTTCAAGCCTCGACCATTGATGATCGGCAACCCTTATGAGCGTCAGCAGCGGCCGTTGATTGACTTCAGCCTGATGAAACCCAAGGGCGCGCGTATCATGCCGGAAGTCGTTCAGCAGTAGTTTTGGCGCGGATCCTGTGGGAGCGGGCTTGTGTGGCGAGGAGTACTGTGGCGAGCGGGCTTGCCCCCGTTGGGGTGCGAAGCGCCCCCCCGGCATTTCAAAGTTAAACCGCATGTAAAGGATTTACGACTGCTTCGCAGCCGAACGGGGGCAAGCCCCCTCGCCACACAAGCCCGCTCCCAAAAGATTGTGGATCGCGAATTAAAGCGGCTTGGTCCAGAACAGCATCCGCCCGTGCGCCGGGTCGAACATGCCTGGCGCAAAACCGAATTTGCCATAAGCCGCCTGAGCCACCGCATTGCCTTCCAGTACTTCCAGGGTGATTTTGCAGCAGCCGCGCTGGCGTGCGATGTCCTCGACTTTGTGCAGCATCTTCTGACTCAGCCCCAACCCGCGAAACTTCGACACCACTGCCACATCGTGCACGTTGACCAGCGGCCGGCAGGCGAAGGTCGAAAAACCTTCAAAGCAGTTGACCAGCCCTGCCGGCTCACCGCCAACAAACGCCAGTACGCTGAAGGCATGAGGACGTTTGGCCAGTTCCCCCGGCAATTGTTGCAGCCTATCGGCGGGTAACGGGTGACCGCCGCCCATCGGGTCTTCGGCGTAGTGGTTCAACACCAGGCCAATCGCCTCGGCATGCACCGGGTTGGTGTAGCTGGCCTGAAGCACAAGAATTTCTGCGGATTCCATTTCCACCCTCAATCACACAAGTTGCCCCAGTTCGCCTCTTGCGCACTGAAAGGTCCAGCGACCTTATCGCGAGTGCCGGGGTGCCGACAACCAGATCCTGTTGTGATCGTTCCTTCTCAAACGCCCCAGATCAATGCCTCGGTCCACCCCAACTCAGCAAAATCCTCGGCCCTCAACTCTGCCTCACCGGCACAAAAAAACTCGTCCAGTTGCGGCGGCGTGACCGAGGTGCCACTGAGCATCGCGTGCACCTGCCCGCGATGATGAATCTGATGCTCGAACAAATGGGACAGCATGCGCAAACGGCTGTCATGTTGCGGGGTGTCGCGCGCGATGGTCACGAGCCGTCCGAGGTCTGCATCGCGCAGTTGCTCGCAGTACGCGATCAGTCGGCGGTCCACCAGGGCTTGCTCGCGCTTGAGGTCGGCGCCGTGGGTGAACGGCTCGTCTTCGTTGAAAAACACGTAGCAATCTGGATGCGGTTCGTCACCGCGCAACTCCCGCTCCAGTGCATCCACATAGAACCAGTCGCAGGTCAGGATGTGGTTGAGGGTCGCGCTGAGGCTGGGAAAGAAACTGACTCGCGGCGCCGCCAGCTCGGCCGGGCTTAGCTGAAGCCAGGCCTTGGCCAGTCGATGATTGGCCCAGGCGTTCTGATAGGCCATGGTCAGCAAATGGTGGGACAAGGGCTGATTCATGTTCGCTCCTCCCGGATATCAAGCCTCGGCGAAACGTTGTAGCTGCATTTCCTGCAGACGACTAAGGGTGCGACGGAACGGAAACGCAAGATAGCCCTCGGTGTACAGCGCCTCCATCGGCACCTGCGCTTCGAGGTACAGCGGCACTTTGCGGTCGTAGCATTCGTCCACCAAGGCGATGAACCGGCGCACGCCGTCGTCATGCACCGACAACTGCGGCAACTCGCGATCGCCCGCCACTACCCGCTCGACACCGTCTTCAGTGCCGCGGGCGATGCGCCCTTCGCGTTTTTGCGCGCTGAGGTTGGGCACGTCACTCAACAGAATAGCGCTGAAGGTATCGCACAGGGCCATGAAGTCCATGGCGGCAAACGGCTGCTCGCAGAGCTCGGCGTAACGGCACCAGAGCACGGTTTGACTGGCCCGCATCACATTGACCGAACGGTAGCCGATCTTGACCGGATCGCTGGACAGCGACTGGCCGACGGTCAAGGCCTTGAACACTTCGCTCAAGGCGCCGGATTGACCCGGTACGTTCACCCAATAACGCTGCAGAGCGGCACCAGGGTGCAGACGATGATCTTCCCCGCCATCCACCGCAATCACCTGCATGTGTTGCTTGATCGCCCTAATGGCCGGCACGAACCGGTCACGGTTGAAGCCATCCGCGTACAGCTGATCCGGCGGCTGATTGGAGGTACAGACCACCACCACGCCCTGCTCGAACATCACCTGAAACAAACGCCCGAGAATGATGGCGTCACCGATGTCGTTGACGAACAGTTCATCGAAACACAGCACGCGCACTTCCTGGCTCAGTTCGCGGGCCAGCGCTTTCAACGGGTCGGCGGTGCCGGTCAATTGAAAGGAGCGCTGATGCACCCAGCCCATGAAGTGATGAAAGTGCTGACGCCGGGCCGGGACGCGCAGGTTTTGGTAGAACTGATCCATCAACCAGGTCTTGCCCCGCCCGACCGGGCCCCAGAGGTACACGCCAGTAATGGGTGTACGGCCTTCATGCAAGGCTTCATGGCATTTTTGCAGCGCCCACACGGCATGTTCCTGGGCTTCGTCCTGGACGAAGCCCTTCTGTTCGATGGCGTGTTGCCAGGCGCTTAAGGGAGAGTCGACATTCATGCGCGGCAGTATACGTCTCTGGGACTGCGGGTGAAGCCTGATACCAGTAGTCAAATACAATCCATGTGGGAGCGGGCTTTTGTGGCGAGGGGGCTTGCCCCCGTTGGGGTGCGAAGCGCCCCCGGCATTTTCAAAGTTAAACCGCATGTACAGGTTTTACGACTGCTTCGCAGCCGAACGGGGGCAAGCCCCCTCGCCACAACAAGCCCGCTCCCACAGGTTTCGCACCGCCACACAGCACCGGGTTACAGCGAGATATCCAGCCTGGCAATCTTGCCCTGCTCATTGAGGCGGAACATGTAGCGCAGTTCCAGCGGGCTGCCGGGAAAGGTGCCGGAGATCAGGTTGTGCACCAGCACTTTGCCGGTGCGCAGCTGAACGTCGAGCACCTCGACCCTTGGCTGATAACGTTGTGCGGTGTCTTGCATCCATTGGGCGATGGCTTGCGTGCCGACCTGATGCTGCCCCTCATCGAACACGTTGGCATCCTCAGCAAAAAAACTGGCAACCCTCGACGTGTCGCGAGCATTGGCGGCAGCAATGTAGGCAGCGATGGCGGGGGCCAGTGAAGAGGCTGGATTGGACATGTTTACGGCTCCTTGTGAGTTGATTCTGGAGCCATGCTAAAACAAGCCTGTGTCAGTTCTTGTCAGGAGTGAAACGCCCTGCTTCGTCGAGTTGCATCTGCTTGCGCCAGGTGCGCAACAGGTCGCTGCGCCGCCCCGGGTAGCGTTCACCCTGCTCGCTGGCAGCCGAGATCCGGTCGGTGCGAAACGTGCGGTAGGCACTGCGCAATTCACACCAGGCGACGATGATCCGCACCTCGTTGAGAAAACCCAGGGCCAGTGGCCAGATCAGCCGCTGACTCGGCACCTGGTTGGCGTCCGCGTAGTCGATGTGCAGCTTGGCCTGATCGCGGATGGCTTGGCGAAACACATTCAAGGGCACGGCATTTTGCGGATAGCCATAACCCGGTGGGCCGGGCAGTACTGTCGGGTTGCGCAAGGCCTCTTGGGCGGCGGGGTCGAGTACCGCGGCGATTTTTGCCAGGGCACCGGCCGCGGCTTTGCCCAAGACCTCATCGCCACGCTGATCCACGTAGCGCAACCCGAGCACAATGGCTTCGGTTTCATCGGCATTGAGCATCAAGGGCGGCAGAAACAGACCACTGCGCAACACATAGCCGATCCCCGCCTCGCCAAAGATCGGCGCGCCGAGCGCGGTGAGTTCCGCGATGTCGCGGTACAGCGTGCGCTCGGAAATCTCCAGCCCGCTGGCCAATGTCGCGGCAGTCACCGGGCGACTTTTGCCCCGCAGCACTTGTAACAAAGTCAGTAGACGGCTGGTTCGCGACACGGTCGGCAGGCTCTTTTTGAAAAGTCGCCGGAGCTTAGCAGAGGCTGTTGTCAGAAACTGGCAGGAGCGATAACACCTCGCTCCAATGGCCGGACATAGATCAAATGTGGGAGCGGGCTTGCTCGCGAAAGCGGCTTAACATTCAACATTTCTGTTGGCTGATACTCCGCTTTCGCGAGCAAGCCCGCTCCCACATTGGTTTGTGTGTTACCGATCGACCTTATGCCTGGCCGCATACAAACACAGCATCTCCATGGCCAATGTCGCCGCTGCCAATGAGGTGATGTCCGCGCTGTCGTAGGCCGGCGCCACTTCCACCACGTCCATCCCCACCAGATTGATCCCACGCAAACCGCCGAGAATCTCCAGCGCCTGCACCGTGCTCAAGCCACCACACACGGGCGTTCCGGTGCCCGGCGCAAAGGCCGGGCCGAGGCAATCGATGTCGAAGGTCAGATACACCGGGTGATCACCAACCCGAGCACGAATCGCCTCGACGA